>JBDSBR010000013.1:0-131617 GCA_039921505.1 Chitinophagaceae bacterium
CCTTCGGATAATTTTTTATGGATCAGTTGTTCATCCTTTTCGATGACGACAAAGGGCACGCCATGCGAGCGGAGAATTTGTGCAGCCTGGTGACCGTTCCGCCCATAACCGCAAAGGATGACATGGTTTTCGAGGGCAGCAATATTCTTCATAAGTTTTCTGATTTTAAAATATTCGTTGATCTCCCCGCTTACCACGAATTGTGTAATACGGGTGATGGCAAAGGCAAAAGTTCCCCAGCTTGTTATCAGCAGGAAAATAGTGAACCATTTACCGGCCACACTTAGCGGGACCACTTCTCCATAGCCAACCGTAGTAATGGAAATCGTGGTCATGAAAAGAGAGTCCACGAAAGAGGCATGCTCAATGAACATATATCCCAGTATACCGACCAGGATAATAATCTGTAATACGAGAAAAGGTTGGATCAGCCTGAATGTTGATTTCCCCAAAGCGGTTGATTTGCTATAAAAATAAACTAATGGAATGAAAAGCAGTTGCCGGAGCCGGAATTACTTACCCTCGCTTTGCTCCCGAACCCATGCAAGGGCCTTGTTGAATTGCTCCTTCTCGGTCAGGTTAGTATTATCCAGTTCCAGCGCATCCTTAGCTTTCCGGAGGGGACTGATCTCGCGGTGAGAGTCAATATAATCACGCATTTCGAGATTGTCCTTCACTTCTTCAATACTAATATTCGGGTTCTTCTCGTACAATTCTTTAAAGCGCCGTTGTACCCGTACGGCATTGTCGGCCGTCATGAATATCTTCAGCTCAGCCTTTGGGAAAACAACCGTGCCGATATCACGTCCATCCATCACGATACCTTTTTTTGTTCCCATCTTCTGCTGCTGTGCTACGGCAAATTCCCTCACCTCCCGGATGGCGGCGACATCGCTTACCTTCTCCGCAATAAGCAGGTCGCGAATAACGTATTCCACGTTCTCCCCGTTGAGGTGCATTTCACTGCTGTTACTCTTCGCATTGAAAACGAATTCAAGATTGATACTTTTTAATGCATCCCTGATTTCTTTCTTCTCCGCCAGGTCGATATTATTACGTAGAAAATAAAGAGTTATGGCCCTGTACATAGCGCCGCTGTCGACGTATACATATCCCAGCTCTTTGGCGAGTTGTTTGGCCAGGGTGCTTTTACCGCAACTTGACCAGCCATCGATGGTGATTATGATCTTTTTTGCCAACGTAGTTTTAAGTATTAAATTCTTTGAGGGAGGATGAAGTATCATCTCCGCGTTCTTATCATTCCATCTCTTACAAAAATAAAAAAGGAGCACCGTAGATTGGTACTCCTTTACTCTTTTATTCTGAGTTATTTTACGCTTTTGACTTTTCCTCTGCCTTTTCCTTAAAAGAAAAAGAAATTTTGGTGTTCTCTACATCAGTATCTGCTATCAGCACATCGCCGGCCTTTACGTTCAGGTTGAGGATCTCTTCGGCAAGGGGATCTTCCAGGTATTTCTGGATCGCCCGGTGAAGCGGCCTGGCACCAAATGCTACATCATAGCCTTTCTCGGCGAGAAATGACTTGGCAGATTCGGTCAGCTCAAGACTGAATCCCAGGTTGGCGAGCCTTTTCAGGACACCCTTCATCAGGATATCAATGATATTAAAGATATTCTCCTTGGTCAGGCTGTTAAAGATCACTACATCATCGATCCTGTTCAGGAATTCAGGTGAAAAGGTCTTTTTCAGCGCTTTCTCGATCACCGCTTTATTGGCTTCGTCCTCGTTTTCTACCCTTGAAGCAGTGGCAAAACCGACACCGGCGCCAAAATCCTTCAGCTGGCGGACACCGATATTCGAGGTCATGATGATCAGGGTATTTTTAAAATCAACTTTACGTCCAAGGCCATCCGTTAATTGCCCGTCATCCAATACCTGCAATAATATATTATAGATATCCGGGTGCGCTTTTTCAATTTCATCAAGAAGGATCACACTGTAAGGCTTGCGTCTCACTTTTTCTGTCAGCTGGCCACCTTCTTCATAACCCACGTAGCCCGGGGGCGCACCGATCAAACGGCTCACCGTAAATTTTTCCATGTATTCACTCATGTCGATCCTGATCAAAGAGTCTTCTGAATCGAACATATACCTTGATAAAGCACGCGCCAGTTCGGTTTTACCTACACCGGTAGGGCCGAGGAAAATGAATGAACCGATCGGTTTCCTGGGATCCTTCAGACCTACCCTGTTCCGCTGGATTGCTTTTACCACTTTGGCAATGGCTTCATTTTGTCCAACCACCATAACCTTCATGTCTTCTGCCATTTTGCGCAGTTTCTCTGTTTCTGCCTGCACCATCCTTTTTACAGGAATACCGGTCATCATGCTCACCACTTCCGCGATATCTTCTTCACCGATGGGATAACGCTTGTGTTTGCTTTCTTCTTCCCATACGTTCTTGGCTTTTTCCAGGTCTTCCTGTAATCTTTTCTCGGTATCCCTGAGAGAAGCCGCCTCTTCAAATTTCTGGCTCTTCACGACCTTATTCTTCTCGTTCTTTACGTCTTCTATTTTTTTCTCCAGGTCAACGATATTTTCAGGCACATTGATGTTCTTCAGGTGTACCCTGGCTCCCACTTCATCCATTACATCGATCGCTTTATCGGGCAATAACCTGTCCGTTACATAGCGGTCGCTGAGTTTCACACAGGCATCGATTGCTTCCTGGTCGTAGTTCACATTGTGATACTCTTCGTATTTTGATTTGATATTGTTCAAGATCAGGATGGTATCCTCTACGCTTGGCGGATCCACCATTACTTTCTGGAAACGACGGTCAAGGGCGCCATCTTTTTCGATATACATGCGGTATTCATCAAGTGTGGAAGCACCGATGCACTGGAGTTCGCCTCTTGCAAGCGCAGGTTTAAAGATATTGCTGGCATCCAGCGAACCGCTCGCACCACCGGCGCCAACGATCGTATGCAACTCATCAATAAAAAGGATCACATCCCTGTTCTTTTCCAGTTCGTTCATGATAGCTTTCATTCTCTCTTCAAACTGGCCACGGTATTTTGTTCCTGCTACGAGCGCAGCAAGATCAAGAGAAATAACTCTTTTGTCAAACAATACCCTGGAGACTTTCCGCTGAACGATACGAAGAGCCAACCCTTCAACGATGGCCGTCTTACCCACACCAGGTTCACCGATAAGGATGGGGTTATTCTTTTTGCGCCTTGAAAGTATCTGTGATACCCTTTCGATTTCTGATTCACGGCCAACGATGGGATCCAATGCTCCCAGTTCAGCCATCTTCGTAATATCGCGGCCGAAATTATCCAGCACCGGGGTTTTGCTTTTGGCATTACCGGGTTGCTTGCTTCCTTTTGACTGGGAATATTTTTTCTCCTCGTCAAAATCGTCATCATTCTCATCCTGGAATTCGGCACGGGGATCGTTTGATTTAACGATGCCCAGCTCCTGCCTGAAAAGATCGTAATCCACGTCGAATTGATTTAAGATTTGAGTTGCAATATTCTCTTTGTTCTTGAGAATAGAAAGCATCAGGTGTTCGGTTTCTACCGTGGCACTTTTTAACGCCTTTGCTTCGAGTACCGTTACCCGGATCACTTTCTCTGCCTGCTTGGTTAGGGGCAGGCTATTGATATTAGCAATATTCTTACCCGTCTTATCCTTTACCGCCAGTTCGATTTCCTTTCGAAGCTCATAAAGGTCTACATTAAAGCTTTTAAGGATACGGACCGCTGTATTATCTCCTTCTCTTATCAGCCCGAGCAGCAGGTGCTCAGTGCCGATAAAATCATTACCCAGCCGAAGCGCTTCTTCCCTGCTGAAGGAGATGATTTCTTTAACCTGTGCTGAAAAATTATTATCCATTTTTAGATAATTGGTTGTTATACAATATTAACGAATAAATTTGGTTCCTGTTCTACCGTACTTATAAACGGAATGTTGATAATTTAAGTTGTTCAAGGCGGGCCATTTTGTGATTTTTCAGGCTTATCCACCTTAGCAAAGAAGCGAAGAGAGACTGCCGGCTTTTACAAATTAAACTACTAACTATGCAGGTCAAAACCGATACCAAAGAGAAATTTCATGCCATCACGGTTGCCGGGCCTTCCCTTTCTGCTACAATGACAGACGAGTTGGGTGAATGTTTATTACCCTACCTCCAAAATGACGTTAAAAACCTGGTGCTGATACTAAAAGAACTGCAGTCCATTGATATTCCTGCAGCGGAAAAGCTGGTCTATATCCAGCAAAAATTCTACGAGTCAGGCGCCTCTTTTGTCATCTGCGAAATGCAGCCGGCGGTAGAAGATTTCCTCGACAAAAATGAACTTTTAGAAATGATGAATGTTACACCCACCCAAAGTGAGGCCTGGGATATTGTGCAGATGGAGGAGATAGAACGAGAGTTCATGAAGGGAGAGGAATAGAGCCGAGAGCGGAGAGTGAAGAGCGGAGAGCGAAGAGCCTAAAGCCTAATGCCTAATGCCTAGAGCCTTTGTGTGCAGCTAATTGCTTTTAAATCGGGTCTAACGCATATCACTAACACACCAAAAAATCACTGACCGTTTCATGTTCGCTGTTACCATTCTTGGCAATAACTCCGCTGTGCCTGCATTTGACCGTCATCCTACCAGCCAGGTAGTGACGCTGGATGGGAATAATTATTTAGTGGATTGCGGCGAAGGCACCCAGATCCAGCTGATCAATTTTAAGATAAGAAGGAGCCGGATCTCCCATATTTTTATCTCGCACCTTCACGGGGATCATTATTTTGGGCTTATCGGGCTGATCAATTCGCTGAGCCTGCTCGGTCACCAACAGGAATTACATGTATTTGGCCCCTCCCAGTTGAAAGAGATCATTGACCTGCAACTCAAGGTGGCAGATACGAAATTATGCTATCCTTTGCATATCCATGCCGTAACCCAGCCAGCCACCCTGCTGGATAATGAGAAACTGACGGTAAAATGTTTCCGCACCAATCACCGGATCGAATGTTATGGATTTTCCTTTCATGAAAAAAAGAGAGCCCGGAAACTTAACCCGGTAAAGGCAAAAGAATATGAAATACCATCCTCGTTCTATGAGCGGCTTACCAATGGGGAAAATTATACCCGTAAAGACGGGACGGTTATTGAAAACGGGCTCGTAACAGAACCCGGGGAACCCGGCAAGTGCTATGCTTTTTGTGCCGATACAAAATATGATGAATCGCTGATCCCTCATATCAAAGGAGCAGACATGATCTATCATGAGACGACTTATCTCGACAACCTGAGAGAAAGAGCTGAAAGCCGATTTCATTCTACCACAAAACAGGCGGCGGAAATAGCTAAAAAAGCGGGAGTCAAGAAATTACTGATCGGGCATTTCAGCAGTAAGTATGATACACTGGAAGAATTTGAAGCAGAAGCAAGGGAGATTTTTCCTGCTGCAGAGTTGGCACTGGAAGGAGTATGTTACGAGATCTGAGAGCTAAAATTTCATGACGTAAATCGCATAAATTAACGGCCCATCGTTAATTGTCCAGGTATCTGCATCCACCTGCATGCTGCCTTTTTCAAAGTGTTCGGATTCTATTGTATTTGTTTTGAACACTTTTATTTTTCTATCCCCTTTGTAAACTCCTGAAGAAATAAATCCTGCAGAGGCAAGCTGCTTTTTAAAATCCTCATATTTATCTTTGCTACAGGTGCTGAAACTCAATAATTCTATTTTCATCATCCTGTTCGCCTTGCAGTGAATGATATTTCCCGTGTCTACCCGGTCCCTCGCAGAATAGAAAAGAGCCCCGTGTTTGCTCATAATGCTATCCCTGACCTGGTAATCCAATACCAAAATAAGTTGGCGTATTTCTCTGAAATCTCCCTTCTCTGTAATTTCTAAAAGTGTAGTAAGGTTAACCTCTTTGTTATCCTGTGAAAGACATACGCTTCCCCCCAGACAAACCAAGATTATCGTCAAAAATAAAATGCGCATTACATTTCATTAACTCTTTGATCTTTAGATGATGCTTGTCGCTCACTTTCCATACCGGGACCTGGTAAAATTACTTTTTAGGAAGTAGCCAGGAATAAAACAACGGGAATTCCTTTCTCCAGGTCGCTTCAGTATGTTTCCCGCCATCCCTGATCACCGTTGTCATCCCGGCTTTCGAAACATCCGACATCTTTTCAAATGCCTTTAGCAAATCCGTTACCATATTGCCCCCCTCCTGCTTACCGGCGTAGAAATAAATTTTACCTTTAATCTTCTCTCCATTTTCTTTTATTGCATCATAAATTTTAGGTGCTATCCAGAAGGAGGGTGAAAAAACTCCGGCCCCGCCAAATGTCTTTGGATATTTCAATATTGCATACATCGAAATCAATCCCCCCATGGAGCTCCCGGCAATAAAAGTGTTTTCCCTGTCCTTCCGCGTCCGGTAGTTCTTATCAATATAAGGTTTCAATGTGTTGACTAGAAAATCAACATAAGCAGCCCCTTCTCCTTTTCCAAATCGTTCCATATCGTAAGGAGAATATTCATTATTCCGCTTATCCCCGGCATGATCAACCGCCACGACAATACAAGGCTGCGATTTTGTAGAATCCAGGAATTCATCCACGCCCCATTCTCCGGCGAAGGAAGTAGCATCATCAAAAACATTCTGCCCGTCGTGCATATATAATACCGGGTAGCGATTTCCTTTTGCATAATTCTCCGGCAGGTAGATCCATACTCTTCTTATTCTTTTTAGTTGCGGGATGAGAAATGCTGTATCAATAACATGGACATGTTTACTGGCAGTACTTACGCGTGGCTTCGCTGGTATCCTGTCGGCCCATTCTTCTATATCCAATTGCACAGAAACTCCGGGAGGTATTGTCAGTGACCGGTTTTCTATACTCGCACCTCCTTTTTTACACTCCACTTTATCCCAACCGCCCCGGGTTATTTTGTATTCATATTTGCCCGGATCCAGTTTTATTTCAAGGAAATAATTCCCCTTCTCATCTTTTTTAAATTTGTATTGTTCATCCTGGGGATTCCATCCATTGAAGGAGCCTGCCATATAGATACTGCTGCCGGTAGCATGGTAAGCAGGCAGTGACCTGATCTCCAAACGGGTGCTGGTTTGAGCAGTAAGAGAGGAAGCAAATAACAGGAAGGCTATAGAAAGGGTCGGTTTGATCATGTGTAAAATTAACGAGAAGTTTTATCACCCGGCATCTTTCATTAATTTCCGGATCTTCTCCTGATGATCATCACTCACTTTCCAGACCGGTAAACGGAAAGTATTCTGGCAAAGACCCATTTCGCTTAAATATGCTTTAACCCCGCTGGGACTTCCTTCAGCGAACATCGAAGCAATGATGTCGATATATTTAGAGTGGAGTTTTTCTGCTTCTTTAAACTTTCCTTTAAGACAATGGCGGACCATTTCGGAATACTCCAATGGATATGCATTTGCCACAACAGAGATCAGGCCTTCTGCCCCTCCCGCGATCATTTGCAACGTAATGGGATCATCTCCACTGATGACCATAAAATCTTCTGGTTTGTTTTTAATGATCTGGTTGACCAGGTCAAAATTCCCACTGGCTTCTTTGGTGGCAAAGACATTTTTACATTCCCTGGCAATGCGGAGCTGGGTTTCTGCCGTTACACTTTGTCCAGTACGACCGGGAACATTATACATAATTATTGGTAAGGGCGTTGCCGCATCCAATGCTTTATAATGCCGGAAGATCCCTTCCTGGTTGGGTTTATTATAATAAGGAGACACAGAAAGGATAGCATCGTAACCGGTAAGATCAAATTTCCTGAACCCTTCGATCACTTCGTTCGTGTCATTGCCACCAATACCTGCCACCAATGGTATCCGTCCTGCTACAGCTTTTGCGACAAAAGAAAAGACTTCCTGTTTCTCATTCCCATGTACGGTTGCACTTTCACCGGTCGTACCCAGTACCACCAGGTATTCCACCTTTCCTTTGATCCAGTATTCGACCAGTTTCGCAAAACTTTCCCAGTCAATCTTTCCATCCGCATGAAATGGCGTTACAATCGCGATACCTGTTCCCGTGAATTTCTTTTTTAATGACATTTATTGAAAATTGAAAATTATTTATTGGTATGTAGATACGTGTAGATACAAGGCATGCCTTGTATCTACACGTATCTACACCTCTTCCCAGAATCCCATCTTCCCAAATTTTTCGATCCTTGCATTCACCCGGTATTCCGGTGTTTGTTGTTTCAATTCCTTCAGCACGGGTGCCAGGTATTCTTTTAATATCTGTGCGGACTGGTCGTAGTCCCAGTGGGCCCCTCCTACCGGTTCGGGAATGATACCATCTATCAAACCAAAGCCAAGCATTTTTTCCGCGGTCAGTCTTAATTGTTCTGCGGCTATTTCTTTTTTATCCCAGCTTCTCCAGAGAATGGAAGAACAACTTTCAGGGCTGATGACGGTATACCAGGTATTCTCCATCATCAGTACCTTATCTCCCACACCGATTCCAAGGGCGCCGCCACTGGCACCTTCACCGATGATCACGCAAATCACCGGGACTTTCAGCCGGATCATTTCATAGATATTCCGGGCGATGGCTTCTCCCTGTCCTCTTTCTTCAGCTTCCAGCCCCGGGTAAGCGCCGGGGGTATCGATAAGAGTAATGACAGGTTTATTGAATTTTTCGGCCAGCTTCATCAGGCGAAGCGCTTTGCGGTACCCTTCGGGATTGGCCATTCCAAAATTCCGCATCTGCCGCATTTTGGTATTGATTCCTTTTTGCTGCCCTATCAGCATCACGGTCTCGCCGCCGAGACTGGCAAAACCGCCAATCATCGCCTTGTCATCTTTTACGTTCCTGTCACCAAATAACTCGACAAAGCTGTCGGTCATTTTCTCAATATATTTCATGGTATAGGGCCTGTCGGGGTGACGGCTGAGCTGTACCCGTTGCCAGCTACTAAGAGTGGCGGTGATCTCTTTCCGCTTGTCTAAAATCCCTTGTTCCAGTTTTAATATGGTATCGCTGAGATCCAGTTTGGTTTTTTCCTGGCGATGCTTCATGCTGGCGATCTCATCGATCAGGTCTTTGATGGGCTTTTCAAAATCCAAAAACTGTCTGTTAGCATCGGTTGGCATAGGCTGTAAATGTGCGGCTAAATTAAGGATTATATAATTATACGTGCGATATGCAGGCAGGGCTGATCAACAGCAAAAATCCACAAAAAAACCCGGAGAATTTTCGCCGGGGTTCTTATTATTAATTTACACCCATTAAAATAGATCGTAGCCCGGCCATTTGGATACTTTCTGGATCGCACCCAGGATGGTACTTTGCATGGTCCATCCGCATGCGTCATTGGTTGGGTCGTCGTTAATGATAACGGCGAAGCTCAAACCAGTCGGGATATCATAGTACAGGAAGGAACGCGTGCCTCCAAAACAACCATTATGCGTTTGTTTCTTACTGTCCGCGATCCATCCCAGTGCATAGCCATTACTCATAGAAGTGGTGGTGGTCATGGTATCTTGTAAGGCTGCGGAGATTAGGTCAGGTTTCTGTTTCAACCCATCAAACCGCACCAATACTTTGAGCAGGTCGATGGGGCGGGCCACCCAGCCACCAAAACCATCCCACATTTTCAGGTTCATATTATTCATCGGTGTATAACCGGAAGGTTCATTGTTGCCCGGCTTTCCATCGGTAGCACCTACATACATGGAGTTTCCAACGCCGGAAGGAGTAAGTACATTAGTCCGTATAAACGCTTCATAATTCTGTCCGCTTACCTGCTCGATGATTCTTGCCAGTATGAAAAAATTGGTATTGGCATAATTGGCCTGCGTGTTCGGTGCGAATTTGAAAAGTTTAGTATCGTTCAATAATACACTCATGCAATCCGAATAAGCACTGGTAGATGTCCAGAAAGGGGTTTCGCCATTACAGGTCCTCAGACCTGATACATGATGCAATAACATCCGTACGGTGATCTTTTCCAGGTTGCTTTTATTGCTTTGCGGGTATGCGTATTTGGATCCGAAGATGCTGCCGGGTCCGAATACTTTTCTATCGAGATTGAGGCTTCCATTCGCCACCAGTCTCATGATGCCGGTACTGGTAATCGGCTTTGAAATACTCATGATACGCAGCGAGTAGGAAGGACTCATATCCTGGCCGGTGGAAGGATTGGCATCTCCATAGCCCTTCGCAAACACGAGACGGTCATCTTTGCAAACGGCCAGCGACATAGCTTTTACATTCTGTGTACTCATATAACCTTTTACGGCATCATCGATCTTTTCAATATCGGCGCCCGACATATTGGTATTTTCCCAGATCCCGTTGAAACGTTCGGTACCACTGGAGGCAAAAGCTGTTATGAATACTGGCTTGTAACCCTGGTAGTAGAAATTATCGGAAACATTCTGATAATTATTTGCTTTGATACCATGTTTGGCAAAAGCCAGCGGACTTGCAGATTTTTCCCATATCCCGCTATAATAATCCTTACCGCCAACATTGCAACCCGATACAACTACGAGTCGAAAACCTTCTTTTATATGTTCGCTGTATACCTGTTGATATGCATCGGCATCCAAACCTGCATGCGCATAATATAAAGGCCCAGGTGATTTTTGGTAAATGGAAGCATAATTAGCAGTATTGCCGGATTCGTAACTGGTAAGAAAGACCAGGCGATACCCGTTCTTTGTATTCGCATCGAATTCTGCCTGGAACTGTGTTCCATTCTGTCCGTGCCGGGCGATATAATTGGTATTCTTTTTTTCCCAGATACCGGCATATTTTACCTGGCCGCCTACTTCATAACCGGAAATAAAACTGATCACATAGCCTTGTGCGGCAAGAGCGTTTATTTGTGTTTGGTATTCCGCAGCTGAAAGTCCATGTTTGGTGACCCATTCGGGGCCGCCTTTTTTTCCATAGATCGCCGCATAACGTTCGGCGCCCCCATCGGTGTAGCCGCTGACAGAGATGGGACGTAAGCCTTTGTTGGCGGATTCGGTAGCAAATGCCTGGTATTGGGCGGGAGAAAGACCGTGCCTGGATTCCCACTGGGCCTGGCTATTGGCGACTGCCAACAATAACAGGACAAAAAGAAAATGATAAGGTCTCATGGCGAGTAGTTTTAGGTGATTCAAAAATATACCAATTTTTCCTGTTCGTATATGGTTTTTATATAATGACTACTCCCGTCTATTTAACGTCAGTTAGCTGTTGCCGGGACCTGATTAGTGCTGAAAAACTTTTGGCTGAAAAGGAGTGCAGGGTTATCTTTGCCGTCCTGAAAACGAGTCGTTCATTGACGTCTTTACTTATATAAAGCCGTCATGGCGAGCGAAGCGAAGCAAGGATCGGTAGTTCAGTTGGTTAGAATGCCGCCCTGTCACGGCGGAGGTCGCGGGTTCGAGTCCCGTCCGGTCCGCAGTAAAAAAGGATTGCAATTTGCAGTCCTTTTTTGTTTTTACTCCATTTTAGAACCAGGGTATTGATTTTCAGAATCTTGCAACATTGCTGACGCATAACGACCCTCCCCTGAAAAAGATCAAAATTTGTTTGGTTTTATTCACAGTTCATGTTAGCTACTGCTTTTTTCTGTATCCACTTGCTTTTTCAACTCCTTTGTCATCATTTTTACAAAGGCCTCTTTGTCTTTTTTTGCCTCTTTTATCATCGCTTTTATGTCGGCGGGAATGGTAAAATATTTGTCTGCCCATAAATGAATCTCGAGAATAATGGGCAATAAGTCTATTGCTTTGGGGGTGAGTTTATACAAAACTTTTGCTTTGCTGTCGGGGTGTTCCAGCTTTTCAATGAGTTTATTTTCTTCTAATCCAAGTAACCTTGATGCTAAAATATTTGTAGCAATTCCTTCTGACGATTTCAAAAAGTCGCCATAGGTTGATTTTTGAAAAAACAGCATGTCCCTGATGATGAGCAAAGACCACTTGTCTCCAAAAATATCAAGTGAGCAACTAATAGGGCAGTTTGACCTTTTTTGTGATTTTTTCATTAAATAAATATTTTTAAAATATTACTTGCAATTTGAAAGTAATCTTATACCTTTACACTTGCAATATGCAAGCAAACTTACTATTAATAATTTAAAACAGCAAAAATGATACACAAAGCATCAAAAACAGAAACACTTTATGCAATCATCGACAATCAAAAATTAGCCTATCGAAAATTTGGAGAAGGCTCACCCATTATTCTTACCAATCGTTTCCGTGGCACATTGGACACCTGGGACCCTCTTTTTCTTGACCTACTGGCCCAGAGCAATACAGTCATCACTTTTGATTATGCCGGTATTGGTTATTCTGAAGGTGAATTGCCTACAGATATAAAAGAAGTGGCAGCCGAAGTTATAAAGCTTGCCGACTATTTAAAGATTGACAAATTCAATGCCCTGGGTTGGTCGTACGGTGGTTTGGTAGCACAATATGTTACTTTCTTAAGTCCGGCAAGGGTGCTTAAAACAATAGTTATTGGTAGTAACCCTATGGGTAAAAATGCAATGGGTATAGAGCAGGCATTTATGGAAAGAGCCCTAAAACCAGTAAATGATTTTGAGGATGCTGTGGTAATTTTCTATGAACCTACATCAGAAAAAAGCAGAGCCGCTGCCGCTGCATCAAGAGATAGGATTTTTGCTCATGCTGATGTATCTAAAATTCCAGCTACGCAGGAAATATTCAATCGGTATTTTGCTGTGGTCCCACAATTAGAAGAAGATAAAGACAAGTTTAGAGAAGCTTATGCAACACTCAGTACCCCTGTTTTAGTCATTTCTTCGGACCACGACATTTCTTTTGCTGTTGAAAATTGGTTCCCGCTTTTAAAAAAAGCCCCTACAGTTCAGCATATTATTTTACCTGATTCAGGTCATGCCATGCAATTTCAATATCCCGAATTGACAACACAATACATTACTACTTTTCTTCAAAATAATTAAATCCAATTATTGAAATGTCTCGAAAAGCAAAACTTAAAAGAAGCATCATTAATAAGTATTTACTAAAAAGTACGTTGCCAATATTAATTGCCACCTTGAAAGAACCTTTTAAGAAGCGAATACAGGGAAAGGATTTCTTTACAGAGAAAATGTTACAGGCATTAACCAACAGAGTAAACAGCATTACTCCACAATCCCAAAGGCAATGGGGTACTATGAGCCCTGAACAGATGTTGCATCATTTGAATTTGGCAACTGGAAGTGCGTTGGGCTATTTTGACCTGACAGATGAAAGTTATTTGCTATCAAGAACATTATTTAAATGGATATTGGTGGACTTACTTTCAGAACAGCCAAAAGGATTGCAAATACCGCTAAATTTTAAAATACCACCAACCCAACATTTTGACTTTGAGTACGAAAAAAAATTGCTGATTGAAATAATCAATAAAGCATGTAACAGTAAAACCACTTCTACTTGGGGGCCGCATCCTTTATTTGGTCGTATGAGCGACAATGAATGGGGAAGACTGTTAATGATGCACATCGACTATCATCTAAACCAATTTGCCGCATAAACAGTATTAAAGAATTTATAAATAATTAAAAATAAAATCATGAAACTAGAAGGAAAAACAATATTGATCACAGGTGGTACCGCAGGTATCGGCCTGGAAGCAGCGAAACAATTTTTATCCAATGGTGCAAAAGTGATAATCACCGGCAGGAACCAGGTAAAATTGGACGAAGCCAAAAAGTCATATCCTGCATTGACTGCTATAAAAAGCGATGTAGCCGATGCAGATGATTCTCAGTTACTTTTCAATAAGATTAAGGAGCTCGGAGGAATTGACATCTTATACAATAATGCCGGTGTTATGAGCGGCCCACAGAATCTTGGAATAGCCAATGATAAACATTTCGAACTCGCAAAGTATGAAATAGATATCAACTACCTGGGGGTTATCCGCCTGAACAACCTGTTCATGGAGATGTTGAAGTCAAGGAAAGAAGCTGCCATTATCAATACTTCTTCCGTCTTAAGTTATGTACCATTCAATCTTGCTCCAACCTACGCTGCCAGCAAAGCGGCCGTTCGCTTTTACACGGTGTCGCTGAGAGATCATTTAAAAATACTGAATAGCACAGTGAAAGTGTTTGAGCTATTACCACCTGTGGTAGCAACAAGCATGACAGAAAACCTCGAGTCAAAAGGGATCACTCCGGAAAAATTGGTGAACGCATTGATTGCAGGGATCAAAAAGAATAAGTTCACTATACGAGTCGGTGACACCAAACTGGTTTACCTGCTGCACCGGCTATTTCCTAAAATGGCCTACCGATTAATTAATGCAGCGAAAAATGCCCGCCGGCTTCAATCTTAAGCATATTTCTTCCCACATAATAATATCAAAAAATATGGCAACAAATATTTTAGCACCAGCAGCAGACGAACTTCATACCATTCTCGCCAATCAACGGAATTCCTTTTTGCATGACGGTCCGTCAACACTTGAACAGCGACGAAGTGATTTGAAAAAATTTAAATTAGCAATGATTGCCGGAAGAAAAGAAATTGAAGAAGCAATAAATCCTGATTTTGGTCATCGCTCAAGGCATGAATCTGCCATCGTTGAAATTTTGAAAGGTATTTATTCGGATATTCTCGCATTTTTGGCTTTTGAAATATATTGATGGACAAGGAATTAGGGTCATTGCAAGATGGCCGTCCGGTCCGCAGGAATGATGATTAAACCCGCTCAGGTAGCGGGTTTAATCATTTTACGCTCATACCCCGGCTCGGCAGCCTCATTTGATCTTGCCATTCCAGTTTACGAATATTCAGGAAACCAATCATTTTCCATTTGAATTTTCACTCGCGCAACAAGTGCTTAAGAGGGTGCTTTAAAGGAGCTATAAAATCATTTTATTGGGTATCTTTCTTCTGAAAATCCTTCTGGTATTGAGCTTGAAAGGTCTTGAATACAAATCCAACACAACAATTTTGATACATTAAAGCAAGTATATCCTAGAACTAAAACCGCAGTCCTTTTCTGGAAGAAGATCAGGAACCAACTACAGCCCAAGCCTCAATAACTGTCTGTCACGGATGATAAAAAAGCTTTGAAGCCACTACATACAGACATGTGAACCTTGGCTAAGGTTACTTTCTGCACGTCGTGTAAATGGAAAACCCATAGAGCAATAAATACCAATATGGAATTGGACATTAGCAACAAAAAAGCCTGGGATTACAGGTATCAGCTCTATTTATCCCTGCTTCACCCCGGTTTTTTTCTGTTTGATGTGGTTAGCACACATCAAATTCCTGCATTTTTTACCATTCGCCTATTGAGCATCAGTTAGAAAATATTTTTTTTAGCGTGTAAAATGTTTTTACCTTTCTGATACCAGAACTCTTACCATAAAAATATCGCTGCCATATCTCGTTCATACTGCTATTTTTTTCTTTCAGAATACGAACCGCCTACTTGAGATACAACATCGCATTTTTATCTAAATCACTTCTGGTATCTGGTATATGAGGAAGAGGTCTGCAATAGGAGTATTATTAATACTGATAATTTTTGTTATCGGTCTGGTCATTTGGAAAAATGTTTCTAAACAGGCTGAAGTGCTTAAAGGTTCACACAATAAATCTGAACCTATCGTTCAAAATAATCAAGAAACACAATTACTAAAAAGTGACTCCCCTTCAAATAATAACATAATCTCAATATTACCATCAGACGCCGGTTCCCCTTCCGTTCATAACGACTCAATTCCGACCAACTGGAAAAGTTATAGCTATAAAAATATCGCACTTACATTTTTATACCCGGATACCTGGCACCAGATAGGAACCGAATTCAATTCCATAAATACTCATGGAAATATACTTTCTGTTATGGTTAGTTTTAGTGATACATTAAGTAATTCGATTTTTTCAATTGAATATCATCTGCCACCATACGGTAAAGATCTCTATAAGATTTATAAATCCGAATTCAACAAATCCAATCTATCAAAACGGAAAATAAAAATTGGCGGGAGTGATGCTTTAGAAATATTCAGCACGAAAACCTTGGATATCAAGGGAAATACATATAATCCTCCTCTACAAGTAATTCAAATTGCTTTCCTGGATCAGACAGGAAACGGCGAACATTTCATAAGATTCGAAACCCCGACTCCAACCGCGCATATCGAAGTAATAAAATTCAACCATGTATTATCAACCATGAAATATAGTGGCAATTCAACCATACATTAACTTTCAGCAAATGAAAAGAATAATACACTCCTTAATTTGGTTAACCCTTTTATTTCTATTGTCATTTGTAGAGATTAACGCACAACAATGCTTATCGGGAGGATGTACAAATTTTGGAACGCAATACCCAAGCTCAGGTGCGCCTTATACACCTCCCGGCTCGTGGCAGGTTCTGATCAATCCTGCAACCGGTAGTGCGGCATTAATGAATGCAGGCAATTACACAAAATTCAATGTTACTGCAGGCACTACTTACGAATGGAGTTACTGCGAAATATATGGCGGCACTTCAACTTCATGGGACGCCCAGCTTACTTTATTCAATGAAGCTAACCTGACAACCCCGCTGTGTTTCTCAACTGATGTTTGTGGT
Source organism: Chitinophagaceae bacterium (assembly GCA_039921505.1). Classification (GTDB taxonomy): domain Bacteria; phylum Bacteroidota; class Bacteroidia; order Chitinophagales; family Chitinophagaceae; genus JJ008. The sequence goes on from JBDSBR010000013.1 coordinate 16,620, forward strand.
ACTAATAACAATGCTCCCTATTTAAGCTGGACAGCAACTTTTACAGGGACAGTACGATTACTTACCACAGCTTTTGTAAGTGGCCCAGGCGGTTGTCAAATAAACTCCGGGTCTCCCTATAACAAGTTAGCCTATCGTCAGTTCACTAGTGCCGGGTGCACAACACCTGGCACCCCGGTCAACCTTAGTGGCATAGCAACAGGGCAAACTACTGCAAATTTATCCTGGTCAGCTGGTACCCCTTCCGGTAGTCCAACCATCACTTATTATTGGGTTGTAGGCACAAGCTCTTCTGTTACTTATGGAAATGGTGTCGCACAAGGTAACACCACATCAACATCCGCTTCTACCTCTGCTCTTTCCTGTAATACAACCTATTATTTAAGAGTTTATGCCAATACAAATTGCAACAACACTAATTCGGGATATGGTACATCTTCCAGCTTCACAACATCTTCCTGCAGTTCTTCCGGCATATATGGCGTCGATATTTCCCACTATAACGGAGTTGTAAGTTGGTCCACCGTTTATGCTGCAGGTAAAATTTTTGCTTTTGCAAAGGCTACTGAAGGGGTAAATACAAACGACAACACATTTATTACAAATATGACGAGCTCCAATCCAAACGGGGTGATCTTAGGAGCGTACCATCTTGGAAGACCTGACTTCAGTAGCAATAATACTCCAACAAATGAAGCCAATCATTTTTTGAGCATAGCCGGAAGTTATTTAGGTAATGGGTATTTACCTGCCGCCCTGGACATGGAGCCAGCCTTCATTGACGCATACATTGCCCAGGGGAATACCTACAGTCAATTAGCCCAGTGGATCAATAGTTGGTGTGTGCTTGTACAAAATGTAAGCGGGAAATGGCCGGTTTTATATACTACAAAATGTTATGCCGCAAACCTGCGACCCCATTATAACGGAACTATTAATTCAAATATCAAGCTTTGGATAGCTACCAATAATATTTCTACAGATCCGGCAGGGAATCCAGGTACAACATCTTGCGGAAGCTGGTCCAGTTGGCCATGGATCTTTCATCAATTTTTTGCACCCACCATTGCGGGGAATAACCCAACTACATACGCCGACCCAGGAATGGACCAGGATTTTTTTAATGGAACAATATCAGATCTTACTGGTTTAATTGGCGGAGGGGGATCTTGTACTGATAATTTTGAAACCAATGATAATTGTACGACATCCACCAACGTTTTCGCAAGCCCACTCGGTTTGGGAACTTCTAACTATACATTAAATGCAAATATTGGCTATGCTGGTGACCAGGATTGGTATAAGATTAATCTAGCAGCTTGTGGAACGCTGACAATCACCTTGTCAAACCTTCCTTTCAACTATGACATGGAATTATATGCCCCTGGGGCTACCTGTACTTCAACCATTATTCAAGGATCATATAATACAGGAACGAACAATGAACAAATTGTTTTTGTAAATACAACTTCAAACCCGGTTACTGTCTACGCAAAAGTTTACCCTTTTAGCAGTTCGACATTTACAACTGCAACATGTTATGCGTTGAATTTCCAGTGGGCGTCATCCACATGTTGTACAGCCCCCACGATTCAGGCAAGCAATATGACATTCTCCGGGATTGGTTCGAATTCAATGATTACATCATGGACAAATGGAAACGGCGCTCGTCGTATTGTGAAAATAAATACAACTAATTCTTTTACTTCACCAGCAAACGGAACTGATCCCGCTGCGAATACAACATACAGCGGTACGGGTGAACAAATAATATATAATGGTACGGGTAATAGCGTTGCCGTCACAGGCCTTAGCGCGAACACCAATTATTGCTTCCGCACTTACGAAGCTAATTGCAATGGATCCTCTTCATTATACAATACATCAACAGCGTTCAACAACCCTGCTTGTCAAACAACAATAGCTGCATGCGCCGCTCCGACCATACAAGCTTCGATCAGTTCTTTCACTGCAGCTACGAATTCCATCACGGTGAATTTTATTGCAGGTAACGGCAGCCGGCGCGTAGTGAAGATTAACTCGACGAATTCTTTCACGCCTCCGGGAAATGGTACTGATCCCGTCGCAAATACATCTTATGGAGGGGGCGAGCAGGTTGTATATAACGGCACAGGTAATTCAGTAACGGTCAATAATCTTAGTTCTTCAACCAACTACTGCTTCCGTATATATGAATCGAATTGCAACGGAACTTCATCATTTTACAATACATCAACTGGTTCCAATAATCCATCCTGCCAGAGTACAACAAATCCCTGCACATCCCCAACAGTCCAGGCAAGCATTATTTCTTTCACAGCATCCACAAATTCTATCCAGGTTAATATTGGTGCTGGAAACGGGTCACGTCGCATTGTCAAGGTCAACACAACAAACTCTTTCACGCCACCTGTCAATGGCACCGATCCGTCAGCCAACTCAGTTTATTCGGGCCCCAGTGAACAGGTCGTATATAATGGTACAGGTACCAACGTTACCGTGACTGGTCTCACTTCATCGACTAATTATTGTTTCCGTGTGTATGAAGCGAATTGCGCAGGTACCCTATCTGTTTATAATACCACTATTGCAACCAACAATCCTTCTTGCCAGTTGACGAATTCAGCTTGCACAACACCAGGCACGCAGGCAAATTCGATTTCCTTTGCCTTCGTTGGGCCTAACAGCATACAGGTATCATGCCTTATTGGCACTGGTTCACGACGAATTATCAAGATGAATACGATAAGCAGTTTTACTGCTCCCGCAAATGGTACAGACCCTGTTGCAAATTCGAATTACAGCGGCTCCGGTGAGCAGGTAATTTATAATGGTAATGCCAACCTTGTAACAGTGACCGGGCTTTCAGCAAGTACGAATTATTGCTTCAGGGTCTATGAAGCAAATTGCATTGGTAGTTCTTCCATTTACCTTACAACAACCGCAACCAATAACCCCGGTTGTCAAACTACAACGACATCCTGCCCGACACTGGTGCAGCCTTCTAATTTATCACCGGGTATAACAGTTTACCCCGGTCCGACAGTTTCAACCAATCCAAGTTTTAACTGGACAACATCGTCCTCCACTTTTTATCGCTTCGAGTTGAGGATTGATCCCTTTAGTGCGACAGATATCATTGCAGTCGGGAATTGTGTGACACCCCCGTATACACTAACAGGAATCAACTGGCAAGATGGTGTTAGTTACCGCTGGACTGTAACTGCAACGGATGCATGTAATTCAGGTTGTGTGAATGCTTCTGCAAATTATTTTTTCACCTATAATGCATCAGGTTGCATAGTTCCGGTTTCGCAAGCTATCATCAGCAACAGTACGCCATCGGCCAACCAGATCACGCTCAGTTTAAGTCCTGGTAGCGGGAGTCGTCGACTTGTTAAAATCAATACCGTGAATTCATTTACTGATCCTGTTAATGGAACTGATCCTGCAGCAAATCCGATCTATTCCGGTGCAGGTGAACAAGTTGTGTTGAATGGTAATATCACCGCAGGTATTATCAGCGGGCTCAATCCATCGACAAACTACTGTTTCCGGGTTTATGAAGCTAACTGCTCGGGTGCTCAATCAATTTATCAAACAAACAACACCAATACACTTTGCCAGGCAACGAATGTTGTCACCGCAATACCAAATATCAATGGTTTGGAAATTTTCCAGGTTATTCCTAATCCTAACCAGGGACGATTCATTGTAAAAATAAAATTGACCTCTTTGAAAGAAGTCAGTTTCACCTTATCAAACATGTTGGGTGCAAAAATTGCTGAAACGCAAACTTATAGATGGACGGGACTAAATTTCAAAGATTTCAATTTATCTTACTTACCCGCAGGTATCTACTTACTTGAGACATTTATCGGCAAAGAACATTTCGTCCATAAGATTATAATCGCAAATCACTAAACACAACGAAACGAAGAGAAAATTATATTCTTCTCATATAATTCACGGTTTTGGGGGCCAGGCTAAACTGCCCTATGAAGACAGGGACCCGTAAGCTTTCTTCAGATTATCTTCAGGATATCCCTTTAATTTTAATCCTATAACCCCTATACTAAGAATGACGAAAACCCTGTCTTCCCGGCTTATTTTTCTCCTTACCCTCTTCCTGCTTTCAACCGGGTGCTTTATTGCCCTGGCTATCGAAGTAGTCCTGGAAAAGGAAGATCAATTCGACAGGCATGTTATTTCTTTCCTCGAAGCACATGACTCCCCTTTTATAGATAAGGTTTTTAACGGGCTCACTTTTTTTGGCTCTATCGGCTTTCTTGCTTCTGCCTTTTTCGGGCTGGCGCTTTATCTTTTTATCATCAAACGAAAAAAGGATGCGGCAGGAGTTGCCCTAACCGCGATCGCGAGCACGGTATTGCTGGAGTTGCTAAAATTTATTTTTAAACGATCCCGGCCGGAAATGCCTGTATTTGATAAATTAAGCAGTTATAGTTTTCCCAGCGGTCACTCCTTTCACTCGTTTATCTTTTATAGCGTGGTAGCCTTGCTTATCTGGAAAACAGGTTTTTCAAAAAAATGGAAAACAGTACTCTCGGTATTGCTGGGAATTGTAGTGTTGTCTATCGGGCTTAGCAGGATCCTCCTCCGCTACCATTATGCCAGTGATGTGGCCGGCGGATTCTGCCTCGGGATCAGCTGTATTTCAGCCTATCTTATTTTCAGAACAATCCGCCCTGCAAAACAGGCTGGGTTTTTGAAGAAGAATGGTTAAATACCCGAAGCAGATGGAAACATTCAACGATATTATAGCCTCTCCCCTCCCGGTGCTGGTAGATTTTTATGCTGACTGGTGTGGTCCCTGCAAAGCAATGAACCCGGTGATAACCGAAACGGCCCGGCAACTTGAAGGAAAGGCCCGGGTGATAAAAGTGAATATCGACAAAGCGGAGAATGCCGCGATAAAATACCAGGTACAGGCTGTCCCGACTTTTATCCTTTTCAAAAACGGTGAAATAGTATGGAGACATTCCGGGATGATCGACAAGAAGAATCTCTTACAAATCATTGAATCAAAGAGCCCGGATCAATCCTGAACGGGATGGCGCACCGCCCATAGTCCCGGTCAACCCGGCTACACGGCATTTTGGCATCATTTTCCCATCTTTTTCCAAAACATTTAGTATGAAAGCAATCTGGACCGGTTCGATCGGCTTTGGCCTGGTGAATATCCCCATCAAGATGTTCAGCGCCGTGGAAAGCAGCACACTCGACCTTGCTATGCTCGATAAAAAAGATCTTTCCAATATCCGGTTCAAACGGGTAAACGAGAATACGGGTAAAGAAGTGGCCTGGGAAAATATTGTCCGGGGCTACCTGGTCAATGAAAAATACGTTGTCCTGGATAAAACTGATTTTGAAAAAGTTATTCCCGAGAAAACAAAACATATCGAGATCACGCAGTTCGTCAACGAGAAGGAAATCGACAGTATGTATTTTGAGAGCCCTTATTTTCTCGAACCGGAAAAAACCGGTGTCCGTGCTTATGCCCTCCTCCGGGAAGCCCTGCAAAAAACAGGAAAGGCCGGCGTGGGATTATTTGTCATGCATAACCGCGAACATGTCTGTATCATCAAAGCCAGTGAGAAAGCGATTGTACTGAACCGGATCCGTTTTGCCCAGGAGATCCGTTCACCAAAAGAACTCAATTTACCTTCCGCCAAAAGCAAACCCGAAGAATTGAAAATGGCAATGAGCCTTATCAACCAGCTGACCAAAACTTTTGATGTAACCAAATACAAGGACGATTACAGTGACAAACTCCTCAAGATCATCAAAGCCAAATCAAAAGGAAAATCCGTCGCTTACAGCCCGCTAAAAGTCGTTCATTCTACTACCAAGGACCTGATGGAACAACTCAAAGCCAGTCTTTCCAATAAACGCAAAGCCTCATGAGCCTGCTGACCTATAATAAAAAAAGGGATTTTAAACAAACGGCTGAACCCGCCGGGAAAAAAACGGGCGCCAATAAATTCCGCTTCGTGGTACAGCGGCACCAGGCCTCCCACCTCCATTATGATTTCCGGCTTGAACTGGGTGGCGTTTTAAAAAGCTGGGCTGTTCCCAAAGGCCCTTCCCTGAACCCTGCTACTAAAAGATTGGCCGTAATGGTGGAGGATCATCCAGTTGATTATATCACGTTCAAGGGGACTATTCCTGCGGGCAATTATGGCGCGGGGAAAGTAGAGATATGGGACAACGGCAATTTCGAAGCTGTCAATGCCGCGCATGAACCTGTTTCCGAAAAAGAAGCCCTGCAGGCAATTAAAAAGGGTGAAATAAAATTTTTATTGAAAGGGAAAAAACTAAAAGGTGAATTTGTCCTGGTGAGGTTGAAAAATGAGGAGAAGAACTGGCTACTCATCAAACACAAAGATGCCTACGCTGTAAATAAGATCTACAATGCGGAAGATCAAACCGGGAACGGCAAAGCTTCTTCAGCAACCGTTGCATCGATACGGCATGGGAAAGCGAAAAAGGTACAGCGTTTTATTAAACCCATGCTCGCTTCCGTTACCAAGACACCCTTTGATGACGATGAATGGCTTTTCGAGATCAAATGGGATGGGTACCGGGCGATCGCAGAGATTGAAAAAGGAACGACAAAGTTCTATTCCCGTAACGGCATCGATTTTTCCGAACGGTTCCCTTCTATTGCGAATACGCTCAAAAAAATAAAATACAACGTCATCCTTGACGGGGAGATCGTCCTCCTCAATGAAAAGAACCTTCCTGATTTCCAGAAACTGCAGGATTACGAGAACCACCTGAATTATCCCCTTGTTTTTTATGTTTTCGATATTCTGCAACTCGATGGAAAGAACATGGAAAACCTTCCTCTTACCGACCGGAAAAAGATCCTAAAAAAAATGGCCGGGAAGAACAGCATTATCCGCTATTGTGATCATATTGACGGTAAGGGCATCTCTTTTTTTGAAAAAGCGAAAGAACAGGGACTCGAAGGTATCATTGCAAAGAAAAAAGAAAGTGCCTACGCGGAAGGATACCGGAGTAAGGAGTGGCTAAAAATAAAAAATGTACAAAGCACCGAAGTCGTGATCGTTGGTTATACGGCTCCAAAGGGAGAACGGAAGGAATTCGGCTCGCTGGTGCTGGCAAATAAAAAAGGAAAGCAATGGGAATACCGGGGGCATGTGGGTACAGGTTTCCCGGCGAAGCTTCTTTCTTCACTCAGGAAACAAATGAAGGCACTGGAAACTGAACAATCGCCTTTTAAATCAAAAGTTCCTCTCAACGGGGATGTCACCTGGTTAAGACCAAAACTGGTAGCGGATATTGCCTATACAGAGATTACCAGGGATAAGATATTTCGCCACCCCGTTTTTCTCCGGCTCCGGGAAGAAAAAGACCGGGACGACTTAAACGAGGAAGTTGTAGAGGAAATCACGGACCCGAAAAAAAATGATGAAATGAAAGCAGGGAAATTCATGGTACCCGTCAGCAACCGTCATAAGATCTTCTGGCCCGACGAAGGATTTACAAAGGGTGATGTGCTGGATTATTATGATAAGATGGCTGATTTTATCCTGCCCTACCTGAAGGGAAGACCTCTTTCGCTGAAACGAAATCCCAACGGGATCCGGGATGAAGGTTTTTATCATAAAGATGCCGGCGAGAATGCGCCCGGGTATGCAGATGTTTTCAAAGTAAAAAGTGAAAGCAGTAATAAGATCATTGATTATATCGTGTGTAACAATAAAGCCACCCTCCTTTACCTGGCCAACCTGGGCTGTATCGAAATGAACCCCTGGAATAGTACAACTAAGTACCCTGATAAACCTACCTGGATCGTTATTGATATCGATCCTTCAAAAAAAAATACTTTTACGGAAGTGGTGGATACAGCACTGGCTACAAAAATGATTCTTGATAAAGCGGGTGTGAAAGGTTACTGCAAAACATCAGGGGCTTCAGGTCTGCATGTCTATATTCCCCTGAAAAATAAATATGATTATACAACCGCAAAGGATTTTGCCCATATCATTGCTTCGCTGGTCCAGGAACAATTGCCAAAAAATACAACACTCGAAAGATCCCTCAGTAAAAGAGGTGACAGGATCTATATTGACTACCTGCAAAACCGGAGTGGCCAGACACTGGCTTCCGCTTATAGTTTACGACCCGTACCCGGGGCTGCTGCTTCGGCCCCGCTGGAGTGGAAAGAAGTGAATCATCGCCTGCATCCTTCCCAGTTCACTATTCAAAATCTCTTTGAAAGGGCAAGTAAGAAAGGAGATCTTTTTTCTCCCGTTATAAATGATTCTACTTCCATCTCAAAAGCATTAAAATTATTACATGTTTAATTTTCACCCTTACTTGTAGAAAACAATCTACAACGATGAGGCGTTTTCCGGCATGAATTTCTAATGAATAAAGTACATCAAAATCAAGTTGTATGGCAAATCAAAAAAATGCTGGTGCTGACAAAAGAAATGAACAAACAGGTCAGGGCCAGGATAATCTGCGACAAGGCAATCAAGAGGGAACTGACCAGGATCGCCAGGATGTAAACCAGCGTAACCAGTCTTCACAGGGACAGGAAGAACGCACATCAAATCAATCTGGTGGTTCTAATCAGTCCGGCAGTTCTAATCAATCTGGCAAATCCAGTCAAACGGATGATCAAAGAAGCCAGGATTCACAAAACCGCGACCGTGAAGGGGATCAACAACAGCAACGCACGGGTCAGCAGGGAAAAGAAAACGATTCCCGTTCCCGTGAACAAAGTGATGAGGAAAGCGGTACTGACCGTTCTGGCAACACTGGTAACAGAAGTGGAAGCGAAGGTGGCAGCCAAAGCGGCAGCGACCGGGGAAGCAACAGGTAGATTATTCAGCTTGCCAAAAAAATCTTTCCATTTTACAGTGGAAAGATTTTTTTATTTCCCGTTGTTTTTAATACATATTTTATGACATTAGGTCAACAGATAATTTATCTTTTTTTACTGGCAATCCCGGTTGCCTGTATATCCTGGACGGTTACCCATGAAGAAGTCTTCAGGGAACCACGGGAATATTTTACCCGTTGCAGCCAGTCAAGCCGTTCCCTCCTGGCCAGGAAATTCTTTTACCTCTTGACCTGTGAATATTGTTTCAGTCATTATGTAACGATCGGGATGCTGGTTTTAACCGACTACCACCTTGTATTCAGCAACTGGAAGGGTTTGCTGATCGGCGGCTTTTCCCTGGTTTGGATAGCCAATATTTATATGAGCCTGTTTTACAAGATCCGGATCGATATCAAAAAGGAAAAAGTGATCATCGAGGAGAAGGAACAAGAAAAAGAGGAAACCGGGGCAAGGCGATGAAAATCAGCTAGATTTTGTAAAAAAAATGTGGATTGGAATACCCTGAATTTGTGAAAAAAATTCCCCATTCCCCAGCTATTGTTACAGGCCCAGACTTAATCTTTTTGGCATATTTTTTACCGTAATATTTATCCGCGGATACCAGCAGGGTATCACTGCTAGCAACTTAATAAACCAGGGACCAATGAAGAGAGTATTACTGTTAGCCGCTGTGCATGTCCTTATCCTTAATCAGGTATATAAAGATGCAAAAGAAAAACAGCAGGTGAAGAATTCTAAAAAAGAAGCCCAGAAACAGGAATCCCTGCGCAAAGTTTCACACAAGGCTATTGAGCCGGCAAATAAAGATTTTATAACGGCAGTTTATTCCTCCGGGTTGAGCGACGGAAATAACAGGAGCCTTCTTATGAAACGCTAACTTTTATTCCGCCCCGCTATTTACACAATCAACTATCTCATTGATGCCTCCCGGGGCGAACCATTTTAGCCCGGTATCTTTTCTGAACCATGTCATCTGCCTCTTGGCGTACTGCCGGGTATTGGTTTTTATTTGCTCCACTGCTTTTTCCAGTGAACTATTCCCATCCAGGTGATTTAAGATCTCTGTATACCCTACGGTCCGGAGCGCTTTCAGTTCACGATAAGGCAGCAATGATTTTACTTCTTCCAGGAGTCCATCTTTTATCATCCTGTCCACTCTTGTATCAATATGATGATGGAGTTGTTCTTTGGGCAGGGTCAGCCCGGTCTTAATGATATTAAAATTCCTTGTTTTTTTCTCTTTATTGCGGAATGAGAGAATTGACCTTCCCGTGCTTTCTATCACTTCGAGTGCCCGCATCAGGCGATGGGGATTTTTTATTTCTCCTGAACTGTAAAATGCATTGTCCTTTTGCTCTATCTCGCTTTGCAACCAGGCCAGCCCTTTTTCTTCATAGGCGCTGATAATGCTTTGCCTGATAGCGGGATCAGTTGCAGGAATGGCATCCAGTCCTTCACAGAATGCCTGTATATAAAGTCCCGTCCCTCCTACCATCACGATCTTATCATGCACCAGGAATAATTCCCCGGCCTTTTGCAACGCATATTCTTCAAACATCGCGGCGGTGACTTCCTCCCGGATGGAATGGGTGGCAATGAAATGATGTGGCGCCTGTCGCAATTCATCTTCCGAAGGCCGGGCCACACCTATCTTTAATTCTTTATAGCACTGGCGGCTGTCGGCGGAGATGATGGCGGTGTTAAACTGCCTGGCTACGGCAATGGCTACGGCCGTCTTACCAACAGCGGTAGGACCGGCAATCACTATAACTGTTTTATGAGGTGCCATTACTCTTCGTTAAAAACCCCGGCAACTGGCCGGGGTCGTTCTATTCTTTGTACAAAAAGACATTATACTTCTTCCGCGCCGGCTATCGTTTCTTCGTCATCGCCCGCGGCCTCCTCATCCCCCGCTGCCCCCTCATCTCCCAGGCCGAGGTCTTCGCCATCTGCATCTTTTTCCCCGAAGCCTTCGCCTACCTGGGTAAGGTCATATTTTTCTTCTATATCAGCGAATTTGGGACCCAGCAAACCCTTGGTACCATACTGGCTGGGCGCAATGCCTTCTGTCCTGATGGTAGAGGGGTAACCGATCTTGGAGTTTTCCTCTTTGGAAACATTGATAAGCTCCAGCAGGAAATTCCAGTTCCTGTTAAAATCATATACATAGACAAAGCGTTGGTTGGGGTCCCTGATCTCCGATCCGATCGTTGTCTCGCTCATAATCAGTGGCGGCGCCTTATACTCCTTATCATATTTTTCGAGAGAGATCTCACGTCCCCGCAGCCAGTGATCGTTACTGCGATAGAAGGTAGCTTTATGTTTGTTGTCGAATTCATACGCTTTCAGGATCCCGTCATGGAGGTCCTGGAAAGACTGGTTATGCCTGATTACCACATCCCGGTAAACACTTTCATCTTCTTCGAAATAAACCCTGAATTTTAGAATAGCCATGCAACAAATTTAAGCTTTTGAATTTTTAACAGCCAAACCCAGTTCCCTTCCCTTAGCCAGCATGAAATTATAAGCCGCTTCGTAGGTATTGGGAATAACACCATCCAGCATTGCATCCTTTAACGCGTCTTTTATAATCCCTACCGGTTTAGAAGGGGATAACCCGAATGTTTCCATAATGATCTCCCCGGTAACAGGCGGCTGCCAGTTGCGCACATGATCCTTTTCTTCCACTTCTTTGCAGCGTTCCCGCACCAGTTGAAAATTTTCCAGGTAGCGTTTTACCTTTTGCCTGTTTTTTGAAGTGATATCAGCGTCACAAAGCATCATCAGTGCATCAAAATCATCTCCTGCGTCGAATAACAAACGACGGATGGCCGAATCCGTGATGTTCTCTTTCGTCAGGCTGATGGGCCGGAGATGCAGTTCCACCAATTTTCGCACCAACCGCATCTTTTCATGCTGGGGCAGTTTTAATTTAGCAAAGATCTTAGGGACCATTCTCCCCCCTACCGCTTCATGCCCGTGGAAGGTCCAGCCATGCCCTTCTTCAAATTTTTTGGTCACGGGTTTGGCGATATCATGTAAAATAGCAGCCCATCGCAACCACAGGTCGCAGGTATGGGCAGCAAGATTATCCAGCACCTGTAGCGTGTGATAAAAATTATCTTTGTGACCGTGACCATCCTTGTACTCAGCCCCTGCCAGTTCCACCATTTGCGGAAAGATGAGCCGGAGCAACCCGCTTTGATAAAGCAGGTCAAAACCCACCGAAGGTTTTGCAGCCAGGATGATCTTATTCAGTTCATCGGTGATCCTTTCCTGGGAAATTATTTTTATCCGGTCAGCGTTATCCTTTATTCCCTGCCAGGTGCCTGGCTCGATTGTAAATCCTAACTGGGTGGCAAAACGGATAGCTCTCATCATCCGCAAAGGATCATCACTAAATGTTTGAGCCGGTTCCATCGGTGTACGGATGATCTTACTCTCTATATCTTTTACTCCATGGAAGGGGTCAATGAGTTTACCGTAATCCTTTTTATTAAGACTGATCGCCAGCGCATTCATGGTAAAATCTCGGCGGTCCTGGTCATCCTTTACCGTACCCGGCTTTACTTCCGGTTTCCTGGAATCAAAACGATAGCTTTCTTTCCTGGCCCCGACAAATTCGATGTCAAAAGACCCAGCATTCTTATAATCTGAACCGGTTACTTTAATATGTGCGGTGCCGAAGTTTTTAAAATAATCAACGGGAGGTACCGGGTCGAATTGCCTGGCTACCGCCTTCGCCAGTTCAATCCCGTCACCTACACAAACGATATCCGCGTCGCTGGTTTCCCTTCTCATCAGTTTATCCCTGACAAAACCTCCTATCAAATAGGTTTCCACTCCCAATGCAGCAGCCGCATGGGCGATCTTACCTAATAACAACAATTCCTTTTCTGTGCAATGGATATCCATAAACGGCAAAGATAAACAAGCGAACCTTCAGGGACGTATTACAGTCAGTTTCCCGTTATCCCATTTGATGACAGCCGAGGGCTCAGACACCGACTGGTCATCCTGCCTGTAGGAAACGATATAGTCGACTCCTTTCTTTATAAGTTCACTGATACCGGTAAAGATCGCCGGAGCCGGTTCACCGGAAAGATTGGCGGAGGTAGAAACAAGTGGCTTTCGGAATCGTTTGATCAGGTGCCGGCAAAATTCATCCCGGCAGATACGGATCCCGATACTTCCATCGCTGCCCGGCAGGTTGGATGCCAGCCCGATGGCTCCTTCATAGATAACGGTAGTGGGTTTCGAGACCTGCAGTAAATGATCAAAGACCTGCAGGTCGGGAGCAGCGGTATATTGCAACACTTCTCTTTCATCAGCCACGAGAACGATCATCGCTTTCTCATCGGTTCTTTTTTTAAGCCGGTAGATCCTTTCGACAGCCTGGGTGTTGGTGGCGTCACAACCTATACCCCAGACCGTGTCGGTGGGGTAAAGAATAAGTCCGCCGTTTGTAAGCGTTTGTAAACAGGGTTCGATATCGTTTTCAAAATTCATCGGGTCACTGTTTTATAAATATCCATCATATGCGCCGCATAGATCTCCGGGGAAGATTTCAGGGCATGTTGCCATCCTTTCTCCCTCATCGTAGCGGCCAATTCCTTATCGTTATATATTCTTTTCATACCCGTAGCAATTTCTTCCGCTTTTGAAGGATCCACATAGTAAGCAGCATCTCCGCCCACTTCGGGGAGGCAGGACTGGTTAGAAGTGAGCACCGGCAAACGACTCCACAGGGCTTCGAGTACTGGCGCCCCGAATCCTTCGAAAAAAGAAGGATAGATCATGGCTACGGCCGATTGGTAAAGCGCTGCAAATGTTTCCGGCGACCGGAATTCCGGGTCATTTTTCACCGTTTCTTTTTCGGATAAAAAGATAATATGATCCTGGAGCCCATGCCGGGTGATAAAATCCTTTACCAATTGTTTGTAGCTACCTCCATCTCCTACTATTACCAATGGAATATCCAGTTCATCGCGGAGCAGGGAAATGGCTTTACAGGTATTCAGCAGGTTCTTTCTTTCAATAATAGAACCGACAGATAAGAAAAATTCACGGGGAAGTTCATATTTGAGGGCAATGCGTTTTTTTTCTTCTTCACTTGCGGGCATGGAGAAAGCGGGATTACAACTCTGGTAACATACAACAATTTTCTCTTCAGGTGTTTTATAAAACTCGATGATATCTCTTTTTGTCTGCTCACTGATGGCGATCACTTTGTCGGCATACTTACAGGCATAGCGGAATTTTTTGCGGTAAATGCGTACGTCGACGGGGTTATACTGTTCAGGATAACGCTCATGTATAAGATCATGAATAGTGACCACCGATTTTATTCCTGTATGCTGGATACCGAGGGGGATCTCGTGACTGGGTCCATGGTAAAGATCGATCCTGTTCTTTTTGAGATCGCTTTTTACCCAGCTGCTCCGCCAGGCCGAACGAAAGAGCGTATTAAAAAGTCCATGGGGTAATACTTCATGAAGGTTGGGTCCTTCCAGCTTAAACTGAGAGGAAGGTTTGGGATTGAACAGGTAATACTGATGCTCCGGGAATTGTTGTGACAATAACCCGACCAGGGTGCGGCTGTAATAGCCCAGGCCGGTACTGTTGTGAAATGCTCTTTTTGCATCATAGCCGATGTTCATAAGAGGCAAAAGTAAATGGGAAAAAGGAAGAATCGGGAAAAGGGTAATTGGGAAATTGGGAAATTGATTTAAAGACACTGGCTAAATTTCCCCATCTCCCAATCCAAAATTTCGAAATTATACCTCATTTTCGCAGCATGAAAGAATTAATACTTCAAGCCTGGGCCAACAGGGACATAGTAAAAGAAAATAAATACAGTGATGCGGTCCGGGCTGTCATTGAAGAAGTGGATAAGGGACGATTAAGGGTTGCTGAACCCCCGGCCCCTGGTGCCCAGGGTGGGTGGACCGTGAATGAATGGGTGAAGCAGGCGATCCTTTTATATTTTGGTATACAGCAAATGAAGACATGGGATCTCGCGCCCTTCGAGTTCTATGATAAAATGCTGTTGAAAAAAAATTATAAGGAGCTGGGGGTAAGAGCTGTGCCGCATGCTGTCGCCAGGTATGGCGCTTACCTGGCGAAGAATGTCGTATTGATGCCCTCCTACGTAAATATCGGCGCTTACGTTGATGAAGGAACAATGGTGGATACCTGGGCAACCGTAGGGAGTTGCGCGCAGATCGGGAAAGGAGTTCATTTAAGCGGTGGTGTGGGGATCGGGGGTGTGCTGGAACCTCTCCAGGCTTCCCCGGTGATCGTAGAAGATGGCTGTTTTATAGGCAGCCGCTGTATCGTGGTGGAAGGCGTGATCGTGGAAAAAGAAGCGGTGCTGGGAGCCAATGTCGTGCTCACACAATCGACCAAAATAATAGATGTCAGCGGCAGCGAACCCAAAGAAATGAAAGGAAGAGTGCCGGCAAGAAGTGTTGTGATCCCGGGTTCTTATACTAAAAAATTCCCGGCAGGCGAATATGGTGTGGGATGCGCGTTGATCATTGGCCAGCGGAAACCCAGTACGGATCTAAAGACAAGCCTGAATGACGCGCTTAGAGATTTTAATGTTAGCGTTTAATTTAATGTAAAGGGATTTACAACGTATTTACTGCGATTATTAAATTAAATATTTAATCTTTCTTCTATGCTTTATGTAGAAATATCTCTACATAATTAAGCTCCGCATAACAACCGTATAATTTTCACTCCATTTTTCCCTAAAAACCTGGCCTCGCATGGAATTTGATGCTGCTGGGTTATGTTTTAACCTGATAAATATTACCAAATGGAAGAATTGCGGTCGTTGGATACAAACGTGTTGGTAGATATGCTTTCTGTTCATACAGCAGAATACCTGAAATTGGCCGGGGATATAAATAATGAATCCAGGTATGCCAAATCTTTCCTGACCATCAAGGCGATCCAGCATGAACTGGAATCCCGGAAACAAAAGGTAGCGGATAGCAGTATTCCAGATCCTTCTACCAGGACTCCACATCACTGAAATGCGGTACCTGGTCCTTTTCCAAATTTAAATTTCCCACCTGTGTAAGGTCTTAAAGAAGGGATTTTAATGATTCAGTGCAGTCTCTTATATTTGCAGCCCGTTAGTCCTGCCCGGGTGGCGAAATTGGTAGACGCACCGTCTTCAGGTGGCGGCGTTCGAAAGGATGTGATGGTTCGAATCCATTCCCGGGCACAGTTAGATTAAAAATCCATTGTAGATCATAAGATTACAATGGTTTTTTTATTTTTTGGGGATACCTCAGGAGAGGACCTTCCATCACCTTAATTTATAGTATTGAAAACAGAATTTCATATATACCCGGTTCAGCCACCTCTCAATCAATGGGTACAGTTCATTTGGATTTCAAAGGGAGAGAATGATACTACAAAATCAAAGATTTTACCTAATGGAGTAATTGAACTGATATTAAATTTTGGGAACAGGCAAAAAACGCTTAATCAGGATACACTTAAAACGGATAAATATTTCAAAAATTTTTGGGTTGCCGGTCTGCAAAGCAAACCTATCATTATTCAATCATTAACTGACACGAATCTGATTGGTATAAGATTTCTCCCGGGCGGAGCATATCCTTTTTTTAAATTTCAAATGACTAGCATTTCTGATAAGGTTATGGAAGCTCATTGGATACAGCCAGAATTGGAGAGTGTTCGCAAATCAATCAATGATTTATCAAACCATAAACAAATAATAAAAACCGTTGAAGAATATTTATGGACAAAGTTTGATGGTTCATGTTTAACTAATGAATCAGTAATGTATGTAGCAAACAAGATTTTCTTTTCTGATACAGAAATATCCATTAAAGAACTGGTGCGAAAAGCCGGTTATTCTCACAAGCATTTTATTTCGCTGTTCAAAAAACAAGTGGGCACTTCCCCTAAAAATCTTCAACGAATTATGCGGTTGCAAAAAGTAATTCAGCTTGTGAAAGACAAGCCTGATGTTAAGTGGTTAGACATTCTTTATCAATTTCCATTTCACGATGCGCCGCATTTTGCTCATGACTTCAAAGAATTAACTGGAATGACACCGGATAAATATCTATCCCTAAGAACGTTTGACGAAAATCATTGCATTCTCCGTTGAGGTAAATTTTTTACAATAGTTCTTTTGATGTTGTAGATAGCTTTGTAAAAAAAAGCTCTATAATGGAAATGCAGGAAGCGTTCTCTCATCTTAACTGGTTAGCAATATTTGTTGCAGCCGTATCAATTTTTTTAATTGGCGGCATCTGGTATTCATTGTTTGAAAATCAATGGATGGCTGCAAATAATTTTAGCAAAGAATATCTTCAGCAAAGAAATTTATCGCTGGTTTTTGGCTTGTCTTTTCTTTTTTCATTTATTATGTCTTTTAATCTTGCCATGTTCATAGGAACAAAAGCAACTATTTCTTTTGGAATGATTGCAGGTTTTCTTACAGGCTTTGGCTGGGTATTTTTTTCTATCGCAATCATTTCACTTTTTGAAAAACGTTCACTCAAATATATTCTCATCAATGGAGGTTATATGATAATTGCCTTTACTGTTATGGGAACAATACTTGGAGCATGGCATTAAATTACACAACTATGTATAAAATAATTATCACCTGTTTCACTTCCCTTATTCTTATCGCATGTGGTCAGCAGAAAAAAGAAAACACGGTTCTAAGTGAAAGTTTGGAATCAGTAACTGGAAAACTAAATATTTTATCTGACAGCATAATGAACGGTTCTTTCGTTTCCGAAAACGGAGAAAAATTTCTTCGGTATGAAATGGTAGTTGACACTCCAATCACTGAAGTGTGGAAAGCAATAGCTACTGAAGAAGGAATAAAAACGTGGATGGCTCCTGTTGCAAAGCTTGATTTAAAGACTGGCGGGATTGTACAAACCAATTATAGTACTAATGCAAAAATTGGTGATGCAGGAACGATTTCGCTTGGTATTATCAATTATATCCCCGAAGAAATGCTTATTTATCAGATTACGCTTAACGATGTATTCCCCGAAAAATGCAGGAACGAAGATAAAAACCTACAAGAAATAATTCAGCTAAAACCACTCTCAAAAAATAAAACAAAAGTCACTTCAACAATGGTTGGATGGGGGCAAGGTAAAGAATGGGACGAAACATATACTTTTTTTGAGAAAGGAAACAAATGGTCGTATCAGCAGTTGGTAACCCGCTTTAAAAACGGACCAGTTAAGTGGAATTAAGCTGGATAAAAATTACGCTTCAAAATAATCAGCTAACAATTAATACCAATTAAAAATGGAAATGCAAAAAAATGCAATCAACTGGGTTGAAATTCCTGTTTCAGATTTTGGCAGGGCTAAAAAGTTTTATAGTACTATCTACGATTATGACATGCCGGAAATGATGATGGGTGCACAACAAATGGGTTTCCTTTTATTCGACCAGCCAGGTGGCGGTATCGGTGGCGCCATTGTAAAAGGCGAAGGATATGTTCCTTCAAACCACGGTGCAAAAGTTTATTTGAATGGGGGGACAGACTTAAACGTTGTATTAAACAGGGTACAAAATGCAGGTGGGAAGGTATTAATGCCAAAAACGCAAATTACTCCTGAATTAGGGCACTTCGGAATTTTTGAAGACACTGAAGGAAACCTGGTTTCTCTGCATTCGGCAAAGTAGCAACCGCATAACAATTAAATCAGCAAACAATGAATTTCAAAAATGTCGTATTAGTTTTCCTTAGCTTTTTTTTGTTCCACACTACATTCGCACAAAATATATCTGCAGCACAAGATTCAACTTTAAATAACCTTATTCATCCCAAGGGTTATATCCCCTCCCAATCCGGGGAATTAGGAGCAGTTAAAAAAACAGGTAATGCCAAACAAAGCATGATAGTAATTGCCGGACTTGGTTTTGGCAATGAAGTCTTTGACAGTTTTATTAATCATTATAAGAAAGATTATACCATTTATGCAGTAACAGCTGCCGGCTTTGCCGGAACTCCTGCACCACCAATGCCCGACACTACAATAACCTATTCTCAACTTACATGGACTAACGGAATTGTTACGGGAATAATTAACCTGATTAAAAAAGAAAAATTAAATAAGCCTGTTATTGTAGCACATTTTGTAACGGCAACACAAGTAGCCCTTAACATTGCATTAAACTATCCCGACAAAATTGGCAAACTAATTATTATTGGTGGCTCTCCTTACCGTTACTACCCGGGTTTTAAAGATGGACAGTATAATGATTGGATAAATGAAAAAATTTACACAAACCAACAAAGAGGAAAATTAGTTGAAACTTATTGGGCACCTAAATGGTTTAAAACAGTTACCAAAAAAACATGGGATGAAAATATGTGGACACCCGATGATTATTCCAAAGACAGCATTGTTGGCAATCAGCTTTTCAAAACTTCTGCCAAGGTTCCAGTGCAGGTAATGATCCGCTACCTTATTGAATGGATGAGTTATAATATAAGCGAAAAATACCAGCAGCTTAAAGTACCAACCTTAATTCTTATTCCTGATTTTAAAGAATTGCTTTCTCAGCCAGATTCGTCAAATATAGAAAGCTGTAAGAACGTAGCCGCAAAACAATACCTCAAATATTTTCACCAGGTGGCGTGGCAAAAAGCAATGGAAGCTAACAATCATTTTATAGAAATTCAGACAATCCCTGACACTAGAATTTTTATGTGGACTGATAATCCAAAAGCAGTTTATAATTCAATTAGTACTTTTTTGAAATAACAATAGCTGGATATTGAAAAATAAAAATGATTGAACAAGAGTACCAAAAGTGGGAGTCAACTGAAATAATGAACCTTATTTATAAAACTGACAATTTTAGTGTAGAAGCAGTGCAACACCCACTTGTAACAAGATTGGATGGCGGCCATATAACAATTAATCCCAAAATAAGAGTTGACAATAGAACCTTATTAACCCCCAAATTGGCAACTGAACTAATGTATCTGACCATGCTGATCGGGGAGGCTATGACTATTGGCCTTTGTAACAGTGGAATTGATATTGGGCGGATAAATTACCAGGATAATGGCAATTGGGGTGTATTTAAACCGGAGGGAGCTTATTTGCATATTCATCTTTATGGCAGGGCAAAGAGTGCGACGATTAATAAATATGGCGAAGCCTGTTTCTTCCCTTTTCGTGAAACAGGTTTTTATGATGACTTTGAGCCATTAAACAATACAGATATTAAGGAAATCAGAAAGCAAATAATCTATTTATTAACGCTTGAAAAATATCGTCCCAAAAAATGGGGCTTTTAATTCCGAATATGGATAAGGTTTCTTTTATACTCTTAGGGATTTCAATATTCACTCATGCTTACTGGAATTACTTGATTAAAGCCTCCGGAAACAAACATGTTTTTACAGCACTTAGCAAACTGGTAGAAGCATGTATCCTTATTATTCCCGCCATTTATTTTCTGAATGGTACGGATTTTAAACCTTCCTTTCTGTTATATATCACTGTTGCGTCTGTAATTACATTCAGTAATTATTTCTTCGTAGCAAACGCATATAGACTGGGGACTTTCATATTGACCTATCCAATTTCAAGATCAAGCGTATTATTTCTTCCTGTCCTTTCCTATTTATTCATTGGAGAAAGAATTGATTTAACAGGAATAATTGGTGTTTTTTTTATTGTAATTGGAACTTTTATAATGCACTTAGATCCATTCACAAAAGCTAATTTATTTTCTATTTTCAAAACACGTAAGAATAAAGGAACAATTTATGCCTTACTGGCTGCCTTTACTGCTGCTGCTTACACCTTATGGGATAAAGTTTCGCTCTCTGAAATGAAGCCATTTTTATATTTTAGTTTATATACCATTATTATTGCCTGCATATACAACATCTATTGTTTTACTAAATTCCCAAAAACTAAAATAAGGGCAGAGTGGATTGATTGTAAATATAAAATTATCGCAGTTGCGGTATTAAATAGTTTTACATATATGTTGGTTTTAATTTCTCTTACTAAAAGTAAGGCCACGTATGTAGGAGGAATGAGACAATTAAGCGTAGTGGTTGGGGCATATTTTGGATATAAATTTATGGATGAAAAACTGGGCCTTCCTAAACTCACGGGCATAGGTATTTCAATAACAGGTGCCTGTTTGATTTATATGGCTAGGTAAGTTAAAATTGAAATGTTTCTTAAGGCAGTAGTTATTAGTAAACAGCCGGGACAATGAACGCATATCTTTTTTCTTATGGAACACTTCAAAATGAAAAAGTGCAACTGGAATTGTTCGGAAGAATATTACAGGGCCGGAGAGGTGTTTTGAAAGGATATAGAGCTGTTCCTATTGAAATTACAGAGTCTGCATTTCTTTCGAAAGGTGAACAAAATTATCAGTTGATAGCAGTACATTCAAACGACAAAAACGATCATATTAAAGGAACGGTCTTTGAGATTTCAGAAGATGAGCTACTGCTTGCAGATAAATATGAGCCTGCCAACTACAAGAGAAATATGGTAACACTTGTATCCGGTAAAAAGGCATGGGTTTACAAAAAATAGATCAAGTTACTGGTACATTCTGTAATTTTTATTTTACATGACACCCATAGCAAAAGAACTTCTTTCAACTATTCTGCAATTGATAGTTTTCAGTTTTATCCCTTTCATATTCTTTCTTTTAAGAAAACACAAACGTGTAAGTTTCTCTAATTATATTGGGCTTTATCACCCTACAAAAAAATCTATTGTATTTGCAACCCTAACCTCCCTGCTTTTTGTGATAGGAGCTATAGGGATGGCTTTTATGGACGAAGGCATTAAGCAAATTTTGTTGTCACCAAAGAGTGTTACAGGCAAACTTCGGCTAATAGGTTTCAGCGTTCCGCCTGTTATAATACTTTTAATCATAGCATTAATCAAGACATCTCTTTCGGAAGAAATTTTATTCAGGGGATTACTCGCAAAACAGATGAATATAAAATTTGGATTTGGTAAAGGGAACATTCTACAAGCAGCATTTTTTGGTGCCGTACACTTGCTACTATTTTGGGTACTTACTAAATCATCTTTATTACCATTGATTTTTATTTTCGTGTTTTCCTCTTTTGCAGGTTGGACAATAGGTTATATCAAAGAAAAATACGCTAATGGAAGCATTATACCGGGTTGGATTGCACACGGATTGGGGAACGCACTATCATATTTCATCATTGCATTTCTTTTGTAAGGCAAAATAATAAGAGAAAATTCTCGAATTGTATTCTGATTTCGCACAAAATAAAACTCAAACTATGGTAATCAAAAAAATTGAGCTAAATTCTCTGATAAAAGACCTGAAAGAATCCCTTTCAAGCTATGCTACCTGCTTACACACAACCAGCTACCATGGTGTATCAGAAAGCTTAGGCAATGCGAGGCTGCTTTTTCCTCAAAAACTACATAAACATTTTATGAACCTAATTTGCTTGTTAATTTTTTGTTTTTATTCAACCTCTGGGATTTCGCAAACCAATGAATCAAATAAAAATTTTCATAAAGCTGATTCTCTATTTGATGCAAGTAATTTTAAGGCGGCGGCGGCGGCATACCAGTCGGGTCTGAAGACGGATGCTAATAACGGACGTGTGTGGTACAGGCTTGCAGTAACATTGCAGGCTCAGGAATTATATAAAGAAGCGATTGAAGCCTACAAAAAATCTTTAGCGTTAAAAACAGGTGCAATTCCTTCGGGGTTTATCAAGGCTCGTCTTGCTAAAGCTTACTCACAAAACAATGATTCGTTAAACGTTTTCCAGCTATTATCGGAAATGGTATCTAATGGCTATGGCAATTTTCCTGATCTTATTTCTTCTTCAGAATACGGATGGTTGCAATCAAATGAAAAGTTTATCTCCCTCGTTTCAAAAGCAAAAGTTAACGCCTTTCCATGTATGAATAGTCCGCATAACAGGGAATTCGATTTTTGGGTGGGACAATGGAACGTTTATCAAACAGGTACGGATTACCAGGTAGGAAAGAGCAGCATAGAAAATACTTCAGGTGGATGCCTTATCCTTGAAAACTGGACGGCTGTTGGCAATCCTGATGAAGGAAAAAGCATGAACTTTCTCAATCCTAAAACCGCTAAATGGGAACAACATTATATGGGTATAGCTGGTGCATCTCAAAACTATTACAACGGTGAATATAAAGAAGGTTCAATGCGTTATGAAGGTGATGGCGCAGATAAAGCCGGAAACAAATTAATTTTTCGTTTAACTTATTTTAATGAGGGCCCGAGCCAGGTAAGACAATTATTAGAACAATCTACAGACAGCGGAAAAGTATGGATTACGTTATATGACTTTACTTATAAAAGAACAAAATAACGACTGAAACAACTACAAAACTTCATTCACTAAAACAATTAAATAACGATCATCATCAATTTTTTAGTTTTTATTTCAGTTTCGGTAAGTTTTTTATTCCTTCTAATAGGTTTCCTTGGCATAAAATTTCCTCCCCAAAAAAGCAAACTGCACATATGGCTACCGGACAAAAAGGGCAATGCGATCTCAATATAAATAATTGGGGTTTTGCTCAACAATATTCTGCTAAGGCACCGCTTATAGCAAGTCTTTTCTTTCTTATTGCAAGTATCGCAAGATGCTTTTTTTCAGTGAACAACGGGACGGCAACAATAATTGAAATTGTCCTTTTAGTAATAACACCAATTATCATAGTGCTTAAAACAGAAAATAAATTAAACATTTTTAGAAACCCATCGCCAATTAAAGTTTAAAATAAACAAACTTTCAACTGTAATCATCAACGACAGCCAACGCCCCAAGACGAAGGGCGAACATACAACAGGGGCTTTGCCAAAATACGGGTTCCTACCCATCTTCATCATCGGCTTGACCTAATACTATTACGCCTGCTGGCTATGCAATATGCCATTCCCCGGCACAAAAAAGCTTCGTTCGAAAACGAAGCTTTCTATCCCAGAATTTTAGCTGGTTTAAAAATCCAGGCACCCTTTCACTATCTTCTTCCATTCCGGGGAATTAAGTTTTTCGGTTGTCAGTTTAGTAGCATCTGCCGAATTGGGGAATCGTTGTTCTACTTTAAACAACATACACTCACAATAGGTTTTTGACTTTTCAGCCCCCAAACTGCCTTTAGCGCTTTCAATACAGCTATTTAAAAAATCTGAACGGTCAGCGCTATTCCAGGTGCCACCGAGACAGGCATTGACCTCTTTTTTCCATTCAGGAGAATCCATTTCTTCCGCAGTAAGTTTGGCAGCTTCTTCTACCGTTGGATACTTTTTCTCCACTTTCTCCTGCATACACCAGCAATAGAAACGGGCAGAGTCCTCGCTCATACCGGCCATAGCCGACTTGATGCATTCGGAGAGAAAGCCATAGCGTTCGACCGAAGGCCAGCCTTTTTTCTCCCCTGTTTGCGCCAGGAGCACCCCGTTAAAGGACAAGAGTACAAAGCAACCAAGCAGTATTTTTTTCATGGGTTCAAGATACGAATTCAGGGAAAAAATTGCAAAAATCATCTTATAATTCCTGCGGGTGGATGGTAATGAATCCGAATTGTTTGTTTAACTTGATCCTTCATTTTTTCGCATCCTCTGAAACATCCACTTTAGACTTCAATCCCTTCATGATCACCATACCATAGTAAGTACCATGCCCGGCAACCATCATCAATGAACCACTGTTTGAAAATATTTTCCCTTGCTATGATGCTGTTACTTACAGGATCGGGTTATTCCTATGGCCAGGAGAATTACCGGGATTTCAACGATCAACAGAAAGAAACCATTCTATTTGAAGCCTTCGACGCGGCCAGCAACAAATGGCCGATCCCCCAGGCCAAATTTGATAATGGGATGCTGGTAGTATCCGACCGGTTGAATATGGATATTCCAAAAACCTTTGTTTCACTTCCCATTGATGAAACAAGGGATTTTGAGATCGAGGTATTCGCAGCTTCCACTTCCGGCGTACTGGCAGGACAGATTCACTGGAACGGCTATTCCTGGACGATTGGTTCCAGTTCTTCCGTGTACCTGAACGGGACCCAGTTAAAATACATCAGCAATAAAGCGGAGAAAAATGTGTTGCGGAAATACAGCATCCGCAAAGCAGGGCCTAACTTTTATTATTTCATTGATGAAAAGATCGTGGGGTCTACCGCCTGTATCCGCTCCGAGATAGCCGGGAAATTAAGACTGGGGTTTTCCGGCAAAATTGATATCAACAGCTTAAGGGTCTGTTATCTCTTAAAAGAAGAACTGGCCTCTTTTCAAAATACAGGAGAAGATCCTGGCCGGACCAGCAACGCAGCCGATAACCGCAACCCGCCCAAAACACAAATAAGACCCGGTGGAAAATTTTATGGATTGTTTATCGGGGTATCCCGGTATGATAACCCTAAGCTTTACCTCGAAAGACCTGAAAAAGATGCCAAACAAGTGAGGGATGTGATCGTGAACCGCTATTCATTTGGCGATTCTACTACCGTTCTACTTCTCAATCCTACCCGGCAAAAAATCATCGCCGAACTGTACCGCCTCCGGAAGATCATCGGGCCCAATGATAACCTGCTGATATTTTATGCAGGTCACGGTTATTGGGATGAAGACGCGAAGCAGGGGTATTGGTGGGCTAAAGATGCGGCCCGCGATGATCCTTCCACCTGGTTATCTAACAGCGACCTCCGCGAACAGATCCGGAGCATCAAATCAGCTCATACTTTACTGATCTCTGACGCTTGTTTTAGCGGGGGCATTTTCCGGACAAGAAGCGGGAACGAGCTACAGGATGCGACCACGGATATCCAGTTACTCTATAAGATGCCGAGCCGCCGGGCCATTACCAGCGGAACTATGACAGCCGTACCTGATAACTCAGTATTCCTTCAATATTTTTCCAAAAGACTGGCAGAAAATCAAAGCAAGTTCCTTTCTTCACAGCAATTGTTCGACAGCTTCCGTACTGCCGTTATTAATAATTCATCTGTGGTGCCCCAGGATGGGGTGATCGCGGAAACCGGGGATGAAGGAGGTGATTTTATTTTTATTCTCAGGCAGAAATAATCTACTTACATTTCTTACACCCGGTTTGTGCATTTCCCCCCACGACATACTTACCATCGGGGTTTTGTTTAAACCCATTGTAGGCGCCGCCTATAACAAAAGTTCCATCAGGATTTTGTTTGAATCCATCATAAGCGCCGCCCAGTACCCAGGTTCCATCGGGGTTCTTCTGGTAGCCGCTGTAACATCCTCCCAACACGAAACTGCCATCGGGGTTTTTCTGGTAGCCATTAAAGGCTCCGCCCAGTACATAAGTCCCATCGGGGTTTCGCTGGTATCCATCGTATGCACCTCCCACTACATAGGTCCCGTCGGGATTGATCTGGTAACTGTTATAGGCGCCTCCTACTACATACTTCCCATCCGGGTTTTTCTTCCAACCGTCGAACTCACCGCCAAGCACATACGTGCCATCCGGGTTTTTAAACCATCCATCGTAGCCGCCGCCAACTACATAAGAGCCGTCAGGATTTTTTTGAAACCCATCATAACAGCCGCCTAACACGTAAGTGCCATCCGGGTTTTTCTTCCAGTCATTATACTGCGCCAGGCAATACCCTGACCATAGTAACCCGGTTAAAAAAAACATGATCCCCTTTTTTTTATTCGCGGAAAGCGTCCTGGTCATACTTTTTGTTTATAGCTGGCAACTTAAATATACATCAACGCAGGAATATGACGCTGGACAATGGTCAATGGTCAATGGTCAATGGTCAATCGACAATCTAAAAAGCTGTGTAATTGAAATTCTGGCCGGCAACAGAGGCTTCATACATGAGACCCCCTTTTTGCTGGGTGAAGATCAATACTCCTTCCTTGTAGGTCACATTGGCCGAAGCACCTGCTGTGGCCGCCACCGCTGAAACCTGGGCGGATAAGGAAAATTTATTTTGCTTGAATTTGTCCAGCGCTGCCTTCGACTCGAAAAAAATCACCTCCCGGTAAGCCTGTCCACCAAACTGGAACCCTACACTTACCTGTTTCATCTTTGTTTTGCCAACAACACGTCCTTTTTCATAAACGATGCCATTACCGGCAGCCCCGCCGATTCCGATCGCGCCCTTACCTACATTGGGAAGGATCACGTACCCGTAGGAACTGCTGAACAGATTGTTCATCGGACCATCCGTATGGATAAAATCAGCTTTTGCAACTGATGCATCACTGATTAATTTTTTGTCCTTACTGCCTGATTGAGCCCCGGCTGTTATTCCAATGGCAAAACAAGTTACCAGGATGGAAAATGTTATTGCCCGGGCAAAATTGATCTTGTTCATGATATTTTAATTTATTGTAAATGATAAAGGCCGTACTACACAGGCCTGGATGTCTCGTTTAGATTGAACAAAGACTTTGCCAGAGAAAACAGGGCCCGGATTTGCTTATGCAACGTAATGGGGCCGCAGGGGCTCTTGTAAATGAAGAATATGTGAATTGTGGATAAGTTTACCACCCTGACTTATCCTTTATAAAGAGTAAATTTGTCTATACAAAACAAAATGAAACTACTCCACCGTCTCGGTAAGTTCCTTTTACTGACTATCCTCGCCCCTGTTACCGCCTTCTCCCAGCAAAAAAATGTTGTCATTAGGATCATACAGGATCAATCTATTAAACTAAACGACTTCCAGACCAATATTACCCTTAAGAAAAAGGCATTCAAATTCCAGATCCTGCTTGACCAGGTAGAGGGAGTTTACGTATTTGCCAGTGTAAGGGACTCTATTTACCGATTTGATGAAACCAGCCCTATCCGGGACTTTAAGTACCTGAAATTATTGGAACTACGGGAAACCGATAAGTTCAATATCAACCGTGAATTAAATATCAGTGAAACAGGCTGGTCATACTGGTTTTACAATGACACAACTGAGTGGCATTCCTTCAACAGGAAAACGGTCAGTTTTATGACCCACCAGGTAGTTTGTACCAAACAGATCCGGCAGTTATACAACGCGACTGAAGGAAATAACGTAAAATTCAAAGACATCCATACACCTCTTTACCTCTTCTTTGTCGCGGTAAAAGATTATGATAAGGACGGGCGGCCTGAAACGGAACTGATGCGTCGTAAAGTAAAAATCGAATGGACTGACGATGACGATTAAGTCTTCCTCCGTCGTCCCTGTTACTTAAGCACATCCCAGGGAGTTAAAGTCTCCGGGTCTTTATCCTCATCTTTCGGGCGGTTATGTTTTCGGGAGATTATAGTAGCTTCCCCGCTTTTATTTCCCGGCGCTTCTGTGTCTAAGTTCAATTCTTTAAATTCTTCATCAGTAATAATATGATTCTTATCACTGATATGACTGCTCATGATTTCGCTGGCTGTTTTACCTTTTGAGCCGGGCTTTCCAGGTTTCGCTCCTGCTACATTTTTGTCGGGAACTTTCTTGTTTGATTTACTCATAGTGACTGTGTTTTTTCCTTCTTAACAGGAAAAATATATGCCAATATAGCCCAATGCGGCAGCCAGGATATTTTAAGATTTAGCATCAATAAACAGGGCGATATTTCCCCAGTCGTATTATCATTTTCCCCGATAATTCCAGGGCCGCACCCCAATTTACCGCTGAAAATGGGATGGCATAAAATATGTACTTCTTAGAAAGCGGAAAAGGGAAAGAAACAGCGGGTTAAGATAGTTACCCGGAACGTAAAATAACGATAAGATTTTTCAAGATACTCTAGGTGGACGGTGGATAAACCAAATGGCAACTTTCTAATAGGTTGCCATTTTTTTATCCCATTTTTTATTTTCGTCCCTTAAACACAAGCCAAAGAATCAGCGCCACTACGATAAAGACAAGAAAGAATGCCCACCACATGCCGGCTTTAAAAATACCATTCACCACGCTACAGCCGGGCAAGGCAAAGGCCATGAGGCCAAGCAGGAAAGCCAAAGAAATTTTTTTCATATTACCAGTTTTGGTCAACTGATAAAAATATCATGCCATTTTACTTTCTTAGAAAAGTATTTATCCTGTTCCCCTGTAACCGGGTAACAGTACCATTAATGATGTGGCAGCAATTCTCTTAATGCGACCTGGCAATTTCAAGGTATTCATTTGCCTTCACCTGTAAGGAAGTTTCATACATTTTTCTTTCCTGCTCTACATCCAGTTCTTTATCCCCAGACTGGTCATCGTATTTTATGAGGCGATTATCCTGGAAATGGAATTCCTTCCCCGGTTTCCCTTCATCACGGTCTTCTGTAGCTACGCCATGATCGGAAATATACACAAAGAACAATTTTTCATTATTAAAATAATATTCTTCGCTTCTTTCGCTGACACCCTGGTGCGGGTATAATTTAATCCGGCGGATTGCCCCGCTGCCGTCCTTATAGATATCCATTTTCATCCATTCCTGTTTGACGGATTCGCTGGCCTTTGCATCCTTTAACAGCAGTTCCTGTTTTATAAGGGAAGGCGCCATGGCTTCCACGGAAGCTTTCATTTTTTCACTATTCTCTACCAACGCAGCATCCCCCGTCGTATCACGGGTGGAAGTGGTAACGCTGCTGTCCATCTTCGTTTCGCCTGTTTTGGTGCCGGAATTATTACAGGAAAATAAAAGGAATAAGCCGGGAAGGAAAGAAAGAATGTGTCGCATAATATTTTTTTTTAAAGTTAAAACAATTAATTAACCAGTTCCGCTGTTATGTTGCCCCAATTGACGTTCCAAAATGGTTTTTGAGTAAAAAGGGCCCGGAGTGGGCCAAACAGCCGCACAGATTTGTGCTGCCTGTTTATGCTGTATATTTAATCCTATAATCAGCTTCTATATGAAATTTCTCCCCCTTCTTTTCATCGGTATTAGTCTTGCCTTTTGTTCGCCCTCTCAACATAATTTAAAACCCAAAGCAAACGGGAAGGGAATAATCAAAACAGGGGCAGACCAAACAGAGAAATATCTTCCTTTGCTAAAAGGAAAAAGAATCGCTATTATGGCGAATCTTACCAGTATCATTGGTCAGACTCACCTGGTCGACAGCCTGAAAAAACTGGGGGTGAACATTGTAAAGGTCTTCGGACCGGAGCATGGCTTCCGTGGGAATGCGAGTGCGGGTGCAATAGTAGCTGATGAAACAGATCCCGTGACCGGGATCCGCGTCATCTCCCTGTATGGGAAAAAAAATAAACCTACCAAAGAAGACCTGGCAGATGTGGACCTGCTGATCTACGACCTGCAGGATGTAGGATGTCGTTTCTATACCAATATCAATGCACTCGTCCGCCTGATGGAAGTCTGCCAGGAAAACGGTAAAGAAGTGCTGATACTTGACCGTCCCAACCCGAACGGGTACCTGATCGACGGGCCTATATTAGATATGAAATATAAATCCGGTATCGGGATGTTCCCCCTGCCTATGTCTCACGGGCTGACCGTTGCAGAATTTGCCCAAATGGCGAATGGAGAAGGTTGGCTAAAAGATAAGGTCAAATGCCCTGTCAGGATAATACCGGTTGAGAATTATTCGCATGACATGCCCTATACCCTTCCTGTAAAACCTTCTCCCAACCTGAATACACAACAGTCAATCCTGCTCTATCCCTCCACCTGCATGTTTGAAGGCGTCTATCTAAATCATGGAAGGGGTACCTATTTCCCTTTTACAGTATTGGGCAGCCCCGCATTGAAAGGAAAGTATGATTTTTCTTTTACTCCTACGGGTATCAAAGGCATGGCTGAAACACCTTTATTTATGGACGAAGTTTGTTACGGGCTCGACCTTCGCAATTATGATGTAGAGTTACTCAGGAAAACCAAACAGATAAACCTGCAATGGATCATGGAATTGTACAAGGCTTCCCCTAATAAAGACCAATTCTTTGATTCAAAGCTTAGCAATCAGATGGGGCTTATCGAATACCGGGTGGGCTCAGGCCTGTTCAGGCAACAGATCATTGATGGTAAACCGGAAAAAGAGATCAGGGACAGCTGGGAGCCGGGGTTGAGTGAATATAAAAAAATGCGCAAGCAATATCTTTTATATCCTGACTGATCAGGTCTCCGCTACATTGAGCCAATAATCAAAAAAACGTTCGATCTTTTTCTTTGTTTCCGCCATCGTGGAAGGTTTGATGATAAAACTATTGGCCCCCGCCCTGTAACATTCCATAATATATTCCCGGGTGGAGATCTCACCCAGCAGTACCACGGGAATATGCGCGGAAACCGTATCTGATTTGAGCTTTCGTAATTGTTCATGGTCCGCATGAGCCGCGCCCCTGTCATTGAGCAATACCAGGGCAGGAGCACCTGAAGTTTCGATCAGGCCAGCCAGCTCCTCCATATCCCCGGCAAATTTTACATTTATCCTGCTTCCTGTTTCTGCGAGCATTTCCTCCGTAAGGTCCCTGTCATCCGCATCTGTTCTTAGCATCACAACATAAGATTCCATAATAATGATTTAAAGTATATTAAATATAATGCAAATATTTTTTTGTCCGACGTTCCTGTTTTTCATTTATAATATTTTCT
Organism: Chitinophagaceae bacterium; assembly: GCA_039921505.1. Lineage (GTDB taxonomy): Bacteria > Bacteroidota > Bacteroidia > Chitinophagales > Chitinophagaceae > JJ008. The sequence goes on from JBDSBR010000013.1 coordinate 48,139, forward strand.
ATGTTCATCATTTCTATTTCCATGGGGAAATAAAACCCCGTGCTTTCTTGTCTTTATCATACCATAAGGCATAAGATTTGTTGCAAAAAAAGATCCCCCGCCCCGGAGTTTGTTAAGAGATCCCAATAGTAACCCAAAAAATTAACGGCATGGAAGCAACAAGTAAAACGCCTGCACAGGCGGAACCCGCAGGCCGGCAAATAGTGATTGAAAGGGTCTTCCATCTCCCGCTCAACAAGGTCTGGCAGGCATGGACCCACCCGGAGAGTTTCAAAAGATGGTGGGGCCCTGAAGATTATACCTGCCCTTCTTCTTCAATGGACTTCCGTACAGGTGGCAAATACCTTCATTGTATGCGTTCTCCTGGAGGGGAAGAGACCTGGTCAACCGGGATCTTCAAAGAAATAGATCCGTATAAAAAACTTGTATTCACCGATAGCTTCTCAGACAACAAGGGAAACCTTATTCCCGCATCGGCGATGAATATGCCGGGTGAATGGCCCTTGGAGTTGCTTGTCATTGTTCATTTCAGGGATCAATATCCTAACACGAAGATATTATTGCAGCATGAAGGTATTCCATCAGAGATGCAGCCTGATTGTATTACGGGCTGGAACGAGTCCTTTGATAAATTAGAAAAAAATACGGGTTAAAGAAGTAATCATCTTTTCATTTAAAAAGTTCGTTTTTTTTGGCATGGAATTTTAAAGACAAGAACTATAAAAATTAATAATTATGGCAACTACAAAACCAGTAAAAGCAGCAAATGGAAAAAAGAGTAATGGTGTAGCGACAACTCACCCGGCTCATCCCCAGTTGGAAAAATTCTTTGTCGACCAGCTAAAGGATATCTATTGGGCAGAAAAAAATCTTACTAAAGCGCTTCCCAAGATGAAAAAAGCGGCTACAACGGATGACCTGAAACAGGCGATTGCTGATCACCTTGCCCAGACGACCGAACATGTAACCCGGCTGGAAGAAGTGTTTGGCCTGATGGAGCAGAAAGTACAGGCAAAAAAATGCGACGCTATGGAAGGACTTCTTAAAGAAGGAAATTCTATAGTCGAAGAAACAGAGGATGGAAGTATGACAAGAGATGCCGCTATTATAATGGCTTCGCAAAAAGTGGAACATTACGAGATCGCTACTTATGGTACATTGGTACAATTCGCCAAGACGATGGGACGTGATGATATTGCACAAATTTTACAAAATACCCTGGATGAAGAAAAAACCGCAGATGAAACCCTTACGGAGATCGCGGAAAGCAAGATCAACTGGGAAGCAGAAATGGAAGAAGTAGAAAAATAAGGAAGGCTCTTCGGTGGTGAATAAGCAGAAGCCGGGTTCTTTTGGGGCCCGGTTTATTTGCGGGCTTAAGCATCCGGCCGCTCCTTATCAACTTACGGGTGAATTCATACCCGCGGGACTTTCATTGAACACGATAAGGTCATTGAATTCAGATTCGAGGGAATATAAAAGCCAGGGCAATCTTGCCACCGTTATTTTCCAAATCCCCTCCTTATTCGTGTGCATCCGGTATTTGACAGGGACATTATTAATATTTACGGATATATAATACCAGGGATCAAAACTGGAAGAAAGGACTCTTGTAAATTCAAACTGGTGACCTCTGAAGGTGCGGGCAAAAAAATCTTTCATAGTATAAATTTTACTGATAGGATGTCTACAATTTAGCCTAATAGAATGACTAATGAGGATTTATTTATCTCCCGCAAGTAAGCAGGACTACAAAACAGGCGAGAACAGCCGGGCAACTTTTTCCGGTAATTGTTTTACCCAGTGGCGGGAAAGCCATTTTTCTTTATTGATCTTCTCCGCATCTTCAAGATCGGTATAAAATAAATCCCGCATTTCCTGTGCAAAAGCGGTATTATATACCACAGCATTCACTTCAAAGTTCAGTTCAAAGCTCCGGTAATCCATATTAGCGGTTCCGATCATCGACAGTTTCCCGTCTGTAATCATGGTTTTGGCATGTACAAACCCTTTTTGATAAAGATAGATCTCCACACCTGCTTCGAGTAAATTGCTATAATAAGATCTTGAAGCGGCGTTCACAAACTTTGAGTCGCTGATCCCCGGTACCAGCAGCTTCACCTTTAGCCCGCTTAAAGCCGCTACGCATAACGCATCCAGCAAACTATCTCCCGGTATAAAATAAGGAGTGGTAATCAGTATCTCTTCCTGTGCAAGGTAGATAGCCTGTAAAATCGAATACAATACCGAAGGCAATGGCGAATCGGGCCCGCTGGCAGCAATCTGTACAAAACAATTACCGTCCGGCGGGATTGTTTCAGGGAAATAAGCATTATCCGCAACCATTGGAAGAGAACAGCAAAATTTCCAGTCGGCCAGGAAAATATATTGCAGGTAATAGACAGCCGGGCCCTTTATTAACACGTGCGTGTCCCTCCAGTATAGTTTCCCGGGTGTCTTTTTATTTACATATTTATCGGATACATTGATACCGCCCGTAAACGCAGTATGCCCGTCGATAATGGCGATCTTACGGTGGTTGCGGTAGTTCAGCCGGTTAGCCAACAGGTAGAATCTTATTTTATGAAACGGATGTACCTCGATCCCCGCTTCTCTCATTCTTTTTTCAATTTTCTTTTTAATAGTGGGGCTTCCAAAATCATCATAGATAAACCGCACTTTCACACCCTGTTTTGCTTTTTCAATCAGCAGTTCAATCAGGGAGTTCCCGGTTTCATCGCATTCATAGATATAATACTCGATATGGATATGATGCTTCGCTTCACTGACCGCACGCATAAGTTCAGGGAATTTATGTTCCCCGTTGGTCAGCAATGCTACTTTATTGGACCCTGTCAGCGGACTCCCGAGGTCCCTCACTAGCATGGCGGTCAGTTCTGCATTCTGTTGCACTGCCGGGCTGCCGGCATCCACCGTTACTTTTTCATACTGGGCAATATTCTTTTTCAAATGCTGTAGTACGCGGGTATTACCATGCATCTTTTTAGAATATTTTTTCTTTTTCCAGTAATTGATTCCGAACGTGAGATAAAAGACAATACCAAATACCGGCAGGAATACGCAAAGCAGGATATAGGCCAGGGTTTTGTTGCTGCTGTGTGTCTCAAAAAGGATGCGTAAAAGCATGGCAGCTAGAATAACCACATAGACAATAAGAAGGACATAATACCAGTTCATGATCATTTTTTAAGTGGTGGCTACGGATATTTAAATCTCGATACGTTCCAATACGGTAAGTATCTCCATCAGCTTGCTCCAGGCGAGTTGCCAGTCATGCCTTGCACTGTTCAATTGCTCATGGTGTTCCTCTTTCAAGGTCGTTTTTGTTTTTACATAGTCGTCCAGTTTCTGGAGAGCATCTTTATTCAATTCTTCTAATTTGTTTTTATGTTCCATAGTATTTTTTTAAAAGGTTATGAGATCTTTCAGATATCATAAAGTTAGTGTGTAAAATGAAGGAAGGCGAAAAGAAGTCACACACCCCTGACCAGCCGGTAAAACAGCATGACCAGGACAATGACAAACAGTGTTGTGTAGATATGCTTATTATATTTTGCCAGCCATTCAGGCAGGAAAATGTCAAAATTATCTTTTGTCGAATCAGAATAACGCCGGGCCAAAATAGTTACCGGGCACAGTTTTTTAAAGGCCAGCAAAACAAGGCCTTCCAGCAAGATGATACCGATACAGATCCACACCCATTTATCAATCCTGTTTATAATGACCGCATAAAAAAGGTAAATGATCACACCGTTGAAAAATAACCAGATAAGGGTATGAAGGAATTTGATCGCATTCAATTTTGCCGGCGCTGTCATTTCTGAGGTAAGGTATAATAAAAATACCTTTTATCATCCTGCCTGGGCTTTGCCCGGTATACCCCGGTTCTTTAGCAATTTTTAACAGATTCTGGCCTGATCCTTAAAGGAATGCTGTGTGAATTCATTTGTTCATTAAAACCCTTCATTATGAAAGCTTTAATATCTACTTTATGCCTTGCTGCTATTTTTCTGGTTTCCTGCAAAACCTATAAAGAAGTACAGGAACCCGAATTCAGGGATGTACAGAATGTGCGGTTGGTGGAGGTCGGATTGCTGCAGACAAAAGCAGGCGCCGATCTTATCTATTACAACCCCAACAATTTTGGCGTGACCCTTTCTTCCGCACGCGGAGATGTATACCTCGATAATGAGTATATCGGGAGATTCGAACTTGACAATAGAGTGTCTGTGAAAAAAAATTCCGAGTTTCTCATTCCCGCTATCCTGAAACTCGACAATATCAGCGCTATCAAAAACCGTGATATCTACAAAAAGAAAGAAGTGCTGCTCCGCATCGAGGGAATGGCGCGGTTAACAAAGACAGGCTTTTCCAAAGAAATCCCTATCAAATACGAAAGGATGGAAAGTACCGATAAATTAAGAGGCCTGGTTTCCCGCTGATAAAAAATTCTTCAACGGGTCCCATAGGGGGCCCGTTGCCTTGTTACCTTGCATCCACCTGCGGAGCAACGATTAGTTTTTGAGAAGCCACCATAGATTCAGTTCTTTTTCTTCCATTCATTATAAGAAAGAAAGATCGTTTCCGCATCGGAGAACTTTGCTTTTTCTTCCACTGTAGTAAGAAACGCTTCTTCGAGGCTCAGGTATTTCAAGAGGAATTCTTTGAGTTTTTTACTGTCATTAGGTCTTTCCGGCGACACTTCTATAAAACCCAGGTCGGGATTCCTGATGAACAGTTCCGTCCCGTATGGCGCGGCCCGGGTTGGAAGCAGGGTGGGCTTAGCCATCATACCTCCTACGTATTTGAAATAATCCTTGTAGATCACAAGGGGTCCATCATAAACGCGGTGGATAAAAAAGCTGAGATGGTTGATCTTTCTCTCTCCCATACCCTGGTTCTTTTTCCATGCATTCTTTTCCATATCCAGCACCACGAAATGATACCAGCTTCCTTCATATAGAAAACCATACCCTGCTACATCTGATGCTCTTATCCGTTTGGTCTTGCCCCCTGCTTCGGTAAAGGAGATGGCAAATTCCATTTCACCAAGGCTTAACTCCTTTTCACCACCCATTCTTTTTGTTTCAACGTCTATGGTGCCATGCAGGGTATCGCCGCTGGTTTTTAAAACATATCCTTCCTGGTCGGAGGCAAGAATAGGGGTCATCCAGCCCAGCTGGGATAGCAATATGAAAAGCCATTTCATAGCTGTTGAGTTTGGTAGAATGAAAAGGTATTTATTTTTATCTGAATACTGTTTTTGAAATTCCACTGCTTCAAAAGAAATCATACAGGCCTGTTCGCCAGCGTATTACTACTTCTCTTTGCAACTAAGCTTTTGATACTCGCCAGGTGGGCATACAACACAATAGGAACCACGCAAGAAGGCAACCATACAAAGGGAAAATACAGCACAGCGATATTGGGCTGGTCAAAAGCGAATTGTTGGAAAGGGAAGGGTGCGGCCAGGATAGCTATAACAACAATATTCGCCAATAAGGCAAGACAAACGAAATTCCAGAGCAGGATGAGTTTTACGGGCAATACTTTTTTTACAAATCCAAAATAATACAGCAGCGACGCTGTAATCCCTGAGAAGATATCAAAATTCCTGCCTCCAAAGGTCATCAGTTCCGGAACCACTTTGCCGGCTGCTAAAAAATACAAGCCGATCTCCACCGGGATACGGATGATATGAAGCAGGGTAAGTGTTTTAATGCTAAGGGAAGAAGTAAAAGCAGCACCCCTCCTGCTGAGCAGTAACCATACAATAAATAACAGGGGCGGCAATATCGTCAGCACGAAGCGGGGAGGTATTGTACCCGTGACCGTATAAAAACCCGACAGGCTGACAACAGCCTGCAGCGCCAGCCAGCCGGCCATAACAAGCAATACTATTTTAGCATTGCCCGCCGCTTTATATATAAAAAAAATGCTTAGCGCAGTGGTGAAGATAAACCCTGCGCTGATGTAGATAGGGAGATGTTCCATGATGAATAATTTTATACAAAGGAATACCAGCCACGTGTAAAACAGCTTGCCAAATGACAAGAAAAAAGGTTGCCTATTTTTTCTGGAACTCTTTGCGGATCCGGCTTAAAGAGCTGTCGGTGACACCGAGGTAGGAAGCAATATATTTCAAAGGCGCAAATTGAAATATTTCCGGGTTGGCGTTGATCAGGCCGGCATAACGCTCTTCCGCTGTTTCATTGATCAGCGAAAGGGTTCTTTCTTTTAAGTTCACAAACCCTTTCACGAGCATAGCCCTTCCAAATTCACGGAAGGCAGGTACGGCATGAAATAATTCGTTGAGCTGGGGGTAGGTAAGGCTGTACCCTTTACAGCCGGTGAGCGCCTGCAGGTTTTCTTTTGAGCGGGTACGGCTGAAAAAAGAAGATACTTCAAATACTACCTGCTCCTTTATATAGAAACCAGTTGTAACATCATTGCCTTCCGTGTCAGTAGTATAAGCCCTGATACATCCTTCTTCAAGAAAAAGATATTCGTTAGCCAGCTGTCCCTCTTTCAAAAAATATTCACCCTTTGTCAGCTGCCGTTCCGAAAAATTCGACGCCAGGTCAGCAGCCGCGGATTGCTGGCCGGCCAACAGGTTGTTGCCAATAAAATGGATGAGGGATTCTTTGCTCATAAACTGTCTAAAGATATAAAGAAGACTGTCACTGCTTAAATACTGATCTTCCTGTCCCTTGCAATCGTCATCCACTCTCCTGTTTGTTCACCGTCCTCAACAGTGATCATTCTTTCGTACAGGGCCACCGTGGGACAAATATGGTAGGGCAGCCCGTATAAGATATCGCCGACAGTATACTTCTTATTTCCTTCGTTTTTCAGTACGAGATGTTCTTCGCTCTGGCTTACAGCTTTAAGCGCCGGGTCGTCGAGGATAAAAACCCGCCTGCCGATCTCATTTTCGGCCGCCACTGATTTATGACCGAGATCGGTCGTAATCAAACCCTCTGCGGGTAAGGAAATTACACGGGTAATCAATACTGCAGCAGGTAAAAAATCCTGCTCAGGGCACATATCGGCATATCCTTTATCCCAGTAAATAAAAGTACCGGGACTGCATTCCACGTTCTTCTTTTTATCATGCACTGAAAATCCGGGAGAACCGCCCACTACGACAGGAGGAGCCGGCAGCCCTTCTTCCTGTATAGCTATTAACAGCTCCTCCACCGGTGTGTAGCTGGCAATAATTTCTTTTTCTTTTTCCGCAAAATCGGTGTTACGGATATGCCCGTCATATACATGAAGACCAACATTCTTTACAACAGCACTTGCATAAAGGTATTTTAGCAGTTCAATTACCCCCCGGCCGGGTGCAATACCTGTCCTGTCCATCCCCACATTGACATCTATATAAACCACCAGTCTCAATCCCTCACTGGTGAAAGCTTTTACCAGTTCCTCAGCCGCACCCATGTTATCGGCCAGGCAGGAATATTCTGTACCAGGATATTTTTTAACCAGTTCTATAAAACGCAGGAGCTTTGGTCCCGTGGGCTGGTAAGCCAGCAGCACATCACGGGCTTTCACCATCCCCAGCATTTCCGCTTCACTGATCGTAGCGCATTTGAACTTTTGAATACCCGCTTCCTGCATCAGATTCACCGCAGCGGGAGATTTGTTGGTCTTCACATGTGGTCTTAACCGGGACACATCACCTGTCATGCGGATAGCTGTCAGGATATTGTGCTTCACTCTTTCCGGGAAGACCAGCAATGCAGGAGAATCTATTTCCTCTACCTTATTAATAGTATACCAGTTACGCGGAGACATATTAAGGATACAATTCAAAGATGGCTTCAATTTCCACTGCGACATTTCCAGGGAGTGATCCCATGCCGACAGCGCTTCTTACCCCGACCCCGTTCTCTTCACCCCAGAGATCCAGGAACAGTTGACTGCACCCGTTGATGATTACCGGGTGATTTATGTAATCAGGCGTACTATTTACCATGCCAAGCAACTTGACTACTCTTTTGATCTTTTCAAATCCACCCAACTCCTGTTTTAAGCTCGCAAGTATAGCGAGACCGCATTGACGGGCAGCCATCACTCCCGTCTCTTCGCTGCAACCGGCTCCAAGTTTTCCTGTAAGCGGGCTTCCATCCTTATTAACAGATATATGACCGGCTACATATAATTGATTACCGACGGCCAGGCACCTTTTGTAAATTCCTTTGGATACGGGTAGAACGGGGATCGAGAGTCCCAGTTCGGTTAGTTTCTGTTCGGTTGATGCTGTGTTCATACAAGGAATGTATATAAAAATAAAGAATAAGAAATAATAAATAAACAATAAGGAAGTTCAATACTCCACTCGCGACTCCCCACTACCCACTCGCCACTCCCCACTCGCCACTAGCCTCTAGCCTCCCCGCCTACAATTCATCCCCAAAATCAGCAATCCATACAAAAGCTGCTTATCATACAGGAAACAGGAACTTAGTTTTGGGCAAGTTTAGGGTGGCGGTATAAAATCACCCTGACTAATAAAATGGCCAGCAACCAACTTCTTAACAACTCCCGGTCGATCACTTCCTGCCGGAACTGCGGTGAGTATATTGAAAAGAATTATTGCACGCATTGCGGGCAAAAAAATTCCGATCACCGTATCCACCTTAAGTCCCTGCTGCATGATATTCCCCATGCTATTTTCCACGTGGACAGCGGTTTCTTTTTTAATGTTAAACAGTTGTTTTTCCGTCCCGGTGTAGCCATCCGTGATTATCTCGAGGGCCGCCGCAAACCTTTTTTCCACCCGATCACTTACCTGGCCATTTTACTTGTCTTTAATCTTTTCGCGGTGAAGGTTACCAATCTGCATTATTACGATGAACAGGAATTACTGAGTATGTCGCCCAAAGAAGTCCAGTTCATCAAGGAATACGATGCTTCGCAATGGTGGTTCCTGGAACATACCTACCTGTATATGCTGATCGCTATCCCGCTTTGCACCGCATTTTGTTATTATTTTTTCCGGCTCTTTAAGAAAAAATTCAATTTTGCAGAGAACGCGATCATACTGATGTTTATTATTGCCCAGGGTGTGCTCATCCAAAGTACACTCTACCTGTTGACCGGCTGGGTAAAGAATGGTGTCTTTATCCGGGGCATGGAAATGGTGAACTTTGTATTGATGGTTTCTTATGCGGCTTTTGCCTGCTACCGGTTTATCAACCCTGTAACCAAAAAATGGAAAATAGCTGTCGCTTGCACAACCGGCGGTATTATTATCTTGTCACTGATGCTGGCTTCGGCGTATTTGCTGCTGGGGTTGAGTAAAATATTATAGGCTATTTCCTGTTAATTGAATACTATTTATACGCGATGAACTTTTGTTCTGCTTTTACTATTTTTTCAAAGAAAGCCTTAAATGCCGTGTAATCACCCGGTTGAATATTTTGACGCAGGCTTGAGAATTTTCTTACCAACATTAGTTTACCGGGCGCCTTAAGTATATACTGGATAGAAAATTTCATATCCTTAAAAGAAAAATTTTCGGACACCGGTATTTCAATAAATTTTGTTCCGGCCGGGGCTGAGATATTGATTGTTGTTTCGTAATTGTCTACGTCTTCATAAGACCAATACTCAATAGGAAATGTACGGGTATCGGAGGACAGTTTATCGAGTGATGCCACGATATCAGGATAGCTGATCCGGAATGTTTTAATGGCCCCGATTTCAGCAATTTCATTTTTAACGATATAACTATAGGAGTATTCAGCTGAATCATTCAGCGTGGCAAGATCCTTTACACGCGCTGAAAGCATTTTTATGTTGTTCTTATAAGAAGCCGCAATAGATTTCTCCAATTCCGTTTGCAATTTTTCATCATCAAGATCCAGGTAAGCCGCCCTGAGGCTGGAAGAAGGGGTGCCATATTTCACAGACTGGACTGTCACCTGCAAATCATCCCCGGAAGGTTTCATTTCTATGTACCTTTTTACGATGTCTTTTTGCCTGTTATCAGCCTGCAATAATTTGATGGCAGCATCTCCCTGGTTACTCCGGTAAGGTATTTCCAGTATTACGGCCCCTATTACATCATTTGGTAAACTTGTAAAAGGAAGATAGTTATCGGTGAGTTCGATATAATAACTTTTCTTATCCAGTTCTGCCTTTACGATACAATGATTGAATTCAACGCTTGGCAATTGGATTTGCTTCTGACCGCTCTCCCGGGTATCAATCAATACCATTTGGGCGCTAATACCGGCCAATCGGCAAAGGGTAACAAAAAGACTTGACAAATCCTTGCAATCGCCTAAGCGGGAGGTGAGTGTAACAGAAGGACGTTGCGGGGTAAAGGCGCTCTGCCTGAATGAAACAGAGCTATACCGGATATTGGATTCGATATAATTGTAAATGATCTTTCCTTTTTGGAACTGCGTCAGGGTTTTCTGATCTGCCGGGAACAGTTGCTTGTATAACGCGATGATCTCGAAATCTTCTTCAGCCTTATTATTGGAGATATCGCTGTACCAGTTGGCAATTTCTTTCCATGAAGGGATTGTTGACACGTGCAGGATTGCTGATACATCGGCCAGTGTCGGCATCAGCGGTTCATCTTTATCAGGCGGCAGTCTCATTAACTCCCAACTGTATTTCTTAAAATTCTCTACGTCGCTGATCAACGGCTGAACAGGGTTATTGTTAAACTGGTAATAGAAAGGCTGGCCGGCCGGTACAAAAACATTATACCTTGTTGCAACAGAATAAATCTGGCCATTAAAATAATACCGGTCCCAATGCTCTTTGGCCAACCTGCCGTACGCATAATTCCGAAGCCTGTATTTATAAACGACTACATCCCCGGCTTCGAGATTTGTAAATACAACCTCGTTATCATTCTTTTCTCCTTCCAGCCTGGTCTGGTTTTTTTTAATCACTTCGGCTTTTTCAATAAGAAGGGTTTGTGAATTGCCATAAGATATGGATGACTCTTTATAACGATCCACTCCTTTTTCGTTTGTTATACGCAATATGGAAATATAATATTCTTCCGAAGCGCCCCCGGGATATAAAATCACATCTTTCTGGTCAAGGATATAATAGTACCCATAATCAATATTCCTGGCCTCCTTCATATTATCGGCCTTGACCACTGAATCTATATCTACATGTGCAAGCAGTTTATAAGCATCTGTCTTGCCGTTTAACCTCCTGATTTTATTTATTATTTCATACTGGTTAGGGTCATATTGAAGCGATTGGTTATAGGCATCCAGCGCTTCTTTTGTTTTCTTCTTTTCACTATAAACATCCCCGAGATGGGCCCAGTATACTTCATTATAAGGCGCCAGGGAAAGTGATTTTTGAATATATTCATCTGCCTTATCATATTGTTTTGCTCCATAATGGTATTTTGACAAGACATAAAGTTCCTCCGGGGAATAGGGGAACCGGGCGGCTTGCTGCTGTTTCACCTTCAGCGCTTTGTCATTTTCACCCAGTTCCGTCAAAATATCAGCATAGCGTTCATATACCTTATAATTATAATTTTCTTTTATGAAATGCTCGAATATGGCCAGCGCTCCTTTATTGTCTTTGTATACATTCTTCTTTACCGCATACATCATTTCAATCATTTCCTGGTTCCAGGAATATTTGGCATAGTATTTCTCTACCTTGGCAACCAACTCGTCGTATTTCTTTTCCTGGGCAAGCAAAGCCAATTCATAACTGGCCGTTGTTTCATCTTCCCCGAATAATTGAATTCTTTTGGCAAGACTTTTTGAAACCTCGTCGTATTTCTGGTTCTTATAATCATCCTTGATCTTCAGTTCGATCACAAGCAGGCTTTCCGGGTCTAATTGTTTTATTTTCTCGACCTCTTCCAGTAAGACGGTACGATTGTTTTCTTTAATCAGCACTTCTGCCATTTTCATTTTAAGAAGGCAATTATTCTGGGCCTTGCCAATTGCCGTCATCAGCAAATTCCTCGCCTCAATCACCTTGTTATTACGCAGGTATACATCGGCAAGCAGCATATAATTTACCAGGTTCAGGGGGTTCTTGTCAATTTTATCCCTGAAAAAGACTTCTGAAAAGGGAATTATCTTCTCCGGGCTTTTACCAGTTTGAGGGCGGGGATACGGTTCAAAAACGGGTGAGCCAGTTATCCCTTTGACAGGCTTCAATTGATTATCAGTTAACCGAATCGTGAAATTTGCATAATTGTTATCAGTATAGCCCAATTGAACAAGGATCCTGTTCACTCCTTTTTTTAACTGGCATAAACTGATATAAGTATCCAGTTCAGTGGTTCGTTCCTCCGATTCCGAAATTACTAATTCATCATTTACCCATACTTTAATAGACCCCGAGGCACCGGCACAACAATAAACTACCTGGTCATCGGGTGAGGTGACAAAGTTTTGAGCGTATACGACTGCCGTATTGTTATTAAACTGGTAAATAACAGGATTCCACCCATCTTTTATTTCATCAGCGGGAGTAAACCATTTTACATCAGCATTGGTAAGTGATTTAAAAACGGCGCCAGGCTCAGGATGGCTGAGGGGACCGTAATCCTTGTAAAATCCGCTGTGAGAGATATTTTCAAAAGGCCCTGTGTATTGCCATTTTCTTATATTACCAACCTCCTGGTAATACTTTTCTGATTTATCAAACTCATTCGAAAACAAATAATGCATACCCATCTGGTAATTAGCCGAAGCAACTAATGTACCGGGGGTTTTACCATCTGTAAGCAGGCTGTTTAGCAGTTTCAGCTGGTGCGGAAATCTTTTTTTACCATAACCACCGGATACGGCCTGGTTCATCCATAAAGCGTAAGTATAGGGATAAGGATTTGAAGTTGCCGGGTAAAAAAAACTGGCAAAATCCGTTATTTCAGTTTCTTTACCGTGGTAAGCATCAAGATACAGTTGAGTAATATAGGCATCCGTGCTTGTTGCAGGATCACGTTTTGCTTCTGTAAGCGAGGCGGAAGCATCGGTCCATTTGTTCTGGTTTAAAAAATCCCATGCTTTATCATAATTGTTTTGACCTCCGGCGAAATAACTAAGCACTAAAGCTAAGGGCAGTAATATTTTTTTCATCGGTTGATTTTTGCAGATAAACTAAAATACTAGAATTTTTGTTTACCGTACAACTATTTCAAAGAAAAATCCGGACTTACAAAAGAAACGGTTTGAAAAGGAAGTATTGCCTGAATCAAGGAAAGAATTGTTGTAATAAGGCTCTTGATGCCAGGCTTTAGGCTTTAGGCTTTAGGATTTAGGCTCTCGGCTACTGGCTGGCTTTTACCAATTTCTGCTGGCAGCTGGTTGTGGAACTGTTTATTTTTAAAATATAAATACCGGGTTGCAATTTATCCACCCCGCTGAGCAGGATCGTATTGTTCCCGGCAATACAATTCTCATAGTGGTCAAGGACGGTCCTCCCCAGCATATCGGTTAGTTGTACCTTAACTTCCTGTTTCCTGTCGGAAAGCAATTGTATGTTCAGTTCATGGGTAAAAGGAACGGGAAAGCTTTGACCGATCGATAGCCCTCCCTGCTTTTTGGTAAGCAATAATTCACGACTGTAGGTAAAACGATTATCACGGTCGACAAGTTTCAAGCGGTATTTATTGGCTCCTGTTGACGGGAAAGAATCTATAAATGAATACGTTCGTTCTGTTTGTGCAAACCCTGCTGCCAGGATTTCACCCAATTTGTAAAATGTACCATTGTCATTACTTCTTTCAATTTCAAAATGATCCGTATTGCTTTCATTGATTGTTTTCCAGTAGAGCTTCACCTTCTCATTCTGCCATCCTGCATTAAAGGATAGCAACGTAAGCGGTAGTGTGGCCGATACTGATACCGTGTTCTGCGCTGAACCGATTTCGGTAGCTGCTACATAGTCCTTGGCCGTCGTTACCAGGTTGGAAGCTGTGTATGCAGGTGAAAGAGCCGAGTATTTAATGATGAGACTGCCCCCAAAAGCTACATAATAAGAAGTATTCGGACCAGAACTCACGCCGCCTTCAAAATTAATATTACCTGAAACACCGGCTGCAGGAACAGTCGTGGAATTAGAAGCAGTTACCTGGCTGGCTCCGTCAAAAGCTACAAAAGTAAACCCGGTTGGAAGCTGGTCGGTTATGTTGTCAATGGTTACACCATAAGCACCGGGATTGGTGATAGTGATGGTAAAAATGGCGGGAGAATTTATTCCATATAATGATTTATCCGAGGTCTTGGTTATCGTGAGCGGGTTGGCCGAGGAAGAGATCGTAACAGGTGTGCCCGAGCCAAGACTTGTATTCAATGCATATTTATAATTCGTACTGCCACTGGTTGCGCCGGCGCAGGGTAATAAATAGGTGGTAAAATTAGTTCCCGTAATCCGGAAAGTCCATCGTACGGTAATAGTGGCACCATTACTGCCGTTGCCGGTTACAAAATAAAGTGAATCTGTAGCTCCTGCCGGGATACCCGGAACGCTACTTGACGTTACCGTTGTACCCAAGAGGGTAATTTTTGTCGGGTCGAACTGCGTGGACACAGCTACCTGGAAATCACTTTCATCACCGTTTTGTACGTTACCCACTACATAAGTAACATCATCAAAGATCAGCGCGCCGATCAGGTCCTGGTTGGTAAAAGTCTGAGTAGCCGTACCACCCGCGTTAGCGCTGATACAGGAGCGGTTGCGGATAACAAAACTCTGTGTTTTCCAACTGGCCGTATTATCGCTAAGCTGAACGTTGAAAGTGGCCTGCGGGGCTACCGCAGCCGGGTAAGAAACGTAGTAATAGCAAACTTTGGTTTCACCGGGGGCCAGGGTGCCGATATTTACGATCCCGCTGACGGGTGCAATGATTGAATAGTTCTGGCCAACCACGGAAGTGCCGATTGAAGTGATCGTGAATTTAAGACCGGTATAAGTGGTGGCGCTGTTGCTGTTATTTTTCACCTCGAAACCCACATAGGATTTGGTAATCGTAGCCGGCGAATTGGCGTCCACTATAAAATAGGGAGCTGTTATCCGGGTGATCGTAAAATGGTTGGGATCGAGAGCAAAGGAGTTTATAGAAATACAAATAAATAAAAAAGTACAGATCTTTTTCATAGGGTGGGATATTTGGATGGCCGGGCTTATACAACCCGGAAAATAGTAACCCCTAAACGAAGGAAAGCATGTTGTAGTATAAACCCTTAGAAAATAGGTGCTATTATGCTGCCACCTATGTAAAAAAACGTACTCGCTGTCTCTTCCCGCTGCTGCCGGCTTCATTTATCACTCGCCCGGGCTACCCTATCTTTGCTACCTAATGTAACCACGCATGAACCTTGAATTCAATAAGAACGAAGATGTGCTGAAACAATCGATGGTAGAAATGCGCCGGCGGCTTGAAAAGATCCATGAAGGCGGTGGGAAAAAAGCTATCGAAAAACAGCGGGAAAAGAACAAGTTCACGCCCCGCGAGCGGATCGATTATTTAATTGACAAGGATAAACCCTTTATCGAGATCGGCGCCTTTGCCGGCTACGAAATGTATGCCGAACAGGGTGGTTGTCCTGCAGGCGGTACCGTAGCGGGAGTAGGTTATGTAAGCGGCCGCCAATGTGTGATCCTGGCCAATGACCAGACCGTGAAAGCAGGTGCCTGGTTCCCTATAACCGGTAAGAAAAATTTACGCCTCCAGGAGATAGCGATGGAAAATCATTTGCCGGTCATTTACCTGGTAGACAGCGCCGGTGTTTTTTTACCGATGCAGGACGAGATTTTTCCAGACAAAGAACATTTTGGCCGGATCTTCCGCAATAATGCGGTCATGAGCGGCATGGGGATCACACAGATCGCGGCGGTGATGGGGCCTTGCGTGGCAGGTGGCGCTTATTTACCGATCATGAGTGATGAGACCCTGATGGTGGAAGGGAATGGATCTATTTACCTGGCGGGACCTTACCTGGTCAAGGCAGCGATCGGGGAAGATATCGACAACGAAACCCTCGGGGGCGCTGTAACCCATACGGAGATCAGTGGTATTGCGGATTATAAGTTCAAGACCGAACAGGAATGCATGGACCATATCAAAAAAATGATGGGCATGCTGGGCAACAGGCCTAAAGCCGGTTTTGACAGGATAGCCCCGAAATCCCCAACTAAAAATGTGGAAGACCTGTATGGGCTCTTCCCGCATGATGGCAAGCCTTATGATGTGGTTGATATCATTGAAAGGATCATCGACGATGGTGAATTTGAACAATTCAAGGAGGATTATGGAAAAACGATCGTATGTGGTTATGGCCGTGTCGACGGGTGGGCTGTTGGTATCGTTGCCAACCAGCGTAAGATCGTGAAGAGTAAGAAAGGAGAAATGCAGATGGGTGGGGTGATCTATAATGACAGCGCTGATAAAGCAGCGCGCTTTATTCTCAATTGTAACCAAAAAAAAATACCCCTGGTCTTCTTACAGGATGTGACCGGGTTTATGGTCGGCAGCAGGAGTGAACATGCAGGCATCATTAAAGACGGCGCTAAAATGGTGAATGCGGTGGCAAATTCCGTCGTGCCCAAGATCACGATCATTATTGGTAACTCTTACGGAGCCGGGAATTATGCGATGTGCGGTAAAGCCTATGATCCACGTTTTATTTATGCATGGCCTACGGCAAAGATCGCTGTGATGGGTGGCGATGCAGCAGCCAAAACCCTTCTGCAGATCGAAGTGGCATCTAAAAAAGCTAAAGGCGAAACGCTGAATGCGGATGATGAAAAGAAATTGCTTGACAAGATAAAGGGGCGGTATGAGACGCAAACATCACCTTTCTATGCAGCCGCGCGGCTATGGGTGGATGCGATCATTGACCCGGTGGATACAAGAAAAGTTATTTCAGAAGGGATCAATGCGGCAAATAATAACCCGGAGATGGGAGAATTAAGGACAGGTGTTTTCCAAGTTTAATTCTTCAATTATGAGTTATGAATGATGAATTGTGCACATTCATCCAGCATTCATAATTCATCATTTATCATTCATAATTCACCACCACATGAGTACTGTAACAATCTATACAGATGGTTCTTCCAGGGGTAATCCCGGCCGGGGTGGCTATGGCGTAGTACTAATTAGTGGGACACACCGCAAGGAATTATCACAGGGTTACAAACTCACCACCAATAACCGGATGGAGTTAATGGCCGTGATCGCCGGGTTGAAAGCTTTGAAGAAACCCGCGATGCAGGTGACGATCTATTCCGACAGCCAGTATGTCGTAAAAGCCTGGGAAGAAGGCTGGCTCAAGAACTGGATCAGGACAAATTTCAAAGGAGGGAAGAAAAATCCTGATCTCTGGACCGAATTCTACGAACTCTCGCATAAGCATACCCTTAAATTCAAATGGGTAAAAGGGCATGCCGATAATCCTTTTAATAACCGTTGCGATGTATTAGCTACCGAAGCCGCGGACGGCCATCATCATAAGCTGCTGCATGATGAAGGCTACGAACAAACGGCGAGTTAGCCACGGATTATACGGATTCACCCGGATTCACACGGATTGATTGCTGCGCAATCTTTTTTTGCCACGAATTGACACTAATCAGCACGAAAAATACAGTGTGGTTTCGTGTCATTTCGTGCATTTTCGTGGCTGGCCATCTGCTGCGAAAGCAGCATCATCTGTGTTAATCTGTGTAATCTGTGGCTAAAAAAAATCCCGCCAGGGCGGGATCAATTTATAAATTATGTGGATTTACCAGGCTAATTTCAGTACTGCTTTTTTACGGGTAATGTAGTTGTATACCAAAAGAATCACCGGCAGGAATAATAAAGTAGCGATCAATGAATTCCGGTAGAAAGGCAGCGCCGCTTCATAGCAGGTCATCAACCCGCTGAACGATTTTGCATAGACGGCCTCACTGGTAGCCTTCCATACCATATAGTTGGAAGCAAGAAAATAGACAGTTGGTGCAGCAAGGGCTCCTGCCAGGAGACTCCTATAACTCCTTCCTTTCAGGACCCAGCCCAGCAAGGTAGCCGATAGAAGTAAAAGATAGTTTTTCCATTGACCGCCGTAGAAGCCTGCATAAGGAAACAGGTCCTGGCTATACAGCAATTGTATTACTGCATCACTGATAAAAAGCGCCAGCAATGGCAGTATAAATGCCATGTCTTTTTGTTTGATGATAAGACCGGCAAACAACGCGATGGCGATCACCGGCGAAAAACCGGACCAGTCCAGGTCAGGGCCGAAAAAATATTTACAGGCTGTGGCAATGACCACCAGTACGAGGGTAAAAATGATTAATCTTCCGCTCTTCATAATAATAATTGATTGGGCATTAAATACAAGACAAAAATAAATGAATTAGAGCAATTGCCGGTTCTATTTATTAACGTCGGTGAATAGCTTGCTGGTCCCGGGTATGTTTATGGAAGTGCGGCCCTGTATACGATGGAATTGGTAACGGCAGTCAGTGCTACAGGCTCTCCTGGTAAAGCAACTATAGAAGGGCTCCCCGGCTTGCAGGAAAGGGATTGGGTGCCATTGTTCAGTGTAATATTTCCTTCTGTCAGTAATAAGATCTCGGTAGCAAAAGGCGAAAAAGAAACGGTACCGCCGGCTTTGAGGTCAAAGACCGTCAACCGGAAATCCGGCACATCCGTACGGTATATTTGTTCGGAGTCAGTCAGTGGTTCGGGGGAAAGTATCTTCGGGATAGTGGGTCCGAATTCTATATGCTTCATCAGTTCCTTCACATCAATATGTTTACTGGTCAGTCCGCCACGAAGTACATTATCGGAATTGGCCATGATCTCGACATTCTGTCCTTCGAGATATGCATGCGGTACACCGTCCGCCTGGAAAATCCCCTCCCCTTTTTTTAATTGCACAAGGTTGAACAGGTAAATAGAAAAAAGACCGCGGTCAATATTATCACTGGCTGAAAAACGTTCCGCCGCTTTGGCCGCCCAGAAATCTTCTTCGTTTTTATCCGGGTCTATACCCTTTTCAAGAGAACACAGGTTCTGCACCAGGGGCTGCAATATCCTGTTCACTTCCGCTTGCGGCATTTCCATAATGTGCTGGTATAATCCTTTATAACCCGATTCATTAAAAACAGGCAGTAACTCCCGTAACTCAACAACATTCTGGAGTGTATAAGCCAGTTCTTCCACGGGCTTAAATCCATGCAACAGCCAGAATTCACTTAATGCCACCATCAGTTCGGGCTTATGGTTATCGTCTTTATAATTCCGCAACGGGGAATCCAGCGGGATACCCGCAGCATTTTCGCGGGCAAATTCTGTTTCCGCCGCAGATTTTGACGGATGCGCCTGGATAGACAACATCTCCTTTACATCCAGTAGTTTGAAGAGGTAAGGAAGGCGGGAAGTATATTCGCTAAGATCCTTCCATTCGCCGGCTTCGGTTTCCACTTTTGACATACCAAGGGGATGGACTCCCATCCAGTATTCAGCAAAAGGGCGGCTTTCCTTATTCTCCGTTTGTAATAAGGAAGGAATAAAATAAGAACCACCCCAATCGTAGTGTTTAACAACGCCTTTTAATCGGTAAATCCCCGGCATAAGAATAATTTCTTTTGATAACTTGACATAAAGATACTGCATGGCCTCGCATATTGAATTAGGAAAAAAGGGAGAAGAACTGGCTGTGAGCTGGCTGGAACAAAACGGCTATGAGTTATTGCACCGCAACTGGCGGTATTCCTATTATGAAATTGATATAGTGGCCCGGAAGGGCATATTCCTGCATTTCGTGGAGGTAAAAACAAGAAACCCCTCCCCGGTTGGGTACCCCGAGGATGCCGTAACAAAGAAGAAATTCAAACGGCTGCAAAGGGCCGCGGACCAATATCTTTTCCTGAACCCCGGTCACGCCTGGATACAATACAATATTCTTTCCATCATTTTACACGGGGAGAAGGAGCCGGAGTATTTTTTTATTGAAGATGTGTATCTGTAGGCTAGTGGGGTTTGGCTAGTGGGGTTTGGCTAGTGGCTAGTAGGGTTTACTTAGTAGTTAGTGGGGTTTAGCTAGTAGCTAGTAGCTAGTAGGAAATACGGAATGACCAACTTCCTTATTTTTTATTCCTTATTTCTTATTTCTTATTTTACAGTCTGCATCATCTTCTCCACCAACCTATACGTCGCCGGGCAGAGCTCTACGTTTTGTTTGTGAACGTGGGCATAATCAACAAATTTCTTTCTTAAATGGGGGAAGCCGGCACAATCGGCCGGGCGGACATCATAAATGCTGCATTTGTTGTCCTCCTGGTTTAAGAACTGGCAGGGCTCCGTTTTATTCAGCCAGTCCCGGTCACCACCTCTTTCGCGGCGCAACCATTTATCACGAAAGGCTTCCGGGCTCATATCAAGGTGAGCAGCAATCCTCCTGATGTCTTTTTCAGTAAAGGTTGGGGTCATGGTCTTGCAACAATTCGCACAGGAAAGGCAATCTGTTTGCTGCCACATTTCAGTCTCCAGCGCAGCGATCTTTTTATCAATACCGCGGGGCGAATCATTTTCCAGTTTGCTGAGGAAGCGGCGCATGCCTCTTTTCGAATGACGGGCTTTTTGGCGGAAGGAACGAAGATTAATGGGTTGTACTTCAATCATGCGCCGAAGATACTACTTGAAGAGCTTTACCCGCCAGCATAAAAGAATTTTATGGTCAAAGTTTTGCAATGGTTATTTTTGTTCGTACATAAATCCATCAACATGAGAATACTAATCGCTGCTGCCCTCCTTGCGCTGTTTTCGATAGGCGCTTGTAAATCTTCTTCATCGGGTGGTGCCAAAACCTTTTGTGATACGGCTTGTCTCAGGGACACGATCAAATTTACAGGTGATCACAAACTCAAACCCTATGTCTGGCTTTCCGCC
The DNA here is from genome assembly GCA_039921505.1 of Chitinophagaceae bacterium. Classification (GTDB taxonomy): domain Bacteria; phylum Bacteroidota; class Bacteroidia; order Chitinophagales; family Chitinophagaceae; genus JJ008. The sequence goes on from JBDSBR010000013.1 coordinate 69,062, forward strand.
CGCGATTGCAAGGCGGATACACTCCTCTGGAGTTACAATGGAATGGGTGTAAACCGCAAAGTGGGGCTGGAAGATTTCCTGAATACCCATGTGCAGGTCAACAGGGACTATATCCGCTGTTTTTTCAACGACACTGCTTATGCATGGTTATTATTCAATAATTGCGCTAACGGGAGAGGCTATTCCCTGAAACTACCTTTTAATAAGAACAACGATATCGGCCGGAAAAGCAGCAATATTAATAACCTGGATAAAAAATTTGCTGTGGCTGATAACCTGGTGGCCTATACCGACCGGGGAAATATTTTCGTGGAAGATATGGCCAGTGGTAAAAAAGCGATGATGACCTTTGGACAGAACCTGGATATTGATTACGATGCCCTCCATGAATACATCGATTCGGTGAATGTGACGAATGACAGGATCTGGGTACGGGTCATGATCGATAAGAAATGGACAGACCTGGAAAAGAAGATTACCCTTGAGTAAATTATCCGGACAACGTTTGAGGGACGGCCTGGAAGAACCTCAAACCATAAACTTCAAACCATAAACTTCAAACCATAAACCCTTCATGTGGGAACCATATAAAAAGGGATTCAAAGCTTATTTACAATTAGAAAAATCACTGTCTGATAATTCTGTCCAGGCTTACCTGCGTGATATTGAGCTGCTGACCCAATGGCTACAGGAGAGAAAAAAATTAAAAAAACCTGCTGATCTCGTTTTAAAGGACCTCCAGCAATTCATCAAATGGATCGCCGAGTTAGGCATGATGGCAAGTTCCCAGGCCAGGATCATTTCCGGCTTGCGCGCCTTTTATAAATATTGCTCGCTGGAAAATATCACCAAAAAAGATCCCACGGTGTTGCTGGAAGCGCCTAAACTAAAAAGGTCTTTACCGGATACACTGAGTTTTGGTGAAATAGAAAATATTATCGCGCAAACAGACCTCAGCAAACCCGAGGGCGGACGGAACAAGGCGATACTGGAAACAATGTACAGTTGTGGCTTACGGGTGAGCGAAGTGGTGGGGCTAAAGATCTCGCAGCTTTACCTGGATATTGGCTTTATCCGGGTGCTCGGGAAAGGTGATAAAGAACGGCTCGTACCGATCGGGAGCAGCGCCATAAAGTATATCAAAATCTATAAAAAAGATATCCGGGTGCATATCGATGTAAAAAAAGGAAACGAGGATATTCTTTTCCTGAACAATCGCGGGACGCGCTTGTCAAGAGTCATGATCTTTTATATTGTCAGGGACCTCGCTATGAAAGCAGGCATTAAAAAAACCGTTTCTCCCCACACTTTCCGGCACTCATTTGCGACGCATCTCGTAGAAGGTGGCGCCGATCTGCGGGCCGTACAGGAAATGCTGGGTCATGAGAGTATTACCACCACGGAGATCTATACACACCTGGACCGGGAGTTTTTGAGGAAGACACTGGAGAAGTTTCACCCGGGCTTTAGGTAGATTTGATAATTCGACAATTTGAAAATTTGATAATTGAGAATTTGGCAATGTTCACTACCCATCTACTTAGTTACGAACAATCAAAGTCTATAGCTAATAACTAAAAGCTAATAGCTATCTACTGAACAACTATCTTCTCCGTAAACTTCTTCCCCGATTTTTTATTCGTGAACACAATGAAATAAGTTCCAGCCGCGACAGGTGGAATATCAATACTGAGTAATCTCGCTTCGGCATCGATCCAAACTTCCTGTTGGTAAGCCTGCTGACCCGCCTGGTTAAGTAACTGCAGGTTAAAATAGCCCTCCTTACTTTGCTTCCATTCAATCGTAAGGCCAGATCCGGAAGGAAGAGGGTTGGGGAATACTTTAAATAATGCATTGGAGGTCTCCTGTACAACAACAGGCATCAGGGGGACTTTTTTGATCTCTTTTTTTACCCGCGGTTTGGTACAGATCACTGCGCCTACAATAATAACTTCCCTGAATGCATTTAATTGTAAGGTCACAGCACCGGCGATCTTACTCCTTTCGATAATTAATTCGCTTGTCTCAAATCCAACAGAAGACGCAGCAAGCGTGAATTTTTCTGTACCTGCGCCGGGCCTGATATTAAACTCGCCGTCTGCATTTGTCATTACCCCATTTCTTGACCCCTTGATCATAACAGTTGCAAAGGCCAGGGGATTTCCCTTTTCATCGATCACCCTTCCTTTCAGCGAACTTGTATCCTGTTTTTTTATTTCCAAAGGCCGGACCATCATCTTACCCATTGTTATAGTGCACACGGGCGGTATCGTATCTTTTACCGGCTTGACAGCGATCTCTCCTTTTATGCTATTCATGGGCAGTACGGTATAATCGCCCAATATCATTTCACATTTCTGTAAACTAACAACATGTTTTCCTGCGGCCGATTCCATAAATTGGGAAAAGGTCATTTTTTTTGTTTCATAACCGGGATAGCTGATCTCGATAGAATACACGGTGATCTTGCGGACCGTGTTCAGGATGAAAGCACCGTTCTTATCCGATGTGTAATTATCCCTGCCAACCGTGGAGAGCATAATGATCTTAACGCCTTCCAATGGTTTCCCTGTTTCCGCATCCAGCACTTTACCTCTTTCTCCTTTGACTTCGATCGGGGAAACGGTGCCAGTCATTTTTATAGGAGGTAATGAATCATTAGCAGGTTTGATACAGGTTGGTAATACCATTCCCAATGTCCTGAACTCGCCCCTCATGGGTGTCCTGGTGGTATCCCTTGTTGCTACTTTGGAAGGAGTCCCGATTTTTTGGGCAGATGCTTTGGAAATAAAGAAAGCCGGTAAGAATACCTGGAAAAAATATTTCAGCCAGGGTATTCGTTTCCTTGGTATTTCAAGACTCCGATCCAGCTGGTCGGTCATGAACCGGCCGCAGACAGAACCTGTCGAAGGTTTTTTAAAGAACTGGGCAATATCCCGGTCACTCATGGTACTGAAGTCAACCACCTCTTTCTGGCAGGAGCCACAGAATTTTCCCTTTTCAACAGGGGTCATCACATTCCAGTCTTCGTGGCAGGGTTTGGGAATTGATAGCTGAATTTTCTTGCTCATAAAATTGAATTACTGGATAATTATCTTCTCAGATGCAGCCACCCTCCCGTTTTCATACAGTAACTGGACAAAATATATCCCGGCCGCCCAGCGGGGATCGGTCTCCAATCGAAAAATGCTTTTCTGTACCCTGGCAATTGGCCTTTGCAACAGATTTCTTCCATCCAGGCTTAACACCCGTACAATGCTAACACTATTCGTATCAGTTAACCTGATAGTGATACTGGTCCCTTTTTGTACAGGATTGGGATAGATACTAAAGCCAGTTAAGGTAGAATAGGAGCCGGAATTATTTACCGAGTTCGAATCTGCCTTTAGAATGATACGGCCGCAACGGCAATTACCGGAGGAACAGCAACCTATTCTTTTTGGGCAATAAGATTGAGTAGGGATCACGATCTCACAGGTCTTTATATCCCTTTGCAAATAAATCACACTGTCATCACCCGGTGTTTCCCGGTGGTAGGTTTGATACCCAACTGCTGATACATTCATCACAGATTGAGCCAGTTCTTTCCAGCTATTAGAAAAAATGAAGCCATTTTCATCCGCTATATAGCGAAGAGAGTTTTCCCTGCCTTGAAAATCAAAACTCATAGTTGCAGCAGCAACAGGAGTTTGATCGAGAGCATCTTTGATGATGATCTTTTTGTACCTATGTTTTGTAGTGATCCATATGGCTCCGTTTACTCCCTCAGATCCAAAAAGGGCCATTGCCATTCCGTTTTTTATGATTTCAATTTTTTCAATATCATTGATATCGATCCCGTTCAACCGATTCAGATTAACAGCACCTCCATCAATTATTAATATGGGATTATCTTCCTTTGTTACTGTTCTCAAGTAATGTGATTTTATTAGCTCCGATTTTTTGACCGTATCTTTTTTTGCCGGTACAGGATTCAAACAAAGGATCCTTCCTTCCAATGACTTTGAAACGCTATTCAAATTAGCTGTCTCATTCATTATCTCATGGCCCGTACAATCTCTACCCTGGGCAAAAGAGAGCGAGGAGATTACCAGGAAAAAAAATGTATATTTTATCCGCATAAGCGTGGGTTTTGCTGGTTTACACGAAAATTGTTTATAAATAAAAGAGGGGCCGGTAGAAACCAGCCCCGAAATCACTAACCGGCTGTTAAATGATTAGTTACTGTTTTTTGGATGCTGCTGCATCGAAAATTGCATATCGTTATGGATAGAAAGTATTAATAAACAGGTGGCCGTGCAGAAAACAGGGCTCGTAATGCAGTGGTGGCCGTTCCAGCTACCGTCCCCGTTCTGGATATTTACCAGTTTACCGGTCGTCCCATCGTACCATTTCTTCCAGCTATCCCCACCCTGCATCAGCAGGCTCTCCCCTGTCATCAGGAAACTCATAAATTCCTCGCCCCCGTTGTTCCCAAATCCCGTGAGTACATCTTCCCGTTGCGCCTGCTGTTGCGAAGCCTGGTTGATCGAATAAGCGGTCACCAGTTCCTTGGCATCCGTGGTTTCCACACCCGCTGCTTTAAGGTTCTCCTCGGTCACTTTCTCATCTTTTATCTTTCCTTCTTTTTTTGCTTTAGCCACCAGGTCCTGCGCTCTTTTTGATTCCTTGGCGCTGGCCCTTGTGGTACTTGACAGGCCATAGAGCATTACCCCGGCCGCTTTACCCGTCAGGACTGAATTCGTGTTCACATCAAAATTGCTGTTCTGGTATTTGCGGCTCCGGTCCATCACATCCTTGTCTACTTTCCTTCCTACATCATCGGCGCTCTCGAGTGCATTATTCGCCAGGGCGGATTGTAAAACAGGTGCCCATCCACCATCTCTCCAGGAACCATCTTTATCCTGTCCCTGCTGGATCCTTGCTACGCATTTGTCCAATGCTTTTTCAATTCTTTTTTTCAGTTCAGCATCGCTAATATCATAGCGGAGGATATTGGTGAAGAACTGGGCCGTCAGTATCACATCGATATTTCTTCCCAGTTTGATTTGTGGTTGCGTGTTGCTGAGCAGGGTGATATAAGGTTGTTTCTCAGGGCAATCTTCTACCGCTTTTAATAAAAATTCGGTCGACTTTTTTAAATTCTTTGAATAAACATCTTTCTGGAGGGTGTTATCCGTTCTCAGCATGGACATTGCTACCAGTGCTGTAGTAGCGGGATCACTGCTCACCGCATGCGGGTCGACGATATCCTGCCGGCTATGCGTACCGGCACCCCAGCCGCCATCATTGGATTGCGCCTTGTCCATCCATTCCAGTCCTTTCTTAATGGAAGCTTCTACTTTTTCCGGTGTCTGGAAATTACTGAGCAGCTTTCCTTCCTGGCTGGTATCAATACCCAGGATCGTCTTCATTATACAGACGTGGCTCACATTAGGATTGTTACAACATTTGATCTCTCTCTTTACATTGGCATCGTTACTGGCATTCGTACCGGCAAGCAATGCAGCCACTGCTAATGCAGAAGCCGACAACAGTGTGTTTCTTTTTGAAAAGAAAATTTTCATGGCATTTACTTTTAGGCCCCTCCAACCTCTCCGCCGGTTGGCGGAAGGCTATCGAAGCTGTTATGAATTAGGGTTTCAAAAAAGAATTGCCAGCCGGCCAGGAATACTGAACAGGGAACGAATGAACAAGTAATCGTTGAGTATTACTTCATCATTCCCTGTTCTCTATCCGACATTCATCTCGAACTTATTGCCTCTTTCTTTGATCCAGGCTTTGCTTTAGCGAGTAATTGTGCACTTTCCACCAGTTTGATAAATTCTGAACGATATCCTTCGCCGTCGCTTCCTTTGGCGTTACGCGAAAGGTTCAGCACATCTGTATAAGAGGATGCAGATTTGAATTCAGAATCCCGGAGGAGCATACCAAACTCAGCAACAGAGGCAGCAAACCGGAAATTATCGGAAGTCTTTGCAATCGCAACCTTGTTATCCTTTACTGCATGTATGATCAGTTTGCTGGTATTGCCATCAGGTTCTTTATAGCGGAATTTAACCGTCAATATCTCATCATCGTAAGAGGCCGGCTTTTCACTCTCCTCCTCTTCCTCGTATTTCAGGGGGTCTGTCTCTTTAAGGAAACTGCTCTTAACGCCTACGGGTATCACTTCATAAAGCGCCGTTACTGTATGACCGCTTCCCAGTTCACCGGCATCTTTTTTATCATCATTAAAATCTTCTTTGGCGAGCATCCTGTTTTCATAACCGATCAGGCGATAGCCCTGTACTTTAGCAGGATTGAACTCCACCTGCAGTTTTACATCCTTTGCGATTGTGAAAAGTGTTCCGCCAAATTCATTCACCAGTACTTTTTTAGCTTCGCTGATACCATCGATATACGCATGGTTTCCATTTCCTTTATCCGCCAGCTTCTGCATCTTGGCATCCTGGTAATTTCCCATACCATAACCCAGTACGGTCAGGAAGACACCTGATTTTCTTTCTTCCTGGATCAGCCGCTCCATAGCATCGTCACTGCTTTCCCCTACATTAAAATCGCCGTCAGTACAAAGGATGACACGGTTATTACCGCCCTTGGCAAAATTCTCCCGGGCTGTTTTATAAGCCAGGCTGATACCGGCGCCACCAGCCGTTGAACCACCGGCTTCCAGTTTATCGATCGCATCTTTAATGGTTGTTTTATCAGCGCCGCTTGTAGGAGATAATACAAGACCTGCTGCACCTGCATACACTACGATCGACACTTTATCCTGTGCTCTTAACTGTTCCACCAGCATTTTCATGGAAGCCTGTACCAATCCCAGCCTGTCAGGCCCCTGCATGGAACCTGATACATCGATCAGGAACACAAGATTGGAAGCTGGCAGGTTATCGGTAGATATTTTTTCACCCTGCAAACCGATCAGTACGAGTTTATGATCCTTATTCCAGGGAGCATCAGAGATTTCGGTGTTGATAGAAAAGGGATCTTTTCCTGTTGGCTGGGGATATTCATAATGAAAATAATTCACCATCTCTTCGATCCTTACTGCTCCCGCGGGTGGTAACTGTCCCTGGTTAAGAAAACGACGGACATTGCTGTAAGAAGCTGCATCCACATCGATGGAAAAAGTGGAAAGAGGATTATCACTTACCCGAAGGAATTTATTTTCGTTGATATTATCATAGCCTTCCCTGTCGAACTCTTCATCTTCCCCATCTGCGTCCCTGTAGTAAGTGCTGATATCACCTCTAACGTTCACACCCGCTGTCTTTCCACTCAAGGGCTGGCTGATAGAATAACCCATTTCGTTTTTCCTGCGTTTTATTCCTATAGCTGTCACCACTACTTCTGTTCCTGCGATCACTGTTCTTTTTAATGAAACATTGACCTGTGTACGGCCATTCACCTTTACTTCGGTCTGCTCGAGACCCGCGCCCGAGAAAACCAATATATCACTGGCATTTGTCACCAGTATTTTATAAACTCCGCTATTATCAGCCGCTACTCCTGTTCTTGTACCCTTGATGTGAACGGATACACCCGGGAGTGGTGAACCGGTTTCATCAGAAACAATACCGGTAACAGTAAAAGATCTTGCAGACCGGAATGCAAGGAGAAGAATAAGTGCCGGCACAAGTAAGATAAGTATACGCTTCATAAAATTCGTTTAAGTACCCTGATGCGGGTATTTTAGCATTTGCATAGCCCCTCATAAATTTTTATTTGCTAATTTTATCTATTGGCTTTTATCAGGAACATATCCCACACTTCATTAACCGATAAAGAACTTGTTGCCCTGTACAAGGAATCGGGTGACATGACTGTACTCGGTGAATTGTACCAACGGTACATGGAACTGGTATATGGTGTCTGTCTTAAATATTATAAGGAACCAGAAACTGCCAAAGACAGTGTCATGCAAATCTTTGAAGAACTTGTATCCAAATTAAAAAAACATGAAGTGGATAACTTCCGGGGCTGGCTGCACCAACTGGCCAAGAATCATTGCCTGATGCAGTTAAGGACACCCCGGAACATGAAAACTGTTGAGTTTAAAACGGAACTTGTGCAATCGGAAGAAAACGTGCATCTGAATGGCGTACTGGAAAAAGAGGAGAATTTCAAGAAGATGGAATATTGCCTCGGTACCCTGGTCAAAGAACAGCAGGAAGCCATCCGGCTCTTCTACCTCGAGGGCAAATGCTACAACGAAATAGTGGAGATAACGGGACAGGAATGGAACCAGGTCAGGAGTTTGATACAGAACGGACGTCGGAATCTGAAGAATTGTATGGAAAAGGCTGAGCCAAGAACTGAGAGCCGGGAGCCTAGAGCCTAGAGCCGGAGAAACAATAGAAGTAAAAAAATATGAACTTTGTAACGCCATATGGCAAACGATAAGAACACATATAATTATACAGCCACGGATATTGAAAAATATCACCAGGGCCTGCTTTCCCAAAAAGAAATGCACGACCTGGAAAAAGCAGCGCTGGATGATCCCTTCCTGGCTGATGCGCTGGAAGGCTATGCTGTTACCGGTGTGAATATGACCGGGGATATTACAGAACTAAAAAGAAACTTAGCTGAAAGAATTGAAGGTGCAACCGTAATTCCCATCACTAAAGAACGCAATAATTCTTACCGCCTTCTCCGTGCTGCTGCCATGATTATTTTTGTTGCAGGCGCCGGCCTGTTGATCTATCAATTTGGATTCAATAAAAAATCAGGTGAAATAGCCAGGGCCGATACCCGAAAAACGGAAACGGTAAAAGCAACTGATCCATCCGTCACCACAACTAGCCCTGCCAGCAATCCTGTATCTGGCTTAACAGATTCCGCTTCGGCTCCTACGAAACCCTTACCGGGAAACCTTTCTACAAAAACTGGTGGAGATGGTGCAAGGGTTAATACCGTTACGAATATTCCGGCAGCGACAACTGGCGAATCGACGGATATGACAGGAAGAGAAACTGCGGGCGCCACTGTTACACAACCTGTCAGCAACCCACCCGTTAGTTCAGCACCTTCAGGAACAAGAGACGTAGTGATTCAACCTAAAAAAGCGCCGGGCAACAATGATGGGAAAAGAGATTTTGCAAAAGAAGGAGTAAAAACAGATTCCAAAGAAAAATCCAATGGCTATGTGGATGTAACTGCTGCCGATAAAGATGGATTAAAAAGACAGGCGGCGCAGCAGACAGATGACCAGGCCGCTAATAAAGCCATAGCTGCCAACCGGAAAGCCGAAGAGCAATCTTACCGGAGCCTGTCCAGGAATGTTTTCCGTGGAAAAGTCACTGATGAATCGAATGTAGGAGTACCCTTCGCCAATGTGACCAATGTTCAGGACAATGCCGGAACATATACGGATGCCAACGGGAATTTCATTCTCACATCACCTGACTCCATCCTGACGGTGAATGTCCGTTCAATTGGTTTTGAGAACAGCAATTCGCAACTCAGGAATGATGTGAACTCAAATAAGGTAATATTACAGGATGACCGCAAAAGTTTATCAGAAGTAGTGGTCAGCAATCAAAAGCCCAATACCGTAGCAAGGGCAAAGAATGCCAATGTAAAAATCGAAGAACCTGAGCCTGCAGATGGCTGGGATAATTATGATACTTACCTCGTCAATAACGTGAATGTACCCGAAGAATATAAAACCAGGCAAAACAATACGGCTTCGGTTGAATTATCCTTTGAAGTAGATAAAAATGGTGAACCGATCAATATCAAAGTCGAAAAATCACTTTGCCCTACCTGTGATAAAGAAGCCATCCGGCTTGTAAAAGACGGGCCTAAATGGAAACGTAAAGCCAGGAAGGGCAGAACTACCGTTACAATTAATTTTTAGTTTCTAGTTACTGCTCTGGGCTTTAGGCTCTGGGCCTTCGCTCTTCGCTCTCACTCTCGCTCCCGACTCATTCCCTTCCCTTACCTTTGCCTTTCAAAAATTGCTTATTATGAAAAAAACATTTATCGCAGCTCTTGCTGTGTTCTCTTTATTTGTTGCAGAAGCCCAGTTAAAGACTCCGGCTCCCAGTCCCACTCAAACCATCAAACAGGATTTTGCCTTGTCATCAATAGAGCTTTCCTATTCCCGCCCGGGTATGAAGGGAAGAAAAATCTTTGGCGATCTTGTTCCTTTTGGGAAAGTATGGCGTACCGGTGCCAATAATGCCACCACGGTAAGCTTTGGTGAAGATGTTACGATCGGCGGCAAAAAAGTAGCTGCGGGTAAATATGGTTTATTAACGATCCCTGATCGAAACAGTTGGACCGTTATTATTACCAAACAACTGGATGTGACAAGCCCCGCTGCTTACAAACAAGACCAGGATGTAGTTAGAATAATGGCAGAACCAATGAAAATCGCCGGTGATCCCCTGGAAAGTTTTACGATCCAGTTCGCCAATGTAAAAACTGCAACCTGTGATATACAATTGATGTGGGATAAAACCTATATTACTTTACCGGTTGCAGTGGATGTAGAAACGAAAGTAATGGCACAGATCGACCAGCAGATGAACAAGGATAACCGCCCCTATTATAATGCGGCGATGTATTATATGGACAACGGGAAAGACCTGAACCAGGCCCTCGCCTGGTTTGATAAAGCTGCGGAACTCCAGCCCGACGCTTTCTGGATCCATCACCAGCGGGCCAATTGCCTGGCCAAACTTGGTAAAAAAGAGGAAGCCAAAACAGCCGCGGAAAAATCAAAAGCCCTTGCGATAACAGCAAAGAATGATGATTATGTAAAGCTGAATGAGAAATTGCTGGTGGAGTTGAATAAATAACCCCTCTATATCTCCCCTGAAGGGGAGACTTAGACCCTGATAGTTGAAATAGCCCTTATGGGGCTATTTTTTTTGAAGACAACACGTTGAGTAATACGCTAAAGAAGATCACCCCAAAAGCACCGATTGGATTGAGCCAGAGAAAACCCATTTTAAAAATACCGGCCTTGGTCAAAATGAATACGGTCAGCACCAGTAACTCTGCAAGGATTGCTGCCCAGAATACAACATGCCCGCTTTTTATTCTTTTTATAAAGAAGGCAACCAGGAACACACCCAGGATCACTCCATAAAAAAGAGAGCCCAGCACGTTCACGGCTTCGATGAGGCTGTTGCCGATATTATAGGTGAACATGGCAACGATTATGCAGAAGACTCCCCAGGCCAGCGTGTATTTTTTTGACAACCGGTATTCATCCTCGCCGCTTTCTTTCTTTTTGGTAAAGCGCCGGTGAAAATCGATCATGGTACAGGAAGCCAGGGAGTTGATTGCTGCCGCAATACTTCCCCAGGAAGCAAGGAAGATTATAGCGATAAGCAGGCCTACAAGGCCCACGGGAAGGTTATCCACGACAAAACGGAGAAAAATATAATTCGTATCGTTACCATCTCCTCCCACCACTTTTGTGCCCAGCCATTTTTTTACTTTCCCCCTCAGGCTGTCCGCAGTATGCTGAAGATTGCGTAACTGAACTAATGAACTTTGTTGTATCGTCGCATCATGATCATCTGAAGCTGCTGAATAGTCAACCACTGCCTGCTGTTTCTGGATGGTGATGGCATCATACTGCTGTTGCACCAGCAGGAAAGAATCTTTATATACTGATTTTTCCAGTCTTTTTACCTGCACGTCATTAAAAAAAATCGGGGCCTTGTTAAACTGGTAAAATGTAAACACGAGTGCACCGATCAGGAGGATGGCAAATTGCATCGGGACTTTTACAAGCCCATTCATCAACAGCCCCATCCGGCTTTCTTTCAGTGATTTGGCGGTAAGATAACGGCCCACCTGCGACTGGTCAGTACCGAAATAAGAAAGCGCCAGGAAAAAACCGCCAACCAAACCGCTCAATAAATTGTACTGGTCGCTCCAGTTGAATTTTCCTTTCTCAAATCCCGTAGTGATGACATTCAGTTTTCCCATTTTACCGCTGACTGCCAAGGCATCCGCGAAGCTTACATTAGCGGGTAGCATATTCACTACCATGTAACCTGCCAGGAACATGCCGACGAAGATAATGACGAGCTGCAGCTGCTGGGTATAGGCCACCGCCCTGGCGCCTCCACTCATGGTATAAATGATCAGCAGCCCTCCCATAAAAATATTTGTATAATATATATTCCAGCCAAACAGAGAAGAAAGAATGATGGAAGGAGCGAAAACGCTGATACCTGTAGATAGACCCCTGGACAATAAAAAAAGAAAAGAGGTCAGCGTTCTTGTCTTGTTATCAAAACGGTTCTCCAGGAATTCATACGCCGTGTACACTTTTAATTTCCGGAAGATGGGAACAAAGAAGATACAGATGACCACCATCGCGAGCGGGATGCCAAAATAATATTGTACAAACCGCATCCCGTCAGTATAAGCCTGGCCGGGAGCTGACAAAAAAGTAATGGCGCTGGCCTGTGTGCCCATGATACTTAACAAAACCAGCCCCCAGGGCATACTGCGGTTGGATAGAAAATAACCATCGAGGTTGTGTGAAGTACGGCTCTTGTACAAGCCATAGGTAATAATGCCCAGCAGGGCAACAACCAGTACTATCCAATCCAGCTGGCTCATACCCCTTTCCCCCGGGGGGAAATTTTACAGTGATTACTAAAACTGTTTCGCATACTATTTATTAAAATATTGCGTAAACAAATAGAATAAGACAATGAGAATCACAAGAAAGAGAATCACGAGTACATACCAGTAATTCCATTTCCCGAAAAATGGCGCTTTATCGTTTTCCGGTGCCTGCATATTATTTACGAGTGGTCCTTAACCAGCCTGTTGCAACGATCAAACTCCCCAGTACCAGGCCAATCAGTATACCGATCCTTACTCTCTTGATCATAATGCCGAGTGCCAACCCAATAATAATGGCGAATATAAAAGCCATCTCTCCTCTTCTTGTATCTGGTTTTCTTTCGCTCATATATTTTTTGGGAGCACAAAGAACACAAAGGTTACACAAAGTACACTACGATATTGCACTATTCCGGGCGTCTTTGTGTTCGTCGTGGTTCTTAGTGTTCTTTGTGCTCCTGCTTTTAAAATCCTTTTTTCTTATTTAATGCAATGATATTGGCCAGCAAACGATAAGCTCCAGGTACACCCGCAGGCAATTCCCGGAAGAATACAATACCCGTGTAGGTGAACCAGCCCTTACCATACCTGGCTACGATCAGGCTTCCGTTGTCTGATTTTTCGCCGGGATCACTCATACCGATCAGCTTCTCAAATTTACCCGATGTATCAATAGCGTGATAAATACTCCTTTCCTGTATCCAGCCTTTAAAATCTTCCTGCGTGATCTTGTTAGGGAAATTAAATACAGGATGTTCCGGTTTCAATAATGTTACCGCTGCATTCTCATCTGTTACCCTGGTGCGGGTAATATCAAAATCATAGGGCCCGATCCTGGCTCTTACCGGTCCGATCTGGTTACTGGTATTGTACTGTACGACCAGGTTGCCCCCGTCATTTACATACTTCATCAGTTTCGGGTAATGCTTGTTCAGCCAATCATTCGTATTATAGGCCCGGACACCAGTGATGATACAATCGAATTTGTCCAGGCTGTTCTTTGTCATTTCCTTATCGGTCAGCATATTTACTTCGTACCCCATTTGTTCCAGCGCTTCGGGTACTTTATCGCCTGCTCCAGGTATATAGCCGATCTTTTTGTTATAGGTTTTAACGTCTATTTTTATAAAATTCACCTCCGGCGCCACTATATAATTAATATAGGGGATATGATCATACCTTACTTCTTTCAGTTTCGCAATACTGAAATAATTCCGCTCATTGTCCTTCGCAAGAAACCGGTATTTCCCGGAAGAGTCTGAGCGGATCGAAAATGAAGTATTAACAGACTGGTTCTTTTCAGTTAAAATCACAGAAGAAGGAGTGAATGTAACGGAGGGATCGGGTTTATTGTACCTGAGAAAGTAATCTGTAAGCAAAGAAATATTCAGGTTCTTTCTTTTAGACAGAACCGAGATATCTCCTTTCAATTCATCTCCTTTATTTACCAATATCTTCAATTCGGGTTCCGGGCTCAGGAGAATGGAAGGAATCACAACAAGGGGCTCATACAATTCCCCTCTTACGGGGTCAGTAAATTTATATTTAACCGGTCGTACAAAATTAAAATTTGTCCCTTCAATGTTGAGAGTAATAGTGGCAGCATAGGTGGCGTCCACATCAGGCTGACCAATCTTTTGTTGGTCGCTTACATTGAAATAGCCGGGTTCCATTTTAGTTTCAAGCCAGTAAGGCTGGGTAACCGGTTTGGAGGGCGGAACAAAGAAGGTTTTGGCAATAACCTGGTTTTTATTTTTTGCCAGTGCCTGGTTCATCAACGAATCAAAATCATCCAACCGGATCTCCTTTACCTGCGTATTGGTACCAAGCCGGTTATTAAAAATAAAACTGATCCTGATCGAATCGGTCTGTACCGCAAATTGTTCGGAAGCCGTTGCATCAATAAAAAGCCCGCTGCACTGTTCTATCAATTGCTGAACTTCTTTTAGTTTTTGGGTTTTCCAGTATCCTTCAGGAAGATTGTAGATCGCCTGGTATACCCTAACCAGTCCTTTTACGGAACGGTCAGGCCGCAGGAGATCAAATCCCGCGGCAATACTGTCTATAAGGACAGGAATTGATTCCGCACCTGCTACTTTTTTCCAGCCCAGTTCCACACCACTCATGATATCATCCGAAGGAGGGGTTCCACCGGTTGTTTTAAAATATTCCAGCGCCTCACCTCTTGATGCGGCAGAACCAAAGCCCTGGCTTTTATGATTGCTCCGGCTGATCGCTGCAATCTCGCCATAACTTTTACCCAGGAGCGGGTTATAACCACCTACATCAAACTTGAACTGGTCGGGACTTGTAAGGTTTGTACCCCCGAAATTGAAAGAGTTCCATAGAATTCTTTTAGCCTGCCAGGTCTGCACATATTTTAATTGTTCCGGGAAACGATTGGGATCGGCCGCGGCTGTAAATGCCTCGTTGGCTAAAATGGCGGAAGCTGTATGATGACCATGACCTCCTTCGCCTGTTGTAGGAAACCTTGTAATGATCACATCCGGCCGGAACTTCCGTATCACCCAGACTACATCACTCAATATCTTTTCTTTATCCCATTTGGTAAATGTTTCTTCTGGATTCTTGGAAAAACCAAAATCATAGGCGCGGCTGAAGAATTGTTCGCCACCATCGATCCGGCGGGCGCTTAATAATTCCTGTGTACGGATCAACCCGAGATCGATCCCCTGTTCATCCCCGATCAGGTTTTGCCCGCCATCGCCTCTTGTCAGTGACAGGTAACCGGTGCGGTACATCCTGTCTTTGGAAAACCAGGCGATCAGCCGGGTATTTTCATCATCCGGGTGTGCCGCTACGTATAATACGGATCCGAGTACATTCAGTTTGCGGATGGCCAGGTACATATCGGCAGAAGTCCAGCCGGGAGGAGCCTGGGAAAAGACAGAAGACGCAAGACAGCCCGCGGAAAAAATAAGGAGTAAAGTTTTTCTCATTCCCTGAATTATTCAACGAATATAAAGGCAATTTATGAAGCGGTTAAAACCGGTCGTGTAATAATGCGTTAAAGACAGCCCTGAAAAACAAAACTCCCGGCTGGTTGATTGCCGGGAGTCCTTTATTGAGTGCTGGAAAATTTATAATTTTTCTACCTTGAAACCGTTGGCATCAGCATAGCTGCGCTGGGCTTTTTGCATATCATTGATAATGGATTGCTTTTCATCCACCAGTTTTTGCAGGGTGGCCACTACTTCCTGTCTTGCTTCATCCGTTGGTGCTTTTCCCAACTCCTTATAAGTGGTATAGATGCTTTTGATATAATTGAAATAACGAAGCGTTGCAGCCTTGAACTGG
This sequence comes from Chitinophagaceae bacterium, assembly GCA_039921505.1. Lineage (GTDB taxonomy): Bacteria > Bacteroidota > Bacteroidia > Chitinophagales > Chitinophagaceae > JJ008. The sequence goes on from JBDSBR010000013.1 coordinate 84,989, forward strand.
TCTACTTCCTTCGCCTTTGGCTCTTTCATGGCATTGATCTCGTCGATCTTGGCCTGTACCTTTTTTTCCATTTTTTCACCTGCAACAACGATACTGTCATAATTCCCCGCCGTTACATATCTACCCACGTTACTTTCAGTGGCTTCAATGTCCGGCGTCAGGCTTCTTTCCTTGGCCACGATTTCCTGGCTGTAATTATAGGCTCCTTTTGATTTGCAGGATACAAGAGCTGTAAACAATACAGCAACGAGCAGTAATTTTTTTAACACGGTGTGTAGTTTTAGTTAAGAATAGGTTTGCGTAAAGATAAATTTAATGGTTCTTTCCGTCCTAGTATTTCCGGACTTTCTTTTTCCACGTTTACTGCCCTACGAGGAATACCGCATTACAGAACATCAGTTCCCCGTTCTCCCAGAACCCGCGATATAATATTTCGCCGGCCAGGTAAGTAGCAGAACCGCGGCCCATTTCCTGGACACCAAATAATAACCCATCCCTGAAATTAGCTTTTCTCTCCGCCCCTATAAACCCGCTCACCTGGTTATTTTTTTTGATCACCCCCACATTCCATCCATTTCCTTTAAAGAACTCGTATACGCGGTCTTCCAGTTTTAATGTGTAGAAATAAGCAGGATACCCGAAAGCAAGAGGATGGGTATTATCAAGATCCACTTTAATAATGGCGCCCGGTACATCCCCTGAAGCCGCTTCCCGCTCCCTGTTACTGAATTTTTTTAAAGGCGCATACAAGCTATCCTTATCAAGTTTATCATCGGCTTCATTTTTTTTCAGCTTGATACCGATCTCGGCTTTGGCCAACTGGGCGATCGCTTTGCGCATGGCGATCAGTCTCCCCCCTTTGCTGATCCATTCTTTCAATTTTTCAACATTGGCTTTGTCATTGAGAAAACTGTAATTATTCCCATCCGGCATAACCAATACATCAACATCATTCCAGTCGATCGAAGCGAGGTCAGCCGCATTGACAAGTGTGACGGGATAATTGATCTGCCGCTCAAAGAAATGCCACACTTCACCTGCAGCACTGGGGTCAACTCCCTGCCCCGTCGCCAACACTACCCTCGGTGCTTTTAAAGGGTGAACTTTGCTGCTGCCGAGATCATACCCTTTATCTACGAACCCTGTATAAATGGCTTCGGCTTTCACCTGTTCCTGGCTGCACGCTTCCAGGACAATATCCCAAAGATCCCTACCCAATTTTCCATTACCATTTTTTAAAACAATTATGGACCCCCGGTTAAACGACTGGCCATTTACGTCAAAAGGCTCCTGTGCATAGCGGAGCAGGACTCCTTTATTCAGCAATGTTGTTACCACTCTTACACTTTGCAGGCCCTCCCAGCGGATCACATAGCCAAAATCTGTTTTAGCAGGGGCCGCATTGCCTGGTTTAGTGATCCCACCTGAAGACCGCAGGTTTTCTTTCAGGGCATAAGCATCCAGTCCGTACACATAAGGTAATGACCAGGCGGTTATATCGTAGGTGACAGAATCTTCTAAATGACTGTTGGGTTCCATTAATGCTTTTACCAATGCTCCTTTCGGTTGTACACTGCTGATCAGCACATCTTCTGCTGAAATATTCACTGTTTCTTCTTTGCCTGTATTATAATGGTACCCCTTTGCGCTCCCCGGCGCCGCAGCCGAATAACTGATCCCGTTCCTGTCCATTAATGCAAGCAGGGAATTTAATCGCTGGGCATCCATACTCCCCTTCCTTATAAGATATGTTTTATATTCTCCCACCCCATTAGAAGCGGCATCATTAAAATATTTATGAAATTCCTTTATAAGTTTCCCGGCATGTTGCGAAGCGATCTCAATTGTACTTAACCCGGTAGTATAATGATGCAGGGCCCGGTCTGCAAGCGTTAACGTATCTCCCTGGTCTTCCAGGGCGCTTACCCCACCGGCGGGGCCTCCTGCCTGTTCATAGGTCATGCCGATCGCGCCATTAAACATGGGATAAGTATCGCCATAAGAAGGATAAAAAAGATCGAATACTTCCTTTGTAAAATACAACCAATTGTTACTGTCAAAATATTTTGCATGATTCTTTCCGATCGTTACCTGGAAATTCCTTTGCCAGGAAGTAATTACATCATGGTAAGACGGGGCCGCGGGTGCAAAATAATAGGGGGCCTCAATGCCCTGTTCATGATAATCCACGTGAATCTGTGGCAACCATTGGTTATATAGTTTTATCCGTTGCTGTGATTCCGCCTGTACCTGCCAGGCCCAGTCACGGTTGAGGTCAAAATTATAATGATTCGTTCTTCCGCCGGGCCAGGGCTCGTCGTGTTCTCTTGCCATTAGTTGCGGGTTGGGATCTTTTCCTCCTATACTATTATACCAGTTCACATAACGGTCCCTTCCATCGGGGTTGATACAGGGATCGATTACCACCACCGTATTCTTCAGCCATTCTTTAGTTTTTGAATTGGAAGGATCCACCAATGCATACAGCGTTAGCAGGGCGGCTTCGGAAGAAGAGGGCTCGTTACCGTGTACATTATAACTGAGCCAGACAATAGCCGGTGCATTTTCTTCAACAGGAGCCATTTTATCTTTGGCAAGACTGGCAAGTCGAATATTGTTCAACCGGATCTGTTCGAGGCTTTTTATATTTTCCGGCGAAGAGATAAAAGTCACTAAGAGCGGACGGCCTTCATAGGTCTCACCATATTGCTGGAGCTTTACCATGGACGGTGCATTCGCCGCTACCTGGTTAAAATAATTCACGATCTTCCAGTGTGGGGTAAAACGGGTGCCGATTTTATAGCCAAGAAAATCTTCGGGTGATCGTAACTGTGCGCCTGCAGGAATAAGCAATACAGTCAGTGCCAGCGACAAGAGTGTCTTACGAACCATGGTAATAATTTTTACTGGGCAAGATAACAAAGGAGGTACGATTTACCATTCTTTTTCCGTAGACGGGAATAAGAAACTATCACGCAGAGAGCAGGGAGAACGCACAGATTCATGCTCGCTATCTTTCCTGCTATTTATGTAGCTTTAACTATCAACATTGAAATTACGCATGCGAAAATCCAGGCTGGCCTTTATTCTCTTCCCTTTATGCCTGTTGCTTTGCTGCAATACGGCAAAACAAAGTTTCGTCCCGGTCATTTCCTTCGATCCTTACCAGTACAGCAGTCAAAAAAAGATTATATCGGTCAATGGTGCAGTTGTTGCTGCCCACCCGTTGGCAAGTAAGGTTGGCTTACAGATTTTACAGCAGGGTGGCAATGCCATTGATGCTGCAATCGCAACCCAACTTGCACTCGCCGTAGTATACCCACAGGCAGGGAACCTGGGCGGCGGTGGTTTTTTTGTCGCCCGGCTGAGTAATGGCAAACTGGTTTCCATTGACTACCGGGAAAAAGCACCCGGGAATGCCCGGCGGGATATGTATATCGATTCCAGCGGAACTGCAAGGACTGATATGAGCCAGGACGGTCACCTGGCGAGTGGTGTACCCGGAACCGTATCCGGTCTTTTTGCCTGCCTGAAATATGCAAAGCTTCCTTTTAAAAAATTAATCCAGCCCGCCATTGAACTCGCGGAAAATGGTTTTGCGATCAGTGAAAGAGAAGCAAAAGGGTTGAACAACCTGCAGGGAGAATTATTAAAATACAATACCCGCACACCTGTATTCGTAAAAGCCACGAAATGGCAGGCTGGTGATACCCTGGTACAAAAAGATCTTGCCAACACGTTAAAGCGGATCCGTGACCATGGTGCTGCGGGTTTTTATGAAGGAGAAACGGCCAGGCTGATCGTTGAAGAAATGAAACGCGGCGGAGGCATCATTACTTATGATGACCTGAAAAATTACCAGGCGAAACCAAGAGAACCGCATTCATTTATGTACAAAGGATACAGGATCGTGGGCATGCCGATGCCAAGCAGCGGTGGCCTGCTCCTTCACCAGATGATGAGAATGATCGAGGACAGGAATATTGCAGCGATGGGATTCCAGTCGTTACAGGCGGTGCAATTGATGACAGAAGTGGAAAGAAGAGCTTTTGCCGACCGCGGCGAATACATGGGAGATGCGGATTATTATAAAGTACCCGTCAAAATGCTGACCAATGAAGTGTACCTGCAGGAAAAAATGAAAGATTATGATCCTGCAGCAGCCAGTCCCAGTTATAGTGTAAAACCCGGCGTTCTTTTACGGGCGGAAAGTGAAGAGACCACTCATTTCAGCGTGATTGATAAAGAGGGTAATACAGTCGCGGTCACCACTACGCTCAACAATTCTTATGGTAACAGGGTCGTGGTTGCTGGTGCCGGTTTCTTTATGAATGATGAGATGGATGATTTCAGTATCAAACCGGGTGTTCCTAATATGTATGGCGCCCTTGGCGGCGAAGCTAACGCTATCCTGCCCGGTAAAAGAATGCTCAGTTCGATGACACCCACCATTGTATTAAAAGACAATAAACCGTATATCGTAGTAGGCACACCGGGTGGCACCACTATTCCTACATCTGTATTCCAGACGCTGGTCAATATCCTGGAGTTCAATTTGAGCACAGAAGAGGCCGTGAACCAGCCCAAATTCCATCACCAATGGTTGCCCGATACCCTCGAAGTGGAAAAAGGTTTTCCTGAACCGGTCAAAGAATCCCTGAAAAAAATGGGCTATGCTTTAAAACAACGATCAGCCATTGGAAGAACAGAAGTCATCAAAGTGCTGGCGGATGGAAGATTCGAAGCGGTCGCGGATAAACGGGGAGATGATTCGACGGAAGGATGGTGAAAGTTTATGGTTTATGGTTTTTTGTTTATGGTTTCCTTTAATCGATCATCACTATTATAATGAGTGCCGGTAATTCCAGGTTTTTAATTTATTGTAATTTTCAAAAAAAGAGGTATTTCAATAACCGGAGTGCCAAACCAAAAACCATAAACAATAAACCACAAACCTTTTTATGTCTATAAGTAAAGATTTTTTAACGACAGCTATTCGTCGTTTGAAATACTATAAGGACCTCGGAGATAAAACCTTTGAACAGTTAACGGATCCGGACTTTCATTACCAGCCCAATGCTGAATCCAACAGCATTGCTATCATCATTCAGCATATGGCAGGTAATATGCTTAGCCGGTGGACCAATTTCCTCGAAGAGGACGGGGAGAAAGAATGGCGGCAGCGGGATGATGAATTCGAAATCCACTCCTGGTCTAAACAACAATTACTTGAACAATGGGGAAAAGGATGGGCTTGTTTTTTTGCCGCCCTCGAACCGCTTAAGAAAAAAGATCTTAAAAAGATCATTCATATCCGCAAAGAACCCCTGACTGTTATCGATGCCATCAACAGGCAGCTCGCTCATTATCCTTACCATATCGGGCAGATCATTTATATCGGGAGAATCATAAAGGATAAAAGCTGGAAAAATCTTTCCATTCCCAAAGGAGATTCCACACAATACAATAGCAGCCAATCGATAAAGGATCCTGCAAAGAAATTCTGAAGAGGTTTGCAATCCCGGGATTTAATGGCTATTTTGCGCCCTTGTCCAGCCGTTTTCCCCTTACGGGAACGGTCCCATCCTCTCTGAAAAGCTTCCCGTATTTTATTATTTATTTACCTGACCCCTTAGTCGTAAAACTGAGCACATGAAACTCTTATCCCTGACAATTTTTGCCCTTATACTGACCCTGGACACTACCGCCCAGAACCGGATAGCCATTTTTGCCGGCCCACAAGCTACTACTGCTTTATACAAAGTGGAGGAAGTAAAACAAAAAACTTCTATGAAATATGGTTTCCAGTTGGGCGGAAACATGAAAATTCCTTTTGAGAATCGATTGTTCTTCAGTCCTACAGTTTTTTACAGCATGAAAGGTTACAAGGTAAAATTCACCCGTTATGCATCTCCACCGGATCTGGATGCAACGGATAATGATGTCACGATACACACTTTTGAAATAGCCCCCCTCCTGCAGATCGATTTCAGCAAGGACCCTGCGCATTTTTTCATCAAATTCGGTCCCTCCCTTGACGTCCAGTTATTCGGTAAAGAAAGTTTTCATTTAATGTCGACCGGCGCTACGGTGAACCGCAATATGAAATTCGGGTTCGCCGATTATGGGTTTGTTTCCATGAATGGCATCGCCCAATTTGGTTTCGAAACCAGCACGGGGTTCAGCATTTTCGCCCAGTACAATTTCGGTATCGGCAGTATCAACAACGCTGATTATGGACCTAAGATCTATCACCGTGTTGCGGGCATCTCAGTTGGCAAATACCTGAACCGAAAGTAGGTCGTCATGGATACCAGAAATAAGGAGTGATGTTGCCGGGTGCTGCAAGGATTCCTGACTCTTTGCAAACCGGCAGATTTTTCCCCGAAATAAAAGTGAAATTCCTCTTCCTGCCCATGCCCTGCACAATATTTGTAGCTGTTTACGCTCTCCGTTCGTCCCTAATATTGGTATCGAATTTGCCTGAAGGAGATGATTGCCTACTTTTACAACTTAAATAGCTGAACCTGAGGAGATTTAAAAAAATACTGAAGTGGTTCTTCCTGTCACTCCTATTCCTCCTCCTGGGGGTTTATGTGTTTATTCAAACTCCTTTTGGCCAGAACTGGATTGGCCGGCAGGTGACCAAACGGCTTTCCCACGACTTGCAGACCAAGATCCGTATCGACCATGTCAGTTTTTCCCTTTTTAACCGGATGCACCTGGAAGGTGTATTGATAGAAGACCGGAAAGGCGATACTGTATTATATGCAGGGGATGTGAGAGTGCGGATCACCGACTGGTTCTTTTTTAAAAAAGAGGCCGACCTGAAATATATAGGGCTGGAAAACGCCATCGTCAAATTCCAACGGAAAGATTCCATTTGGTCACAGCAATTCTTCTTTGATTATTTTTCTTCGCCAAGAACGGGGACACAAAAAAAGAAAGCCGGCATTAAGTTCAGCCTCGAAAAGATCGAGATGAAGAATGTCATGTTTGTACAAAATGATAGCTGGCTGGGACAGAACATGACCGCTCATGTCGACAGCCTTAACATGGATGCCGACAAATTAAGTTTGGCAGGAAATGAATACGAAATAAAATCCCTGTTGGTGATAGACCCGGTGATAGCCCTGTATAATTATAAACGGCTAAAACCAGTGGATTCATTGTTAACCACGAATGAAGAACTCGCCGTAGCCGGCTGGAACAATGCTCAAACTATCTTTAAGATCGGGAACGTCAAAATCATTAATGGTACATTTAAAACAGACCTGCAAACCGAACGTCTTCCCTATGCTTATTTTGATGGGCAACATGTCTTGTTCACAGAGATCAATGCTGAACTCAGCAATTCCCAATTCTCCGGGGATACTGTCTTTTCCAAATTAAAACTGAAGGCCAAAGAAAGAAGCGGCCTCGAAATAAAAAACCTTAGCGCCGATGTAAAGCTCACACCCCAGGGCATGTCTTTCAGCGATATGGAACTTGCAACCAACCGGAGCGTCCTGCGTAATTATTTTTCCCTGTCGTACAATGATATGAGCGATATGGGCAACTTTATTCATAAAGTAAAGATGGCAGCCATCTTTGAGGACTCTTACGTGAACAGTGATGATATTGCCTTTTTTGCCCCGGCCATGCGCAACTGGAAGAAAAAGATAACGCTGGAGGGAAAGATCAGGGGAACAGTAGATGATCTCTCAGGAAGAGATATGCATATACAGGCAGGCAGCAGTACGCTCCTGAATGGTGATATCTCGCTGGCCGGTTTGCCTGATATCAACCAGACCTTTATTGATCTCAAAGCCAATGATTTCAGAACTACCTATAATGATGCGGTTACAATCGCTCCTTCCCTCCGCAAAGTTACCGCTCCTGATCTCCGCAAGATCCGGTACCTCAATTTCAGGGGAAATTTCACTGGCTTTATCCGCGACTTTGTAACCTTTGGAACGATACAGACCAACCTGGGAACTGTAAAGACGGATCTCAATATGAAATTCCCACGGGGGCAGGATGCTGTCTATTCAGGAACGATTGCCACCGATAATTTCCGGTTAGGTGAATTACTTGATAACGCGAAGCTGGGCGCCGTATCTATGAAGGGTACTGTAAAAGGTAAAGGGTTCAGCGAAAAGAGCCGTAATATCCTGTTTGACGGAGCGGCCCGCTTCGTTGAATACAATGGCTATAAATATGAGAACATTACTGTAAAAGGAAGGCTTGATAAAAAACTGTTTGAAGGATTTGCGGCCGTGCGGGATAACAATGCCGACTTCGATCTTAATGGAGTCATTGATCTTAACGGCCCGACGCCCCGGTTTGACCTGGTAGCAGATGTTACCAGCGCTAACCTGAAAAATCTTGGGCTGACACAGGACAGTGTCAATTTCAGGGGTAAGCTCAACTTTAATTTCACGAGCAACAGCATTGATAATTTTTTAGGTATGGCCCGGGTCACCGACGCGGAAATTATGCGGAACGGGCACCGGCTGCCTTTTGATTCACTGGTCATTTCTTCCACGATCGTTGATAATGAAAAGTGGCTATCAGTGGTATCCAATGAATTCAAGGCAAACATCCATGGTAATTTCACCCTGAAGGACCTGCCCAATTCCTTTACTTACCTGCTTAATAAATATTACCCGGCGTATGTAAAAGCTCCGAAAAGTTTTCCACGGAACCAGGACATCAAATTTGATATCACTACCTATTATGCCGATGAATTCTTACAAATCATCGATTCAAGTATTTCCGGGTTAAATAACGCTCACCTGGAAGGTAATCTAAACCTCGCCACCAATGAACTGAACCTGACAGCAGCTATGCCGCTGTTCCGGTATAAACAATTTCATTTCGCCGATGTAAAAGTAACAGCGAAGGGAACGAATGACAGCCTGGTGCTCGACGGCAGTACTACTAATATCCGGATCAATGACAGTCTTAATATACCGTTTGCTAATTTCCATATTAATGCGCATCATGATTCTTCCAGGGTGAATATCGTTACCGGGGGATCACAAAAGCTCGAAAGTGCCAACCTGAATGCGTTGGTGCTGACTTATAATGACGGTGTGGAAATTGAATTTGATCCTTCCACTTTTTCTGTCAACGGGAAAACATGGGCCATTGATGAAAACGGGGTGCTGAAATTCCGGAGAAACATACCGGCCAATGGCCAGTTGCTGCTGAGTGAAGGTGATCAAAAGATCCTGCTCAAAACGCAGCCTTCACCCACCGGGAAATGGAATGACCTGAAGGTTGAATTAACAAAAGTGAATATTGGGGATTTCTCTCCTTATTTCTTGCCACATAACAGGCTGGAAGGACTTGTATCCGGCAATATACTCGTGGAAGACCCGACCAATCATCTCCGGGTCAGGTCGGATGATTTACAAACACAGTTCCTTCGCCTGGATAATGATTCACTCGGCGAAGTAAAAGCCACGGTATTTTATGATAACAGCAGCAAGGAACTCAAAGTAAAAGGGAATACGCTTAACGAGGAAAACTACCTCGATTTTGACGCCCATCTTTTCTTTGATCCCCTCAGGGCGAAAGAGAACCTGATCGCTTTAAAAGCCAGGAATTTCCAGATCAGTATCCTCGAACGTTTCCTTGGTAATCTCTTCTCCGACATGCAGGGATTTCTTACGGGTGATGTCAATATCGCTGGTGAATTTCAAAACCTGAGTGTTACAGGTAAGGGGCGGCTGAAAGATGCAGGTTTAAGGGTAAACTTTACCCAGGTATTCTATAAAATAAAAGATACTGATATCGCGCTTACTTCAAAAGAAATAAACCTGGATGGGATAATACTGACTGATACGATAACAGGTAATCCTGTTTATATTACCGGCGGCATAGAACATGAATCATTCAAGAACATGTTCTTCAACCTGGATATTTCTACTAAAAAACCAAATTCAACAGACCCGGATGATAACAAGACCGTGCAGCTGCTCCACACCACGTACAAGGACAATAAACAATTCTATGGTGATGTAAAAGGCACCGGTTCACTTACACTGGCAGGTCCCCAGACTGCCATGTACATGAAGATAGATGCTGTAGCTTCCACCACCGACAGCAGCTATATCACGCTCCCGCCGGCAAGGAACCGTGAAACCGGGTTGGCTGATTTCCTCGTGGAAAGAAAATATGGCCACGAAATGACTGAAACCGATCTGCTGGTAAACAACACGAGCATTATTTATGACGTGGATATCACCGCGAACCCGATGGTGACGGCAAAAGTAGTGCTGGATGAACTCACAGGTGACGAGATCAAAGGCAGAGGAGCGGGAAGTATCAATATCCGTTCGGGTACCAGTGAACCCCTCTCCCTCCGCGGGCGTTTTGATATCGTGGAAGGAAGTTACCTGTTTACTTTCCAGTCTTTCTTTAAGAAGCCTTTTGTATTAAAAAAAGAAGTTGAGAATTACATAGAATGGAATGGTGACCCCTATGATGCTACTATAAAGTTTGAAGCTATATACAAAGCAGAGAGGGTCAGCTTTGCGCCTATCGCACAATTAAAAGCACTTGGATCGGGCGCTTCGAATGCAAGGGGTGATGTTTACGTGGTGGCCAAGCTGACGGAAAAACTGTTTAAACCAAAAATTGAATTCTCACTCGACTTCCCCAACACCAGTGTGGCTGTTACGGATCCCGAGTTAGGTCTTATCATACAACAACTTCAAAAAAATCCGAATGAGATCAACAAGCAGGTAACCTACCTGATCGTCTTCAATAGTTTTGCTCCCAGCGAAGGGCTCTTCGGCGGGCAAACCATTACTGGGGATGCCCTTGTTGTAAATACTATATCAGGAATTTTTCTCAATGTGATCAGCGAGCAACTAAATAAAATCCTGGGCAGTCTTTTCAAAAACGATAAATATAATATCAGTTTAAATACTTCTTTGTATAACCGGAATATCATCGGTACCAGTACAACCCTCAATCTTGGAAGCAATGTCAATTTTTCAATAGGCCGTTCCTTCTTCAATAACCGGTTTATTATTTCAACAGGTGTGGGTCTTGATGCACCCTTACAATCGCAATCAAACGTACAGCAGAGCATCCAGTTGTTGCCCGATGTAACACTGGAATGGCTGATCAACCCGAGCGGAAGTATCCGGGCTTCTTTCTTTTACCGGGAGAATGCAGATTACCTGAGTTCAAATATCAGTGGCAACCCGGGCAAGGCTAAAAGATACGGCGCCAGCCTTTCTTACCGCAGGGATTTTGACCGCCTGGGAGACATATTCAGGGGTTTATTCCGGAAAGAAAAGAAAGCAGCAGAACCCCCGCCCATTATACCGCCCGTTACTTCAACAGGTGAGCCTAACCCGGCAGGCAAAAAAAATGAAGAGCCTAAAGAGTAGGTAGTAAGAAAATAGGTAAATAAGTATATAAGTTGCTGCCGGTAACGATACTTATTTACTTATATACCTGGATACTTAGCTTCAAACATCAACCCTTATCAAGTATCTCATGCCCCAGTTTATCCCTTTTTACCTGTAAATATTTTTCATTGTGCGGGTTTGCATCCACTTCAATGGGGATATTCTCTACGATTTCAAGACCATAACCAACCAGGCCCACCCTTTTTTTCGGGTTGTTTGTCATCAGTCTTAGTTTATTAATGCCAAGCTGCCGCAGCATCTGTGCACCCAGTCCATAATCCCGCTGGTCGGTCTGGAAACCAAGATGAAGGTTGGCTTCAACAGTATCCATTCCCTCTTCCTGCAGCCGGTAGGCTTTTAACTTATTCAATAAGCCAATACCTCTTCCTTCCTGGTTCATATATAATATAGCACCCTTGCCTTCTGCCTGCACCATGCGCATAGCTTTTTGCAATTGTTCCCCGCAATCGCAGCGGAGTGACCCGAGAATATCCCCGGTGAAACAGGAAGAATGCACCCTCACCAGTACGGGTTCGTCTTTTGCCCAGGTTCCTTTCAACAAAGCAAGGTGTTCATTGGTAGAGTTCTTCTCCTTAAAGGCCACCAGTTGAAAGTCGCCGAATTTTGTGGGCATATCTACACGGACGATCTCTTCAACCAGTGAATCGCTTTTGATGCGGTATTCTATCAGGTCCTTAATGGAAATGATTTTAAAATCGAATTTCCGGGCTACTTCGATCAGTTGGGGGAGCCGGGCCATGGAACCGTCTTCATTCATGATTTCAACAAGCACCCCACCTGGTTCGAAACCGGCAAGCCTGGCCAGGTCAACTGCCGCTTCGGTATGGCCGGCACGGCGGAGTACTCCTCCTTTTTTGGCCCGGAGCGGGAAAATATGCCCCGGTCTTCCTAGCTCAGAAGGATTTGTAAAGGGATCCACGAGGGCCTGGATGGTCTTAGCCCGGTCATGGGCTGAGATACCTGTACTGCAGCCATGTCCCAGGAGATCCACTGAAACCGTAAAGGCGGTTTCGTGGAGGGCGGTATTGTTATTGACCATCAGTTCAAGTCCGAGTTCATCGCAACGTTCCTCGGGTAATGCAGCACAGATAAGGCCCCTGCCGTGTTTACTCATAAAATTGATCACTTCCGGCGTCACGTTCCGGGCGGCTGTCACAAAATCTCCTTCGTTTTCACGGTCCTCGTCATCGGCAACCACAACCAGTTTTCCACGTTTTATATCTTGTATGGCACTTTCAATTGAATCAAACATCGGGTTGATTTTTTACAAAAATACTGATTCGGGCATTGGCTTAAGTGCTGCTTACAGCCACTTAGGTAGTATTATGATGAACAAAGCTGCTGCCGGTAAAGTTCGATAGTTGAGAGGCAGCGTAACAGGTGGGGAAAATGTCTTTATAAAGCGTTATTTTTCAATACCAGTTTGTTAATATTTGCCTATATTTAATTAGGAAATATTCCCTTTCTTTGCAACCGAAAACCAATCTTTATGCTTAAGAGAATACTCTTTTTGTTTGCTTTAGCCTTTATGGCCAGTCCGTTCTTATTTGCCCAGATAACTACGTCTTCGGTTACCGGGGTCATAAAAAGCACGACCGATGAAGCCCTGGTGGGAGCATCGATCGTTGCTACTCACGAGCCATCAGGAACCAAGTACACTACAACCTCCCGTTCAGGCGGGGTCTTTTCTATTCCAAATATGCGGGTGGGAGGACCTTACCTTATCGAAGTAACTTTTGTAGGTTATGATAAGGAGAAATACGAAGATGTGTACCTGAAACTTGCCGAATCTTTTACACTGGAACCGCTTTTGAAGAAAACAAATACAACACTTGAAAACGTTGTTTTAACAACAGGTGGAAGAAGTAAGATCCTGAATGCAAACAGGACCGGCGCCGTAACCAATATTGGATTACGCCAGATCACATCATTACCGACTATCAACAGGAGCCTGAATGATTTTACCAGGGCTACCCCGCAATCCAACGGTGCTTCTATCGGTGGTGGTAATTTCCGCCAGAATAATTTCACCATTGACGGAGCCGATTTCAACAACAGTTTTGGTATCGGTAATAACCTTCCTGCAGGTGGTACACCCATCTCTATGGACGCGGTGGATGAGATCTCAGTGAACATAACTCCATACGATATCCGCCAGTCCGGTTTTATCGGCAGTGCGATCAATGCCATTACCCGTTCGGGTACAAATAGTTTCTCGGGTTCGGTGTATACTTATTTCAGAACCGAGAAGGACCGTGGCTTCCGCGTTGAAAAAGCAACATTTGTAAGACCTGCAGAAAATTTCAAACAATATGGTGTGCGTTTTGGCGGCCCGATCATTAAGAATAAGCTTTTCTTCTTCTTCAACTACGAAACAGAGAAACAACCAACAACCATACAAACCAGAGTTGCTGCTACACCTGCTGCCGCTTTCGGAAGCAGTCCGCAGATCGCAAGACCTACGGCTGACTCACTGAAATATATCAGCCAGTACCTGCTGACCAACTATGGATATGAAACAGGTCCATACGATAATTACACACCGAATACAGAGAGAAAGAAAATCCTGGGCCGTATCGACTGGAACGTTAATAACAAAACCCGTTTTAATATCCGCTATAGCCAGGTAGAAGGCGGAAGGCCAAGTGCTATCAGTAACTCGGTTACGGGTACCGGGCTTAGCAATGCATCCGGTTTATCAAGAACCGATAACAATGCCTTATGGTTCAAGAATTCCAATTATTTCCAGGGTGAGAACTTTTATTCCCTCGCAGCTGAACTGAACACTACCTGGGGAAGGACGGCTAACACCCTTCGTGGCACTTACACTTACCAGGATGACTCGCGTTCAACAGACGGAGCTATTTTTCCCACTGTAGATATCATGAGCACTACCGGTGTTTCACAATCAGCTCCCTATACTACTTTCGGATACGAGCCGTTTAGTTTTGGTAATCTCCGTAAAGTAAAAATGTATTCCATTGTTGATAATATCAGCTGGACAACAAAAAAACACAACTGGACAGTTGGTGGACAATTTGACCAGAGCGAGACCATTAACGGCTTCCAGCGTTTTGCTGCCAGCTACTATCGTTTCGCTACCTGGAATGATTTCGCCAGTACACTCAACCCCAACCCTGCACTGAGAGTAAAACCAACCGACTTTGCGATCACTTATTCCTTATCAAAAGATTTTGTTCCTGCTTTCTCTGCCTTTAAATTCCAGCAGATATCTGTGTACGGACAAGATGAGATTGTTATGAATAAGAATTTCAGGCTTACACTGGGTTTACGTTTTGACCTGCCAACTTATCCCGGTGTTCCCCAGATCATTACTCACCCGCTTGTATTAGCGATGAATTTTCAAAAAGGTGAAAAAGTGAATACCGGTAATTTACCCGGCAAAAGAGTAATGTGGTCTCCAAGGATTGGCTTTAACTGGGATCTTTATGGCGACCGTTCTTTACAGATCCGCGGTGGTACAGGCGTATTCACGGGTAAGATACCTTTTGTGTGGATTGTTAGCCAGTCCGGTGATAATGGTATGATCCAGATCACACAGAACTTTAACGGGCAGGCCAATACACCCGGCATTTTCAATCCTGATCCTGCTGCTTATCGTCCTGCTACAGTTCCTGTAGCCGGTACGATCGTGCCTGCGTCTGTTACAGCGCTGGCCAAAACTTTCAAAAATCCCCAGTCATGGAAATCCAGCCTGGCGATCGACACTAAACTTCCCTGGGGAGTTATCGCTTCCATCGAAGCTATTTACAACAAGGATATGAATACGGCTTTCTTCAGAAGCCCTAACTATATTACTCCTCAAAACCTGAATGTGGCCGGTTATCCTGATAACAGGCCTATTTATGGAAGCACTGTTCCTACGAGGTTTATCAATACCCTGACTCCTGGCGGTATACCAACCACAAATGGTACAGCAGGCTTTACGCCGGTGATCATTGATAACGGTAAAAGAGGTTATTATGCTTCCTTAACTGTTAAGTTTGAAAAGCCTTTCAGCAAAGGATTTTTTGCTTCGGCGGCCTATACCAAATCTGTAGCCGGCAACCTGCATGACGGATCCGGTGACCAGCCTTTGGGAACTTACCAGGGTACACAGAATGTACTGGGCCTGAATACTCCTGCCCTTGCTACCGCAGGTTATGTTCTTCCTGACCGTTTTGTTGCCACGATCTCTTACAGGAAAGAATACCTGAAACACCTGGCTACTTCGGTCTCTATTATCTACCAGGGTTCAATTGACGGTAGATACTCCTATGTATATGGTGCGGATTTCAACCGTGATGGTATTACCGGTAACGATCTTATTTATATACCCAAAGATGCAAGGAATCCCAACGAGATCCAGTTCGTACCCAGTGCGACGATCAATGGTATCGTTTATACGGGTCCGCAACAGGCACAATTGTTCGAAGACTATATCAACCAGGACAGGTACCTGAGCAAGCACCGTGGTCAATATGCAGAAAGAAACGGTGCACAGATTCCCTGGCGTAACCAGGCTGACATGAAATTTATGCAGGACCTGTTTGTAAAAGCCGGTAAATACAGGAATACCTTCCAGTTCACGCTGGATATCTTTAACCTGGGTAACCTCATCAACCCGGCCTGGGGTAAATCCAAAACGATCAATGCCAGTTCTATCCTGGTACCACAGAACCAGAACTCGCTGGTACCCGGTGGAAGCGTAGTTCCAACCTTCAGGCTGGCTACTGATCGTGGTAATATTATTACCCGTACTTTCAGGGATAACGTGAGCATCTTCTCTACGTATTCTGTACAGTTCGGTTTGCGGTACATCTTCAACTAAGAAATATTTTATCACTATAAAATCCCCCGGTAAATACCGGGGGATTTTTTTTATGGTTGATGTTTTTTAGCAGCAAGCGTCAAAAGGGCTGTTACGATTGCTTTGTTGTTTTTACCCCTGGCATATTCCTACGGAACATACTACTAAAAACTGTTTGTTGAAGATTGCAAAATAAGCGTTCCTGGATAATCAAGGCTCAATACTCATTCGTTATTACCCCAGCCCCAGCGCAGAAAATCGGGCATGGCTTTGCCCCAGGTGAATACATCGTGGCGGCCATCTTTTAATTCCAGGTATTTAATATCCGTTTCTTTTGAATATCCTTTGGCCTCGAGTTCTTTGATCAGGTCCAGGGTATCATCAATGGAATCAATGATGCCATTGTGATTCCTGTCCTTTGTTTCATCCATATTACCACATTGAAAAAAGAATTTCAGCCAGGGGGCATAGCTGCCATTACGAATAAGCTGGTGCATGATCCGGTGCTGGTCATCATCATACTTATCTTCCAGCTGGTCAATATTCCTCCACCATAAAGAACCTGAAAAAACGCCGACCTTGCTGAATTCACCCGGGTGGTTCCAGGCAATGTCTAATGCCGTCAGCCCGCCCAATGAAAACCCCGCAAATGCTTTTTCACGAAAAGAAGGAATAACGTATCGATCCCGCACAAAGGGAAGTAATTCTTCAAAAATAAATGAAGTGTATAAACCTGCCTTCGCACCCCGTCCTTTAAAATCGGGGAACCCGGCAACGCCGTATTCCATTTTTCGTTCGGCACCGCAATGGATGGCTGCACAGAGGATCGGGCTAATGCTGTCATCGGCGCTGTATAATTGTTCGAGGATCGCTTCCAGTCCCAGCTTTTCCATATCCTGCCCGTCATTGATAAGCAACAGGCTCATAGCAGAAGGATCGGTCACGTTACGGGGCAGGTAAAAATCCACTCTGACCTGGCGCTCTAAAAAACTGGATTCAATGGTGCTGTTTTCAACCAGGATCCCGGATACATTCGTCCCTTGCATGGCTTCAAAAATAAGGATTTATTAATAAGGGCGTGATGCTAATGGTCTGACCGTCCCGGTCTGACCATTAACCGTAATTGTCAGACGGGGACCGTCGGACAACTATGGTTAATTTGTTTATTTGATGGCTACTGGATAAATTTGATAAAGCCGCTTCAGTACGAAATGTCCTGGCCTGCTTCGGTTCACCTTTTAATCATTAAAAATTATTTATGAAGAAAATCGGAATTCTCCACGGTAAGGAACGTTCATTTCCCGAAGCTTTTGTAGAAAGAGTTAACAGTAAGAAAGTACCGGGCATTATCGCGGAGCCGGTCCATATCAATAAAGCCATGCAGGGTGTTCACAGTGGTTATGAGGTAATCATTGACCGGATCTCCCAGGATGTTCCGTTTTACCGGACCTGGCTAAAGAACGCTGCCGTCACAGGAACTGCCGTCATCAACAACCCTTTCTGGTGGAGTGCCGATGATAAATACTTCAATAATTGCCTGATGACAAAAGTGGATGTCCCTGTTCCCAAGACCGCGATCATTCCCTCACGGGATCTCCCGGATGATACCTCCAATGAATCATTCAGCAACCTGGCATTCCCGCTCGACTGGGAATCCATTTTTAAATATGTTGGTTTCCCGGCTTATATGAAACCTTTTGCAGGAGGAGGCTGGAAACATGTATATAAACTGTCCAGCGCCGAGGATTTTTTTACCAAGCACAGTGAAACAGGGCAACTGGTGATGTTATTACAGGAAGAGATCGTTTTTACGGAGTACTATCGCTGTTATTGCATTGGTGGAAAATATGTAAGGATTATGTCTTACGAACCCCGTAACCCGCATCATCTCCGTTACGTGGCCGATTTCAAACCCTCCTCCGAACGTCTCAAACAAATGACCGATATCGTTTTGCGTATCAATAAATACCTGGGATACGATTTCAATACGGTGGAACTGGCGGTCCGCGATAATGTTCCTTATGCAATCGACTTCTGCAACCCGGCGCCGGATGCTGATAAGCCCAGCGTTGGCGAAGAGAATTTTGAATGGGTAGTGGAAACGGCCGCCACCTACGCGATCGAAAAAGCATTGGAAAATAAAGAAGGAGAGGATAACCTTACCTGGGGAGAATATGTAAGAAGAGGCGCAAACAAAACGCCACTATTTTAATTGTTTTTGGTTTATGGTTTTTAGTTTATTGTTGGGGAACGGTCAGCTCAATGAAGATGCTCCCCGCTTTGGACACCCAACCATATACCATAAACTATAAACCATAAACTAATCATGAATTTGAACTATAAGAGTTTTACGCTCGGGGTTGAGGAAGAGTACATGGTGCTGGATCCGAAAACATTTGAATTAAAAAGTCATGAACAGAAAATCGTACAGGAAGGCCAGAAGGTTATAAAGGATAAAGTAAAAGCGGAGATGCACCAGGCCGTTGTGGAAGTAGGCACGGATATCTGTGCGGATATCGATGAGGCTTACACGGACGTTGCCATGTTACGCAAGACCATCTCCGGGATTGCCGGGAGTCTTGGTTTTGCAATGGGGGCTTCGGGTACACATCCCTTCAGCCATTGGGAAAGCCAGCTGATCACCGATCATATCCG
The DNA here is from genome assembly GCA_039921505.1 of Chitinophagaceae bacterium. Classification (GTDB taxonomy): domain Bacteria; phylum Bacteroidota; class Bacteroidia; order Chitinophagales; family Chitinophagaceae; genus JJ008. Next base: position 103,886 of record JBDSBR010000013.1, read on the forward strand.
CTATAGCGAAATAGTGAACGAACTGCAGGAAGCTGCCCGGAGCAACCTCATTTTTGGCCTGCATGTGCATGTTGGGATGGAAAACCGGGAACTGGCCAACCATATCGCCAACAGTACCCGGTATTTTTTACCCCATGTATTTGCCCTCAGCACCAACTCTCCTTTCTGGGAAGGAAGAATGACGGGTTACAAATCTTTCCGGACCAAAGTTTTTGATAAGTTTCCCCGCACCGGGATTCCCGATAGCTTTGACAGTATCGAAGCCTATGATAATTATGTAAAGCTGCTGATCAAAACAAACTGTATAGATAATGCCAAGAAGATCTGGTGGGATCTCCGGGTTCATCCTTTCTTTAACACCGTAGAATTCAGGATCTGCGATGTGCCGATGACCGTGGACGAAACAACCGCCATTGCAGCGCTGTTCCAGGCCATCTGTGCCAGGATCTATATGCTCCGCTCCAAGAACCTCAACTACATACAATATTCAAGAGCGTTGCTAAATGAGAATAAATGGCGGGCCAGCCGCTATGGGGTAGATGGCCACCTGATCGATTTTGGTAAAGAAGAAGAAGTGAACACAAGGGCTTTGATCTATGAATTGCTTGACTTCCTTGACCCGGTTCTTGATCATTTGGGCAGCCGGCATCGCATAGCCTATGTCCATAAAATGCTGGAAAATGGAACGGGCGCCGATCGTCAATTGGCTGTCTTTGAAAAAACAAAAAACCTGTCTGAAGTAGCGAAATATATCAATACACAGTATTTGGCAGGGTTGTAATGATATTGGCCGGTATTTTGTAACCTGTAAAGGATGATAGCTAAATTCGTTACGGGTATTCTTTTACCCGCTTTGTTCCTTTCTTGCAATTCAACCGGGATTCAAATTGAAACACCTGTTTCCCCGCAGGCGAAAACTAAAGAAACACCCCCTTCCCAAACATGTTACCGTTATACCGTTAATACGGATACGATCCTCCTTAACATGACCCGTAAAGGAGATGCTGTAACAGGAACTCTTATCTACCACCTGGATGGAAAAGATAAGAACACGGGTACCCTGAAGGGTCTTATAAAAGATGATATCCTGCTCGCCAACTATAGCTTCATGTCCGAAGGCATCAGGTCAGTAAGGCAGGTGGCATTCAAATTAAATGGATCCACAGCAGTGGAAGGTTTCCAGGAAACCGGCACTACGCATGATACCGCTTATTTCAGGGATATCAATTCACTGGAATATAATAATTCTATGGTCCTCACCGCGGTCGTATGTAAATAACCAGGATGAGTTGATCCGGTCTCACTGTCAATGGATCGCTTCTTAAAGTATATCACTTGCCGGTATCCACATCATTAATAAACTGTATCACTCCTTTCATAAATACCTGCTGATCGTCCCACATAGAAAGGTGACTGCCGTTGGGACAATAGAGATAATGCCCATGCTGGACCATTTTACTTTGCTCTTCCATGGCTTTGGGATCCATCGTATCATATTTGGCACCCACCATCAGCGTCGGGACTTTTATTTCCTTCAAACGGTTTTTGATGTCCCAATGTGCTAACCTGCCAGATATACCAAACTCGGAAGGTCCCTGCATCATCGTATATATTTCCCCGTTTACATGTTTTAATGCGCGGTTAAAACCATCGGGCCATTCTTCCAGCCTGCATAAATGCTGGTGATAAAAATGGGGGATCAGTAACTCCATATACCTCGGGTTGGAAAAGTCTCCTTTTGCTTCAATCGCTTCTATTTCTTTCAGTACTCCCCGGTCAAACTGCGGCGCCAGCACTTCCTTTGCATATTTCCCATACTCGGGCGCACTTGCTACCATATTGGCTACTATCAATCCCTTTATATTTTTTTGGTATTTCAATGCATATTCCATCGCCAGTATCCCACCCCAGGAATTACCCAGCACATAAAAATTACTGGAGTCAGCGCCAATTGCCTTACGAACCTGTTCTACTTCTTCTACAAATCGTTCCGTTGTCCACAAGCTGCTGTCTTTAGGCTGATCGCTGTAATAAGAGCCCAGCTGATCATATTCATAGAACTCAAACCCTTCTTTCGGGAAAAAACTTTCGAAACATTCCATGTACTCATGTGTCATGGCCGGGCCGCCATGCAGTAATAAGATCTTGATACGGGAATTATTGCCAAACCGTTTTGTCCAAACCTTGAATTCTCCTACCGGCGTTTGAATGCGGATCATCTTTACGCCGGCTGATTGCACAGCACTGTCGCCATAATTAAAATATTCCGCAACCGGCATGGTTCCCCCGCCGACGGTTTTGTCGTGATGCCTGCAGGAAATAAAGATTAACGTGGTGGCAAGGGTGAATACAAGCAGTCGCATGATAATTGATTTCCACAAAAGGTAAAGAATTTTCTTAATTTCAACATCCACAAAACCCTGTTATGAGATCATCATTAACTGTATTCCTGCTGGGGGTCGTTTTCGCCGCGCAAGCCCAAAACAGGGCTGATACCGTCCAGCTTATCCGCAATAATGTAAAATGGTATGATCTTGATTTCACGGAATCAGAAGCTGATTCCATGCTGGGTAACCTCAATAACTACCTGCTGTTATATAAAGGGATGCACAAAACGCTCCCGGCAAATGATATCCCCTACCCCTTTGCTTTTCACCCGGCGCCTGCCGGCATGAAGATCTCTACTAAGAAAGAAAAGATCTCCTGGGATATTCCTTTGAGGACGGAACTACCACTCAATAAAAATGAACTCGCCTTCTATTCCATCCCGCAACTGGCTTCCCTCCTCTTAAACAAGAAAATCAGTTCCGTAGATCTCACGAAATTCTTTATTGCACGTCTTAAAAAATGGGGCGATACACTCGAATGTGTCATCACGCTGACAGAAGACCTTGCTCTGGAACAGGCGCGGCAGGCCGATGCGGAATTGAAACAGGGAATCTACCGCGGGCCATTGCATGGAATACCTTATGGACTGAAAGACCTGTTTGCTGTCAAAGGCTATACGACCACCTGGGGAAGTACGCCCTATAAAGACCAGGTCCTCGATATCGATTCTTATGTATACCAGCAATTAAGAAAAGCCGGCGCTGTGCTTTGCGCTAAGCTATCGCTTGGGGCACTGGCGTTTAATAATAAATGGTTTGGGGGTGAAACAAAAAATCCCTGGAATCTCAAACAGGGATCCAGCGGCTCTTCCGCTGGTTCAGCTGCTGCTACGGTAGCGGGATTATTACCCTTTGCTATCGGCACGGAAACACTGGGCTCGATCGTCTCGCCCTCCACGCGTTGCGGGGCAACAGGTTTGCGTCCTACTTTCGGAACGGTGAGCCGTTATGGTGCGATGGTGCTTTGCTGGAGCCTGGATAAGGCGGGTCCGATCTGCCGCAGCGCAGAGGACGCTGCCATTGTATATGCTTTTATTCATGGAACGGACGGGAATGATCCTTCCGCAATCCGTCATACGTTTAATTATACCGGCAAAGTGGACTGGGCTAAACTTCGTATCGCGTATGCCGAAAATTTTTTCAAGCGCCTGCCTGCCGATGCACCCGAATGGAAAGTACTGGATGTTTACCGTTCGCTGGGCGCAAAAGTGCAGGCCATCAATTTTCCCGATTCCGCCATGTACCCCGTCAACCTGGTGAGTATTATCCTGAATGCAGAAAGCGCCGCTGCTTTTGACGAACTCACAAGATCGAACCGGGATGACCTGATCGAACGCCAGGACAGGGACTTTTGGCCTAATTCATTCCGGGCGGCCAGGACGATTCCCGCGGTGGAGTATATTAATGCCAACCGCTATCGTTCCCTTCTTTGCAGGAACATGAACGTTTTTATGAGTAATTATGATGTCCTGATTGTTCCGACATTTTCCGGCCGGCAATTATCCATGACCAATCTTACCGGTCATCCCGTGGTTTGCATGCCGGCGGGCTTTAATACAGCGGGCTCGCCGCTGAGCATCACTCTTATTGGTAATCTATATGACGAAGCCACTATCTTAGCGGCTGCGAAAGCTTTCCAGGATAAAACGGACTTTAATAAGAAACATCCGGAGAAGTTCAGGGAATAAGAAATAAGGAATAAAAAATAAGGAATGAGGAAGTATATCATCCCGGCAATTGCCATCCTGCTATTTTCATGTAATGCTAAAGAAAAAGCGGACCTGTTGGTTTATAATGCTACTATTTATACAGTTGATTCTACATTTTCTACCGCTGAAGCAATGCTGATACAGGATGGGAAGATCCTTGCCGTGGGCAAGACAGCTGATCTTGAGAAGGATTATGATGCCAAAGAAAAACTGGATGCAGGTGGAAAATTTATCTACCCCGGTTTTATCGATGCCCATGCCCATTTCGTCGGTTATGGGAACAGCCTGCAACGTGTCAATTTAACGGGCACTGCCAGCTGGGACGAAGCCATTGAAAAAGTAAAAATTTTTGCAGCAGCGAATCCAGAAGGCTGGATAACGGGACGAGGCTGGGACCAGAATGACTGGACCATAAAAGAATTTCCTACCAATGAAAAATTGAACGAGCTGTTCCCCGACCGCCCTGTTCTCCTGACAAGAGTTGATGGACATGCAGCTGTTGCCAATAATAAAGCCCTGGATCTTGCCGGGGTCAAAGCCGGCGATACGCTGACCGGCGGTGAAGTAGAAGAAATGGAAGGAACCCTAACGGGTATACTGGTGGATAATGCAGTAGATCTTGTCTCTGTAAAGATCCCGGGTACTACGGATGAACAGTTCAAAAAAGCATTGCAGGCCGCGGAAAAAAACTGCTTCGAAGTTGGTCTTACTACAGTCGATGATTGCGGTTTGGGCGCCGAATCCGTTGAACGGATAAAAAAATTACAGTCGGCCGGTGATCTTAAAATGAGAATGTATGTAATGCTGAGTGATGAAAAAGCCAATTACGAATATGCCGATAAGAATGGTATCATTAAAACAGATAAGCTGAATGTCCGCAGTTTTAAAGTATATGGAGACGGTGCATTGGGATCAAGAGGTGCCTGCCTGTTACAACCTTACAGCGACAAACCGGGGCATTATGGTTTTTTATTGAGCAACCCGGAACATTTTGATTCCGTAGCTGGCTATATTTTCAAAAAAGGATGGCAACTATGTACGCATGCCATTGGTGACAGCGGTAACCGCACTATCCTGAATATCTATGCGAAATATTTAAAAGGCAGGAACGACCTCCGTTGGAGGATCGAACATGCACAGGTGATCAATGCCAATGATTTTGAAATGTTTGGAAATAATTCTATTATTCCTTCCGTCCAGCCCACGCATGCTACATCGGATATGTACTGGGCCGGTGACCGGCTGGGTGCTGAAAGAGTAAAAGGCGCATATGCCTACAAGCAGTTACTGGATCAGAATGGCTGGGTCCCTCTTGGAACTGATTTTCCCGTGGAAGATATTTCCCCTTTTAAAACTTTCTATGCAGCTGTTGTAAGAAAGGATGTGAAAGGATGGCCGGAAGCAGGTTACCAGATGGAGAATGCGTTGTCAAGAGAAGATGCATTAAGAGGCATGACCTGCTGGGCAGCCAAAGCGAATTTTGAAGAAAAAGAAAAAGGAAGTCTTGAAAAAGGGAAATTTGCCGATTTTGTTATCCTCGATGCGGATCTTATGAAAGAAGCCCCCGGCAAATTACTTGGTATAAAAGTGCTGAAGACGTTTTTAAATGGTGAAGCTGTATATACGGGAAAATAAATCTTCGCCATTACATTGTAATAATTATACTACAAAGGGCTAATAATTTCACTTATTTTTTATGTTTTAATCCACATTTGTGGAGAATCACGCAACCGTATGTACTCTCTCAGTATTAAAAAATCATTATTTTTGTATACATGAGTTGGAGCGAAAAAAGGTCTGTAAAAGTAGCAATCCTGGATCTCTATGAAGGCAAAGCCAACCAGGGTATGCGTTGCATCCGCACCATCCTGAAAGAATGGGGTGAGAGTAATGACCTGGACCTTTCTACACAGGAATTTGATGTCCGTCTTAAGGACCAGCTTCCCGATACTTCCTTTGATATTTATATTTCCAGTGGTGGTCCCGGTGATCCGCTCATCAGTCGCTTTGAAGACTGGGATATTGCCTGGTGCAGGTGGCTGGACAAGATGGAACGCTGGAATGCCAATCCTTCCAATGCGCAAAAAAAATACATCTTCTTTATCTGTCATTCCTTCCAGTTAGCAAGCCGTTACTTTAATGTAGGTCTTGTTTCAAAAAGAAAATCAACAGCCTTTGGTGTATTTCCCATTCATATGCTGGAAGCCGGTAAGAAGGAGCCGGTGTTTGAAGGTCTCCGCGACCCTTTTTATGCTGTGGACAGCAGGGATTACCAGGTGATACAACCCAATCATGACCTGCTTGGTGAAATGGGAGCCCGGATCCTTTGTATCGAAAAAAGCCGCCCGCATGTGCCGTATGAAAGGGCGATCATGGCGATTCGTTTCAACGACTATATGTTCGGCACCCAGTTCCATCCGGAAGCCGATGCACACGGGATGAGTCTTTACCTGCAGACCGAAGAAAAAAGACAAACAGTAATCGAAAGCCATGGCGAGGACAAACTCATCAGTATGCTCCACCACCTGAATGATCCTGATAAGATCATGTGGACCCAGTCGCATATCCTTCCCAATTTCCTTAACCAGTCTATTGAACAGTTGCAGGAAGTAATGGCATAGAAATCATTCCCTGTTTTTTGCAGCCCGCCGTGCATTCGTTATCTTCCGTATCATAAATCACATGACATGATACCGGCCATCCGCAAAGCATATAACGAGGCATTTACCAAAGAAAAGTATGATGCGTTCCTGGAAGATCTTAACGCAGCACACCCCGGGGCCATTGAATTCAGGGTCGCCGAAACACCTATTTTTGTTCCGAAGGATTTTACAAAAAAAATGCTGGATGCCTGTGAGAGTATCGTGGATATTATCGCCGATCCAACATTCAAAAAATTAACAAAGGATGCCATCCCGCCTCAGGTAAAAGTGCTGGGGGAGAATGAACATACACATTTCATCGCTTTTGATTTTGGTATCTGCATCAATGAACAGGGAGAATACGAACCGCAATTGATCGAAATGCAGGGTTTCCCGACGCTTTTTGCCTATGAAATATTATTGGATGATGTTTTCAGGAAACACTTCCCGGTGCCGGCAGGTTTTGACTGCTATCTCAACGGGTTTAACAGGGAAACCTATATCCGGTTGCTCAAAGAGATCATCGTAGCTGGTCATGAGCCGGAGAATGTAGTCCTGCTGGAAATATTCCCGAAAAAACAAAAAACAAGGATTGATTTCTATTGCACCGAGGAATATATCGGGATCAAAATGGTGGACCTGGCAGAATTAATAAAAGAGGGAAGCCAGCTCTATTATATGAATGAGGGAAAAAAGACACGCATCAAACGCATTTACAACCGTGTCATCTTTGACGACCTGCAGCAGCAAACACCGGAAATACAGGAAAAAGGAAAGATCTTATTTGAAGAACTTGATGTAGAATGGTGCCCGCATCCCAACTGGTTCTACCGCATCAGCAAATATACGCTCCCGTTTATACGTCATCCTTATGTACCGCAAACCTTTTTTTTGAATGAAGTAAAACAGATCCCGGCTGACCTGGAGAATTATGTTTTAAAACCGTTGTTCTCGTTCGCCGGGCAGGGAGTAGTAATCGATATCACACAGGCGGATATAGATAAGGTCAAAGACCCGGGGAACTGGATCCTGCAGCGGAAAGTAAAATACGCGGAAGTGATACAAACCCCCGATATTCCCGCCAAAGCGGAAATAAGAGTGTTCTATTTCTGGAAAGATGGCGCTGCAAGACCCGTAGCCACCAATAATCTTGGTCGCTTAAGTAAAGGAAAGATGATCGGCGTCAGGTATAATAAGGATAAAGAATGGGTGGGAGGAAATTTCTGCTACTTTGAAAAATGAAAGTATTAACCACGATAATATTTAGCTTTTTATTGTTTGGCTGTACACAGCAATCGGGGGAAACAAAAAAATTGCAGGCAAGGATCGATAGTCTTGAAAAAGAATTGAGTAGTTCCTATAAGCCCGGGTTGGGCGAGTTTATGTCTGCCATACAGGTCCATCATGCGAAGTTGTGGTTTGCGGGTTTAAATCAAAACTGGCCCCTGGCTGATTTTGAAATTCACGAGATAGAAGAATCATTGGAAGACATTCAAAAGTTCTGCCGGGACCGTCCCGAGATCAGGTCGGTCCAAATGATCCGGCCTGTAATAGATAGTATCACAAATTCGATAGTAAAAAAAGACCCGGCTTTATTTAAAAGCAGTTTTACATTATTGACTGCAACCTGTAATAATTGTCACCAGGCAACTGCACATGGTTTTAATATTGTAACCATCCCATCGGCAATTCCTGTTGTGAACCAGGATTTTAAACCCGTCAAATAATTTTTCAGCTATGTCTTCCATAAAGAATATACCTCCGAAAGAACTGGCCCCGGGCATTACTGGTTATTACACCCATGGCAGCAGCATGAGCTTTGGCTATGTGGAACTGGCACCCGGCAGCAGTGTTCCTATGCACCAGCATGTGCATGAACAGATTACTTATATCATCGAAGGAGAATTGGATATGGTGATCGGTGGTGAAGAATGCCCCCTGAAAGCAGGTATGTACCATGTGATCCCTTCCAACACCCCGCATTCAGCTATTGCCAGAACAGCCTGTAAAGTAATCGATGCCTTTAGCCCGTTGCGGGAGGATTACCTGTAGTGGTAAAGAAGTAAATAAGTATATAGGGTACAGCTTCTATCTTATTGCAGATCGGGAGCATGGAAGGTATCTCCCTGGTTCATATCACCCGTTTGATATCCCTTTTTAAACCAATACATCCGCTGTGCTGAAGTGCCATGAGTAAATGCATCGGGAACCACTTCCCCGGTTGCCTCTTTTTGCAGCCTGTCATCCCCGATGGCATTGGCCGCATCCAGGGCTTCTTCGATATCGCCCGGGTCCAGTATGTTTTTCATTTTCTGGTCATGATGCGCCCAGACACCTGCCAGGAAATCTGCCTGTAGTTCCATCATTACAGAATAACGGTTGAATTCAACTTCGCTCAATTCGCCGCGAAGCCGGCTTATTTTATCAGCTGTTCCATTTAATTTCTGGATATGATGACCCACTTCATGCGCGACTACATAAGCCATGGCAAAATCGCCGGGTGCGTTGAAACGTTCTTTGAGTTCCTGGTAAAAGGAAAGATCGATATAAAGCTTGCTATCTCCCGGGCAATAGAAAGGTCCGGATGCTGAACTCGCATTTCCACAGGCTGAGGCAACTCCGCCCCGGAATAACACCAGCGTTGGTTCCTGGTAGTCTTTTCCCTGTTCTGCGAACAGTTTGTGCCATACGTCTTCCGTTTCAGCCAGCACCACTTCCACGAATTGGGCCCTTTCATCATCGGCCGCTTTTTCTTCAGGTGTTTGCGTACTCGTTTGGGACGTGGGATTATTGAGATCAGGTAATTGGGGAGCGTTTCCACCACCACCGCCGCCTAAAAAACTATAGAGCAGGTAGATAATAAGACCTACCACGCCGCCACCTGCAGCGATTCCTCCACCGGAAATACCTCTCCTGTCTTCAACATTGGTACTGGTTCGTCTTCCTCTCCATTGCATAATTGATAATTTTAATGGTTATTAATGGATCCAGGGGAACATATGCATAATATGTACCAATCATCCTCCCGGGAAGGTATTTAATCTCCCGCAAACTAATACGGAGACGCGCCAGCATAAATTTAAGTTGTTTTCTTCTATCTTTGACACAGTTTTTAGTCTTGTCTAAAAATAATTTTCTATATGGCTAAAATAAGATGGTTGCTGGTATTCCTCCTGGCCGGATCCTTTTGCGGCAACGCACAGGTTGAGAAGATCGATACAGACCGTCCCGATCAAACAGAATCAGCTGTACTCGTTCCCCGTCACTATTTCCAGGCGGAATTTGGTTTCAATAAAGAAAATACCGGCAACCGGGATTATGATCTTATTTATCCTGCAGCCTTATTGAAGTATGGGATGAAAGGATTTGAATTCCGGCTGGAAGCCACCTATAAAAACAACTATATCCATCTTATTCCAAACCCGCAAAAGACAACAGGCTTTGAACCCCTGGTAATTGGTTTTAAAGCTGCACTATGGGAAGAAAAAAAATTACGGCCTAAAACTTCCCTTATCGCTCATTTGGGTATACCCGTTCTTGGTTCTCCGGCATTCAGACCTGATCACCTCTTCCCTTCCTTTCGTTTTACTTTTCAAAACTCCCTGGCAGAACATATCGCGATCGGGTATAACCTGGGTGCCGAATGGGATGGTTATACCGGTACGCCTGCATGGATCTATACCCTGGCGCCGGGCTTTGAGTTGGGTGAAAAATGGTACGCTTATGTTGAAGCTTTTGGTTTTATCCGGAAAAATGAATCTCCTGAACATAACCTGGATGCAGGATTGGCCTATTTTATTAACCCGGATCTCAAGATCGATATATCGGGAGGAGTGGGCATCTCGGAATCTGCACCAAAAAACTATATCGCTGTTGGATTATCCTTCCGGGTGAATACCCGGAAAGTAAAAACAACGGAAGACCCCCCTAATAAGTAATTGTAAAGCCTGCGCCCCAACCCATATCACTATCGTAATGTGTTGACAACGATAAATATTTTGTGGTAATATACCGGAGACCGGCCATGTATTCTTTATCCGTATTGATCATCCAGGCAAACCGGAGCCTTGCTGTAGCAGGTATATCCTCTCTTGATAACTGGAACCGGAATTTACCATTTCCATCAATTCGCAGATCTGCAATGGTTAATGTAGGTAGTGTATAGGCTATCCCGGCGATGATCGTTTTCCGTCGCAGCTTGTTGCTTGCCTGGCCAAACCAGTTCTTGTCTTCGTTCCCAAAAAGATTTTTCGGTCCTCCTTCCATTTTAAAATGATAATCGAATCCGATATACGGATACCACCATTGCATTTTACCCAGGTAACGCCCGATCATTGTCTCGGATTCGTATCCATGTTCATCGTGGTAGCCAAGATGCCAAAGCGTACTGACTTTCCACCGGGTCTGCGCTAACATCGCTTCTCCATCGCTCCCGTTACTTTCAATCCCTATCCTCGTCATAAAATGCATCATCCTGTCATCCGCAAACAATTTTTGCTGCGCATAGCGGGGATTGGTGATCCCGGGATTAACCGGTGAATTCTCGTACCGGAATATTCTTCCCATCCCGCTCATCATATGGTACAGGATATGACAATGAAAGAACCAATCCCCGCTAGTATTGGCGGCAAATTCGATCGTATCCCTTTCCATAGGCATGATGTCCAGCACATTTTTTAATGGGGCCTTGTCGCCCTGTCCATTCAGGATCCTGAAATCATGCCCGTGAAGATGCATAGGATGCCGCATCATGGAGTTATTATATAATACTATCCGGACATTCTCTCCTTTCCGGATCAGTATCCGGTCTGATTCAGAAACCGTTTTATTGTCGAGTGTCCAAACATACCGGCTCATATTGCCCGTCAGGTTGAAATGCAGTTCCTTTAACGGGCCTTCTGGCAGCGTTGTTTTTTCCGTTGCACGCAACATCGAATAATTGAGTGTCGTAAGATCAACTGAGCTTTCATTCATTGCATGGCCCTGGTGATCGTTCATAGTATCCTTCGATGATATTTCATCCCCGGTTATCTCGGGATACATCACCTGGTTCATATCCATGGTTTGGTTGCTCATCTCCATCCCCATCGGCATAAGATTACCGTTCATCGCCATCATTTCATTCATCATTTTCATACCTGCGAAATACTTTAGTCCTGGCAGCCTGGGCGCTGGTACTCTTTCACCGCTTCCCAACCAGATCGAAGCCGAACTGGCCCGGTCTTCGGGTGTAACCAGGAATTCATACTGTTTGGTTTCCGGCAAGCCGACAATTACATCGTAGGTTTCCGAAACACTAATCATCAGGCGATCTACTTCAACTGGCTCTACATCGTTCCCATCGCTTGCCACCACTGTAATTTTACCGCCTGAATAGGTAAGCCAGAAATAGCTGGAGGCACCTGCATTCGCGATGCGAAGCCTGACCCTATCACCTCCCCTGAATTGAGTTTGTTCCAGCGAAGTTTTTCCATTGATAAGGAACCTGTCATAATACACATCGCTAACATCCATGGCACTCATCCGTTTCCATTCATTCCGGATCTTTGTTTTAAAATGACCGCTCCTGATTGCTTCGCTGTAACTCTGCGTACTTCCTTTTTTTATGGCAAACCAATCTGAACCATTGTGCAGGCTCCTGTTCACTTCGCCGGGTTTCATATCGGTCCATTCACTTATTACAACGGGAATTGTCGGGATATCCCATTCCTTTCTTTTATTCATAATAAAAGCACCATACATACCGATCTGTTCCTGTAACCCGGTATGACTATGATACCAGTGCGTACCATGCTGTATAATGGGGAAACGATAAATATGTGTTGTGCCGGGTTGGATCGGCATCTGGGTCAGGTTTGGAACTCCGTCATATTGGTTGGGCAACATAAGACCATGCCAATGGAGAGAAGTTTCTTCCTTTAACCGGTTATGTACATAGATCTCGGCAGTGTCACCTTCTGTGAAAGTAAGTACAGGCATGGGTATGCTGCCATTGACAGCGATAGCATGCTTTGATTTATTGGTGAACTTTACGATTGTATCGGTGATATACAGGTCATACCGCACAGTTTTTGGCGGCTCCTTGTTTTCCATAACTGTTATGCCCGGTTCTTTTGGTACAGGTTGATCACTAACATGCGCGCTATCCTGTTGCATATCATGTGATTCCTGTCTGGACGATGTATCGGCCGGCTGTGGATCATTAGCCGGTGTCTTGGAAACTTCTTTCTTTACAAGACGCATTCCACATTTAGGACAGTTACCCGGTTTGGAAGATTGCACCTCCGGGTGCATGGGACAAGTATAAATTAATGATGAGGTTGGCTGGGAGCTGGTCGTGTCTGCTGGTATCTTTTTGGGTATAACAGGTGGTTTCTTTTGGGCAGGTGCCGGCTTCGCTTTTTCCCGCACAAGTTTCATCCCGCATTTGGGACAATTACCCGGCTTTGGAGAATGTATCTCCGGGTGCATAGGACAGGTATAAGAAACCGCCTGTGCAGCAGTGAACAAAAAATTGCCCAGCAACAGAACAACCAGGGATAAATATTTCATTGACCCTTTTTCATTTTTTAATTTTCAATATGCTTGCATTGATGGCCACCACTACCGTACTCACTGTCATGAGAACGGCGCCGGCAGCCGGGCTCAGGACGATTCCTTTTTCATATAATATACCTGCCGCAAGAGGCAAGGCAACAATATTGTAACCTGTTGCCCAGAATAAATTCTGAACCATTTTCCGGTAGGTACTTTTCCCAAAAAAAATGAGACTGGCAATATCCTTCGGGTTACTATTTACTAAAACAATGCCAGCGGTTTCTGCCGCGATATCTGAACCAGAACCGATTGCGATTCCTACATCCGCTTGTGCCAGGGCCGGTGCATCATTCACCCCATCGCCCGTCATCGCTACAAATTCACCTTTTTGTTGCAATTCTTTTACTTTTTCCAGTTTCTGGTGTGGAAGGACCTCTGCAATAAAATCACTCATACCAAGTTCATTACTTACACTCGCAGCAACCTTCCTATTATCGCCCGTCAATAATATGGACTTGATATTCGCTTTCTTTAACATGGCGATGGCCTCCGCTGATTCCGGCCGGATCTCATCAGCGAGGGCGATATAACCAACCAGTTTGCTGTTGACCAACACGAAAACCACCGTTTCCCGGTCATTGACGGAATAATCCGCAGGAATGAGTATATGTTTTTCATCGAGGTAACCGGGACTAACCACCATGATCTCTTTACTGTCGACATTTGCCTTAACACCTTTACCAGAAATAGCAGTAAACTGAGTGGCAGCTGGTATCGTAATCGCGAGGTCTTTTGCTTTTTGAAGAATTCCTGTTGCGATCGGGTGTTCTGACTGCTGTTCGAGTGCGACAGCAAAACGAAGCAATTCCTTTTCGGAAATAGTTGTGTCTACGGATACAATCCTGGATACCTCGAATTTCCCAAGTGTCAGGGTACCTGTTTTATCAAAGAGGATCGTGGTGATCTTTCTTGAATTTTCAAAAGCCGTACGGTTCTTTATAAGGAGTCCATGCCTGGCCGACAAAGCGGTAGACTTCGCTACTACCAGAGGTACAGCCAGGCCCAGTGCGTGCGGGCAACAGATCACAATAACGGTGACCATCCTTTCCATAGCAAACGCGATGGGTTGCCCCGCAAAATACCAGTATAAAAAGGTTCCTACACCCGAAATGATCGCTATAATGGTCAGCCATTTTGCCGCTTTGTCCGCCAGCAACTGTGTTTTTGATTTTGACCGTTGCGCATCGCCCACCAGCTTAATGACCTGTGATAAGTATGAATTCCCGGCGGCGTGAGTTACGGTTATTTTGATGGCACCGCTTCCATTGATCGAGCCGGCGATCACCTTGCTCCCTTTTCTTCGTTCAGCGGGTTTACTTTCACCGGTGAGCATACTTTCATCAAGATAAGTTGCTCCTTCAGCAATTATTCCATCCGCAGCTACTTTTTCGCCGGGTTTTACCAGGATCAGGTCTCCTTCCCTTAACGTATCAGTTCTGACTTCATGGATTGTATCGCCGGTAATTTTGTGCGCTTCCGCCGGCATCAGTTGTACAAGTAGTTCCAATTCCCGGGAAGCGCCGGCAACTGATTTCATTTCGATCCAATGGCCAAGGAGCATAATAAGTATCAATGTTGCCAGTTCCCAGAAAAAATCCATTCCAGGCAAACCAAGAACCACCGCTACACTGTAGAGATAGGCCACTGAAATGGCAAAACCGATCAGGAACATCATCCCTGGATTTCGGCTCCTCAGTTCTTCAGCCAGGCCTTTTAAAAAGGGCCAGCCGCCATAGATATATACGATCGTCGATAAACCGAGTAATATATATTGAGCTCCCGGAAAGTGAATTTGAATTCCCAGCCAATGCTGTATCATTTCAGATAACAGCATGATCGGAATTGACAGGAAAAGAACAACAAAAAAACGTTTCCGGAAATCAGCGATCATAGAGTCATGACCTGCGTGGGCAGCATGTTGACCTGGTTTTTTTTCAACGGGGACCAGGTTCATACCGCAGATCGGGCAGTTTCCAGGTGTCGGACTGGTTACCTGGGGATGCATCGGGCAAACAAAATGACCGCTTTCCTCAGGTCCAGGTTTCCCTGGCGCTTCATTCATTGAGACATGGTGGTGGGAATTCTCCATATAAGTGGTTTATTATAAAGGAAGCCCTGACTTATTATTTCAACGTCTCTTTTACTGTACCACAACTAAGCATCGCTTTGCCATAATACGGGTTTTTTATCTGCTTGGTTTCGCTCAGCCAGTCTGCTCCTTTTCCATCGTTGAACATCGGGCAATGATCATAATATAATTGCTGCCCGTTTCCAAATTCCTTCACCAGGTCGTAAATAACAGTTGACAGATCGGAAAAATGAAAACGCTGGTGTTTGAGGTTGCCGGCATTAGCCGCGATATGTTCAGCGTGTTCCAATGCTTCGCTCTCTGCTTCTGTATACATTTTAAGCTGGTCTCCTGCTAATGTAGTCTTATTAAAATTTGCTAAGGAACTTTTCAGCTCACCTGCAGCGCTCGAAGCTGCCTTTCCATTGTCGTTGGTAAGCGCGTTTTTTATCTGCAGGTAGTTATCCAGGATCTGCTGGATGGAAGCGGAATCCTTCCCGGTCGCTACAGGTTCGGGTGCTGTAGTCCTTGTATCGACAGAAGAGGTTGTGGTATCCGCAGTTGCTTTTGCATCGCTTGCCTTGTTGTTGCAGGCTGAAATCACTACCAGCAGCAAGGCCATTTTTAAGATTATTCTTTTCATAATTTTTATTTTAAATTTTATACTCCAGTAATTGTGTGTTCTTAGACCATATTTATAATCATTACCATCCCCATCAACAGCATGACCAGGTCTTCGATCAACGTCACCTTTGCCAGGCAGGCGCATTGAATAGTTTTTAGCTGCTACAGGCTTGGAGCCGTCGGTCGCACTGACCCCATTGCAACAATGGTTACAATATTAGTGCCTAATGAGGTAGACCTTACTTTAGCAACACAATTCCCGCTGGTCATCCCGGTTATCGAATAGGGATGTGGCTACAAATAAATTTGATCCAAATTTCAGATAAACAAAGGACCCTGCAATTACAGAATTAAGAGTTTTTGTTACAGAATTTCCAGTCAGATCTTATCGAGTGGTTTACGGGGGTGAAATTTGAGCGCCTTGAACTGTCGCGGGGTAAAGCCTGTTATCTTTTTGAATTGACTGGAGAGATGAGCAACACTGCTATACCCTAAGCGAAAAGCCATTTCACTCAATGTATATTCCTTATAAATAAGCCATTCTTTGACTTTCTCAATTTTTTGCAGGATAAAATATTGCTCAATGGTCGTATTCTCAATGGAAGAAAAAGTGCTGCTGAGATAATGGTAGTCTTTTAAAAGTTTATCAGCAAGATGAGCGGAAAGATTCACTTTCATTTCATCCAGATCACTATAATGTACCCGTTGGACGATCTCCTGTTTTATACGTTCCACCAATTTCACTTTATGATCATCCAGCCATTCAAATCCTTCAGCAAGCAGCAACTCCTTAATCTCTTTTTCCTTCTCTTCAGTCAGTTCTCCAGTGGCATCAACTAATCCCAGCCGGATATCCCCGGTCTCAATCCCAGTTTGCCGGAAAATACCTGCAACCGACTTGATACAGCGGTCACAAACCATATTGCGGATATGAATTTCCATGCTTATTTTTTCTTCAGTGCACTCAGCAAAGTTCTTTCAAAACTGATCAGCCAGCTATTCGGCGACATCCTTGACATATTCCCGCTGAGCTGGAAACGGTATCCTATATTCAGTTTGGAATTGCTGTTGAAGATCAGCTGGGCAGCCGGTGCCAAATCGACACAATATTTTTTCGCATCGAGGGATTGTTCAGCCAGTAATTCCGCATACAGGTTGAGATTAGTCTGCTTATAATCAGTGTATTCTTTTGGCAATACAAGATAACCGGCGGACAGGGAATAGTTCATGGACTGGTAAAGCCGGGCGGGCACATAGATGGTCTTACTATTTCGCGATTTATCCAGCACCTGGGTATGACTGATCGTTCCCGATAAAGCCAGCTTATTCCAGAGTTGTGTAGCAATGATCCCTGCCTCAATACCACTCTTATCACCCATCAGGCTGATCTCCTCGTAATGAAAAGGAGCTTTTGTCGCGGAAGCGTCGGCAAATACAGCCATCCGGAAATGTTTATGGATCTCATCGTAGGAAAGAAAGCGGTATTTCGCATAAAAATTAACGGACTCATACCTGAAATTGGGAGTGTGCATATTACTGATTGTGCCGCCGATATGAAACATGAATTTCTTGCTGATACCAAACATCACCTGCGGCATGAACCGGTGAGAAAAACGTCCATAGGTATTATCGCTGGTCACAAAATGATCAGTGAGTTTCACGCTGATGGAATGCGCCGGCATATTGGAAGCCGGTTCGGTAAATACATATAGTTCCTGTGCATTTAGCCTGGCCCCAAAAAAAAGAAGTATAAAGAGTAAATTTTTTTTCATGCACATCACTTGATCAGTCCCCCAGTATATCTTTCAGCGCTTTCTCCAGGTCTTTTCCTTCCAGGTCCATGGCAAGTAATGTTCCGTCCCTGTCAATCAGGTAGGTGGTAGGGAGTGCGCTGATATACCAGTTAATAGCTGTTTTGGCTTCCCAGCCCCCATTGTCATTTACCTGTAGCCAGCTGATCTTGTCTTTTTTGATAGCTTTCATCCAGTTGTTCCTGTCATCATCCAGGGATACACTAAACACCTCGAATCCCTTTGCCTTAAACTTTGGATACAATTTGGTAATGCCTTTATTCGCAGTACGGCAGGGTCCGCACCAGGAAGCCCAGAAATCCAGCAACACCACTTTTCCTTTCAGCGAAGAAAGACGAATGGTATCACCTGTTACCGTTGGCAATGCAATCTCTACCGCTTTTTGTCCCTGGCGCGGTTGCGCCAATGCAACAGCACTTAAAAGAAAACAGGAAAAAAATAAAAATATAGTTCTCCGGGTGGTCATCCTATAAAATTTAAAAGCATCCCTCCTGCCAGGCAGGAGGGATGTGTGTTTGATCAAATAGTAACATGGTACACCCTTTCTCCTTCTGCCATGCCATCTTTTATACAGCAGGCCGCTGCCTTACCCGTTTGCATACAACTCATTTTTGTAGCAGCGCATTGCTTTTTGAATTCTTTGGCTGTCACAAAATTCTTGTCCACCAACGTAAGCGTTTTTTCGCCGTTCAGCAACTGGTCGTGCCCGTTCACGAAATGAAAGTTATCCTTGCCGATCCTGACATGCTGGTCGTGGCCGATCTCCAGTTCGCTGAAATTACCCGTTATTTTCAGGCTTCCGATGGAGAAACCTGCATCTTCCACCGCATTCTTCAATGCATCAATATCTATCTCCATATTTTTTTTGAAAACAATATTGAAAGAAGAATTCTTAATGTCAGATTTCACGGATTCCACGAAGGGGACTTTTTGCAGGGCCTTATGGATCGCATTGCTGCACATGGCACAGGTAAGACCTGTAGCCTGTAATTCAGCTTTGCTGAACTGGGCCATTGTGGGCATTGCGGAGAGGGCTATTACCCATAACAATAACAGCTTTTTCATAGAGGGTATTTAACTGTTATTATTCTTTTTTACAGCAATCCTTACCGTCATGGCCCGGTTTGGTGCATTTCCCATCCTTACAGCAGTCCATAGACTTCGCATCTTTACTGCAATTCATTTTATCACCGGACTTCTGGCAGCAGGCATCCTTTGCCTCATGTGTAGAAGAAGCGGAAGCGCTCATTCTTTCATACTTGCAGCAACCATGAAGTTTATCATAAGATTCATTACTGGCCGTTGCGCCTGCGTTATCATATCCTACACCAGCGATCTTCTCCTGGATCTTTGCCGTATTGGTGCTGCTGCTCTTATAGGTTACCGTAAGTACTTTTGTATCCATATCCCAGCTCGCGTCTTTAGCCCCTGCTTCCTTCGCGGCTTTTTCAATTTTGGATTTACACATACCGCAGTTCCCGGATACTTTAAAAGTTTCCGTCTTTGACTGGCCAATGGCAACAGTAGTAAAAGCCATCAGTAAAGCGGCAACAGATAATATTTTGAACGATTTCATTTTATTTGATTTAAGATTTGACAATTAGCTGAGGTTATCAGCTTGTTTAAGCATCCTGAAAATACACAGAATAAGCGATGATCCCTATAGCTTACAGGAATCCATCCGTAACCAACCGGATCTCAAATGCGGAAAACACCGTTTTGCAGGTAAATATCCTGCCCGGAAAGTAAAGGGGGAGAATGATTGTGAAAATGCCGTTCTGCTGAAGTATTAACGAACGAAGCAATTATAAATTCAGAAGGTACTGTATATACCTGTTCAATTACGGGAATAGTATACAGGACAACCGGTATCTTGGTCTGGTCCTGCTGAAGCTTAGCCATCTTTACTTCATCTTTGCAGCATCCTTTTGACTGGTGAGTTTCCATCCCGCAGCTGGCACAAAACTTCGCCGATGTTTCAAAGAGATGAACAGAAGCCAGCCTGTTCATGCAATAATGAAAATTCATAATGATCCCGCAGGTGGCTGCAAAATAACAGAGGATCGATATGGTAGCAATAAGCTTTTTCATCTGTCCTACAAAGATACTAGCAATTCCGGGTTTTACTAACTGATTATTATCAGCGGTAAATATTTGAAGATCAATTAACAAAACTCCAGTACACTCCCACCCTGATCTGGAGACCGGGCATTGCATAACCAGGGGCTACGAGGTTATTATTGGTGAAATTAAACCCGCTGCCAAGACTCCTGGCCGTATTCAGGTTCTCCGCCCTGATAAAAGCCTTGAATGGCCTGATCCGGAAATGCACATATGCCGAGATATCCGGGAGGGGATTACGAATGCTGATGCTGTCCTGGAGAAAGAACTGGCCCAGGACGGGAGAGTAATTATCGGCTTTATAAGCAGCCCGGTAACGGACCTCTGTTCCTATGGCAATATCCAGGTTCTTAAACCCAAGATTTCCTTCGTAGGCAATGCGGTTACGACTATATATAACAGGCAGGTTCACCGGGGCATTTCCAACTGCTTGCTGGAAATAAAGTTCAGCATGCCAGTTCCAGTGTTTGGCCAGTTTAATCGTTTTTTCGAGGGCGATCTGCAATACATTGAATAAGGCAGATTCCTGTTTTAACTGGTAGAACTTGGTAATATAAGTATAGTTCGTAGAAAGATAATAATGTCCCGTGAGCCGGAATTTGAAAGCGGGTAAAAAATAGGAGGCGAATAGATGGGTATTATTTTCTTTTTTAAAGTTCTGTATTGTTTTCAGCAAATAAAAACTGCTCCGGCTATCATAGATAAAGGAAGGGGTTCTGCTTGTATTCTCAAAACCCAACCGGATATACCCGATCTTTTTCCCGAGCAAGCGCTGCAAACTGATATGCGCCTCGTAATCGCCGGCATTAAACCCGGTGAAGAAAAGTTTCCCGTTAGCTTCAATATCCCATTGCTGGTTCCGGGTTTTGTTACGGTATTCAGCATGACCTGCTGTATTAAAAAAACTTTTTTTGCCGCTGGACAACTCACCACTGATTTGCTGGACCACCAGCCCGATCCTGATGAACTGCTGGAGATTCTTAGCATCGGGGAACTGGTAAATAGAAAAATCGTTGGTGATACTCTTCCATTTCTCTCTTAGTAAAAGTGTATCAAAGGACCGTCGCAAACTCGTATCATAATAGGTCTTGTAATAAACGGAGTCGGCCAGGTAATCAAGAAAGGTATATTTATCCATATCATACTGCAGGGTATGTTCAAACCGGAGACGGGGATAAAACAGGGGGACTACGGTTGAGTCTGTCACAATCGAATCTTTTTTTCCCAGGTCGTACTGCTGGCGCAGCAGGGCAGTGAATTCGCTGTATTTATTGCCCGTTGTGATCTTCGTGCTGAAAAAATTAGATGAGAAGGGGTCATCGCCGCCGATCTTGGTGTAGATATTAAACCGGTCCTTGTACACAATATCATTTAAAAAATCAGCGGTATCCTGGATACCTCCATTCTCGGATGCCTGCATTTTATTCCCCAGTAAAACCATATAGTTATTATACCGCTGGTTTTTTGACTGGTACCGGGAGGTCAGTAAATAATTATTATGATTTGTTTTTTGGTTCTTGAAAAACCCGGGTGAATTAATGAGCCGGTACTGGAAAGAAAAATTCCAGTTCGGTTTGATATTCTGTGTATGCAGCAGGTCGATAACCTGCTCTACCCGGCTACCCAGTAAATAATTGATCTCGGTATAAGGTCGCGTGGTATTAAAAAAACGCACCTGTTCAAGTTTCCATTTGTAGTCATCAAAGGCATGAAAGCCATGATCGAACGCTGCGTGGAAATTGGGAGAGAACAATAATGACCGGGCAGCTGTACCGTTGTTGCCCAAATAAATATGGGTAGCGGGAACCGGGAAGCGACGGGAGAAATCATCGATCGAAGAATCCAGTTTATAAGTACGGGTGGAATCGAGGTAACGGAAACTGATGGTGATAGAATCTTCCAGTTTATCGCGGTGACGCAGACTATCGGTGCTTCCCGACCCGCCCGCCCCCCCAATTTGCTGTACCCGGTTTCCGATTCTCCGGATTCCTCCATCCTGCCCGATCGCGTCGGTAAAGAAAAAAAGGATAACGGTAAACAGCAGGTATGTGATCTTTTTTGCCAGGGAAATTGGTTTAGTATATGCGTATAAAAAACCTTTGCAAATTAGCGCAGCAAAGGTATAATTCAGCAGCAAAACTGTTAATTAAATAGCTGCTACGAGTTCTTTGAAGATGGTAGCCAGTTTAGGTTCCGCCTGCCTGGCAGCTTCCAGCACTTCTTCATGGGTAATAACATTCTCTTCTTCGCGGATACCCACATCGGTCACTACACTCATGGCAAATACTTCCATACCGGCATGATTTGCGACAATAGATTCCTGGACAGTACTCATCCCCACCACATCTGCGCCCAGTACATGGATCATTTGATATTCCGCTCTTGTCTCAAAAGTAGGTCCTGTTACCGCAAGGTATATACCCTCTTTTGCCTCAAAATTGTGCGCTACCGCTATAGCTTTTGCTTTGTCGATAAGATGTTTTTTATAAGGTTCGCTCATATCAGGGAAACGGGGACCGAACTCTGCCTTGTTTTTCCCGATCAGCGGGTTCGGGGTGAACTGGCTGATATGGTCTTTGATGATCATGATATCGCCGACTTTATAAGAAGGGTTCACAGCACCTGCCGCATTGGACAATAACAAGGTCTCCACACCCAGCAATTTCATGACCCGGACGGGATATACAATATCCTGCGCCTTATAGCCTTCATAAAAATGAAAGCGACCCGCCATTGCCACAACTGTCTTCCCGCTTAATTTTCCAAAAATCAGTTTCCCTTTATGTCCTTCTACAGTAGAAACCGGGAAATGAGGAATCTCTTCATAGGCCACTTCCTTTTCAATTGCGATCTCGTTGATAAAATTTCCAAGACCACTGCCGAGTACAATACCCACGGTCGGCGTGCCCGGGTATTGTTTCTTCAGAAACTTTATTGTCTCATTAAACTGTTTCAACGCCTTTTTTCCCATAACTATTTAATTAAGTTCTGCATGTATAACGCTGACGGGCAAGCTGCAAACGTAAGTAAAAAATCCAAGGCCTAATAATTATAACGGTAGAAATCACAAAAGGCCTCATCACATAAAAGTCTTTGCAGTACAGGGTCTTTCAACACATCCGTGTACTCCATCCATTTATCCTCCACTTTTATTTTATGGAATACAAGACGGATACACTGGCTATAATCCACCCACCAGTTAATATGTCCTGTATAGAGCGGTTGTATGGGCTGACCATCTGGTTTATGCCAGCCATAGATAGCTACCCGGCCAGGTTTACTGTCGTGGTTAAGTTTCCCGCTGATCACCACATCTTTCTGGATTCCGGCGATCAATCCTTTCCGCCCCTTGCGCTGCCCTTCTACGATCAGGTGGTGATGCCACATGGTGGGTGTGCTGTCACGGAATGCATACATCGGCACCGGCTCGAGTTTTACCGTGGCGGCTTTATAAATATCATCCACCATTTTACGGGTCGGCAGAAAACATTGAAAGCTATCAGCGATCTGCTGCGCTGCCATCGGGGTAATATTGATGCGGGCCCAGTCCTTATCATTTCCAACACTCAAATAATCTGGCGTTACATAATATGTCGCTCTTATTGTTTTGCCCGTCGGGGAATCAGTAACAGACACGTGTACCGGCACTAGTTTTTCCAGGAAACCCGGAATATTACCAGCCAGTATTTCCCGGAGGACGAATGAATCCCGGGCCTCCCATTTCATAGCAGCCGCCTGTTTATAAAACTCAGACCCCGTAGCAGCAGACTTCCTGTCTGCAGTGTGCAGGGCCGGTATTCCCGCACAACCGGTTACTGTACAAAAAAGGAAAAAAAGAAAGGTTCTGGTCATCACTGAAATTACAAAAAACAGGGTCAAAAACTATAAACCACAAACGATAAACAATAAACTATTCAATTATCTTCGTTGCAAATTTTGCATAATGAACCTCCATGAATACCAGGCCAAGGAATTACTAAAAAAATACAATGTTCCCGTGCAGGAAGGTTTTGCCTGTACTACTGTCCAGGAGGCTGAAGATGCCTATCGCCAGATCAAAACCCAGACAGGGAGCAAGTTTGCAATTGTTAAGGCGCAGATCCATGCGGGTGGAAGGGGTAAAGGAACTGTAAAGGAGAATGGTATCAATGGAGTGAAAGTTGCGAAGTCGCTGGAAGATATCCAGGAATTCGCCCGTAAGATATTAGGTGGCACACTGGTTACCGTGCAAACCGGTCCTGCCGGTAAAGTGGTCAACAAGATATTTGTGGCCGCGGATATGTATTATGACGGGCCCGGTGAAAGAAAAGAATTCTATCTCTCCATATTACTGGATCGAAGCAAAGGGCAGAATGTGATCATGTACAGTACTGAAGGCGGAATGAATATTGAAGATGTGGCACATAATACCCCGGATAAGATATTCAAGGAATGGGTTCATCCTTCAGGAGGTCTCCAGGGTTTCCAGGCAAGAAAGATCGCTTTCAATTTAGGCTTAAGTGGTGAGGCATTCAAGAACTGCGTCAAGTTCGTCACTAACCTTTATAATGCCTATGTAGGATTGGATTGCTCCATGCTCGAGATCAACCCGCTTTTCAAAGCGTCCGACAATAAAATCATCGCGGTTGACTGCAAGATGGGGCTTGATGAGAATTCGCTGATGCGGCATGCGGATCTTGCTTCTTTAAGGGATGTCACGGAAGAAGATCCGACGGAAGTGGAAGCTGGTAAATACAACCTGAACTTTGTAAAACTGGACGGCAATGTGGGTTGTATGGTCAATGGTGCGGGATTGGCCATGGCCACGATGGATATGATCAAACTCAGCGGCGGCGAGCCGGCGAATTTCCTTGATGTAGGGGGCACAGCCAATGCACAAACCGTGGAAGCCGGGTTCAAGATCATCCTAAAAGATCCTGCCGTGAAAGCGATCCTTATCAACATCTTTGGCGGGATCGTTCGCTGCGACCG
Source organism: Chitinophagaceae bacterium (assembly GCA_039921505.1). Taxonomy (GTDB): domain Bacteria; phylum Bacteroidota; class Bacteroidia; order Chitinophagales; family Chitinophagaceae; genus JJ008. The sequence goes on from JBDSBR010000013.1 coordinate 128,816, forward strand.
TGTGGCGCAGGGAGTGATCGATGCGTACAATAATCTTGGCAATATCAAAATTCCCATCATTGTCCGTTTACAGGGTACCAATGCTGTCGAAGCCAAAAAATTAATTGACGAGAGTGGGCTGAAAGTGCAGTCAGCTATACTGTTGAGCGAGGCGGCGGACCTGGTAAAAAAAGCGGTCGCGTAGGGTGTTTTACACCTTATTTCTCTAAGAAATAGTAAGAATATTGGATCCCGGCCACGCCGGGATTTTTTTATGGAGAAATTCAGGAATAAATACCGCATTCCTTCTTCGCGGTTAGCAGGCTGGGATTACAATCGTCCCGGTTTTTATTTTATTACCATTTGTACCAAAAACAGGTGTCATTTTTTTGGTGAAATAATAAAAGAGGAAATGCGCCTGACCGAAACAGGCATCATTGCCAATACCTGTTGGGTAGCCATCCCAGGCCATTTTAATCATACAACATTAGGGGAATTTGTGATCATGCCGAATCATATGCATGGTATAATTATTATTGATAAACCCGCGATATCGGCGGGTACCGCCGTAGAGACAACGCATGCCGTAGAGACAACGCATGCGTTGTCTCTACAATCATCAACGCACCCGCGATTCCGCAACCCCGGAAAAAATACCATATCATCCATGGTAGGATCATTCAAATCCGCCGTCACCAAATTATCCAGGTCCATCCACCCCGCATTTGGATGGCAAACCCGTTTTTATGATCATATCATCCGCAACAAAGACTCCTACTACCAGGTATCAAATTATATATTGAACAACCCTGCCAATTGGAACAAAGACAAATTTTATAGGTAGCCCTGTATGCAATCCTTTCACCACCCGCATCCTGGAAACTGCCTGCAGTTGCAGCAGCAGTTTCATATTGATGGTTTGCCTGTCCCGGTCCAGAACGGGACAGGTTTTTTTATTTCTGGCTAAGAAACAAAGGGAAACTTATTTTTACAGCATGAATGACCTGTCTATCCGACCGATCCAGCCGGCTGACAACCCTTATTTATCCAGGATCATTAAAGATACCCTGGCAGAGTTCGGTGCCAATCACCCGGGCACGGTGTATTATGACGCGACAACTGATGCCTTATATGAATTATTTAAAAGAGATAGAGCCACTTATTTTGTAGCGGAAAGAAACGGGGAGATCGTTGGTGGTGGAGGTATTTACCCTACGGATGGCCTCCCGCCTGACACCTGTGAACTCGTAAAAATGTATTTGCTGCCAACCGCCCGGGGAACAGGTTTGGGAAGAACCCTGATCGAAAAAAGTCTAGCCTTTGCCAAAGAGGCCGGGTATGAACAGGTATACCTGGAAACAATGCCCGAACTCAAACAGGCTTTGAATGTCTATGCTAAATTCGGTTTTGAATATTTAAAAGGGCCGATGGGTAATAGTGGTCATACGGGGTGTAGTTTGTGGATGCTGAAAGAATTATGAATTATGAATTATGAATTATGAATTTAAAATGATGAATTCAGTATGGACGAGTTAATTCATAACTCATCATTCTAAATTCTTAATTATCTCCACTTCATACACCGGGCTGAACAAATACAACCTTCCTGTAGCCACTTCTTTGCATTTATATCTTTTCCGGAGCTTCTCTCCTTTCTGGAATATCCTGCCATCTTTTAAAATAAAAAAATTATTCAGCGGGATTTCTTCCACGAGACGGTGATGGGATAAGGGGTTATCATAATTCCTCAAAACCCTCAGCAAACCATCTTCAGCACAACTACTGGCCGCAGGATTCTTTAGTGACTGTAATACTTCTTTTTCAATATCCCCGGGGAATATCTTTTGCTGCAGGAATTGCTGTAATAGTTGCCCATAGATCGTTTTCCATTCTTTTCCGTGTGCCTGGACGCGTCGGCCATATTGTTCAAAAGTTAACAGGTGGGCAAGTTCATGCAGCAGGGTGATCAGAAATGAATAAACATTCAGGTTACCGTTCACACTGATGCGGTGGTTGGCATGGTGCGTGCGGTGCCGGTAATCCCCCAATATGCTTTTTCGCTCACGGGCAATCGTCAGGTGCACTTTGTGTTGCAGGAGATAAGCCGTAACTGCCTCAGAAGTACCCGCGGGTAAATATTGCTGGAGGTGATCAATGGGTACTTCTTTCTTAGGCATCCTTTTTTTGCTTCAGCAATTTCTGTAAAGAAGATACTTCCAGGATTGTATAGACCAGGTACAATCCCATGGAGACGAATAAAGCAGGCTTATTCACATTCTTTTTTTCCACCATGATATAAATAAGAGCGGCCATAATGATCACGAAGAATTTTATCATGAAACTCCCGTAAAGAGAACGTACAGAGGCATTGGGGTTTGGAGATCTTAAGGACCTCTCTGAAAACCAGAAAGAGAATGCGGTAGCGAAATAAATGATCACATTCGCACTGAGAACCACCCAACCATCTATTCCTGCATTGGCGAATACTTTTGTCCATTGAAGTATCTTGATCGCTAAAAAGGAAATCACGAAAAATACACTGAAGGATTGACGGTGCACTGATTTAGGGGTTAACATCTTTCTTTCTCTTGCTTGTTTCGCGGTAGATTTTATAAAAAAGTCCGGCCAGGGTGAGCAAAGGTAAGACACAGACCAGCAACGGGGATGTGCCCAGCCATTTATCTCCTTTATAGCCCAAAAAAACAGCCAGCCCGAGCGACACAAATATTTGTGTGCCCATGCTGGCATAACGAATTAAGTCGCGGTTGTTGTTATTTGACGGCGGCCTGTTGCTCATTGTTATTCATCTCTACAATATTGGCA
>JBDSBR010000014.1:0-55632 GCA_039921505.1 Chitinophagaceae bacterium
ACCTGCAGCCCCGCCCTTGTATTGGTTATGGGAAAGGCATTACTGATCTTCGGGATATTGCGGTTCTGTTCGAAATAGAATTTCATACTCACCCGGTTATTAACGATATAATCGATAGAAGGAGCGATCCGGATCACTTTCTGTCCTGCCGTACCAAATGATGTACGCTGGTCCAGTTTACTGTTCGCTGTAGCATCATCGCGCAGGCTGAAATCCATCCTGAATGTAACATCGTTATCAAGTTTATTCTTCATAAACGGCAGCTTCCTGATCAGTGGAACTCCTTTCTGGCGCCAGTTGAATCCAAAAGTCACTTCTGTAGACCGGCTCTCTGCCAGCTGGTAATCGATCAGGCTCAAACTCAGCGTCCGTGTCTTCTTTAATTCAAAACGTGTGGTCAGCTGGTTCGTAAAGGTCATATCGAGTTCGATCAGCGGATCAAAGGATTCCTGTATCGTTATATTAGGTACCAGGAAATAAGGTATAAAGTTGCCGGTCAGCGGATCTACAAAACTTGGATAGCCTATACGGTTGGGATCAAAGAACAACAGGGCCGTATTAAAGCTGTTCATGCTGAAAGTACTGTGGTAACCATGACGGATCGTGAAATTGGTGAAGATCTTATCCATGCCTTTCATACGGGACAATCCACTATACGTTACCGTCCAGTTGGGTCTTGGTAAATAATTGGCATACGGGTTGGAACGGATATTCGGGTTGCTGTTCTTCGCCAGTTTCACCGACATCGGGTCCTTGTTAGTGTAAGCGGCAAGGAAAGCCGGGATTACGACATCCTGCGAATACCGGCCATAACCTTTAAAATAACCCGGGTCATTAGGATCCACAACACCACCCTGGTAACCATTCAACTGGGCGAGTCTTTTGGAAAGGACGGCACGGTTATTCTCAAAAGTTTTAAAGGTCTCCGAAATAACGTTCGGATCAAATTTGGTAAACAGTGTCTGGTAAGAAATATAACTGATGCTAAAGCTGCCAAGCGCATAAGGGTTAAGCCGCGTGAGGCCTACGTTATCAAATTTGCTGGTGTCTTTATATAATTCAGAATACTGTTTGTCAAATGTCTTGTCGAAATTGATATCGATATTAAAATCACGGAACGGGCTGATCTGTGCTGTAATATTCAGTCGCTGGTTATACCGCTGCCGTATCATTTCACTCACCAGGGTATCGGTTGATAACAGCCCTTTGGCTCCAAACCGGTTGATCCATCCCGTATCCGGCTGGTACCCGAAGACGAATCCAAAACCAGGCTGCCCGCTTTTGGGATTCATACCGAGTATCCGGGTGCTGTCCATATAACCCGGTAAACTGGTACCAAAATCTTCTGTATACTGGATGTTCACCCTTTTAAGAGAAGTAGCGAGTCGTAAAAAGAATTTGGGCACATTACTGATTACCGGCAAACGGTTGGGATCTTTCGGTTCTTTGACCTTCTTCTTGCCATTCTTCGTTGTATCTTTTGCTGCGCCGGGAACATTCTGCTTGCCGTTATTGGGAGGTGGTGGCGGGTTAATGTTATTAATGGCCCTGAGGAACCGGACTTTATTATATAACTCTTCGAATTTCAGTTCCCCGTTCAGGGATCTTCGCTGCGTGTTCGAAAGTGTATTGCCCAGGTTGACCTCGGCTGTTCTCGCCAATAAAGAAGCTGCAAGCCAGTTATAGCTTGTATTATAGCTGGCACGGAGTGTTGTCCAGTCAAGGAACGGTATTTTATTTGTCGGAACATTATAGGTGACCGTTGCTTCCTGGTGGTAGTTGGTATTTCTTCCTCCTTTGAACAGGTTGCTGCGAACAGAATCTTTTTTCTCTTTGGTATCGATCCGGCCAAATGGCTCATCTATCCGGGCATTGTTGATTGCGGAATAATCGATAGAGATGGACCGGGTAAGGTTCCATTGGAGGATATAATACCGGTCGAAGGTGAAATACTTATTGTAAGTCTCCGGTACTTTATAAGGACCACCGCCAACGTTTTTAGGCCTTACAGCTCCAAACTGGCGGAACACATCGGCCCGGAAAGAAACCTGTGACGGAGTATAATTGAAATTAATGTCCCTGATCAGACCTACCCACCTCGATCTTGATTTGAGTTTACGGAAGGGTTCAAAAGGTTTGGTCTGTGGTGCATAGGTATAACCGATAGCCCCGCGGGTACGGCGCAATTCTTCCTGTTCGATCAGCGGGTTATGGTTAAGGGTCTGTATATAGGAATAATTGAAATCAAAATTGGAGACACTCCACACTTTTGGTTTTTTGCCATCGGTTTTCAGTTTTCTTACATTGGTCAGGTTGATGGTTTTTATTGTTGTTATATCTTCCGCATCATGACGGATAGAATCCCTTTGTTTGGGATCAGCTTCTTTTATTTTTTCCTTGAGTTTGATATCAAGATCATAAGGATCATATTCGGGGTTACTGCTGATCCGGCTGATACCCATGTACACCGGTATCTGCAGTCCAAGTTTCTTTGGGAATAATTTACCTGCTTCAATGGAAGCGGAAGCATCGAGGTTGTAAACATCTTCACGACTGCGTTCATTCACCCGCTGTTCAAGTGGTCCGAAACCATGCGTTCGTGCAGCGCCGGTAAGTGACAATGTTCCCAGGTCGGCGAGTTTGAATTCGACCCGGCCAATACCCGCCCAGCCGCCCTGTTCATCAAGCCGTGATAAGCGGAGTTCATTGAACCATATTTCTGTACAGGCAGTTTCTTTTGCTACATTTTCCACCCCCATCAGCATACCCCTTACTTCCCCGAGATTGGGATTCCCAATCATGGCATAGGATCGTCCGTTGGGGAGTGTTTCCTTGTAATATTGCGAGGAAGGAACTCCTTGTTTATTTCGTCGTTTTTTCAGGTCCGTCAGTTCCTGCAGCTCGAAGTCAAGATAATTCTGTTCTGGCCAGATCTCCGCAGAATCAATAGCGCCAAAAGGAGTCATTTTCAGCGGGATCTTTACTTCATAATAGTTACCAGAAAAGTCATTACCAATACGGACCACCGCATTCAGGTCGCCATCCTCCAGGGCTGCTGCACTCTGTACTGATTCTGCATGAATGAACATGGATAATTTTCCATATTGGCGCATATCCAGGTTCAGGGTTTTGAAAACGCCCCGGGCATCAAGCTTTGGCAGCCCGCAGACCTGCATACTTAAGGATTGCTCATTCAGGAATACCGCTACATTATTATTGCTCAGTTGCTGTTGTCTTTCGATACCGGGAGGAATACGGTAAATGATGGGCTGACGCTGGTCATTCTCTTCCACATTCACCGCCAGTATATTCACCGTAGTAGGATCAGGCACCGGTAAGTTGGTAAACATTCCTGTCTCATCGATTTTATTCTTGAACTTTCTCCATTGGTTACGCACGAGCTCCAGTTTACCAAAACGCATCACTACGGAATCCTGGAACCCCGTCATGAACATGCGGATAAAACGGATGGATTTAAAGTCAGGGATATTCCCGATTTTCTGCTGGTACTCATTGATGGGGATCCGGAAAAGATACCATTTCTCTGTACGGGTGGTTCCATCGGCAAGGGTAACTATGGGTGTTCTTACATCCGTAATAAAATTCGTACCCGGCTGCATATTAGGTTGAATATCCACTTTGTACTGGAAATATTCTTCCACTTCGTTCATCGTGTTATCCCGGTTCAGTTCTTCAGCGTCAGGATACTGGGTAAACGCATTTACAAACTGCGTGTTGTTATCCGCGATGGGTGAATTACCGTTCGGGTTATTAATATTTTTATAGCGCTCAAGGATACCTGCTACAGGTGAGGCATCAAAAGCAGCATCACGGTAAGGCTTAAAGTTATCTGCGGAAGGATCTCCTAATGCATTCCGGTAAATCTGAGAACCGGCGCCAAAAATTGTTTGCAGGCTGGTGAGATAAGGTGCAAATTTCCGTTGCTCGGCTGTATCCGACAAACCGTCATAACCTACATCCTGGAATTGCCGGTCTGTTGGTTCATTGCTGAAGGCATTGGTAACCTGTAAAGGGTTCGAAGGAACCTGTCCCCACACCGTATTTTGATCAACAGGCGAATTATTGGTTGGGGTGGGCAACCCGTTTTCATAAAGCCTTTTGCCATCCCTTAAGATATCTTCTGAAATATTTCCCAGGTTAAAATATAATTGTCCGCCCGCGGGATTGAAACGTGTCTGGTCGATATATGGATCCTGCAACCAGAATTCGATGTATTCAATATTGCCCGTCTCGAAATCAGTCTGGTCAATATTCCGCATTAGCCCGCCCCAGGCCTGTTTAGGATTGGTGAGTTTGCCATCGGGACCCACTCTTGTATTCCGGGATTCAAAATTATACGGTCCTTTGTTCTTTGGATAAAAAGCAAGATCAAAAGTAGTGAGTAAGCCTTCCCCATACTGTGTACTGCGTTTGGGGAATATCTCTTTCTGGAATACCTGTCTTACTTCGGGTTTGGATAGTTCCGCCAGGTTATGACTAAGCGGGTTATTAGAAGCTCTTTTTTCCTGGAGCACGGATTCAATATTGTACCAGGCGATCTTGGCGCGGTTATAACCACTGGCCAGGTCATTATTTAAAGAGGATTCAGGGAACAAGCCATTTCCCTGCGGGATGGAGGCCATGGTCCAGCTGATCAGGGGAAAACGAAGGTCGATACCGGCACGGGTTCCTTCAAAGTCATCAATATAAACCTGCCCGCCTTTATCTGATTTACTGGAGTTGATCTGTTTGGCATGACCCGGATCCAGTATAGCAGCCTCGGCATAGGCAGTAACCGAGGACATGGCCTTGGTGGTATAGAAAGGTAATTTATCCAACCACTTGGTGAGGCGGGGAAGGTTGTTACGATAGTCAACATCCACTCCATACATCCTGTTCTTGATCGGGTCTTCCCCATAGGATTGCTTGATAAAGAAAGGTCTTTCACCCAATTGAACAATAGTTCCGCCGAGTGTAAGTTTTTTATTCGCGAGGTAATCAAGACGCAGACCTAAAAAGTTTTTTTGCTGGAAGCCATAGGCCTGGTTATTCTCATACTGAATATTGACAGGTACACCGGAATTGACGATAGCCAAATTGGTAACACGCAATGTTCCGAGGTCATAATTGATCTCGTAGTCTATATTTTCCTGCAGCGTTTGCCCGTTAGCAGTTACTGTTACAGAACCACGCGGAATATTATAACCCAGCTGGTAATCACTGGTACCCCCGGCTGAGCCGGAAGATTTGGAACGTCCCACCAGTTTGAACCGGTTAAGGTTCGCATAGGTTTGCGCTATTGCTTTGATCGTATCATAGAGCGGGTAATATAAATACTTATCCCGTAGCACCTGGTTGGCATATACATAATCAAGATCGTGACCAAAAGGTTCGAGCACCGGGAAAATGATCCGGCTTTGTGAAGAGATCACAGTAAAACCTTCAACGAAATCGAACACACCATCAGGCTGTGGGTCATTCTGGTTATTCAACCGGTCCAGGTTGGTCAGGGAAAGGATCGGTTGTCCCTGGTACGTGGAGATGACATCTGCCGGGGGCAAATATCTTTTTTCACCAAGACTGGGTTCTTCATAAGTAAGATCCAGTTTGAAATCCTGTCTTTCCAATTGTCCATAACCAACGGAGTAAACATTCTTCATCATCAGGTCCCAGATCGGAAGATTGGTCCGCTGTGAAGTAGCTTTTAATAGTTTCAAAAACAATACCCGCTGCGATGTACCTGTTGTATCAGGCGGTACATCCTGTGAGAATTCACCGACCTGGAATACACGACCATTATAGGTATACTGGTAGGCAATCCCCAGCACTTCATCAGGCTGGAGGGGCTGGTTCAGGGAAACAAAACCAATCCTGTCATTAAAATAATAATCAGCAGGGCTCAGCTTACGGGCAAAAGTCTTTTCAAAATCCTGAACCGGCAGAAGTCCTAAACCGGTCAGTGAACTCTGGACTAATGATGAGTTACGGTAATTGGGATTCGAAATCAGTGTTGAATAAAGATTATTCGCATCATTCCGCGGCAACACATCACCTGTACCGGTTAATAACGGTGTCCTGTAAGGGTTTCTTTCACCCAGGTCCATAAAAGCAACTATATCTCTTGTATCGGTGGTGGATCCATTCCGGTTGGTGACCCATACTTCTACTTTTAATAGCTGGACCCTCGAGTTAACTACCGGCAATTGTTTCATCGCCTTATTATAATTATTCCGGAAATACTGGGCCATCAGGAAGTGACGGTTCTCATCATATTCGTCCGAGCGTAACGTAAAACTTTGTGCAGCCGATCCACCCTGGAGGTTTTGCGACTGGCGTTGTGACTGCTGGTTGGCCAGCACGGCCGTTACAAATAATTTCCCGAACTGTAATTGGGTTTTGATACCAAACAAGGACTGTGCCCCCGGTATCAGTGTTCCTTTAGAGGCAAAATTGGTATTACCGGCCTGGAATTGTTTTAATATCTGGTCATCCTGTCCACGGTAATCCAGTTTCAGCTGGTTCTCAAAATTGAAATTGGCAAGCGTATTATAATTGATCGGCAGTTTCAGTTTCTCCCCGATCTGGGCATCCATCTGCAACTGCGAATTCATATTGAAATCAAACCCGCCATTCTTCCGGGCTCTTTCCGGTAAGGTGGGGTTCTTGATATTCTGTCCCTGGTAACCGGCCAGGAAATCAACATAACCTGACGGATGGATCTCGATCTTGACCTTTCCATCGGGACCTACACCCATGATCCTGTTGAACCAGTCATTGGATACTTTGAATTTTGGACGGAACAGCCGGCGGTTCATGTTGGCCAGTAAGGCTGATCTTTTTTTGAAATAATCTTCTTCGTCTTTCTGTCCCTGCATCCGCACAAATTCATCCATTGTAAAAGAGGTCGGAGTACGGTAATAACGGGTGCCGATCTTTTCAACGATATAATATTGTTTTGTTTTGGGATCGTACTCGATATTCCTTTTAATAAAACCCGTGTCCCGGAGATCAAAACTATTCCGGTTGGGATAGGTATAGGGGTCTCCCCTGCGGTCAACCAGGGGGTAACGTGTTGTATCAACGCTAAAACCTGCGGGTGGGGGAATATAGTCGCCGGCCTTCGCCTGCGTAAAAAGGGCAAGCACAATGGTAAATACTACCAGTGTACGGAAGATATGAGCAGTCCTAAGGTTCAATGTTTTTTCTCCATCAATTAGTTGCCTGAAAATAGTGGAATTAGAGGGTACGAAGTGCTTTTTTTATCAGTTCCTCAACGGACAGGTTGGATTCGGCTGCAATTGTTTTTTCAAGGGCCTGGCTGGCGGCCTGGCGGTTGATACCCAGAGCAGTCAAAGCATTTAACGCATCCTGTTGCAATGTATTGTTTTTCATAGGCGAAATATTTGAGTCCAGCGGGTTTTTAGTGAGCTTGTCACGGAGCTCCAGCACCATCCTTTCTGCCGTCTTTTTACCAATGCCTTTTATCCCTTCTAATGTCCGTGTATCACCCTGTATAATGGTCTTTGCCAGTTCGTCAGGTTTCATGTAAGACAACATGACCCTTGCAGTAGATGCTCCGATCCCGGAAACATTTATCAGCAGCAGGAACATTTCCTTTTCTGCCTGTTCAAAAAAACCGTATAAAATATGTGCATCTTCCCGGATCAGGAGGCTGGTATGCAGTAAGCCTTCTTTTAAATCCCGGATTTTGGAGTAAGTGTTGAGACTGATCTGAACCTCGTACCCCACCCCGTTTACTTCTACCTGCACGATAGCCGGACTCTTGTGCACAAAATCTCCTTTCAGGTAAGCGATCATGGCTGCGAAAATAGGGAAAACGAAGAAGAGTCGGGAGACCGAAGTCAGGAGTATGACACCTGTTCATTGAATTGGTCCTCCGGACTTCCGACTCCCGACTTTGGACTAACCTCTTTGCCCTAACTTTGATCACTTTATTTAATAAGATCGTTATATGAATAAAAAAATAACAGCTGCCATTACAGCAGTGGGGGGGTTTGTTCCGGAAGATAAGCTGACGAATTTTGACCTGGAAAAAATGGTGGATACCAATGATGAATGGATACGCACCCGAACAGGTATTTCAGAAAGAAGGATATTAAAGGGAGAGGGTAAAGCTACTTCTGATATGGTGGTGCCGGCGGTAAAGCAGTTGCTGGAAAAAAGAGGGATCGGGGCAGACGAAATTGATTGTCTTATCGTGGCAACTGTTACACCTGATATGGTTTTCCCGGCAACGGCCAATCTTGCCTGTGATAGACTCGGCGCTAAAAATGCCTGGGGTTTTGACGTATCAGCAGCCTGTTCAGGATTTTTATATTCATTGACGCTGGGATCAACACTGATTGAAAGCGGCCGTTACAAAAAAGTGGTGGTCTGTGGTGCGGATAAGATGAGTTCTATTGTCGATTACAGCGACAGGGCCACTTGTATCATTTTTGGCGATGGCGCGGGTGCTGTTTTACTGGAACCCAACCACGAAGGTTTTGGGATACTCGACAGTATCTTAAGAAGTGATGGCAGCGGTGCGCAATATCTTCATATGAAAGCAGGGGGCTCTAAAAAACCGGCCAGTATTGAAACTGTAACAGCCAAAGAACATTTTGCTTACCAGGAAGGTCAGGCGGTCTTTAAATTCGCAGTGAAAGGGATGGCGGATGTAAGTGCGGAACTCCTGGAAAAAAATAATCTGACAGCTGATGATGTGGCCTGGCTTGTTCCCCACCAGGCAAACCTCCGCATCATTGATGCAACGGCCAACAGGATGGGGTTGCCCAAAGAGAAAGTAATGATCAATATCCAGAAATACGGGAATACTACATCGGGAACTATTCCTTTATGTTTATGGGAATGGAGGAACCGGTTGAACAAAGGAGATAATATCGTCCTTTCTGCGTTTGGGGGGGGATTTACCTGGGGAGCTACACTGCTGAAATGGGCGTATTAGACTGATGCTTTTCATGATTTTTATATGATAGTTTCCATGCAGGATATATTAATAACTTTTCCTATTCAACTTTGACTTTTATAGTTGTGTTATCTCCCTGGCTTCCTTCTTTCCCGAGCGGCAGACTAAATATTACCAGGGTTACGGTGACAGTTACATTAGCTTCTTGTTTTTTTGATTAATTGTCCTATCTTAAAAAAAGAAGGCATTTTATTTTCCAGCTAAAAAATCATTATTTATTAAACGGGCAGCTATCATCCAATCAAACTACATCCCCTGGAAGGGATACTTTGATATAATCAACAGGGCCAATGAATTCATACTGCTGGATGATGTTCCCTATTCCAAGGGTGACTGGCGTAACAGGAACCTGATAAAAACTCCGCGGGGTACCGAATGGCTGACAATTCCAGTGAATAAAAGAGGGATCCTGCAATTACCCATTAAAGAAGTAACCGTAACGGATGCTGCATGGAGAAAGAAACATTGGGATAAGATCGTGCAGCATTACCATATAGCACCTTATTTTGACAACTATGCAGACCGGTTTTCCCGGATATATCTTGACAATCAGGAAGAATTTCTCAGCAAAATAAATTGTAGGTTTATAAAGGAGGTGAATGACATCCTGGGAATTACAACAAAAATATCATTGTCAAGCGATCATCTGCCTGGCCATGACAGGAACAGCAGCCTCATAGATCTATGTAAAGCTTGCAATGCAGATCATTATTTATCGGGACCATCCGCTGCAGGATACCTGGATGAAGCATTGTTTAATAAAGAAGGGATCCAGGTAGAATGGATGGATTATTCAGGTTACCCGGAATATAACCAGTTATTTCCGCCTTTTGAGCACCGGGTTACCATACTCGACCTGTTATTCAATGAAGGACCGCATGCAACCAATTATATGAAGAGTTTTAAGAAATCATGAAAATCTCCGTAGTAACTACCTTGTTTTATTCCGATCTGTATATCCGCGAATTCTATCAGCGGGTAATGAAGGAGATAAAAAAAATAAGCTCCGACTACGAAATTGTTTTTGTGAATGATGGTTCCCCCGACAAATCGAAAGAAACAGTACTGGAGCTGCAGACCGCCGATCACCATATTGTAGTGGTCGACCTGTCCAGGAATTTTGGCCACCACCGCGCCATGATGACCGGGTTACAATTTGCAGAAGGAGACTATATATTTCTAATAGATTCGGACCTGGAAGAAGACCCTGAAATATTCTCCCTGCTCTGGGAAAAACTGGAGGCCTCCCCTGAACTGGATATGGTGTACGGGATCCAGCAAAAAAGAAAGGGAGGTTATTTTGAACGGGCATCCGGGAATATCTACTATAAGTTGTTTTATTATATCGCCGGGTTTGAATATCCCTCTGATACACTGACAGCCCGTATCATGTCAAGACGATATATTGATGGACTCAAAACCTTTCGTGAGAAAGAGGTAGATTTATGGGGATTATTTATGCTGAATGGTTTTAAGCAGGAAGGAATCCTGGTTCATAAAAAACATAAGGGAACCAGTACCTATACTTTCCGGAGAAAAATGAAATTAGCTATTGATGCTATTGTCTCGCTAACAAGCCGGCCGCTGTATTTCATATTTTTCCTGGGTATTATCATCAGCAGTATCTCCTTCTTTAATATATTGTGGATCCTATACAGGAAAATAATTCATCACAAGGAGGTAGAAATTTTGTCCGGTATACTGGCCTCTGTCTGGTTTATAGGAGGCATCATTATGTTTACTTTGGGGATCATTAGCATTTACCTGAGCCGGATCTTTCTTGAAGTTAAAAACCGTCCATTGTCCGTAATAAAACAGGTCTATAAAATATAAAAAGACAACACCGATGGAGGAAGAAAAAAAATATTATGAGCAACACCTGGCAGAACATGGTTTTACCCCGAAAGGCATGGGCTGGAGAGATGGGGAAACGCAGGCAAAACGGTTTCAACAATTAGCCACGATCATTAAAGGAGATAATTTTAAAATAAATGATCTTGGCTGTGGTAGTGGTGATTTCCTATCCTTCCTGAATGCTAAAATTGATAACCCGTTCACCTACACGGGTTACGATAAACTTCAGCAAATGATCGAACATGCGGCAGCCCGGTTTAATACAATCGGGTACGCCCGCTTCTTCCATATAAGCGATCCTCTTGAAATGCAAATGGCTGATTACTCAATCGCCTCCGGGATATTCAACCTTAAATACTCCAGTGGAGAGGAAGAATGGCTGGATCAAATAGTAGCAACTATCCGCGCAATGAATGAACGGAGTGGAAAAGGAATGGCCTTTAACCTGCTGACAAAATATTCCGATAAAGAATTTATGCAGGATTACCTGTACTACGCAGATCCCTTATTCTTTTTTGATTATTGTAAAAAGAATTTTTCCAGGAATGTAGCGTTACTCCATGATTATGATGAATATGATTTCACAATCTTAGTAAGAAAATGATCAGGTACATTTATATACTTCTTACATTGTTGTTGACCGTTTACGGACAACTCATTCTTAAATGGAGATTAAATTCACTGGGGCATTTCCCCACCTCCTTCAAAGCCCAGTTAAAATTCCTTGCTGCAACGATCATTGATCCTTTTGTACTTTCCAGTTTTGCAGCAGCTTTCCTGGCAAGTCTGACCTGGATTGCAGCACTCACAAAGTTTGACCTCTCTTATGCTTATCCTTTTATGAGCCTTTCTTTTATACTGGTATTGGTTTTCAGCTATTTCCTTCTTAATGAACCCCTCACCGTGAATAAGTTAGCCGGTGTATTGCTTATAATAGCAGGCCTGTTTATAGCATCAAAATAAACTTGTTAAAAGCTTTTACTAATTAACGAACAAGAATGATCTTCTCTGCCCCCCATTTATTATCAGTTGTAATATACTTGACAAGATAAGCGCCCGATGGATAATTGCCGATATCCACCTGCCACCTTCCCTTTTTATCGGCCGCCTGCAGTTTCATCAGGATCTTACCGGTGAAATCAGTGATATAGATTTCTTTCAGGTCTTTTTTGGTTTCGATCACGAATTGACCACTCGTAGGATTTGGGTAAATCTTTATTGATAAAACATTGGAAGGTTGTTTGAAATCCACGGGCTGCACCTGTTCCTTTTCCTCCCTGCTGCAATCCTTTGCATACAGGAACTGGCTGATGATTCTTTGTAACAGGTTATTCAATAACTCTACTTCATATTTATCCGTGGTAGGCTCGATATGATTGTTCCCGATACCACTGTTGTTGGTAAGAAAACTATAAGTGCCATTTGTTGCCAGCGCCATGGATCGCAGGAGAAACTCTGTTGACTTATCCGTACCACTGCAGGCTACAGGGATAATACGGATACCCATCGCGGTCGCTTTCAATGTCAGTTGCTGTATCCTTTCCCTGGCTTCATTATGCGGCGGCGCATCCAGGATAAGAAAAAGAAGTTTGGTCCTGGCATGGCTATTCCATTGCAGGCTATCCAGCGCATTGGCCAGTGCATCATCCACCGCTTCAGGATAATCACCTCCCCCGGCTGCGCCCTGGAGTTTGATAAAGTTGAGCGCTTTCAGCAGGTCGTCATTAAACGCCACATTCCGGGTGAGGTATTCATCTCTTTTATCCCTGTAAAAAACAGAAGCTGCCCTTAGCGTAAGCGACTTATATTTTTCCATCGTACCCCGGATCACATCTTCTAGTTCCAGTTTTAAAAACTCGATCTCGTCGCCCATGCTCCCGGTGGCATCAACCACAAAAGCCATATCAACATCATTGGAGACCTGGCAGGGCCTGTTAACGGTTAACAGGTTTACCCCCTGGGAAAATGCTGACAGGTTGTTTACCGTATTGCCATCTACATCGGCGATATAATATTCCTCTTTGCCGGCCTTTGCTGAAGCAAGACTGTCGCCAAAGAAACCGGCCCATAATTCTGCCTTACCCGTATTATCAGTATAGGCCTTCCAAACAGTATCCTTCGTCGCTTTATTGATAAGATAAACTCTTTGATTGGTCACCGCGTCATGTTGTTTATTGGTAAGCTGCACACTGTATCGCTGGGTGGAACGCATGCCCCAGAATACAGAATAAGATTTGAATTCATTTTCCGTATAGTCCTCCCACATTTTCCATTTATTGAAATCATTCACTTCGCCCGCTGTCAATACCCTTGATTTAGCCAATGTTCCTTCCCTTGGAGTAATGCTGGTATCAGCAAAGAAAAATTTATCACTACCGCCAGATGCAGAAACTGTTGCGGGCATAGATGAATACCCTCTCAGCGGGACCCGTCCATCACGACTGATCTCAAGGCCCGGCGACCGTCCGGCAAGGTCCGCGTAACCGCTTGCTTTTGTTGTAGAATAAGCTGTTTCTTTTGACTCGCGGCTAATACCAAGAGATGTTACCAGCACCTCATCCATTACTTTGCGTTTGTTGAGCAATACCACTTCGAAATTCGGGTCTTTGATATTCTTCTCGGTGATGACAACTTTGTAGGATTCAAGACCTGCAGCAGAAAATACTAATGTGTCGGGTAATTTCGAAGCCATGATCTTAAAACTGCCATCGGGGTTGGTACTGACCAGGTTCACTTTATCCCGAAATTGAAGGGTTACACCCACCGCTCCCTTACCCTTCTCGTCCAATACCCTTCCCTTCAGCAACTGGGTGAAGCCGATGGCAGGGCTTAACAATAACAGGGAAAAAAAGGGAACCAGTTTCCTCATAGCATTCATTTAAGGAGGAGATGAAGTAAGGGAAAGATTTGCACAAAAAAAGGCCAATTATTTAAGGTTTAAAGTCAGCAGTCCGGGGTCCGGAGACGATCCTTATTCCTTATTGTTTATTCCTTATTTCTTATTTCTTGTCATTTCCTCCCTCTTGCCCATAGCGAAAAATCGGTAGATGGAAGTTTATCTGCTCCTGACTGGCGCAGCATATTGATCAGTTGACCCCGGTGATAGGTACCATGATTGAAGACATGATGCACCATCTGGTAAATAGGCATCTTGTACTGGTCCCCTTTCCTGTCCTTGTATTGGAAAACATGATCCAGCATAAGGTCTGATGCAGAATTCACCCATTCTTCCCATTGTTTGGATTGCTGGAGTAAAGAAGTGGCCAGCTCTTTCATGGTCCCGTTAAAGTTCTCACTGGGAAATATCACATGTTCCTGTAGTTTCATCCGTTGCCACCAGCCGCTTTCGGCATCCCACATGTGCAGGACCGTTTTATAAAGGCTTTTATAACTACTCGGCAGGTCCGCCAGTTGTTTTTCTTCGGGGAGCGCCAAAATAATATCAAGGATACGCTGGGTTGCCCAGGCATTGTAAGCGGCGTACTGTTTAAGCAATTCTTTCATGGAGGTTGTGGGATAAAAATGAAATCAGCTACTTTTGAAATGTTTAATTTCCAAATTTCCCTCCCGATAAATATCGGGACCAAACATTGCAAAATGGATAAAAGTTTTCCACTAACAGGCTGGAGCTCCCTGGCTATTCACGGCGGGCACAAAAAAGATCCCCGGTATGCGCACCAGGTCCCGATTTATGCCAGCAGTACTTATGTGTTTGATGATGCTGAACAGGGCATGCGGCGGTTCAGCGGTGAGGAAGAAGGATATATCTATAGCCGCTGGGGCAATCCCACAATGACAGAAGCGGAAGAGAAGATCGCAGCACTGGAAACGTTTGGACTGGGTATGGAAACGAAAGCAATTCTTCATGCCTCCGGGATGGCTGCCATTTCCACCTTATTACTTTCAACCCTTCAACCCGGGGATAAGATATTGACGCATTTCTCTCTTTATGGGGGGACAGATGAACTCATCACCAAAATTTTACCATCTTTCGGGATCACGGCCATTATTATTGATCTTCGCGACCTCCAGAAAGCTGCAGATATATTGAAGTCGGACAAGGCCATTAAAATGATGTACCTCGAAACGCCGGCCAATCCTACCATTCAGTGCGTGGACCTGGAAGAACTAACCAACCTTGCCAAACATTACGGGCTCCTTGTTGCCTGTGATAATACTTTCGCCACTCCTTATTTACAACAGCCTTTCAAATACGGTATCGACTTTATCGTTCACTCCACCACGAAATTCCTGAACGGGCATGGTACGGCTATCGGGGGCATCCTGTTAGGAAGGGATATTGAATTCATGAAAACAAAAGCCACAAAAGTTCACCGGTTGCTCGGGGGTAATTCCAATTCTTTTGATTCTTTTTTACTCATACAGGGAATAAAAACACTGGAAATAAGAATGGAGCGGCATTGTCAGAATGCCATGGAAGTCGCTCATTACCTGGAAAAGCATTCAGCCGTTGCCCGGGTAAATTATACAGGATTAACAAATCATCCCGATCATGCTGCTGCGAAAAAACAGATGCGGCATCCCGGCGCCATGCTGAGTTTTGAATTGAAAGGCGGCTTACAGGGCGGTATCGCATTTATGAATAAATTAAAAATGTGTGTACGGACCGTTTCCCTCGGCACTTGTGATACACTGCTCTCCCACCCCGCTTCGATGACGCATCACAGCGTTCCCAAAGAAGAGAAAGAAAAATACGGAATTACGGATGGGTTGATAAGAATGAATGTGGGGATCGAGAACCTGCAGGATATCCTGGCGGATCTTGAGCAGGCACTTCCTTAAAAGCAACACCCAGGGAGCACTGCGTTCGCAGAGAATTTTTATTCTTTCAAACTCGGTGCTCCCTGCGGTTTCTGGGTGAAATCTAAATTAACAGTGCCCTGATAATATCTTTTTCCGGGTTTTATTTATATAGTAACTTCTCCACCGGATTTCGCATGATTCATTTGAACCATTAATAACTACTGCTATGCGCAAAATCAGCTTCCTGCTATTCTTTGTCATCTCCTTTTTTGTTTTAGAGGCTCAGCCACCGTCGGATCCAAGATTGAAAGGACTGGATACCCTGGCAGCAAAAGTCTTAAAAGACTGGCATGCAGCCGGAATTTCCATTGCCGTGGTGGAAAAAGGGAAATTGGTCTATGCCGGTGGTTTTGGCTACCGCGACACCGATAAAAAACTGCCGGTGACAGAGAACACACAGTTTGCGATCGGTTCCTGCACCAAGGCTTTTACGGCTTCTATACTCGGGATGTTGCAAAATGACGGAAAGCTTGACCTTGATAAACCCGTGCGGACCTATTTACCTGAATTAAAATTCCAGAACGAATACAGCAATGATCATGTAACGCTTCGCGACATGATGTGTCACCGGACCGGGCTGCCACGTCATGACATGTCATGGTATGCTTCCTGGGCAAGCCGCAATGAATTCCTTGAACGTATCCAATACCTGGAGCCCACGGCTGAACTGCGAGCTAAATGGCAGTATAACAATTTTATGTTCATGGCGCAGGGAGTTGTGATTGAAAAAATGACAGGCAAATCCTGGGAAACCAATATGAAGGAAAGAATCCTGAACCCTTTGGGTATGGATAATACCAACCTTTCCACCCGGGATATGGAAAAGTCACCCGATCATTCCCTGGCCTACGCTTCAACCGACTCCAGCATTAAAGCGATTCCCTACAGGAATATCGATGCAATGGGTCCTGCAGGATCGGTAAACAGCAGCGCCAAAGACATGGCGAAATGGCTGATCACCTGGATCAATATGGGCAAATACAATGGTAAAGAGATTTTCCCCTCTTCCTACCGCAATGAAGCGATCACGATACAAATGGCCACGGGCGGTGGTTTACCCGGTATTGAAAATTCTGATGTGCATATATCCGGCTATGGACTGGGCTGGGGTATCAGCAGTTACCGCGGTCATTACCGCGTAGAACATGGGGGTGGGATTGATGGGTTTATTTCTTCCACGGGGTTTTTTCCATCCGACAGCATCGGGATCTTCGTGGTGAGTAACCAGGGCGGTCCTGTTTCTGTGATCCGCAACTTTATCGCTGACAGGATGCTGAAACTTTCTTCCCGTAACTGGAATAAATATTTACTGGATGCCTTTAAAAAAGGTGCCGAAGCCGCCAAAGCCGTTGTAAAGAACGACAGCCTGGGAAGGGTATTCAATACCAAGCCTTCGCATGCGCTAGCTGATTATACCGGCACCTACAAAAATCCGGGGTATGGCAGTATTGAAATCATGACAACCGGGAATGAATTGTCTTCTAAATTCAACAGTATCGATATTAAATTTGAACATAATCATTATGACCAGTTCAAAGCCATTCCACAGGATCCTTCCCTCGAAGGAGCTTCCTTCCCTGTAACCTTTCATACCGATGAAAAAGGAACGATCAGTAAACTAACCATTCCTTTTGAAACAGGTGTAAAGGATATCGAATTTGTAAGGGAAGCAAAAGAAATAGATATCAGCAAAGAAGATCTGCAAAAATATGTGGGCGAGTATGAACTGGGTCCGGGCGCTCTCGCAAAATTTTATATCAAAGGTGAAAAAACATTGTATGCCTTTATTGAAGGGCAGCCGGAATATGAGCTCGTTCCCGTAAAAAAGAACGAATTTAATCTCAAAGTACTTTCCGGGTACAGTGTGAAATTCGATATGAATGAAAAAGGAGAGGTAACAGCGGTAAGCTTTATTCAACCGGAAGGAATATTCAAGGCAAACAAAAAGAAATAACCATGAAAAAAACTGTTGCTCTCTTCAGTCTCCTTTTTTTATTCGCCTGTAACAAAAAAAAGGCATACGATACCATTATCCGTAACGGGATGATCTATGATGGAAACGGTGGGGAACCTTACAAAGCCGATATCGGGATCATCAATGATACGATTGCTTTTATCGGTGACCTGGGAAAGGCTTCCGGAACCAATGAAACGGATGCCGGCGGCATGGCAGTTGCCCCGGGGTTTATCAATATGATGGGGCATTCGGAAGAAGCCCTGATCCAGGATGGAAGATCGCAAAGTGATATCCGGCAGGGAGTAACGAGCGAAATATTTGGCGAATTCAGTATGGGACCGCTGAATCCTAAGATGAAAGAGCAACTGCAAAAAGGTCAAAGCGATATCAAATACAAAGTGGAATGGAATACGCTGGGAGAGTACATGAATTTTTTAGAGAAGAAAGGGATCTCCTGCAATATTGCCTCTTTTGTAGGCACCGGCATCGTACGGCAATACGTGATCGGGGAAGACAATAAAGCTCCTTCGCCTGCTCAGCTTGATAGTATGAAATTACTCGTAGGCCAGGCCATGGAACAGGGGGCGCTGGGTGTTACCAATGCGCTGATCTACCCTCCTGATTTTTTTGCAAAGACCGATGAGCTAATCGCACTTTCAAAAGTGGCGTCTCAATATGGGGGATGCTATAGCAGCCATATGCGGAGCGAAGGAAATAAATTACTGGAAGCCGTGGAAGAACTCATCACGATATCAAAAGAAGCCCATATCCCCGCGGAGATCTTTCACTTAAAAGCAGCTGGCAAAAATAATTGGGGCAAAATGGATAGTGTTATTCGCCGGGTGGAAAGGGCAAGGGAAGAAGGGCAACAGGTTACAGCCGATATGTATACCTATGTTGCAGGCGCTACGGGAATGACTTCAGCCTTCCCTCCTTCCCTGCAGGATGGAGGTTTTGGAAAACTATGGCAGCGCTTGCAGGATCCGGGCATTCGCGCCGAAATGCAGAAAGCTATGAATACGGATGCTGCAGACTGGGAAAACCTTTATTACGGTGCCGGTGGTGCAGAACATGTTTTGTTACTTGGATTTAAGCAGGATTCGCTGAAAAAATATACGGGCAAAACACTGGCCGAAGTAGCAAAGTTGCGGAAGAAAAGTCCCGAAGAAACCGCCATGGACCTGATCGTACAGGATAGTACCCGGGTAGGAGTAGCTTATTTTTTGATGAGTGAAGAGAATGTAAAAAAACAGGTCCCGGTTTCCTGGGTCAGTTTTGGAAGCGATGAAGCTTCTTACACGCCTGAAGGTGTTTTCCTGAAATCCAATGCACATCCCCGCGCCTACGGTAACTTTGCAAGAGTGATCGGTAAATATTCGAGGGATGAAAAAATACTCAGCCTTCCTGAAGCCATCCGCAAACTTTCCAAATTACCTGCTGTCAATTTAAAATTGAAGAACCGGGGTGAGCTCAGGACTGGTTATTACGCGGATATCGTGATCTTTGATCCCGCCAAAGTAAAAGACAATGCAACATTTGAAAAACCCCACCAGTATTCCGAAGGAATGCTGCATGTTTTTGTAAATGGTGTGCAGGTATTGAAAGATGGTGAACATACAGGGACAATGCCCGGGAAGTTTGTAAAGGGGCCTGGATACAAGAATGAGAAATAAGAAATAAAAAATAATTAATAAGGAAGTATGGAGATCAATATCCGGAGAGCTGTTAAAGAAGATTGTCCAAGGTTATTAGAGCTGATCACTGAATTGGCTGTTTATGAAAAAGCGCCGGATGATGTAACCGTTACCCTCGAACATTTTACAGAAAGTGGTTTTGGCCACAACCCGGTCTGGTGGGCTTTTGTGGCGGAATTGCCCCTCTCTTCAGAAGGGGGACCACTGGTAGTTGGATTTGCCCTGTACTATATCCGGTACTCCACCTGGAAAGGACAGGCTATGTACCTTGAAGATATTATTGTTACAGAATCCATGCGGGGCAAGAAGATCGGTAAATTACTATTTGACCGGCTGATCGAAGAAGCCAAAGAAAAGAAATTCAACCGTATCATCTGGCAGGTACTGGACTGGAATGAACCGGCTATTAATTTCTACAAAAAATATAAAGCTGAATTTGATAGTGGCTGGCTCAATTGCCAGTTGTACGTTTAGAGAGAGAACGCAGATCTTTATGATTTTTAAGATCTGTTATGATCTTTCTGCGTTCATCATAAGAACCAGGAAAAACTGTGTTCCTGTATTTAGCTCACCCCATTCACCTGCATTTCCTTATTAATTTTCAATACGAGTCCCTGTAATACTTTTCCCGGACCTGCTTCCGTAAAGGCAGAAGCTCCATCCGCGATCATGGCTTCTATACTTTGTGTCCAGCGAACGGGACCGGTGAGCTGATCGATCAGGTTTTGCTTGATCTCTCCTTTATCCATCACCGCTTTGGCGGCTACATTCTGGTATACAGCGCAGGTAGGTGTATGAAATTTAGTGGTCTCGATGGCAGCCTGTAATTCTTCCTTGGCCGGCAACATCAGGGGTGAATGAAAAGCTCCTCCTACAGGTAATACCAGCGCTCTTTTAGCCCCGGCCGCTTTCATCCTTTCACAGGCAATATCAATTCCTTTTATGGAACCACTGATGACCAGTTGGCCGGGACAATTATAATTAGCCGGTACTACGATTTCACCGGTCACCTGTTGTAACTCTGCACAGATAGCCTCCACTTTCTCATCGGCCAGGCCCAATACTGCTGCCATCGTTGAAGGAGTGAGTTCGCAGGCTTTCTGCATGGCGTTGGCCCGGATGCTCACCAGGTTCATGGCATCATCAAAACTAAGGGTGCCATTGGCGACCAGTGCAGAGAATTCTCCGAGTGAATGACCGGCTACCATATCGGGGGAACCGGAAGCAGTAACAGGGTCGATACTCTTATAGGCAATGATAGAATGAAGAAAAACGGACGGCTGTGTTACATTGGTTTGTTTCAGGTCAGCTTCTGTACCGTTGAACATGATATCGGAAATACGAAAACCCAATACTTCATTTGCCTGCTCAAATAATTTTTTGGCAAAGGCGCTGTTTTCGTAATGTTCTTTTCCCATTCCCGGGAATTGTGAACCCTGCCCCGGGAATATAAATGCATGTTTCATTTGGTTAATTGTTTACCCCGTGACGCCAAAAAAGTCTGGTCTGCCTGAACGAGACCAAACTTTCCTGGGCTGCAAATATAATGGTTAATGTAAATCTGTACTGATAAGTTTCAGGAACTCGCTCCTGCTCGAATTCTTCTGGAACTCGCCATCAAAAGCAGAAGTAGTGGTTGAAGAATTCTGTTTTTGAACGCCCCGCATCATCATACACAGGTGTTTAGCCTCGATCACCACCGCTACTCCCAGGGGGTTAAGGGTATCCTTGATTGCGTTCATGATCTCGAGGGTAAGGCGTTCCTGTACCTGCATACGTCTTGCATAGACATCCACTACCCGGGCGATTTTACTTAACCCGGTTATCCAGCCATTGGGGATATAAGCGATATGGGCCTTGCCAAAAAAAGGAAGCATATGATGTTCACACATGCTGTATACTTCAATGTCTTTTACGACGATCATCTCGCTGATGGGCTCATGAAATTTGGCAGAATTAATAATGGCTTTGGCATCCGACTGGTAACCCTGTGTCAGGTACTGCATAGCTTTGGCCAGCCGTTCCGGTGTTTTTAACAAGCCTTCCCGGTCAGAATCTTCGCCCAGCAGGTCAATCACGGTTTTGTAACTACCCATTAGGCCCGTGGTTACTTTTTCATCGTACTGCTCGATTTTTTTATATGCCATATTTTCTCATTTCTTATTCCTTATTTTTTATTCCTAGACCGGGTATTCCACAAAATTTCGCGGCGTTTCATACAGCCTTACCTGCATGTCCAGTTTTTTATCAATATGGGGACGCAATAATTTATAGATCACCACAGCAATATTCTCCGCGGTCGGGTTCAGGTCTTTGAATTCTTTGGTGTCCAGGTTCAGGTTCTTGTGATCAAACCTGGAATGGATCTCCCTTTTCACCAGGTCGCCCAGTTCTTTCAGGTCCATGACATAGCCCGTGTCTTTATTTGGCTTACCTACCACTTTTATCTCCAGCTCATAATTATGCCCGTGGTAGTGCGGCAGGGCGCATTTCCCAAAGACCTTTTCATTGGTCGCATCATCCCAGCCGGGGTTGAACAGCCGGTGGGCTGCGTTAAAATGCTCTCTCCTGAATACGGCTACTTTCTTACTCATGGGATCAAGTTAATAAACAGGATCAATAACGGTTATCAAATTAAAAGGTTTACTTACCCTCTTTTATTCCCCGAAATATTCCACGTAAATGCGGGGAGTTTCATAAAGTTTGATACAATGTAACAGGATACCGGGAGGTAATTGCGGCGCCAGTTCTTTCCAGATAGCAACAGCCAGGTTTTCCGTACTGCATATCTGTCCCTTCATGAATTCCACGTCCACGTTCAGGTTCCGGTGATCGATCTTTTCAGTGATATGCTCTTTGATAAGGTCGCTCAGTTTCTTTACGTCAAACACAAACCCGGTGTCCGGACTGGGTTTACCTTTTACAGTAACCAGTAATTCATAGTTATGGCCGTGCCAGTTCTCGTTGGCACATTTCCCGAAAACGGATTCATTCTTTTCATAGTCCCAGGCCGGGTTGTAAAGTTTGTGGGCTGCATTAAAATGTTCGGATCTTGTCAAGTAAACCATGCTTTACTTTTTTGTTTCCCCACAGCATTGGGCGGGGGAAATGATGAATGCTGTCATTAGCCCGTCGTCGCTAAAGCTGTGCCGGGTAAGCAGGCGGCAAAGGTAAGTGAAATCAGTTTTTAGAGAGACTTAAAAGACAAGTTTGCCTACCTTGCAGTTTAGTTCCGGAAATTCATGAATTGCTTACTTGTTGCCGCTACTGCCAGAGAGATTGCTCCTTTTCTCGAGACATACAGGGCAAAGAACCTGCGGGGTATTGATATATTGATTACAGGTATCGGCCTGGCGGCTACCACCTATGCGCTGACACGGCAGCTTTCTATCAAACGACCCGGAATGATCATCCAGGCGGGTATCGGCGGTTGTTTTGATAAAAAAACCGCCCTTGGGTCAGTTTTCGCTATCCGGCAGGAAGTCATTGCTGACCAGGGTGTGATCGAAGGGAATAAATGGAAAACCCTGCCGGACCTGGGACTTGTCAACCAAAACAAATATCCTTTTTCAAAAGGATGGCTGGTAAACAGGAGTGACATATTAAAAAAAATAAAGCTTAAAAAAGTAAAAGCGGTTTCAGTCAACGAGATCAGCACATCCTCCCAAAAAATAAAATTTTTCAAAGCAACATTTGACCCTGTTGTGGAATCTATGGAAGGCGCGGCTTTACATTATGTCTGCCTGATGGAAAAGATTCCTTTTATACAGCTAAGAGCCGTTTCCAATTATGCAGGTGAAAGAAATAAGAAAAACTGGAACCTGGAAGAATCGATTATTAACCTGAACAATGAACTCAGCGTTTTGTTAGACAAATTATGAAACTCACTTTAGGCTTCTCCCCCTGCCCGAACGATACTTTTATTTTTGATGCCCTTGTCAATAAAAAAATTGATACAGAAGGTTTTGAATTTGATGCCGTCCTGGCAGATGTGGAAACCCTCAATCAATGGGCGCTGGAAGGTAAGCTGGATATCACCAAGCTTAGCTTTCCTGCTTTTTTCCGGTCTCTCGAAAATTATACATTACTGAATGCCGGAAGTGCGTTGGGAAAAGGAGCGGGTCCTTTACTCATCTCCGATACCAGTAATGAAATATCAGATGAAGAGATCAACCAGGCTTCTATCGCATTGCCCGGTGTCAATACAACAGCCAACCTGCTTTTTAGCTTTGCTTATCCGGAGGCAAAGGATAAAAGGTTCATGCTCTTTTCAGCAATCGAAGATGCATTACTGAATAAAGAAACAGATCTCGGTGTCATCATTCATGAAAACCGTTTTACATACCAGCAAAAAGGATTGCACAAAGTGAAAGACCTCGGAGAATTCTGGGAGAAAAAAATGGAACTCCCCCTTCCGTTAGGGGGCATTGCCATCAACCAGTCCATCAAAAGGTCGGTGGCGCTGAAAATAAATGAATTGATCCGTAAAAGCCTGGAATTTGCCTTTGCGCATTACCCTGAAATAACGGATTATGTAAAAGAGCATTCGCAGGAAATGAGCGAAGACGTAATGCGCCGGCATATTGACCTCTATGTAAATGATTACAGTCTTGATCTTGGGGAAGAAGGAAAACTGGCTATTGAAAGCCTGCACCAGGTATTCCTTGAATTAAACAATGAAGAAGCGGATGACGAGGATGTATTATTTCTTTAAGGCCGCTGCATAGGTTGCAAGACATCTTTTTCGGGCAAATTCATGTTCTACAATTGGATTTGGATAACTGAATTCCTCAAATTCCGGCACCCAATGCCGGGTATATTTTAATTCCGGATCAAATTTTTTGGTTTGCAGGTAAGGGTTGAATATCCTGAAATAAGGAGCTGCATCACAACCGCTCCCTGCTGCCCATTGCCATCCACCGTTGTTGGCAGCCAGGTCAAAGTCGAGTAGCTTTTGTGCAAAATAAGCTTCTCCCCAACGCCAGTCGATCAGCAAATGCTTGGTAAGAAAACTTGCTACGATCATCCTTACCCTGTTGTGCATAAAACCTGTCTCATTCAGTTCCCGCATACCTGCATCCACGATCGGGTAACCGGTTTGCCCTTTGCACCAGGCATCGAACTCTGTTTCATTGTTTCTCCAGTTGATCTGGTCATAAGCTGGTTTGAAAGAGTGGCCCAGCACCCGGGGAAAATGCCAGAGAATCATCTGGTAAAAATCCCGCCAGACCAGTTCGTTCAGGAAAGTTTCATTAAGGGCGCCTGCTTCGCCAGCCAGTACGCGGATACTGATCGTACCAAACCGGAGATGAACACTCAGCCTCGAAGTTCCCTGTATAGCTGGTATATTCCGTTGTTCTTTATAATTACGGATAATAGCTCCCTGCCATTCTTTACCGGGAAAAGGCTGACCCAGCGGTTTAAAATTCATGGCTGCCAGCGGTATGATCTTTTTTTCGGGTTGTTTATAAAAATGAGAGAAATATTTTTTGTTAGAATAAGAAGTGACATGGAACTCTGTCAGTACAGTTTTCCATTTAATAGAATAGGGAGTAAAAATGGTATAGGGTTTCCCGTCTTTCTTGAGCACTTCCTCTTTCTCCAGTAAAACCTGGTCTTTATACGAATGAAAAGGGATGCCTTTCTCTTCCAATAGTTCTTTAACCTTACTATCTCTTTCTGTTGCATAAGGTTCATAATCATGATTCGTAAACACTTTTCCGATCTCGTATTCATCAAGTAACGCAGAAAAGACATCAAGGGGTTTTCCATACCGGGTATCCAGTGAAGAACCCAGTTTAAGCAACTGCTGCTGCATATCCAACAAAGCCCCGTGAATAAATTCCACCCGCCGGTCGGCTTTGTCCTCCAGCTCATCGAGGATATTACGGTCGAATATAAAAACTGGAAGGACAGGTTTTCCCTCTTTGAGTGCATGGAACAGGCCTGCATTGTCGTATAGACGAAGGTCGCGGCGGAACCAGAAGATATTGACAATCGGCTTCATGCAGTGAATGAAACAAGCTTATACAGGGATTGTTTTCACAAACTGCTGATAAATTTCCGTTGTCCTGCTATTGGGATAGGTTTTATCCCTGAACTGCTTTACCCACCTGATCCCATGAATGGCATTGGTCAGGAAAAGCTCATCCGCCTGTTTAATATCATTAACGGTGATAGTAGTTTCGTTTACTTTATAACCTTCTTTACGCAGGTTCTCCAGCAGCCATCGCCGCATTACACCTTCCACACACCCTTCACCCGCTTCCGGGGTAAGAATATTATCCTTTTTTACGAGGAACAGGTTGGCAGTTGTGGAATCGGCTATGCTCCCCGAGTTGTTCAGTACCAGGCAATCATTCAGCTTATTTTCTTTTGCATAGATAGCCGCCATGGAGTAAATAAGAAAATTAGCTGTTTTAAGGTTTGCGAACTGATCGCAACTTTTTTCACCTCCCGTATATACATCGATCACAAGCCCATTCTCATTCAGGCTATTTACAGTTGGATTTAAGGGCCAGCATTCGATCAGGTATTGCAATGATCCTTCTTCATCATACAGCCCGCCATTACCACGGGATACGGAAAGCCGAACCCGGGCAAGACCTTCACATTCATTCTTCCGGCACAAGTGCAGGATCTCATCTTCCAGTCGCTCCCTGGTAAAGCGGGTGGGGATCTTAAATTTCAATACCGAAAGGCCGGAAAACAACCTGTCAAAATGATAGGCTTTCAGCAGGAGCTGCCCGTTTTGCAGTTTAATCGTTTCAAACAAGCCATCTCCGTAACGGTAACCCCGGTTAGCAGCCAGGAGGACCGGTTCCCCGGCGGGAACAATTTTTCCATTGAAACAGATATGGCTCATTCAACCAAAGTAAATAAAAAAAACCACCCCGCCTGAGGCGGGATGGTTCAATATACTTGCCATGAAAGATTATGCCTGTTCTACGAGACCAGCTTTTACCGCATACATTACCAGGCCGGCCATTGATTTGGTCCCTGTTTTTGTTTTCAGTTTGTCACGGATGGCTTCAACCGTCCGCGGGCTGAGGTCAACGATATCGGCGATCTCCTTGGTGCTTTTCTCATCACACATCAGTTTCAGGATGGTAACTTCCTTATCGGTCAGTTGTACATCCTGTGGCATGGATGATTCGGTGGTGCGCTTGGTACGCAAACCGCTCAGCAGCGCTTTATTGGTCAGTTCGTTAAAATAGAAGTCATTTTCGTAAACTCCTTTAATCGCTTCGTAGATCATCTCGGCGCCTGACTCCTTTGTAATATAAGAGTTTGCCCCTACTTCCATCATTTTGGAGATCACGGAATGATCGTTCAGGAAAGAGAGCATGATGACTTTTACGTTGGGGTACAGTTTTTTGATCTCGGGTAAAGCCGTAAGGCCGTCCATAATCGGCATCTGTATATCAAGTAAAACTACATCGGGCTGGATGTGGCGCAGCAGGTTCAGCAATTGCATACCGTTCTCGGCTTCAGCCACCATCTGTATGTCTTTGCGGGCCTGCAGGGAAGTTTTCACACCTGTGCGGAAGATCGCATGGTCATCAGCAATAGCAACTTTAATTACTGAATTGGTTTCGGGGTTTTTCATAATTGGATTATTTTGGAATGAATTTTTAACAGTATTATTCTGGGTGCAAGTTGGAAAATTCCCGCTACATATACCATAGGGAAACTACTTGATTTAACATTTGCGGAAAGTACCGGTACGAAACCAAACAAACGAAAGTCTACGATCGTAAAAAGGAGATTCTACGATTTCAACAGTAAAAATGCTGTATTCCAAATAGGGCAGTTATGCTCTTGTTAACAATTGGTTGTGGATATACTTTTGTTTCGAAAGTTGATTGACACGGATGACCTGTTTATATCCTTCTCATCAATGTCCAAACCGTCCAGAAAGTATTTCCAATGATCCCTTGAAAAACCAACCCCGATCTTTATCGGGAGACACTTCACCGGCCAGTCAACTTTCACTTTTAAATCAGAAGCCCCGTTTTATGAATCCAATGCCTGTTGAGAAAAAACCCAAAACCAAAGACCATTAAACCCTGTTCTTATGAAGCTCGCAGCTTAAAAATCTTTTTCTTTTCATAACAGTAACATGCAACCCCGGTCCTCATAACGCCGGGGCTTTTTTTTGTTTATAGTTTATTGTTTATAGTTTTTGGTTTCCTAAAACCCAAGGCTCTTACACGTTAGGAAATGTCCCTGAACGATAAACCATAAACATTAAACTATATACCTGTCTTATTTTTTTGTGGCCACGAGGTATAGTCTTGGTTCGCCGAGGGTAAATTTCTTCCGCCCGGGAATACTGTAGATCTCTTTCATTTGCAGGCCGGCTTTATCAAGCATTGTTTCCAGTTCGTTGATCGTAAAAATATAATCAATGCCGATCTTGGTCTCTGTTTTCCCATCGGGTGCAATGATGGTACTCTCCGTCTCGATACGCGTTGGATGAAAAAGGTATTGGGCATCGGTGAGAAATTTCATTTCTCCCACCATGGTCCATGCTTTTTCTTTAAAATTTTTGATAGCTATCTCCGCCACTGTCCAGCTATTGATCAGTAAATGACCGCCGGGTACCAGGCAGGAAGCCACCTGTGTCAATATCCTGCTGCAGTCTCCTGCATTAAAAAAATTAAGGCTGTTACCCATACAGAGAACTAGATCAACCGGCTCCTCCTGTTTATAAGTTGTCACATCCGCCTTGATCACTTTTAAAGGAAGTTGTTCTTTTTCTGCTGTCTCGAATATTTCATTCGTGTAATCGCCCAGGTTATCTACCGCCGTTACAGACATCCCTTTGCGGGCAAGGGCAATAGCATGGCGTCCGTAGCCACACATAAGGTCAAGTACTTTGGAGCCGGGTTGCAGGTTGAAATAGGTAAGCATGAAATCAACTTCCTTCACGGTCAGTTCATCGGGGATGATGGTCCGCCATATATCCTTGTAGTGACCTTCGAAATAAGTATCGTTGATATTTGACATGTAAAACCAGGGGTTTAGATCTATTCCAGCAATTTATTCCGCATCGCATACATCACCAGGCCGGCGATCGTTTTCGCCCCTACTTTTTGTTTCATGTTCTGGCGGATGGTCTCGATCGTCCGGGGGCTGAGGAAAACATCTTTGGAGATCTCTTCGGTGGTTTTATCCTCGGCGATCAGTTTCAATATTTTTATTTCCTTTTCGGAGAACTTAACGGGGTTGGGATAGAACTGCCGGACGGTTTTCTTATGCTGGAGTTTGAGCAGAACGGCCTTGTTCACCAGTTCATTAAAATAGAAATCATCGTTCATACAGGTGAGGATGGCCTGGTAGATCTCTTCGGGGTCGGTGGTCTTGGTGAGGTAGGCATTGGCGCCCATTTCCATCATTTTGGTGATCATTTCCTGGTCGTCGTACATCGTTAGCACGATGATTTTCAGGGCCTCGTATTCCTTGCGGATCAGGCTGATGGCATTGATCCCGTCAATTTCGGGCATCCGGATATCCATGAGGATCACATCGGGAAGTTTGAGCTGGAGCTTGTGCATCAGGTCTTTTCCGTCTTCGGCCTCCCAGAGTATTTTCAGGTACTCTTTGTCTTTGAGAGCCATCCGGATACCGTCACGGAATATCTTGTGGTCGTCGGCAATCGCTACTTTTATTTCCTGGGTGGACATGGAATTGGTTTTGCAGTTAATTTAATGGGGTAACGAGTCTCACGTAAAAGTACTCTTTTTTTAGTATTAACCGCATGGAAACCAATTTCTTTTCCGGGCAGCTGCCCGTAGGTACCGGCTTCCTGAGCCCACCCGATTTTTATCCCTGCGTTTTGCATTGGCTTTCCCTTCCCTTTTTTATCTTTAAAATAAAAAAATGAAATGGCTTATCTGTAGTTTGTTTTTTATTGTCGCTTGTTCGCAAAAGCAAAAAACAAATCCCGCTGTCGGGGAATGGGAATATACCCGGATGGAAGCTTTTGACGGTACACCGATGAACCTGGAAGATTCGCTGATCGCGGACCTGCACCAACGGCAAACCGGGCTCCATTTTTCTTTCTCTGCTAAAAATGTTTTTAAGGTAACCCAGCATAATGAAAAGCTGGCGGAGCAGCCTTACGAATTAGTGGACAGCAATAAAGCATTGGTCTTAAAGAATACCGGCCGCGCGGATGATAAATTCGACCTGGTCGAGCTATCGGACAGCCTGATGAAAATTAATCTCTTTCACAGCGATAAGGCTTATATGGTGTTTGAGAAAAAGAAGTAGGTCAGCGAAGCGAGTAATTAAAAGAGAACTGGTAAATGGGCAGTGAATAATCAATTTCAGGTTTTTTGATATACTTGTAGTAAACCACTTTTATATTGACCAGGTTGTTGATCTCTATTCCCCAGGCAACAGACCAGCCGTGGTAGAATCCATCGGATTGGATTCCTGGCATGATCTCCTGTAGCTGCCTTTCTCCTGTTTTACAGGCTATGTAACGACAGGCTATCCAAAATAGCCCGATATTGTTTGAATTATTCCTCTCCCAGGCACCTGTTTGAAAATAGAATCCAAGAGTAGCGAAACTGTTCAGGAAATTAACAGGTCTTCCTGTTGCCGGATCTGTCGCCGGGCCGGTTTTAAAGCCTGTGAGTATTCTTGTTCCTCCATGGTATAAACAACCGGGGCGTGTAAGCCGCCCAGACGTTTTCTTGTCAAAAAAAATAATTCCGTCCACTGAAATATTGGCAAGACCACTTAAAGGGTTAATAAAACTGTTTACCAAATGGTCATTGGAGTGTTGTCCCCCGGGATTTTGCTGATTTTGAAAATTATTAGATGAAACTCCGCTATAAATAGAAAGCGGGATAACAAATTTTCCTGGTTCGCCGATAGATAAACGAATGAATCTCGCCGAAGCGTTAACCTGTCCATTGTTAACAATATCTATAAAACCGGAAGTAAGAATTTCTGGTTTAGCAGGTTTACTTCCTTTGCTATTCTGGCAACATGCGGCATCAAATGCGGCAAGTGATAACACTAAAAGAATGAAATATTTAGTCTGAAGACGCACAAATCCGGTTTAAAACAGGAATGAGCTGAATGAAGCAGCTCATTCCTGTTCATTAATTACCTGTGGCCATTGCGTGCTCTTCTGGTTACTATGACCAGGAGAATAAGAAATATTACAAAGCCACCAGTTGCAAGAATTATTTGTAAAACTGTTCCGTTCTTTATCATCCTGATCAGGATAAAGAGACTTAGAAGGGAGCAAACAAATAACGGTAATTGTTTTTTAAACATAATATTAGTTTACTCAAAACATGATTGCGAGGCCCCGGCCATGGCTCCTCCCCAAAAACCAACCGCAGCTCCACTTGCTGTTCCTATTACAGGTAGCGTGAAAGTCCCGGCTGCTGCACCACCAAGCGAGCCCAATAAAGCTCCGCCAATAGTGCCTAAACCACAACGTATGGCTGCTTTGATAATTCCCCAGATACTGCGGTTCATTTCTGGTCCATCTCCCTGCGGAGGCATAAGCGTTTTCATTCTCTCGCAATTCATTAAAACGTAATATCCATAATTCATCCCGACGATGTACATTTTTAAACTTTCCTTTTCCTGCGGACTCAGGCCGGATTGGAGCAGGCCCGTTGAATAAGGGTATAATATCGAATTAAGGTCATCTACCCCCTCTACATTACGTATGGCTGCATTGATATCTAAAAGGCTTCTTTTGAATTCACCGGACAATTTTAAACTATTAATATAGCTTTCGTAATTGGTTCCTGTCGGTCCGGTAGCTGCCAGGGAATTGCTTAACTCGTTTACATCTATTCCACAAGTTTGTCCAGCAAGCTGACTCCACTTTGCACAGGAATAAGTGACAAGGGAACTGATAGTGGAAAATGTTCCTCTTTTTTGTGACAACTCTTTTTCCATTTGCCCGAGAATGTTCGCCTGTTCGGTAAAAAGATTTGCATACTCCTGCCCCAGCGCGGCTACACTGCTTGGAACAAGTATAAGGTTATCTTTTTGAGCAAAACAATGGATACTTATATTTAACAGGAAAACCAAGATCATCTTTTTCATAATTGATTGTTTGATGTTACTCTGGCGTCCAGAATAAGGTGCTGTGCCAGAAAAATCCCACCGCCTACTCTTTTCCCGGTTTTGGGCAATCCCGTAACATTGGCCAAATGATGATCAAAACTATATTCAGTTCTTTCTTTAGCCATGGGAAAGGGGCTATAAAATCAATGTTCTTTACTGGCAAATCCATGGGGTAAAAACAAGATCATGCGTAATTTTCTCCCAAAGCGTTGATCTTCAAATTGTTTTTATTTCCTCGGATTCAACTCAGGAAAAAAACATTTTAAAACGTCTTTTTCTGTCTGTCAAAAAAGTTCTCATTGCGAAACAGAATGTAATTTGCTCTCATGGGAAGTAGTTTTTGGGAAAGAATAGTACAAAAGTGGTCAACAACCTATTATACAATTCCTATGTGGTATTGCTGTTCTATGATCGCTTTTATCTTAGGGCTTAAGAATTTTAAAAAAGAGAAAATCTATATTTTAATGATTTCATATGTATTTATAAGTATTCTATGCCTAATTGTTTGGGACTATGTTGCGGCTCAGCTTACTCAAAAAATGGAGAAAACTGTAATACTTGAAGGCATAAATACTCTTTTCTCTCTTTTTGAGATTACTATTTTTTATGTCTTTTTTGATAAAGTAATTAAATCAAAAAAAGCTAAGTTTTTTACAAAAATGTTTATCCTGTTAGTTTACTTATTATCATTGATTTTTTTCATCTTAGCTGTTACTTCGCAGTTTACCTACGATAAAATGATGGCTTTTAGTTTCAGAATCAATATTTTAGAGTTTTTTCTACTTCTTTTGCTTTGCCTATTTTTTTTCTACGAATTTTTTGATGAAAATAAAATTCAACTTTCTTCACAGATTAAAAAAGCATCAGTAATAATTACAACTGGTCTTTTTTTATATACACTTACTTCATTACCATTTTTTCTAATAGGAGACAAATTATATTCATTTAGCATACATATATATTATATAATGTTTAGCATACATTATATTTCAATCTGTTTTTTATTTATTTGTCTTGCAAAAGCATTTACATGCAAAACTTCTCTTACAACATAACAATCTTTCTATTAGTTACAACCTTTTTAATTATGCTTATGGGAGTATTTATCCTCACCATTATTTCCCGGCATCGCAAAAAACAAATTGCCTATCAACAGATATTAAAAGAGATGGAAGCCAATTATGAAAAAAATTTATTAAAAACACAACTTGAAATCCAGGAACAAACTTTTATAAATATTTCCCGAGAAATTCATGATAATATTAGCCTCTCTCTTACCCTCGCTAAACTTCATCTCCATACTCTTGATTGGAATAATAAGGAAAAACTATATGAAAAGGTTGATACATCAATTAATCTTCTTTCTACCTCAATCTCAGGATTAAGAGATATTTCTAAAGGGTTGAATGCCGATGTAATTATTCAACATGGCCTTATTAAAGCACTAGAAGAAGAGATGTATCGGATTCGGCAAACGGGAATGTTTCTGATTGATTTTGATATCAAAGGCATTCCTGAATATATGGATCATCAGAAAGAACTAATCATTTTCAGAATTATCCAGGAAGCATTTAATAATATCATCAAGCACTCCGGTGCTACTAAAACTAAATTAATTTTACACTTCAATGCATCGAAATTAACAATTGTAATAAATGATAATGGAAATGGGTTTTATAAAGATTTGACTTTAAGTAACAGGCAAGCCGGTTTGAAAAATATGGAAACAAGGATTAGAATATTAAAAGGTGAAATGAAAATTGAAAGCAAGCCCGGTACTGGAACTATTCTTTCGTTTACGATTTCTTTATAAGCACAATGAAAAAAGATACCATCATAAAAATTGCCATGGCAGATGACCATATATTGCTACGTGATGCATTAGCTACCCTGATCAACGGGTTCGAAAATTGCAGGGTCATCCATCAATCAGGAACAGGAAAAGAGTTGATTCAGAATATTGGCTCCGGAGCTATCCCAGATGTGGTATTGCTGGACCTTAATATGCCGGAAATGAATGGCTTTGAGACAGCCACCTGGTTGCAGAAAAACGTCCCTCAAGTGCATGTTTTGATGCTGACTATGTATGATTCTGAATTATCGCTTATCCGGCTTCTTCAAACAGGCGTAAAAGGGTTTTTAAAAAAAGATATTCATCCATCAGAATTAAAATTTGCGATCCAATCCGTGATTCAGTCGGGTTATTATTACTCCAATCATACCACGGGCAAACTGGTGAATCTTTTCCGGAATAATGCAGATGGCCTAAGCAGTCTCCAAAAGGCAATTCTTTCAGACCAGGAAGTAGAATTCCTGAGGCTGGTCTGTTCAGATCTTACTTACAAAGAAATAGCCCAGCAAATGAAATTGAATCCAAGATCGATAGATACATTACGGGACCAGATGTTTATTAAACTCGATGTAAGAAGCAGGGTCGGACTGGCTTTGGTCGCTATACGGCATGGAGTGGTGACCCTGTAAACCCTGTCCGTGTATAACTGTTCAGCGGATATCGTAGATTTTCAGACCGTTGACCGTGTATTTTCATTTTCGGGTGCAGTGTTTACTACAAGCACAGTAAATACCATACGCATCAAACTCCGAAGTATTGCTCTTGTGCACAGCCAGCTGTGTATATATTTTTGTTTCCAGTTGATTGACGGAAGATGGAGCCCCTCAAAACGTCCAATGTCCTTAGAAACCGTCCTGAATGTAATTTCCAAATCCATTGAAAGCCTTAAGCGAAATCCAATGTCAATCAACTTCTTTTCCTTTTCCAGCACCTGGTAAGTGATCATGCTTACAAAATCCTGACAAAGCCCATACCTGGCTTTTCTGAACGCTCCTTTTTATCCACAGCTGTTAATAATCGGGTATTTCCCCGGTAAGTTTACTATTTTTATATACGTAAAATTACGGATTTTACCTGGTGTTATTACCTGTTTTTAGCGGGTAATCCTACGAGCAAAAATCGTTAAAACCCTTACCCTGCTGCTATTTACAGCGGGTTAAGGGTATACACTGGTTATAGTACCGTTTGCTTTAGGACTGCTCATTTTCAATTTTTATGATTCAAATTCGAATTCGAAAAGGCTTAAAATGTTACTGTTATGAAAAAGAATGTGAAAAGAGCTTGGGGAACTGATGATATGATTACTACTTGGGAAGACTAAGTCGTAATTGCATCTCTCAGAAAATTCCAATTGATTAAAAAGTTTTTCTATTTTTGGAGAAATCCAAAGTTATAGAAAAGCTTTTTTCACATATAGTAACTTATTCGTACTTAATAATTCCTCTATTTTTATTATTCTCTAAACCTAGGAGAAAGGATATCATTCCTATTTCTCTAGGTGTTTACGCAATTGTTTGTTTTCTATTACTTCAGATCTTCGAAGTTTTACCCCTCAATACTAGAAAATATTATTTCGCTTTCTATACCACATTTGAATACTCTTCATTCGCATTCTTGTTTTGGAAGAACATTACTAATAAAGTGTTTAAAAGACTTATAATTACCCTTTCAATTTTCTTTCTACTCTTTGAAGCGGGATATATATTCTTTGCAAACCCCAAAAATTTAGATTCCGTTCCGATAGGAATTGAAACAATTTTAATATTGCTTTTTGTCTTTTTCTTCTTCTACGATTTTGCAAGAACATCAGGTGGTATTTTTATTTATCATCATCATTGTTTTTGGTTATCAGTGGGAATATTAATTTATCTCGGAGGGTCTTTTTTCTTTTATATCTTATTTTACCACCTAACGAAAGAGCAAATAAATACATTTGGAAATGTTACCTATTTAGCTGAAATCATCAAAAATATTTTTTTTGTAACAGCTATATATATTTACGTTAGAAATCCTGTGAATAAACAAAATGATAAAAAAGCTTCTATTCCATATCTCGACATGATTTAAACACTGCAACCACCAACCATTATGTACTTCCTGCAAGCCACCAATAGTTCCGGAGTCTCCCTTGTACTCTTCCTGGGTACCCTGGGTATGGTGGTGCTCACCGTCAGCCTGATCGTCTTTATCATCATGCACCAGCGCCGGGTACTCCGGTTCCAGAACAAACTGCAGCAAATGGAACAGGAGCAGCAGAAGATCCTGCTGAACGCCTCTATCAAACTACAGGAAGAAGAACGCCAGCGCCTGGCCGCCGACCTGCACGATGATGCCGGTCCCCTGCTCGCCACCGCCCGTTTGTACCTGAACGAGAACCTCGTGAACCAGGACAAGGCCACCCAGTTACAATCTATTTTCCAGGCCCGCCAGATCATCGATGATACCATCCAGCTGGTCCGCAATATCAGTCATAGCCTGATGCCCCCCACCCTGAAAAATTTCGGGCTGGAATCTGCCGTGAACGACCTGTTCCAGAAGATCAGCGGCTCTGGCGCCATTAATGCCAGCAGCCGGTTCCACGAATACAAGGACCGCCTGAAAGGAGACAAGGAACTGATCATCTTCCGCGTGGTACAGGAACTCATCAACAATATCCTGAAACACAGCAGCGCCAGTTTTATCCATTTAACGCAGAATGTACATGCCGATAAATTCTATCTCCGTATCCACCACGACGGGCGCGGTATCATACAATCTGATTTTGATAAACTGAACAAGAGTAATGTCGGGCTGGGACTGAAGAACATCAGCAGCCGTCTCCGTGTTGTACATGGTCATATCAATTTTGAAAAAGACATTTCGCAAACTTATTATAAGGTCACCATCGAACTACCAAAAGACGAACCCTACCAGTAAGCCACCAAGTGAGTAGAATTAGTTAATTTTGGCCATTATCTTATCTTAAACTATGGGATTCATCAAGGTTGCTATTGCAGACGATCACAAGATCTTCCGGAAAGGAGTTATTCTTTCATTGCGCCCGTTTACCAATGTTAAGTTTGTACTCGAAGCTGAGAACGGCGAAGACCTCCTCAATGGCTTACCCGCCGCCCAGCCCGATGTCGTCCTGATGGATCTCCGTATGCCCGGTAAGGATGGGATCGAAGCCACTAAGACAATCAGCAAGCAATTCCCCCATATAAAAGTGCTTATCCTTAGCATGTACGAGGATGAACGCTTTGTGTATCACCTGATGGAAAACGGCGCCAACGGCTACCTGCTGAAGAATGCAGAACCCCAGGAAATCCGCCGGGCTATCATGGAAGTATTCGAAAAAGGATATTACCTGAATAATTTCGTAAACAGGATCCTGCTTAAAAAATCACATTCCCGTCAAAAAGTAATTCCTTCGCTGAACAGCGAGATCACCCTGAGCGATAAGGAAAAAGATGTACTGCGTTTTATCTGCATGGAATTTACCGCACAGGAGATCGCCCAGAAAATGGAGATCAGTCCCCGCACGGTAGAAGCGATCAAGGATCGCCTGATGGAACGTTTTGGAAGCAAGAATACAGCGGGACTTGTATTTTTTGCGGTAAAGAATAACCTTATCGACTAATTTCTCTCGGGAACAAACTGAACAAATTTTCGATGACGGAAATACAAGAGATAGAACAAAATGAGCGTCAGCGTAAGAAGGCTTCAAAGAGTAACCGCCGAATCAATTGGGCTGCAAATATTATCTGCATCATTTTCGAGTTTATCGGTCAATGTTTTTCTGGATAAAAACAAACCAGGGAAAGAAATCAAAAAGTAATCTCGGGAATATCCCCTTCGATAATCAGTTTTCCGGCGGTCTTCGCCTTTATTTCATCTACAGACACCCCTGGAGCCCTTTCCACCAACTTAAAGCCATTACTGGTGATATCGATCACAGCCAGGTCAGAAACGATCTTCTTTACACATTTAACGCCGGTAAGAGGCAGAGAACATTTTGGTAATAGCTTAGACTCGCCTTTGGGGTTGCTATGTACCATTGCGACAATGATATTTTTTGCACTGGCCACCAGGTCCATCGCCCCGCCCATCCCTTTTACCATCTTACCTGGTATCTTCCAGTTGGCGATATCGCCCTCTTCGCTTACTTCCATGGCGCCTAATACAGTCAGGTCCACTTTACCGGCCCTGATCATACCAAAGCTCATGGCCGAGTCAAAGAAGGCAGAACCGGGTACCGTAGTAATTGTTTGTTTTCCGGCATTGATAAGATCAGGATCCTCTTCTCCTTCCACCGGGAAGGGTCCCATACCGAGCAGCCCGTTTTCACTTTGTAATACTACATTTATTCCCCGGGGAATATAGTTGGCCACCAGCGTAGGGATACCGATCCCAAGGTTCACATAATACCCGTCCTTCAGTTCTCTCGCGATGCGTTGTGCGATCTGTTCTTTTGTCAATGCCATAATGCTTCTTTAAGCTTTCTTTCTAACGGTTCGTTGCTCGATCCTCTTTTCATAATCCCTGCCCTGGAATACGCGGTGCACATAAATACCGGGGGTATGGATCATATTCGGATCCAGCTGCCCTGCGGGTACCAGTTCTTCCACTTCGGCGATCGTTATCTTCCCGGCCATGGCCATCAGGGGATTAAAATTCCTTGCTGTTTCATTATAAACAAGGTTGCCATCGGTATCGCCCTTCCAGGCTTTTACGATCGCGAAGTCTGCTTCAAAAGCGTATTCGAGGAGGTAATCCTTCCCTTTAAAATGGCGGGTTTCTTTTCCTTCAGCCACTTCGGTACCTACGCCCGCGGGGGTGAAGATGGCCGGCATACCATAGCCTGCCGCGAGGCAACGGGTAGCGAGTGTTCCCTGTGGGATCAGTTCTACTTCCAGTTCACCACTGAGCAGTTGCCGTTCAAATTCAGCGTTCTCCCCCACATAAGAAGAGATCATTTTTTTTACCTGCTTTTGCCGGAGCATCAGACCAATTCCAAAATCATCGACGCCGGCATT
Organism: Chitinophagaceae bacterium; assembly: GCA_039921505.1. GTDB lineage: Bacteria > Bacteroidota > Bacteroidia > Chitinophagales > Chitinophagaceae > JJ008. The sequence continues at coordinate 38,291 of JBDSBR010000014.1, forward strand.
GTTAGATATACAGGTCAGTTTTTTTGTTCCTTTTTTTACAAGCGCCGCGATGCAATTCTCCGGTATCCCGCAAAGACCAAAGCCCCCCAGCATAAGAACGGCCCCCTCACTTATATCACGAATAGCTTCATCGGCTGTAGCCACAACTTTGTTCATCTCGATTTATGATTAGATGATAAAATTAAGGAAGTTGGAAGTAACGGTTCTTTGTTACTCAACCCTTGAAATTATTTTTTTCCTGGCAGCTTTGCTGGTATCTGCCAACGAAGGAGTGGAAACCGGTTGCCGGACCGTATCCCCCGGTTGTACCAGCTTTGTGGGTGCCGTTACGGGCCGGTTGCTTATAGAATCCATGATCACCTGCAGAAATGACGGGTGTGATTCGTACCACGAAAAACTTTGCCTGAATTTTTCTTTAGTGATGGAGTGGATCGCAAAGACCTGTTCATACATCTTTATACTTTCCGTTTCCTTGTTCAACCCCGAATCTCTTGACAATACAAAATCAGCAAGGAATTTGTCGGCCCGCATCATATCCCATAAGACTGCCTGCATTTTGGAGGGTGGCAGGATATCACCGGGAACTTTGTTATTGTTTTTACAACCGCTGAGGCTTATACAAAAACAAATTATCAGCAACCCTGTTTTCATCAAAGTTCTTTATAGGCTGCGCCATTCGTTACATCAAGCCGCGTCAGCATATCCCGGGCCCTGATCTTATAATCCGCGTTGGCTTTACTGAACACTTTTACCAGCTCATTACTTTTTCCCTGGAAAAAGAATTGCAGGAACATGGAATTAGGATTTTCCGTATTGATCGTATTCAGGAAGTTCAGGCAATTAAGGAGACCATTACGGCCTGCATCTTCATTCTCGTAAAAGATATCCATTCCTGATCGGTAATAGGCATAAAGGGCATCATGGATGAGCGCAAAACGGTTACTGTTAAGGTTTTCCGCCAGCCAATAACGGTTACGGAGACTTTCAAAAGATTTCCATCCCGTGATATCACGACCTTCCGGGGCATTACTCACAATATTCCAGGCTTTCTGGAAATAAGCGCTGCCTCCCCGCAGGGAAAAGGAATCGTAGTCGAGACCCAGTATGATATTCACATAAAAAGCGAGTACGGCTGTAATATTTGCATTCATGGGATCATTACCCTGTATACGGTTTTCGTTAAATTCGATGGGCTGAAACTCAACATACCTGAAAACAATATTCTCATCCAGGAAATTCATGATCGGCGAATCATAATTGGTATTATAAATAGGTCTTGCGGCCTGGACTGTCAGTTTACCTTTATAGAGATTGTTTCCCAGATCCTGGTCAATGTTAAGCAGGAAATTACACTGGATCTTTTCGGATGGCTGAAATGCGTCGGTGGTCCAGCGGCGGTTATTCAGGAAATTGGACAGGGACGTTTGCAGCGTCTGGAAGACCTTCTTATCAACCGTGGTGCTGATCTTGCTGCTGATAACTGTCAGGCGTGCCTGGATCTCCTGGGCTCCTGCAAACAGCACGGAAAGAAGGAAGGCAAAAACAAGTAAACCTCTTTTATGCATAATAAAGGCGGATTATAGTGTCAACAATATCTTTTGCAACTTCTGTTTTGGGTTTTGTATCAAACCCGAACTCCTGGCCTCCCTTTTCGAATATAGTGATCTTATTCGTATCATGGCCAAAGCCAGCGCCCGGATCATTCAGTGAATTCATAACGATCAGGTCGGCATTTTTCTTTTTTAACTTATCCAGCGCAAAGGATCGCTCATTGCTGGTTTCAAGAGCAAATCCTACCAGTACCTGACCCTTCTTTTTCTTTTCACCCAGGCTTTTCAGAATATCCTTTGTTCTTCCAAGTTCAAGGCTGAGCGTATCCGCTGTCTTTTTTATTTTTTGGGAAGCCGTGGTCGTTGGGGTATAGTCGGCAACAGCCGCCGCCATAATACTTATATCGGTATCCCGGAATAACTTGTCACATGCATTATACATTTCTTCCGCTGTGGTTACTCTGATAATATCGATCCCATTGGCTGAATACTCCAGTTGGGAAGGTCCCAATACCAGCGTTACTTCAGCACCCCGCCGTTCCAGTTCTTTTGCAATGGCAATACCCATTTTCCCGGAGGATTGATTGCCAATAAAACGAACCGGGTCAATAGGTTCGTATGTGGGCCCTGCCGTAACCAGCGCTTTTTTACCCTCCAGCGGGCGGGTCAAAAAAAAATCCTTCTCAAGGTAATCCATTATCGTTTCAGGTTCTGCCATCCTGCCTTCACCATTCAGGCCGCTGGCCAGGTCTCCTTTTTCGACGGGAATAATCCTGTTTCCAAACGATTCAAGTTTTGCGATATTTTCTTTGGTCGCGGGATGATGCCACATATCCTCATCCATGGCCGGCGCCACTACTACCGGGCAGGTAGCGGACAGGTAAACTGCCATTAAGAGATTATCACACTGGCCGTGGGCCATTTTAGCCAGGGTATTACAACTTAGGGGCGCTATTACCATACAATCAGCCCAGCGACCCAGCATTACATGGTTGTTCCAGCTCTGCTCATCAAAAAGATCAACCAGTACCGGGTTACGGCTCAGCGTGGATAGCGTAAGAGGGGATACAAAATCTTTGGCAGACGGCGTTAGGATAACTTTTACCTCGGCCCCGGCCTTTACCAGCAACCGTACCAGGTAGATGGATTTATATGCAGCGATACTGCCGCTGATACCCAGTAATATTTTCCTGCCAGCTAACATAATTGATCAAAATTACCATTTAGTTTTTACTGTTAACCAGCCTGGCTCATCAAGGTTTAGAAATCTTGCTGAGCCGGGCGAAAAGCAAAAAAGCGACGGAAACCCATCGCTGTAATCAGTTTATACCTGTCAGCCAGTCTTAGCTGAAAAGCTCATCTTCCCCTTTCCGGAAATAGACCTTGTCTTCCATGAATTCCTGCGTAGCCAGCAAAGCCGGGTTAGGCATTCTTTCGTAAGCACGGGAGATCTCGATCTGCTCTTTGTTCTCATGGATCTCTTCCAGGCTGTCTGTATGACTGGCAAATTCTTCGAGTTTGTTGTGTAACTCTTCTTTCAACGAGATATTGATCTGGTTAGATCTTTTCGCGATGATGGAAATTGACTCGTACAGGTTACCAGTCTTTCCCTTGATATCATCAAGGTTACGCGTTTCAACGTTATTGGTGATACCTGCACTAAGCTGGCGTCTTAATTTGCTCATTACCTAATTTTTTAATATTGGTTTGTGATAAATTTAAAAAATCGTCTGCTTCTTTTTTCAATTTACTATCCGGGAACCTGTCGGCGAATTCGTTACATTCGGTGATCACCTGTTCGAACCGTTCAACTTTTTTCTCTTCGATGCTCATTTCTGCAAACCGGTAATACGACTTTATGATCATCAGCTTGTACTCATCGCCCCGCAGCGATTCCGGGTAGGAATTCAGTAAAGCCGCGAAAGAAACTCCTGCTGCCCGGAACTGTCCCAGGTCATAATATAGCTGGGCGCTCTTGTAATCTTTGGTCTCCAGCTTCGCCCGGCAGATATCAATGATCTCGGTAGCTTCTTTATTCCTTGCAGACCCGGGATGCGTATTAATAAAGGTCTGCATCATTCCCATCGTCTTAATGGTGTTCGTCTGGTCGAGCTCAGCTTTGGGCGATTGTTTATAAAAGGAATAAGCCCTCATATAATCCACTTCTTCCGCCCTGGCACTGTTGGAAAAAATCTCCAGGAAACTCTTGAACAGGTGCTCTGCATTCAGGTAATCTTCCTGGTAATAGGCACAATAAGCGTATTTATAATAAATATCCTCGAACTCTTTTTCCACTTTGTAGTAAGGCATGATGTCCTCGTACAATTGCTGCGCCTTGCTGTATTTCTTTTTGACAAAATATTGTTCAGCAATCCGGAGCTTATAAGCAGGGTCAGGATTCTTCAACAATTTATTGAACCCGCCTCCGCAACTGCTTAAAACGAGTACCGCAATGATTAGCCAGCTATATTTCATAAAGGTTTGCAAAGTTAACTGATACTGGCAAATCTTGCACAAAAAAGATAGGTGGCCAAAAAAGGAAGAGTTAAGGTTTTGATAAATGAAAATCATGGACTTAGCTCTAAATCCCGGTTACAGGTCACCTGGAGCGACAGGCTTAAAATGCCCCTCATAAAAAAACCCTCCCGGTGATCCGGGAGGGTCTATCAGCAAAAAGTTACTTTTCTTAGTTATTCTTCCGCAGGTTAGGATGCGGAGGTTCTACTGTGTTCGGTCCATCTTCACCTTCAGCAGCAGCACGGATGTCAACTGTGTTACAGTCACCACCTTCCTGGCCATAGTTAAAGATAAAGCGGTCAGCACTGATACCTTCTTTATCCACCATGTAATTGATCACTGCATTTACATGATCCCAACTTAACTGCTGTTCTTTCTTATTAGAAGAGCAATAGCCGATTACTACTACTTTACAACCTGGGTTGTTGCGCAGTTTCGCAGCTACTGTAGACAATACCGCTTTAGCATCATCGCTCAGTTTATTAGTACCGGCTTTGAAAGCTACGCTTGGTAATGAACCTAATTTTTCAGAACATGTTTGTGTTACAACTGTACCAGTACCTACACAACCTTCTGGGCATGGGCATTTACCGATACCATCTGCATCAACAGGCTGGCAATATGTAGGAGTGATGAGTTCTTTATCCTTACAATCAGGTACACCGTCACCATCTGTATCTTTAGTTACACCATGACTGTCAACAGGACATCCCGCAGGTGTTTGTTCCTGGTCGAACTGGTCTGTTACACCGTCGCCATCGCTATCAGGTAATACAGGTTTGGGCAAACGCATCAGGCGTGGGTTGCGGATTTCGCTGTAAGCATAATCCAATGGGTTCAGCCACCAGAGTGGTTCAACTGATTTTGCGCCCAGGTTGAAATTCAAACCAATAGTGACGTAGTTGTAAGAATCAAAGTCACGCGTAAGAACCGGATCACCATAGGCATGTTCCTGCCAGCGTTGTCCGTCAAGCAGGTCATCTTTAATGAATGTCTGGCGGTCTTCTATAGCAAGGTTAATCCTGTTGCTAAGTTTAAAGGCAACACCGGCTCCGACTGTACCAGAAGGTTTGAATGTTCTTCCAAACAATTTGGGACGACGGGGACCCTGGTTTTCAGCCTTTGTTTCGTATTTACCATCCTGTAATGACTTCAATTGCTTGTAAGTATCTTTTCTCTTTGGATAAGAGCTGTTAACAGTAATAGTTGAATAGTTGTATTTACCTCCGGATGCATTTAAAGCATCAACTTTTGTATCATACACCATTCCACCTACACCGGCAATACCATAAAAATTATACCCGGTCTTGGCTTTGTGGAAACGGATATTGTTCAATGTAACGATACCTTCCAGCGATAATTCGTGGATGGTCGTTTTATAGTTATAATAAACAATCTCGTTAGGAGTTGCAAGTGGTAGTCCAAAATATACATACTTCGAAGACACAAGCGTAGTAGGTGCTCCGGCGCTTGCTGTAAAAAGATAAGGAGCAGAATAAGAGGTAGCAGCCGAACCATTATTAGACCAGGCTGTATTATTCCTGAAATTTTCTGCAGGGTTAAATGTTCTTCCTTTACCTGTTCCATACATATATTCAAGACGCATGGAGAAGATATATCCAAATGCTTTTCTTACATGTATCCCGGCACTGGGAAATGCTAACTGGGAGGGAATATCTCCACTCACATTCAGTAAACCCACTTTAATACCCACTTCCCACTGGTTCCGTGGTTTTGCAGGGAAATTATAGGTGCCGTTCAGAAACTCCGTATGCTGAGACATTCTTTTGCTCGGAATAACAGAGGAATCTTTTACGTCATAACTGGCTCCTACCCGTTGAGAAAAACCATAAGATGTTAACAGGCAGAATACGCCTGCTAATAATAAATACTTTTTGCTTGCCATAACTAAGGATTAAGATTTGTGATACAATGTCCTAAATAATACGCAAAAATAGAAATTGAGGATTAATTACCAAATTTTTATGATAAATATTTACCCCTTTTGCCCATTATTTTTCAATTACTTAGTCAATATTAGGCCCCGATTTGCTGCCTCATGTATTAATTATTTTTTTGCGGCGTAAATTGCCCACTTTAAGCATGAATTTACCCAGCAATTTAATAAGTGAGGAGCTGAAAATCTTTGAAGCGAGGTTCAGGGAAGCTGTAAAAAGCCAGGCCCCCCTCCTGGACAGGATTATGCGTTATGTAGTGAAACGCAAAGGAAAACAACTCCGCCCTATGTTTGTCCTGTTATCGGCCAAACTTTGCGGCGAAATAAATGAGCCCGCTTACAGGGCCGCATCCCTGGTAGAGCTGCTTCATACCGCCACACTTGTACATGATGATGTAGTAGATGATTCAATGGAAAGAAGAGGGTTTTTTTCCGTTTATGCCCTCTGGAAAGCCAAAGCCAACGTACTGATCGGCGATTACCTGCTTGCCAAAGGACTGCTGCTTTCGCTGGATAATAATGATTACAAAATCCTGCATATCCTTTCCGATGCGGTCCGCAAAATGAGTGAAGGAGAATTATTACAGCTGGAAAAAGCCCGGAGCTTAAATCTAAAAGAAGAAATCTATTACGAGATCATCCGTAATAAAACCGCCTCCCTCCTTGCTTCTGCCTGTGCGGCAGGTGCATGGTCTACGAGCCAGGATGAACAGCTGACAGAAAAAATGCGCTTATTCGGGGAAAAAACCGGTATGGCCTTTCAAATAAAAGACGATCTTTTCGATTATGCGAGTGAAAATGTCGGCAAGCCAACTGGTAATGATATCAAAGAAAAAAAACTGACCCTTCCCCTCATCTATACCCTCAACAATGTTGAAAAAGAAACGCGGCGGAAAATAATTTATATCGTCAAAAATAATAACCGTGATAAGAAAAAAGTAAAATGGGTGATCGATAAAGTAGAAGCAACAGGCGGGATCGTTTATGCGACAGAGAAAATGAATGCTTATAAAAATGAAGCCATCAGTATCCTTCATCAGTTACCTGAAAGCCCCGCCAGGAAAGGGTTAGAAGACATGGTGCTATTTGTGACGGACCGGAAATACTGAGTATTCTTTTGTGATGCAAAAAAAAAGATGGAACATATTAACCGCTGATGAGACAAAGGTCAGCAGCTTACAGCAATCCCTTAAGATACATCCCGCTCTTTGTAAGATACTGGTTCAAAGAGGTATTGAACAGTTTGACCAGGCCAGGCATTTTTTCCGTCCCCGGTTGGCCGATCTCCATTCACCCTGGTTGATGAAAGACATGGAAAAAGCGGTCGATCGAATCATCACCGCAGTCAGCAACAAGGAAAAGATCCTTGTATTTGGAGATTACGATGTGGATGGCACCACCTCTGTTGCGTGCATGTACCAGTTCCTGAAAAAAATTCATGAGCCGCTTGATTTTTATATCCCTCACCGCTACCGCGAAGGCTATGGAGTGAGTAAAGCAGGGATCGATTTCGCCAAACAAAACGGTTTTACCCTGGTCATTTCCCTGGATTGCGGTATCAAATCAACCGACCTGATTGGCTACGCCCGGGAATTGGGGATCGATTTCATCGTGTGCGATCACCATCTCCCCGATGAAATATTACCCCCCGCTGCAGCGATCCTTAACCCGAAACAAAAAGATTGTCCCTATCCTTACAAGGAACTTTGTGGCTGCGGGGTCGGTTTTAAACTGATCAGCGCCCTGTCAGAAAGGCTGGAAATGCCGCCGGGTACGGCTTTTGAATGGCTCGACCTGCTTACAACAGCTATTGCTGCCGATATTGTACCTATGACCGGGGAGAACAGGATCCTTGCTTTTCACGGTCTTATCAAGGCGAATACTAACCCCAATTATGGAATAAAAGCCCTGGCAAAATTAAGCGGGCTAGTTAAAGAGCTGCATATTACCAATCTTGTTTTTATGATCGCTCCCCGGGTAAATGCGGCGGGAAGAATGGATGACGCGCGCAAAGCGGTACAATTATTTGTTGCCGTAAGCGAAGCCGAAGCGCTGCATTATGCAGAAATGCTGCATAGCGATAATACCGACAGGAAGGAAGCTGATAAAACCATCACGGAAGAAGCACTCGCACTGATCAGTGAAAATCCCGGCTGGAAAGATCGCAGGTCAACTGTTGTTTTCCAGCCTCACTGGCATAAGGGCGTGGTTGGAATCGTTGCTTCAAGACTGATCGAAAATCATTTTCGCCCAACGGTAGTACTTACAAAATCCGGCGATTATGCTGCAGGTAGCGCCAGGAGTGTCCCCGGTTTTAATTTATATGAAGCCATTCACGCCTGCAGGGAACACCTGTTGGGATACGGGGGGCATTTTGCTGCCGCAGGTATGACCCTCGAATTGTCCAGTATCAATGCGTTCCGCGAAAAATTTGAGGCGGTTGTAGCAGCAACCATTACACCCGAATTGCTTGTACCCGAGATTCTTATCGATAGCGAAATATCACTTAAAGATATCCGTCAGGGATTCTATGACCTGCTGGGCCAGATGGAACCTTTTGGACCGGGGAACCTGCGCCCGGTTTTTATCGCCCGTAACGTAAGAGACAGCGGCTGGTCTAAAATTGTCAAAGAAGAACATATCCGCTTCTCGCTCCGCCAGGACGAAGTGACCATCACCGGTATCGGTTTTGGTATGGCGGATAAATTCTATTTATTACAGCAACAGCAACCTGTTGATATTGTCTTTACCATTAATGTGAATGAATGGAAGGAGGTAAAGAGCTTACAACTGCAGGTGATCGATTTCCGCTTAAGCGAACCCGCTTCGTAATTCTACGACTGTTAATAAAAATTTTATCTCCGCGAATTTTATAATGAAAGCTGAATAGCACTACATTTAACTCTCCAAATCTCCTACCGATTAATCCGGGTTCTTCCTTCAACTTTTTTAGAAAACTAAATTACTGTTACAATGACAAAATTATTTACGCTAAAAGCTTTATTGCTGTTGCTTATTTCCGGTATGATCAGCATCGCCGGGTCAGCACAACTAACCACAAATGCATTTACGGGGACGGGAGTTTGTCCCACGCAGGGAAACACCTTCAGTGTGGTAGCCAATGCTTCAGTCGCCCCGTTAACAAGGAGTACTGTAACATGCACTACGGCTGCAAATGTTTTTAATAGTACAACACTAAATAATACGGCTACCCGGAATGATCTCAGTTATATTGAGTTCAGCATCACGGCGAATTCGGGGTATGGCTTAAACCTTACGTCTCTATCTTTTTTCCGCCAGGGAAGTGGCACGGCTCCCAATTCACTTATTGTTTCCTATAGTACCGACCCGGTAGCAGGCAATTTTAATACTACAAGAGTGGATATGGCCACTTCCGTTACGCCGACCACAGGTACTACTTTAACCTGGACCTTTCCATCGGCTATAACAACGCCGGATGGAGGAAAAGTTACATTTCGTTTTTATCCCTTTGGTACGCAGCGTGCTGATGGAGCCGTTTCACCACCCGCAGCAGCCACCGGTACTTTTCGTTTAGACGATGTTACCTTATTTGGAACAGTTCCGGTTATCAGTGCAATACCTATTGTAAACCTTTCAGTAAGTTCCAATACAGGAACCGAGGCCGGGTTAACTGCAATTACTGTTACAGCTACTGCCAGCCAGGCGGTAACCGGGAATCAAACTGTAAATCTTGCTGTATCCGGTACGAATATTACCGCAGGTGATTATACCCTGAGTGGTTCAACCATTACAATTCTAAATGGTGCCACTACCGGCACCGCCACTTTTACAATAGTGGATGATGCGCTGGTAGAAGGGACCGAAACTGCCATACTTACCATCAGTAGCCCCAGCGCCGGAATTATACTGGGAAGTACTACAACACAAAATATTTCGATCACGGATAATGATGTACCGACCGTTTCCGTTTCGGCAGGAACTAATGCTGCCGAGCCTGCTACAAGTGGTGTATTCAATATTACTTTGTCTGACCCCGCACCGGTCGGTGGAGTAACCATTACTTATTCACTTTCAGGTACTGCTCTTTCAGGCACTGATTACAGTAATCCTCAAAGCGGAACAGTTACTATCACCGTCGGAAATTCTTCTGGCACTGTCACCCTTCCTGTTATCGACGATCCGACTTATGAAGGAACCGAAACGATCGGTATTCTTTTGAACACGGCTTCCAATGGCTATGCGATCACTGGTTCCACTGCAAGTATCAACCTGCTGGATAATGACCCTGTCCCCCCCATCGTGATCAATGAAGTATATGGTGGCGGCGGAAATGGCGGATCTACTTATAAAAATGATTTTATAGAATTATACAATCCTACCGCTTCAGCAATCACACTCACCGGGTGGTCAGTTCAATATGCTTCTGCTACAGGAACAGGTGCCTGGACAGTTACCGCTTTAACGGGTTCAATCCCCGCCCATGGTTATTACCTGGTACAGGAAGCAGCGGGAGCTGGCGGAACTACCAACTTACCCACTCCTGATGCAATAGGAAGTATTGCCATGTCTGCAACAGCAGGTAAGGTAGCATTGGTAAGTAATGTCACCCCCTTATCGGGTGCATGCCCGGCCACTGGTGTAGTTGATGAAGTTGGTTACGGAGGTGCCAATTGTTTTGAAGGCGCAGGCCCCGCTCCTCTCCTTACCAATTCTACTTCTGATCAAAGAAATCCAAAAGGTTTTGACACCCAGAATAACAATACTGATTTTATTGTTCTGGCCCTTCCCACTCCAAAGAATTCAGTAGTGGATATTACACCGCCAGTTGTAGTTTCTTTATCGCCCGCTGATAATGCTACCGGCGTTATGACCTCATTTATTGCAACCATCACTTTTAATGAGAATATATTGAAAGGCACCGGTTCGGTAATCCTTAAGAAAGTTTCCGATGGTTCTGTTGTAAGAACAATTAATGTCGCCACAGCGGATGTATCCACTTCAGGAACTGCCGCCACTTTTGGTATTAATTCTTTAGCATTTAATACAGCGTATTATTTCGAAATCAGCAGCGGTGCTTTCAAAGACGGTGATGATAATGATTTTACAGGAATAAGCGGTGCGACTACCTGGAATTTTACGACAGCCGCAACGCCTCCTGCAGGAACATTAGGATCAACGTATAATTTCAATACCTGCTCCGGCAACCTGCCCGGCGGTTTTACCCAATTCAGCATCCTGGGCCCGCAAATATGGGGCTGTACTGCGTTTGGCCGCGATGCCGCAAACCCTCCTTCCGGAAGCGCTCCCAATGGACTCCAGATAAATGGATTCAGCGGGGTCAATATTCCGAACGAAGACTGGCTTATCTCGCCTTCTTTCGATCTTACAGCGACTACCTTCCCGCTCTTCTCCTTTTGGAGCAGGACTGCTTTCACCGGCGCTACACTTGAATTAAAAGTTTCTACGGATTATACAGGAACAGGTAATCCCAACCTTGCTACCTGGACAGACCTGAATGGTAAGTTTCCCGCACAGGTTTCAGATATCTGGAAGCTGAGTGAGAATATCAACTTATCCGGTTATAAATCACCCCATACTTATTTTGCCTTCGTTTATTATTCGACCACGGAAGATGGCGCAAGATGGACGCTGGATGATATAACGGTCACTAATTCATTAACTCCTCCGCCGCCGAGCTTAACAACCAGTGTAACAGATATTCAATATACTTATGTTGCCAACGGTTCTTCAGCAGACAAGACTTTCACCTTTATCGGCAATGATCTTACCGGTGATGTAACACTAACTGCAACAGGAGCATTTTCTTTATCAAAAGATGGTGGCACATTCAGTTCAGGAATTACGTATACACTGGCAGAAGCGAATAATATAACCAAAACTGTGTATGTACGTTTTGCCCCTACAGCCCCTAACCAGAATTTCGCCGGGCTTGTATCGGTCAGCACACCTGGTGTAACGACCAACACGATCAACCTGAAAGGAACCAGCATCGATCCTGCCACCACCTTAGAAGTGGTGAACTGGAACATGGAATGGTTTGGAAGTACTACCCTAGGGCCAACGAATGATGACCTGCAGGAACAAAATGCAGCGACAGTCTTACGTACAATCGGTGCAGATATTTACGGGGTAGTAGAAATTGTGAGTGAAACAAGACTGCAGCACGTTGTTGCAAATTTAAATGCCACCTATGGTGCCGGTACATACAGCTATATAATTTGCAATTTTGGTTCGCATGTAAATCCCCCGGAACCTGGAGGACAACCTTTATCTGAAGCCCAAAAAGAAGCATTTATCTACAAGACTTCTTTATTCAGCAATATCACTACCCGTCCAATGATCAATCTCGGGATTGCGACCCCCTCCTATAATAACTGGTCTGGTGGCAGGTATCCATTCCTGATGACAGCGGATGTTACGTTGAATTGTGTTACCAAGAAGGTCAATTTCATCCTGATCCATGCCAAAGCTAATACGGCTCCCGTGTTAACAGCTTATGACCGCAGGGAAGCTGCTGCAAAAGAATTACACGACACGCTGACCGCTTTCTTTGCCAATGACAACATCATTATCCTGGGAGATTTTAATGATGACCTCGACCAAAGTATCACGACCGGCAAGATCATTACATCCTACCATGATTTTACAAATGACGGAGCTAATTTCTTTTCTCCGACCCTGGCATTAAGTCTTGCCGGTAAAAAATCCACGGTAAGTTATAATGACGTGATCGACCATGTAATGCTGTCGAATGATTTTCAGCCATACTACCTGCCTGAATCAGCTACCATCTTAACAGATGTAGCCAGCCTGATACCCCGGTACGGTACAACTACAACAGATCACTATCCTGTATTCACGAGGTATATTTTCGCCAATAGTACGGCACCAACAGTTTCCGTATGCACTGCACTGGTAACACGCTGTTCTAATTCAGGGGGTTCTTATTCGATCCCGGCCTTTATTGCAATAGATGATTGCGAAGATCCCATTGCCTACAGTTATGTTATAACAGGTGCAACTTCAAGAACTGGTTCTTCCAATGATGCAAGTGGCGCTTTCAGTGTTGGTACCAGTTATATCAACTGGACAGCCAGCGACAATTGGGGAAATACAGTTACCTGCCAGACAACTGTAGTTATCAACCCTTCACCTGTTGTTACGATCCCTGATGCATATGCATTGCCTTCAGGAGTGCTGCCGAATACGGTATATATTGGTTATGCGCCTGCTTCTTCACTCACACTCACTTCGAATGTAAGTGGCGGTACGCCTGCCTACGGTTATAGCTGGTCAAACGGTGCGTTGACTTCATCAACAACGGTTAGCCCGGTGATTAATACCACTTACACGCTCACCGTTACCGATGCAAATGGTTGCCAGGGTACGGCATCAAAACTGGTGACAGTGATAGATATCCGTGGCGGCAATAAACTGGACAAAGTAGTGATCTGCCATAACAATAACTCCCTGGTCGTTGCCGGTAATTCCATCGTTACACACCTGGCACATGGAGATATGCTCGGAAGCTGCACTGCAGTATCGCAACCGATTACTTTAAACAGGTCGGGAACGATTGAGACTGTTACGATCATTCAACCTGCAGTTCGGGTGTTACCCAATCCTACAGCCAGTTATTTTACACTTGCCCTGGATGGGTTTAATCAAAAAGAAGAAGTGAATATCCGCGTGACTGATATAGCTGGCCGGACCGTCGAGCAAATTTCCGCCCAGGCCAATCAATCACTCAGGATCGGGGCTGCCTATCAATCGGGGGTTTATTTTGCCGAGATAAGACAAGGGAAAGAGCGGGTCATCCTGAAGCTGGTCAAATTCCACGACTAAAATTTGATGATACTATTAACTAACAGAAGGCTGTTCCTCCCGGAGCAGCCTTTTTCTTTATTAATAAGTAGTTGAATTTCAATTTAAAAAGCCTGTTTTAAAGGCCAGCCCATCCTGTTCAAAACAATTGAAGTTTTCATTCCTTTTCTGCCCTGTTCTCCTTATCTTTGCCGCCCCAAATCTGTGTTCGCAGATTCTTTCTTCGCCCCTTCGCGGAGGATGTCCAGTGGGATAAACCGAATTATTAACAAGTCCGCCTTCGCTAAAGCTTCGGCGGATAAAACAGGTAAAATGAACAATTACGAATTGATGGTGATTTTTACCCCTGTTTTGAGTGACGATGAGTTCAAGGCTGAGCAGAAAAAATATGCAAAGCTAGCTACCGATGCAGGTGGTTCTATCGTGGCTGAAAATCCCTGGGGACTGAAATCATTGGCTTACCCGATCCAGAAAAAAACAACGGGTTTGTACTGGGTGCTCGAATACACAGCAGCACCTGACTTCAACGAAAAAATGAAGATCCAGTTGTTGCGTGACGAATCAGTACTTCGTCACCTCTGCACTAAACTCGATAAATACGCCGTCGAGTACAATGCCAGGAAGAAAAGTGGTGTAAAAACAGGAACCGAAAAATTAGCGGAGGTATAAGCCATGGCAAAAAATGAAATAAAATATCTGACCGCCATTAAAACCGACAAAAGAGTAAAAAAATTCTGTCGTTTTAAAAAATATCGCATCCGCTACATCGATTATAAAGATGTGGAATTCCTGAAAAAATTCCTGAACGAGCAGGGCAAGTTATTGCCACGCCGTCTTTCAGGGAACAGCCTGAAATACCAGCGCAAAGTTTCTGATGCGGTAAAAAAAGCCCGCCAGATGTGCTTATTGCCTTACGTAACAGACCTTTTAAAATAACCTCACCCTAACCCCCGGTGTAATGACCAGGGAGACAGTATCGCCGCAAGCGAACTGGGTTGGTGAACAAAGAGCGAACAATGGAAATCATATTAATTCAAGACGTAGATAACCTGGGTGCCAAGAACGAAGTGGTTAAAGTAAAGAACGGTTATGCCCGTAACTACTTAATGCCACGCCAGCTTGCTGTAGAGAACAGCCCCAGCAACCGGAAACAACTGGAAGAGCGGATGAAGCAGGTGAAGAAGAAGGAAGACAAAATGCTGGCAGAGATCAACAGTGTAATTGCCAAATTAAAAGAAGCTCCACTGAAACTCGGCGCCAAAACCGGTACCAGCGGAAAAATCTTTGGTAGTGTCACCTCCCTGCAACTTACCCGTGCGATCCGTGAACAAAGAGGCTACGATATTGACCGCAGGAAAATCCACATTGTGGACGAAGTAAAAGAACTGGGTACGTACAAAGCCACGATCGAATTTGGTAATGGCCAGAATACGGAAGTTGAGTTTGAAGTAGTAGCTGAATAACACGCTGAAAAATAACTGATTTAAGCCCCTTTTTAGGGGCTTTTTTATTGTCCAAAACTGGTTTTATCCTTTAAAATCAATCCCTTAGCAATAAGGAAGGTATTGAACGGAAGAATTTGGCTATATGTCCGGAAAAAATCCGTTATTTTGTTTTGCATTTGGTGCTCTTTCAGTTTCACAAGTCCTGAACGTTTCGAAATAACGTAGAATGTTCACTGGTTACTGTTTACTGTTGACACTTTTATTTTTTTAAAACCTCAGAAAATGAACATTTACGTAGGAAACCTCAGTTGGAACCTGAAAGACCAGGACCTGTCCAACCTTTTTGCTTCACATGGTGAAGTAGTTTCAGCTAAAATTGTTACCGACAAATTCACTAACCGCAGCAAAGGCTTTGGTTTCGTGGAAATGGCTAACGACGACCAGGCACAAGCGGCTATCACTGCTTTGAATGGTACCGAAGTTGACGGTCGTAACATCGTTGTTAACGAAAGTCGTCCTAAACCGGAAGGTGGTGGCAGCGGCGGCGGCGGTGGCTTCAAGAAAAGAAGCTTCGGTAGCGGCGGCGGTGGCGGCGGTTACAAAGGTGGCGGCGGCGGTGGCGGCGGCTACAAAGGTAAAAGTGGCGGTGGCGGCGGCGGCGGTTACAATCGTGACCGTGGCGGTAGCGGTGGATACAATAACGATTATTAATCAGTATTGATATAACGACGCTTTACAAAGCCTGGTTCGAAAGAGCCGGGCTTTTTTTATTTGCACGCTGCTAGCTTTCATGGGGGAAATGAAATTGGGAGCTGGGGAAATTTAAATTATCAATTTCCCCAGCTCCCAATCCAACATTATAAATATCTACTGCACCACTTTCACCACTCCCGCCCCATTATAGGAATGATACTCTCCATTATACATCGCATCGGCGCTTACCGGGCCCATTTTATAGTTACCAGGTGACACTGCACGGACTGCATAATAATAGGTTTGTTTATTATTCTCCGCATCCACGAAGAAATGGATCCTGTCATCCCGGACATCCAGCGCAGTTGGTGTCATTGCATCCTTAATCCAATCCATACCGGGTATTTCTTTTGTTCTCGGGTTCTCGATTTCGAAACCGGCAGGTAACAGGTCGGTGATCACCACGTTCTCGACAGGCGTATTGAAAGAACGTTCCAGGGTAATCCCAATGATCACCAGGTCATTTTGCTTAAAGGTATTGGTCGTAATAGGTTTTCCATTCCTGTCAAAGAAACGTTTTCTCACTTTCAGGTAACTGTCTTCTTCTTTATAAGCCCCACTGGCACTGATCCCCTCTGCCTGCCAGAAATAATACAACCTGCCGCTGCCCTTTGTTACTATCTCTACATTATTACCACCCAGTGCTTTCATATCACCGGTCCATTGGCCTCCGTCTACTTTAGCGATCATTTTGCCATTCGCTTTTATTTCAGCGGTTGCAGTTGAAGTATTGGCGGCTTTTGCATGTTTGCCCAGGGCAAGAAATGCAAAAGCTCTTTCCTGGGTACTTAGCCATCTCCTGCTCTTTAATTTATCCGCCACGTGTTTTACCATCGTACCGATCTGTGCATTACCCGGATCCACATCGATCAATGCATTCAATGCAATTGCTTCATCCCTTACGTCGGAATAATAGCTGCCGCCTGTCTGCGCAACCGACTCCTCCCCGCTAAAGGAAGCAGGCAGCATGCTACTAAAAGATTTTTTATCACCTGCTGTGGCATAAGCTGCCGCTAACAGGTAACGGCTGTCCAGTGCCAGTATAGATGGGTTGGCTTTGTAATAATTCATGGCTGGTACATTTGTTCTCCCGGCCAGTGACAGAACATATAAACCATAGGCTACTTCCTTCGGTGCGATCTTTTTATTCTGGTCACGGTTATAATAATAGATGATCGTTTCCCTCGTTTTGAGTTTATTATTGATATAATTCAGCATCGTCTCCAGTAAACTATTATCCACATCAAAGCCGGCCTTCCTGGCTTCCAGCAGGAAATGGGCCGCATAGATCGT
>JBDSBR010000015.1:0-53600 GCA_039921505.1 Chitinophagaceae bacterium
ATAACCTCGACTACACTTTATTTTCATGGAGTAAACAAAAGGGTATCGCTCCCATCGCCGTACAACGTGCAGAAGGGGTGTATTTGTACGACTACGATGGTAAACGCTATATTGATTTTTCTTCAGGACTGATGAATGTCAATATCGGTCATGGTAACCAACGGGTCACCGATGCGGTAGTAAAACAAATGCAGGAAGTGGCTTATGTTACGCCAAGTTGTGTAACAAAAGTCCGTGGTGAATTGGGAAAGAAACTGGCGCAGATATGCCCTGGTGATCTCAATAAGGCCTTTTTTACATTATGTGGTGCAACCTCCATTGAAAATGGCATCAAGCTCGCAAGGTTATATACCGGCCGGCACAAGATATTGACCCGTTACCAGTCCTACCACGGAGCTTCCTATGGTGCTATGTCCGCGAGCGGTGATCCCAGGAAGATACCGATGGATGCGCAGCAGTCGCCGAATTTTGTGCATTTTGATTTGCCCTATTTGTACCGGTGGGAATATGGGGAAGGAGAAACAGGGCGTGCGCAGTCTTTATTGAAGGAGGCCATCGCCTCCCTGGAAAGAATGATCGCCTATGAAGGCCCGGCCACTATCGCGGCGATATTACTCGAAGGCGAATCCGGCTCGTCGGGCTGTTTGAAATACCCGGTTGGTTATCTAAAAGCCGTCAGGGAACTCTGTAATAAAAATGGTATTCTCCTCATTATGGATGAAGTGATGAGTGGTTTTGGGAGGACGGGTAAATGGTTTGGTTTTCAGAATCACGACATCGTACCGGATATGATCGCCATGGCCAAGGGACTGACCTGCGGTTATTTACCTTTTGGTTGCCTGATGGTAAGTGATAAGATCGCCCCGAACTATGACGATACGATGCTGCCCCTGGGACTCACCTATTCTGCACACCCGGTCAGTTGTGCCGCAGCGCTTGAAACATTAAAGATCTATGAAGATGAAAGACTGATCGAAAACTGTGTCGCGATGAGCCAGTATGTCAATGCAGAAGTGGAAAAATTAAAGCAAAAACACCCGAGCATCGGTGATTTCAGGAATACGGGGCTGCTAGGCTGTATTGAACTGGTAAAGAACAGGAAAACAAAAGAGCCGATGGCGCCCTTTAATGCCAAACCTGATGAAATGGCGGTGATGAATAAAGTGGCAGCGAAAATCAAAGACCTTGGCATGTACACCTTTGTGAGATGGAGCTATATTTTTATTGCACCGCCACTATGTGTAACGAAGGAACAGGTTGATGAAGGATTAAAGATCATTAGTGAAGCTATAAAAATTGCAGATGCACATACCAATTAAGAATTAAGAATTTGGAATTTGGAATTTGGAATTATGAATTATGAATTACTACTTCCATTCATAATTCTTAATTCTTAACTCATAATTATTGCTTTGAACGAGAACCAAAACATAGCTGACTCCTCTCTAATTAACGAAGACCTTGCTCCTGTCCCCGCCTCCAAACGGACCTGGGGAACCTGGAACTATGCGGCCCTTTGGATCAGTATGAGTCTTTGCATTCCCACTTACACGATGGCCAGTTCCATGATCAATAACGGCATGAACTGGTGGCAGGCGGTGCTGACGATCTTTATTGGAAATGCGATCGTTCTAGTACCTATGTTACTCAATGGTCATGCAGGCGCGAAATATGGTATCCCCTTCCCGGTATTGGCGAGAGCCAGTTTTGGTACGCGGGGCGCTAATATACCGGCCATGCTGCGGGCGATTGTTGCCTGCGGCTGGTTTGGGATCCAGACATGGATCGGTGGTGAATCACTCTATCATTTGATCAGGGCCTGGAATCCTTCCCTTGCTGAGATCGATACGCATTCCCTTTTCCCGCAGCTCTTACCCATGATCTGTTTTGCCTTATTCTGGCTCCTGAACATGTTCATCATTTATAAAGGAGTGGAAAGTATCCGGAAACTGCTGGTCTTTAAAGCCATCTTCTTACCTATCGCTGCTATTGCTTTATTCTGCTGGGCCGTTATCGCTGCCAAAGGATTGGGACCGATATTAAGAGAGCCTTCCAAATTCACGGACAGCGCTTCTTTCTTTAAATTCTTCTTCCCTGCATTAACGGCTGTAGTAGGTTTCTGGGCAACGCTCTCGCTGAATATTCCTGATTTTACGAGGTACTCAAAAAGCCAGCAGGCCCATATCAGGGGACAGGCAATTGGTTTACCTCCTTCCATGACATTGTTCGCCTTCGTCGGCGTGGTAGTCACTTCTGCTTCGGCCATTATTTATGGAAGTCCTGAATGGGACCCGGTCAAACTTGCCAGCCATTTCAGCAGCAAACTGATGGTCACCTTCGCGATGATTGGAATTATCATTTCTACCCTGGCTACAAATATTGCCGCCAATATTGTAAGCCCCGCCAATGATTTTTCCAATCTTTCACCCCAAAAAATAAATTTCAAACTGGGAGGTTATATCACCGGCGTGATCGGTGTACTTATCTTTCCGTGGAAGCTGATGGCCGACCCGAATGGCTATATTTTTACCTGGCTGATCGCTTATTCCAGCCTGCTGGGTCCCATTGGTGGCATCATGATCGCGGATTATTATTTTATACGTAAGAAAGAACTCGCTGTTGATGAATTATACAGTCACAACGGGAGGTATCAATTTTCTAATGGATTCAACCCGGTTGCCATTGTTGCCTTGTTGCTGGGCATCCTTCCAAATGTACCGGGATTTCTTGTCAACATTAAAGTGATCGCAGCCGATGCAGCGCCCGGGTGGATCATCGACCTGTATCATTATGCCTGGTTTGTTGGTTTTCTTGTGAGTGGTTTTGTATATTGGATAGGAACGAAGAAAAAGGCAAATTAAGAATTATGAATTATGAATGACACTGACGCAATATTCATAATTCTTAATTCATAACTCATAATTAAACGAATATGTCTGTCTTAATAAAAAACGGGAGAATCATCACCGCCACAGATGATTATAAAGCCGACATCTTTGTTGAAGGAGAAACCGTGAAAATGATCGGGACAGATCTTCCTGTTAAGGCCGATAAAGAGATCGATGCTTCCGGCAAGCTTGTATTTCCCGGCGGTATCGACCCGCATGTACATTTGGATATGCCCTTTATGGGAACGTTTTCCTCAGACAATTATGAAACAGGTACCAGGGCTGCTTTATACGGTGGCACCACGATGGTGATTGATTTTATCTTACAAAAACAGGGCAACTCGCTGCGTTCCGCATTGGAAGAGTGGAAAGGAAGAAGTGATAATAATTGTGTGGGTGATTACAGTTTCCACATGGCTGTAACTGACTTTAACGAGAATACATCCAAAGAAGTAAAAGAAATGATCGAGAAAGAAGGGATCACTTCTTTTAAAACCTTTATGGCTTATAAGGGTGCACTGATGATCGACGACCGGCAGATGATAGGCCTGATGGAAGAAGTGAAGAAGCATGGAGGCCTGATCAATGTGCATGCGACAAACGGGGATATGATCGATTACCTGATCGGGAAACACAGGGCTGAAGGCAAACTCTCCCCTCTCTATCATTATCTATCCCAGCCGGAAGTGACGGAAGCGGAAGCAAGTGAACGCTTCGCCGATATGGCGAATTACACGGGCTGTCCCGGTTATATCGTACACCTGACCTGTGAAGGCGCACTGAATGCAGTCCGCAATGCAACAAGAAGAAATCAAAAATTATTTGTAGAAACCTGTATCCAGTACCTGCTTCTCGATGCCAGTTTATATGAACAGAATTTTGAAGGTGCAAAATGGGTGATGAGCCCGCCCCTCCGGGAAAAGAAAGACCAGGTTACTTTATGGGCCGGGATTAACCAGGGTCTTGTCCAGGTGGTAGCCACCGACCACTGTCCTTTTAAATGGGAACAGAAACTGATGGGCAAAGATGATTTTTCAAAAATACCGAATGGTCACCCCGCCATTGAAAACCGGATGGAGTTACTCTTCAGCGAAGGTGTCGGTAAAGGAAAGATAACACTGAACAAATATGTGGAAGTAGCCTGCACCAACCCGGCAAAGATATTCGGCATGTTCCCCCGCAAAGGAACTATAGCTGTAGGCAGTGATGCGGATATCGTAATTTTTGACCCCAATGAAAAACATACTCTTTCAGCAAAGACTCATCACATGAATGTGGACTACAGTGGCTATGAAGGCTGGGAAGTAACGGGAAAAGTGAAAACTGTCCTGCTGAGAGGCAAAATAGCAATAGAAAACAATGATTGTCTTATTGACAAAGGATATGGTAAATTTATTAAACGAAATAAGGTCTCGCAGGTAATTTAGAATGATGAGTGATGAATGAGGAGAAAGAAAATATTATCGTAAAAAAATCTTACGGATTCACGTTAGCAATAATTCAATTGTATAAAGTGTTAACTGAGAAAAAAAGTATGTTTTATCAAAGCAAATCCTCAGGAGTGGAACCTCGATCGGAGCCAACATACATGAAGCTGTTGCCGCTGAATCAAAGAAGGATTTTATTCATAAATTGGGAATAGCAGTAAAGGAAGCAAGAGAAACTTCCTACTGGTTGAATCTCTTAAAAGACAGTGACTACTTGCCTCCTGACGAGTTTGTTAAACTAAATGCAGCTTGTGATGAATTAATCAGGATACTAAATAGTATTATATTAACAACAAAACAGAGATATTTCACCAATTCATAACTCCTAATTCTAAATTCATAATTATATATCATGCCAAGAATGATCAAATCAGGACTGATACAACTCAGTCTTCCAAAAACAGAAGGCGAAGGAACGATCGCGGAGATCAAAGAAGCCATGGTGCAGAAACATATCCCGCTGATCGAAGAAGCCGGTAAGAAAGGAGTGCAGATACTCTGCTTCCAGGAAATTTTTAATACCCCCTATTTCTGCCCGGGCCAGGATAAAGCCTGGTACGAGAGTGCGGAAACAGTTCCGGGTCCTACGACTGAACGCATGCAGGAATATGCAAAGAAGTATAATATGGTGATCATTGTCCCGGTATATGAAAAGGAACAGGCCGGGGTATTATATAATACGGCCGCTGTTATTGATGCCGATGGAACCTACCTGGGCAAGTACAGGAAGAACCATATCCCCCATACATCCGGTTTCTGGGAAAAATTCTTTTTTAAACCCGGTAACCTGGGCTATCCTGTTTTCCAGACAAAATATGCCAAAGTGGGTGTGTATATCTGCTATGACCGGCATTTCCCGGATGGCGCAAGATGCCTGGGGTTGAATGGTGCCGAGATCGTTTATAATCCTTCTGCAACGGTGGCCGGGCTCTCACAGTATTTATGGAAGCTGGAACAACCGGCCCATGCCGCGGCTAATGGATATTTTATGGGATGTATCAACCGCGTAGGCGAAGAAAAGCCCTGGAACCTTGGTAAGTTCTATGGTAGTTCTTATTTCGTTGACCCAAGAGGACAAATTTTTGCGCAGGCTTCCGAGGACAAGGATGAATTACTCGTTGCCGATTTTGACCTGGATATGATCGAAGAAGTAAGAGCTACGTGGCAGTTCTTCCGCGACAGGAGACCCGAGACTTATGGAAAATTAGTTGAACTTTAAATTAATTATGAATAATGAATTAAGAATTATGAATAGACTGCATTATAATTCATAACTCATAACTCATCATTCTAAATTCCCGCTATGGCAATTATAAACCACAGGTTAACTAAAGAGCAATACGAACAAAACTTCAGCGATATCCACCCGCCGTACGAGAATATCACGGCCGCGAAAGTGGACGCGAATCGTTGCCTGTTTTGCTATGATGCCCCCTGCATGAAAAGCTGCCCTACAAGCATTGACGTTCCAAAATTTATCAAACAAATAGCTACGGAGAATATAAAAGGCTCCGCTCACACCATTTTCACTTCCAATATCATGGGTGCCGGTTGCAGCAAGGTTTGCCCGGTAGAAAAGCTATGTGAAGGCGCTTGTGTATATAATTTATTGGAAGAAGAGCCCATCCCTATTGCGAGATTACAGCGTTACTCAACAGAGAAAGCGATGGAGAATAACTGGCAGTTGTTCCAGCGAAAGCCATCTGTTGGTAAAAAAGTAGCGATCATTGGCGCCGGACCAGCCGGGTTGAGTTGTGCGCATGTTTTATCCCGGGAGGGGATCGATATCACTATCTACGAAAAAGAAAGCAAAGGCGGAGGGCTGATGACCTATGGCATTGCAGCATATAAAGTAACCCCGCAATTCTGCGAGGACGAAGTGAATTATATCACTTCTCTTGGCGGTATCGAAATAAAATACAACCAGGAACTGGGAAAGAATGTTTCACTGCCCGACCTCCAAAAGAATTATGATGCGGTATATATCGGTATCGGTGTAGGCGTAGCCCGCCAGCTGGACATTCCCGGCGAAGACCTTACCGGCGTAGAAGACGCGATCAGTTTTATTTACAATATAAGAGACAAGGGTTATGCCTCCGTTCCCGTGGGTGATAAAGTGGCCGTAATAGGAATGGGTATGACGGCGATCGATGCGGCCACGCAGGCTAAAAGATTAGGAGCAAAAGAAGTGACGATGGTATACCGCAGGACCGAAGCGGAAAAGCCCTGTACACAAGTGGAGCTTGATATAGCGATGCTGGATGGTTGCGAGATCATCTGGCTGGCCGCTCCAAAAGAAGTAAAAGGAACAAATGGGAAAGTAACCGAACTGGTTTGCAGTAAAATGAAACTGGGAGAACCCGATAGTAGTGGCCGCCGCTCTCCTGTTGATACCGGTGAAACTTTTTCCCTGGACGTGGATATGGTGATCAAAGCAGCAGGGCAAGTGGCTTTTGAAGCATTAGTAAATACTGCCGGGTTAAATAATAAGAATGGAAAACTCGTTATTGATAATAACTGTGCAACGAATATTAAAGGCGTATTCGCAGGAGGTGATGCGGTGAACGGTGGCAAGGAAGTGGTGGATGCGGCGCAGGCGGGAAAGGATGGAGCGGCCTCGATACTGGGGTATCTCGGAATGAGAAATCAGAAATAAGGAATAAGAAATAAGAAAGTGGGCTCCGTAGGAGCTCAACGTCGGTAGTAGTAGACAAATATTTTCAATTGTTTTCAGAGCCCCGTAGGGGCTCAACATAGATTAGTAACGAACAGGAAGCACAGAGTGCGACGCTAGAGGCGATGATAGTAGCAAAAAGCCGGACACATAACAAAAAACAATAAACCATAAACAATAAACCTTTTTATGGCTGACATCAGTTCAAATTTCCTCGGCATCAAGTCTCCCAACCCCTACTGGCTGGCGAGTGCTCCGCCGACGGACAAAAAATACAATGTCCTCCGTGCTTTTGAAGCCGGCTGGGGCGGCGTGGTCTGGAAAACACTGGGCTCACAGGTAAAGAATGTGTCATCAAGATATTCCGCCGTGGATTTCAACGGTGGCCGTGTAATGGGTTTTAATAATATCGAACTGATCTCCGACCGCCCGTTGGATATCAATCTCAAAGAGATTGCGGAATGTGTGAAGCTATTCCCCGACCGGGCCATGATCGTTTCGCTGATGGCGGATAACGATAAGAATAGCTGGCTTGAGCTGATCAAAAAAGTGGAGGATACCGGCGCGCATGGTTTTGAACTCAATTTTGGTTGCCCTCACGGGATGACCGAAAGAGGCATGGGCGCTGCTGTTGGCCAGGACCCTGAAATTGCCTGTATGGTAGTGGAATGGGTGATGGAAGCCGCTACCCTGCCCGTTATTACCAAACTGACCCCCAATGTACATTCTGTAGTACCGACCGGGCGTTCGGTAGTAAAAGCAGGAACGAATGCGTTATCATTAATAAATACGATCCAGTCGGTGACAGGTATCGACCTCGATACCTTAGTACCCAACCCCTATGTAGCAGGCAAATCGGTATTTGGCGGTTATTGCGGTCCCGCTGTAAAACCGATCGCGTTGAAAATGCTGACCACCATCGCACAGGATGAATTGACAAAGACGGTCCCCATCTCCGGTATCGGTGGTATCAGTACCTGGAAAGATGCGGTAGAGTTCATGCTTCTGGGCGCATCCAATGTGCAGGTTTGTACCGCTGCCATGAAACATGGATTCCGTATCGTGGAAGATATGTGCGAAGGATTGAACAACTGGATGGATGAAAAGGGGTTTAAAACCCTGGATGATTTTATTGGTAAATCAGTCAATACGATCACGCATTGGGAAGATCTTGATATCAACTATCATCATATCGCAGAAATCAACCAGGATAAATGTATTCATTGCGGGCTTTGCTATATCGCCTGCGAGGATACTTCTCACCAGTCGATCAACCTGGCTTACGGCAAACCCTATAATACCTATACCATAAAAGAGGAAGAATGTGTGGGTTGTAATTTGTGCCAGTTAATATGTCCCGTGGATAAATGCATCACTATGGTGGAACACCGCGTGGCCCCCGAATATATCAACTGGATCGAGTGGCAGAAAAGAGGGTTGCCACTCAATGACCATTGACAAGCCCGGACGACCTGCTCCCCGCCCACAGAATGGTTGTCAATATGCACGAACTGTACTAAACCGTGAAAAATAAATTCCTTCCCAGCCGAGTCTGGGCCGACGAACTATCGGGTTACAATGAATCTACAGGCCCGACTCGGCGTCGATTGCTTTCCACACCTGAAATACCGCCAGATTTTTTGCAGCTTTCATCCATAGCAAAATACATTTTATTTTTGCTTTTGCCTCGTTGCCGGCACATTTTGCTACTTAGTTTTTTTAATAGTTATTTAGTTATTCATAAGGCTGTGTAAAAGATTCCCAGGAATTTCTGTATCCGGAATGATAGCCCGGTTATCAGCGCCGAGTCGGGCCAGCATCTTCACTGTGGTAGAACAGTTCTCCCGGCCCAGACGTCGGCTAAGAAGTTTTAGAGAGGACACTCGTGGCCGAAGAAATTTCTGTATCCGGAATAATTGCCCCGATTATCAGCGCCGAGTCGGGCCACCATCTTCACTGCGGCAGAACAGTTCTCCCGGCCCAGACTTCGGCTAAGAAGTTTTAGAGAGGACACTCGTGGTCGAAGAATCGAACACTACGAACAACGGGGGATCCCCTGCTTTTTTCCTGCGTTGAGAACTGTGTTCTAGTCAACTAAATGATACTCTATTTATTTTTTCGTCGTTCTTCCAATAATGTTGTTATTTCATTTGCAATTATCACCACGCCGTACGTATCCGGAACTGTATCTAAATATTTCTGGGCATACCTGATAGGAGTAAATTTTTTATCTCCCATACCAGGTCCTAAAAAACCTAATAAAACAATTTTCCCTTTTAAGCTATCCTTTTCTACATTCCAAAACTCTCTTGCGTCAATAAGTAAAAACTGCTTATCAGTTCTTGTAAACTTAATGGGAATAGATTCATTAACACTTATATTACCATTGAAAGATGGATCATATTTTTTTACAATTTTAAGAGCAAATGATTCATATACCTTACCTCCAAGTTCCTTTAATGGCGTAAAATGACTAATCACGCCATCCTTGATATCAGTGTTAACGTATCCTTGATCCAAAACATTGTTTCGAAATCTCTCTAACGACAATACTGGGGAATCAATCCGATTAAATTTAAAGGGTATTATATCATTTCTCACTTTCCTAAAAGCATTTTCCAAAAGAGAGTCTTCAAAATGTGTGCGCATATCGAAAAAGACTGCATCAATACCGACAACGGCGGGTTCACAGCTATCAACAGCTAATAGATATGAAGCTAATTGCGATCTGTCAGTATCACCAATTCCCACTAAAATTATTGTTCGACTAATGTCGCTTGTAAGATTCACACTAAATGTTTCACAATTTCTTCCACCTTTAAGGAAGAAAAATACAGAACCAATAAGTCCTATTACTAATACAATTATTATTATCGAACGTCGCATTGATAAAATTTAATTAATATCTCTCCGCCTGGGTTCGCGTCTGAAATTTAAAAAGACAGCCCGGATGCGTGAGACACGCACCCCCGCCGCAGCCAAAGACTGAATATTATTTTAATAAATTCTTGTTCCGTTGCTCATTAACATCATCCACAGAACGTAGGAAAAATAGCATCCGCCCTTGACTATCCTCCGTCTTGATTCGTGCCTGAAATTAAAAAAGCATCAGACAGCCCGGATGCGTGTCTCACGCATCCGCACTTAAAACTCTTCCCATAAATCTTTCAGAAAATTAAATGTTTTTTCATTCAATTCGTAGTATCTCGCTGATGAATACTTATAATCACACGGATCCTGGGCTAATTGCCAATGCTCCGCTAAAGGATTGTTATGTATATATTTTAACTTTTGTAGTGCGATCTTTCTTTTATAAAGGGGAAATGCCAATGAATCACGCTGCCAAAATTCATGTTCTTTGTTAGCAGCTTTGACACGAAATGGATTCAGCAGGTTTTTTGATTCCTCGTGAAGCATTTTTTTAAACTGATGCGCTGTATACTTTAAAAATGATCCCTGTGGGCTTTCTTTTCCATTTTGTTCATTAATTCGCCAGATAGCATGAAGATGATTAGGCATTATAACAAAGGCAAACACATCTATTTTGCCAATCCCTGTTAAATACTGCCAGGAATTGATGATCACATCTTTATATTCCTCCTTTTTCAACAAATGTTTCCAGTCCTTAATGGTAGCCGTCCAGAAATAAATTTCTCCTTTATCTATATGCGACTTTCGTTTTTGTTCAAATGCCGACTTGTCCATATTTAAAGCTATCCTACACCGTCTTAGTAACCATGTGCAAAAAACACTTAAAAAAGTAATTATATCATTACTGACCTGTCTTTCGGCCAATTTTGAATGACTTAAATATGGATGCGTGAGACACGCACCCCGGCCGCAGTTGATCTTAAAAATGGCCCCAGTTTTTTGAAGCCATTTTTTGTCGGGATGACTGGATTCGAACCAGCGACCCCTTCGTCCCGAACGAAGTACGCTACCGGGCTGCGCTACATCCCGAAATCATCAAGCAGTAACAAAAATAAAAAAGACCCTTGAAAAATCAAGAGTCTTTTAAACAGTCGGGACGACTAGATTCGAACTAGCGACCCCTTGCACCCCATGCAAGTGCGCTACCGGGCTGCGCTACGTCCCGAACTTTTGTACCAAAATAAAGTACCAGGGGATTGCAAAAGTAAGGCATTTTCCCATTTTTCAGTACCAAAAACAACCTTTATCTTCGCCCCTTAATGACCATCCTCATTAAGCAAGCCCGGGTAGTTGATCCCGCCTCTCCACTCAACGGACAAGTAACTGATATTTTTATTGAAAATGGAATCATTACAAAGCTGGGTAATGATATTTCTGCAAAAGCAGACAAGGAGATCAATATAAAAGGTATCCATGTGTCACCAGGATGGGTGGACGTCTTCGCCGATTTTGCAGATCCCGGTTATGAATTCAAAGAGACCCTGGAAACAGGCGCCGCCGCTGCTGCTGCCGGTGGATATACTGATGTGCTGATCATTCCCAATACCAGCCCTGTCCTACATAATAAAGCCGCGGTGGAATACGTAGTGCAAAAAAGCCGGTCGTTACCCGTCAATGTTCACCCGATCGGGGCTATCACAAAAAACACCGAGGGAAAAGAACTGGCTGAAATGTATGATATGCAATCCAGCGGGGCGGTTGCTTTTAGTGATGGGATCAACTGTGTTCAATCGGCAGGCCTGCTTGTAAAAGCCCTCCAGTATGTAAAAGCTTTTGACGGGATACTGATCCAGGTTCCCGATGATAAAAGCATCAATCCCCATGGCCTGATGAATGAAGGGATCATCTCCACCCAACTGGGTTTGCCCGGTAAACCAGCGATCGCCGAAGAACTGATCGTGGCAAGGGATATCAGCCTCGCCTCTTATGCGGCATCAAAACTTCACTTCAGCGGGGTTAGCACTCAAAAATCACTGGAGTATATCAAAAGAGCGAAGGAAAGCGGCGTTGCTGTCAGTTGTTCTGTTACGCCTTACCATCTCTTCTTTTGTGACGAAGATCTCAACGACTATGATACCAACCTTAAAGTAAACCCACCGCTTCGCAGCAAAGAAGACAGGGAAATACTAAAAAAAGGAATCACCGAAGGCACCATTGATTGTATCGCTTCACATCACTTACCCCATGAATACGACAGCAAGGTGCTGGAATTTGAATACGCAAAATTCGGGATGACCAGCCTCGAAACCGCTTATGCGGTGGTGAATACAGTGTTGCCAGAAGTAAAACCGGCAAAATGGGTAGAACTGCTGTCTCTAAATCCCCGGAAATTATTTGGCCTGGAAGCTGTAACTATCAAAGAAGGCAGCAAAGCCTTGCTAACCTTATTTGATCCTATGAAAAAATGGGCGGTTACTGAAAAAGACAGACGATCAAAATCAACGAATTCTCCTTATACAGGAAAGGAACTTACCGGGAAAGTAACCGGCACCATTAACGGGGAAAAAATCACGCTCTCCTGATCATTATTTATTAGAACCATGAAGCTATCACCCGCCATCAAAGGAGTTATAACAGCCGCATTGATGATCGCCGTAATCCTTGGCATTTATTATTCCGGTAAAAACGCAAATCCAGGATGGCAATACCTTGTTTATATCATTTATGCGTTGGGTATTGCCTGGACGGTTATCAGTTACCGGAAGTCCCCTGCATTCACGGGATCCTTTGGTTCAATTTTCGGCCAGGGTTTTAAATGCTTTATCGTGGTCACCCTCCTGATGGCCATTTTCTATGGTATATTCAATTACCAGCACCCGGAATTTGCTGAAGAAACTGCGTTGGCTTATAAAGAACAGTTAGTAATGGGCAAACAAAAAACACCCCCCGAGATTGAAACCGAGGTCGCAACTTATAAAAAACAATACACTTTAAAACTTGTTTCAGGGGCAATTTTCGGATATTTGATAATTGGTGCAGGAGTTACAGCTGCTGTATCAGCCCTTTTAACCAAGCGAAAATAGAAATGGATCTTTCCATCGTTATACCCCTGATCGATGAAGCGGAATCACTGCCGGAATTAACGGCGTGGATCGAAAAAGTAATGACAGAGAATCATTACAGCTACGAGGTTATTTTCGTGGATGATGGCAGCAGTGATAATTCCTGGGAAGTGATCGAAGAACTGAGAGCTAAAAACCCCGGCATCAAAGGCATAAAATTCCAGCGGAACTATGGCAAATCCGCCGGGCTCAATGAAGCTTTTAGGGCAGCCTCCGGCGATGTGGTGATTACGATGGACGCGGACCTGCAGGACAGTCCCGACGAGATACCCGAACTCAGCAGGATGATCGTAGAAGATGGCTATGACATGGTTAGCGGGTGGAAGAAAAAACGCTATGACAATACGCTCACCAAGAATATTCCTTCCCGGTTCTTTAATGCCGTTACCCGTAAAGTATCCGGGATCAAACTGCATGATTTCAACTGCGGTCTGAAAGCCTACAGGAACCGGACTATTAAGGGTATCGAGGTCTACGGAGAAATGCACCGCTATATCCCCGTACTGGCCAAATGGGCCGGTTTTAAAAAGATAGGGGAAAAAGTAGTGGAGCACAGGGCCCGCAAATACGGTAAATCAAAATTTGGATGGCGAAGATTTGTCAATGGATTTCTTGACATCCTGTCGATCACATTTGTGGGCAAATTTTCCAAAAGACCGATGCATTTTTTTGGTTTATGGGGAACACTTTTCTTCCTGCTCGGCCTGGGTATGTCTGTGTACCTGGTCGTGTGCAAACTGATCGATCACAGTTTCGCGTTAACAAACCGGCCGGGTTTTTACATGGCGCTGACTTCGCTGATCATGGGTATGCAGTTATTCCTTGCGGGGTTTATCGGTGAACTCATCTCGCGCAACGCTCCCAATCGTAATGCTTACCTGGTTGAAAAGAAAACCGGTCTGTAATGGCAAAGATCGTTATCATAGGACCCGGGCATCCGTTGCGGGGTGGATTGGCTACCTTCAACCAGCGGCTGGCAAAAGAATTCCTTTCCCAGGGAGATGATTGTTCCATCTACTCTTTTTCCCTGCAATACCCTTCTTTTCTTTTTCCCGGTAAAACACAATACAGTGACGACCCCGCGCCGGAAGCCATCAATATTCATACGGTCATCAATTCTATCAATCCTCTCAACTGGATAAAGATCGGGAACCGCCTTAAAAAGGTAAGACCCGATCTTATCGTTGTACGCTTCTGGCTTCCGCTCATGGGCCCGGCCCTTGGAACTATTTTAAGACGGGTAAAGAAGAATGGTCATACAAAAATTATTTGTATAGCGGATAACGTGATACCACATGAGAAAAGGTTCGGCGACAAACCTTTCACGAAATATTTCCTGGAGAGCTGTGACGCATTTATCACGATGAGTGAAAAAGTAATGGTTGACCTTCGTTTATTCCAAAAAACAAAGCCCGCTCAATTAGTCTCCCATCCTCTCTATGATAATTTCGGCGACATTATTTCAAAATCATCCGCCAGGGAACATCTCGGTTTACCGCAGGAGGAAAAGATCATTTTATTCTTTGGCTTTATCCGTAACTATAAAGGTCTCGATCTTTTACTGGAAGCCATGTCGGTCTTAAAGAACCTCAAACCTCACACTTCGACAAGCTCAGTGCCAAACCTCAAACTCCTGGTTGCCGGCGAATTTTACGAAGATGCAAAACCCTACCAGGAACTGATCAAAAAGCTGGGTATACAGGACCAACTGATCCTGAAAACCGATTTTATCCCCGACACTGAAGTAAAATATTATCTCTGTGCTGCGGATGCGGTGATACAACCTTACCGTAATGCCACCCAAAGCGGCGTTACTCCCCTCGCCTATCATTTTGAAAAACCGATGATCGTAACCAATGTTGGCGGTCTTCCAAAACTCGTCCCGGACGGAAAAGTGGGTTTGGTTGTTGAGCCCGATCCCGCTGCTATCGCGGCTGGCATCCTCAAATTCTACCAATTAGGCGAAAATTATTTTATTCCGCATCTTCGCAGCGAGAAACAACAATACAGCTGGGCCAATATGGTCAATACAATCACCCGTTTAGCGAATGATATACAGAAGTAAAGCGCCTCTCCGGATCGGGTTGGCCGGGGGCGGCACCGATGTGAGTCCTTATAGTGACCTGTTTGGGGGCGCCATTCTCAATGCGACCATCTCTTTATATGCCAATGCCACGATTGAACCGAACAGCGAGAATAAAATCATCCTTGAAGCAATCGACAGGAATGAAAAACAACAGTTCACGGATATTACTGAATTACCTATCGATGGCACATTGGATTTACTTAAAGGAGTTTACAACCGGATCCAGAAAGATTACGGGGTAAAAGAAACAGGATTTCGTCTTTCTACTTTTGTAGATGCTCCTGCGGGTTCAGGTTTAGGAACTTCCTCCACCCTTGTAGTCGCCATCATCGGCGCATTTACTGAAATGCTGCGATTACCGTTGGGAGAATATGATATGGCACATTATGCCTATGATATTGAAAGAAAGGACCTCGGGCTCGCGGGGGGAAAACAGGACCAGTATGCTGCCACGTTCGGGGGAGTGAATTTTATGGAATTCTACGCCGATGATAAAGTTATCGTGAACCCGCTGCGGGTAAAACAACAGCATTTGTTTGAACTGGAAAATAACCTGGTGCTGTATTATACGGCCACAAGCCGTGAATCGGCCGGGATCATCAAAAAGCAAAGCCAGAATGTGACGGACAATAAAGAAAAGTCCATCGAAGCAATGCACCAATTGAAACAGCAGGCACAGCGGATGAAAGAAGCGCTGCTGAAGGGAAGACTTAACGAGATCGGCGAGATTCTCGATTATGGTTTCCAGCAAAAAAGGCAAATGGCTGAAGGAATCAGTAACCCCCTGATGGAAGATATCTATGATACCGCGAAAAAGGCGGGGGCGACAGGCGGTAAAATATCAGGAGCAGGCGGAGGAGGCTTTATGATTTTCTATTGCCCCGGTAATGCAAAATATACCGTTATGCAGCGACTCGAGAAATTTGGGGGTTATAGCCGTAACTACCAGTTCGTGGAGCATGGGCTGAAAACCTGGACCATCTAGGGTTTATGGTTTGAAGTTGGAATTCATTGACCACCGAAGTATAATTTATTATGGAAAAGATCAAACAAATAATTCAGGCTTCTATTGAAACGAAGCAACAGGTCCTGCAGAATGAAGAACTGATCGCTACAATCCAAAAAGTAGTTGATGTGATCACCCTGGCTTTTAAAAAAGGGAACAGGGTTTATTTCTGCGGTAACGGTGGCAGCGCGGCCGATGCCCAGCACCTGGCGGCTGAATTCTCCGGCCGTTTTTATACAGATCGCAAAGCTCTTCCTGCCGAAGCCTTACATTGTAATACTTCTTACCTTACTGCCGTTGCCAATGACTATGGCTATGATGTGGTCTATTCACGTATGATCGAAGGCATCGGTCAGGCGGGCGATGTGCTGGTCGGGCTCTCCACTTCCGGCAATTCAGCGAATATCCTGAAGGCATTTGATGCAGCAAGGGAGAAGGGGATCGTCACGGTAGCATTTACCGGCACTACAGGAGGACAGATGAAGTCGGTAAGTGATCACCTCATCAATATCCCCTCTGCTGATACACCCCGTATACAGGAAACTCATATCACGATCGGTCATATCATTTGTCAGCTCGTAGAAGAAAAAATATTTGCCCCCCTCTAAATCTTCCGCCAATTGGCGGAGAGACTTGAAACTCCAACAGTGAATAAAGAAACCTTAAATGAGAATGATTCTTCGAAAGCCCCCTTTACGGGGTTTGGGGGCATCAAAGAAGCAATCATATTAGCCGGCGGACTGGGAACGCGTCTCCGCGACACGGTCCCGGATCTGCCAAAATGCATGGCCCCTGTAGCCGGAAGACCTTTTCTTTTTTACGTGATCAATTACCTGCGAAGCCAGGGGATTGAAAAATTTATTTTCTCCCTGGGATATAAACATGAATTAATTGAGGAATATCTTGCGGATTTCTTCCCGACACTGCAGTACCAGGCAGTTGTAGAAACGGAGCCGCTGGGAACTGGAGGCGCGATTCAATTGGCGCTGGCAAAAGCAACTGAAAAAAATCTATTGATCGCCAACGGTGACACCCTGTTCAAGGCAGATCTCCATAAAGCCGCCTTCTTCCACGATCAAAATAATGCCGAATGCACTTTGTTGTTAAAGCCTATGCAGGATTTTGATCGCTATGGAGTTGTTGAACTGGAAACGGGTGGGTTGCTAAAAAGTTTTAAAGAGAAACAATTTTATGCCAGTGGGAATATCAATGGGGGACTCTATATCATTGATGCGGGGAAGTTCCGGAATGAGGCCTTCCCGGCAAAATTCTCTTTTGAAAAAGATTACCTCGAACGATTGTACAAAGAACGCCGTATTTATGGATTGGTACAGGATGCATACTTTATTGATATTGGGATACCGGGAGATTATAACCGGGCACAAACCGAACTAAGCAAGCCTGCACTTGTAGCAGGGGAAATTGATAAGAGCTGGACGATCTTTATCGACCGGGACGGAGTCATTAACCACGAGAAAAAAGAAGATTATATCCTTAACTGGAATGAATTCCGGTTTTACGATGGCGTCAAAGAAGCGCTGGAGCAGATCAGTAACAAGTTCGGGAAAGTCATCCTGGTGAGTAACCAGCGCGGTATTGGCAAAGGACTGATGACGGAAGCTGATCTCCAGGCTATTCATGAAAAAATGCTGGCTGAGATAGCGGCAAAAGGAGGCCGGGTCGATCATATTTATTATTGTACAAGTACCGATAATAAACACCCGGACCGAAAACCAAATCCTGGTATGGCTTTCCGGGCAAAAAACGATTTCCCGGAAATCAGTCTTGACAAATCCCTCATGATCGGGAATAAACCCAGTGATATGCTTTTTGGCCGGAATGCCGGGATCTACACGGTTTTTGTGGCAACCACCAACCCCGATATGCCCTTTCCCCACCCTGATATTGACCTTCGTTTTGAGTCCCTGGCCCATTTTGCCAAAGCTTTATAGTTCCCCACAAAATTTTACAACCCTTTTTGCGTTCTCAGCATCTGTAGTAAGCTGTAACTTAGCATGATAAAATCAACAACCATCCTGGTGAAAAGAACCGTTTTCAATACCTGCCTGGTCATTCTTGCCATTATGGTATACCCACAGGTAGTTTCTTCGCAAAAAATAACGAACGCTGATCTTAAAAAACTCAGAGCCAGGGAAGATACCCTGTCAGAATATTCCATGTATCTCAATACGGATAGCCTGCCCGAAGACAGGATGATCGCCGACAGCGCTTTTACCAAAACCCTCGTAAGGGCTTTGCAAATAAAGAATTCTTTTTATTATCCTTTTGATTCGGTCCTGGGTGTATCAAAGATCTATGCCCCGGATACCAGTTTCCGTATCATTACCTGGAACATATCCTTTGATGATTATTATTCCCGGCAGAAAGGGGCTATCCAGTTACGGACGGCAGACGGTTCTTTGAAATTACTTCCGCTGCGGGATGTGTCTGAATTTACCGGTAAACCACAGGATTCTGTACGCAGCAGGAATAACTGGATCGGTGCGATGTATTATAATATGGTAAAGACACAGTACAAAGGCAAAAATTATTATACGCTGTTTGGTTTCGATAATAACAATGCCATGAGCAGCATGAAATGGATCGAAGTGCTCAGCTTCAATGAAAAAAATGAACCCGTTTTTGGTGGTCCTTTTTTCAATTATGAAAAGGATAGTATCCCCCAACCAGCCAGGTATCGTTTCAATATCGAGTTTAAAAAAGGTGCAAGGGTGTTGGTCAATTATATCGACGAACTGCAGATGATACTTGTGGACCATCTTGTTTCGGATAATAATAATGCCAACCCCGATCTTCCCTGGACCTTTGTCCCCGATGGCGACCAGGAAGGGTTTAAATGGGAGAACGGGAAATGGGTCCATATTGACAAGGTCTTTACCTACAAACTCCAGGACGGGCAGGCTCCAGTAGGTGATCCCTTACTGGACCCCAAAGGAAACAAGGATGAAAAGAAACTGCAGGAAAAAACAGATAAGAATAAGAAAAAGGATAATGACCACGTTCCGGTGAATTATGATAATTGAGACTTTCACTTTTCATTGTTCTACATTTTGTAAGGGAAGTATCTTTTAAGATTGTTTACAGGATGCTCAAAGAATTTCCATGACAAGTAGGCCACAAGAATTGTCAACAAGGTATAAACCAACGCATAGACGGGTATCGTTAACGGGAAATTGGTATTAAGCAGTCCAACTTTGAATATTATCCATTGAACTATAAGGTGAAAAACGTACAAACCAAAACTGATTTTGCCCAGGTAAACAAGGAGGCGTTGGGATAAGAATTTCTCTAAGAACATTGGAAGCTGGTGAAGTATTGATCCTGTAATGATCCAGGCGCAAAAAAATGACGAGCTAAACCTGAAAAGAACATTACCAATCGGGTCATAGGGAGCAACTGCTTGGAATATGGCAGTAATGAGAAAAAATAAAAAACTAAATCCCTTCAAAAATGAATGCCTGAATAGCTTTTTCAATTTCTCCGTTTCAAAACAATATAACCAGGCCACTATTCCTCCAAGACCAAAACTATCAAAACAGCAAGGCGTAAAATTGGAAACAGCCCATTTTTTATGGTAAAGAGGGAAATCAGTAAGATAAATAGCGACTCTGCTGGCAATTCCTAATATTATAAGCAAGGCGATAAGCCCCTTAAGGTGTTTTATCGGAGACAAAATTATTAATATTGGATAAAAGAAATAAAATTGTTCCTCTGCAGATAGGCTCCAAAAATGCCCATAAACATTGGATGTCCATAATTCAAGATTAGCGTTGGGAATATTAAAGGTAAATGTTACGAGTTTCACGATCAACTCACGGACATCTGGCAGATTAAACAAAAAGCCTGCAAGAACCACCATATAATATAATGGGAAGATCCTTAGCATTCTACGGACATAGAACGATGAGAATAATTTCCAGCCATTTTGATGATAGGTCACTTTCATAACAAGCAATATCCGTGAAATAAGAAACCCACTCAGGGTGAAAAAAAAGTTAACAGCCGATGCTCCTATCATCAAGTTAAAATGTTGCAGCTGCGTATAAATCACCCAATGTGCAAAAAAAACCATGAAGATGGAAACACAACGGATTCCGTCCAGTTCGGGGAAATAATGATCCAGGGAAACCGCCTGTCTGTTATCCTGCATGGTTGAATTTATTAGTTGCAAAAGCATTCATAATCAGAAAGTTTACTGCGCTTCAGATTTTTCAAAAGTAGTATCTTTATTGTTTTATGAGAACACATTTCGAGACTTCTTCTTTAAATTCTTTCTGCATTACAGGAGAGTTAATAATGATATTTATGAACCAGGGTTGACCACCGTCGGCCATTTTACCAATAATGTGAATAAGTCCATTTTGCAGAAAATAAAACATAGAAATCGATGTTATATATCTCTTAGATGATCTGCATAAAAGAATACAAGTAATGATAAAACAAAGTAGTTTGTACGACACCGCTTATTATAATGATATAAAGGAGGGTTCATTAGAATCTGCCCGCCAGCTCGTGCCTGTTATAATGCAGTTCATCCAACCTACTTCAGTCGTTGATATCGGGTGTGGCATCGGCACCTGGCTTTCTGTTTTTGAGCAAATCGGCATAAAGGATATTGCAGGTATGGACGGAGCTCACGTGAAACAGGAAATATTGCTCATCGATAAAAAGAAATTTATCGCAGTGGACTTTTCGAAAGGGTTCGCAACTTCAAAGAAATATGATCTCGCTGTTTGTCTCGAAGTAGCGGAGCATATTCAACCGGAATATGCAACCAATTTTATTTCTTCACTTTGTGAAGCAGCGGACCTGGTTCTTTTCTCAGCGGCGCTCCCCGGTCAAGGTGGAACACAGCATGTCAACGAACAATATCCGAGTTATTGGGCTGCGCTGTTTCAAAAAAATGGTTTTGTCGCTTATGATGTACTGCGAAAAATTATCTGGAATAATAAGAAGGTTGATACCTGTTACCGTCAAAATATTTTCTTTGCGGTGAAAGAAAAAGAGGCTGAGAAATACCCGGCCATCAGTTCAGTGCAGAAAGGGATATGGGACATTGTACACCCGGAGCATTTTCAGCGCAAGGAAGAGATTCTTGTATCATATCAGCGGGTGCTTCGGACGCCTTTTCACACCGTCTGGCATTTTATCAAAAAGACTGGCAAATTTTTATTTAGAAAAAAATCATGACCCCAAAGATCAACCCGGTACTGCAGGATATATCATCCGTGAACAAAAGAAGTAGATACTACCTTGTTTACTATTACCTGCATAAAGCCATTGCTTCGGTAGTTTCAAAGTATGCAAATGGTAAGGTCCTCGATATTGGTTGTGGTTATAAACCTTATAAAAAGATATTCGCGGGCAATAAAACGGTGACAGCATATACGGGTTGTGACCTTAATCAGACATCCTTGGACACCGTGGATATAATTTATGACGGAAAAAAAATACCTCTTCTCGGTGAAAGTATCGATACGATTTTCTCTACTCAGGTGATCGAGCATGTATTTGACCACGGGCAGATTCTGAGGGAGGCTTACCGCCTTTTAAAAATGAATGGCAAGATCATTTTGTCCGCTCCGCTCTATTGGCCTGTACATGGTGAACCGCATGATTTTTATCGCTTTACGAAGTTCGGGCTAGATGCGCTGCTCAAAAAAAACGGCTTCAAAACGCTTGAGATCATGGAAAATGGCGGGGCTTGGGCAACCGCAGGTCAGTCCCTGGTACACTCTTTCGAATTTTCCACAAAACGATCTGTATTTTTCCGGGGCCTACGGTTCCTGTTCTTTCACGCAGGGGGGCTTTGGCTCACAAATACATTTTTCAAATGGGCCGACAAAACGGACTATAATCCCGTAAACACAATCAATTATGTGGTTGTGGCGGAAAAAATTTGATATGGAAACATTCTGCACCGTTATAACTAAGAATTATTTGCCGCTTGCAAGGGTACTCCAAGCCTCGATCGAAAAACAATGCCCTGGTAAAAAATTACATGTACTTGTTGTAGATGGAGAAGTAACTGATACGCATTTAAGAATTATCAAACCTGCTGAAATGAACGGCAGTCCCTTCTTTAAAGAAATTGAAAAAAAGTATGCTCATACTAATATCGATTTCTATCGCTGGGCCCTGAAGCCGGTTCTGATAGGCCATCTTTTAAGTTCAGGCTATACCAAAGTGGTCTTCTGCGATCCTGATTTGTATTTTATCGGTAATTGCGATTTTATTTTTGAGCTATTGGATAGGCATTCAGTTCTCCTTACACCGCATTGGGTGGACTTGGACATTTCTAAAAGTGAAGATTGCATTTCTGCCGTTTTACAAAATGGATTATTTAACGCCGGCTTTGTCGCTGCAAACGATAAAGCCAAGGCTGCCATTCATTGGTGGGCCAGTATGTGTCATTTCAAGATGGAAAAGAGTCAAAATTATTTCAATTACGTTGATCAAAAATACCTTGATGTACTACCCGTGCAGTTCCCGAACGTCCTAATTCTTCAGCATCAGGGCTGTAATCTCGCCTCTTGGAATATCCAGACTTGTAAAAGAGAATGGATAAATGGGAAGCTTCTTATCAACAAGAAGTACGAGCCAATCTTTATTCATTTCGCAAAAGGCACTATTATTAACATTTTGAATCAAAACGATTTTCTTCTCAGGACTTATCTTGATGAATATATGTTGCTGCTCAAGACAAACGGGTTTGACTTACTGGAAAACCTTGAAGGTTTCGCGCCAGCTAAGTATGCAACTACACTTTATAAATTCAAACATCGCCTCCGGATCCGAACTCGCCTCAAAAAATTTTTTTTTAGACTTGCTGAAAAATTATAATCCTGGTTCATCCTAACCATATCGTTTTGCTTTGTTCCCGCCTTGACCTTCCCGGAGGAATTGAAAGAGCCGTGGTGAATGCAGCCAATCTTTTTGTGGAGAAAGGACATAAAGTAACGCTGCTGGTACTAGATGAAACCGATAATAGCTTTTATCCAATAGAACCAACTGTAAAACTAATTCAACAGCCACTTTCATTTGGAATCACTCCAGAAGGCAATATTATTACTCGTAAAATAAAAATGTTGAGCGATGTGCTGAAACTACGGCGTCTGTTAAAACGATTAGAACCAGATTTGATCATTGCGAGTGAATACCCATTGGCTGTCGCAGCAGTACTGAGTAATGCTAAAAAAAAATCGAAGCTGGTTTCATGGGAACATCATCATTTTCATGAACTCGAAAAGAATAAATTCTGGACGAGATTGTTCAGGCTCGCATATTCCCGACTCGATGCAGTGGTTTGTTTAAATGAGGATGAAAGAAAGCTGTACCATTCTGTGAACCCTCATCCTGTTGTAATCCCTAATTTTATTTCAGCGAATACTGAAACATCGGCTCGCACCAGCAAACAGATCCTGACTGTGGGCCGGATCGCCTCTGTAAAAGGAACTGATATGTTGGTGAAAGCAGCAACTATAGTTCTAAAAAAACATCCCGATTGGAAATGGAAAATTATCGGTAACAGTAGTATCGATGACGATTTCAGCCGCAATATTTACCAACAACAATTACCTGACGGGTTGACCATCCAAACCCCGGTCAGTCACGATATAGGACATGAATACAAAGATGCGTCCCTATACGTAATGACGTCGCGGAATGAATGTTTTCCGATGACTCTGCTTGAAGCCATGAGTTTTGGATTACCTTGTATATCCTTTGATTGTGACACCGGCCCCCGTCACATCATTGAACATGATTATAACGGCTTGCTGGTAGAAAAAGAAAATGTGGTTAAGCTTGCCAAGGCAGTCTCCGCTTCCATACGATTTCATTCGCTTATGCAAGTAATGGGCAGAAATGCACATCAATCAGTTCAAAGTTTTTTGCCCGAAACTATCTACAGGTTGTGGCAGAAGGAAATATTTACTTTATGAACCAAAGAAGTCGTAGTGGTCGATCTTGCGCTCGTGAACAGGAGTATGAAGTTTGAAATTTCTTGAAGACCATTGTCCATCGTCCATGGTCAATGGGCCATGGACTATTACTTAATCGTCCAGCTTCAATACCGCCAGGAACGCTTCCTGCGGAATTTCCACGTTACCAATCTGCCGCATCCGCTTCTTACCTTCTTTTTGCTTCTCCAATAGTTTACGCTTACGGCTGATATCGCCACCATAACATTTGGCAGTTACATCCTTCCGCATGGCAGAAATAGTTTCTCTTGACAATACTTTAGCGCCGATAGCTGCCTGTATTGCAATCTGGAATTGCTGGCGGGGAACGAGCTCTTTTAATTTCTCGCAAAGTTTTCTTCCAAACTCCTGGCCCTTGCCACGGTGTATCAACGCACTTAACGCATCAACCTTATCACCGTTCAGTAGTATGTCCATTTTTACAATGTCGGCTTCACGGAAACCAATCGGATGATAGTCGAAAGAAGCATAGCCCCTTGTTTGCGATTTTAATTTATCGTAAAAGTCAAATACAATTTCTGTCAATGGCATTTCAAAAATCAATTCGACCCTGGTAGTAGTCAGGTAGCTCTGGTTCATCAGTATACCCCGCTTACCCAAACACAAAGTCATGATATTACCGATATAATCCGGCTTGGTAATAATTTGTGCTTTAATAAAAGGTTCATCAATATGATCGGTCCTTACCGGGTCAGGAAACTCAGTAGGGTTATTTACAATTATCTTCTCTCCTTTTGTGGTGTATGCAATAAAACTAACGTTGGGAACGGTAGTGATGACAGTCTGGTTAAATTCTCTTTCGAGGCGTTCCTGGATAATTTCCATGTGCAACAAACCAAGGAAGCCGCAACGAAAACCAAAACCAAGAGCCTGTGATGTTTCTAATTCATACGTCAACGATGCATCATTCAACTGCAGTTTGTCCATACAATCCCGAAGCTCTGCAAAGTCGTCTGTATTTACCGGGAAGATACCGGCGAACACCATCGGCTTTACTTCCTGGAAACCTTTGATAATTTCTTGTGTAGGATTGGCAGCCAGTGTAATCGTGTCGCCCACTTTTACTTCCTTCGCATTCTTGATGCCGGTAATAAGATAACCTACATCACCACACTTCACTTCATGCTTCTCGGTCATCTTTAGTTTCAAAATGCCGACTTCATCTGCTGTATATTCCTGATCGGTACTTACAAATTTTACTTTATCTCCTTTCTTTATCGAACCATTCCTTACCCGGAAATAAACAACAATGCCACGGAAGGAATTGAACATACTGTCGAAGATCAGGGCCTGCAGGGGCGCATCAGCCTTTCCAACGGGTGCCGGTATTCTTTTTACAATAGCTTCCAATATAGCTTCTACCCCGGCTCCTGTTCGCCCGCTCGCATGAAGGATCTCTTCTTTTTTACAGCCGATCAGTTCGATGATCTGGTCTTCTACTTCTTCGATCATAGCGCCATCCATATCAATCTTATTGATGATAGGAATGATCTCAAGATCATTATCAATTGCAAGGTATAAGTTACTGATAGTCTGCGCCTGGATACCCTGTGTAGCATCGACCAGTAAAAGACATCCTTCGCAGGCTGCCAGGGCCCGGCTCACTTCGTAACTGAAGTCAACGTGCCCGGGCGTATCGATCAGGTTCAGGATATATTCCTGCCCGTCTTTGTGTTTATAATTGATCTGGATCGCATGACTTTTGATAGTGATCCCTTTCTCTCTTTCAAGGTCCATATCATCGAGCACCTGGTCCATCATGTCCCTGTCGCTGATGGTGCCGGTAGACTGCAAAAGACGGTCTGCCAGGGTGGATTTACCATGGTCAATATGTGCGATAATACAAAAATTACGGATGTTCTTCATGCGCTTAAAACCCCATTTTTCAGGTGGGCAAAGGTACGGGATTTGAGGGATTGAGAGTTGTTGATTGTAGATTGAAGATTTGGAATAGAGTCTTATATTTAGTTCATGGGGAAACTCCTGTTGTTTATCTTATTGTTAAGTCTTCTTTCTTGTGGAAAAAATGCAGGAGATACAACTTTTATGCCTGCCCGGGATGGAGTTTATAGTAATGGCAACCTGGGCACAGGCAATATCAGCAATAGTGGAGTGGCCGCTCCTGCAGGTTTTAACTGGAGCGAACTGCAAAATAATCCTGGTGAAAATATTACCAATTATATTTTAGGAATAACGTGCTCGAGAGCAGGACTTGGAAACTATCATGTTGCCGACGATTTTACAATCCCCGCAGGTCAAACCTGGAAAATATCGAGATTTTCAATATATGCATATCAAGATAATATGGCAGGTCCGGTTTCCCCATTTGATTCGCTC
Organism: Chitinophagaceae bacterium; assembly: GCA_039921505.1. Lineage (GTDB taxonomy): Bacteria > Bacteroidota > Bacteroidia > Chitinophagales > Chitinophagaceae > JJ008. The sequence continues at coordinate 26,475 of JBDSBR010000015.1, forward strand.
CGCATACAGGTTTGGAACAAAAAACCACAACAAACAGGAGCAGCCATCATTTTTGGCAATTTAACCTCCAATGTTCTTTCAAGCAGCATTGATTCTTTTACCTATGTGATAGAAAACAGTACCGTCCCGGCTCCGGGGATTACCCCCTATTATATTGATCGGGTTTGGAAGTTATCCGCAAACGTGGATCTTACTTTACAGGCTGGGACTTACTGGCTTGACTGGCAAACACATACCAGTGGCAACTACTACAACTATACCCCAACTGTAAAAGTAAAGGGAACAAGAGGATTGCCAGGATGGAATGCAATAGTGTTTAATGCATTGAATGTCTGGCAGGATGTCCGCGATTATGGGCGAACTGCTTCCGGGCCTACGCCTCCTATTATTAATCAGGACCTCCCTTTTGAAATTGTTTACAAATATTAATATCAATGGTAGGTACTTAACGTTACTTTATCATCCTTTAACCTTAAATAACTTTGCTGGAAATAGCTTCCAGTAAGGCTTTTAATTATAGTTGTGGTTTGACAAATCCTCCTTAACATTTCTTTCAACTTCTTTTGGTACGCTGGCACTTGCTTTGAAATATACTCCCTGGCCGGGCAATTAAAAACAAATTTGTACCGCAAACTGCCCGGCGATTGTGGTACTTTATTTTAAAACTTTATGAAATGAAAAAAATCTTTACCCTTGTAGCCGGCGTTTTATTTGCTGCCGCCGTGATGGCTGCCGACCGCAGACCTACTGTATCCCTCAACAGCAATAACAATTTCAAAATCATGATCGATGGTAAAAGTTATTTCGCCAACGATATGAATATCCGCCTGGATAATATCTACGGTGGTCAGCACAGTATCAAAGTGTTTGAAATGAAAAGGGGTGGTTTTATGGGAAGACGTGAAAGACTTGTCAGTTCTTCTGTTTTCCGTTTAGGCCGTAACGATGTAGCTATCCGGGTTGACCGTTTCGGCAGTATCAGTATCAAAGAAAAAAGGAATAACAGCCGTTTTGGTGATGACAGGGACTGGAACGACTATAATGGCCGGGATAATGATCGGAGAGATGACCGGAACAACAGGTTCTGATTTACAGCCCTAAAAAAGAAGATGACCGTCCCGTTTAAAACGGGGCGGTTTTATTTCGGTATGGCCTGCTGGCATAATGATTGTAACAATTTCCTAAACAGCTTTTATGATACGGAAATTAAAATCCGGGGAATACCGCATCTACTCCCGCAAGAAAGACCCCAAAACAAATAAACGCCGGAACCTGGGAACCTTCACCTCCTTGCAAGCGGCTCAAAAACATGAAAAAGAAATTCAGTATTTCAAACATCACTGACCATCTGTTTTCTCATTTTTCTCCCCGGGTTCTACCCGGGGTCAATCAAATTCGACCCTTTCAGGGTCTTTCACTTGCGAGGTAAAGCCGACGCAACCTTATTTTTTATTCCCATTAGCTCTTTTCATCCCTTTTAGCTCTTTCAGTGTCCAGATTACCAGGGGTACTGTAACCACTACAACAAACCCAAGTACAATATATTTTAAGAAGGGTTTGAGCGAAGGATTATCCCCGATAAAATAACCCGCTGCCACGAAACTTGTTACCCAAACCAGCGAACCGGTAATACTCAGCATTGCAAATCGTCGCCTGTCGAGCCGGATAATACCTGCCACAACAGGCGCAAAAGTCCGGATGATAGGAAGATACAACCCAAGCGTCAGCGCCAGCCAGCCATATTTTTTATAAAAAGTTTCAGCAGTCTTAAGGTGCTGCTTCTTATAGAACCGCGTATCCTCTTTTTTATACAAGTGGGGACCTGTTTTCCAGCCAAACCAATAGCCGGTAAAATTACCCAGCACTGTCGCAAGTACGAGCAATCCACAGGCAGCATAAAAAGAATAATCTATCCCACCGGTAGCGACAAATATCCCGGCGGTAAATAATAAAGCGCTGGCTGGTACAAAAAAACAGAAGAAAAGACCTGTACTGCCATATACCAGCAGCGCCACCAGCAATAATCCACCATGCCGGATCAACGCATCAATGTCAAAAATGGATAAGAAAGCTTGTAAGAGATTCAGCTGCATCATTGCTTGCTAAGTTAACTGATTTAAGTTCAGTCTTCTTTAAAGGGAGGTAGCAGGCATGATGATTTAAAGCGGTTTATTTATTATCCCTTGTAACTACTGATAACTTCCTTACCAGTTCGTTCTCAAAAAAACAACTTATTGTTCAAACCCATCTTTTACCAATTGCCAGAATCCGTCGAGGGCGATGATGCGCGGTTTTAGAAAAGAAATGATTGCGGGCCAGTCCTCTTCCCTGAAAATATTTACCTCCCTGAACTCTTTACTCACTTTACTGACAAAATGCCCATCTTCATCTTCAGCAAGTAATTGCCAATTCCAATCCTCACCTATTGACTGCTTTAAAATTACTTTCAATTGCAGGAGTTTTTCAAAATTGCCCCGCTGCAGTTCCCTGTCCGGGTGCCGGAGTTCAATAGCAATAGCCGCATGGCTACTATCTGCATCCATCCGGAAATAAATGTGGCGGATACCTGTTTTATAATTCAGCCAGTTAATTGTATCCCCGTTTGCGCCGGTAACCGGCCGCATGTATTGCCCAAACCCTGTCCAGAATTTTTTACGGAGCAGTGATGCTTCCTGGCGATTGTACATGCTGCAAAAATAACTGGCATAATTTTCTTATGAAAGAATGAAAAAGAATTTATGAGAAACTGGATGAAAACAGTATTAGCCGGCTATGCCGGATGGAAATGGGGCGGTGGTTGCTTTGGCTTTATCGTTGTTTTTATTATCGTTTATTACCTGCTGGGGCATACGGGCTGCTGAAAATATTCCCCATCAGCCTCCCGCGACTCCCACTATCACCACTATTCACCGGTCTTCCTTAAGCCCGGTGTAAAATGGCTAAATTAAGTAGCTTTCTCAGGATGTAACCTGTTTCCCTGGGGAAGCGTCACACAAAAAAATAGCCATGAACCACCTCAGAAAAAAATTCCTGCTGGGTTTAGTATGCCTTGCCTTGCCAGGCATTGGGCTTATTGCACAACAAACACCGGCTCTTTCAGCTGCCGCCTGGCATAATGATCTTCAATATTTCCGGCAACTCATCCATACCAAGTACAGCAACCTGTTCTATAATGTAACGGCTGAACAGTTTGACAGCGCCGTTAGCGTTATCGATAAAAAAATCGGGGAACTCAGCGATGTACAGATGAACGTGGAGTTTGCAAAACTCGTAGCGATGTTCAAAGTGGGTCATACTGCGGTAAGGCAGCGTTCAGGCGCAGGCAATGAAATAACACCGTGGGTACACCCGGTACCGGCAAGATTTTATTTATTCAGCGATGGTCTTTATATCAAAAACATTGATCAAAAGTATAAGGAGGCCGCTGGCGGGAAGGTGATAAAAATCGGGAATACCGATGCCGCAACGGTCTTAGAAAAGATACGTCCGGCACTGGCTTTCGAAAATGAACAGGGATTCAGGAATATGATCCAGTACTACCTGAACCTGCCGGAATTCCTGCAGGCACTGGGTATTATCAGTGAAGCGGATAAAGTTGCGGTTACCTACCAGAAAGATGGTGTTGAAAAGACAATCGTGCTGGCCGCAGAAGCATTGCCGGCAAATGCAGGCCATGGACCTGATGCAGCAAATAACTGGGCAGATGCCTTCGAAGGTGCCCGTACGGGCAACTATCCTTTGTGGATGAAGGAACCGGGAAAACTCCGCTATTTCGAGTACCTGAAGGACAGTAAGACTTTGTATGTAAAACATAGTGCCGTACAGGACGAGCCCAACGAATCGATCGCTGATTTCTTTGCAAAGGTTTTCCGGTTCGTGGATAGTAACGAGGTAGATAAGTTCATCCTGGATATACGTCTTAATGGTGGCGGGAATAATTACCTGAACAAACCGGTGATCACGGGAATTATACAATCCCGGAAGATCAACCGGAAAGGGCATCTCTTTATCATAACAGGGAAAGCAACATTCTCGGCCGCACAAAACCTTACCAATGAACTGGAAAAATATTCCGAAGCCATTTTTGTAGGAGAACCCACCTCCGAAAATGTAAATTTCTTTGGCGATACCCGGACTGAAATATTACCCAACAGTAAACTCAATATCAACCTGAGTTGGTTATGGTGGCAGAATCTTGACCCAAGGGATAAAAGAAAATGGACGGCCCCGCAACTGGCTGCCGAACTTAGTTCCGATGATTATAAAAAAGGGATTGATCCGGCTATGAACGCGATCATGGCTTACAAAGAAGAGGGGTCTATCGATACACAACTCAGAACGCTCGTGCAGGCAGGGAAATATGAAGAAGCCGTAGCTGCAGCCCGGCAATATATCAACGATCCTCTCCACCGTTATTACAAAGATGACCTTGAAAACAAAATAAACAGCCTTGGGTATAGCCTGATGAATCAAAACAAATTCCAGGAAGCCAACAAGGTCCTGAACATGAATGTGCAGCTATTCCCCGAATCGGCGAATGTATATGACAGTTACGCCGAAAGTTGCTGGAAAATCGGGAATAAAGAGGAAGCGATTAAAAATTATAAACTGGCAATCAGCAAAGACCCGAATGGTGCAACGGGTGATAATTCCAGGAACATGTTAAAGCAGTTGCAGGAAGATAAAAAAGGATTTTGAACAGGGGATCCAAAAAATAGTTTTTCAACACAGAGAGACAGAGAATAAGAGAATCACAGAGACAAGTTTCGTTCTAAATCTCTCTGTGTAACTCAATACCCCGGTAACTCTGTGTTGAAGTTTTTTTGAGAGACTAATACCAGGTAATTGCATTTCTAAGAAATAAGTATCTTCATTTTATGCCTGTTACTATTTCTTTACCAGAAGATATACCCACCCTTGTAGCCCTGATCAACAGCGCCTACCGGGGTGAAGTTTCCAAAAAAGGATGGACGACAGAAGCAGACCTGCTCGAAGGAGACATGCGCACAGATACAGCCATGCTGACAGGCATAATAAGCCGCCCGGACGCATTATTACTCAAACATACCAGTGCTGATGGAACGATTACAGGTTCCGTATTCCTGGAAAAACAGGAAAAGGGACTATACCTCGGGATGTTGACCGTGTCACCGCTTCAACAAGGGGGCGGTATTGGGAAGGAATTAATGCGCGCCGCGGAAATGTATGCCCGCGAAAAAAATTGCCCCTGTATTTTTATGAATGTCATTTCCATCCGCCGTGAATTGGTGGCCTGGTACGAGAGACAGGGCTACAAAGAGACCGGGGAGACCAAACCTGTAGCTGTGGAATCCCGTTTTGGTATTCCCACGCAGCCACTGGAGTTTGCTATTATGCAAAAGAATATGTGAACGTCTACTGTATCTGTATGATCCGGATCAGCGTATCCCTGACTCCGTTAATTTGAGAACTGTGCTTTACGGTATAATCACCAGGCAAAACAAACTGGACTATCGCATCCCTGCTCGCTGCAACCGATCCATTTCCAAAATCCCATATTACATTGGTCGAAAGCGGGTTGACTGTTTTAAACAAACCCCCAACCGGCGAACCGCTGCACCTGTCGAAAAAATACCCCATCGCTGATTTACCCGCCGGAGGCGCACTGATAGAAACAAGCTTACAGACAGAATCAGCACCGTTTGCACCTGTAGCTTTCAGACGGAGCGGGTAAGTACCGTCAAGAGCATATGTGTGTACGGGCGCAGGTTGGGTCGAAGTGCTTCCATCCCCGAAATCCCATAAATAACTGGTAGCATTCTGGGAGGTATTGATAAATGTTATCGTACATGGAGCAGGAACTTCGTACCCCGAAATGGAAAAATTTGCATCCACCACGATTGCAGGTGAATCATTCTTCCCACAGGCCTGGATGATCAGCAGGAGACCGGCAGCAACTATAACGGATGATGTTTTCATAAAATCGTATTTATTTTTCTTAGCTGCAAAAATATTAATTTCCCGGCAGCTAAAGTCCTGAAATCTTAAGACTCCAGGACTTTAACAGCTGCTGCGTATGAAAAAAATTTATATCCGGGTCAGGGCGCTGGCTCTTTCTTTCCTCGACTTGCTTACCCGTAAAAGGGGTGTAAGTATTTCATTTCATAATCGCAGGTTACGTGTACCGGGACGCTATTACCGCTATTTTTCAAAAAATTATGAGCAGGAAAATTTCCAGTTCCTGGAAGATAGCATAACGCCCGGAACCATCTGCCTGGATATTGGTGCACATATTGGCCTGTACACTGTATTCATGGCAAAAAAAGATGCCGTTGTATTCAGTTTCGAGCCAAGTCCCGCTTCTTTTCAGTGGCTAAAAAAAATGGTTGCCCTTAATCATTGCGAAAACAAAGTCACTCTTTTACCAAAGGCGGTAACGGGCTTTACAGGCTATAGCAGTTTTTACCTGAATCACTCATTGCGCAATGGCCGTGATCCCATCCAAATCGCGGAGGCTAATAGCCTGGTAAATGTTGATTTTGGGCCTACGCTTCGTAAAGAAGAGATCCGGGTTGAAACCGTCTCGATCGATGATTTCATTTTGAAAAACAATATAAAACCGGGGTTTATCAAGATCGACGTAGAAGGGGCTGAACTGGAGGTGCTGGAAGGAGCTGCCAAAACGATAATGGAACACCGCCCAAGCGGGATCATAAGTGTACACAATTTTGCTTTTAGTAGCAAAGAGGAGAGTTTGTCGGGTATCTGGCAGTTGATGCAGCAATACCGGCTGATCGTCTTAAAAGATAAGCAAGAAATGAACCGGGAGAAGTTTCTTTCCATGACTTCCGAACTGATCTTTGATTTCCAATTCCGGCCACGGCCTTGATTTTTCCCGGTATTGTATGAGTGGCGCTGTAATTACGCCCAATCATTGTAGCTTAATTTCCTAAAACAACGTTTATGAAAATTTTTCTCCCTTTTATCGCCGGCTGCCTGCTGATCCAGTCCTGCAAGAACTCCGAAAAAGCAGATCCTGAAAAAGCAAAAAAAGAAATTGAACAGGCGGAAAAGGATTTCGAAAAGATGGCCGCCGAGAAAAGCATTGCGGAAGCCTTCGCCTACTTTGCGGATTCTACTGCAGTGATACGGGGAGGAAATGATTCCCTGATCCGCGGGAAAGAGGGGATCAGGAATCTTTTCATGGCAGAACGTTTTAAGAACGCTTCTGTAAAATGGGCTCCCGACTTTGTGGACGTTTCTTCGTCCGGTGACCTTGGATATACTTACGGAAAATATGTCTGGCAGTCAAAAGACAGTACCGGAAAGACAGAAGAGTCAAAAGGGATCTTTCATACGGTTTGGAAGAAACAAAAAGATGGCAGCTGGAGATTTGTCTGGGACTAAGAGCCGGCAAAATTTTTCGGCGCTGGCGATTCTGGCTGTATCATTGCGTTATGTTAGAACAAATAGCCCCTTACTTCGGTTACCTTGCTTCCCTCCTGCTTGCCATCGGGTTACTGGTCAGCAATGACCTTAAGTTCAGGTGGCTAGCAGTACCGGATAGAAAAATGCTGTACCTTTCTTTCCCCAACCCTTTGATCCTACTTCCCCCGACCCCGTTGAGCAGTCGATAATTATTAAACCTATATATTATGAATCAGCAACAGGAAGAAATACGGGAACAGCAAAAGCAGTCGTGGAACAAATTCTCAGCAGGCTGGAAAAAATGGGATGAACTGACTATGGATCTCCTCAAGCCGATGGGTAACGAGATCATCGCTTCGATCAAACCCTCCGGGGAACAGGTCATCCTTGATATTGCAGCCGGTACCGGTGAACCGGGTCTTACCATTGCCAGCATGCTGGAAGGAGGTAAAGTCGTGATAACAGACCTGGCGGAAGATATGCTGGTCATTGCACGGGATAAGGCCGCGGCCAGGGGCGTGCGGAATATTGAAACCAAGGCTTGCGATGTCTGTGAACTTCCTTTCCCTGATAACAGCTTTGATGCGATCAGTTGTCGTTTTGGTTTTATGTTCTTCCCGGATATGCAGCTTGCGGCCAATGAAATGGCAAGAGTACTAAAGCCGGGCGGGATGATCGCCACCTCGGTATGGAATGTCCCGGAAAAAAACTTTTGGGTAACCGCAGTGATGGGAACGATCAACAGGAATATGGAATTGCCTGCACCTCCTCCCGGGGCACCCGGTATGTTCCGTTGTTGCAAGCCAGGACTGATGAAAGAAATATTTGAGAAAGCAGGCTTCGGGGACATCACTGAAAAAGAAGTGACTTCCAAACTCCGGAGCGGAAGTGTAGAAAGGTATTGGGAAATGATGACAGAAGTCGGCGCACCGATAGTAGCAGCGCTTAGCAAAGCCGATGCTGCCATGAAAGAAAAAATAAAAAAAGAAGTTTTTGAGCAGGTAAGCCAGCGCTATCCCGGTGAGGTTGCCATTGATACAAGCGCGATCGTTATATCCGCCCGGAAATAAAGCCGTTCGTATTATTCGACCGGGTTCCCCTGTTTTCTTTCATTTAGCTTCCTGCGTTGTTCGTCCACTTTAAGATTATGACGGATAACGTTCCAGTAGTCTTTACCATATTCGACGAGGATCTCTGTACCCGCAGGGATATCTTTTCTCGACTCAATGAATACTTTTAATCCCTCTTCCACGTATTCAGCATTATTGCTGATCCCTTTTACTCTTTGCAATCCCCTGGCATCATTGGCATACCTGGCGAGCGCACCGGTATACCTGCTGGCATCAATCACATGATCTCTTTTTACATAATAGATATACCCATTATTACCATCGTTATCATCTACTTCTTTCCAGGTTGTTACTCTTCCTTTGTATTCAACAATCCGGCTGCCTTTGGGGATGAACTCTTTTGCAAATAATCCTTTACCCGCCGATGGTAACGAAGACGGTTTTATTTCCACTTTCTTTTCTAATAATGCCATGACCCTTTTATCTTTTATACAGAAAACGGCAAAGATAACGCTCTGCGGGCATGCAACTTCAAGACCGTGTTCTTTATCTCCATACCGGATATCCTTTCACAGATAGATAAACCGGAATAACCTATTTTTACCACTTAATTATCACAATCAAAAAATGAAAAAGGGGATAATCTTTGCTTTCTTGTTATTACCGGTGCTGGGTTTCTGCCAGGAATATCTTAATCGCACTCATGCGGTGGTGATGTCTGATCTTCAAAAACACAAAAAAGAGAAAACTATCCTTGCCGGAGCAGACAGTTTGATCAGGGTAACAACAAAAGGGAAGGACGGAAATTCCGTTTCCTATATATACAGGTTTGATAAGTCCGGGAAATGTATTTCAGAAAGAGTGACGACAGCATGTGAGTCCTGTTATAAAAACCTGCTCCAGGCCCAGCTCAAAACAGGGAAATATGGCTGGACGAAGATTAATGAGAACCAGTACGTTTCAAAATTTGAAGATAAAATGACGATCGAGCTGCCGGTGGAAAAAGACGAATACTTTTTTACCATTATGAGAACCGACTGGAGCAGGACCCTCTATGACCTGCTGATCAAAAAGTAGGACGCCAATCCTGCCGCCTATCTTAATTCGGAGTATTTTTATCCCATGAACCGCATCGACAGGCTATTGGGAATTCTTACGCTCCTTCAATCCAAAAAATATGTAACGGCTGAAAAGATCGCTGGTAAATTTTCTATCAGTATCCGGACCGTTTACCGGGATATAAAAGCGCTGGTGGAACTGGGTATTCCTGTCAGTTTTGAATCTCCCAGGGGGTATTTCGTTGTACAGGGATATTTTCTCCCGCCGGTTTCTTTTAGCAGTGAGGAAGCGAATGCTTTACTGCTGACAGAATCGCTGGTCTATGGGTTTGCCGATAAATCCATTCAAAACCATTATTCCAATGCCCTGAACAAGATCAAAGCGGTAATGCGGTCTACCCAAAAAGAAAATCTTGATAAACTTACCGGCAGCATCAGGCTCCAGATGCACCCCAACCTGACGCTGGATTTCGAATACATGTCCCTTTTACAAAATTCGATCGTAGCCAAAACTATCCTGGAAATTGAATATAAGGACAACAAAGAACAGGTCACCAGCCGGCAGCTGGAACCTGTTGGCCTGATCTTTTACGCCTTTAACTGGCACCTGATCGGCTGGTGCCATACGCGGAAAGATTACCGTGATTTTAAGATCGCCCGGATCACAAGACTCCGGGACACCTGCCTGCCTTTCCAAAAAACCTCCCATATCGAGCTTAGTGAATACATGAAATCGCTTCCTGTAAATTATTAAATACCGGCTGCCATAGGGTTGTCAGTACCTGTCATTTTCTTTGTGCCATAAACCAATTAATATGACATTTATTGAATCATTTCAAAAGGAACTGGAAAGAGAATCAGCAACGACCCGGAAAATGCTGGAAAGAGTGCCGGCTGAAAAGTACGACTGGAAACCGCATGAAAAAAGTATGACCCTCCGTCAACTGGCCACACATGTTGCTGAGATCCCTTCCTGGCTGGGCATGGTACTGAACACTGCTGAGCTTGATTTTGGAAAGAATGAGTATTCTCCTGTAATGATCGCCAATAGCCAGGAACTCATGTCCCATTTCGAAAAATCACTGGGGGAAGGAAAAGCAGCTCTCTCCGGCGCTAATGATGACCAGCTAAAAGATGTATGGACCATGCGGAATGGCGAGCAGGTATATGCAGCTGATCCGAAGGATGAAGTGCTCAGGGGTTGTTTTTGCCAGGTAGTTCATCACCGGGCGCAATTGGGTGTATACCTGCGTTTGCTTGATGTACCCATTCCCGGTAGCTATGGCCCCAGTGCAGATGACCAGAGTTTTTAGGAATTACCCATTAGGAGGTTTTCACTTTGACAGCAGGTAACCTTTAAGCACCGCTTTCTCTTCAGTAAATTCTTCCTGTTGAACTTATCTTTGGCCTGTTAATCTTTAGCATGAGCCAGGCATTTGTAAAAGAAAGTGATGGGGAATGGTTGCATGATGTTCTTCCTACGCTGTCAGCGCTGATCCAATACCTGACCAGGGAGAATAATGGAATACGGGTGTACCAGAAATCAACCACCTATGATGAGAAACTTGGCCGGGAAGTACATTTTATGAGCAACGGTTTTGGGTATGCTAAAGATGATAAGGGCAAATGGTATATTGCAACATAAATAAATCTTTCAGCAAGTATGCAAGCGATCGCCGGTGAACTCGAAGCACTTATCAAACTTCACAAAGCCGCACTCCTGTCCGTACCGGAAGAAAAAATGGCCTTCAAAACTTCGCTTCTTAAATGGAGCCGGAAGGATTGTAGGCCATCTGGCAGATTCTGCTCAGAGCAATATCCGTCGCTTTATCATGGCACAATATGAAGAAACGCCCTTAATAGTTTATAACCAGGATAAATGGGTGGCCATTGCCAATTACCAGCATTGGGATACAGCAGAAATAATCGGGCTCTGGTACTTGCTGAACAAACAGATCGTTGAAATCTGGAAAAATACGCCGGCAGAAATGGCCGGGCGAACCTGTCAAACACAGGAGATACATACCATCGAATGGCTGGCGGTTGATTATATCAAACATCTCCGGCACCATGTTCACCAGGTATTGGAGCTTGAGTACGTCCCCTATCCTTAGCTGTTATTTTTCCATCATGCCATCATCTCTCCATTTCTTAAAGATGGCGATGGTACTGTCACTGAGTTTGGTTGATTTCTTGAAAGGCATAAACCCTCTTTCACCGGGATTCAGTTCAATCCGGCGGATGATTTCATCAATATCTCCTTTCACACTTGCAAAGGTATCGTAAGCTTTTTTATTGCCGCCTTTGGCAGGGATATGACAGGGAACACAATTGGCCATGATAGTGGTCTGCACATTGGCTTCATAGGTTGATTTTACAGCGGCAACTGTGGCGCCAGCCGATTTCTTGGCAGAATTACAATTGGCAAAAACAAATATGATCGCTACAATAGAGGCAAGAATTAATAGTTTTTTCATGTTGGTTAAAAATTTAAAGCCTGAATATAATGACAAAACACCAAAACCGGTAACCGGTCATAAAAACGTGGCGAATTTAATGATCGTTGCCTGTCAGGTACACACATTCGGGTAACTTTGGAATTTTCTATGCTTACCGCTACAGCCAATACATACCGTAATGCTTATGCAGGGTTATCCCGGCAAACCTGGTTGCTTTCGTTTATCATGCTGATCAACCGGAGCGGAACGATGGTTGTTCCCTTCATGACCCTCTACCTCACCAGTCCTGCTATGGGCTACACCGTGGGCGAAGCAGGGATTGTATTTGGTCTTTTCGGGGCGGGGGCTTTTAGCGGTGCCTGGCTGGGGGGGCGCCTGACCGATAAGATTGGTTTTTATCCCGTACAACTGATTACCCTGCTGGGAGGTGGTGTCCTTTTTATCGTGCTGGGACAAATGAAGACCTACCCGCTGATCTGTACGTTTACTTACCTGCTTAGTTTTGTCAATGAAGCTTTTCGTCCCGCCAACTCAACAGCGATCGCTTTTTACAGTAAAGAGCAAAACCGGACGCGGTCCTATGCATTGAACAGGCTGGCTATCAACCTGGGCTGGGCTGTGGGCAGCGGTTTGGGTGGTTTTATTGCACATAGAAATTATGAACTGTTGTTCTGGGTTGATGGATTTACCAATATAGCAGCTGCCCTGCTGATGTGGTTATTTCTTAAACCTGTTAATCATAAACCTCCTCCCAAACAAAAAATCGATGATCCCCTTATCAGGTCCGCTTACCGTGATAAGACTTATATTTCTTTTGCCCTGATCACTATGTTGTTTGCCAGCTGCTTTTTCCAGCTCTTTACAAACCTGCCTGTTTATTTTAAAAGAGAATTGAAATTATCCGAACCTTTTATTGGTTTTATCATGGCGATGAATGGTATCATAATTGCCCTGGTAGAAATGGTTTTGATCTATAAGCTGGAGGGAAAGAGAAAGCATATCCATTATATTACCCTTGGTGTTTTCTTAGTAGGTTTATCGTTCCTGTTACTCAACCTTCCCGGCGGCACTTTGCTGGCCTGTGGTATGATTGTGCTTGTCACTTTCGGAGAGATACTTTCCATGCCTTTTATGAACAGTTACTGGATTGCCCGGACGCAACCATCAAACAGGGGACAATATGCCGCCCTGTATACGATGGCCTGGTCAGCTGCACAAACACTCGGGCCCATGGGAGGCGCCCAGCTGGTACAGCATTCCAGCTTTACCTTATTATGGTGGATTGTGGGTGCTGTCTGTATTATAGCCTCCTTCTCTTTCTGGAAATGGCACCGGTAAATTGAACCGGTATTCTCTCTCTTTTTCCGGGAATGCATCCGCAAGGTCCAATCTTTCGTCAGGCAGTAGTAAACATTCCAGAAATACCCCAAACCCTTATTTTTGCCCAAACTTTTTCCATGCAAAGACTTCTTACAGTCCTCCTGGTCTTAAGTATCAGTTTCACTACCCGGGCCCAGCAAACTATCCAACGACCCAAACTGGTGGTGGGGATCGTTATAGACCAGATGCGCTGGGATTTTCTCTACCGTTATTATGACCGGTATGATAATAACGGGGGTTTTAAAAGGTTGCTGAACCAGGGTTTTACCTGTGAGAATACATTGATCCCCTTTGCACCGACGGTTACAGCCTGCGGTCACAGTTCAATTTATACGGGTTCAGTTCCGGCCATCAATGGCATCACCGGTAATTTCTGGTGGGACCGTGAACAAATGAGATCTGTTTACTGTACGGAAGATAAAACAGTAAATACCGTAGGTAATAATTCTGTATTGGGTAAAATGAGCCCAAGGAATATGCTGGTGACCACCATTGGCGATGAACTGAGACTGGCTACGAATTTCAGAAGCAAAGTGGTAGGCATTGCGATCAAAGACCGCGGCGGTATCCTGCCGGCTGGTCATAGCGCCAATGCTGCTTATTGGTATGATAATACGGTTGGCAGCTGGATCAGTTCCACTTATTATATGAATGAATTGCCGAACTGGGCTACCGATTTCAATAACCAAAAACTGGTAGACAAATATTACAAGGATGGATGGTCACTCCTTTATCCTGCTGCGACCTATATACAAAGCACGGCAGACGAAAAATCGTATGAAGCCAAACCGTTCGGTGCGAAGTTTCCGTATGACATGAAAGCATTTTCCGGCAAGGATTATACAAAGATTACCAGCACGCCGATGGGAAATACGTTAACCGCTGAATTTGCCAAAGCCGCCGTCATTAATGAACAACTCGGGACCGATAATATAACCGATCTGCTGGCCATAAGTTTTTCATCCCCGGATTATATCGGGCATACATTCGGGCCTAATTCAATAGAAGCAGAAGATGGTTTTTTACGTCTCGATAAAGACCTGGGCAACCTGTTTGAATTCCTGGATAAAAAAGTAGGTAAAGACCAGTACACGGTCTTCCTTTCAGCTGATCACGGGGTGACACAGGTACCCGAATTCATGAAAGAGAATAAATTACCGGGGGGACGGGTCTACATGGCCGTCATGATGACCCAGTTGAACAAAACGCTCAATGAGAAATTCAAGGTCAATAATATAATTGTTGCTGACGATAACTACCAGCTCCATTTCAACCATCCCCTGCTTGATTCCGCCACACTGAATGAAAAAGAGGTGATTGACTGGGCAGTAGACTATTTATCTTCTGAGCCGGGTATTGCAAGGGTTTTTGCGCTGGCCGACCTGAACACGGTTCCCTTGCCGGCCGTTATACGGAAAATGCTGAATAATGGCTATTACCCCCGCCGCAACGGGGAAATACAGGTCATTTTGCAGCCGGGTTATATTGATGCCTTTTCTGCTACCGGTACAACACATGGTCTCTGGAATCCATATGACGCCCATATCCCATTGTTGTGGTATGGCTGGGGGATAAAACCAGGTAAGACCAACCGTGAGACTTATATGACTGATATTGCCCCCACTATTGCGGCCATGCTGCATATCCAGATGCCGTCGGGCAATACGGGGCAGGTGATCACTGAAGTGATGAAGTAAAAAAGAGCGGGTGTTGAGAGGTTATTGTGTTTTCTTTTGTAATTTTCTAAAAGCTACTATATATAACCACCAAACAGCACATCATGAAAAAATTCAAATGGTTTCTTTTTGTTTCTTTTATCTTTTCCTCTTTTTTATCCTCCGCCCAAACAGTTATTGACAGTGTCAGGTTCTTTACCGATGAAGCGGTGGTTGAAATGACCCTCACAACTGACATTAAAAAACTACAGGACAAAAAAAGTGTCGAGGCTTACCAGCCTGCCCAGGTCAATGTAAAAATGCCTGGCGGAGCCACCATCGATGAACAGATCCGCTTATTTGCCCGGGGAAAATCCAGGCGGGAGAATTGTCTTATCCCTCCTATCATGCTGAATTTCCGTAACAGCACATCTCCTAAACTACGCTCATTGGGTAAAGTGAAACTGGTTGTGGGCTGCGGTTCATCAGAAATTGACGAACAACTGGTCTTGAAGGAATACTCGATCTATAGGATCTATAACCTGCTGGAGGAAAAAAGCTTCCGGGCAAGACTTGTACGGGTTACTTATACAGACAGCAAAGGCAAAATGAAGCCTATCACCCAGTATTCCTATATGCTCGAAGATGTGGATGACATGGCCGAAAGGAATGGTTGTGTAACAGAAGGGAAAAAAATGTCCTTCCAGATAGAAGAAACTGACCCCGTCCTGATGAACAAAGTGGACCTGTTTGAATACATGATCGCCAATATTGACTGGTCGGTACCTGCCAACCATAATATTAAAGTCATTTTTCCAAAAAATGATCTTACTGCCAAAGGTCTTACAGTGCCTTATGATTTTGATAATGCCGGACTGGTCAATGCCTATTACGCTACTCCCAATGAATTGCTGGGAGCCACATCAGTAACAGAAAGAATCTATCGTGGGTTCCCGAGAAAAATAGAACTGATACAGGGCAACCTGGCCGTTTTCGAAAAACAAAAAGAAAATATCCTTTCTTTTGTCAGGAATTTTGAATTACTGAAAGCCAAGACCAAGTCCGAGATGATCGATTATATCAATAGTTTTTACAGGATTATCGGCGATAAGAACCAGGTTCAGAATACTTTTATCAAGAATGCAAGGAAAGAATGACGCGGGAGGTTTCCTGACTGACTTTATTTGACTTTAAACACTATATCAATGAAAAAGATTTTATGGATACTGCCACTGCTCTTAGCCGGTCATATTATTACTGCTCAACCGATCGACAGCGTGAAATTTTTCAGGGATGAAAAACTGGTCGATCTTTCTCTTACAACCGATATCAAAGCCCTGCAGGCTGAAAAGAGACTGGATGTATTCCAGGATGCTGATTTCACGATGCGTTTCCCCGACAGTTCTGTGGTAACTGGTAAGATTGGTGTAGGCGCCCGCGGGCATTTCAGGAGGGAGTTTTGTACCATCCCCCCGCTGATGCTCAATTTCAGGAGCCCGGGCGGTGGTAAGCTTTACTCACTTGGCAAGCTCAAACTCGTCATTGGCTGCGGCAATAAAAGCGAGGATGAGCAATTAATCTTAAAGGAATACCTGGTATACAAAATGTATAACATTCTCGAGGAAAAGAGTTTCCGGGCGAAGTTGATACGGGTTACCTATAACGACAGCAGGAGCAAGATGAGATCCTATTCACAATATGCTTTCCTCGTAGAAGACGATAATGATATGGCTGAAAGGAATGGATGTGTAAAAAAAGATAAGGCACAGGTCCTTACTGAAAGTACCAACCGGGATATGATGACCATGGTGGCGGTGTTTGAGTATATGATCAGCAATGGTGACTGGTCGGTCCCTAATAATCATAATACCAAGCTGATTTATGAAAAAAACATTCCCGCGGCACTGCCCTATGTTGTGCCTTATGATTTTGACCATTCCGGGTTTGTGAATGCCGGCTATGCGCTTCCCAATGAATTACTCGGCACCGAAACCGTAACCGAAAGGGTCTACAGGGGGTTCCCACGCACCATGGAAGAACTGGAATCGGTGTTTGACGAATTCCGGAAACAAAAAGAAAAGATCTATGCGCTGATCATGAACTTCGCTCCTTTGAAAGAGCGGACAAGAAAAGACGCGGTGGATTACCTGGAAGAATTTTACAAAACGATCAATAATAAATCCCAGGTAAAAACCATCTTTATCGATAACGCAAGGACCCGGTAATTTATTTATCCCGCAATGCAAAGGCCTGGGCCTTACAAAACGCTTACCTTAAATTATATTATAATGGAACTTAAAGAACAATTTGAACAGGCGGCGGCAGAGAGCAAGGGGCTTTCCCAGAAACCAAGCAACGATACGTTACTGCAACTTTATTCACTTTATAAACAGGGAAGCATTGGCGATGTAAATACCGAACCACCTTCCAATCCTTTCGATTTTGTGGCCAAAGCAAAATATGATGCCTGGACATCCCTCAAGGGGAAAAAACAGATTGAAGCAATGCAGGAATATATTGACCTTATCAGTAAACTGAAAGCCTGACCTGTCTTATTATCACGTTCCATGCAGCCATCATTACTCAATTTACTGAGATGCCCGGTAACAGGAAGTTCTCTTCAGTTACAGGTGATCAGCCAATCCGCTAAATTGTTCAATGGACGGCAAGAAACCATAGTGAAAGAAGGTGTTTTGTTTTCTGAAGCTGAGTGGTTCTTCCCGGTTATCAATGGCATACCCAGGCTGATAGTAGAAGCTTTTGCTGATTATAAAGAATTCCTTGCAGCACACCTGCCCGACTACCCTGCCCGCCGGAAATTGCTTGAAGAAAAAAACGCCGGCCTTCTTAAATATATCTATAAAAAGAACAGGCGAACCAAGCAAAGCTTTACACAGGAATGGAGACTGTTCGATTATGAAAAAGATAAGACCTGGGATATCGACAGGGATCAATTAGTTCAGCGTTTCCTGGACGAGACCGGCGAAACTGTAGTTAGTCTCAACGGCAAACTAATCTTTGATGCCGGTTGTGGTAATGGTCTGCTAAACCAATTGGTGGCGGATGCCGGGGCCACTATACTTGGCATGGATTTTAGCCTGAGTATTGAGCGGGCCTACGAACGCAATACAAATCCAAATGCCTTATTCATTCAGGGAGATGTGCAATTCCCCCCGGTTGCTTTCGGGCGGTTTGACATTGTACACAGCAGTGGCGTGCTGATCTGTACAAACAATACTGAACTTTCCTTTTCCTGTATTGAGCCCTGCGTAAAAAAAGGAGGAACACTTAGTGTCTGGCTTTATCATCCCAGGAAGAATTTTATTCATAACCTGTTCAATTTTATCCGGCGTTTCACTTCCCGGCTACCGGTAAAATTGCAATATTACTTATACCTTGTTACGATCTTCCCGGTCAGCTACCTTGTAAAACGCCTGAAAGGCAATAAGCAGAATAAACGGGAAATGATGATCGATATTCTTGACTGGTTTTCTCCCGAGTTCCGCTGGGAACATACCACAGACGAAGCCGCTGTGTGGTATTATAAACGGCAATACCATGCTGTAAAAATTACAACGACAAATCTATTTGGCTTCAATATTACCGGGGTGAAACAATAGCCAGTTCTTACCTATAAGCATCGCTTATCAGCCGGCCAATCGTTTCATAACTGTATAAGCTGGCTGCTTTAGCAGCTATTTGTGGCTGATCGTAGTTTGTATAGTTGTTCATCATATCCTGCATCGCATTCCCCAGTCCTTCTTCATCATCGGAATTTATCAGAATTCCGTTCGACAGGTCGAGTATTTCGGGTATGCCTCCTACATTCGTGGCGATAACAGGACGGCCGCAGCAAAGTGATTCCAATACCACGCAGGGCATATTCTCAGTACGGCTAAAAAGTAGCATGGCATGTGATTTTTTCATGGCGTTCGCAACCTCTTCATAATTTACCTCCCCGGTAAAACGGAGACCTTTACCCAGTAAACCCGATTTCGCGGCATGCTCCAAAACGATGTGACTGGCAGGGCCGATGATCTCCAGTTCAAAATCCTGTCTTTTCAACCAGAGTTGTGCCACCGCGTTGATAATACCCTCCACATTTTTCAAAGGGATCATATTAGACACATGAATAAAGCGGAATTTTCTCCTGTCCGGGACCGGTTCATAAAAAAATGACCGTGTATCCACCGTATTCGGAATTGACTGGTAGGCTTTAGGTGCAACAACCTGGTTGATGGTCTGCCCTATTTGCTTGCTGACAGGCAGGAATTTTTTCGCCTCCTGTATCACTCTTTTGGTATAATACCGGAAGAAAAAAGGGCGATCTTCATAAGGATCAACTACCACCCTATTGTAAATACCATAGTGTTCTGTGAGGACAAAGGGTATTTTATATTTTCGTTTTACCCATAAAGCAAGAATACCGGCTTTGATAGGTATCTGTACATGTACTATATGCGGTTTGCCCTGCTCACGGATATATTGCCGGATATATTTACGACTAAGCCTGTAATACCTAAACAGCGAGAAAAGTTTCCCCAACAAAGGAAAAGAAGAGGAATGATTGTAAATGATATGTTCTGTCAGGTTACCGGTTGTTTTTTTTTCTTCCGTGGTTTTTGAAAATCCAGCCCCTGTTACTTTGGCGATATACAGCACATGTACCGGATGATAAAGGGCAGCCGCTCTTGCCTGGCGCTGGATAAAATCCCCGTGGAAAGGACCGGTCTTATTGGGATACCAGCTGCAAAGCCATAATATTCTTTCGGAAGACATATCTTGTAAAAGTAATCCAGCCAGGACTGTGAACAAAATCCTGGCGTGATCATACTTGTCACTGCAACAAACTTGTTTAAATAAATTACTTTTGGGAATGGCGATACTTAAAAAACTCCGGAACCTGAAAGACGAAGCTAACACAGGTTTTGGTACTGGTGCAACAAGTACCGGGGGTCGTTTTGTAAACCGTGACGGGGGCGCCAATGTTATTAAGAAGGGAGTAGGTATCTTCTACCGTTACAGCTGGTACCACACTATGCTGGGGATGAAACGTTCAAAATTCCTGCTCCTGCTGTTGTTTATCTATATAGGCGTAAACCTTGTTTTTGCAGGTGTCTATTACCTTATTGGCATTGATCACCTTGCGGGGGTCAAAAGCGGTTCACCCTGGAAGAATTTTACGGAAGTTTTCTTTTTCAGCGCGCAAACTTTTACAACGGTCGGGTACGGCCGCATCAGTCCTGTGGGTTTTACAGCCAGTGCTGTCTCCACTTTTGAAGCTTTCCTGGGCCTTTTAAGCTTTGCGATCGCAACCGGGTTGTTCTATGGTCGTTTTTCACGGCCCCGTGCCTTTTTAAAATTCAGCCACAACGCGCTGGTTGCTCCTTTCAAAGAGGGGACGGCACTGATGTTCCGCCTGGCTCCTTACAAGAACAACAGTCTTTCGGAAGTCGAAGTCAAACTTACCATGGCGATCACCACGGAAGAGAATGGTAAGCTGCTGGATAAATTTTTTAACCTTGAACTGGAACTCTCAAAGATCAATTCGCTGGCATTAAGCTGGACGATTGTACACCCGATCACGGATAAAAGTCCTTTTTATGGCTTTAGCAAAGAAGATATTGCCAGCACAGATATCGAGATACTTGTATTTGTAAAAGCCTTTGACGAAGTTTTTTCTAACAATGTTGTTACAAGGACTTCTTATATCAGTTCTGAAATCATCTGGGGTGCCAAATTCAGGATGATGTACCATCCGAGCGGGGATATGAACAAGACCATACTGGATATTTCCCGGATCAATGACTATGACAATATGCCGCTCCCCGAATCCAATACGGTAACAATCGCCAATTAATCCAGTACGGGAACCAGCCGGATAAATTCTCTGCGGTTGATATAATAAAACATCAGCAGGTAAAGGAGAGGAATGAAACTAAATACTTTCAGCACCAGCAACCCGGTATATAGACCTCCGAGGTACAGGGCAGCCAGTACAATAAAACCTGCCAGCAATTGCCTGTCGCTGATCGCACAGGTAACTTTGAAACAATACGTATGCAGGTCTTTGTAGACCAGTTTCAATGGCTTGGTGATATGGTATCCGTCCGTGATAACGATCCGGGGGTTATTTTCCCTGACAGGTATTACTACAGGTTTGGTGCTGAGCAGCGGGTAGATCTCCTTCCCGTTTATTACCGCCCTTATTTTTAAGAAACTCAGTAGCACCTGGTTCCTGCGGGCAATCACGATATGAAAAGGAGCGGGAATTTATGAAGAATTAAAAATGAATAATTAATAATCAGCCCCTTCTATAGCCATTAGCCTTTAGCTTTTAGCTTTTAGCCTTGAGCGCCTTGATGATCTCCACGAAATCGGCTGCTACCAACGATGCTCCACCCACCAGGCCGCCATCCACATCCGGGCAGCTGAATAATTCTTTTGCATTCCCGGATTTTACGCTGCCACCGTAAAGGATAGGGATTTCGTTGGCAATGGATTCACCATATTGGTTTGCCAATACAGAACGTAAATACCGGTGCATTTCTTGTGCCTGCTCGGTACTCGCTGTTTTCCCCGTTCCTATCGCCCAGATGGGTTCATAGGCAATAATTATATTCCTGATCTTATCGGCCGGTAAATGGAAAAGTGACTCCTTTAATTGTACACTTACAAAATCATTCTGCGTACCGGCCTCTCTCACGGATAAAGGCTCCCCGCAGCAGAAGATCGGGGTAATAAAGGATTCAAAGCAAAGATCAATCTTCCCGGCAAGCATAACATTGGTTTCAGCAAAATATTCTCTTCGCTCGCTATGACCAACCACGCAGTAAGCGATACCCAACGAATGCAGCATTTCCGTCGAAACTTCTCCCGTATAGGCTCCTGATTTTTTGTGATAGCAGTTCTGGGCGGCAGCATAATAGTTTTTTTCTTCTTCCACTTCACTTCTTGTCATGAGGAGATAGGGATAAGGAACAGCAAAAATGGTCAGCTGGTGGTCCTGCAAACTAATATTCGCATCAAAAATTTCGTCCAGCAATTTTTCTCCCCGCTGGTAGGTAAGATTCATTTTCCAGTTAGCGGCGGCAATTTGTTTTCTCATAATGCTGTTTAAACTTTAGTTTCTATTTGACATTGGCTCTTGGCTAATGGCTAATAGCTATTAGCTATTAGTCAGCTAGTATTTCTCAAATATATACTTCAAAATACTTTTTTCATCATCTGTTACCTTTTGCTGTTTTAATTTTTTCCAGGCTCCAATATCCGCCAGCGCTTTTTCAAACTCATAGCGTTTTACGCCTTCGCTACCCCAGGAAAAATTTGGAATATACTTCGGTGTAAGTCCTGTTCCAAAAACATTACAGGAAACCCCGATCACCGTCCCGGTATTGATAGCGGTATTCACAGCTGTTCTTGAATAATCACCCATCATCACCCCGCATTTGGTACCGGCTTTCATCAGCCCTTTTGGTGTCCAGACCTTTACCTCGCTTGCATTATTCTTAAGGTTGGAATTGGTTGTACCCGCTCCTAAATTGCACCACTCCCCTATGACTGAGTCTCCCAGGTAGCCGTCATGGGCTTTATTACTGTAGCCAAACATGACCGTATTCTTTATCTCACCGCCTGCCACGCAACGCGGTCCCAGTGTAGTAGCACCATACACTTTTGTACCCAGCTTTAGACAAGCTCCTTCTCCCATGGCAAAAGGACCCCTGATAATTGAGCCTTCCATGATTTCAGCATCCTTGCCGATATACACAGGGCCGGTTGAAGCATTAATGATACAATGTTCTATTTTGGCGCCTTTCTCGAGAAAAACCTGTGATCGCCGGGTCACACGATTAGTAGCTGAAAGCGGTTGTGATTTTCTTTTGCGGGTGAGCAGGTCAAAATCCTGGCGGATTGCCCAGTCATTAAGCTGGAAAATATCCCAGGGGAACCGGATCGTTATGATTTCCTCTTTTATTGTCCTGGCATTCCCCACTTTTATTTTATACCGGTCAACAATCTCCTTTTTCGTAAACCGGTAAATAATGCCGTTTCCTTCACTGCTGGCTATGAATTCGCCGTTTTTTAAGCGATGCACAGCTTTTACCAGGCGGGGATTCGGCAGCACATTTCCATGGATCATAAAGCAGACCCCTTCCCCGGCCGCCTCATCCATATTAACCGATTGCCGGAGGTCTTTATAGTCATCTTCTTTTTTGTCAAAGGAAGAAAGCCCGAGTATTCTTTCCCATTTTTGGCGTATAGTCAGGATACCAACCCTGATATCCTGCATCTGCCTGGTAAGGGTAAAGGGGTGCAGGTTTTCCGGCTGGCAAAACTCCTCGGTGAAGATGATTTTATTCATAAACTGGGGTAGGTGTAAAAATAAACAACCTCCCGAAGAATCGGGAGGTCTAAAGTATAGCCATGAAAAACAAAACTCTTATCCCGAAAGATCGGGACCAGAGTAGTGTCACAATTTAATGTTATTCTGCCTTTTTAGCATATTTCTTCTTGAATTTATCGATACGGCCAGCAGTGTCCACCAGCATATTCTTACCGGTAAAAAAAGGATGAGAAGTATTGGAAATTTCCAGCTTCACCAGTGGATATTCGTTACCGTCTTCCCATTTTACGGTCTCTTTTGCAGCAGAGGTTGAACGGCTCAGGAAAGTGTGCCCGTTACTCATGTCTTTAAAAACTACTAACCGGTAGCTGTCGGGATGGATTCCTTTTTTCATAACTAGATGATTTTGAAGGCTGCACGGATTTTGCCGTACAGATGAATAGATAAATTTTAAGTTTGCAAAGATAGGCCAGGGAAGCTTTATTGCCAAATGAAAATAAGGAACAGGTAATGAGTAAATAAGAAATGAAAAAGTGGCTAAATCTGCTGTTTTTTGGGGGTTCTAAAGGCGGATCAGGCCTAAAATATGAAAGCACCAAGTTAGCTCCCTTCCAGCTTGCGCCTTCTGTTTGCATACCTGATGCTTTCTGGAATAAATTCCACCTTTTGACGGGTTTCCTTTACCCCGGAGATACTTCCATCTTTTGAGGGATTTCCGTTTCTCCAAGCACTTCATTTTATTGCTAAAACGTCGTGCAGTTGTAAATCAAATATAGTTTATCAATATGCCTCTTTCCAAATTTTTAGAGGTTTTGATATACACCCCTTTTCCACTTTTTTATTAACAGCAAAGCCGGGTTTATTAAGACTTAGTCTCTCATATTCACATATTGTAAAGGAATTCCAAGGTTCCCATTCTTACAGAGCTGGATGACAGCCTGCAGGTCGTCAATTTTTTTAGCTGTTACTCTTACCAGGTCATCGTTGATAGAGGATTGGACCTTCATTCCGGAGTCTTTAATCAGCTTAACGACTTTCTTCGCATCATCCTGGGCAAGCCCATTCCGCACTTTTACTTCTTTCTTCCAGACCTTACCGCTTTGTCCCCCTACTTTGGATGCATCAAAAGCTTCAGGAGCAATCCCCTGCTTATGTGCTCGGCTGATCAGTACATCGATCAGTTGCCCCATCTTCATGTCATCATCCGTTTCCAGCTTGACCAGGAACTCTTTCTTATCAAGATTGATGACCACATGCGAACCTTTGAAATCAAAACGGTTGGTGATTTCTTTGGTGGTAACGTTAACGGCATTTTCCAGTGCCTGTGCTTCTACTTTACTAACGATATCAAAAGATGGCATATGAGTTGGTTTATTGTTTATTGTTTATTGTTTATGGTTTATTGTTTATTGTTTTTGGTTGGCTCTCCGATAAGCGGGGTCGGGCTTTCCAAATGTAAGTTTGTTTTTTGGTTTTCAAACAGGCGCCACCACCAGGGAAGATACTTTCGGTCTTTCCACTTCCAGTCTTTCCAGCCGTATTAAAAAAAGTCCCTCTTAGAAAAGAGGGACCTCTCATATAACTGCGTACATGAGAAAACTGTGCATTGAATATTTTTATCGCCTATAACTCAGCGAATATTACTGTCCGCCCTGTCCCACCCGGTTCTGCTCATCCTGCGAAGCGCTGTTGCGGCGACGCGGCTGCTGGTTCTGCTGTGTTTTACCAAAGCGATAAGTAAAAGTGGCGGTCACCTGGCGTATATCCGGTCTTGCCTGGAAATTACCATCGATCCTGCCATATTTGCTTACACCAGCAAATTTTTGCCAGGCAAACGGGTCACGGACATTGAGGCGTACGGTACCCTTTCCTTTAAGTACTTGTTTCTGGCCGCCGAGGCTGATTTGGTAAATCGGCTCCATCTGCGTCAGGTTATTGATTCCCTTGTACCGGTAGAACCCGCTCAGCTCCGCACTGTATCCTTTACCCAAATTGAAGTTATTGGTTACATTCAACATAAATGAAGTAAACGACAGGTCGATCTTCGACGAATCATAGGTTCCTTTATATTGGTTGTTAAATACGTTGGTGAAAATATTGCCTGTCCACCATTTGGCAACCGTTACAGGAGTGGTAATGGATATCCCGATGTTCCGGAATTTAGATACGTTATCCACTGTCAGGTACCTGATCTTACTGTCAGGATTATTGGGATCCAATTTATTTACCTGGGAGATCACATCGTCCGTAGCGCTGTAATTGATCGTCGTGATGTATTTCCCTTTCAGTGAATGCGTCAGTTCAAAATTATGTGTGTACTGTGGCCGTAAATAAATATTACCCTGCCGGTAAGATAAAGAATCCAGGAAATAAGTAAATGGATTCAGGTCCTGGTAATTGGGCCTGTTGATACGGCGTCCGTAGTTGATAGTTAAGGTATTGTTTTTATCCAGCTTATAGCTTACAAAGGCCGTAGGAAATAAATTCGTGGTGTCTCTTTTAAATTTGGTCTGTGCCACTACCTGGTTACCCAACTGGTTGCCATGTGAAATTGTATTTTCCAACCGGAGACCTGCCTGGAACGACCATTTTTTGACTTCCTTACTGAAGTTTACATAGGCCGCGTTTATGTTCTCATCGTAAATAAAATGATTGGAGCGGATGAGGTCTTCTTCCCATTTTCCGTTGAGAAGATTCTCGTAGTTGACCAGGTTATCATTCTTTACATAACTCGTCTTTAATCCAGCTTCAAACCGGCCTCCTTTGATGGGATGTGTATAATCCGTTTTAAATGTATAGATATCGATATCAGAAGGTAAGTGTCCCCGGAGCGAAGAAGAGCCTGTATGCTGCAAAGCATTGTTATAATAATCAGTGGTAAGGACCATGTCAGACACACTGCTATAGACCACGTAGTCAAAATCGGCGGTCAGCTCATTCCCGGTTGAATCGAATACATGTCTCCAATTAAGGTTAACGGTCCCGTTTTTAAATTTAATATTGTTCCATGTATTGGATACCAGCCGGCTTTGTAAAACACGATTCTCATCACTAAGGTCTCCAATGGTTACAGGTGCAGGATGACCACTGAACGCAAACCCGCTCAGCACGATCCCAAACGTATTCTTTTTATCAGCATACCAGTCGAGACCAATTTTAAGAGTATGGTTATTGTTCCGAAATTTGAAACGGGTCTCTGTATTATTATAGCCGACAATATTCTTATCCGCATCCAGGAAACGGTTCTCAAAGGTGAGTGTATTGCGCCCTTTGAACATATTAGGGTTATAGTTTCCGAAGAAATTGATCTTGTTCTTTCTCCAGTTAAAATTGACACTGTTCTGTGATTTGGGAATGAAATATAACTTGCCGCCCTGTTTGTAAATGCTGGAAGTAGCGCCAACCATGAAATTACCATTGAACCCCGCATTCTTTCCTTTTTTCGTTTTAATATTAATAACCCCGGAATTACCGGAGGCATCATACTTGGAAGAGGGGTTCGTCATGATCTCTATCTGGTCCAATGCCGAAGCAGGCATATTCTTAAGCATATTGGCAAGATCCGCTGCTGAGAGGTAAGACAATTTCCCGTCCAGCATAATGATCACTCCTGCTTTACCCCGGAGACTAATATTACCATCGTTATCTACACTGATCCCCGGTGATTTTTCCAGTACTTCCATAGCTGTTGCGCCTGCATTGGTAGGCGAAGCATCTACATTCACCACTGTCTTATCGATCTTTGTTTCAATA
>JBDSBR010000016.1:0-129134 GCA_039921505.1 Chitinophagaceae bacterium
AATAGATGATCGTTTCCCTCGTTTTGAGTTTATTATTGATATAATTCAGCATCGTCTCCAGTAAACTATTATCCACATCAAAGCCGGCCTTCCTGGCTTCCAGCAGGAAATGGGCCGCATAGATCGTAGACCACCAGTCTTCCTTTCCCTCGCCATCCCAAAGCGTAACGGCGCCATTATATAACTGCCGCATCTTTATTTTCCGGATGGCTTCCATGATATTACTGTTGGCATTGAGTTTATTTTGTTGTTTGCTTAATTGCATCAGGTCAGACAGGTCGCCATAATAAAGTTGCGGGAAAGCCGCCGAAACTGTTTGCTCCGTACATCCATATGGGTACTGTACCAGCCATTTCAATTGCTCACCCAGCTCCAGCGCCGGTGAACGGCTTACGACTAAACTATAATTGGTGCTTCCCGGAATAAAATCGCTCAATCCAATAGTTACTTTTTGTGTACTGCCCCCGGTAATGGAACCCGTCCCTGTTGCTTTTTGGAGGGTGGAAGGAGGGCGAACAGATATCTCTGTAACATCAGTGAATTTTTCCCCCATTCCACTTACCGTTACTGTTACCTTGCCAATATTGATTGTTGGGTCAGCCACCACTTTAAATACGGCCCTGCCTTCGCTTTTTGCAGTGAGCGTTAGAGATTGATTGTTGCTGCCTGCTATTTTCATTGGACCCTCTACAGCAATGGTCGCTGTTACATTCGCAGCACTCGATGTAGTGTTGGTCAATGTAACAGGAACATTCACTGTATCACCGGGGCTCAGGAACCTGGGCAATGCAGTGCTCACAACGATGGGATCGGCAACGGTCATCGTATTCTCACCAGCGCCAAAACCCTGACCTTTATAGGAAACGGCCATCAACCTCAATTCGCCACTAAACTGGGGAACATCAAATTCAAATTCAGCGATACCACTTCCATTGGCTTTTTTGATACCACCCCAGTAACTAACCACTTTGATCCTTTTAGCCGGCATAGGATTTACCCTTTTATCCATGGACATTTCAGCGTCACCACCGGTACTGCTCATTTTAGCCCTTACTTCCGCGAACAGCAAAGGATAAAGATCGAATGCCGATACCTGCAGTGCTTTTTTCTGGTAGAAATAATCATAGGGATCAGGCGTTTTAAAATCACTGATCTGCAGTACGCCATTATCCACCGCGGAAAGCGTTACATAACTACCGGGAGCCGCCTTCACCGTCACCTTCTGGTGTGTTTTGGAACGAACTGTTTTATTGGCCTGCACCTGGACATCGATCTTCCGGTTTTTATCTTCCACGGTCACATTCCTGAATCCATGGGCAACGGTCAGCGGGATATCTGTTACTTCATGCGGCTTGATCAGCGTAGCGGTGATATAAACATTCGGAACATGGTCCGCATTCAGTTTCAAGTCCACACTGGCAGAACGGTTGCTCACCTCCACGTACTGGTGTGAAACAAGATGATCTGTTTCCATCGTAACCAGCATCCGGCCGCTGAAAGGTGTCTTGAATAAAGCTTTAACACTCTCGCCTGTAGCATAAGATTTTTTATCGATCTCTATTTCAATATTGCCTTCGTTATTCACTTCGAAGGAATTATTATTCCCCCCATAGCTTCCATAGCTATAGAAACTGCGGCTGACATAACTATTGGCTCCGGGGCGATAGACCTTTACTTCGTAGTCACCGGGGCTTCTTGGTATATAGCTATAGACGGTATTGTTTCCAACGCTGACCTGCTGTTCGATCATCAGCTTATCCTCTTTCTGGGATTCATACCTGAAATAGTTCCCGCTTTTTGTCAACACCGTACGGTATTCATGCTTGATGACTTCAATCCGGGCGGTCGAATTGGTTACATTCCCGTCTTTATTCACGGAGACAAGATTTAATTTCACCGGTTGGTTCAGGGGATAATAGTAGAACCAATCCTGTTTGATCCCAAAGAAAACATCCTGGGTGAATACATCTACCGTTGCCGCGCGGCTGACGGGACGACCTGTCTCATCAAATACCGTTGTATAAAAACTGGTTTGAAGTACTCCCATATTGGCGTAAGTGGCTGGAACCGAATAATCGATAACAGCATTACCTTCCGCGTCGGTCATTCCTTCTTTTACTTCTTTATCAAAAAAACTGGTCTGGTTGGCCAGGCTGAAATCGTAACCATCGAAATTCTTTGCAGAAAAATATTTCTGTTTTACCTGGATCTCCGTTTCGTATTTACGGTTAGCCGCCGGTGGGCCGAAAAAATTCATCGCACTGATGGAAAGTTTCGCAGCATCGCCCGACCGGAGGAATTCCTTATCCAGTTTTGTATTTACACGGATGCGATCAGGAACAAACTCTTCCACGGAGAAATTCTTAGAGGCCAGCAATACATCGGTAGAGGTATATACTTCCAGGGTATAGCTGCCTGTAATGGCCGCGTTTGCAATATCAATACTTCCTTCCACCGAACCCTCTTCGTTCAGGTTTTTGCGGAATGATTTCAGTTCCTTGCCATTGGGCATCAGGAATTTCATTTTCAACGGCACATCCCCGGGGCTTTTCCATTGAGCATCCCGGAGGATGACAGAGAAATTGATCTTCTCGCCCGGGCGGTACACATCGCGTTCTGCATATACAAAAGCATCAAAACCTGAAGGGTTATTTCTTTTACCTCCCACGTCAAATCTTGATGTATTAACTCTTGTATTATTAAAAGGAAGATAATTGAAGTCATCAGCGGTCTTTGCAATCACCATCGCCGGTTTGAACCCGCTGAAATCCTTTTTACTATATGGGATCGTGGCCACCCCATCCTTATCGGTAGAACCTGTTCCGAGCAGCTGGTTATTCGCTGAATAAACAGCCACATTCACACCATTTACCGGTTTAGCTGTCTTAATAGAATTGGTAAAAACATATATTTTATCCTGCCCTTCTTTGGTGATCAGGCCCAGGTCTGACAAAGAGATATAGCGGCTGTCTTTTACCCAATAATCTTCCGCGGAACGGATCACGATATGATAAACACCTTTAAAATCCGGTAACCGGTCTTCAAACTGTGAAAAATTCAATATCCTTCCTGCGCCACTTTTGGGTAAGGAGCGGGTATCAATTTCTTTTTCATAAATAACATCACCAAGCATCGCATCGCCGCCACCATATTCATCGGAATAGGACTCATCACCGTATTCCACTTCGCTGGCATACGAAGGAGCATTTGAAGATTCCTGCGGTGAATAGCCATACCGCTGCGCCAGTAATAAATTATTCTCATAGATCTTGGAAATGATCAGCTTCACTTTTGGCACGTTTGTGATCTGAATTTCGATATTCTTACTTCCCTCTTTCGAAAGATAAACAGCTTTACTGTTGGTGAAACGGATCCCGGCTTCCAGTTCACCGAAAGCCACCCCGCCATTATAATCTTCTTTCATTACCCCGCCGATCTTGCCACGCAACCCCTTGGTAATGGTTAACGCATAACTCTTCTCCACATCGAATTTATCACTGCGAAGGGTGAAGCCATAATCATTTGCCTCAACTGTATAAACAAGATCGGGATCAAATTTCAAAAACGATTTAATACTTTCTCCTGTCAGTTGCTGGCTCGTCGTTATTCTTACGATCCCTTCCGCCCCATCATGTTCTGACTCCACATTCTGAACAGTCAGTATATAAGGAGAGGGAATAGTCAGGGAACTGCTGATCGGCTCATCGGTAGAAGTATTCCCTTTTTCAGGTTTCAACCCTTTTTCAATGGTGATCCTGGTAGCAATATCCCTGTCCTCTGCTTTCAGCCCATTTACCCGGAGGGATATCTTATTGTCGGGGGAAATGGTAACCAGGCTATAGTCTGCTTTCTTACCGTCAATGTCTACTTCCAGTTTATCTTTCAGGTCTTCAGGGTTCACCCGGTAATTAAAAAAGAGATCAACCTGGGGGATAGCAGTAGTGCTGCTTTCCCCTACCCAGATCACCTGTGAATTATCAAGCGTAAGATCGGGTGTATGGAAACTGATCTTATCTCCCCTATTTACCGAATTGTATTTACTGTATTTCAGCACAGCGCTCCTGACCTTAGCTTTATAAGTGGTGGCAGGGTTCAT
Organism: Chitinophagaceae bacterium; assembly: GCA_039921505.1. GTDB lineage: Bacteria > Bacteroidota > Bacteroidia > Chitinophagales > Chitinophagaceae > JJ008. Next base: position 4,097 of record JBDSBR010000016.1, read on the forward strand.
AGGCTGTGACGGTGAGAATACCAGTTCGTCAGGGCTTTCCCAGCGGAACCTGCCGGGTATTTTTGGTTCGAAAGAAATATAATCCGTAGAGTCCCAGGCATTCAGCATGGAATCCGTTGCCAGTGCGTGGCTGAACCGGAAGATGAGGTTGCTGAGCTGCGGCACTTCGCCTTTAGCATTGGTAAAACTCAGCGTGATCGAATTTTTTTTACAGGATGACAAAAAAATAGCTCCGGCTGCAAACAGCGGAACCAAACAGAATTTGATACGCATAGGTGTGTAGGTTAATGGTGGTTATGAAACGAGAAGTTAAAGAAGTTTGATTGAGTAAAAAATTAAGCTGTAGATTTCTTATTCACAAAGGGAATAGCAGAAATTAGCAGGTTGGAAACAGCTAAGGAGGAATGTCCCGGGTGGGGCGGGACGAGTCACTGGGGTCCATACAGGAAGAAAAGAATTTGATAGGAAAGATACAGTACAACTTATCGCAGTTGCAAATCCGGGGAGATAAATATTTGTTAAGTGGTCTTACCTGCCGGATCAGTAACTGTTTTTTTGCATCCACAGGGTGCCCACCAGCATCGATTTACACGAATGAAAAAATTTAAACTCAAGGTCACTAAAAAAGGAATGACCAGGCTTTTCAAACGCCTGGGCATCGGTCTCCTTGGATTGCTGTTCCTCTTCTTCCTCCTTAACTGGATCTTTCCAGTTCCCGATAAGATCGAGTACTCTACCATTATTACTGATAACAAAGGCGAAGTGGTGAATGCGTTCCTTACAACTGATCAGAAATGGCGGATGAAAACGGAACTGGAAGAGATCTCGCCACTGCTTCAAAAAACTATTGTGGCCAAAGAAGACCGGCACTTCTATTCTCATCCCGGTGTGAATCCTTTTGCAGTGATAAGGGCTGTCTTCAGCAATCTCTTTCACCTCCGGAGGATGTCGGGCGCCAGTACGATCACGATGCAGGTGGCAAAAATGCTGGAGCCCGGAAAACGAAACATGTGGAGTAAAATGCGGGAAATGTTCCGGGCATTGCAACTGGAACTAAAATACAGTAAAAAAGAGATCCTGCAGATGTACCTGAACCTTGTGCCTTATGGTGGAAATATAGAAGGCGTAAAAGCAGCTTCCCTGCTCTATTTTAAGAAAAACCCCGACCATCTTTCCCTGGCTGAAATAACAGCGCTGAGCATCATTCCCAATAAACCCGGGGTGATGATACCCGGGAAGAACAACGATTTTATAGTAAAGGAGAGAAACCGCTGGCTGGTAAAATTTGCCCGCCGAAATGTGTTTTCAAAAAAAGAGATTGAAGATGCATTGGCAGAACCCCTGGATGCAATAAGAGGAAACGTGCCGCACTATATTCCTCATCTCTCGTATAAATTAAAAAAACAGGCAGGGAGTTCGTCTTCGCTTCCTGTCATCAGGACAACTATTGACCTGAATACACAGTTAAAGACAGAAAAACTGGTACAGGATTATATAAGGATTCAACGTCTGAAAAATATTAAAAACGCCGCGGTTGTCATCATTGATAACAGGACACATAAAGTGATCACGTATGTTGGCTCATCTGCCTTTTCTGATACTACTGACGGAGGGCAGGTAAACGGCGCCAATGCTATTCGCCAGCCCGGCAGTACGCTGAAACCCCTGCTTTATGCAATGTGTTTTGATGAAGGCTTACTGACGCCTAAAACAGTAGTGACTGATGTGGCCGTAAATTATGCCGGCTACGCACCGGAAAACTATGATCAGAAGTTTAATGGCTACGTTTCCGTGGAGTATGCCCTCGAACATTCTTTGAACATCCCGGCTGTAAAAAGTTTGAACCTGCTGGGACATGAAAGACTGATCCAGCAACTATCCAATTGCAATTTTAAACAAATACAAAAAGACAGGAGAAAGCTGGGGCTTTCGCTGATACTCGGAGGTTGTGGTACTACGCTGGAAGAACTAACGGGTCTCTTCTCTTCTTTTGCCAATAATGGCGAGTACCTGGCTCCTTCCTTTACTCAAAGCGATACAAGCCATAACAAGACCAGGGTAATAAGCCCCGCGGCCAATTTTATGATCAACGAGATCTTATCAAAAGTAAACCGCCCGGACTTTCCATTGAACTGGACAGCCACGGAACACATGCCAAAAATTGCCTGGAAAACGGGTACCAGTTATGGGCGCAAAGATGCGTGGAGCATTGGTTATAATAAAAACTATACTGTTGGTGTATGGACGGGTAATTTTTCCGGGCTGGGTATAGCTGATCTTAGCGGCGCCAATATTGCCACCCCCCTTCTCTTTAAGATCTTTAATACGATCGATTACGATAGTGACGAGGCATGGTTTACCCAGCCAAAAGATTGTGATATCAGGCAGGTCTGCAGCGAAACCGGTCTGCTCCCTACGGAACATTGCAGCAGCCTGGTAACTGATTATTTTATCCCACTGGTTTCTTCTTCCAAAGCCTGCAACAACTGGCAGGAAATCATGATCAGTCCTGATGAAAAAATTTCCTATTGCAAAAGCTGCGTACCGCAAACAGGTTATAAGAAGAAATGGTATAAAGTAGTGGAGCCAGATATGCAGGCCTGGTACCAGGAAGCAAGAATTGCTTACCAAAAAATCCCACCCCATAATCCTTCCTGTGAGCTGATATTTAAAGGAGCGGCTCCTTCGATCACTTCCCCGGTAAACGGAACAGAATACCTGATCAATAAAAAAGATCCGGAGCCGTTACAGCTGATCTGTAAAACAGCCAATGATGTAAGCAAGGTTTACTGGTATATCAACAACAAATTTTACAAAAGCAGTAATGCAGGGGAAAAACAATTCTTTATACCGGAAGAAGGGCCGGTGAAGATCTCCTGTACCGATGACAAAGGAAGAAACAGGGATGTGAGGATTACGGTGAAGTATGTTAGTTTATAGCATGGGTGTATATAAAGTAAATTGGTAAATAAGTATATAAGGCGTTTGATGATTGTATAACCTTATTTACCTATGTACGCTCTATACTTATTTCCTAATCGGCCTTATCCACACTTCCCGCACCGCTTTTACTTTGATTGACTGAAGCGTTGCCTTTATAACGCACATGCGATGCCCCGCTGGCACTGGCCCTGATACTTACGCTGGCAAATACTTCGGCGCTGCTGGCACCTGTCAGCGCCACACGTGCATTCTCTGTCATCAGGTCAAAACATTTGGCATGAGAAGCGCCGGTACCTTCGATGGTAAGATTTTTGGTTTGCCCTTTTAGCCTGATACTGCTGGCACCTGTCATGTCAGCATTTATTTCTGGTGTATTTAGTTCAAGAATGGCATTACTGGCACCTGTCAATTCAATATTGATTATAGTGGATGGGGCCAGTATTCCCTGGCTGTTAAAACTGCTAGCGCCCGATGCTTCCAGTCTTTCAAATAAAGCTGAAGAGACATACACTTTAACGCCTTTGGTCCCCGAAAGATTATGATGATCTTCGGGTTCGATAACCAGTTTATTACCGTCTGTTCTAATAATAATATACTCCATCAGGTTCTCATCGGTTTCGATCTTAACGCTGGAAACAGAATCCTGCTTTAGGTATACATCTATACTCCCCCCTACATCTACGCTGGTAAAATTCCCGGTCTTGCGGGTTTCGGTCACGATTGTACCATTCCCCCGGATCCTATCATTCATAAAATGACAGGACATTAAAACAACAGGGATAAAAAAAATAACGACAAAAAAACGTTTCATGCTGGTTTGGTTTTGTGGTATCAAAATTAGGTGGGTTACAGTGATTTTGACGTTTGATCCCGGCAGAAGGTTACAGGCTAAGTTCTACGGGAAAAAATCCATGGAACCCGCCACTGGAAAGGGCTTCAACTGACCCTTTATAATCCTGCACTCCTGTCAGGAAGGCTACCGGGCTTTCTTTATCTTCGCAGCCATGACTGAAAAGATCCTGATCCTCGATTTTGGCTCCCAGTATACACAATTGATCGCCCGTGCCGTAAGAGAGGCCAATGTTTATTGTGAAATCATTCCTTACCATAAACCTTTTGAATTTGAACCGGGGCTGAAAGGCATTATCCTTTCAGGGTCCCCTTTTTCCGTAAATGAAGACAAAGCCCCTGATGTTAATGTCCAGGAGTTTATTAGCAAGGTTCCGGTGCTGGGAGTTTGCTATGGTGCACAGTTAACCGCTAAACGTTTTGGCGGGCGGGTAGAAAAGAGCAGCAAACGGGAATATGGGCGTGCTATTTTAGAAAGAAAGAAAGAGGATATCTTGTTCAATAACGTGGAAGACAAATCACAGGTATGGATGAGCCATGCCGATACGATACTGGAAATGCCGGAGGGCTTTGAATTATTGGCGACCACGGAAAGCATCCCGGTTGCCGCTTTCAAAAAGAACGGAACGGAAGCAAAGCCACTCTACGGTGTACAGTTTCACCCTGAAGTATACCATTCCAAGGAAGGAAAAAAAATATTGCGGAATTTCCTGGTCGATATCTGTGGTTGTTCACAGGACTGGACACCTGCTCATTTTATTACAGATACCGTAGCAGCGCTGAAAAAACAGATCGGGGACAGGAAGGTGATCATGGCCCTGAGTGGTGGAGTTGACTCGACCGTAGCAGCCACCTTGATCCACCGTGCCATCGGCAAGAACCTTTATGGTATTTTCGTGGACAACGGGGTGTTGCGGAAAAATGAATTTGAATCTGTTATAAAGACTTACAATACACTTGGCCTGAACGTAAAAGGTATTGATGCTAAACAACGGTTTTATAAAGGGCTTGACGGCAAAACAGATCCTGAGGACAAAAGAAAAATGATCGGGAGCCTGTTCATTGATATATTCCAGGAAGAGTCGAAAAAAATCGAAGGCGTTGGCCTGCTCGGCCAGGGAACCATATACCCGGATGTAATTGAAAGTGTTTCCGTACATGGTCCTTCCATGACCATAAAATCACATCATAATGTAGGAGGCTTACCCGAACACCTGCATCTTGAACTGGTGGAACCGCTACGTTCATTATTTAAAGATGAAGTAAGAAAAGTAGGCAGGGAACTGGGTATCCCCCCGGAAATGATTGACCGCCACCCTTTCCCGGGCCCGGGCCTGGCGATCCGGATTTTGGGAGAGATTACAGAAGAAAAGGTACAGTTGTTGCAGGAAGCTGACTACCTCTATGTGAAAGCATTAAAGGATAACAACCTATATGCAACGGTTTGGCAGGCAGGTGCTATCTTACTGCCGGTCAAAAGTGTCGGGGTGATGGGAGATGAAAGAACCTATGAATTTACCGTGGCATTGAGAGCTGTAACAAGTGTGGATGGGATGACAGCAGACTGGGCGCATTTACCATATGATTTCCTTGCCTTTGTTTCAAACGAGATCATTAATAATGTAAGAGGCATCAACCGGGTAGTGTACGATATTAGCAGTAAGCCTCCTGCCACCATCGAATGGGAATAACAATTGACAATGGACGGTAGACAACAGGCTTTTGTAATTTGAAAAAATATGGTAGAAAAGAAAATACAATATTCAAAATCATCTTTATTGGTTATTGCCTGTTGCTTATTGTCAATAATCTCTTCTGCACAAACAGGCATTCTCAAACACAGGATCGCCATTTTCGCACCGCTTTACCTTGATTCCGCTTTCGACGCAGATGATGAATACCGTTATGCAAAAAATGTATTTCCCAAATTCATTAACCCCGGACTGGAATTCTATGAAGGTGCTCAATTGGCCCTCGATTCCCTGAACAAAGAAAAAGCTCCGCTGGAAATTTTTATTTATGATACACGATCAGCTACAGAATCGTTATCCCAGCAACTCGATAAAGCAGCCAATGACAGCGTGGAACTGATCCTGGCTTATTGCAGTGCTGCTGAAATAAAACCACTGGCCGATGCGGGTTTGCGCACCAATATACCGGTGATCAACGTAAACCTGCCGAACGACGGAGGGGTGACTTCCAATCCTTTTTTCGTGGTATTGAATCCTACTTTAAAGGCACAGTGCGAAGGTATTTACAGGTATAGCCAGAAATATTTTTCGCTTGAGACTATTGTCATGTTCAGGAAAAAAGGGCAACTCGAAGACCGCATAAAAAGCTATTTCGTTGATTTTGGCAAAAACACGGTGTCTGTTCCGCTGAAAATAAGATACGTGGACCTGCCGGATAGTTTTACGGTGAACCAGCTCCGGCCTTACCTGGACACTACCAACCTGACACTTTGTATTGCCGGCAGTTTGGATGAAATTTTTGGGAAACGCCTGACTCAACAACTGGCAGTACTGAAAAAGCAAAATTACCAGGCAACCGTAATGGGAATGCCCACCTGGGATGGGATACCTTTTAACAAACCAGAGTATAAAGGAATCGAGATCATCTACAGCACTCCTTTTTATAATGCCAAGATCGACAGGATCAGCCAGGCCATAACAACTCATTTTAACAGGATAATGTTTGCCCGCCCCACAGATATGGTTTTCCGGGGTTATGAAGTAACCTGGAAATACAGCAAACTTTTATTGCAATACGGGTCTGACCTCGCTTCCAATCTCGCCAACAAGCAGGTTAAAGTTTTTACGGATCTTGATATCCAGCCTGTATTCAGCAAACAGAATATGACACTTGATTATTTTGAGAACAAAAAACTCTATTTTCTCAAATGGCAGGATGGTATGTTAAAAGGAATTTTTTAATCCTTGTCCGCATCTTTCTCAAAAATGGATTTCAGGCATACTATTTTCATATTTGCGTACTTATATCCCATAGAGTTTGCCCAGGTAGATCATTTTGTAAAAAATAACTCGCTGGAAAAATTTGGACCTGTAAGAACCGTAAAGCCAGAACTCGTTTTCGAGATCGCGTTTGAGGGAATTGCTGCCAGTAAGCGTCATAAACCAGGAGTAGCGCTTCGTTTTCCCCGGATATGCCGCTGACGGCGGATAAAAAAACAGAGGATATCAATACGCTGGACGACCTGAAAAAAATACTGGAGACCTACGGAAAATGAATCTTGAATCAACTGTTGGATATAAAATAATAAAACAATGGCTGGCCACCGGTGAGCGGCATCCTTTTTTATTCCAGGAACAGGCATGGCAACATATCATCAACGGGGAAAGCGGCCTGGTAAATGCTCCCACTGGCTGCGGGAAAACTTTTTCCGTGTTTCTTGGTTCACTGATTCGTTTTATCAATGATCATCCCGCCGGTTTCAATCAAATAAAAAACAACGGGTTACAGCTACTGTGGATCAGCCCGCTTAGGGCACTGGCCAAAGATATCGGCAGGGCAATGGAAGAAGTGATTGCAGAACTGGGTATGCAATGGAAGGTGGCAATTCGAAATGGCGATACCCCTGTCAGCGAGAGAGCAAAACAAAAAAGACAAATGCCGGAAATACTCATCATCACACCGGAAAGTCTTCACCTGCTACTGGCTCAAAAAGAGTACCCGGAAATTTTCCGTTCATTAAAAATAATTGCAGTGGATGAATGGCATGAATTGCTGGGATCCAAACGGGGTGTACAGGTTGAACTGGCTATAGCAAGGATCGTTAACTGCACAAGCTCCCCGGTTGCTGTTTGGGGGATCAGTGCCACCATCGGCAACCTGGATGAAGCAAAAGAAGTGTTGCTTTCACCACTGAAAATAAAAGGTGTTATTGTAAAGGCACTCCTGCAAAAGAAGATAGAAGTTGAATCCATCATCCCCGATGAAATAGAAAAATATCCCTGGGCAGGTCATCTCGGTATCAAACTGGCTCACAAGATCATTCCCATCATCCAGGAAAGCCGCACCACGCTAATTTTTATCAATACAAGAGGAATGAGCGAAAGATGGTACCAGACTTTACTCGATGTCTGCCCTGACCTGGCCGGATCAATCGCACTCCATCATAGCTCTATCGACATGGACCTGAGGAACTGGATTGAAGAGAATCTTCATTCCGGGAGCCTTAAAGCGGTAGTTTGTACGGCCAGCCTTGACCTGGGTGTTGATTTTCGTCCTGTCGAAACAGTCATACAGGTGGGTTCACCCAAAGGCGTGGCAAGGTTTTTACAAAGAGCCGGACGCAGTGGTCATAGCCCTGATGCTATAAGCAAAATCTATTTCTTACCCACGCATTCACTGGAGCTGATTGAAGCGGCCGCACTGAAATCGGCCATGCAGGAGAACCTGATCGAAAGCCGGATCCCCATGCTGCTTTGTTATGATGTGTTGTTACAGTACCTGAACACGATCGCTATTTCGGAAGGCTTCCTCCCTGAAGAAACCTACCAGGAAGTGGTTTCTACTTTCTGCTATCATGACCTCACCCGCGATGAATGGGCACAGTTGCTTCATTTCATTACAGAAGGAGGTAATGCCATGCATCAATATGACGATTTTAAAAAAGTGGAAATAGAAGAAGGTATTTACCGGATCAACAGCAGGAAAGTGGCCATGCGGCATCGCATGCATATCGGTACGATTGTCAGTGCTTCGATGATGAAAGTAAAATTTATCAGCGGCGGTTACATCGGGGTCATAGAAGAATACTTCATTTCCAGGCTTGACCCGGGTGATGTTTTCACGTTAGCAGGCAGGAACCTTGAATTTTTGATGATAAAGGATATGACCGCGCTGGTGAAGAAATCCAATGCAACGAAATCGATCATACCAAGCTGGGATGGCGGGCGTATGCCACTGAGCGCCAACCTGGGCAAAAAACTCCGGCAGGCACTGGACAGATCAACGACCCCCGGATCACAGCCCGTAAGGGAACTGGAAGTACTGAGACCGTTGTTTAGTTTACAGGAACAACTCTCGCATGTACCAAAGGAAAATGAATTGCTGATTGAGCAAATAGAAACGAAGGATGGGTACCATCTCTTTGTGTACCCTTTCGAAGGAAGACTCGTGCATGAAGCCATGGCCGCTATCCTTGCTTTCCGCATCAGCCGTATCAGGCCAATTACTTTCTCTTTTGCTATGAATGATTATGGCTTTGAACTGCTGAGTGACCAGCCCATTCCCGTGGATGACACGAACGTTTACGAATTGTTTTCCCCGGACGACCTGCTCAATGATATCCAGCGAAGTGTCAACAGTACCGAAATGGCGAAAAGAAAATTCCGGGATGTAGCCGTAATCGGCGGTTTAATTTTCCAGGGGATGCCCGGTGAAAAGAAAAAAGCCAGGCACCTGCAATCTTCCGCCTCTCTTCTTTTTAATGTATTCAGCGAATATGACCCGCAAAACCTGTTATTACGGCAGGCATACCAGGAAGTGCTGGACCAGCAGATGGAAGAAGCCCGCTTAAGAGATATGCTGGAAAGAATCCAGCGATCACGCATCATTCTCACTTTTCCTCAACGTCTCACCCCTTTCTGCTTCCCGATCAAAGTGGATAGTATGCGGGAAGACCTTTCCTCCGAAAAACTGGAAGACCGGGTAAAAAGGATGCAGCAACAACTGGAAATAGCCGGCTGATTTTACTGTACATTTGCGCACTTCAAATGAAAAATCCTGTTCCGCATATTGTCCGGGGTAATACGTTCTGGGTATCTCCCGAACGCTGTTTATTCTGGGAAGAAAAGAACACCCTTATCCTGGCCGACCTGCACCTCGGTAAATCAGGACATTTCCGTAAATCAGGGATCGCCGTACCGCAAAACGTTTATAAAGCTGACCTGCAGCGGCTGATAGCACAGTTATATCTCTATAAAGTAGAAAGGGTAATCATTGCCGGTGACCTTACACACAGCACCGCTAATAAAGAACTGGATCTTTTTTTAAAATGGAGAAAGGATTTTTCTCTCCTGCAGATTGACCTGGTAAAAGGCAACCATGATATTCTTGAAGACAGCTGGTATGCCGAAGCCAATATCCGGGTGAGCAACTGGAAATTAACAGAACCTCCTTTTATATTTCTCCATGACCTGAAGACGGAAAAAAAATTAGAGGAGGAGGAAAAAGACCTGTATCGCTTTACGGGTCACGTTCACCCCGGGATCACGTTAAAAGGAGCGGGAAAACAAACGCTGCGTTTTCCCTGTTTCTATTTTACTAAAGAATATTGTATCCTCCCGGCTTTTAGTCGTTTTACTGGGACGTTCAATGTAAACCCTGAAAAAGGTGAAACCGCTTTTGCAATCGTTGGAGAAAGTATTATGAAACTGCCTTAGTGTTTTTTCCGGAGTTCATTGTAGTCAAGAAAATAAATAAACCGCACCGTAAGCTCATTGCCGTGACGGAGGTCAAAAGTTTCACCCAGGTTATCAAAATAATGGTTCTTGCCTGTTGGAGTAATCCTTTCTTCATCCCCCAACCAGTTTTTATATCCTACTATAAATCGGCTGCCGAGACGAAAATCCCAGGTAAGAAAAGCATCCGCATTAAAAATATTCACATTGTCATCCCAGTTATTGATAAAGGGACGATCCAGCAGGTTACCCTGCATATCCACATTATGAAAGCTCCTGTATTTTACTTCGTTCCAGTAATGGCGGACCCTGAGCGTCAAATTTAGTCTTGATGTGAAATTATAGATACCGGATAACACAGGTATATATTCTTTTACATCGCGGAAGCCCACGATCGGTTCCCCGCTGAGTTCACGGGTGAAAGCATAACCAAGGTTATTGGTTTCCTTGTGACCGTCGACTTGTAAGTCAAAAGTGAGGCGATTGCTAAACCGGAAACGAAAGCCAAGTCCGCCGCCGTAATAAGTGTTATCATACCTGGGAGACCGGGCAAATACCCCGCTGAACCGGACATATAACTTCTTGCGGCTGTCGGTACTACCTCCAACATCAAAATAATAATTCAATGGCAGGCTCAGGTAACGGCCATCGGTTCGTAATTCAAAGTAATCATGAACCGCGAAAGGCGTCAGTTGCGCGTGCGCCGAAAGATCCCAGAAGTTCTTGAATATCAAGAAGGTGGAACCGGTGATATCATAACGGTTAAAGGCATTAGGTTTATACAGGTATTGAATACGGTTATCCAGCGTGTAGCTGTATTGGATAAGATGCTTTGTCGGCATAAAATGATTATAACTCACGTTGGCCCTGTAACTGACCTCGTTGGGAGAAGGAAGAATCCCCAGGTCATTGGGATCATAATTCTTCGATTCAATATTGGTAAGTGCAAAATATCTCCAGTTGCCGCCTACCTTTCCATATTTCACAGTCGTATTATAACCATCATAGGGGGTTGCTCCCCATATCTTGCTGTAACGCGCCGTCCCGTTAAAAGCATAGGTGTTTTTTTTATTATAAAGAGCAAGATCAAGGGCAGTCACATTGGCATCACGGCTCTCCCCGTTACGCATTACGTTTGTATTGGTAAGGGTAATAAAAGAGCGTCCTTTTAATGGCTGGTCAAAAACAAGGATATTATAATTGGTCAGCTGCGAGGTCCTGATCACGGAATCCTTACCGGTCACCATATTATAAATCCTGGCATCCATTGGCGCAGCAATAGCATTGAAAATTCCGATACCGAGTTTGTTCTTATTCCGGCCAGAGAATTTGGTCGCGTTGTATAACTGGGTGGTGGAAGGATTTCTTACGATTTCCCAGTCGGGATTGGAAGCTACAAAATTTCTGACACCAGCATATCCTCCCGGTGTACTACCCACCCTTCGTGAATAAAATAATCCTGCCTTATTAAAGATCTCCGTACCCTCCGTAAAGAAGGGGCGGTTCTCCTGGAACTTTACTTCAAACGGAGTAAGATTATTAATCACATTATCCGAAACCACCTGTCCAAAATCAGGTATTAGCGTCGCATCAAGCGTAAAACTCTCGTTGATACCGTACTTCACATCCATTCCGCCATGTTGCAGCCAGGTGCCTGAAAAACCCGGCCCGTTTGTTTTAGGGATACTCCTGTAACCCGAAGAAATATAAGGTGAAAAACTTAATCGCAGCGGGGGTTCCAGGTTTTTTAATCCCTCGTAATTACCAAACTGGTTGACAAAACCATTTACTTCGGGGTTAACAGGATTCCAGAAACAATTTTCATTGGTCCTTCTTATCAGCCGCAGGAACTGGATACCCCAATCCTGCATTTCTTTTTTTGAAAAGCGCAGCGAAATATAAGGAATCCTCATTTCAACCGTCCATCCATCAGCCTGCATTTGCACTTTACTTTCCCATACCGCATCCCAGGTCTTATCGCCATACTCACCAAAATTGCCCCCGAGGTTGGGACCTAGCCGGGCATCGGACTGAACATTGGCAGAAGTTACCACGAACTGGAATCCATTCTGGTTATCGTTATAGGTATCAAAAAAAACAGAAAAGAAGTCCACATCTTTCTGCTGCTCAGCATCTCTTGCCGTGATCTGTTTCCTGATCAGTGATGGATTATCATATAAATAGGCGCCGACATAAATCGCTGTATTATCATAAAGAATCTTTACACGCGTTTTTTGAGAAGCGGGTTGTCCAACAGCAGGATAATTCTGTATAAAATTTTCAGCAACCGGGACATTAGCCCATACAGCATCCGTCAGGTGACCATCAATCTTTGGTGCCTGTGATGTCTTAATTGCCTGTAATGATTTTTCCTGTGAGAATAGGGATGTACAAATCAATAAGCAGGGTAAGCAGATATAGTTCCTCAGTCGCATTGCCATTTTTGCAATTCACAAATATAACTGAGAAATGTCAAGGCTAAAAGGCTCTGGCATAAAAACGCAAAAAGCCGTAAATTCCTGAAAAGCAATTAATTCATCCTCTTTTTCAGCGTAGTTACCTGCTCCTGGAGATCGCTTACAATATTGCTAAGCTGGTTCATATCCCATCGTTGCTGGGTATTTGCTTTGGAAATCACCATCTGGGCCTGCCACATTTCGAGTATTTCCTCCGCATTTACGGTATATGGATGAAAAGTGGGATTATCGCTGACCAGTGTCAGTTTGTTCTTTTGCCGCCCGTTCTTTTGCACTCTTTTATATACTACTCCTTCATTACGGGATACAACAATGCAGGCCATATTATTCTTTACTTCATCCAGGTTATCTACTTTTTCTCCCACTATTACGGAACCGCTGGGTGTAGGAAGCATTGAATCGCCGATGATCTCGAAAGCACGGTAATTACCACCAGACAACATCGGCAGCGTGAAAGTGTTCAGCTCATCGATGAATTCAGGATCTGCATAACCGGCGAGGTAACCGGCTGCCGCTTTCACCGGGACAAAAGGTATATCAGGCCGGCCCATGGCCAGTTTCATGGCCCTGCGTTTAGCGAGATAATTACTTTTATTATCACTCAGATCCTTGCGAAGGATCTCATCGAGTGTAAGTTTAAAGATATCGCATACCACTTCGAGCACATCGATCCGTGGCTCCGCTCTTTCTTCTTCATAAGCTCCCAGCAGGGAGCGCTTGATATGAAGTTTGTTGGCGAATTCTTCCTGGGTCCAGCCACGGAGCTTGCGAAGGTATTTCAGGTTTTGATTGGAAACTGACATAGAAACCTAATTTATTTAGCTGCAAAATACTAATTTTATTAGAATTTCAAAATTTTTTAGCTCATTAATTATACCAATTAAACGAATAAGAGTTTTGTTTCGCTACGGCCTGCATAAAATTTTAATGTATTCATTCGTGAAATTCGGGTAATTCGTGGCTACTCTCTTTGGTCAAGCCGGAAAAAACAGGGATTTTTGCAGCGTATGGTAAAAAAGAAAAAACCCACTCCTAAGAAAAGTTCTCCCGCAAAGAAAAAACAAGGCGGCACTTCGAAAAAAGAAAGACCTGTTATCCTGATCACCAATGACGATGGCGTTACCGCGCCCGGTATCCTGAACCTGGTGGAAGCAGTAAAAGATCTTGGAAAAATAATCGTTGTAGCGCCAGATAAACCACAGTCCGGCATGGGTCATGCGATCACGATCGGGCAGCCCCTTCGTTTACATAAAATAAATACGGTTGGGAATGTAGAGACCTGGTCCTGTACCGGCACCCCGGTGGATTGTGTAAAACTCGCGGTAGATAAAATACTTCACCGCAAACCGGATATCTGCCTGAGCGGGATCAACCATGGCGCCAACCATAGTATTAACGTGATCTATTCAGGCACCATGTCGGCTGCCGTTGAAGCCGCTATTGAAAGTATCCCTTCTGTCGGGTTTTCCCTGCTGGATTACCGGATAGACGCGGATTTTACCGGGGCCCGGAAATATGTAAGGATCATCGTGGAAAAAATGCTGGCCAGCGACCTGGATAAACACACGGTTCTCAATGTGAACATTCCGGCTGTAGCACCTGAACTCCTGAAAGGATTCAAAATCTGCAAACAGGCTTATGCCAAATACGAGGAAGATTTTATTGAACGGAATGACCCGCATGGCCGGCATTATTACTGGCTAACGGGTGAGTTTGTGAATTTTGATAAAGGAAAGGATACCGATGTGTGGGCGCTGGATAATAATTATGTAAGTATCGTTCCTGTACAATTTGACCTGACGAATTACGTTTTAAAAGCCAAACTCGAAAAAACCTGGAAATAAGCCATTGCAGGCAATACCCAAACCAACAACAACACTTTACCTAATGTTTTTAACAAAAGATAATCTCCGGCTTGGACTGATCCTCGGTCTCATCGGGCCGCTCATCGGGCTTTTCATCGTGTACCTTGTCAAATTCCCTTCCTTTAGTTTTACAGAGTTCCTGGATTATTTTATGCACGACAATAAAGTGATCACCAACGTGGGTACTTTTTCCCTGCTGGCCAATGCCGTTCTCTTCGCGATCTATGTTCACTTTGATAAAGCGCAGACCTTTAAAGGCATTTTTATCATCACGCTTTTTTATGGTGTCGGGATACTTATCCTGAAACTCTTTAATTAAACTCCGCCCGGTTTCACGCAGCGAATGCAGCGGGCAGCGTGCGCAGCGTTCGTTATCCTTTGCACTCGCCCCGGGGAAATCGGCTTGGTATTTTCTGGAACTCTTTAATTGATCTTTCTAGCTCTTTAAACCCGGCTTCACGCAACGGACGAAGCGGGTAGCGTGCGCAGCGCTCGTTATCCTTTGCGTTCGCCGCGAGAAACATCTTAGTATCTTTATTGAACACATACCTCCAGTCATGAAATACTTTTTTCTTCTCCCGCTTTTTCTCTTGATCAGCAGTACGGTGCCCGCACAAACAGACAGCAATACCTTATATAAAAAAACCAGCGCGATGATCCCCATGCGCGACGGTATCCGTTTATATACCACGATCCTGGCACCTGTAAACCCCGGCAAAAAGTACCCCATCCTTATCACGAGGACACCTTATGGAGCCAGTTTCCCCATACCCGATGATACAGTGGTGAATATCAAGCCCACTAATTTTAATAATTATCTTCTTGCCAGGGAAGGATACATTTTTGTGTTCCAGGATATCCGCGGGAAATATAAAAGCGAAGGAACCATGGAGATCCACCAACCGCTGATCCATGCAACGCAAAAAGGAGCAATTGATGAAAGCACCGATACCTGGGATGCCGTGGACTGGCTGGTAAAAAATATTCCGGATAACAATGGCAAAGCCGGCATCTTTGGTATCTCCTATCCCGGCTGGCTGGCATTAGTTGGCGCAGTGGATCCGCACCCGGCGCTGAAAGCCGCATCCGAACAGGCCTGTATGGGCGATCTTTTCCTGGGAGATGATTTTCACCATAACGGCGCTTTCCGGCTGAGTTACGGAATGGAATATACCTACGAAGTGGAGTTTGATAAAACAACGGACAGCGATTTTCCTTTCCCTCAATTTGATCTTTACGACTGGTACTTACAACTGGGCTCCTTAAAAAATGTGAATGAAAAATATTTCCATGGCAAGATTCCTACCTGGAATAATTTTGTGAAACATCCCAACTATGATGAATTCTGGAAGAAGAATTCTCCTCTTAGTTATATCCGGCAGCCGCAGATCCCGCAATTACATGTGGGAGGTTATTATGACCAGGAAGATATCAACGGTCCCCAGCTGATGTATGGCCACATGGAGAAAAGGGATTCTTTCAACCGCAACTATATTGTACTCGGTCCCTGGAACCATGGACAATGGGCAAGGTCCAGAGCAGATAGCCTGGGGAAAATTTCTTTTGACGGACCCACGGCACCTTATTTCCAGGCTTTACAAAAAAAATGGTTTGATTACTGGCTGAAAGGGATGGGCGATGGAAAATTTGAAGAAGCGAACTGTTTTCAAACAGGCAGTAACCAATGGAAAACCTATAACAGCTGGCCTCCAAAAGAAGCAACGATAAGAAAGTTATATGCCGGCCCGCGTAACACAGCCTCTTTTACCAAAACCTCTGTAAGTACTGGTTATACCAGTTATACCAGTGACCCTGCAAAACCGGTTCCTTACCGGGTTCAGCCGATCGAAGCTACCTATGGTCCGGGCAGTCGCTGGCGTCCGTGGCAGGTGGAAGACCAGCGTTTTGCGACCACCCGGCCTGACGTTGTAAGTTTTGTAATGGATTCGTTGACTGAAGATCTTACCGTAACGGGAAAGATCATGGCACATCTTTTTGCAAGTACCTCGGGTACCGATGCTGACTGGATCGTAAAACTGATCGATGTATATCCTGCTTTCGATCCCAAAAATATGTTGATGAGCAATTACCAGTTACCGGTAGCGATGGAAGTGTTCCGGGGACGGTTCAGGAAAAGTTTTGAGAATCCTTCTCCCCTCACCCCCAACAAACCGGAAGAATTCCTGGTCGATCTCCATGATATCAACCATGTCTTCAAAAAAGGTCATCGAATCATGATACAGGTCCAGAGCACCTGGTTCCCGCTCATCGACCGTAACCCACAGAAATATGTACCGAATATTTTTGAAGCAAAAGAAAGCGATTTTATCAAAGCGGAACAGCGGGTCTATTTTAATACTTATATTGAATTACCGGTGATGAAGTAAGATGATAGATGACAGATAATAGATGATAGTTCTTTAAAGCAGTTACAGTCTTTAAGAAAAAGCAAATGAAATATTATATCATAGCCGGTGAAGCAAGTGGTGATCTCCATGGCAGCAACCTGATCAAAGAGCTGAAAAAGCTCGATGGGCCAGCTGAGATCCGCTGCTGGGGTGGTGATAAGATGCAGGAAGCGGGTGGAGAATTAGTCAAACATTACCGCGAACTCGCTTTTATGGGTTTTGCGGAAGTCGTCAAGAACCTGCCGACAATTTTTCGTAACCTCAGGTTCTGTAAAGAAGATATTCTCCACTATAAACCCGATACGCTCATCCTTATTGATTATCCCGGGTTCAATCTCCGTATTGCCAAATGGGCAAAACAACAGGGATTAAAAGTCATCTATTATATTTCCCCGCAGGTCTGGGCCTGGAAAGAAGGGCGGGTAAAAATGATGAAACAATGTATCGACAAGATGCTGGTCATCCTTCCCTTTGAAAAAGAATATTATAAAAAGAAATGGGATTGGGAGGTGGAGTATGTGGGGCACCCGCTGGTGGAAGTGATCGGGGAAAGTCAGGAGCGAAGAGCCGGGAGCGGGGAGCGGGGAGCCGTGAGTCAGGTGTACGAGGTACGAAGTACGTTGTTGTCTGAAAGACCGGTAGTGGCTTTACTGCCGGGTAGTCGCAAGCAGGAGATATTAAAAAAACTGCCTGTGATGCTGGAAGTCAGTAAATCATTTCCTGCTTATCAATTTATTGTTGCCAAGGCGCCCGGACTTGAAGAAAGTTTTTATGATGGCCTGTTGAAAGACCATTCGAATGTTTCGTATGTGAGCGATAAAACTTATGAGCTGTTAGCGCAATCGAAAGCCGCATTGGTTACATCGGGTACGGCAACACTGGAAACAGCTTTGTTTGGCGTACCGGAAGTAGTTTGTTACAAAGGCTCTTACCTGTCTTACCAGATAGGCAAGCGGGTGGTAAAAGTGAAATACATTTCCCTCGTCAATCTTATCATGGATAAGCTGGTTGTAAAAGAATTGATACAAAACGATCTTACGGTAGAAAATCTCCGGCAGGAATTAGAAGCCCTGCTTACGGATGAAAACAAGAAACAGCAATTGCAAAAAGATTATGCTGCCTTAAAATTACTGTTAAGCGTGGGAGGAAACGCTTCGGCGAAAGCAGCAGCCTCTATTACTGTCTTCCTCAGGTCAGCAATTTGATCGCCAGGATAATTAAACAGATAATAAATATAAACAGGCTGATCCGGTTGATCCCGTGCATATACCCGATCCATTTATCTTTCGGCCGGTCCGGGTCTTTTTTCCTGAGATAGAGATATTCTGATATTTGTTTCCAGACACCCATGCTGCAAAGGTAAGTACAGCCACGGATTACACGGATTTACACAGATTATGAGTTTGCAGGATGTGGTGAATCCCCTATTTTTGCTGCCCGTTTGGGGGTTTAGCTCAGCTGGCTAGAGCGTCCCGATAGCGATCGGGAAGGTCACCGGCCAGCTAAAACGAAAGTAGTTTCAAAAAATTAAGGGGGTTTAGCTCAGCTGGCTAGAGCGTTTGCATGGCATGCAAAAGGTCACCGGTTCGACTCCGGTAACCTCCACTGGAAAATGGCTCTAGAAAGAGCCATTTTTTTATGTTTTATTGGGTGTATATACTTTATTCTTCTGTTTTAGATCAATACTATATTGGTCATTCTGCTAATATAGAAGACAGGCTTTTTCGTCACAATAATTCTGGCAGCAAATCAACCAAAAAGGCTAATGACTGGAAGTTAATGTATCATGAAACATTTGATAACAAAGCAGCAGCAGCACAACGTGAGCTTGAAATAAAAAGAAAAAAAAGCAGGAAATATATTGAATGGTTGATTAGTTCATCTGCATAGTGCGTTCCGAAAGCTTTCGGAAAGGTCACCGGTTCGACTCCGGTAACCTCCACTAAAAGACCCACGATCCTGGGTTTTTTTTATTCTTCTCCGGCGAGTCCCTTCGGGGTTTTCTGTTGTTACTTTGTTTACCCCGAAGAAGACTCGCTGGAAAAGAAAAAAACGTATCTTCAGAAAGCCATCTCTTTTGCAAGGATGATTCATTAAAATGAAAACAACGAAACTATTAACTAATGTTTTTCGTTTCCTGTGCCTGGGATTTATGATTGCCAACTTGGTTTGGTATACTAAAACGGGGCTTGCATTTATCAGTTCACCCTACTTGTTATGGGGTAGCATTAGTTGTTTTTTGTTATTGGTAATTTTTCAAAACACTTATTACATCCAGGCAAAGAAATACAATGAGGTCAGGAATTTTTTTCTATCGTTAGCTATATTCTTTGTGGCACTTTATCTTCTTGGCTTTCTTGGCTCTTTTGGCTAATCCTTAATAATTCTTCTACTCTTTTGTTCGCAGTTGCAAACAATAATTACTACTACACCATTGCTTTGGTCTTCACTTCTTTCTTTTTTGTAGAACCCCTGATCAATAACTCCGTGGGCAACACTTTAGTTTCAAATTCCGTTACCGGTCTTTTGCTTTCGATGAGTTGCAATAAAAGATTCATTGTAATCTCCCCCATTTCAAAAGCTGGTTGTTTGATAACGGAAAGAGGCGGGTCGAGTAATTCGGTAAGATCGGTGTTGGAAAAACCGATAAGACCCATCTGGTCAGGCACCGATAACCCTTTTGCTTTCAGGATACGAAGACAATTGGTAGTTAGTTTATCGGCCGAAGCAAAAATGGCATCCGGCCGCTCTTTTAATTTTAATAACTGGTTCACCGCTTCTTCCACTTCTTCCACGATCATCCCGCCATGCCGGCAATATTTGATCAGCGCGTCATCTTGTTCAATGCCATTATCAGCCAGTGCCGCCTTATAACCCGCCAGTCTTTCCTTGGTGATCGACAATAACTCCGGGTTGGAAACTGTGGCGATTCGCCGGTAACCCGAATTGATCAGGTGGACCGTAGCGTCATACCCGCCTTTATAATTATCGGCGATCACTTTATGCGTATCGATCTCGCTCACGATCCGGTCAAAAAAAACGATCGGCATCCCCTTTCCATGCAATTCCTTTAAATAACTGAAATCGGTGGTTTCGGTAGACACCGAAATGATCAGCCCGTCTATAGAGCGGGAGGTCAGGTATTGCAGGTTCAGCATTTCCCGGTCAAAGGATTCGCGGCTTTGCGCAATGATCACATTATAACCATTATTATAAGCAATGGACTCGATCCCGTTTATGACCTGGGAAAAATAGCTGTTGGCTATCTCGCAAACGACCACACCGATGGAACGGCTTCTTCTTTCCTTTAAACTTAAAGCAATGGGGTTGGGATGATAGTTGTTCTTTTCAGCGTATTCCAGTACCAGTTTCTTTGTTTCGGAGCTTATCTCATAACTATCCCTAAGCGCCCTGGATACCGTAGAAGTAGAAAGCCCCAGTGCTTTGGCTATATCTTTAATAGTAAGGGCTTCAAATTTCATTTTTCAGAGCTTATGACGGTTTGGAGAACAAGCTTAAAGTTACTGATTTAAGGGCTGATTCACTACGGCCCCGGCAGCAGGCTTTTGACTGGTAAAAGACCATGAAAATTTCTTTTTTGCTGCTCCTTTTTGTACAGTTGAAATCGTTGCTTGCTGACCTAATTACAGGAAACGGTCTTTATTAGCCAACTGCTTCAAAATGATATCGATACCGGGAACGATTGCGTAAAAAAATAGTTCTAAAACGCTCTGTTACAACGAAGTTCTGTGTAGACTTGTTCTCTCTAAGGGAACGAAAATTTGACGGTTTATCGTCCCTTTTAGTGGATCATTGTAAAGAGAATTGCTTGCCGACATGATTAGATTGCTTTGCCAGACTATTACTTCGCCCCAACCCGGTCCTTCGGCTATTGCCCGGGATTACCAGGTTGTGCATCCTGCAAAAAGTTCTGTCAACTCCTTTTCTGAACTGTCTACCCGGCTTTTTTCTTTTTCCAGTTTCGACATTATTCCTTTTGAGCCAACGCAAATATTGTATTGATCGTTTCAATAAATGGTAGTTATTGGAAAATAACTGCCCACCCCTTTGAAAACAGGCCAGAAAGCCAGCGGTTGACTACCGCCGGGATTAATAAATAAATATTCACCAGGTTATCTTCAAAAACTGCACTATGATCAGAATTCTTAAAACAACTGGACTGTTTATGCTGTTGCTTGCATGCTGTTCCCAAAACCAGTTATTTGCACAGACCAGGCAAATAACGGGTACTGTTACTTCTTCCGATACCAAGCAACCCGCAGCAGGTGTAACCGTTACTGCAAAAGGAAACAGGGTGGCGACGACAACAGATGCGCAGGGCCAATACAAGATTACCGTGGATGCAAAAGCAACCGCCCTGGTTTTTTCAAGCGCGACCTTTGTCAGTTATGAAGTTCCCATAGGTACTTCATCAACCGTCAATGCTGAAATGCAGCCTGATACAAAATCAATGGCTGATGTAGTGGTCATAGGTTACCAGACAGTAAGAAGAAAGGATCTCCTGGCTTCGGTATCTTCCGTAGGAGCAAAAGACTTGAAAGATATTCCCATCAACTCTGCCGCGGAAGCCCTGAACGGGCGACTGGCCGGCGTTACCGCTACTACTTCCGAAGGTTCCCCTGATGCGGAAGTAAGGATCCGGGTTCGTGGTGGTATGTCCATTACCGGTGATAATTCACCGTTGTACGTGATCGATGGAGTGCAGGTAGAGAACGGACTTTCCACGATATCACCACAGGATATTCAAAATATTGATGTATTAAAAGATGCCGCAGCAACAGCCATTTATGGGGCGCGTGGCGCCAACGGTGTAATTGTTATTACTACTAAATCCGGCAAACCCGGTAAACTGGTGTTGAGTTACAACGGGTATGTAGGTGTAAAAATGCTGGCTAAGAAACTTAAAGTTCTCAGCCCTTATGAATACGTAATCTATCAATCAGAAAGATACCGGGGAAGCAGCCAGGACAGTTCCTCCTTTGCAAAAAACTTCGGTACGACCTGGGATACGCTGGCCAATTATCAAAATGTGGATGCAGTTGACTGGCAGGATGAAGTATTTGGAAATACAGGTATTACGACTACCCATAATATCTCCGGTTCGGGTGGTACCAATAAGATGACTTATAATTTCGGGTATACTTATAATAATGATAAAGCCATTGTAATAAATTCAAGCTACAAAAGGCACCTGTTTAATTTAAAAGGGGATTATAAGATCACTAAGAATCTAAAAATAGGCCTGGGCGGAAGGTATACTCACCAGGATGTATATGGAGCAGGTGTTTCTGATGCCAAGGGCTCTTCCTATAACAGGCTTCGCAATGCCGTTAAATTCAGACCCTTCCTTTCCGCTGCCCAGGATATTGATGACCCGGACCCGCTGGCAGATCAAAATGTCGGTAATGGTTTAAACCTGTATAATCCCATATCCCTGGCCAATGCAGAGTACAGGAAAAAAACAGTCGATGCTTATAATGGGACCGCTTTCCTTTCATATACTATTGTAAAAAACCTTTCTTTCAAATCCACTTTCGGTTATGACAGGAATAAGCTGACAGACCTGCAATTCAGTGATTCGCTTACTCCTTATTCAATTATCTCGGGTGCAAGAAAGCCTATCGCAGGACTTGATACAACGACGAAGACAACAAAGACCAATTCGAATGTCCTTACCTATTCGGTTAAAGGATATAAAAACAGGCATGATTTCGATTTTTTAGTGGGTGAAGAAACCTATGACCTGGAAACAGAAAGCCGTTCAAGCCTTTTCAAGAATTATCCCACTTTCACTTCGCATGCTACAGCTTTTAAACAAACTGATCTCGCGATACCGTTTACCGGTTATCCGAAATTGGGAAAAACAAGGTATACAAGCCTCTCCTTTTTCGGAAGGATCACCTATGGCTATCGTGAAAAATATCTTTTCTCCTTTGATATGAGGGAGGATGGTGCATCCAAATTCGGACCCGGTCATAAGTGGGGTAATTTCCCCGCCGGTTCCATAGCATGGAGAATGTCAAAAGAGAGATTCATGCAGAACATAGGATTTATCAACGATCTAAAGTTCCGGGCAGGTTTTGGTACTATCGGTAACAACCGTATCGCCGATTATTTATACCTGACTTCTTTCAAAAATGACGGAACCTATTTCTATGGCATCAATAACCAGGCGATCCTTGCTTATTTTTCAAACAGCCTTGTTAACGCCGATCTTAAATGGGAATCCACCGTCAACAGGAATTATGGCGTGGATATTACCATGTTTAAGAGTAAGGTTACGCTTAGCGTAGATTATTACAACAATACTTCCAGGGACCTGCTCCTGAATGTACCCATCGCTTCCACTTTTGGTTATTCAACACAGTTACAAAATATAGGCAAAACATCCAACAAGGGTTTGGAAGTTCAATTAAATGCAGCCCTGGTAAAGAAAAGAGACTTTAGCTGGAATGCTAATTTCAATATCTCCTTCAATAAAAACAAGATACTGGCATTGGGTAAGAACCAGACATCCTTTTTCCCCGCAGCCAGCTGGGGAGTTTCAGGTCAGCCCACCGATTATATAGAAAGAGTGGGAGATCCTGTAGGATCTATGTGGGGGCTCGTGACCGCTGGATTCTATACCGTAGATGATTTTAATTATAATCCTAATAACGGTGTGTATACGTTAAGGGCCGGTATCCCTTCGAATGCTTCCATCATCGGTACCGTGATGCCGGGTTCTATAAAATTTGCTGACATCAATAATGACGGTGTAGTAGATATCAATAATGACAGGAAGATCATCGGTGATCCCACGCCTAAATTTACAGGCGGCTTAAACCAGCAGTTTACCTGGAAGCAATGGGATATGAGCCTGTTCATAAATTTCACTGCAGGCAATGATATTTACAATGCGAACAAGATCGAGTTCACCAACGGCTATACCGCTAACTCAAATATGCTGCAGATCATGGAAAACAGGTGGAGAGTCATTACACCATCTGGACAAACAGCTTTATATGTGAACAGCGCCGGCCAGGCTGTGGGCATTGCCCCAGACCAGCTGGCTGCATTAAATGCCAACGCTACGATCTGGCAACCTCTCCGGAGTGCAGGTGCTTTCTATCCTCATTCCTGGGCCATCGAAGACGGATCATTCCTGCGGGTCAACAACCTGTCGATAGGTTATACGCTTCCCGTCAATAAATTGGTCGGGATGAAGATGAGTAAATTGCGCTTTTACTTCACCGGTAATAATATAGCTACCCTTACAAAATATACAGGCTACGATCCCGAGGTAAGTGTAAGGAATAGCCCGCTGACCCCTGGTCTTGATTATTCTGCCTATCCAAAAAGCCGGAGCTTTATTTTTGGTATCAACGCAACCTTTTGATAAATACGATTTAAATTTAATTATATGAATACAAGATATTTTAAGACACCGGTACTGTTAATTGCGGTATGCCTGTTGCTGGCTTTAGGGAGTTGTAAGAAATACCTGGACCAGCAGCCGATCACGGATGTAAGTACACAGGTTGTTTTTAAAGACGTAGCCAGCACTTATAAAGCCATTGCCGGCGCTTATAGCCGTTTGGTGGGTGATGCAGGATATGGCATTCGGCTCAGTCTTTATTACCCGGTGGATAATGACGAGATGCAGGGACCAACCGGCGCCGGTGATAATGACAGAAGAGATATTGCCCGTTATGCAGCGACACCTGGTAATGCGCAGATCACCAATCCATTCAACCAGTTATTCCAGGGAATTGAATTTGCTAATATCTGTATTGACAATATTCCCGTCATGGATATGTACAACAGCGGGTCTGACCAGGAAAAGAAACAATTGCGGAGAATGTATGGTGAAGCGCTGACACTGAGAGCTCAATTCTATTTAGAAGCTATCCGTAACTGGGGCGATCTTCCCGCGCATTTTACTTCCGCTTACAATCTTGCAGGGGCTAATCCTTTCCCTTCCAAGACAAGCAGGGATACTCTCTATAGCCATCTTTTGGCAGACCTTAAGATCGCCGAAGATCTTGTTCCCTGGCGCAATGAAGTAACTTCTATCGGGGATGTACTGGACGAGCGGATAACAAAAGGCACAGTAAAAGGTTTGCGTGCAAGAATCGCCTTATATGCAGGCGGGTATTCGCTGCGCAGCACTGGTACAATGCAAAGACCGGATGCTTATTTGCCTTTTTACCAGATCGCAAGAGATGAGTGCAATGAGATTATCACTTCCGCGCAACATAATTTAAATCCAAGTTTCAGGGCACTCTGGAAAGACCAGGTGAATGCGCACGCCGTTGTTGATCCGCAGGGAGAACTGATGTTCCAGGCAAGTGCCATTGGCCTGACAGGTGCGGAAGATACCAAACTGGCCTACTACAACGGCCCGACCGTAAATGGCCTCGGTAATAAAAGTGTCAATGTACTTCCCAATTATTTTTATCTTTTTGATTCTACCGACCAGCGAAGAGATGTTACCTGCTGCCCCTATAATGTAGCAGCGAATGGCACCACCAAAGTAGGCCAGGCCATTACAGCTATCTGCGATGGAAAATACAGGAGAGACTGGATCACCAACCCGGTAATAGCGCCAACTAACCAGGTACAGTATATGAGCCTGAAATGGCAGGTGCTCCGTTATTCAGATGTGTTACTGATGTTTGCGGAAGCAGAAAATGAGCTCAACGGACCTACAGCTGCAGCGTACAATGCCATCAACCAGGTAAGAAGAAGGGGATTTGGAAAACCTATCACCGTTGCCAATGTAGCTGTGGATATTACTGCGGGTCTTTCCAAATCAGAGTTCTTTAAAGCAATCGTAAGAGAAAGGGCGCTTGAACTCGGTGGTGAAGGCGTAAGAAAATATGATCTTATCCGTTGGAACCTTTTGGCAACAGCTATTGCAGAATCAAAAGTAAATTTGCAAAAAATGGCTGCGCTCACTGCCATGGTCAATCCATCCTATATGGCGGCCTACCCTGTTTACTCCCTGAGTGCTAGCCTGCCAATTACAATGTATTATTATACCAACACTTCTTCTGATGATAATAATATCGGTGGGTTATGGGCAAATTCATTCTATACCCCCACTCCTCCTACCCCTCCTGTTACTGTAACCGGTAATTATACAATTCTACCGGGTGATTTCGGCGTTACAGTAAAAGGTCAGACAAACGTGATCACTTTACCGGATGCTGTTGCGAACACAGGTAAAATATACTGGCTGAGATTTACACCGAATAATCCTGCTGCAACTACCACGGCTGACTGGACATACAATATGGTTGTAAATGGTGTAAGCGGGCAAACAATCGATGGACTGGCAACTTATGTGTATGCCGGAACGGTTGTAAAAGCTACCCCCGCTGTAGTAAATGGTCCTGCAAAAACAGTAGGTTTTTACAGCAATGGCAGCAGGTGGATAACTGCCGCTACTTCTGTTACCTGGTTAAATGCAAATATTGGAACTGCTGGTACTTCATCTCCCCTGGGCAGGTTTGCCACGGGTTTTGTAACCGGGAAAGGAGAATTATTACCTATTCCCCAGCCAGCCAGGGATGCCAATGTGAACCTGACGCAGAACCCTGGTTATTGATTAATTCTCTCATGATAGTTTTTAATATAAGGCTGCAGTATATGCAGCCTTACTTTCTTCTGATCGTCTGTTATAAATAATTACCGCATGAAAAAATTAGCACTGGCAATCAACGGGCTTTGGATGCTTTCCTTTATTTCCTGTGCCCAGCAAACGCTGCCTGCCGGTAAAGAAATCCCGGACCAGTTACCAAGCCTGCCAGCTGCTTTTCCCACCGCGGAGGGATTTGGCAAATATGCCACGGGTGGACGTGAAGGAAAAGTATATATCGTTTCCACCCTGGATGATAAAGGTCCCGGCAGTTTCCGTGAAGCAGCAGAAGCAAAAGGAAAACGAATGATTGTTTTTGCCGTCTCTGGTACGATCCACCTTGAAACAAAACTTTTAATCAAAGGAGAAGTAACGATTGCCGGGCAATCTGCTCCCGGTGATGGGATTTGCCTCGCTGATAATTCCGTGGGTTTGGGTGGCGATAATATCGTCGTGCGATACCTGCGTTTCCGGATGGGTGATAAATACCAGAAAGGCGGAATGGTCGACGGGAATGGCGGTGATGATGCTTTTGGCGGAACAAGAAGAAAATTTATTATCATCGATCATTGCAGCCTTAGCTGGAGCACAGACGAGGTCTTCTCTGTATATGCAGGTGACAGTACTACCCTGCAATGGAATATGATTTATGAACCTTTAAATTACTCGT
Source organism: Chitinophagaceae bacterium (assembly GCA_039921505.1). GTDB lineage: Bacteria > Bacteroidota > Bacteroidia > Chitinophagales > Chitinophagaceae > JJ008. Next base: position 31,377 of record JBDSBR010000016.1, read on the forward strand.
ATCATTTTGAAACCGGCGATAAGGATTATGAGCACCATGGCTATGGCGCCATCTGGGGAGGCCGGCATTTAACAGCTCATCACAATTTATTTGCCCATTGTAATAACAGGAACCCAAGGTTTGACGGGATCCGGAATTCCCCGGAAGAAAACGTTGACTACCGGAATAACGTGATCTATAACTGGGGTGTTAATTCTATTTATGCCGGTGAAGGAGGGAATTATAATCTTGTCAATAATTATTTTAAATATGGTCCTTCAACCAGCAAAAGTTCATTGTATAAGATCGTAAGCCCGGGGAAATGGGAAAAACCCGTGATCCCTTATGGGAAATTTTATGTGAACGGGAACTATGTTGACGGGTCAAAAGACGTTACGAATAATAACTGGCTGGGTATCGAAATGGGAAACAAAGGAACCGAAGAGGATAAAAAAGAAGCGATCATCAGCCAACCGCATTCCTTTGAACCGCTCCTGTCCGTGCAAACGGCAGAAGAAGCATACGCGGCGGTACTGCGGTCCGCAGGAGCCAGTTATAAAAGAGATACCCTCGATGCAAGGATCATTATGAATGTACAAAACAGGACAGGTGGATTTATCGATGTACAAGGGGGCTACCCACATGGTACGGAATATGATTTAACCGTCAATGCCTGGCCTGCTTTACGGTCGGTTGCTCCTTCCCCTGATAATGACAAGGACGGCATGCCCGACGAATGGGAAAAAAAGAACGGGCTGAATCCTTCCGATCCCGCTGACGCGGCCGGGTATAAACTGAGCAAGGGCTATACCAATATTGAAGTTTACCTTAATAGTCTTGTAAAATGAAAAAAATATTTCTTATACCGGCGCTCGCCTTAATTTTTGCATTCGCGATGCCTGAAAAAAAAAGAATAAAAATCTTCCTGGCCGGTGATTCGACCATGAGTATCAAAGAAACAAAAGCTTATCCCGAAACGGGCTGGGGAATGCCTTTTGTGCAATTCTGGGATACTACGGTTACCGTGGTGAACAGGGCAAAGAACGGCCGCAGCACGAAAACATTCATCAGTGAAGGTTTGTGGAAATCCATTTATGACGAAGCCCGTCCGGGTGATTATGTCATCATCCAGTTCGGACACAATGACGAGTCTGTTGAAAAGAAAGAGCGTTATTCCACCCCGGATACATTTAAAATGAACCTGCGGAAATTCATACAGGAAACAAAACAGAAAGGCGCTACCCCCATCCTGTTTACACCGGTATCAAGAAGGAAATTTGATAAAGACGGGAATGCTATACAAACACATGAAATATATTCCGGCCTCACAAGAGAAGTAGCAAAGGAGGAAAAGGTTCTTTTTATTGACCTGGATGAAAAAAGCAGGGCCCTGTACCAGCAATTCGGAACCGAGAATTCCAAATTGCTTTTTCTCCAGCTAAAACCCGGCGATCACCCCAACTACCCGGATGGCAAGGAAGATAATACCCATTTTAATGAACTTGGCGCAAGAATGATTGCACAGCTTATTTTGAAAGAATTAAAAGCGCTGGTCCCTGATCTTGCAGAAAGGATCTTTGTCCCGGTAAAAAAATAGGCCTGGTCATGAAGCAACTTCTCTGTATACTTACCTGTTGCGTGCTCATTTCCCGTGCGGATGCACAATCGCATCCTCCTACCGGCAAGCCGGACACTTCGTTCACGATCAGCAGCACTTATGAAAGCACCAAAAAGAATTATCCCGAAATACAGGTCGTTTCTTTGCAGAATTCCCCGCTTGTTAAGACAGAAAAAAATATTGTATACGCAACTGCAGGCAAACATAAATTGCTCATCGATGTGTTTGCGCCGATAAAAAAAAGTGCGGAACTCCGTACTGCTATTATCATTATCTATGGGGGTGGGTGGAGAAGCGGCAACAAATCCCTGCATCACCCTATGGCCGAACGGCTTGCTGAACTGGGGTATGTTTGCTTTACGCCTGAATACCGTCTCTCCCCGGAAGCTCTTTTCCCCGCTGCAGTTTTTGATATCAAATCAGCCATAAACTGGGTAAGAAAAAACAGTTCGCTTTATAACCTGGATCCCGATCGTATCGTTATTGCAGGACATTCTGCCGGCGGTGAACTTGCAGCTTTTGCAGGAACAACCAATGGATTGTTACAATTCCAGGATAAAAAGACCAGCCCCGCTGCCACTAAAGTAAATGCAGTGATCGACCTGGATGGATTACTTGCTTTTATTCATCCTGAATCCGGCGAAGGTGATGATAGTAAACGGCTGTCTGCTGCCAGCCAGTTTTTTGGTTATACAAAAAACGAGAATCCTGAATTATGGAAAAAAGGCTCTCCTCTTACTTATGTAAGTCATTTTACGGCACCTACCCTGTTTATCAACAGTTCAGCTGAACGGATGCATGCCGGTCGTAATGATTTTATCAAACTGGCCAATCATTACGGGGTGTTCACAGAAGTAAAAGTTTTTAATGCCCCCCATTTATTTGTGCTGTTTGAGCCCTGGTTCACACCAGTTGTGAATACAATGGATTCTTTCCTGAAAAAAATATTTCCCCGGCCCGCAATAACTGTCCCCGGCTTACCAACCACTATTATAGTTGCTCCTGATGGATCTGGCCAGTTTACAAAAGTCCAGGATGCATTGAACGCTGTATCCCGGAATGATAAACGTGTAACAATCTATATCAAAAACGGGATCTATAAAGAAAAGCTGTTCCTGGATTCCCTGAAAGCGCCGGTGACAATAATTGGTGAAGACCGTTTCAACACCCTACTCAGCTTTGATGACCATACCGGCAGAGTGGTCGCTCCCGGTGATACAATCAATACCAGGACATCCTGGACCTTTAAGATATTAGCAGATGATTTTACGGCAAAGAATATCAGTTTTATAAATGACGCGGGCTTTACTGCAGGTCAGGCCGTGGCCGTTGAATCGGATGGTGATCGTGCACGCTTTTATGATTGTCGGTTTATCGGGAACCAGGATGTGTTGTTTACCAATAACGATAACAGCAGGCAATATTTTAAGAATTGTTATATCGAAGGAACCACGGATTTTATTTTTGGATCCGCGACCGTATGGTTCGAGCAATGTCATATTCATAGCAAGAAGAACTCACATATCACTGCAGCTTCAACACCGAAAGAAAAAGAGTTTGGTTATATCTTTAACGATTGCATACTCACAGGGGACAGTTCATTACACAGTGTTTCGCTGGGAAGACCCTGGAGACCCTATGCGCAGGTAATCTATATGAACAGTTATATAGGGCCGCATATCAAAAAAGAAGGATGGTCCAACTGGAACAATACAGAAAACTACCTGACTACCCGTTATTTTGAATATAACAATTATGGTCCCGGTGCAGGTCTCCTGGGAAGAGTGAAATGGTCAAAACAACTTACAGGCGATGACGCAAAGAAGATCACAGCCGATAAAGTATTAAACTGGTGGTACCCAGGTATCGAATAATGAAACCTTTTATTACCATATTATTTTGTTTCAGCCTTTCCGTTTCAATAGGCCAAACGGTTTCCAAAGTTTGGATTGCTGATAACAACAACGGCACCTATAAAAACCCGGTTATCAATGCCGACTACAGCGACCCGGATGCGATACGGGTCGGTGACGACTATTATATGATCTCTTCCAGTTTTAATCATATACCCGGTTTGCCGATCCTCCATTCCAAAGATCTTGTAAACTGGGAACTGATCGGGCATGCACTGGTAAAACAACCGCCTTATGATCATTTCAGCAACGTGCAGCATGGTGCTGGTGTATGGGCACCGAGCATCCGTTACCACAATAATGAATTCTATATCTACTATCCCGATCCTGATTTTGGTATTTATGTGATTCGTGCAAAAAATATTTTAGGTCCCTGGTCTGAACCGCTTTTAATCGAGGAAGGCAAAGGCTTGATCGACCCTTGCCCGCTCTGGGATGATAACGGGAAAGTTTACCTGGTTCATGCTTTTGCCGGGAGCCGCGCGGGTATCAAGTCAATTATTGTAGTCAAAGAAATGAATAAGGAAGGAACCAAAATGATCAGCGATGCGGTGATGGTATACGATGGACATGAAAAAGATCCGACCATCGAGGGTCCAAAATTCTATAAACGCAATGGCTGGTATTACATCTTTGCCCCTGCCGGTGGCGTAAGTACGGGCTGGCAAACCGTATTAAGAAGTAAAAATATTTACGGTCCTTATGAGAGGAAAGTAGTGATGGCACAGGGCCATTCACCAGTCAATGGTCCGCACCAGGGCGCCTGGGTGGATACGAAGAGCGGTGAGAACTGGTTCTTACATTTCCAGGATAAAGAAGCTTATGGAAGAGTGGTGCATTTGCAACCGATGCATTGGATCAATGACTGGCCGGCTATCGGGGAAGATAAAGATGGGGATGGCACTGGTGAACCGGTAATGCTTTATAAAAAACCCAATGTTGGAAAAACATATCCTATCCAAACAGTTTCTGAAAGTGATGAATTCAGTTCCACAAGGATAGGTCTTCAATGGCAATGGCAGGCTAATCCCCGGTTTAACTGGGCTTTCCCGCAATATACTTCTGAAGCGGGCGGAATTCTAACGCTGCCTGCGCAGGCATTACCTGACAGTGCAAAGAATTACTGGAATGCCCCTCACCTGCTAATGCAGAAATTCCCGGCGGAGGAATTCATGGCTACTACAAAACTTTCTTTTGCCCCGAGAAGAGAGGGAGAAAGAACGGGCCTGATCATTTTTGGAACTGACTATGCCTATATCTCGCTGGTAAAAAAAACGGATGGTAATTATATTTCTTTCAGTATTTGTAAGAACGCGGACAAAGGGAAAGAAGAAATGCTGACGGATGGAGAAAAAATAAATGGTCTCGTTATGTATTTCCGGGTGAAAGTTTTGAAAGGAGCGAACTGCGAATTCAGTTATAGCGAGGATGGGAATTCTTTCAAAAGAATCGGTGAAACCCTGGTCGCCAAACCAGGTCGTTGGGTAGGCGCTAAAATGGGGTTATTCTGTACCGGAGCAGGTAAGACAAATGATGCCGGGTTTACGAAGGTGGATTGGTTCCGGGTGGGTCCGTTGTTGCCTTAAGGTTTCTCGCAGCGAACGCGGAGGAGCGGCGTCGCAGCGGAAGAGATAATTATGTATTTGCTTTCTTCGCGTTGGCTGCGTGAAACAAAAAGAATCTCCTGTCTGCCCAAGATTTCTCGCAGCGAACGCGGAGGAAAAGCGCCGCAGCGGAAGAGATAATTATGTATTTGCTTTCTTCGCGTCCGCTGCTTCTTTGCGTCCGCGCGGGAAACAAAAAGCACCCCGGAAACCCCTCTTTTGAAGCCAGGTAAACCGCGGGAATAACCCGACACCGTTCCCGGCAACGATTGCGTAAAAAAAACCGTACAAACCGTTGATTAACAACTAATATCTGGTTAGACTTGTATAACGAATTGTCCTTAAAACGGGTTGCTTTACCAATGAAAAAAACACTCTTCTTCTTTTCCGCAATGGCGATCGGCATGACTGCATTTTCTCAATGGGGAAAACAACCGGTCATCATTACTCCCAAATTCAGGAAAGACACCATCAATATAGTGAAGTATGGAGGGGTGCCGGATGGTTATACCCTGAACACAAAAACGATCAATAATGCCATTGATGTCCTTTCGAAAAAAGGCGGCGGCGTGGTCTTTGTTCCTGCAGGTTTGTGGCTTACCGGCCCGATCGTATTAAAAAGTAATATCAATCTTTACCTGGCTACCGGGGCTACCTTATTGTTTACCAATGATAAAAGTCAATATCCCATTGTAGCTGCTAACTGGGAGGGTAGCCCGCAGATGCGTAATCAATCTCCTGTTTCCGCAACCGGAGCCATCAATATTGCGATCACCGGCAAAGGGATCATTGATGGAAATGGGGATGCCTGGAGAGCTGTGAAAAAAGATAAACTAAATGAAACGCAATGGAAAAAACTGCTGGCATCAGGTGGTGTACTGGATAACGATAAAAAAAACTGGTTCCCTTCACAACAGTACCTGGACGCATCCAAATTACCTCCCAACCCGGGGCTGATCATGCCGGGGAAAGATGCAGCCTATTATGCCGGCATCAAGGATTTTCTTCGTCCTAATCTCGTCCTGTTTACCAGCTGTAAAAATATATTGCTCGAGGGTGTGACCTTTCAAAATTCACCGGCCTGGTGTTTACATCCCCTGATGTGCGAGAACCTGACCCTAAGAAATGTATCGGTCAAAAACCCCTGGTATGCTCAGAACGGCGACGGGATCGATGCGGAGAGCTGTAAAAATGTACTGATCGAAAACTCCATTTTTGATGTGGGCGATGATGCGCTTTGTATGAAAAGCGGCCGCGATGCAGAAGGAAGAAAAAGGGGGATGCCCATCGAGAACGTGATCATCCGCGGATGCACTGTATATGCGGCCCATGGCGGTTTTGTAATCGGCAGCGAGATGAGCGGGGGCGCCAGGAATATCTATGTAAGCAACTGCACCTTTATCGGAACGGATATAGGTCTTCGCTTTAAAACAACCAGGGGTCGTGGCGGCGTGGTGGAAAATATTTTCGTAAAAGATATTTACATGAAAGATATCGTCGGGGATGCCATCCTGTTCGACATGTATTATATGGCCAAAGATCCAGTACCGCTGGCAGGCGAAAAAAGAGAATTGCCCAAAGTGGAATTCAAACCCGTTGATGAGACCACTCCTGTTTTCAAAAATATGACAATCAGTAACGTGTATTGCAACGGGGCCGACCGGGCCATCTTTGTACGGGGCCTTCCCGAAATGCATATAAAGGATATTATCCTCGAGAACATGATCCTGCAGTCCAACAAGGGATTTGATATCCAGGAGGCCAGCGGGATCAGTTTCAGAAATATTGCGGTCATCAGCGGGGATACCAACCCCGTGGTGGATATATTACATAGCGATAAACTGGTTTTTGACAATATCAGGTATAAAGACGGCGCGCAATTATTATTCCGTATTAACGGCGAAAGAAGCGGCAACATTACTATTAAAAACACGGATGCCTCCAAAGCAAAAGAAAAGATCAGCTACGAACTGGGCGCATCAGAAAAAGCAGTGACGATAAAATGAGGAAACTATTTTTCATAGGTGGTTTATTTTTTTCGTTGCAGCTTACGGCTCAGCTAAAAAATACAAAATATGCTCCAGGGGAATTAATGGCAGAAACCGTGATGAAAACCTGGAAGGATTCCTTTTCACTGGATGGTAAGCCCGCCAAATGGACTTACGATATGGGTGTCATCCTGAAAGGGTTTGAAGGCCTGTGGCTGAATACAGGAAACGTAACCTATTTTAATTACATCCAGCAGCAGATGGACGTCTTTGTACAAAATGACGGAACCATCAGGACCTATAAGCAGGATGAATTCAATATCGATAATGTCAACAACGGGAAACTGCTCCTTCTCCTCTACCGCGTCACCCTCAAAGAAAAATACCTGAAAGCCGCTACCCTGCTGCGGGAGCAGTTACGTCATCACCCCCGTACTAATGAAGGCGGGTTCTGGCATAAAAAAATCTATCCTAACCAGATGTGGTTGGATGGACTATACATGGGTGAGCCCTTCTATGCAGAATACGCGATGCTGTCGCATGAAGACACTGCGTTCAATGATATCGCCAACCAGTTTATATGGATGGAAAAACATGCGAGGGATGCAACGACAGGTTTACTTTACCATGCCTGGGATGAAAGCCGGCAAATGAAATGGGCCAACCCAAACACAGGTTTATCCCCCTTGTTCTGGGCAAGGGCTATGGGTTGGTATGGAACCGCCCTGGTGGATGCGCTGGATTATTTTCCAGTAGATCATCCTAAAAGAAAAGAGCTCATTGCGATCTTAAATCGCCTGGTGAACGCGATTGAGAAACAACAGGACAAACAAACAGGTTTATGGAAAGATATACTTGGCTATAACGGACCCGGAAAAGAAAAAAATTATTTCGAAGCTTCTGCTTCTTCCCAGTTTGTATATACGGTAGCAAAGGGAGTAAGGAAAGGGTACTTGCCCGCTGGAAAGATCACGATTGCCAGCAAAGCTTATGCAGGAATACTATCCAAATTCATCAAAAGCGAGAACGGCCAATATAATTTATATGGCACGGTAAAGGTTTCGGGCCTGGGTGGCAATCCTTTCCGGGATGGAAGTTTTGAATATTATATGGGTGAGCCTGTGATCATGAATGATCCAAAAGGTATCGGCGCCTTTCTTTTAGCCACGAATGAAATGGAAATGCTCCCTACCCAATCCATGGGTAAGGAGAGGACCGTTGTGATGGACAACTATTTTAACCGCGAAACACATGATGATGCATTTGGAAAGAAAGTGGTCTTTCATTACAAGTGGTGGGAAAAAGACAATGGTGGTTTTTCTTTCCTGGGACATGTCTTTAATAAATACGGTGTATCAACGAAAACCCTGGATGAAGCCCCCGGCACTGCCAACCTCCGGCATGCTTCTATTTATTTTTTAATCGATCCCGACTGGCCGAAAGAAAACAAAACACCGAATTATATTGAACAAAAACATATCGATGCCTTATACAACTATGTAAAAAATGGCGGTGTGCTGGTAATGATGGCGAATGACAGCAACAACGTGGAATTTACCAATTACAATAAGCTGGCCGAACGATTTGGCATCCATTGGAACGAGAATATGCGGCATGATGTAATCGATAACAATTTCGGGCAGGGTGCTTTACCCGTTCAGCCCGGTAATCATGTTTTTAAAACAGCGCGTAAAGTATTTATCAAACAGCTTTGCACACAAACATTGAAAAAACCTGCCATGAGCATTTACACAGAAAATGGTGAAGTGCTGATGTCGGTATCGAAAGTAGGTAAAGGAACCGTTTTTGCTGTTGGTGATCCCTGGTTCTACAACGAATACCTGGACGGAAGAAAGATACCGGCCGAATACGAGAATTATAAAGCAGCTACGGACCTGGTTCAATGGCTGATCAAACAGGCAACGATCAAATAATAATGAAAGTTCTATTCATCATACTACTTTATGGCCTGCTGGCTTTGCTTGTATTCCAGTCCTGTGCGGTGGCTCAACCCGCCACTTTTTCAAAAAAGATAACGGTAGCGGCAGATGGTAGCGGTGATTATAAAACCATCCAGTCGGCCCTGAACAGTTTGACAGATTCTGCGGCCACTCCCCGCACGATCTTTATTAAAAAAGGAGTGTATGCTGAGAAATTATTCATCGAAAAAAGCAATATTATATTCCAGGGCGAAGACAGGGATAAGACAATCATCACCCAGGATATTGCCCGGGACGAATGGCGCTGCGACCACCCGGATGACTGGGGGGTGGCCACTATGAATGTAAATGGTAATGATATCACGCTGTCCAACCTGACGATCGCCAATGATTATGGTTTTAATGTTAAAGAAAGCAGGGTGGTTGATTGCGCAGCCGATACGATCACGCATAAAAAAACAATTACTAACGGTGGACACCAGATGGCATTACGGACCATGAAAGCTACACGGCTTAAAGCAGTGAACTGTCATTTTCGTGCCTATGCCGGGGATACGGTAAGCCCTTGGAATACCGTGAATGGGATGTTCTATTTTAAGGATTGTAAAATGGAAGGCGGTGTTGATTTCTATTGCCCCCGTGGATGGGCCTGGGCGGAGAACTGCGAATTTTATGCTAATACAGGGCCGGCCAGTATCTGGCACGATGGTTCTGGCAATGCCGATTCCAAAACGGTACTGGTGAATTGCAAATTCAATGGTTACGATGGATTTATGCTGGGCCGTTATCACCGGGATGCCCAGTTCTACCTCGTCAACTGCTCTTTTGCAAAGAACATGAAAGATGTCGATATCTATCTCGTGCCAACCACTAATACCATTCAATGGGGAAGGCGGATCTATTATTACAACTGTCATCGTGATGGTGGCAACGATTATAGCTGGTACAGGGACAATCTCCCGGCTGGCCTGGATGCTGGTGACATAACTATTAACTGGGTTTTTGGCAACCGCTGGAGTCCCGCAACAAACTGATTATGCAATTATCCAAACAAGCCTTAGGGCAGGTTGCACTAAAGCCCGGGATGACCCTCCCGGTAACAAAACAACTGGAGCTGCCGGAAAAAGTATTACAGTTCGGTACCGGTGTTTTGCTTAGAGGGCTGCCGGATTATTTTATTGATAACGCCAACCGGCAGGGTATCTTCAACGGCAGAGTAGTGGTAGTAAAATCCACTGATAGTGACAGCAGCGCTTTTGATAAACAGGATGGCCTTTATACCATCTGTGTACGGGGCGTGGAAAATGGAATAACTGTGGAAGAGAATATTGTTAACGCTTCCATCAGCCGTGTCCTTGGTGCCAAAACAGAATGGAAAAGGATCCTGGAATGTGCCCATAATCCTGAAATGAAGATCGTTATTTCCAATACAACGGAAGTAGGGATCCAGCTTGTACAGGATGATATCAACAGCGAACCTCCTGTTTCTTTCCCGGGTAAATTACTCGCCTTTTTATATGAGCGCTTCAAAGCTTTTAACGGCAGCGCTGCCAGCGGGATGGTAATAATTCCTACCGAGCTGATTACCGACAACGGATCCAAGTTGGAAAGTATTGTGCTCGAACTGGCTCACCGAAATAACCTGGATTTTAAATTCATCGAATGGCTGGAGAATCACAATCATTTCTGTAATTCACTGGTTGACCGTATTGTCCCGGGAAAACCCAATAGCACAGATCTGCAAAAAATTGAAAAAGCACTGGACTATGAGGATGAGTTGCTCACTATGAGCGAGGTCTTCCGTCTTTGGGCAATCGAAGGAGATAAAAACATCAAAGAAATATTGTCGTTTAGCCAGGCCGATGAAGGCGTAGTGATCGCCCCCGATATCACGTTGTTCAAGGAATTAAAACTGCGGTTGCTGAATGGCACACATTCGTTTAATTGCGGGATTGCATTCCTCTCAGGATTCAATATAACCCGTGAAGCTATCACCGATAAAATATTTTCTGTATTTGCCAGGAATCTCATGCATACCGAGATCGCAAAAGCCATTCCCTTTGCTATCGATGAAAAAGTAAAGACGGAATTTGCCAACCGGGTGTTCGAACGTTTCTGCAACCCTTTTATTGATCACCAGTGGCAGAGTATTACCGTGCAATACACTTCCAAAATGAAAATGCGCAATATACCCTTGTTGCTACGGCATTTCGAACTGAATGACAGTCCGCCCGCATACATGGCAACCGGGTTTGCCGGTTTTCTTTTGTACATGAAAGTTACCCGGAAAGATGGGAATAAGTATTTTGGAGAAAGAGAGGGGGTGGAATACGAAATCAAGGATGATTCAGCTGACTATTTCTGCCATGCCTGGGAAAAAAATAGCCCTGCAAGCCTGGTGCAAGAAGTAATGCAAAATGAAGAACTTTGGGATACGGATCTTACTAAATTACCCGGCTTCCTCCAGGCAGTGCAGGAGCAATTACAGGATATGATTACCAATGGCGTATTGCCAACCATAGCACAGTTGGAGGTCAAAAAAGTTACGGCCTGAATAATGAAGCATAAAGTATTAAAAGTCCATCGTAAGGATAATGTAATCGTGGCGCTGACCAATCTATCCAGGGGAGAAACTATTTCTTTTGAGGGAGCCAACTATACTTTGCAGGAGGATATTCCCGCCAAGCATAAATTCTTTATGCAGGACATGAATACCGGTGATGAAGTGATCATGTACGGAGTGCTGGTGGGAAAAGCACAGGCAAGTATCGCGAAAGGAAGTCGTATGTCAACGGAAAATATCAAACACGCTGCAGAGCCATATGCTTACCGGGATGTACATTTTGAATGGCATGCACCGGATGTTTCAAAATTCAAAGACAGAACTTTCAATGGCTACCACCGTTCTGATGGCAGGGCAGGTACCGCGAATTACTGGTTGTTCATTCCCACTGTTTTTTGCGAAAACCGCAACCTGGATGTGATCCGCGAAGCCATGCACAATGAACTGGGTTATGCCGTTACCGATAAATACAAACAATATACTCACCAGCTGGTAAATGCATATAAGAATGGTGCAGACCTGGAAAGTATTGACCTCACTCCTTCTACCAATGGTCATTTAAGACCTTTCAAAAACGTAGATGGAATAAAATTTTTAAATCACCAGGGCGGTTGTGGCGGAATAAGACAGGATGCCGCTATATTAAGCAAATTGCTGGCCGCTTATGCCGATCATCCGAATGTCGGTGGTGTAACGGTACTAAGCCTGGGATGCCAGAATTTACAGGTCGACGATTTTAAAAGAGACCTTGCTTTACACAATCCCAACTTCGATAAGCCGCTGCATATTTTTGAACAGCAGCAATCGCAAAGCGAGGAACAACTGATCACCGAAGCGATCAGGAAAACATTTGAAGGGCTGGTAGAAATAAATAAACAGGAAAGAAGACCGGCATCACTGGATAAATTATGTATTGGTGTAAAATGCGGGGGTAGTGACGGTTTCAGCGGAATCTCGGCCAATCCATCGGTTGGTTATTGTTCGGATCTTGTAGTGGCATTGGGGGGTAAAGTACTGCTTGCTGAATTCCCCGAACTCTGTGGTGTCGAGCAGGAGATGGTGGATCGTTCAGTAAACGAGCAAACCGCCAGGAAATTCATGCACCTGATGAAAAGCTATGATGAGATCGTTACGAATGCAGGGTCCAGTTTTTCGATGAACCCTTCGCCTGGAAATATCAAAGACGGTCTGATCACCGATGCGATAAAAAGCGCCGGTGCAGCAAAGAAAGGTGGGACTTCTCCCGTAATTGATGTGCTGGATTATACCGAACCGGCGACTAAGCCGGGGCTTAGCCTCGTCTGTACTCCCGGCAATGATGTGGAAGCTACTACCGGGAAAGCGGCCAGCGGCGCAACCCTGATCTTATTTACTACCGGGTTGGGTACACCCACGGGCAATCCTGTTTGTCCCACGATTAAGGTTTCGACGAACAGCAACCTGACAAAAAGAATGAATGATATAATCGATATAGACTGCGGCCCCGTGATTGAAGGTGAAAAGACCATTGAACAGATGGGCGAAGCGATACTCGAATATTGTATCAAAGCCGCAAGCGGGGAAGTGATACCTAAAGCGGTGCTGCTGAACCAGGATGATTTTATTCCGTGGAAGAGAGGAGTTTCGTTGTAGAGATTTCTCGCGGCGAACGCGAAGGGCAGCGAGCGCAACGCTGCGACTTTGCTCCTTTGCGTTCGCTGCGAGAAATAAAAAAGCTGAGTAACGAATAGGACCCTGAAGAGTGCGACGCAACGAAAGTTGATAGTAGCACAGGTGCCGGGCCAATAATTATTCTAAACGCGTTTGTATGAAAAAATTTCTTGATGAAAAATTTTTGCTGTCGAATGAAACAGCGCAACGTCTCTACCATGAGTATGCGAAAGACATGCCCATCATTGATTACCACAACCACTTGCCTCCAAACGAAGTAGCGGAAGATAAAAGCTTTGAGAATATCACCCGGGTATGGCTGAACGGCGACCATTATAAATGGCGGGCCATGCGTATCAATGGTGTGGAGGAAGAATATATCACGGGCGATAAGCCGGATTGGGAAAAATTCAGAGCCTGGGCAGCTACGGTTCCTTATACCCTGCGCAACCCGCTGTATCACTGGACGCACCTCGAATTACGGCGCTATTTTGATATTCCTGATATTTTAAATGCAGACTCTGCAAAAAAGATCTATGAAGAAACAACCGCCAAACTCCAGGGCAGTGATTTTACTGTAAGGAAACTACTGGAGCGGATGAATGTAAAACTGATCTGCACTACTGACGATCCCGTGGATAACCTGCAATACCACCAGCAGATCCAGAACGATAACTGGTCCGTAAAAGTATTACCCGCCTTCCGTCCTGATAAGGCCATGAACGTGGATGATGTATCGGTATTCAACAATTATCTTACCCAGCTCGAAAAAGCAGCTGACGTTTCCATCAGTACCTACAATGATTACCTGGCTGCCTTAAAGAAACGACATACTTATTTTGCCGCGAATAACTGCAATGTGAGCGATCATGGGCTGGAAGAGATCTACGCAGAAGACTATACCCAAACAGAGATCGCCGGCATTTTCGCCAAGATACGATCGGGTGGCGCCTTAACTAGGGAAGAGAACCGCAAATTCAAATCGGCGATGCTGGTAACTTTTGCCGAATGGGATTGGGAAAAAGGATTTGTACAGCAATACCATCTCGGCGCTTTACGTAATAATAACAGCCGTATGCTCGGGCAACTGGGCCCTGATACCGGCTGGGACAGTATCGGCGATTTCTCCCAGGCAAAGGCGCTGGCTAAATTCCTGGATCGTCTTGACCGGGATAATAAGCTGGCAAAGACCATTATCTATAACCTCAACCCGGCGGATAATGAATTGTTTGCTACGATGATCGGCAATTTCAATGATGGTACTGCCGTAGGAAAAGTACAATGGGGTTCTTCCTGGTGGTTCCTGGATCAGAAAGATGGGATGACCAAACAGATCAATGCACTTAGCAATATGGGCTTGCTTAGCCGGTTCATCGGGATGCTGACCGATAGCCGCAGCTTTCTTTCCTTTCCCCGCCACGAATACTTCAGGCGGATATTATGTAACCTTTTTGGTGAAGAGATCGAGAACGGTGAATTGCCGGATGATATCGAATGGGTTGGTAAAGTAGTACAGGATATCTGTTACAATAACGCGAAAAACTATTTCAACTGGCAGTTCCTCGACGAAAAACAAAAAGCTGATAAAAAACCGATAGAAAATTAATTATGCGTTTACATTACCCGGGAACGAAATATTACTCTCCGTCAGCTGGCGGAGATGGAGGCATGCAAATACGTTTTCAAAACAGCCCTGGGGAAACCAAAGCAATGGACACGGAGCAACTCCGGGAAAATTTCCTCGTGCAGGACCTGATGCAGGATGATATCATCCACCTTATTTATTCGCATTACGACAGGGTGATCATCGGTGGCACAAAACCTGTTACTAAGGCAATTCAATTACCCAACCACCCGGAACTAAGGGCTGAGTATTTTTTAGAAAGAAGAGAGCTAGGCGTCATCAATGTGGGCGGGCTGGGAACGGTAATAGCGGATGGGAAAGAGTTTCCGGCAGCCAAACTTGATTGTGTTTACCTGGGTAAAGGAATAAAAGATGTCAGTTTCAAAAGCCAGGATCCAAAAGCTCCGGCGCTTTTCTATTTATTATCCGCGCCTGCGCACAAAGAATATCCTGCTACGCTGATGACTAAAGAAAATGCATCCCCTGTCAACCTCGGTGATGTTGCTACTTCCAATAAAAGAACAATCTATAAATATATTCACCCCGACGGGATTAAAAGCTGCCAGCTGGTAATGGGATTAACTGTGCTGGAAAAGGGCAGCGTCTGGAATTCAGTACCTCCGCATACACATACACGGCGGATGGAAGTGTATTTTTATTTTGATGTACCAGCTGAGCATCGTGTATTTCATTTCATGGGTCAGCCGCAGGAAACAAGGCATATGATTATGACTAACCATGAAGCGGTTATATCAGCCCCCTGGAGCATGCATTTCGGTTGCGGTACTTCCAGTTACGGTTTTATCTGGGGTATGGCCGGCGAAAACCAGGCCTTCACTGATATGGACCCGGCGCCGGTTCCCGGGTTGAAATAAACCGGCAACGATTCCGGTAATAAATAGTACGGGAGGCAGACAAGCGATAGTGTGAAGATGTATCTTTCAATCAAGAACCAAACAATAAACATACAACGATGTCAAAGAAAGTAGTAACCCTGGGAGAGATCATGTTACGTTTATCTACTCCCGATTTCAAACGTTTTGTACAGGCAGATAGTTTTGATATTACCTATGGTGGCGGTGAAGCCAACGTAGCCGCTGCTTTATGTAACTATGGCCTGAATGGAACATTTGTTACGAAGGTCCCCAACAACCCCATCGGACAATCCGCTATCAATCATCTTCGTCGTTATGGTGTGGATACACAATATATCGCCCGCGGTGGCGAAAGGCTCGGTATTTATTTCCTGGAAACGGGTGCATCCATGCGGGCTTCGCAGGTTGTGTACGACCGGGCCCATGCTTCTATTGCAGATGTGGATATTTCAGAATTTGATTTCGATAAAATACTGGATGGTGCATCCTGGTTTCATACCACAGGTATTACCCCCGCACTGAGTGATAAAGCGGCTGCGTTGACAGAAGCGGCTTTAAAAGCTGCCAAAGCAAAAGGCATTACTACGAGTATCGATCTGAACTACCGCAAAAAATTATGGAGCAAGGAAAAAGCACAGGAAGTGATGAGTCGTCTTTGCCAGTATGTTGACGTCTGCATCGGTAATGAAGAGGATGCTGATACGACGCTTGGTTTCAAAGCAAAAGACACCGATGTCACCAAGGGTGAACTTAATCTCGAGGGTTTCAAAGATGTATTCAAACAAATGAAAGATAAATTCGGCTTTAAATTCATCGCCTCTTCCTTAAGGGAAAGCCATAGCGCCAGTGATAATGGCTGGAGCGCGCTGGTCTATGATGGCAAGGAATTCTATCATAGCAAACAATATAATGTCCGGATTGTAGACCGGGTCGGAAGCGGTGATTCCTTTGCCAGCGGTTTGATCTACGGACTTGTAACCGGGATGCCGATGAATGAAGCGGCTGAGTTTGGCGTAGCTGCTTCAGCCTTGAAACACACAATACCGGGTGACCTGAACCATGCAACATTAAGTGATGTGAAAGATCTCATGAAAGGAGACGGTAGTGGAAGAGTGCAGAGATAGTTTGTGGTTTATAGTTTATTGTTTATGGTTTTGGGTTCATTAAAGTTGAAGATTTATTAAACGACAGCACATTATGATAATAGATACGTTAAAGAATGCTTCGAAATATTTTTCGGTTCACCCGTTGTTTGCGAAAGCTTTTGATTTTATCGGGCAGACTGACCTGGCAAATGCCCCGGATGGCAAATTGGATATCGCGGAGGGATTGAAAGCTATTTTCTCCAATAAAACAGGGATGACGGCGGAAGCTTCTGTTGCCAAATTTGAATGCCACAATAATAATATTGACATACAGCTTTGTATCAAAGGAATTGAAACCATCGGCTGGAAACCAAGGGAGAAATGTATAACAGAGAATGGTGGTTACAATCCCGACAAGGATGTACAGTTATATAATGAGCAACCGGATATGTATTTCAAATTAACGGATGGACAATTCGCCATCTTCTTTCCCGAAGATGTCCATGCGCCAATGATCGGGGAAGAAGAAATTAAAAAATTGGTGATCAAAGTAAAAATTTGATGAATTGCCCCGGGATTTATCACTTGCCCCGGGATTTATTACTTGCCCCGGGATTTATCCCGGGGATAACAAAAAAAAATTAAAATGAGCAAATCCAAACAAATAGCCGACGCGATCATTACCCAGGGTATGTTACCCCTGTATTTTAATTCCGATGAAACAGTCAGTATTGAAACCCTGAAAGCTATTTATAAAGCCGGTGTCAAGTCCGTTGAATACACCAACCGGGGCGATGCAGCCCTGGCTAATTTTAAAAAGATGATCGCTGTCCGCAATGCGGAGATGCCAGGTATGTTACTCGGTGTAGGCACAGTAAAGAATTTACAGACTGCCAAAGATTATATGGCCGCTGGCGCAGATTTTCTCGTTAGCCCTGGCTTTGTAAAAGAAGTGGCCGACTACGCCGTTGCCAATGATATCTTTTATGCACCCGGCTGCATGACACCTTCGGAGATCATTGCGGCTGAGAACAGTGGTATCGGTTTTATTAAACTGTTCCCTGGTAATATGCTGGGGCCGGAATTTTTAAGTGGAATAAAGGATATCTTCCCAAAGTTATTATTCATGCCTACCGGTGGAGTAGATACAACACGGGAGAATATAGAAGGCTGGTTTAAAGCCGGTGTATGTGCAGTTGGGATGGGAAGCAAACTGATCAGCAAGAAGCTGATGGAAACAAAGGATTATACAACAATGGAAACAGAGACTAGGAATGTCCTGCAACTGATCGCTTCGATAAAGAAATAGCTGTTAGCTGTTAGCTATTAGCATTAGCTATTAGCCGGAAAAAAACGAATAATACTTGCCATTATGACAACCCAGGAAAGAATCGGGAAATACCGGTGGACCATTTGCGGTTTGATCTTTTTTGCCACTACGATCAACTATATCGACCGCAACGTGATCAGTTTTATGAAATCCACTTTTACCAAGGATATGGGGTGGACCGATGGCGATTATGCCAACGTGGAGATCACGTTCAAACTTTTCTATGCGCTTGGAATGTTATTTGCCGGAAGGATCATTGACAAACTCGGCACCAAGATCGGTTACGGAATATTTACCCTTCTCTGGAGTATTGCCGGTGTTTGTACGGCTTTTGTGAGTTCGGTGCTGGGCTTCCAGGTCGTGCGCGGGTTCCTGGGCCTTACGGAATCAGGCAACTTTCCCGGCGCAATCAAAACAGTAGCAGAATGGTTTCCCAAAAAAGAACGGGCGCTGGCAACGGGTATTTTTAATTCCGGCGCTAATATCGGGGCTATCGTTACGCCGCTGACCATACCATTTGTTATCGAGAACTGGCATTGGCAATGGGCTTTTATTATAACAGGGTTGCTTGGTTTTGTCTGGATCATTTTCTGGTTTATATTTTACCAGGTGCCGCAGCGTCATAAAAAGGTTACGCCCGCCGAGCTCGCCTATATCCAAAGTGATAAAGATGAAATCGGGGACCTGGATGACAACAGTCCTAAACTGGGCTGGTGGAAATTGTTGACCTATAAACAAACATGGGCCTTTGCGATTGGGAAATTACTGACCGACCCTATCTGGTGGTTCTATTTATTCTGGCTGCCCGATTTTTTTGAAAGCGTTTATAAAATAAAATTGACTGCAGCCAGCTGGCCTGTAGCAGCGGTATATGTTATCTCAACAGTTGGAAGTATCGGTGGCGGATGGCTGCCCATGTATTTTATTAAAAAGGCTGGCCCGTTTATAAAGCCCGTAAAGTATCCATGCTGATCTATGCTTTCTGTGTCTTCCCGATCATATTCGCGCTGGTATTGGGAAAGGTAAACATGTGGCTGGCCGTATTGGTTATTGGTATCGCTGCCGCTGCTCACCAGGCCTGGAGCGCCAATATCTTTACGACTGTGAGTGATATGTTCCCAAAAAAATCAATTGCTTCGGTAACAGGTATCGGTGGCATGTTTGGCGGCCTGGGTGGAATCCTCCTTTCCCTGCTGGTGCAAAAACAACTCTTTGTTCATTACAGGGCTGCAGGCAATATTGAGGCCGCTTATTATATCATGTTTGCCGTCTGTGCCTCGGCTTATTTACTTGGCTGGCTGATCATGCATTTCCTGGTGCCCAAGATGAAGCGGATAGAAGTTTAAAAGCATTGATCCTACGCATAGAACTCCTCACTGGTTGAGGAGTTTTTTTTGGAAAAGAAAATATCACTGACGCCGGATAGCTGCTTTTTTTATCCTACATTTATTTGCCTGCCTTATTCAGCCTGTATTATATTCATCCACTAAAACATAAAAATGACAACACCATCTTTATTTGCCTCTGGCCTCCTGTTTACTTTTTTATCCCTTAGCAGTTGTAATAGTAAGGACAACTCAAACCCAACGGGTCAAAAAGAAATGAACGTTTCCAGTGCAGATACAGCTGAGTATTTCAACCTGCGGCCGAAACTCGAGAAGGAATATGGCTATACGCATGCAGTAAAAATAGGCGATGATCTTAAAATTTCCGGGGCTGTAAGCATGAATGATTCAGGGCTCATCGTAGCCCCCGGTAATATGGAACAACAAATGAAAAATTGCTACGGCGACCTGGAAAAAATCTTACAACATTATGGTTATACTTTTGACGATGTAGTTTCGGAAAATATTTATACGACCAGTATGGCCGATTTTATCAACGTGTTAGGTTTTCGTAATTCAATTTATAAAAAACAATTCCCGACAGGCACCTGGCTTGAAGTAAAGGGATTGGCCGTATCGGGGCAGCTGATCGAGATAGACATGGAAGCACATAAAGCAAAGCAATGAGAACCCCGTCCAACGCTTTCACCAGGATCGTCCTCACCGGTGCCACCGGCATGGTAGGTGAAGGCGTTTTGCATGAATGCCTGCAGGATAACAGGATTGCAGCGGTACTTGTGATCGGGAGAAGAACCTGCGGGTACACCCATCCAAAGCTCAAAGAAATCATACATGCCGATTTCACCAACCTGGCTCCCATCGAAGACCAGTTGGTTGGCTATAATGCCTGTCTTTTTTGTTCCGGGGTGTCTTCGGTAGGAATGAAAGAAGCGGAATTCTACAAACTAACTTATACTCTTACGCTGGCTTTTGCACAAACACTTGTACAATTGAATCCAGCCATGGTCTTTTGTTATATTTCCGGCTCTCACACGGACAGTACAGAAAAAGGAAAAAGAATGTGGGCACGGGTAAAAGGGAAAACAGAAAACGATTTGATGAAACTCCCTTTCAGGAGCGTCTACAATTTCCGGCCGGGTGTTATGAAGCCCACCAAAGGTTTAAAGAATACCCTGGGTTTTTATAAGTGGTTCGGGTGGCTTTTACCTGTTATAAAACTTTTTGCTTCCAGCTATATCTGCACTTTACAGCAGCTGGGCATGGCAATGATCAATGCAGCATACAAAGATTATGGAAGAAATATCCTGGAGGTGAAAGACATTATT
The DNA here is from genome assembly GCA_039921505.1 of Chitinophagaceae bacterium. Classification (GTDB taxonomy): domain Bacteria; phylum Bacteroidota; class Bacteroidia; order Chitinophagales; family Chitinophagaceae; genus JJ008. The sequence goes on from JBDSBR010000016.1 coordinate 52,217, forward strand.
TCTCTTTCCAGGGATAATTAATGCCCTTAATGAAATCAATACTGGCTTAGGCTCAAAGCCCTTCTTTATTACCTTCTTTCATCCTGTCAATCATCAACTTTTTATACCTTTAAGATATGCCCCTATACATGGACGTTCATATCGTTCCCGGTGTTAAAGCCAAAGATGTAGCCGAAGCGCACCGGCAGGACCTGTTACACCAGGAAGAGAACCAGTGCAAGTGCATGACCTACTGGATCGATGAGGCCCGTGAAAGTATCTTTTGCCTGATCGAAGCACCTGATAAGGAATCCGTGATCACGATGCATAATAAGGCACATGGACTCATCCCCAATAAGATCATCGAGGTCAGCAGTAACCTGGTGGAATCTTTTTTGGGACGGATCTATGATCCTTCTCATGCCGTAACTACCGACGACGGCCTGAAAGTTTTTGCAGATCCTTCCTTTCGTTTCCTGCTCGTGACAAAAACCAATGACCCGGTCCTTTTACAACAGCAGTCAGGCAAGGAAAACACCTATGAATTACTACGGCTTTTTAAAGAATCGATCCGGTCGAATATCATAAAGCACGGTGGGAAGGAAGCCGAACAGCATGGCGCCGGGTTTATTATCACGTTTACCACCGCTTCCCGGGCCCTTGCATTTGCCCGTGACATCCAACAGGAATTAAAGGAAAGCCGCTTCGAGCCACTTGGTATACGAATGGCTATCAACGCAGGCGAACCCGTGGAAAGCAGCAGCAAACTTTTCGGTGATACCATAAAGCTTGCACAACAACTCTGTTCGGTTACGGGCCACCTCCAGCTGGCCATCGCCTCTGCGGCCAAAGAACTCCTGCCGCAAGATCAATTTACCGGCAATGGGAAGGAAACATTGATTCTTTCCTTCCCCGATGAAGAGTTGCTGAAAGGTTTATTCGCACAACTGGAAGCGCATTGGCAGGAGCCGGATTTTGATGCCGAAGATTATTGCAAGGCTATGACGATGAGTAAATCACAACTCTACCGGAAAACGATCGCGCTTACGGGACTTTCACCGAATTCGCTTTTAAAAGATTTCCGGCTCGAAAGGGCTAAAGAGTTATTGAAAAAAAAACGGTTCAATATTGCCCAAGTAACCTTTGAAACGGGCTTCAGCAGCCCTTCTTACTTCACGAAGTGTTTTAAAAAGAAATACGGCCTCCTTCCCATGGCCTACATTGACCTTCTTGATTAATGATTTATTGAGAGCCAGCTTCTGCTTCATTTCTTTCCCCCGGGACTTCACGTGAATTTTTTTTACCATTTTTTGAATGATTTGTCGGATACGGCTTACCATTCTTTGAATGATTTGTTACAGACCTGGGGCATTCTCATAGCTATTTTTGATTTGTCAATTAACCAAAAAAAATTAAACATGAAAATCACAATCAAACCCCGCCTCTGGATCCTCGGGCTTCTTTTATGTTCCGGTGTCGTGGCAGGCGCACAAACATCATCAAACAACAATCCAGTAACAACAAAAACAAAAGAAATGAAAACCTATGTGATCGAAAGAGAAATTCCCGGTGCAGGTAAATTAACTCCCGAACAATTAAAAGGTATCTCCCAGGCATCCTGCAGTGTCCTGAAAGAAATGGGTACCAGTATCCAGTGGGTACAAAGCTATGTGACCGGAAATAAACTGTACTGTATCTATAAGGCAGAGAACGAAGAACTGATCAGGGAGCATGCTAAAAAAGGCGGCTTCCCCTGTAATCTGGTCTCGGAAGTAGCGACCATGATCAGCCCTGCAACAGCTGAGCAGGGTAACTAAATACCTGGCCTTATTCTTTATAATTATATAAAAGCCCGGAAGAAATATTCTTCCGGGCTTTCTGTTTCCCCTTTTTGCAGTCTTCTAACTAAATTTCGTTTCGATGGGCACTCCTTTTATTAATGTCTGGTATACTACACAATATCTTTCAGTGAGTTTCGAAAGACTGGCCAGCTGATCAGCACCTGCATCGGTATCCAGTTTAAATGCCAGCCGTATTCTGCTGAATCCCACGGGCACCTCTTTGGAAACTCCCAGTGTACCTTTGAAATCGAGTTCGCCCTCCGCCTCTATTAGCCCTTCTCTTATAGTTACCCCGATAGCCGTCGCCACTGCCTGGAGGGTAACGCCTGCACAGGCAACCAATGCCTGGAGTAGCATATCACCTGAACAGGCGAGCAGGCCCGTTCCCCCCGTAGCCGGGTGAAGACCGGCTTTCACCAAAGCTCTTCCTGTATCCACGCTGCAGGACAGGCCTTCTCCCAAGGTGCCGCTCGCTTTTAATAGTATTACTGCCGACGGCGGGTCTCCCTTGTACTTTTCCTTCAAGGGAGCTTGCATGGCTTTTAATTCATCAGCATTCATAATTCCTGTTTTATTTTTTGTTCATTCCTATATCCTAAATTTAAGCAGATAAAACCAGCGCATGAAACGCTCTTTCAAAGCCATTATTTATAAAACAGGCATTAATCTTTGCGTCGACGTACCCAAAAGGATAACTGTCAAAATGAATCCCCTGAAAGGATATATTCCCATCAAGGGAACGATCAACGGGTATGGATTTATGCAAACCCTGGTTCCGCTGAAAAATGCACCCTACCGTTTATTCGTGAACGGGCCGATGCTAAAAGGCGCTGGTATAAAGCCTGGAGATACTGTACCCTTTAGCATTGAACAGGACTTCGAACCAAGAGAGGAAAATTTCCCTGCAGTATTCAAAAAAGCGCTCACCGCTAATGGACTCCTGGCTGAATTCAATCAATTGACCCCTGCAAGGAAAAAAGAAGTGCTGCGTTATCTCAACCATCTCAAAACAAAAGAATCGCTGCAAAAGAACATTGAAAAGGTGATCACACAACTCCAGCAAAAGCGTAGTGATAGCAAAGGTTTTTTACGTGTGCTGCATCCAAAAAAATAAAACTCCCCAAATAACAGGGAGCTCAACTTTCTTATTTTTTATTGCGAGGCGAAGTCCGAAGCAACCTTATTCCTTATTCCTTATTTTCCTCTCTTACTCCCCCCAAATATTATCCTTCCCCTCCGCCCATAACTTCACCAGGTCGGTAGTAACAGATTTCGGTCTCTCCAGCGGGAAGCTGAGAGCCCTGTCCCAGCAAAGGCTCGCCAATACACCCAGTGCACGGCTAACAGCAAACAAGACAGTATAATATTCATATTCAACCAGTCCATAGTGCACGAGCAACGCACCACTATGCGCATCTACATTTGGCCAGGGGTTCTTGATCTTTCCCAATGATTGCAGGATCGGTGGTACGGTCTCATAGATATCCCAGACCGTATTCACAAGCGGATCATCAGGCATATGTTTTTTTCCGAACGCCATTTGTGCTTCAAACCGCGGATCGGTCTTACGGAGTACGGCATGCCCATAACCCGGAACTACTTTTCCTTCGTTCAATGTTTTCTTTACATATTCGGCAATCTGTTCTTTACTGGGTGATTCTGTTTTCAGTTCTTCCCGCAGTTCGAAGATCCATTTGATCACTTCCTGGTTAGCGAGACCATGTAAAGGACCGGCTAACCCGTTCATACCTGATGCATAGCTTAAGTAAGGATCACTTAAGGCAGAGCCTACCAGGTGAGTTGTGTGGGCAGATACATTACCGCCTTCATGATCGGCGTGAATCGTCATGTATAGGCGCATCAATTCTTTAAAACTCTCGTCTTCATAACCCATCATATGGGCAAAATTTCCTGCCCAGTCCAGTAACCCATTGGGTTGAATATGATCGCCATTTTTGTATTTCCTGCGATAAATATAAGCCGCGACCCTTGGTAGCCGGGCAATCAGGTCCATAGAATCATCAAAGACCGCTTCCCAATAATCTTTTTTATTCATCCCGGCGGCATATTTCTTCGCAAACTGGCTTTCTGTTTGCAAGGCCATTACACCGACCACGAATTGGGTCATCGGGTGCGTATTCACGGGGAGTGCTTCTATGGTAGCAAAAACATGATTGGGTACGTGGCTGCGTCGCTGCCATACCGAACTGATATGATGGGCATCATCATCGGAAGGCAACTCACCAACCAGCATCAGGTAAAATAAGCCTTCGGGTAATGGTTCTGAACCACCAGGGGCTTTGGCGAGTTTTTCCCTTAATTCAGGAATGGAATAACCACGAAACCGGATCCCTTCCTGTGCATCAAGCAATGAAGTTTCGGTAACGAGCCCGGTCATTCCCCGCATGCCCTGGTATACTTGTGATAACTGAACTTCGCCGATTACCTTATTGCCATGTTCTTTTAGTAGCTCTTTTATTTCAGCCGAAACAATATCGGATTTGGCTTTAAACCTGTCTTTTATGATTCCCATGATTCGTAATATTTCATTGCGCCGGGATGGCGAAACGGTAAAAAAAATTAATGGTTAAAGGTAAATAAAGCCCTCCGCTGCAACAAAAAATTAACTGGTTGCTGGTAGATGCTGGTTGCTGGTTTCAGTATCCAGGATCCTTATTTAGGCGTCCTCCGGTATAGCCAATACGCCACTCCCGAAAACACAATATTGGGTAGCCAGGCCGCTAGCAAAGGCGGGAAACTTCCCTTGGTAGCAAAGACCGTAGAGAAACGATCCGAGACGATAAAAAGCGCGGCAATAATGATACCCAATGCCAGGTGCATTCCGCTTCCTCCCCTTGTCTTCCGGCTGGCGATGGCCGCCCCGATCATGGTCAGTAATAATACAGCAGCCGGGGTAGCTGTTCGCCGGTACCGCTCTACTTTAAAAGTATTAAGCCCTTCGGTACCCCTCAATTCTTCCTGGTGTATAAAGGCAACCAGTTCCGGGGTAGTCAGTTTATCTTTTAAATAATTATCCTTCCGCAGTTCATTGGGTTTAAGGCTGAGCTGGATCTTTAAGTCAGGATAATATTTCACTCTCTCCCCTACACTGTCGATATATCTTTCCGTGGCATTAATCAGTTCCCATTTTTTCGAAGCTGTATCCCATCGGATAATCTCGGCACGGACATTATAGATCATTTTATTATTGCTGATCCGCTCAAGGAAAAAACCACGTGAAGATTTTGCCGCCGTATCATAATCCTGGATGCCGACAAACGTATTGGTATCGATCCGCAGGTAATAACACCGGGGACAATTCCCCATGATCCTATTCTTGGTCGCATCATTTTTGTCAACATAATTAGTCTGGAAAAAGCTGCGGACCCCGTTTGCCCGGGGTATCCAGTAACGGCTGCCCACCCACAGCACAGCAGCAAGCAATAGCCCGCCTACCAGGTAAGAACGAAGGAAACGGTTATAACTCGTACCGCTGGCCAGTATCGCAATGATTTCGGACCGGCTGGCCATCCGGCTGGTAAAAAAGATCACCGCGATAAATACAAAGAGGGGGAAAAGCAGGCTCCAGATATAAGGAACAAACCCGATATAGTATTTATTGATGATCTCACTGGTACTGAAATTGGCTCTTACAAAATCATCTGATTTCTCACTGCTGTCAATAGCCACCGCGATAACTGTAAACAGGAGCAGGCAGAAAATAAAAGTGAAAAGGAGTTTTTTCAGTATGTACCAGTCGATTTTCTTCATACAAGAGACCGCCTTCACAATGCTTCGGCGGTCGGACAAAAGTAACTGAAAATGTGTTGGGGGATTGTGAAAGACCGTAGCGGGTGCTGTTCAAAATTATTATTCAATAAATAAGATAAATCATAATTTTTCCTTTAGCTGTTTCACCATCCCCGTTTTCCACACAGAAAAATCACCCCCCTGTATATGTTTTCTTGCTTCTCCCACCAACCAGAGGTAAAAAGCCAGGTTATGGACACTGGCAATCGTGTAGCCCAAAAATTCTTTCGCTTTCATCAGGTGACGGAGATAGGCCTTGCTGTAATACTGGCTGACTACAGACTCAAAGCCATCATCCAGCGGAGAAAAATCATGTTCCCATTTTTTATTATCGATATTAATTACTCCTTTGGAAGTAAATAACATCGCATTCCTTCCGTTTCTTGTTGGCATCACGCAGTCAAACATATCGACACCCATACCGATACATTCAAGGATATTCCAGGGAGTGCCTACCCCCATCAGGTACCGGGGTTTAGCGGCAGGAAGATGATCACAGCACCACTCACATATCTCGTACATCACCGGTTCGGGTTCGCCAACGCTCAATCCCCCGATCGCATTCCCGGTTGCTTCTTTGGAAGCGACATACTCACAGGATTGTTTCCGTAATTCTTTAAATGTACCGCCCTGTACAATGGGAAAAAGGTTTTGGGTATACCCGTATTTCGGTTCGGTGGTATTGAAACGGTCAAAACAACGGTCAAGCCAGCGATGGGTCAGGTCAAGCGATGTTTTGGCATACTGAAATTCACAACCACCGGGCGGGCATTCATCAAAAGCCATGATGATATCACCGCCGATACTGCGCTGGATATCCATAACGTTTTCCGGTGTAAATAAATGTTTGCTCCCGTCAATATGAGACTGGAAAGTGACACCCTCCTCTTTTATCTTTCTTGTACCTGCCAGTGAAAAGACCTGGTAGCCGCCGCTGTCGGTAAGAATGGGCTTATGCCAGCCATTGAATTTATGCAGACCGCCTGCCTGTTCCAGGACCTCAAGCCCCGGTCGGAGATATAAATGATAGGTATTCCCCAGGATTGCCTGGGCTTTTACATCCTGTTCCAGTTGCTGCTGGGTCACCGCTTTTACGCTTCCTGCAGTTCCGACCGGCATAAAGATCGGTGTCAGTATCTCCCCGTGATCGGTGGTTATTTTCCCGGCTCTTGCTTTAGAACCGCTATCGGTATGTTGTAATTGAAATGCGAGGGCTGCCATTGACTGCAAAATAACCGGATAATAAGAAATAAGGAATAAAAAATAACGATTACCGGTAGAGGCAAGGCATGCCTTGCCTCTACCGCATGCCTTGCCTCTACCGCATGCCTTATTTCTTATTCCTTATTCCTTATTTCTTATTTACTTTGCGGTCATGCCACCAATTAACTGGGGAGAGATTCTCTTTTATCTTTTCATAGCCGTAACCGTCATCCAGGTATTTTATTATACAGCTTTTTTTTGCCGGGTGGCTTTTTACCAGTCAACGCCCAAATCACAATCACAGCAGCATCCTGTTTCCGTTGTCATTTGTGCCCGCGACGAAGACGAGAACCTTGCCCGTAACCTGCCGGGTGTCCTAGTTCAATCCTACAAAAGCACGTACGAGGTTGTTGTTGTCAATGATAATTCATTGGATGATTCCAAGTATATCCTGCAGGAACTAAAGAAAACCTTCCGTTCGCTGAACGTGGTAGAGCTTACGCAGGAAGCCATTCATATTTCCGGGAAAAAATATCCCTTATCGGTCGGTATCCGGGAAGCAAAACACGAGGTTTTGTTGCTAACCGATGCTGATTGTGTGCCGGCCAGCGAACATTGGGTCGAGAAAATGCAGGATGGATATAGGGATGAAACCGAGATCGTATTGGGTTACGGGGCTTATCACAAGAAAAAAGGGTTATTGAATAAACTGATCCGGTTCGAGACCTTTCACACAGCCCTGCAATATTTATCCTATGCGCTGGCAGGTATTCCTTATATGGGTGTAGGCCGGAACCTGTCCTATCGTAAAAATCTCTTCTTTCACAACAAGGGGTTTTCATCGATCAATCATATTCCCAGCGGGGACGATGATCTATTTGTCAATAAAGCAGCCACGAAAAAAAATACAGCCGTGGTGATCGACCCGGATGCTGTTACCCGTTCTATTCCCAAAACCACCTGGGCAGGCTGGCTGCGTCAAAAGTCAAGACATTATACAACGGCCCGGTTTTATAAATCAAAGCATAAATTCCTGCTGGGCCTGTATTTTGCGACCCAGTTTATTTTTTATCCTTTATTGGTGGCTACGGTTATTTTCTACGACTGGCGATTTGTATTAGCCCTGTTCGGGGTGCGCCTCCTGCTCCAGGGATTTGTACTTTACCGGGCTATGGAAAAAATGGGCGAGAAAGATCTCTGGCCCTGGTTTGTCCTGCTGGATATGTGGATGTTCTTTTATTATATCATTTTTGCCCCGGCTTTGTGGAAAAAACCGGTGAAAGGCTGGTGATCCCAAGAAATTAGGAATAAGAAATAAAAAATAAGGTTGCTTCGGCTTTACCTCGCAATGAGAAAGTAAGATCTCTGGCTTTTAAGCAACCGGCTTCGGACCCCGGACTTCCGACTTCGTTCTCAATAAATCAGAACAATAATCAATGGAGATCATTCTCAAATACTTTAGCGAATTCACAGAAGAGCAGTTACGGCAATTCAAATTGCTTGATCCGTTATATAAAGAATGGAATGAGAAGATCAATGTGATCTCCCGTAAGGATATTGATGGTTTGTATGAAAAACATGTGCTGCATTCCCTGAGCATCGCCGCAAGTTTTGACATGGCAGATGGCATGGAGATCGTTGACCTGGGAACAGGTGGTGGTTTTCCTGGGATTCCCCTGGCGATCTTTTTCCCGGAGGTAAAATTTCACCTGGTTGATAGTATTGCTAAAAAACTAAAAGTGGTGGAAGCTGTAGCCGAAGGGATCGGGCTGAAAAACGTTACGACCCGGCACAGCCGTATAGAAGATATAAAAAACCAGAAGTTTGACTTTGTCGTCTCCAGGGCAGTCGCACCCCTTAAAGATCTTTGGAGATGGAGCAGGCCACTGCTACGGAACACGAAACCAACTGACGATCACCATAAACCAGGTCTTATCTGCCTGAAAGGGGGGAACCTCGCCACCGAAATCTCCGATAGCGGTACAAGACCCAGGGTGATGGAAATAACAGAAATTTTCCCTGAAGAGTTCTTTAAAGAGAAGTTTCTGTTGTATGTTCCGCGTTGAATAGTCGGAAAGACGGAAAGCCCGAAAGATCATTCTGAAACCCGGTAAGTCTTCCGGTTTTCCGGACTTCCGGACTTCCGGACTTGCTGTTTTTCCGGCTTCCGACTCTCATAAAAAATTACCTCTTTGTGGTATTGCTGGAGTCTTTTGTAAAACTGAACTTTACCAGGTATGAAGCAAATTTCTGTCTGCATAGTAGATGATAATAAAGAACTGAGGAATGCCCTGGAAGAGATCATTAGTATGTCAGATGGCTATCGTTGTGCCGGGACGATTGGTACAGCAGAAGATGCTATAAGCCAGATACCCATACTGCGGCCTGATGTGGTGCTGATGGATATCAACCTCGGAAGCGTCGAAAGTGGCATTGACGTGGTAAGGATGCTGAAACCACGGATACCGGATACCAATTTTATGATGTGCACAGTATACGAAGAGGATGAAAAGATATTCGAAGCCCTGAGCGCTGGGGCCAGCGGTTATATTTTAAAGAAAACCGACCCTGCCCGGATGCTGGAATCGATAAGGGAATTATACGAAGGCGGTGCCCCCATGAGCAGCCAGATAGCCCGGAAAGTAGTGGCTGCCTTCCAGCAACAATCCCGTAACAATATCACTACGGATACGGAAGTACTGGATATCCTCACCAACAGGGAAAAAGAGATCCTGCAACTGCTTTCCAAAGGACTGATGTATAAAGAAATTGCATCCCAAACATTTCTCAGCCCCGAAACCGTCAGGAAACATGTCTACCACATTTACGAAAAATTGCATGTTTCCAACAGGGTAGCCGCCGTTAATAAGTTTTATGGCCGTTAGTATGGCTTTTTTTACCTGGAAATGCCCCTGAACCCCAAAAAATACCACGAAAGTGGTATTGGCTCGCTTACTCCACTACGTTACATTTGGGTGGTCAATCAAGATTACAAACCCCGTCTCCCATTAACCATTAACCTTCCTTGAGCAAGCATAAGGGGCCTTGATTCAAACCGTCAACAAAAAGCCCTTCGTTTCATACGAAGGGCTTTTGCATTAGCGGGTTTTTATCCTACCATTTCAATTCAAGCCTATTATTTTTCCGGTCAACATCTGCGAGACGCAGTGAAGGATCGATCTCCACGATGGAGAAATCAGATAGCTTCCTGTTGGTTTCGATGATATAAGTGCTGTGTGTCCATCTCCATGGTTCATATATTTTCCGGGGCACCAACGGATCCTCCACCGGTTTTTCGCCATACATCAGGTTCATGGGGATATAATGAAGTTCTTTTGTTCCGTCTTTAAAACTGATCTGCAGGTCGACAGGCATTGACATTAAACCGGTCCTGTTCAATCTTACCCGCGTCTTTCCTCCTTCTTCCCATAAACTGTCAATAGCATAATCGATCGTCTTGGTAGAATTGATCCAGTATTCTTTGTACCAGTCCAGCTTCATATCACTGACTTTTTCAGCAACCCGGATAAAATCAGCTCCGTTCGGATGCTTGAAACGCCACTGTTTATAATATTCCAGCAGGATCTTATCTCTTACCGGCGCCCCTACAATATATCCAAGCTGTTCGAGGAATACAGCGCCTTTTGAATAAACGGCCGGGCCGTAAGCGGCATTGAGATTATAATGATCGGCATGAGTGCTAAGCGGCTCTTCCTTCCCGCTTTTTACCAGGGCATAATAGCTTCTATAATTACCCTCGTAAGCAAACCCGGTGGCTTTGTCAAGAAATGCAGCCACACGGTCTTCGGCGTAAGAAGTAAAGCCTTCATCCATCCATGGATAAAGCGATTCGTTGGAACCCAGCATCCCATAATACCAGTTATGCAGCCATTCATGCAGCCAGGCGCCGCGGCCGGGCCCAATGCACAGCGTAGCCATGGGATATTCCATTCCCCCATCCCCGCCATGAATAAAGGAGAATTGTTTATAGGGATAAGCACCAAAAGTCTTTTCTATATAGGGTAATGCTCTTTCTGCATCATCCAAAATTTTCTCCCATTCTGCAGCAGTGGCATTGGTGGGTTTGTATAAAACATGAAGTGTCATACTCTCCCTTACTTTTCTTGTCTTATGGATAAACTCAGGATCGGCAGCCCACATAAAATCATGTACGTTAGGCGCAAAAAAATGCCAGGTCATTTTTTCCCCCGCAGGTCTGTTCACTTTCGCTCCTCTTTCTTCATAACCATAACCGACCTGGTTGGGATTCTGCAAATAACCTGTTCCGCCGAGAATATATTTTTTATCAATAGAAATACTCACATCAAAATCTCCCCATACCCCGTAAAATTCGCGGGTTACATAAGGCGTTGGATGCCATCCTTCATAATCATATTCGCAGAGCTTGGGATACCACTGGCTCATGGAGTACCTGACCTTGGTGGTAGGATTATCCCTGCCGCTGCGTCTTACCTGCAGCGGTACCTGCGCTTCAAAATCCATATCAAACATCACTTTTGATCTTGGCAAAATGGGCTTGTCCAGTTTTACTTCCAGTATCGTTTCCAACACCCTGAAATTTTGCAGGCGGCCATTCATCTTGAGGGAAAGGATTTTCTGGTAACCGATCTCCTCGGGTTTAAGATTCAGAATCCTGTCTTTTATCCTTGCATCCCAGTCGGGCTTCACGCCGGGACCGTTGACTGCACCCTGCCTTTGGCTCCTGGTATCCATCATACTTCCTGGCTGGAAAGCATTGAAATAGAGATGATAGAATACTCTTGTCAGGGTGTCGGGGGAATTATTGCTGTACTCAAGTTTTTGCTTGCCCGTAAACCGGTTGGTCTGAACGTTCATATCAATATTCATGGTATACTTCACCCGCTGCTGCCAGCGGTCGGGTTGTGCATGCAGCGTCAATTGAAAAACACCAAGGACCACAACAAGTATCATAATTTTTTTCATCGTGCTATTTTTGATCAGGATGGCAAAATTCGGTAAAGGAGGTTTATTAGAAAAAGAAAATTGACCGGCGGCATCTTAAAACACCATCGGTCAATCGCCTGTTTGTGTTAAAACTAAATTAGTTACAGGGTTACGGCGCTCCGCATCATCCAAAGTGGTTAAAAATAAGGCTGATCTATTCTAAAAAATAATGCCAGTTTTCTATAGTATAATCCTAAAACTTACCCAGGTCCCTTTCCCGCTACTACGATTACGATCTCGCCTTTCACGGTTTTTTGTTTGAAATGTTCGGCCACTTCGCGCAGGGAACCCTGCTTATTCTCTTCAAAGAGTTTACTCAACTCCCGGCTTACACTACAGGAACGGGTCTCGCCAAAATAAGTAGCTATTTCTTCCAATGTTTTCACCAGCCGCAGGGGAGATTCATAAAAGATCATTGTTCTTTCTTCTTCTGCAAGCTTTTTCAACAAGGTCTGTCTGCCTTTTTTAAGAGGCAGGAACCCTTCAAAACAAAAACGGTGAGCCGGGATTCCGCTGTTGACCAGGGCAGGAACAAAAGCTGTCGCACCCGGTAAACATTCCACTTTCACCCCTGCTTTGATGCATTCTCTCACCAATAAAAAAGCTGGGTCAGAAATACCTGGTGTACCTGCATCCGTTACAATAGCCATTTTCTTTCCTTCAAGCAACTGGCTTACGAGATGATGCAGTACTTTATGTTCGTTGTGTTGGTGATAGGGAGAAAGTTGCTTAGTGATCTGGTAATGATTGAGCAGGTGAGAGGTCGTCCGGGTATCTTCGGCAAGGATGAGGTCCACTTCTTTCAATATCTCAATAGCCCTTAACGTGATGTCTTTGAGGTTACCTATTGGTGTGGGAATGAGGTAAAGCATTTATGGGAGAATTTGACAATTCGGCAATTCGATAATGAAAGTAGACAACAAAATAATTGTCAAATTATCAAATTGTCATATTGGCTAATTAACGCTGACTTCAAAATATTCCATGACAGGATTTGCCAATAACTTCTTACTGGCTTCTTCTGCTATTTGTTTTGCCTTGTCAGGTGAATCAGCATTGACCTGCAGCGTGATATTCTTCCCGATCCGCACATCTTCCACCCCGGCTAAACCCAGGTTTTCCAATCCTCCCATAACCGCTTTCCCTTGCGGGTCGAGTAATTCTTTCAGCGGCATCACTTTTATCTGGACTGTATACTTCATGCTGTTTTGTTTTTGAATAGCAAAGATATAAGAACATATGCCAACACGATAACCGGCACTGCCAGCCATTTTAAAATAACAATAGCCAGGATAGCTATGATGACCAGGAGGTATTTTGGTAAATTATTTTTTACGCTGTAATCTTTGAACTTCATCGCCATCAGGGGCAACCGGGAAACCATCAGCCAGGAAAGCAGAGCAACCACGGCATATAAAAACCATTTATTCAGCAGGAGTTCCCGGGCCCAGGCTTCATTTACATTCCAGTAGATCAATGGAAGCGATGCCACAAAGATCCCTGCTGCGGGTACGGGCATTCCTTTAAAGGAAAAAGACTGGCTGGTATCGAGGTTGAATCTTGCCAATCTCCATACCGCCGCACAGGGCAATATAAATGCGGGCAATAGCCATGCTACTGAAACATCCACCCCTCCTTCTTCCTGGGCAAAACTCAACCGGAGGAACTGGTAAAGGATCATACCGGGAGCTACACCAAAACTTACAGCATCTGCCAGTGAATCCAGTTGTTTTCCCATTTCGGAGCTGGCTTTAAAAAGACGGGCCACGAATCCATCGAGGAAATCAACTACTGCCGCCAGTCCAATAAACAAAGATGCCATCCATATTTTTTCAGGGATATCGAGCAACTGTGTTCCTTCTGCATCAGCCGTTATAATGATACCATTCTGCAAAGTAAAAACGATTGCAAGGCAACCAAAAACAAGGTTGAGCAGCGTGAATAGGTTGGGAATTTGTTTCATATTATGCGCCAAATATATGCAGGAAACGGATTGATAGAGTACGATGTACGATGTCCGGTGTACGATGTACGCCACTCAAAAGATAGCGGATTGTTCAAATATTGTAAAATGCGTACATCTAACATCGTACTTGGCACCAACGGTTATCTCTTCATCAGTGTTTCAATTTCTTCTACCGTAATGGGAATATTCTTCATCAGGTCCTTGTTGCCATTCTTCGTGATCCAGAGATTGTTTTCAATACGGACACCCATTTTTTCTTCTTCAATATAAATCCCCGGCTCCACGGTAAATACCATCCCTGCCTTTATAGGTTCGGTACGGGTTCCAAGATCATGTACATCGATTCCCAAATGGTGAGAAATGCCATGGTAAAGGTATTTGCGATAAGCCCTGTTCTCGGGATCCTCGTTCTTTACTTCCGTTTTTTTCAACAACCCGATCTTCAGGAATTGCTGCGTGGCTTCTTCCCCCACTTTATCCGTGTAGTCAAGAATCGTAATCCCGGGTTTCAATAAGCTTTTTGCATAATCATGCAAATGCAAACAGGCATTGTAAACTGTTTTTTGCCGGCGGGTGAATTTCCCATTTACCGGAACGGTTCTCGTGAGGTCGGCGCAGTAACTTCCGTATTCAGCACCAAAGTCCATCAGGATCAGTTCGCCATCCTTACATGCTGCATTATTACTTACATAATGCAGGATCCTGGCATTATCCCCGCTGGCAAGGATACTTCCATAAGCCGGTCCTGTTGCCCGCTGGCCAAGAAAAGAATGATAGATCTCAGCTTCGATCTCGTATTCCATTACGCCGGGCTTTATAAATTTCAGCAACCGGCGAAAGGTAATTTCCGTAATATCTATTGCCTGCTGCAGTACATCTATTTCTAGCGCGGTCTTGATACCCCGCAGTTCTTTCATAATCCTGGCAGCCCTTAAATAATTATGCAAAGGATATCTGCTTTTCATTTCATCGATAAAGCGATAATCTCTTGTCCTGACTAAACTGGCTTTCCTGTCATTCTCGTTACTATCGAGATAAATATTATCTGCTAAATGGATCCAGGGTTGTAAAAGCCCGTCAAGGCTATCAAGCCAAACGATGGTTTTAATCCCGCTGGTGGCTTGTGCCTCGTTTACTCTCAATCTTTTTCCATCCCATTTTTCCTTTAGTTCGTTGGGGCGGACCAAAACAAGCACTTCCCGGTATTTGGGATCCGGGTTATCAGGATAAAGAATAACCATACTGTCTTCCTGGATCACCCCGCTAAGCCAGAATACATCGCTATTCTGTTTAAAATGGTAAAGCGCATCCCCGTTACTGGGCACTTCATCATTGCTCACAAAAATAGCAATAGAGTTCTTTTGCATCTGCCTGGCAAACCGATCCCGGTTAGTGGCAAATATGGCGGGATTAAGAGTTGAATATTTCATAGCCCTGGTTTAATAATTGGTTAAGCTGGTTAGATAATAGGCTTAAAGATAATGTGCAAACATATCGGCCGGATTTCATTCATCAAAAACTATAAATTCAGTCAGAATTTTGACTGTTTTTCTTCCTGGCCATGATATGTTTAATATCCTGTAAAACTGAAAGTTACAATTGATAATCGAACATTGCTGCCAGGTAAATTTAGGATTCTTTTTAACGTCAACACTAACACCCGTTCATATTGAAACCGTTTGTCACTTACCTTTGTGCCTTCAACAAATTGTCATTGCCCATATGTCAGTACCAACGATTAGCATCCCTGTGAAGAATCTTCTCAAACTGGGATTAAAAAACACTGAATCTATTCATTATCAATTATCATCTGAAGAACTTGTACAGGACACCCTTCGCATAGGTGAAGGCGTGCTGAATGATACAGGCGCCCTGGTAATCCGGACAGGAGAATTCACCGGCCGTTCTCCAAAAGATAAGTTTACCGTAAAGGATGAAACCACTGCTGACTCTGTTCATTGGAATGATTTCAACCTCCCGATTGAACCTAAATATTTCGACATCGTTTTCAAAAAAATATCCGACTACCTTGACAAGTTACCCGAGATCTGGGTGCGGGATTGTTATGCCTGTGCCGATCCGCGCTACCGGTTGAACATCCGTGTGGTCAATGAAAAACCCTGGAATAATCTTTTTGCTTACAATATGTTTCTTCGTCCTACAGATGAAGAGTTGGAAAAATTTGAACCCGACTGGCATATCCTGTCTGTTCCGGGTCTGCAATTGGATTCGCGGGAATGCGGCACCCGCCAGCATAATGGGGCGATTGTTTCTTTCAAACATAAGATGATCCTGATCGCCGGAACGGGTTATACCGGTGAGACAAAGAAAGGGATCTTCAGCGTACTCAATTATATTTTACCTCATGATAAGAATGTGCTGAGTATGCACTGCAGTGCCAATATGGGAGAAGCGGGTGATACCGCAATTTTCTTTGGCTTGAGTGGTACGGGTAAGACAACGCTTAGTGCAGACCCCCACCGCAAACTGATCGGCGATGATGAGCATGGCTGGACGGCTGATAACATTTTTAATTTTGAAGGAGGCTGTTATGCAAAGACTATCAACCTGACCGAAGAAAAAGAACCTGAGATCTTTCATGCGATAAAGCCGGGAGCCTTGGTGGAGAATGTCACTTTTCACCCGGGCACGAACAAGATCAATTTTGATGATAGTTCGATCACCGAGAATACCAGGGTTTCCTATCCCCTGCATTTTATCAGCAATGCCCTGGAACCATCGATCGGTGGTTTACCCAAAAATATTTTCTTCCTTACCTGCGATGCCTTTGGTGTATTGCCTCCCATTTCTAAACTTACACCGGGCCAGGCCATGTACCAGTTCATATCCGGTTATACGGCAAAAGTGGCCGGAACAGAATTGGGAGTAACGGAGCCAAAACCTACGTTTAGTGCCTGTTTTGGGGCTCCCTTCCTTCCATTGCACCCCGGCAAATACGCGCATATGCTGGGAGAAAAGATGCAGGAACATAAAGTCAATGTATGGATGATCAACACAGGCTGGACCGGCGGACCCTACGGTGTGGGAAGCCGGATGAAATTGAAATATACAAGGGCCATGATCACCGCTGCGTTGGAAGGAAAACTGAACGATATTGAATTTATCACAGATCCTGTCTTTGGTATGACCATTCCGAAGGAATGTCCCGATGTTCCTGCCGAACTGTTGAACCCTGTCAATACCTGGAGCGATAAAACTGCTTATACGGAGAAAGCAAAATACCTGGCGGGTCTGTTTGTCCGTAATTTTGAAAAATATGCTGATGGTGTATCTGCCGAAGTACTGGCAGCGGCCCCTAAGGCATAAAAACATAAAACACGACTTTTTGTAAGACCCTGTCATCGCGAGCAAAGCGAAGCGACAGGGTTTCTCTTTTTTTTAACGGCCCCTTTTGCAGCCCGTATAATTTTTATATCGACTTTACGTTCACAAGATGCCGTGAAATACATGTTACAGAAATTTATGCTTTGTTGCCTGCTGCTTCCTTCCCTGCTTTTTGCGCAAAGCAAAGACGAAGAACTGCTGGAATGGAACGGTGCCCGGAAACTGACCTGGTCCGATTATAAAGCCAGCCCCAATCCAGAAAGTGATGCCGCAGCTTCCACCACTACCTATCTCGGCATTGATTATAATATCTCCAGTACCAGTTTCAGCTTTAAGATACAATCGCTTTTTTCCAAGACCCGTTCCTGGGGATTGCATAAGACTCCTTATATCCTGAGCCATGAACAGGGACATTTTGATATTGCTGAAGTTTATGCCAGGAAACTGCACAAGGAAATGAGCGAGTATAAGTTCAATAAGAAAACTTACCAGAAAGACCTCCAAAAGATCTACAATGAGGTAACAGGGGAAAAAGAAGACGTACAAAATGAGTACGACAGGGAAACCCGCCACAGCATCAATAAGGAAAAACAGGCCGAGTGGCTGAAGAAGATCGCGAAGATGCTGGAAGAGTATGAAGATTATGCGGATTACTAAGCGGAAGCCTAAATAAGTATATACAGTCCTAAACACTGCACATACCTTATATACCTATTTACTTTATATACTTATCTACTTTACTAAAACAATCCATACAACTGGCTGTCCACTTTGCGGATGATCTCGCCCAGGTCTTCATCCTTCTCCCCGAATTTGTTCTTGTCCACATCAATAACCAGCAACGGGCCTTCTTTATACTCGGCGATCCATTTGTTGTAATACTCGTTCAGTTTTTTTAAATAATCCAGCCGGATATTCTCTTCATACTCCCTGCCTCTTTTTTGTATCTGTCCTACCAGTGTGGGCACAGAAGCATTGAGATAGATCAGCAGGTCGGGTGGTTGCACGAGTGTTTTTAAGGTCTGGAAGAAATGAAAATAATTATCAAAATCCCTTTTGCTCATCAACCCCATTTCGTGGAGATTAGGAGCGAATATATTGGCATCTTCATAGATCGTCCTGTCCTGGATCACTGTTTCGGTTCCTTTTTGTATATCTACCAGTTGACGGAGACGGCTGTTCAAAAAGAAGATCTGCAGGTTGAAACTCCAGCGGGGCATATCCTCGTAGAAGTCCATCAGGTAAGGGTTGTGATCCACATCTTCGAAATTCGGTATCCACTTGTAATGCTTGCTCAGCATTTCCGTCAGCGTGGTTTTACCGGCCCCGATATTACCGGCCACTGCGATATGTTTGGGTTTTGATTTTGCTTTTGCCATTTTTTGTACGCTGTTATTTCAATATTACAATCCCCTGTTATTCTCCTTTTTTCTTCTGTCCTGCAAGAACGAAACAAATAAGCGCTACTGGCAACGGGATCCACCAGTAATCTTTTAATTCCGTTAAATGAGAATCATTTCCCATTCTGTTCATAACGATGGAGGCAGTGATGGCAAGTATACCAATGATAATGAGAATATTTTTCTTATTCATACAGCAGTTGATTGTGCAGGTCTTAAAAGTAGTGTAATTTCCCATACGGGAATCCCGGGCTTAAAAATAATTAAGTCCCATGGCCTCTCTTACCAGCTCCATCGTTGCCCTGGCACTTTCCCGGGCCTTTTCCGCCCCCTTTTCCATCACCTGTTTCAGGTAGGCCAGGTCATTCCGGATCGCGTCTGCCTTTTCCCGGATCGGGCTAATAAATTTTACCATGTCCTCGCCCAGCTGCTTTTTCATATCGCCATAGCGTATCGAACAATTGTTATAATCTTCCTCGAACCTCTGAAGGGTCCCCGGTAAACTCACCAGCTTCATCAGCCCGAAAATATTCCCGATATAATCCGGTTTGGCTGAACCCGGTTCTGTCGGCCCACTGTCGGTCTTGGCCTTCATCACTTTTTTCCGTATCAGTTCATCATCATCAGACAAATAAAGCGTCGCATATTGGTTTTCGCTTTTGCTCATCTTGCCGCCACCATCCAGGCCGGGGACTTTTACCAGTTCATCACCATAATTAAAAGCCTGGGGCTCGGGAAATACTTCACCATAACGGTGATTGAAACGATTGGCAAAATTACGGGCCATCTCGAGATGTTGTTCCTGGTCCTTACCCACAGGTACATAAGAAGCCCGGTGCAGGAGTATATCGGCGGTTTGCAAAACGGGATAGGTCAACAAGCCTGCATTCACATTCTCCGGGTGCTGGCGAACTTTATCCTTAAAGGTGACCGTTTTCTCCAGTTCTCCTTTATAAGCCAACATGTTCAGGTAGAGGTATAGTTCGGATGTTTCATAAAGATGGCTCTGGCAATAAAGAGCAACTTTATCAGGATCCAGCCCACACGCAATATTCTCTGATAAAACGCGGTGGACATTTAATTTCAATTCTTTTGTATCGGGGTGGGTGGTCAGTGAGTGCAGGTCGGCCACCATGAAATAACACTCAAATTCATCCTGCATCTTAATATAGTTCCTTACCGCCCCAAAGTAATTACCCAGGTGCAAAAAACCGGTGGGCCGGATGCCGCTCATGACAATTTTCTTCTTCATATCCATAACGGGACGAAGATAGAAAAATGTTTATGGTTTATTGTTTGTGGTTTATGGTTCTGGCGTGTTAAGGGGAAAATCTACTGCTTTAGGGGACAACTATAAACCACAAACAATAAACTATAAACCATCAACTATATTTGTGCTATGGAAGTGAACGACGCCCTGGTGGAGAAGCTGGCCCATCTTTCCCGTCTCCAGTTTAACGACACGGAGAAGGCAGAGATCAAAAACGATCTGCAGCGGATGATCGGTTTTGTAGAAAAACTAAAGGAGCTGGACCTCGATGGAGTAGAACCGCAACTCTTTATGAGCCAGGAAGTGAATGTGCTCCGCGATGATGAGGTTAAAGGTTCCATTAGCAGGGAAGAAGCGCTGAAAAATGCCCCCCTGCATGATGAACAATTCTTTAAAGTCCCTAAGGTGATAAAGAAATAGATACTGGATGCTGGATACTGGTTACTGGGACTTAAATCCGATCTTGCGGTATGGGCTAGGATCATCCAGCATCCATCCAGCAACCAATAACATGAACCCCGTAATCCATCTCGAAAATATCTGCAAGAGTTACTTCATGGGCAAACAGGAATTGCCCGTGCTGAAGAATATCTCCCTTGACATTCTGAAGAATGAGTACGTCGCCCTGATGGGTCCGTCCGGTTCCGGCAAAAGCACACTGATGAATATCCTGGGTTGCCTGGACACTGCTACGGGCGGGAAATATATCCTGAATGAACAGGATGTAAGTAAGATGGAGGATAATGCCCTGGCAGAGATCCGGAACCAGGAAATAGGTTTCGTATTCCAGCAATTTAATTTATTACCCCGTTTAACGGCCCTGGAAAATGTCGCATTACCACTGGTTTATGCCGGTATGGCCCGGAAACTCCGGAATGAAAAGGCCCTGCATACACTGGAGATGGTAGGACTTAGCGACAGGAGTCATCATAAACCTAACGAGCTTTCCGGTGGGCAAAGCCAGCGGGTCGCTATTGCAAGGGCATTGGTCAATGATCCTTCGATCATTCTCGCTGATGAACCCACGGGCAACCTCGATTCCAAAACTTCCCACGAGATCATGGAGATCTTTGGTGATATCCACCAACGGGGCAATACCATCATTCTCGTAACACACGAAGAAGATATAGCCAACCATGCACACAGGATAGTAAGATTGAAGGACGGCATTATTGAGAGTGACAATAAAAAAGAAGCTACGGTTTATGGTTTATAGTTTATGGTTTATGGTTGGGTTCACTATAATTGACCATTCCTAACCACTCGGAAGATTTTACTTTATTGCCATTAATAAAGCACGATTGATCCTGGAGCAACTATCATCTATTATCTATTAATTATCATCTAATGAAAATCTATACTAAAACAGGCGACAAGGGAACTACTTCCCTGATCGGGGGAACAAAAGTTTCCAAATCACATTTACGCATAGAAACTTATGGCACCGTGGATGAGCTGAACTCCTGGATCGGTCTTGTAGCGGATCAACTGGGCCATAAACACTCCAAAAAAATGCTGAAAGAGATCCAGGACAGGTTATTTACGATCGGTTCCTCCCTGGCCTGTGACCCGGAAAAAGAAACGAAGATGAAGATCCCCGATCTCCTGGAAACGGATGTGGAGTTGCTGGAAAAAGAGATGGATAAGATGAATAAAAAAATGCCGGAAATGAGATCTTTTATCCTCCCCGGGGGGCATGTCGCCGTTTCTTCTACCCATGTGGCCCGTTGTGTTTGCCGGCGTTGTGAAAGGCTTTGTGTCACTTTGCAGGAACAAAAGATGTTCGTAGATCCACTTGTTATCAAGTACATCAACCGGCTTAGCGATTACCTGTTTGTGCTTGCCCGGTACATCGGGCACCGGTTGAAGACAAAAGAGACTCCGTGGAAACCGAGGATATAATTTGACAATTAGCCAATTCAATAATTCGATAATACATTGCCGAATTGTCGAATTATCGAATTAAACAATTTTCCCATCTTTCATATACAATACCCGGTCACTTAGCCTGGCGAGTTCTTCATTATGGGTTACAATCAGGAAAGTTTGATTGAATTTGTTCCGCAGGTCAAAAAACAATTGATGTAATTCTTTTGCATTTGCCGAATCGAGGTTCCCTGTCGGCTCATCCGCGAAAACAATATCGGGGTTATTGATTAGCGCCCTGGCCACGGCCACCCGCTGCTGTTCACCACCGCTCATTTCATTGGGTTTATTCTCCAGCCGGTGAGAAAGGCCGAGCATGATTAATAATTCTTCCGCTTTTTCTTTTACCTCTGCTTTTTTCCGGCCGGCCAGCCAGCCAGGAATACAAACATTTTCCCAGGCGGTGAATTCGGGGAGGAGATGATGGAACTGGAAGACAAACCCGATGTGTTTGTTCCGGAAAGCTGCCAGTTTTTTCCCGCTTAGGGTATTGATCACCGTATTGTTCATACTCACGGTTCCCATATCTGCCTTGTCCAGCGTGCCCAGGATATGCAGGAGGGTGCTTTTCCCGGAACCTGAAGGACCCGCAATGGCTACCACTTCCGCTTTATTGATCTCCACATCCACTCCTTTCAGAACTTCTACCGTCCCGTAACGTTTATGAATATTTTTCCCGGTTATCATGCAGCCAAAAATGAGTTTAGTAAATCAAATATCATTAAAAGGAGCCCATTGGCAAAAACTAGAGCTGACGGAAAGAAGGGATTATTAAGAAATCCTCGAAAAACCCGTTTACAATTAAGGATTTGGAAAATTCGTTAATAAAGCTACATTTGCCGAAAATTAAGGGGTGGGGACCCCGCAGAAAAACCTTATTCACCCAATTAAACCCTGAGAAGATGTTTTGGACTTTAGAACTTGCCTCGTACCTCGAAGATGCTCCCTGGCCCGCCACCAAAGACGAGCTGATCGATTATTCCATCCGTTCCGGCGCCCCTATTGAAGTAGTGGAAAATCTGCAGGAACTGGAAGATGAAGGCGATGTGTACGAGACCATCGAAGATATCTGGCCGGATTACCCGACACAGGAGGATTTCCTGTTCAACGAAGATGAATATTAAAGTATAGCTATTAGCTTTTAGCCATTAGCTATACTCCCTTTCTTATTAATTATTTCTTATTTCTTATTTCTCATTCCCTTACTCTGTAACCCCCATTTTCTCCATTACTTCATTGCTCACGCCCGTGGTAGAATAACCGCCATCATGGAAGAGGTTCTGCATAGTCACCATCCGTGTCAGGTCGGAGAATAACGTAATACAATAATTAGCGCAATCTTCTGCACTCGCATTTCCTAATGGAGCAATCGCATTGGCATAATCAAAGAAATCCCCGAACCCTTTGATTCCTGTACCGGCCGTTGTTTTGGTGGGTGACTGTGAAACAGTGTTGATACGTACTTTTTTGTCCACCCCGTAATGATACCCGAAACTACGGGCAATGGATTCCAGCATGGCTTTAATATCGGCCATGTCGGTATAAAAAGGATAGGTCCGTTGTGCCGCCATATAGGTAAGGGCTACAACACTGCCCCACTCACTGATCGCATCGAGTTTTTTAGCCACTGCCAGCATTTTATGAAAGGACATGGCAGATACATCGATTCCCTTCATAAAATATTCATAGTTGGATTCTGTATAAGGAATTTTCTTCCGGATATTCACACTCATACCGATTGAATGCAGCACAAAATCGATCTTGCCACCCAGCACTTCCTGCGATTTGGTAAAGAGGTGAGTAAGCTCTTCCACACTGGTGGCATCAGCCGGGATGATCTCGGAACTGGTCTTCTCCGCCAGTTTATTGATCTCTCCCATCCGCATAGCGATGGGTGCATTGGTCAACACAAATGTGGCGCCCTCTTCATGTGCTTTTTCAGCAACTTTCCAGGCAATGGAATTAGCATCGAGGGCACCGGTAATGATCCCTCGCTTTCCTTTTAACAGATTATACGCCATATAAAAAGTTTATGGTTTATGGTTTGTTGTTTTTGTTGCCGGGTAAAAATAAGGAGATACTCTGTACGACGAAGCAAAACATAAGAATTTGAGTACTGCAGTTAAGCTCCCGGGAACAGCATTTTAATGGAGAAGACCAGCAGGAAGGTATAAATAAATACCAGCGCCAGTACCAAAAACAGCCATAACGCGAAACGCTGAAGAGACTCTTTTGGCCGGGTTACCCGCGCTAAATATTTATACAACCCGTACACAGGGATCAGTGACAAAACGATGATCAATAAAACAATTGCTCCTTTTAGTTTCAATGCCAGCCAGTTGAATTAATAAAATTATAAAACCTGAATATAATCATTCTCCTAACAGCTGTTAATGGCCATAGTTAGTACCTTTATCCGGATTGCCTGCCTCATTTTCCGCATTAAAATTAAAAACGCATGAGTGTTAAAACCGTTATTACCGGCACAGGCTGTTATATACCCGGCATGGTAAAATCCAACCGCGACTTCACGGTACATAATTTCTATGGCGAAGACAACCAGCGGATCGATACAGCCCCCCAGGAAGTGGTGGATAAATTCCGGGACATTACTGGTATCGACGAGCGGCGTTATGCCGATGATGAAATTAACGCATCCGGTATGGCCATTGAAGCAGCCAGGTTAGCCATTAAAGACAGCGGGATTGATCCCGAAGAACTGGACCAGATCATTGTGGCGCAAAATTTTGGAGATGTGATGAAACACACGATCCAGACAGATACCATTCCTTCTCTTGCCTCCAGGGTCAAACATGGACTCGCCATAAAAAACCCCAATTGCGTCGCCTATGATATTTTATTTGGCTGCCCGGGGTGGGTGCAGGGAGTTATACAGGCCGATACCTTTTTCAAAGCAGGTATTGCCAGCAAAGCCCTGGTCGTCGGTACGGAAACCCTGAGCCGGGTGCTGGATGTATATGATCGCGACAGTATGATCTTTTCAGATGGTGCCGGTGCAACAATCCTTGAGGCAAAACCGGGTGAAGAAACAAGCAGCGGCATCCTTTCCTGGAGTGTGCAGAGTCATTGCCTGGAAGAAGCCTATTACCTGTACCTGGGCAAAAGCAATTTTCCCGGCAGCGATCCGCGGGTGCGGTATATAAAAATGAAAGGAAGAAAAGTATACGAGTATGCCATGCAGCATGTACCGCTGGCTATGAAAGATTGCCTCGATAAAGCCGGCATCACCATTCAGGAAGTAAAAAAAATTTTTATTCACCAGGCCAATGAAAAGATGGATGAAGGGATCATCCGCCGCCTGTTCAAACTCTATGGACAACGGGAAATTCCCGAATACATTATGCCAATGAGTATTCATAAATTCGGCAACAGCTCCGTCGCCACCATCCCTACCCTGCTTGATATGGTAAAGAAAGACCAGCTGGACGATCACCAACTGCAAACGGACGATATCATTTTATTTGCTTCCGTCGGTGCCGGTATGAATATCAATGCCATCTGCTACCGGGTCTAGTTGAAGGCGGACACTTATCTTTGCGGCATGACGATCTCCTATAAGTGGCTGAGTGAATATCTTCCGGTAACTGTTGAACCGGACAGGCTGAGCCGGATCCTCACCTCCATCGGTCTCGAAGTGGAAAGCATGGATGATTATGAAGAAGTAAAGGGCGGGCTCCGCGGTTTGATCATCGGTGAAGTGCTAAGTACAGAAAAACATCCCAACGCCGATAAACTCACCCTTACCACTGTAAATATTGGAAGTAATGAACCCTTACAGATCGTATGCGGTGCCCCTAACGTGGCTACCGGTCAAAAGGTGATCGTGGCCCCGGCAGGGACTACTATTTATCCAACCGGGGGCGAACCCCTTACTATGAAAGTGGCGAAAATCCGCGGATCCGAAAGTCATGGTATGATCTGCGCCGAAGACGAGATCGGAATGGGTACCTCCCATGCAGGAATCCTTGTACTACCTCCCGATGCAAAAGTGGGTATGTATGCCGCCGATTATTTCAAGCCTTATGAAGATGTTATTTATGAGATAGGTCTTACCCCCAACCGCATGGATGCTATGAGTCACTGGGGTGTGGCAAGAGATATCTGCGCTTATTTGACTTACCACGATAAAAAAGATATCAAACCAAAATTGCCGAACGGGAATGGCTTTAAAGTGGATAATACTTCTCTTCCGATCGCTGTAAAAATTGAAAACCCTGCCGCCTGTCCCCGTTATTCGGGTGTCAGTATCGGTCCTGTTACCATCCAGGAATCACCATTGTGGTTGAAACAACGATTAAGATCCATCGGGTTACGACCTATTAATAATATTGTCGACATCACCAATTTCATCCAGCATGAAACAGGACAACCACTCCATGCATTCGATGCAGACAAAATCAGCGGGAAGAAAATCATTGTAAAGAACCTGCCGGAAAACACCCCTTTTATAACGCTCGATGAGAAAGTGAGAAAACTGAGCGCAGAAGACCTGGTGATCTGTGATACTAAGGAAGGATTATGTATCGCCGGGGTCTTTGGTGGCCTGCACAGCGGGGTTACTGAAAAAACAACTCATATTTTCCTGGAAAGCGCCTTCTTTGATTCGGTAGTTACGCGTAAAACTTCTTTCCGTCATGGCTTACGTACCGATGCGGCCAGTCGTTTTGAAAAAGGAACGGATATTTCTGCTACGGTCAATGTACTGAAGAGAGCAGCCCGGCTTATAAAAGAAATAGCGGGAGGAGAGATTGCCTCCGAGATCGTGGATATATACCCGGAGCCAAAACCAAAAACAGAAGTTGCCATTAAATGGCATTTCATCAAAAAACTCAGCGGGAAGAATTATCACCCCGATGCGGTTAAAAATATTTTGACCAGCCTTGGTTTTGAGACCCTTAAAGAAGGAATGGATGAACTCAGGGTAGCCGTTCCTTACCATAAACCCGATATTAGTCTCCCGGCCGATTTAGTAGAAGAGATCGTCCGGATCGACGGACTGGACAATATAGAGATACCAGAAGCGATCACTATCACCCCGGCAGTACAGGAGAACCCTGCAAATGAAATGTACCGGGAAAAAGTTTCGGACTACCTGGTGGGGCTCGGGTTCAATGAAAAAATGACCAATTCCATTACCAATGCTGCCTATTTTTCAGAAGAAGAATTACAAGGCATGGTCAGAATGCTCAATAGTCTCAGTTCAGAATTAAATGTGCTCAGGAATTCGTTGTTTGAGACATCAATGGAAGTAGTGGCGCATAACCTGAATCACAAAAACAATTCTTTGCGCTTATTCGAATTTGGCAAAGCTTACAGCAGTTCGGGACCCGGTAAATACACAGAGACTGAAAAACTTTGTATCGTGATCACCGGGAATAAAAATGAAGACAGCTGGAAGCAAAAGAGCTCAGCAGCCGATTTCTATTTACTGAAAGGAATTATTGACGCTGTGTTGAGATTAATGGGTGTCACCCCGGATTCCGTGGAAACACTGACCGTGCCCAAATTCGGCAACCATATCGTTTATAAACTCAACAACCAAATCATTGCGGGTGGAGGTGAAGTAAAGAAAACGGTTGCTGAAAAATTCGGTATTAAACAACCCGTATTTTTTGCCGGGTTGAGCTGGGAGCCATTGGCAGCGTTCGCTTCTGCGCAAAAAAAGGCCGTGAAAGAAATCCCTAAATACCCGGTTGTACAGCGGGACCTGGCGATGATCATATCGAAAGACCTCGCCTGGGAACAGGTACAGCAAACCGTACAAAAGATCAAACTTCACAAACTCCGGGACATTAAACTCTTCGATATTTTTGAAAGTGAGAAACTGGGTGCCGGCAAGAAATCAGTAGCCGTTAATTTTACTTTCCAGGACGAAGAAAAAACCCTGACCGATAAAGAGATCGATGACTGGATGGGAAAGATTATGACGACACTGGAAAACGATCTTTCAGCAGAGATCCGTAAGTAACGTATTGAGAAATTGTACTTTTCAAAATAAAAACATGAGTTCCACTGAAGCACAACTAAAAAGGATCCAGGATAAAGTCCAGCAACTGGTAAAACAGCATGCAGCCCTGCATAAAGAGAACAGCAAATTGAAAGAAGACCTGGAAACCGCCCAGCAGAAAGTCTCCGCGCAGCAAAAAGGAGCGGATGAATTAAAACAACAGGTGAGTGTATTAAAATTGAATGCGGGCGAAATGAATGAGCCTGATAAGAAAGAATTTGAAAAAAGGATCAACGGCTACCTGAAAGAGATCGATCGCTGTATTGCTTTGCTGGGGGAATAAATTGTTTGACGGTTAAGGTTTGAAGTTTAAGAAATGGAAAATTCCAACAATATGAATGAATTAATTGCTGTTTCCGCCTTTATCGGCGACCGTAGCTACCGGGTCAAGATCAACCCCGAAGATGAGGAAGTGGTAAGAAAGACCCTCAAGACTATCAATGATAAGATCATTGAATTTAAGACCTTGTTTGCCGGCAAGGATATGCAGGACTATATCGCCATGGTCCTGATCTGGTATGCCACCGAGCAGCATGCCGGCACGGCCGCGGGAATCGTAAAGGATAACCTGTCAGAACAACTGGCCAGCATCGAAAAAATACTGGACACCCAGTTAAATGAAAAATAAAAAGCCCTTTAAGGGTTGGGGGCAAACCCTTTCTTCCCTTCTATCGCCTGTTCCAGTTTCTGTTCCAGTTCTTCGCCCCGCAGGTTTTTGGCAATGATCTTACCCTCCGGATCGAGTAAGAGGTTTTGTGGGATCGCTTTGATACCATATTGTTTTGCCACTTCATTATCCCAGAATTTCAGGTCACTCACCTGTGTCCATTCCAGCTTATCATCATGAATGGCTTTCATCCATCTTTCTTTTTGACCCGGGCGGTCCAGCGAAACACCGATAATATGGAAATTCCTGTCCTTGTATTTATTGAATATTTTTACCACATTGGGATTTTCAGCACGGCAGGGACCGCACCAGCTTGCCCAGAAATCGACCAAAACATAATGCCCTTTGAAAGAAGAAAGCATCACGGGGCTTCCCAGGGTATCGTTCTGGGTAAAATCCATAGCCATCTTACCAATTCCTGTCTTCCTGGCTATTTCTATATTTTCTTTAAAATCAACAGCAGAAGGATAATGATGGTTCTCTTCTGATAAAGCAATGAATAAAGGCTCCACCTTATCAGGGTTGATCTCCCAGCCTGCATATTGCTGAAGGGCATAGAGAGCAAGTGGTGACGAAGGATTATTCTTTGCATATTCACCATATACTTTCTCTCTCATTTCGCTGTCAATTGCATCGATCTCTTCTTCTACTTTTGACTGGTTCTCTTTATCCTTCACTTTACCATATTCGCTGTATTTCGTATACAACGGCTCCATCCTGTCATTGAAAGGTTTGACCTGCTTATTCAGTTTTACAAACTCAATATGTGCTGCCGACCCCTCTACCTGTATATTGGAAAATGAATCCACGGACACCACTTTTATTTTTCCAGGTTGCAAGAATACAGAAACCCCGTCTCTGCCGGAAACGGTACTAATTTTTTTTCCATCCTCTCCCGGAATATATTTCACTCTTAGTCTTCCCTGTACCGGTTCAGGAATCTCTCCTGTAAACTCGTATTTCCCGTCTTTGGATTGAACACTATCCGTTTTCCATTCCCCGTTGGCCCGGTATTGCAGGAAGATCCAGTCTGGCTTATAGGCTAAGTTTTTCGTTTTCCCGGCCAGTTTAAAGATCTTTCCCTTATCCTGGCCAATGACCAGCAGGGGTAAAAAACTAAGGACAAAGAGTATTTTTTTCATGTTTTTATTTTCAAGCTACAAGTTTACGGAATGATGGCCGCAAGAGGCCGATGAATATGCCGAAAGCCGGAATTTCTATATAAAAGGCGTTTAAAAGCAATTTCCTGCCGGGCTAGCGGGATTAGCCCCTGTTTTGTATCTTCGTCCACAACCCGGTTCAGCGTAATATGAACTTATCATTAAGAAATAGCATTGTGCAACACTTAAACAAAATCATTCATGGATCCGAATATATTATCGATCATCATCGGTGCAGCCGCCCTTGTAGTGGGCCTCATAGTGGGTAAACTGGTCTTTGCCAGGAATTCCCGTAAGAAAGTAGAAGAAGCCGAAATCCAATCTGAAACGATTCTTAGAGAAGCCGGGTTAAGGGCTGAAACTATCCGGAAAGAAAAAGAACTGGAAGCCAAAGAACGCTTTGTGCAGATGAAATCCGCACATGACAAAGAAGTATTTGAAAAGACCAAGAAGATCAACGACACCGAGAACCGGGCCCGCCAGAAAGAGCAAGCCATTACCCAGAAAGAAGTTAGTCTTGATAAACAGATCAAGGACAACGATATCATCAAAGAAAATCTTAACCGCCAGATCGAACTGGTGAATATCAAAAGAACAGAGCTCGAGAAACACCAGGAAGAACATATCCGCCGCCTGGAAAAGATCGCGAACCTGTCTGCGGATGAAGCACGCTCACAACTGGTCGAAAGCCTTAAACAGGAGGCCCAGACCCAGGCCCTTGGGATCCAGCAGGAGATCATTGATGACGCCAAACAAAAAGCCAATAAAGAAGCCCGGAAGATCATCATACAAACTATCCAGCGGACGGCAGCCGAACAGGCTATTGAAAACTCGATCACGGTATTCAACCTGGAAAGTGATGAGATTAAAGGACAGATTATCGGTCGTGAAGGCCGTAACATCAGGGCCATTGAAGCCGCTACAGGCGTCGACCTGATCGTGGATGATACACCAGAAGCGATCCTGTTATCTTCCTTTGACCCGCTTCGCCGGGAAATCGCCCGCCTCAGTTTACAAAGACTGGTGGCTGATGGCCGTATACACCCTGCAAGAATTGAAGAAATTGTTGAAAAGACCAAGAAACAGATCGATGACCAGGTGATGGAGATTGGTGAAAGGACGGTAATCGAACTGGGGATTCACGGACTTCATAAAGAACTGGTGAGAATGGTAGGCCGTATGCGCTTCCGTTCTTCATATGGACAAAACCTGCTGATGCATAGCCGCGAGACTGCTAATCTTTGTGCTACCATGGCTGCGGAACTGGGTATGAGTCAGCCCCAGGTAAAACTGGCGAAAAGAGCTGGTTTGCTTCATGATATCGGCAAAGTGCCTGACGAGGAAAGTGAACTGAGCCATGCTTTATTAGGAGCTAAACTGGCGGAGAAATTTGGTGAGAATCCTGCTGTAGTTAATGGGATCGGCGCCCACCACGACGAAATGGAAATGCAATATGTGATCTCACCGATCGTCCAGGCCTGTGATGCTATCAGTGGCGCCAGGCCCGGTGCAAGAAGGGAGATCATGCAGCAATACCTCCAGCGGATCAAGGATCTCGAGAATCTTGCCATGGCCTATACAGGTGTTGAAAAAGCCTATGCGATACAGGCCGGAAGAGAACTCCGGGTGATCGTGGAAGCAGATAAAGTGACCGACCAGGAATCGGATAAACTTTCTTTCGAGATAGCCCAGAAAATACAGACTGAAATGACCTTCCCGGGACAGATAAAAGTAACGGTGATCAGGGAAAAAAGAGCGGTGAACGTGGCCAGATAACCTGTTTATAGTTTGTAGTTTTTTGTTTATGGTTCTTATAGCTCTAAGGTCCTTTCTTTTTCAATCTTCACTTAGCCAGCCCTCTTATTAGTAGGATAAGATTATAGTTCTAAACGCTTTACGCTATCATCCCCTTTGGGAGGAAATTAAAATACAGGGTGCCCAAAACTATAAACCATAAACTATAAACCATAAACCGAAAATCCCTACCTTTGCCCTCCCTAAAAATCAGGATTATGAACGCAATAGAATATGTACACGAACAGCTGACCGGGAAGAAAGAATTTCCCAAATTCAAGGCCGGTGACAACATTACCGTCAACTACAAGATCATTGAAGGTAACAAGGAAAGGATCCAGTCTTTTAAAGGAGATGTGATCAAGAAGCAAGGCAGCGGCGCAACCGCCAGCTTTACTGTTCGTAAGATCTCTGACGGGGTGGGTGTGGAAAGAGTGTTTCCTTTTTTCTCTCCCAATGTTGAATCGATCGTATTGAACAAAGCAGGTCATATCCGCCGTGCAAAATTATTCTACCAGCGCGGCCGCAGCGGTAAGAGTGCAAGAATCCGTGAAAAGCGCCAGGCAGTAGAAACAGTCACCGCCCGGTAATTTTACAACATATTAACTGGAAGCCCTGACTTTAGTCGGGGCTTTTTCATTTCCATCGTTACTCTTTAATTAATTCTCCCTTTGTTTTTCATTACTTAGTATCTTTGACACCTAATTCTCTGATTATGATACAACCTATATTATTGGGCATGCTTGGCACTAATGAGATCATCATTATCCTTGTTATTGTATTGCTCTTATTCGGTGGTAAAAAAATACCTGAACTGATGCGTGGCCTGGGAAAAGGTGTGCGTGAATTTAATGATGCGAAAACGAATGTGAAGAAAGAGATCGAAGACAGCGCTAACGACATCAAGAATTCGCCGAATACCAACAACTGATCTCCACACATTTCACTTTTTCTATTTTAAACTTAAAAGCCACTGCTTTTGTTTTCTTTCTCTTCCATTGAGCAATACCATGCCCAATTGCAGGAAGAGGCATTTACCTGCGGTGAAGCCGTGGAATATTACCTCCAAAAAATCAAAGCTTCCCGGCGTCTCAATGCTTTTATAGAAGTGTACGAAGAAGAGGCCCTGCGGCAGGCAAAGCAGCTTGATGAAAAAAGAAAAGCGGGTAACCCATTGGGAAGATTACACGGTGTTGTGATCGGTTTAAAGGATGTGATCTGCTACAAGGACCATCGTATCTCTGCATCTTCCGGCATCTTAAAGAATTTTACTTCTGTTTATTCTGCCACCGCAGTAGAAAGGCTGCTGGCAGAAGAAGCTATCATCATTGGCAATCTTAATTGTGATGAATTTGCCATGGGTTCTTCTAATGAGAATTCGGTTTATGGCAATGTGCTGAATGCCCTGGATGAAACAAGGGTGCCGGGTGGTTCATCGGGGGGCTCCGCGGTAGCCGTGCAGGCGGGTCTGTGCATGGTCTCCTTAGGAAGCGATACAGGAGGCTCCGTCCGGCAGCCGGCAGATTTTTGCGGTATCATCGGGTTAAAACCAGGCTATGGAAGGATCTCCCGTTACGGGTTGATCGCCTATGCTTCTTCTTTTGACCAGGTAGGGATTTTTGGGACCACGATACCCGATATAGCTTTATTGCTGGAAGTAATGGCGGGTGCTGATGAGTTTGACAGTACAGTATCCCAAAAAAAAGTACCTGCTTATTCAGCAGCATTATCATATGATAAAAAATTCCGCTTCGCTTATTTTGAAGAAGCGCTTGCCCATCCCGGTCTTGATCCTGAGATCGGTTTGGCGATACGGGAACGGCTTGGACAATTAAAAAAAGAAGGACATGAAGTACAGCCGGTGAAATTTGAATGGCTCGATTATATTGTTCCTGCTTATTATATCCTCACGACAGCCGAAGCATCTTCTAATCTTTCCAGGTATGATGGCGTTAAATATGGCTACCGCAGCAAGTCCCCCGGAGTTGAATTAACAGAGTTTTACAAGCAGGCCCGGTCAGCAGGTTTTGGCAAAGAAGTGAAACGAAGGATCATGCTCGGAACTTTTGTACTGAGTGCCGGTTATTATGATGCTTATTTTACCAGGGCACAAAAAGTAAGAAAATTGTTAATCAATAAAACAGAACTGATTTTCAGTGATTTTGACTTCATAATTCTTCCGACCTCCCCCGTTACAGCCTTTAGAACAGGCGAAAAAACAGCTGATCCTATCGCCATGTACCTGGCGGATATCTACACCGTAATGGCCAATCTTACCGGTATTCCGGCCATTTCCCTCCCTCTTTTCAAACATAGTAACGGTATGCCCTTTGGCCTCCAGGTTATGGCAAACCGGTTCGATGAGGTATCTTTGCTCCAGGTTTCAAAAAGCCTGTTGGACAGGGCCTGAAAAGATTGATTTGAAAAAACTAAAGCACATATTACTGGTAGTACCGGGGATGAGTTTTTTCCTGGCACCCGGGACTATGAAAGCAGCTGACCAGCAGCAGGGCATTGCCGTGGCTACCAGCCAGGTGATGGCCAAGGATACTACGCTTAAAAAGGATTCGGTTGTTTTAGTTACCCTGCCGGTAAATGATCCCAAACTGGGGTTCAAGAATCTTTTTAGTACAGCTGTTATGGGTGATGGGGTGAATGGAGCCAAATTAAATCCCCTGGCTATCGGCTTTGTCCAGGATTATATCGCACGAAACGGGAAGGGATTCAACGCAATGAAGGATTGGGCAAAACCCTACCTCGATATGATGGATGAGATCCTGACCCAGCATGGTGTACCAAAAGAAATGAAATACCTGGCCGTTATCGAATCCGGCCTGAAATACAACGCCATTTCCTTTTCGGGAGCTGTAGGTCCCTGGGCTTTTATGCCTTCCGCCGCAAAGGAATATGGTTTGAAGATGACGAAATACCACGATGACAGGCTTGATTATTTTAAAAGTACACATGCCGCTGCCAGTCTGCTGACTGACCTCTACAAAAAATATGGCGACTGGTTACTGGTTATCGCCGCTTATAATGGCGGACCCGGAAATGTCAACAAAGCCATCAAAAAAAGCGGGGGAAGCAAAGATTTCTGGACCCTGCAGTATTACCTCCCGAATGAATCTATGAACCATGTAAAGAAGTTCATTGCCACGCATTATATATTCGAAGGGGAAGGTGGTATCACCACGGTTACAAAAAATGAGATGAAAGACTTAGTGGTAAAAGGAGGAGCAACACTGGCCGAAGAAGAAATGAAGAACTCCACTTCCTATACCATCACGGGTCGTTTCAGTTCTGCTGTCATCACAAAGTATATTGACATGGATATGGTAACCTTTATCCATTATAATCCCGGCTTTGACAACCAGATCGCGATCAATGGCAAGTATGAACTGAGACTGCCGGTTCAGAAAATGAATATTTTTGTCGCGAAGCGTTACGAGATCCTGGATGAAAGTATCCAGCTGCTTCTCAAATCTGCTAACGGGGGAACCCGGTAATTTTTAGCGATCAATCAGGACACTGGTCTTTATGGTTTCTAAGATTCTTAATAACAGGTCTTCTGCGCCGATCATATCAATCCTATAAATCTGCGTTCACTTCTCTTCCAGCACTTTCTTCATCGCTGCCGCCTTCATCATACATTCTTCCCATTCTTTTTCCGCATCGCTGTAAAAAGTGATACCCGACCCGGCCTGGAACGACAAGTAATTATTTTCTGCATTGTACATAATACTCCGGATCACTACATTAAAATCAAAATCGCCACCCGGTGTAATATACCCGAGCGCCCCGGAGAAGATACCCCGCTTTGTTTGTTCGTATTGTTCGATCAACTCCATCACCCGTTTCTTGGGCGCGCCCGTCATGGACCCCATCGGGAAAGTGGCGCGGATGATCTCCGTGAATGAAATAGCCTCTTTCAATTCACCGCTGACCGTGGAGACCATCTGGTGTACCTGGGGGAAAGAATAAACCCCAAACAATTCTTCTACCTGTACCGTTCCTTCCCGGCAAATCCTGGAAAGATCATTCCTCACCAGGTCTACGACCATTACATTTTCCGAACGATCCTTGCTGCTGTTAAAAAGCTCCTGCTTACTGGCAGCGTCACTGTTTGTATCTCCCGTAACCCTTTTCGATGTTCCCTTGATCGGTTGAGACAGGATTTTAGTACTTTCTTTTTTCAGGAATCGTTCAGGACTGGCGCATATCAGCCACTGGTCCTCCATCCTGTATAAAGCGGAAAAGGGGTTAGGAGAGATCCTTCCTAGTTCACTGTAAATATGCACCGGGTCGATCCGGGCATTCTTTGCAAAGAATTCCTGGCAAAAATTGATCTCGTAACAATCCCCGCGCAGAATATGCTGTCTTAATTTATTCGTACTACTGATATAATCGTCCCGGCTCGTCCTGTTTTCAATATTGACTTCCTGTATAAAGGGCGGCGATGTTACCGGTTCCCTGGTAATGGCATCATAAATAAGTTGGGGTTCCTCTGCTTCGATAGTCAGCGATGTTTCCGAAAGCCGGACCAGGATCTCGGGTTCAAAAAAGAACAGGTCAGGAAAATTAATTCCAGTGGGATGGGCAGAAGAAAGTTTTTCGATCTCGTTTTTGAGGTCATACCCCAGGTGCCCGAAAAGCCAGCCTGTTGATGACTTCATAAACTCCTGTAACTGGTCAAGGGCATGGCCGGCATTGGCAACGATGCTTCTTTTCTTCCCGGCTGCCAGCAAACATTCCATGGAATGAGGTTCGAGCTGGTACTGGTGATTATCCAAAAAGCAAAAAGTGTTGAACTTCCGGGACCAGTTCAACACTTTCTTTTTTACCTGTTCAAAATCGTTGATAGGAAAAATGCAGTTAGTGGGGGTTGCGTTGGTCAATGTATACTTCACCCCTGGCAGGGTGCGGGGGTTTAATAATCATCTTCTTCATCGTCATCGAAATCCTTGTCATTGAACATATCTTTGAACTCATCGTCTATTTTAAAATCATCTTCCTCCTCGGCGCCTTTTTTAGCGGCGGGTCCTTTTTTTACTTTTGATTTAGGAACATCAAATTCTTCAAAGTCAGGATCCCATTCTTCTTCCTCTTCTGGTTTTTCCCATTCATCGGGTTTCTCTTCAGCAGCATCGTCATCATCATCCTCCTCATCGCTTCCCTTTTTGGAACTTGCTTTGGCTCCTTTCTTTGGAGTCTTGACCTCCTCTTCATCGGTAAGGTCATCATCATCGTCCTCATCGTCTTCCTTCTTTGAGGGTTTGGGAGATGCTTTCTTTGCCGCATTCTTTTCTGAATCGGAGTTTGCACCTACCGGGGTCTTTTTCGCTTTGTCTGGTTTCACTGCCATAGTCTTACAGGATTATTGCTGTAAAATTTCAGCGAAGTTTTTAATCCGCCAAATTTTAAAACGTTTTTTTTAGAGCTTTTCCGGGTATTGAATCCCTGGATTACCACTGGCGCCACCCGTGGTCATCCTGCTTCAACGATTTGATCCCTGCCCGGTCCA
This sequence comes from Chitinophagaceae bacterium, assembly GCA_039921505.1. GTDB lineage: Bacteria > Bacteroidota > Bacteroidia > Chitinophagales > Chitinophagaceae > JJ008. The sequence goes on from JBDSBR010000016.1 coordinate 89,113, forward strand.
TTTGATATATAGTGAATTTTCACACCAAGATACTTATTAATAAAATCAACATAGGTCTTCATCGTATCAGGCAGGTCTTTATATGATTTCGCTGCACTGGTATCCCTGTTCCAGCCCGTAAAACTCTTATACTGGGGTTCTGGCTTTAAACGGTCCATTTGAAAGGGTATTTCATAGCTTTCCTTCCCGTTCAGCTTATAGGCAGTGCAAACGGCTAACTCCCTGAAGGAATCCAGTACATCGGCCTTGGTCATGACGATCTTGGTTACCCCATTGATCATACAGGCAAAATTCAATGCTACCAGGTCGATCCAGCCGCAGCGGCGGGGTCGGCCGGTAGTGGCGCCAAATTCATTCCCGATCTTTCTCAACTCTTCGCCTGTCTCGTTTTCCAGTTCCGTGGGAAAAGGCCCGCCGCCTACCCTTGTACAGTAGGCTTTTGTCACCCCGATCACATCCCTGATATGCTGGGGGGCGATCCCCAGGCCGCTGCAAACCCCGGCGGAAATGGTGCTGGAAGAGGTGACGTAAGGAAAAGTTCCAAAATCAATATCCAGCATACTACCCTGCGCACCTTCGGCCAGTACTTTCTTTCCTTCTTTAATGTGTTTATTGATAAAATATTCCCCGTTAACAATATTGAGTTGTTTAAGGAATTCCAATGCTTCAAAGAATTCTTCTTCCCAGGCGGTAATATCTTCCTGGAAATTGTAATTATCGAGTAAACGCTGGTGCTTTAAGCGAAGTTTTATATAAGCCGAGGTAAAATTCTTATCGAGGAGATCTCCTACCCTTAATCCATTGCGCCCGGTTTTATCCATATAGGTTGGACCGATTCCTTTTAAGGTAGAGCCGATCTTCTGGTTTCCTTTGGATAATTCTGCTGCTTTATCAAGTGCCCGGTGCGTCGGGAGGATGAGATGTGTTCTTTCCGCGATAAAAAGACTCTTCTTCAGATCAATGCCAAAGGAAGTTACAATATCACATTCGCGTTTCAGTGTAACGGGATCAAGCACAACACCGTTGCCGATCAGGTTAATGATACCTTCCCGGAAAACACCGGAGGGGATCTGGTGAAGCACTACTTTTTTATCATTTACATATAAGGTGTGCCCGGCATTGGGGCCACCCTGGAAACGGGCCACGAGATCATAATCTTTGGCAAAGAAATCAACGATCTTTCCTTTTCCTTCATCGCCCCACTGGAGGCCGAGTATAACATCTACCATAATTGGAAATTAAATTTGAGGCCCTTGCCCTCTTCTTAGTTGGGCTGCTGTTTTCGTCACATTGATGCGGACTACGGCAGTCGAGCAAAAATAAGGTTTCACAAAAAAGCCACCGAATTAAATCCGGTGGCTTTTAATACCTTTTATTAACACCAGGAATTTCTAACGGATGATCGTTACCGATCCTTTTTTGGTGATCACTTTATTGTCTTTGGTGACGGCCTGCGCCATCCATACATAAGTCCCGGTGGACTGCTCTACACCTCCCAGTTTTCCGTCCCAGCCATCATTGAGTTTCGTAGAAGAGAACACCTGCTGGCCCCATCGGTTAAATACACGGAAATAATTGATCGACTTAATGCCTACCGGGAAAGGATAGAATTTATCATTCCGGCCGTCTCCATTCGGAGTGAAGGCAGTGGGTACATAAATGTCAGGACCCGTGTACACCCTGATCCGCACAAACCCTTCTCCTTTACATCCGGCCGCGGTGGAAGCCGTGACTTTATATACGATATCGTCCCCGATATTGCCAACTGTGACGACCGGGTTGGGGACACCTGGGTTACTTAATCCTGTTGTCGGTGTCCACGTATAATTAGTAGCAGCCGAAGTCGCATTCAGCTGGAACTGGTCCCCGGGATAACCGATCGTATCGTAAGGGAAGGTGGTCACTTTAATGGGCGGGGTTACATCCACGATCACATCATCTGTAACCAGGGAATTACAACCATTCAGATCTGAAACAATGGATAAGTTATAGGTAGTTGTTTTAAGCGGTGTCGATACCGCGTTTGGCGCCGTAGCATTATTGAGGTAAGTGGAAGGTGACCAGAGGTATTGTATGCCCCCTGAACCCTGGAGAGTATACGTCTGGCCATAACATATAAAACCGCCGGGCCCTGCATCAGGAACCGGTGCTGCATTTACATTCACTTTGACGGTATCATAAGCTTTGCAAAGGCCGAGAGTAGCCTCTACATAATATTCTGTTGTAACGGTTGGATTGGCTACAGGGCTGGAACTGGCCGGGTCGCTTAATCCATTGGTGGGTGTCCATGCATACGAAGTAGCATTGGAAACAAGCTGAAGTGCTGTTGATTTCCCTTCACAAATCGTCGGATCGGCCTGGGGAGTAAAGGTCAGGTTCCCCATTAATGTTACAATTGCAGGAAAAGAAATACTGCAACCCAGGTTATCTTTTACGGTAACCGTATAAGAGCCGGGTAATACGTTGAAGGTATTGGATGACTGGAAGGTTGTACCATCCAGCGAATAGGTATAACCTGCATTGCCTCCATTGGCTGTGACCGTGATCGTTCCATCGGGACCACCATCGCAACTGGCCGTGGTATTGATAGAGTTGGCAGCCAGTACGGCAGGTTCTGTGACCGTGATTGTTTGTGTCGTGATACAATTATTCGCATCTTTAATTGTTATCGTATAACTGTTGGCTGCGACATTGAATATATTACTCCCCTGCCAGGTTACTCCTCCATCTATCGAATATTGATAAGGACCTATCCCACCAGCCGGTGTAACCGTAATGGTACCATTATTCTGACCATTGCATACAACAGGAATCTCTGAAACCGCCGCTGTAAGCAATGCGGGTTCATTAACAGTAACCAGGAGAGAACCCTGGCAGCCGTTGCTTTCCCGGAAATAAACGGTATAAGAGTTGGCGCTAAGGCCGTTGAATATATTGCTGCTCTGCCAGCTAATATTATCCAGCGAATATTGATAAGGTGGAGTGCCGATTGTTGGAATTGCGACAGTAATTACACCGGTGTTTCCTCCTTTGCATAGTACATCTGTTGTTGTTGCGGTAGTTATCAACGCCGGACCAGCGGGAACTGTTTCCGTAACAGGAGTATTTGCACAACCTGCTGCATCCGTAACCACGATCGTATGAGATCCGGCTACAAGATTGCTAAATGTGTAGGGTGACGTTCCGGCAACCGGGGCACCACCATCAAGCGACCAGGTAAAGGGCGCTGATCCGCTATTGGGAGTTACGGTAATACTGCCATTCGAAGCACTGTTGCAGGACGTAGCTGATGCGCTAGTAGTTACGGTAAGGGCAGGACCGGCTGCAACTGTTTCCGTAACCGGGTTGTTTGCACAGCCTGATGCATCCGTAACTACGATTGTATAAGAGCCCGCAGCAAGGTTAGTAAATGTATAAGGAGATGTTCCGGCTACAGGTGCACCGCCGTTAAGCGACCAGGTAAAGGGCGCTGTTCCGCCATTTGGCGTTACTGTAATACTGCCATTAGCAGCGCTGCTGCAGGACGTAGCTGATGCGCTAGTAGTTACGGTAAGGGCAGGACCGGCTGCGACTGTTTCCGTAACCGGGCTGTTTGCACAGCCTGATGCATCCGTAACAACGATTATATAAGAACCCGCGGCAAGGTTAGTAAATGTATAAGGAGATGTTCCGGCTACTGGTGGCCCTCCGTTAAGCGACCAGGTAAAGGGCGCTGTTCCGCCATTTGGCGTTACCGTAATACTGCCATTAGCAGCGCCGCTGCAGGAGGTGGCTGATGAACTTGTTGTGACTGTAAGCGCAGGTCCCGCATTTACAATAACGCCATTGAGTGTGAACGTACATCCTAAATTATCCCTGATAAGAATAGTATGACTTCCGGGTGCTACCCCATTAAACGTATAAGGATTGGCCCCGGATTGCGGAGCGCCGCCATCAAGCTGGTATGTGAAAGGAGCCGTACCCGTAGTGGCATCAACCCTGATACTCCCATTAGTGGCAGAAGGACAAGAACTGGCACTGGGTGTTGCTGTACCGTTTACACCGGCGCCTGTTAAAACAGTTTGTGTAAAAGGATTGGTAGCACAACCGCCCGCGCCGGTTACAACAATACTGTGAGAACCGGGTGAAACATTGGTAAAGGTGAAAGGAATGGTTCCTGCCTGCGGGGCACCCCCATCCAATGAAAAAGTATAAGGGCCGGGAATGCTCATGAAGTCCACAGTTATCGTACCATTATTTACACCCGTACAGGCAGTGGGAGTTGAAGTGGCAGTAGCAGTTGGTGTGGCGCCCGTTGCTACATCAGCAGGAACCGTAACACTACAACCAAAATTATCCCTGATGGTTACAACATGACTTCCACCGGATACATTGGTAAAAGTAAAAGGCGTTGCGCCCGGTACCGGTGCGCCTCCATCCAGCGACCAGGTAAAGGGCGCTGTTCCTGTAAGTGCTTTTGCAGTAATTGTACCGCTGTTCACTCCAGGGCAGGTCGTCGGGGTAGTCGCTGTTTCACCAGTGATCCCCAGGCCTTGTGGTACATCCACCACAAAAACTCCGGTAGTACAACCAGTTGTTATATCGGTTACAATTATATTATGGGTTCCAGGCCAAAGATTACTGAATGTAAACGGTATGGTTCCATTGATAGGGGCACCGCCATCGATGACAAAAGTATAAGGTCCTACTCCACCGGCGGAAGTGATCCTAATGCTTCCTGAATTCACTCCCGAACAGGGAGTTGGTGTAACGGTATGCGTTTCGCTAAGTATTCCTGAAAGAGATACCGTATGAGTAAACGTACTGGTACAACCGGTAGAAGCGTCTGTTACCACGATAGTATGAGATCCGGCAGCTACATTGGTAAATGTATGGGGGCTCGCACCCACAAAAGGTGTTCCTCCGTCAAGTATAAAAGTATAGGGTGCTGTACCCACTCCTGCAGGCACCGTTACCGTGATCGTTCCGTTGGGAGGTCCGCAACTGGCAGGTGTTGAAGTAGCTGTAGCACCAAGGCTATTGGTCTTATTAACCGTAATAAAATCTGAACTGACCAGCAGGTTAGCAGGATTATCGCAGGCGGAGAAAGTTGTGCGTACTTCATATTGAGTGGAACCGGCAGGAGGACAAACATTCCGGAATTTTACGTCGAGCAAACCAGCGACTGTGGTCGCAGTATCAGCTGTTGCGATCAACGTACCGCTAAGATCATACAACTCCGCTTTCACATACCTTGAACCACTGCCGGAAGGTGTAAAACGCCAGGCTTCATTGGTTGTGCTCCAGGCACCATTTTCGGCACCACGTCCTGGCGCTGTAACAGCTTTCTCCGCAGGAGTACCCAGGTCATAGTTCTGGATTCCTACAATCGCCAAACCTCCATTCGAAGAGCAGGAGGGTTTATTCTCAATAAAAATTTCAATGATCCCTGTACTTTCATGCAGTACAATCTCACTTGTCATCCGGACACTGGAACAGCCGAACATCTGTACCTGGGAAAAACTGATCACAAATTTCCTGCAGGGTGACACGCCTTCCGTCCTGGCCTCAATTTTATAAGGGTCCCCCGTTTGAGGAAAAATATCGCAATAAGCACCAAAGATGCCAGCCTTTGGCAAGCGTGTTCCGGATGGAGTCGGGCAGGTTCCTGAACCCTGTCCACCTACCCCTTCAAAAGGTAATCTCATCCCTGTATTCATACTCCAGTTCGATCCCTTTAATGCATTGGAAAGATCAAAAGTGACCGATCCGTTCGTACTAACGACAAGGCTGTTATATATATTCCCATAATAACAAAATGAAAAAGGCATTGTCGTTATATCAAAATATTTATCATCCTGGTTACCACAGGGCAATGTCAATGCCGGCGCAGCCGTAACATATGGATAGGGTTGATAAGGAATGGAACTTACTACATAATCATCCGTTCCTTTGATATGAGGAATCTGGAAATTAAGATCATTACAAACCTGGTTACAAACAAAATTAAAAGTGGTACCATTAATGTTGGTGGGTATACAATTCTGAGCTTTGAGCGAGCCGGATAAAAAAATAAAAAAGCCGGTAATGGCCAATAGCCTCAACAATTTCAGTCCCATAGTTTAAAATGCAGTTGTGTGCGGGTAAATCAGTTCTTTAATGAGGGCAACAAGTTAAGGAAATATCGCGGTTTTTGGGGCTGGTTTATATACAAAAAAGACGCTTAAGAAGGGATATCCTCCATATCATACCGCTCTACTGATTCAATGCCCGGCAGGCTTAGTAAACTGCGTACAAGGTTGTCAAGTTCTTCCTTATCATGTACATAGAGACGAATATTACCCTCAAACAACCCGTCGTGCGCCTCGATGGTAAGGGCAGAAATATTGATCTTTAATTCACCAGAGATCAGGTTGGTGATTTTATTTACCACACCTACATCATCCATTCCCACGATTTTCACACCCGTGAGGAAGGAAATTTCCTTGTTCTTGGCCCATTTCGTCTTTACCACCCGGTGACCATAATTAGCCAGGAGTTTTGCTGCATTGGGACAGTTCGTACGATGAATGGTCAACCCCTTACCCGTGGTTACAAAGCCAAAAACATCATCCCCGGGAATAGGTTTACAGCAATTCGCCAGGTTATAAACAATCTTATCACTGCTTTCCCCGAAGATAATAAGCTCAGTGTCCTTTCTCGCCATCACCTGGTGATGAGGTATGATATCCGGTTTTTCTGTATGGATCTTTACCGGTCTGGGCGCTTCGATCTTGTCGCCCATCACTTTGAATTCTTTCAGTTCTTTGAGATCAAGGTTTTTTACGGCTACCTGGTAAAAAAGATCAAGGTGCGAAGGCAGTTTATACCATTGCACGATTTCTTCAATATTGTGTTGCGACATGGATACACCCATGCCTTCCAGTTTTCTTTGCACCGTGTACTTTCCTTCATCGCCGACTTTTCTTTTTTCTTCTTTCAACGCATCCCTGATCCTTCCCTTGGCCTTGGAAGTGACCACGAAGCCCAGCCAGTCCTCCGAGGCTTTTTGTTTATTGCTGGTGATGATCTCCACCTGGTCCCCGCTGTGCAGTTTATGACTGATGGGAACAAGTTTATGATTCACTTTAGCACCGATCGTTTTTACGCCGATGGCACTATGAATAGCAAAAGCAAAGTCGAGGGCAGTAGAACCAACGGGCAACATCTTGACATCACCCTTGGGGGTATAGACATATATTTCTTCGGCAAGAAAACTTGTCTTGAAATCCTGGAGGAAATCAATGCTGTCCGTTTCCTGGTTACTGATTACTTCCCGTATCTGCTGGAACCATTTGTCAAAACGGCTTTCATCGGCAGCGCCTTCCTTGTATTTCCAGTGCGCTGCGAGTCCTTTTTCCGCGATTTCGTTCATCCGTCTTGTTCGTATCTGTACTTCCACCCATTTACCCTGCGGTCCCATCACGGTTGTGTGGAGGGCTTCATAGCCGTTTGATTTGGGATTGCTCAACCAGTCCCGCAGCCGTTCGGGCGAAGGAGTATATTCGTCGGTGATCATTGAATACACTTTCCAGCAATCTTCTTTTTCTTTTTCAGGGGATGAATCCAAAATGGCACGGATCGCAAAAAGATCATACACTTCTTCAAACTCCACCCCTTTCTTTTTCATTTTATTCCAGATGGAGTGTATGCTTTTGGGACGACCATAGACCTCGGCCTCCAGATTTGCTTTGTCCAGTTTATCCTTGATAGGCTTAATGAATTCGTTAATGTACTTGGTCCTTTCTTTTTTGGTTTCTGATAATTTCCTGGCAATGTCCCGGTACACATCAGGCTCCATATACTTCATAGCCAGGTCTTCCATCTCCGTTTTAATATTGTACAGGCCCATCCGGTGCGCCAGTGGTGCATACACATATACCGTTTCCGAAGATATCTTCAGTTGTTTCTCCCGCTTCATGCTGTCGAGCGTCCGCATATTATGCAGCCGGTCGGCAAGCTTGATCAGTATTACACGCGGATCATCCGTCAGTGTCAGCAATATTTTTTTAAAATTTTCGGCCTGCTGGGAAGCATTCACATCAATAACGTTGGAGATCTTTGTCAGTCCGTCGACGATGCGGCTGATTTCTTCGCCAAATTCCCTTTTTACATCTTCCAGTGAAATATCGGTATCCTCAACGGTATCATGCAACAGGGCACAGATCGTTGAGCGTACGCCCAGCCCGATCTCATCCGCGCAAATCTTGGCTACGGCTAAGGGATGAAGGATATAGGGCTCCCCACTCTTGCGACGCATGGTCTTATGAGCATCGGCTGCCATTTCAAATGCCATACGGATAAGGGCCTTATCCCCCGGTTTCAATTTGGTCTTTAGCACCTTCTGGAGAGACCGGTATTCCCGCAGAATGAGCTTTTTTTCCTCCTCCTCGTTCAGGTTGTATTTAGGTATCTGCGCTACAGTTTCCATTGTCTACGAATTTAGTGAAAAACGGCCGTTTTTCAAGGGCGAAATGCCCTACCTTTGCAGCCCAAAAGAAAGCTATTAGCCTTTAGGTATTAGCTAATAGCTATGGGCTAATAACTAACAGCTTTTATGCGGGTGTGGCGAAATTGGTAGACGTACCAGACTTAGGATCTGGCGCCGCGAGGCATGGGGGTTCGAGTCCCTCCACCCGCACTGGAAACAGTAAAATAAGGAATAAGAAATAATACATAAGGACGTGATTTCTTTCCTTATTCCTTATTGTTTATTTATTATTTATTATTTTTTTTATGGCAACAATTACCAAGGAAAACATCGGTCTCCTGCATGAAAAGCTGACAGTGAAACTGGAAAAGACGGATTACCTGCCTTCCTTTGAAAAGGCATTAAAAGAATACAGCAAAAAAGCCAATATTCCCGGCTTCCGGAAAGGCATGGTTCCTGCAGGGCTGATTAAAAAAATGTACGGCCCTTCTCTTTTTACGGATGAAGTCCTGAAGACCGTTGATCGTGAGCTGATCGGCTACCTGGAAAATGACAAGCTCGATATATTTGCACAGCCCCTGCCACTGGAGACCGATTTCAGCCAGCTGGATGTCAATAACCCTGCTGACTATAGCTTCCAGTTTGAAGTAGGAATGAAACCAGCGTTCAACCTTCCCGATCTTACCAAAGCAAAAACTACCCGTTACGTGGTCACGGTAACAGATGAAATGATAAGCAAAGAGATTGAACGTTTGCAGAACCGTTACGGGAACATGAAAGACCAGGATACCGTCAACACGGAAGAAGATGTGCTGAATGTGATTTTTATGGAAGCAGATGAAAACGGCCATGAAATTGAAGGCGGAATAAAAAAAGACAATTCCCTGCTGGTAAAATATTTTAAAGAAGAATTCCGTAAAGAGTTGCTGGGAAAAGTGACAAATGATTACGTGGTCGTACAACTGGATAAGGCTTTTGATGATCCTTCGACGGGCTCTGGAGAACTGGATTTTATCCTTGGTGACCTTGGACTTGATAAGAACGACCCTGCTTCTGCGCAAAAACATTTTAAGATACAGATCACCAAGATCGGCTTGCTGGAGAAAAGAGAACTGAACGAAGAATTTTTCAACCAGCTTTATCCAAACGGGGAAGTAAAAACAGAAGCTGATTTCCGTAATAAGGTTAAAGAAGAAATAGAGAATTACTGGAAAGGCCAGGCCACTAACCAGATCCACGACCAGGTGTTTCACCAGCTGGTAGATCATTCTGATATCAAATTCCCCGAAGGGTTTTTAAAAAAATGGGTCAAGACACAGGGAGCAGAAACCAAAGACCAGGCGCCAAAAACGGAGGAAGAAGTAGAAAAAGAATTCCCTTCTTTCCTCAACCAGCTGAAATGGACACTGATCTCTGATAAGATCGTTCAGGATAATGCCATCCAGGTATCTCCCGAGGAGATACGGGCATTTGCCAAACAACAATTGTTCAGCTATATGGGCGGCGCCAACCTCTCCGATGACCAGCCCTGGGTGACGGATTATGTAGAAAAGGTGATGAAGGACAGGAAATTCGTGGAGGATGCTTATAACAGGATCCAGACGCAAAAGATATTTGAATGGTCTGCTACGCAGGTTCAGCCGGCAGATACGGACATCAGTGCGGAAGAATTTACCAAAATGGTGGAAGCGCATCAGCACCATCATCATTAATCACCAAAAGCAATAATTCTTTGAATCCTGGAGCGATCCGGGATTTTTTATGTACGATGTCAGGTGTACGATGTACGCCAGTCTGCCAAGTTGGAAAATCTTCATTTTTCAGGATTTGCGTACTTCGTACTTCGTACATCTAACATCACACTAAAAAATCCAGACTGACAAGTTGGAAAATCTTCATTCTTCAGGATTGCGTACATCGTACTTCGTACATCTGACATCCGTCTAAACGTGTCATTTCGTCCTGAACCACCCTAATAGTGACAGCAGATTTTGCAGTTTTACCATTTGGACGGATATTTGATGACCTGAATGAGTTCAGAACTAAATATTTATCTATGAGTTTTAATTCCGAGTTCGAGAAATATGCGGTGAAGCACCGTGGCCTTTCCAGCAATACCCTCAACGGCTACGCCAAACACCTTGTCACAGCAATGACACCCAATATCATCGAGGAACGTTCCCTGAATGTGGCCGTGATGGATGTGTACAGCCGGCTGATGATGGACCGTATTATTTTCCTGGGGTATCCCATCAATGACGAGATCGCCAATATCGTTACGGCCCAGTTATTATTCCTTGACTCCTCCGACAGGACAAGAGATATCAATATGTATATCAACAGCCCGGGCGGCAGTGTGTATTCCGGTCTCGGCGTTTATGATACCATGCAATATGTAAGCCCTGATATTGCCACCATCTGTATCGGTGTGGCAGCTTCCATGGCCTGTGTGCTCCTGGGTGCAGGTACAAAAGGTAAAAGGGCGGCCCTGAAACATTCCCGTATCATGATGCACCAGCCAAGCGGCGCCATCGGCGGGCAGGCCAGTGATATTGAAATCACGGTGAACGAGATCAGGAAGCTGAAAAGAGAACTGTATGAAGTGGTGAATGTGCATACGGGTAAATCCATCGAGCAGATTGAAAATGATTTTGACCGGGACAACTGGATGACCGCCGCCGAAGCCAAAGAGTATGGATTGGTAGATGAAGTGTTGCTCATGAACACGAGGAAACAGGGGAAGATTGAGAATAAAAAATAAGAAATAAGGAATAATAAATAAGGAAGTGTAGCACCCATAGCTATGAAATTTCGATAGCATGGCGAAAACCCGGCGAAAAAAAGAAAACAATATAAATATGAACCGTAATCATTTTTTATACAACGACTGGAGAGCCGACGACGAGGAAGAAGAAAAGGAAGAACGTCCAAAAGTGGACAGCGAGATCGGTATGTTCAATAAGAAATTAGAAAAATATTTCTTTGAGAAAAGATCGGTATATCTCTGGGGTGTGGTGGATGATAAAAGCGCCAAGGACATCGTAAGCAAATTGCTCCTGCTCGATGCCGACAAGCCGGGTGAAGAGATCAAATTCTATATCAACAGTCCGGGTGGTGTTGTAACCAGCGGCATGGTGATGTATGATACAATGCAAATGATTAAAAGTCCCGTGAGTACGATTTGCATGGGCCTTGCCGCCTCGATGGGAAGTATCCTGCTTAGTGGAGGGGAAAAAGGAAAACGCTATATCTACCCGCATGGGGAAGTAATGATTCACCAGCCTTCGCTGGGTGGCTATATACAGGGTGTAAGTGCAGACCTGGAGATCCAGGCAAGGCAAACCAAGCGGGTCAAAGAGATCGGGGCCACGATCCTGGCCAGGAACTGTGGCAAAACGATAGAACAGATTATGAAGGATTTTGACCGTGATTACTGGATGGATGCCGAGGGTGCCATCAAATATGGCATCGCCGATAAGCTGGTAGACAAGTTATAAGATACTATTAACGAGCTTTTTATAAATAAAGCCGCCCTAATCCGGGCGGTTTTATAATTTTGTGAGTTACGAAACCCTATAAAATCCGTTATACAGTAAGAAACTATGGCAAAAAATCCTTTACATTGTTCGTTTTGTGGCCGCAGCCGTGATGAGGTAAAGATCCTTATTGCCGGCCAGGACGGGCATATCTGTGAAAACTGCGTAGAACATGCCCGCGAGATCATCGACCAGGAACTGATGGTCAAGGATGAAAAAGGCAATTCCACATTTAAGCTCACGGTTAAAAAACCGATGGAGATAAAAAAATTCCTGGATGAGTATGCTATCGGCCAGGATGAAGCGAAGAAAGTGCTCGCCGTAGCTGTTTACAATCACTACAAACGTTTACAGCAAAAAAATACGGATACCAGCAACAACCCTTCCAATGATATCGAGATCGAAAAGAGCAATATCATAATGGTGGGAGAAACCGGAACAGGAAAAACCCTACTCGCCAAAAGTATTGCCCGTATGCTTAACGTTCCCTTTGCGATCGTGGATGCTACGGTATTCACGGAAGCGGGTTATGTGGGAGAAGACGTGGAAAGCATCCTGACCAGGTTATTACAGGTTTGCAATTATGATGTAGCCGCTGCCGAAAGAGGTATCGTCTATATCGATGAGATCGATAAGATTGCACGTAAAGGTGATAACCCCTCTATTACCCGTGATGTAAGTGGTGAAGGGGTGCAACAGGGTATGCTCAAACTATTGGAGGGAACCGATGTGCTGGTGCCCCCACAAGGAGGCCGGAAACACCCTGAGCAGAAACTGATCAAGATAAATACCCAGAATATTCTCTTTATATGCGGCGGTGCTTTTGACGGGATCGATAAGATCATTGCCCGGAGGGTACAGACCAATACAATCGGCTTTAATGTTGACAAAGAACTGCAGGAAAGCATGAAGAAAAACCTGCTTCGCTATGTAAATGCAACGGATCTAAAAACCTTCGGCCTGATCCCCGAGTTGCTGGGACGTTTACCGGTAGTTACGCATCTTGACCCTCTCGATGCGGAAACATTAAGAGCGATCCTTACAGAGCCCAAGAATGCCCTGGTAAAACAATACAAGAAACTGTTTGAACTGGAGGGTATTCAGCTTAGCATCGAGGAAGAAGTATTGAACTTTATGGTGGAAAAAGCAATGGAGTACAAACTGGGTGCCCGCGGTCTCCGGAGCATCTGTGAAAGTATCCTGACCGATGCTATGTATGAAATGCCTTCTTCAAAAGAAACACAGTTCAACCTCGATATCGAATATGCCAGACGCAAGTTTGATAAGAGCAAATTGAGTTTGCTTAAAGTAGCGTAAAGCTTATTTCAGTAGAAGAAAAAAATAGTCAATGCCGGGAAAAAGCTCCGGCATTTTTAGTTTCCCTAACTTCAAACTCTAAACTTTTTATATGCAGGAATTAATTGACAAGTTAAAAGCCGAAGCCGGTCTTACCGACGAGCAGGCTAAAAAAGCAATTACCACGGTCAAGAATTTTGTAGTTGAAAAATTCCCGATGCTGGAAAGCGCCGTGGGCAATTTGTTTGGCGGAGAATAGGCTAAGCGTTTATCTTATCAGCCCGCATTTCTTTCCCCTTGGGCTATTAGCTGCCTGGTAAGGCGTGAAACTCCGGCTGCAGCTTTCCAGGAATACAACCAGGATAATAAGAGCGAGTACGATTTTAGTTTTCATAGTTAGCATTTTAGTCCTGCTAAAGTAGCCTCCCTTTTTTAGAAAACAGGTATAGAACTACTACTGAAATGTTCTTTTATTATATGGACTTTCACATCGCAAGTTTACTAGTATTACCCCTAACTGCCTTACTATTAAGAGATGAAGAAACAGGTAATCACAGGGTCCTGGCTCCTGGTTTCATCCTTCCGTGATCACATTTTTGAGATGATCTTTAAAAAGACATCCCGGCGACCAGGCCGGGATGTAGAATTAATGGGTACACTCTTTATTTGGTTTTTCCTTGTCCGCTATCATCCCGAAGATTCGGAATAAAAGGGATCGTCCTTGACTTTTTATTACCTCTCCCAGAAGAGAGGGTTAACTACAACCACCCTGGTTACCGCAATTCAAACACTTGTAACAGGTTCCGCTGCGCATCATAATATGGCCGCACACGTTACAGGCCGGCGCATCACTCTGCATATTTTTTAACCCCGCATTCATGGCCTCGGCCCCATCTGATTTTACACTTTGTGCTGCCCGCTGGTTCTTGACTGGTTGAGTAGCCACCGTTCCCGAGGAAGGTGTTACCCTTACACTTGATAATTCGGGTTCTACATATTCCAGTGGGTTGGAAGGCACTTCATCCCATTCATCAGCAGCCGTATTCAATATTTCGGGTTTATCCAGTACATGAACGAGGTCAGTACGTCCCAGGTATTCGTAACCAAGCACCCGGAAAATAAAGTCCACAATAGAAGTGGTGGATTTGATATTCGGGTGTTCTACAAATCCCGATGGATCAAACCGTGTGAAAGCAAATTTGTCAACAAACTCTTCCAGGGGAACTCCATATTGCATCCCGATAGAAATAGAGATCGCAAAACAGTTCATCATGCTGCGCATGGTAGCACCTTCCTTGGCCATGTCAATAAATATCTCTCCCAGGGTACCATCGCCGTATTCACCCGTACGGAGAAATATTGCCTGACCGTTAATTTTTGCTTTTTGCGTAAAGCCACGGCGCTTGGCAGGCAAAGCCCTGCGCTCAACGATGCTGGCCAGTTTTCTTTTCAGTTTGGTATCGGGAGAAGACTGTACGCGTTTTTGTACTTCTTCGAGAAGCTCTTCAACAGTCAGCTTACCGAGATCAACGATGTTGGATTCAGGTTGCTGGATACTGGCTGGTTGTTCATCCGCAGCAACAGCTCCTTCTGATTTTTTCTTCTTATCAGACTTATTGCTGAGCGGCTGGGATAATTTAGAACCATCACGGTACAAAGCATTTGCTTTTAATCCTAGCTGCCAGCTCAGTAAATAAGAATCGGCGATCTCTTCCACTTTTGCTTCGTGCGGAAGATTGATCGTTTTGGAAATTGCCCCGCTGATAAAAGGTTGCGTGGCTCCCATCATACGGATATGGCCATGGGCATGGATATAACGCTGGCCTTTGGGGCCGCATTTATTGGCACAGTCAAAAACGGGCAGGTGTTCTTCTTTAAGCAACGGGGCGCCTTCGAGCATCATTGTACCACACACATAATCGTTTGCAGCTTCAATTTGAGCATCGCTAAAGCCCAGCGCCTCGAGAAGGCTCCACTCCAGGTCATTGTATTGTTCAGGGGTGAAACCAAGCCGTTGCAGGCATTCTTCACCCAGGGTGTATTTATTAAATATAAACCCGATCTCGAATGCAGTCAGCGCGGCTGCATCCAGTCGTTTGATTTCGTCGGCAATAAATCCTTTTTCACTCAGGGTCTGGTGATTGATAAATGGAGCGCCGGCAAAAGAGGCAGAGCCTGTAGCGTATTTAATAATAGCTTCGGATTCTTTCGTAGAATACCCTAAATTTTTTAAAGCAGTTGGTACTGATTGATTGATGATCTTAAAATAACCGCCGCCGGATAATTTTTTAAATTTCACCAGGGCAAAATCAGGTTCCACACCAGTTGTATCGCAATCCATCACCAGGCCGATCGTGCCGGTGGGAGCGATAACCGTAGCCTGTGCATTGCGGTAACCATATTTTTCACCCAGCTCCACGGCATCATCCCAGGCACTACAGGCAGCTTTTAATAAATAATCGGGGCAATATTTTACTTTGATACCCTGTGGTTTCAGGCTCAGTGATTCATATTCGTCAGCATCATAGGCCGCCAGGCGATGGTTGCGCATCACACGCATCATATGAGCTTTGTTCTCTTCATAACGGGGAAACGCACCCAGGGTCTGTGCCATTTCGGCCGATGTTTTATAAGCGGTACCGGTCATAATCGCGGTGATAGCGCCGGCAATACCTCTTGCTTGTTCACTGTCATAAGGAATACCGCTCACCATCAGCATCGTACCAAGGTTAGCATAACCCAGTCCCAGTGTCCTGTATTCATAGCTCAGCTGTGCCACTTCTTTGGAGGGGAACTGTGCCATCAATACGGATATTTCCAGTACAATCGTCCATAAACGGCAATTGTATTCATAACCATCTACATCAAAATGATTATTCTCTGTATCAAAGAATTTCATCAGGTTGGCCGAAGCGAGGTTACAGGCCGTATTGTCCAGGAACATATATTCTGAGCAGGGGTTGGAAGCCCTGATCTCGCCCCCTTCGGGACAGGTATGCCATTCGTTGATGGTAGTATTATATTGCGTGCCGGGATCTGCACAACGCCACGCCGCATAAGATAGTTGGTTCCAGAGTTCTCTCGCCGGAATTTTTTTCATCACGCGTCCATCCATTCTTCCTTTAAGTTCCCACTCACCATCTTCTTCCAGTACTTTGAAGAAGGAATTGGGGATACGGATGGAGTTATTGGAATTTTGTCCGCTTACTGTTCTGTAGGCTTCATCTTCATACCCGGAAGGATAGCCGGCAGCGATCAGGGCGCCTACTTTTTTCTCCTCTTCTACTTTCCAGTTGATAAAATCAACGATTTCAGGGTGATCCAGGTCCAGGCAAACCATTTTGGCAGCCCGGCGTGTAGTACCGCCTGATTTGATAGCGCCGGCAGCCCGGTCACCAATCTTCAGGAAACTCATCAGTCCCGAAGAGGTTCCGCCCCCGCTTAATTTTTCACCGGCTCCGCGAAGGTTGGAATAGTTTGTTCCTACACCCGAACCATATTTGAATATCCGCGCTTCCCTGACCCAGAGATCCATGATCCCTCCTTCGTTTACCAAGTCATCCTTCACGCTCAGGATAAAGCAGGCATGTGGCTGGGGGCGCTCGTAGGCATTGCTTGATTTTTTTAGTTCGCTGTCTGCAGGATCCACATAATAGTGTCCTTGTGGCTTACCGGCTATACCATAACTTTCATACAAACCCGTATTGAACCATTGTGGTGAGTTGGGTACACACATCTGGTTAAGGATACTGTATACGAGCTCTTCGTAAAATACCTTTGCATCATTTTCAGCAGCGAAATAACCGTAGCGTTCACCCCACACTCTCCAGCAATTCGCCAAACGATGAGCTACCTGTTTGGCAGATGTTTCCCGGCCAAGACTTCCATCGGGTTGAGGAACGCCGGCTTTGCGAAAATATTTTTGGGCAAGAATATCAGTTGCGATCTGGCTCCATTGTTTGGGTACTTCCACATTGTTCATTTCAAACACCGTTTCGCCACTCGGGTTACGGATAACCGAGGTGCGATAATCATACTCAAACATTTCAAATACATTCACGTCATCCCGGGTAAAGCGACGTGAAAATTGCAAGCCGCCCTTAGCGGATGCTTTGGTTTTGGTAGCCATAACTAAAAAAGAATTTCTCGGGTTAAGTAACTGTTAACGTCCAAGACGAAAATATTTTTAAGTATCTGTAATTCATAGCCAGAGATATTCACATTATGTGGATAAGGGCGATAGCCAAACCCCCGGCCCAAGCCTGTATTGCATCAGGCTATTTCTGCACAGTGGGTATCTCGATGTTGGAGAAAAAAGTTTTGGAAAATCAATTATCATCTCCTAAAAAAATTACTGCTTTTTCCCCTTCAATTCAAAGGCAAAACAGGCAAGGGTTTTTACGTTTTGATCGCCGGGGATTGCTGATTCTACAGGTGTTTTTTTATCTACATAGCGGCAAACGCCTTACAGAAAGGCGTTACAGTTTTATAGCAGCAATAAAAAAATTGAACACTAAAAAACGAATGAAATTTTCGTTTGTTCTGTTACGTGGATGCCTATCATTATTTCCCCATCCTGCCACAACCTGCATATTTTGTTTTATTAACGGAGAGGGTTACGGAATAAGGATGTGTTACTTCACTCATTCCGTCACTGCAATCTTTTTTTGTAATGATTAATTCGATGGAGGCTGGACCAGCGGTAGAAGAATAAACTGAGGTAGCGCTGTTAACCGCTGATGGAACTGTATAAGGGACTTCCACATCCGGGCCATCGGCAGGATGAAATAATATTTTACTGTTGGCGATCACATACACAGACCAAAAAGGTTCTGTACCCAAACCGGTAAAAACAGTATCGGTTACAGGAATTGTTTCAGGCATCTGTTTCTCCTGTTTGACCGTATCTTTTATACCGGTCTCGTCCGCAGGGAGGTCTTTTTTCTTTTTAGCAGTATTATTGCAGGCAATGATAGTAAGGGAAAACAGGAGGATTGATAATAATCGCATAGAACGGGTTTAGCCAGAAAGTTACAACGGTTTTTTTGCGAAAAAAATCGATTTACTTTTCAAGTGGGCAATGCCGAAAGTTTTTCGCATTTTTGCACTAATCAACCGGTACCGGATGAAGTCAACTATATATAACACATTGGCTGATAAGAAGAAGCAGGGGAAGAAATCCTTTGCCGTGCTCATCGATCCCGATAAGGTGAATAAGCCTGTCCTTGACGAACTGGTTGAGCTTTCCGTTTCTGCAAAAGTGGATTATCTCCTTGTAGGAGGAAGCCTGGTTATTTCCAACCACCTCGATGAATGTGTACAGCATATCAAGCAAATCTGTACTATCCCTGTTATCCTTTTTCCCGGCAGTCCTTCACAGATCAGCAAGTATGCCGATGCCTTATTATATCTCTCGCTGATCTCCGGGCGTAACCCCGAATTGCTGATCGGTCAGCATGTAGTATCAGCTCCTTTTGTCAAACAAAGTGGTTTGGAAATAATGCCAACCGGTTATATCGTTATTGATGGCGGTGCGCCTACAACGGTTTCTTATATCAGCAATGCCTCACCTGTTCCGGCTGATAAGAACGAAATCGCGATGTGTACTGCTATGGCGGGCGAGATGCTCGGTATGAAACTTATTTACATGGATGCGGGGAGCGGTGCAAAACGCCCGATTACTGAAAGTATGATAAAAGTAGTTGCTGACCAGATCGAAGCCCCTTTGATCATTGGTGGCGGCATTCTACTACCTGAAAAAGCTTACCTTAATTGCAAGGCCGGTGCCGATGTGATCGTGGTGGGCAATGCCATCGAAAAAGATGCATCGCTGATCAAAGAGATGAGTGATGCGGTACACAGCATACCTGTTCTCAGGTAACTTATAGCTATAGTTTGTTTTAAATAGTAGGTACTGTGATGAAAAATTCTATTCTATTCCTGGGCTGCTTTTTCTATTGTTGTATTGTCCACGCACAACATAGTAATATCCTGATCGGGAATACCAATGCACCCGAAGAACCCAGTATTATGCTGGATCTAAAAAACCCGCGGTATATAGTTGCCGGGGCAAATATCCGTTCTTCTTATTATTCTGCTGATACAGGTCGTACCTGGAACGGGTTCCTGATAAACAGCACTGCACACGGCGTATGGGGTGATCCTGCTATTCTTTGCGATACAAGCGGAAATTTTTATTTCTTTCATTTGTCCGATCCGCCCGGCACTCCTTTTCTCGACCGGATCGTTTGCCAAAAATCAACCACCCACGGCAGCTCCTGGAGTGACGGGGTTGCAATTGGAATAAACGGGACTAAAGTACAGGATAAACAATGGGGTATCGTTGACAGAACAAATAACAATCTTTATATCACCTGGACACAATTTGATAAGTATGGGAGTTCAGCTCCGGCCGACAGTTCCCATATCCTGTTCTCCCGGTCAACCGATGGAGGCATCAACTGGAGCAACCCGCTGCGGCTTGATCAGAAAGGTGGCGATTGTGTTGATGACGATAATACCGTAGAAGGTGCTGTGCCGGCTGTAGGACCCAATGGAGAAATCTATACAGCCTGGATAGGACCGCTGGGATTAGTTTTTGACAAATCGCTGGATGGTGGCAATACCTGGCTAAGCAATGATAAACTTGTAACAACGGTCCCCGGCGGATGGGCCTATGATATCCCGGGTATCAACCGGGCCAACGGTCTCCCCATCACCGTCTGTGATCTCAGCAATGGTCCTAACAGGGGTACTATTTATATTAACTGGAGCGACCAGCGTAACGGACTCACCGATACGGATGTCTGGATGGTAAAATCAACTGATGGAGGAAATACCTGGAGTCTTCCCGCCAGGGTCAATAATGATGCGGCCGGGAAACAACAGTTCTTTACCTGGATGGCGATTGATCAAACCAATGGCTATCTCTATTTTGTTTTTTATGATCGCCGGAATTATGGCGATAATCAAACAGATGTATACATGGCCCGTTCAACAGATGGCGGGGCCAGCTTCCAGAATTTTAAAATCAGTCAAAGTCCTTTCGCGCCTGTAAATACTGTATTCTTTGGTGATTACAGTAACCTGGTCGTGCATAAGGGAATAGTGAGACCCATTTGGACAAGACTGGATGCGGGTGCACTGAGTGTGTGGACAGCGTTAGTTGATACTACCCAGATACCAGGAGTGATCACAGGAGTCGGGGATCCGGGAGCGGTGATTGGAAGTATCAGTTCCTTTCCCAATCCCTTTACGAACAATTCTTACCTGTCTTTTAAGCTACGTCGCCCTGGACATGTTACCGTACAATTATATGATGTTGTTGGCCGCCTGATGAGTACACCTATCAATAATAAGTTTTATACTACGGGAAAATATACAGAGCATATGGATATTACTGCTCTCCGTCTCCAGGCGGGCACCTATTTTTACCGTGTCACTATCAATGGTCAGTTATATACCCGGAAGATCATCAGGCTGGAATAAATTTTCTTAACCCCCGGGATTCTATCTCAGTGTTTCTACTTTCACCCTGGCAGGTGTTTCTTTGCCCGCAACAATGCTTTTTGAACTCAGTGCTATCGCCCGGATGATCATGGTCATATTTTCCATATCCAATGTTTCTACATGATCCGTTAGCTTATGATAATTTGGTTCACTGTCCATCTTTGACGTGGAAATGGTATGGGCCGGTACGCCCAGCCGGGCCAGTGTAGCATTATCGGAGCGATAGAAAAGCTGTTGCGCAGGATATGGATCGGGGTAAAAAGCAAAGCCGGAGCCCTCCAGGTTTTTGGCCAGGATCTCCCCCATATCTGTTTTTTCATAGCCGGTTATATAGGCCGAGTTCTTCCCCCATTTGCTTTCCGTACCGATCATTTCAATATTGAACATCGCCATCACTTTATCCGCATCAAACTGCTGCGAAAAATATTGCGAACCAAAACCACCCACTTCTTCCGCGGTAAAAGCTGCAAAGACAATCGTTCTTTCGTTATTCTTTGATTCCCTGAAATATTTTGCCAGCATGATTACTGCTGTTGTCCCGGCCGCATCATCATTGGCCCCGTTATAAATGGAATCCCCGTTCACGGCTTTCCCAACACCTAAATGATCGTAGTGACCTGAAAAGACTACGTATTCATCTTTTTTACTCTTCCCCGGTAAAACACCTACGACATTTGCCAGTTGCTGTTCGGTTATCTCATGGACAGCTTCTATTTCATAAGTGGCAGGATCAGTATCGGATAAAATAAAAACAACATTGGTACCGGTCCTGAACATCGTTGACTTCAGTCTTGACAGGTTGCCAAAATTTCCTGCAAAACTTTTATCTACCAGGGCCACGATGTTTTTATTACTGCGGACTAATTTCCTTCCCTCAGTTTGCAGGCTAGCCCCCGC
Organism: Chitinophagaceae bacterium; assembly: GCA_039921505.1. Classification (GTDB taxonomy): domain Bacteria; phylum Bacteroidota; class Bacteroidia; order Chitinophagales; family Chitinophagaceae; genus JJ008. The sequence goes on from JBDSBR010000016.1 coordinate 110,800, forward strand.
TTTTATAAAAACCTTTTCATAACCTGATGCCTGGTTGATCTTCAACTGGGGCTGGCAGGTCACGACGATGATATTTTTAGGATCAATTGGGTTTCCGTCAAGTATGCCGGAAGCGCTGATGAGTTTAGTACGGACCATTGCAAAATCCTGCCGGTAACTGTTACTGTTGTTCCAGCTCTTTAACCCGATCTTTTTAAATTCGGCGGAGATAAAGTCAGCAGCCCTGTCAATTTCGGGGCTAAAGGTCTTCCGGCCGCGCATGTCGTCAGAAGCCAGCGTTCTCTCGATCCGTTCTACTTCTTTTACTTTGATAATTTCATCAGTCTTTTGCGCCCATAAAAAAGAGGTTATTGGTAACAATAACCCCGTCAAAAAAAATTTCACCATACTTCCTTATTTCTTATTGTTTATTTCTCTTCTTTTCTCCCCGGGTACAACCCGGGGTTGTTTACATTCGACCCTTCAGGTTCTTCTACTTTCTTATTTTTTATTTCTTATTGTGTATTTCTCTTCTTTGCTCCCCGGGGACAACCCGGGGTTATTTACATTCGACCCCTCAGCGTCTTCCACTTCCTTATTTTTTATTTCTTATTGCGAGGCAAAGCCGAAGCAACCTTATTTCTCATTTTATAAGCTCATCATTTCCTTAAACTTCACCGTTTGCCGCCGGCTTACTTCAATTTTCTCGCCACCTTTTAATTCCAGCAGGAGACCCCCGTTAAAATAAGGCTCAATTTTATCAATCATGCGGAGATTAACAATGTGTTTGCGATTGGCCCGGAAAAATGTCTTCTCATCGAGCCTTTCTTCGAGGGCATTGAGGGATTTAAGGATCAGGGGTTTGTTGGAACCAAAGAACACTTTAGCATAGTTGCCCACACTTTCAAACAGGCGGATATCACTCAGTTTTACAAACCAGCAGCGTTCCCCATCTTTTACAAACACCTGGTCGTTATCGGTAAGGATGCTGTTATTGAAATTCTCCCCCTCTATCCTGGTTTCTTTTTGCTCGGTGAAATGAAGTTTTTGAATGGCATCTGCCAGCCGCTTGGGTTCGACGGGTTTAAGCAGGTAATCAAGGGCATTAACTTCAAAGGCTTTGAGCGCAAATTCATCATAGGCAGTAGTAAAGATGACCTGGGGTGTTCGTTCGAGTTGCGCCAGCATATCAAACCCCGTTTTCCCGGGCATTTGAATATCCAGGAAGATCAGGTCGGGTCGCTGTGCTTCGATCTTGCTGATACCTTCCTCTGCATTCGCGGCTTCATCCACGATCTCTACTTCGGGAAAATCCTGCAGTAATTTCTTTAGCTCGGTCCGTGCCAGTCTTTCGTCGTCAATAATGATTGCTTTCATGTAGTTATTTTTATATACTATCCTGGATTTCTTTATAACTTATAATACGGGCAGATGTATCGATACCGGTAATAATACCCTTGCTTCTACCAGGGACCCGTTGATCTGCTTAATATCAAAACTGGCTTTATCACCATATAGTAAACTCAGCCGGTTGGTAGTACTGGAGAGTCCGAACCCATCCGGGTTCATGGAACCGTTCAACTGTCCGGTATTCTGGACTACCATTTCATGGTAATCGCCCCTGAATTCAGAGATCACTTTTACCACGCCTCCCGTTATTTGCTTGCTGATACCGTGTTTAATGGCATTCTCCACCAGTGTTTGCAGCATCATCGGTGGCACAGGCTGGTTCAGCGTATCGTCATCCACCTGGTATTCCACCCGGAGCCTGTCTTCGAAACGCATATTCTCCAGTGCCAGGTAATCTTTTACAATAAAAAGTTCTTTTTCAAAAGGCACCATTTCCACTTTCTCTGTCTGCATACTGCTACGCAGGATATTACTTAATTCCGTAATGGCTTTGCGGGCCCGTTGGGGATTCTCGTCAACCAACGCCCTTATACTGTTCAACGAATTAAAAATGAAATGAGGATTGATATGCGCTTTTATCGTTTTCAGTTCCAGTTCTTTTACCAATCCTTCCAGTTGTAAAGTATCCAGTTGTTGTTTCCGGCTCTTGGAAATATAGTGGTACATGAAATAGATCGCATTCCAGATAAAGTAATAAACAAAGAAAGAGAAGGCGCCACTGAGAACGAGTAATATCTTATTATCCAAAAATTCTTTTTCCCGCTTGTTCAGCCAGTCATATTTGATCAGCAAACGCATGTCGAAAAAAGACCCGATGAGGCAAAAGATAGCGGTTATCAGGATGAACTGGACTAACTGCTTTTCGAGTTTTTTTTGCAGGAGATTGAGGTTGATAATGACGAGCCTCATGAGGTGGGTCAGGATAATGCCCAGCACCACAAAGATCCCGATCCGGCCCATCACCTGTTTCAATTCGGCCTGTGTATTCAACTGGTCGAACGAATAGGCAAAAAAGATACTGATCAGGGTAAAACCACCCCAGCCGATAGCCTGGAATAACCAATATCTTGCGTTTCCGAACCACATAGTGGGCAAATCTAATCAATCCCGCCTGCCGCGGGTTCCGTAAATATACCAGTGGCTGATAACTTTTACAAATGGGTCTTAACGCTATCATCTTTGCCGCTCAAGGCCTGTATGCCAGAACTTTCCTCCTTATTTATTGTTAGACAATCTTTAGCAAAAAAGGCTGAACGGAAAACAGTACTTTTACAGCGTCAAAAATGCGTACATGGAAATCACCCCTGGACCACTTTTAAAAACAATTGACTCTCCTGACGACCTTAAGAAATTACCCCGCGAGAAATTGCACCAGGTCTGTGATGAATTGCGCCAGTATATTATTGATGTAGTGAGTGTACACGGGGGGCATTTTGGCGCCAGCCTGGGCGTGGTGGAACTGACAACAGCACTTCATTATGTATACAATACTCCTTACGATCAATTGGTATGGGATGTTGGACACCAGGCTTATGGACATAAGATATTGACAGGCCGCCGGGATAATTTTCCTACCAACCGTAAATTCCATGGTCTCAGCGGTTTTCCTAAAAGAAGTGAAAGTGAATACGATACTTTCGGCGTAGGACACTCTTCCACTTCGATCTCAGCCGCACTTGGTATGGCAATGGCCGCCAGGTATAAAGGGGAAAAAGACAGGAAGATCGTAGCCGTGATCGGTGACGGTGCGATGACAGCCGGGTTAGCTTTTGAAGGAATGAACCATGCCGGTGTGGCTGATGCCGATATGCTGATCGTGCTGAATGATAATTGCATGGGCATCGACCCCAATGTGGGAGCCTTAAAAGAATACCTGACTGACATCACCACTTCGCCTACGTATAATAAAGTAAAGGATGATGTTTGGAAATTGCTGGGCAAATTACCCGTCGGTAAAAATTTCTCCCGCGCCATGGCGCATAAACTCACCGATGGATTGAAAGGAATGGTGAGCAGCAGTTCCAATTTATTTGAAGCGCTCAAACTTCGTTATTTCGGACCCATCGACGGGCACAATGTCGCCAAGCTGGTAGATACCCTGAAAGACCTGCGCGGTATCCCCGGTCCAAAGATTCTTCACATCATCACCACTAAGGGAAAGGGATATTCCCTGGCGGAAAAAGATCAGACCAAATGGCATGCGCCCGGGTTATTTGATAAGATTACCGGTGAGATACAAAAAAAGAAATACGACCTGCCCCAGCCCCCTAAATACCAGGATGTATTTGGATATACCATTATTGAACTCGCAGAGAAGAACGATAAGATTTTCGGGATCACTCCCGCCATGCCTTCCGGTTCTTCCTTAAAGTATATGATGGAGAAAATGCCCAACAGGGCTTTTGATGTAGGTATCGCCGAACAACATGCCGTAACATTGAGCGCTGGCATGGCTACGCAGGGGATGAAAGTGTTCTGTAATATTTATTCATCTTTCATGCAGCGGGCCTACGACCAGGTAGTGCATGATGTGGCGATCCAGAAACTTCCTGTTATACTTTGCCTTGACCGCGCTGGTCTGGTCGGTGATGACGGTCCTACCCACCATGGCTGTTATGATATTGCTTATTTCCGTTGTATCCCCAATATGATTGTCAGCGCCCCTATGAATGAAAGTGAGTTAAGGAACCTGATGTATACGGCACAACTCGAGTCTACCAAACTTCCTTTCGTGATCCGCTACCCGAGAGGGGAAGGTGTGATGCCCGATTGGAAAACAGCCATGAAAGAAATAGAGATCGGTACCGGCAGAAGATTGAAAGAAGGTAAAGACATCGCGATCCTTTCTTTCGGGCACCCCGGCAACTTTGCAGCGGCTGCCATCCGTGAATTAAAAAATGACGGTCTCAACCCCGGGCATTATGATATGCGTTTTGCAAAACCTCTCGATGAGGCATTGCTCCATGAAGCCTGCCAGCGTTATGAAAAATTAGTTACTGTAGAAGACGGGACCGTAGAAGGTGGTATCGGCAGCGCGATCCTTGAGTTTATGGCAGCCCACAGTTATAAAAATGATGTACGGATACTGGGTATTCCTGATCTGTTAGTGGAACATGGTACACCTAAAGAATTACAGCGGGAATGCGGGTATGATGCCCAGGCTATCAAAGAAGTTGTGCTGGAAATGATGAGAGAAAAGCTGAATGTAAAACTCACGGGTTACTAAGCATCCCAAAATAGTTACCGCAGAGACCCTCATTTATTAATAAAAGACTTACCTTTTAATTGTCAGCTATCCCTGTGATGATTTTTCTATAATCTGGCCCGGAAATATTTATCATTTAAATTTTCCGGTATGTACAAAAACAATTTCCCCTCTCTGTTTCTTTTTTTCCTATTGCTGACTATTAATAACCCGGCAAAAGCACAATCTGATGTCAATGGCACCTGGAATGGAACAGTCAGTATGGTCCAAAAATTAACAGGAATAACCGGGACCAGTACGCTTAAACTTGATGCTGTTATACACGAGAACGTGGTTACGGCTACGATGAGTTTCGAAGGTGAGACAAAGATCGGAACCCTCGTGTCTCATGTTTCCTGCAGGGGCGCAGGACCGGGGGAACTGCATCACCTAGACCTTGACAGGTCGGATTCCACATTTTATATTCATGTGATCGGAACCAGTTATATGTGTTCCCCTGCGGAAGACGGACCCGGCCAGGATGCAATCGATATAACCATCTCAGATAAAGCGGGCAGTAATTTCAACTCCCTGAATGGTTCCAGAACAAATGTCTCCGATTTACCCGATGTGATGAAAACGACTACTACTTTAACCTGGAGTTTATCGAGGGTGACAGCAGATGTTGAATTGATTGTCACACCAACTGACTATGACAAATGGTTGCCCGTACCGGGCAAGGATGAATACCACCAAGGCAATGTGATGAATATTGGTCTGAAATTGCAGGGGAAGAATGGAAAACCACTGACAGTAAAAGCAAAAAGTTTTGAGCTCAAGATGAACAATACTTCGGTTGAACCAGGGATCACGATCAATTACCCTATCCTGCCATCAGCAGACCAGCTGCCTGATCTTCGTTTTATGCTACAACCGAATGCAGCGATCTCGGATCAATTCCAGGTCATTACCCTCGATTGCAGGAATTGTACGGCTGCCGCAGTAAAAATCGGTTCCTATGATGGAGGGGGTTACACCACTCTTACTGCAACTGCCATCCTCGATGATGATACACGTATTACCGGCAACCTGCTTGTACCTGGTGGTGTGAAGGAAATCCTTATTCCAAAACGGAATGGTTCCATGATCGGGAGTTTTTGGTTAAATGCACATGGAAACCCAGGTGACTATGACGACAAAGAAACTTCGAATGGAAATAAACACGATGGGGATGGTCTTTCCGCTTACGAAGAATACAGGGGAGTTATTTCCGAAGGTCATCATAAACGTCTTGATCCAGAGAAAAAAGAATTAGGCGTTACAATACCCAAATCATTGATCCCGGAATTCGCGCAAGGTTTGGATTGGTTTAAACAAGCAAGCGATATTGAGATCGTACGTTTTTTCTACCGGGAAGAGATAGGTATGGACCGGAAGTTTAATAAAAATTTTTCCCAGGGACATATTTTCGACCAGGATGTTATAAGAGTAGATAAACGCAGCCTGGGTGCCAATACAGCCGGTAAAGCCTTTACTGTTAGTGATAAACCGGACATCCCCACTAATACCATTATAGTGGCTATTTCAACTGATAACATAAAGACCACTTACCAGCAGTGGACAAATTGGGCCCGGAACAACAATCTCCAGCTACTGTGGACGGAAAAGGAATACCTGGCTCAAACGATCGCACACGAGCTTGGTCATGGAGTAAATGTTTGGCATCATGGGGACGACACGAATGTCCCCCAAGGTGAAACTGCCACACAAGGCGTCAGACCTGTTTATCACCTATTCAACAGGAACCTCGCTGAGATCACTGCACGTCCGTATACAATCCCGGTCGATGACCGTGTATGTCCCTGCGGAAGCAGCCAGGCAGGCGGTGATCTCGGATGCGTTATGGCTTATATTGATGTTTGCGAGTGGGCCCGTATTGCATATGCCGATGGGTCAGTTGGCTTGTTCCAGTCCCCTTTATTGCCGATCGGTAAATCCTTTTGCAAGACTAAGAATGGTACGGGCATTAATAGCGGCACACATACGGTAAGCAGTATGCCATACAACAATTATTTCGGAAAGGCGGAAAAAGGCGAATGCCTGGGCCAGATAACATTGAAGTAGACCTCATCATTAAATATCTACTGCATGAAAAAAATTATCATAATAACCGGGATACTGACAGGAGCAGCTTTAAGCAGTTCTGCGCAGGTAGAAGGAAATGTAACAGATGCCAGCGGTAAGTTCATAGCCAACGCTGTTATCATCGCTATTGATTCGGCAAAAAATAGTGCGGATACCATTAAATCTGATAAAGGCGGGTACTTTATTTACAAAAAATTGACCGCTGGGAAATATACGATCACGGTGAAAGCTGCCGGGTACCAACATGGGATTTACGAGAACATCCTTGTAAAAACTGATATCCCGGATGATGACAAAAGCGGGAAGGATATATCCAATGCCATTTGGCTGGATGCCATATTAAAACCACTCGGGATAAACAAATAGGCGGATACGGGTGAAATTGGAGGATGAGTAATCTAAATTACCCGCCGGATGATCGAAAAATTAAACTCATGAAATACTATTCTTTTTTACCGGTATTCGCCCTGCTGGTCTTATTAGAAACTGCTTCGGTCCCTGCAGTGACCACCAGCGTAAGTATTGCTGATACAAGAATTGTGGAAGGAAATGGAGGACAAAGGGTCGCTGAAATAAGGGTTAGTCTTTCAAAAGTTGCGACTGCCCCCATTACAGTAACCTATATTACAAAAAATGGAACCGCTACAGAGAACCTGGACTATCTCCCGGCCAAAGGTTCTGTTATTTTTGAAACTGGGGACATTGTAAAGCTGATCCAGGTACAGATCGTTGGAGAAGTAATCTGTGAAGAAGATGAGAAGTTTGAGATCGTACTCAGTAGTCCATCCGGCGCAATTCTTGCCAATGAAACCGGAACTACTACTATCGAAAATGACGATTGCTATCTCCGCACCAATACTGCTGCTTCAGCATACGAGGTTCGCTTTACGCATACCGGGTTTACAACTTTTTTTAATGGCCCTTCAGAGTGCGTCGTCCGTCCGAATGGTTCCGTTGTGCTCAGCGGCATACTCTTCGGCGCAGAAAAAGTAGGCGCCGATGATGACATTGTATATACAGGGACACTTCAATTAAATATAGATATCGATCTCTGTAGCGCGGATGGCAAGGATGACCAGGCAAAGCTTTGCGCCATGCGGGTTATCGGGTCGGGATCTGTGAGCACCCAACTGGAAATTTATTTTGACCAGCGGGGTGGCTATGTCAAATTTGAGAATAAGACCGGATCCTTTTTGCAAAGTGTTACAGGAACATGTGGTGAGGAGCAAATGGATGAAGAGAAAGGTATGATCCCGAATAAAACCATGGCTTCCATATTCAATGGCAGGGATCTGCCCATGCTTACCAACCGGACACTTGTTGTCGGGCGATATGTTGAAGACGATGGGGAAGGAAATGTAACGGTTGTCGAAGTATTACGGAAAATAAAATAGATCTACCAATTTTCAACCTACTTTTAAGTATGCCATACCTGCATACTCTTTTTCCTAAGTTCCGTTTGGTAATAAACCTGCTAGGGCCTGTCATCCTGTTAAACGTTTCGCCACTCTGGGCACAGGTCACCGATTCAGCCAATATCGAAAACATCTTTAAAGTTGGTTCGGAGAAAATTAATACCAACCCGGATAGTGCCGCCATCCTGTTTGAGAAAGCAAAACAGCTAAGTAAGCAAAGCAAGTATTTACACGGACTGGTAATGTACTATAATTACTATGCAGCACTGGACATAGCAACTGGCCAGAATCAAAAAGCGCTGGATCATTACCAGGAAGCCATAGAAACGGCCCGGTCCAATGGGCTGACCACTGACCTTGGACTTACCTACATGAAAAAAGCCACGCTTTACCAGTTTATGGGTGAATATGCCAAAGCAGCAGAAAATTACCTCGCAGCTCCTGCCCTATTGAAATCAAATGAAGAACGGAAGATGGTTATCGGACTTTATAGAAATGTAATGTCAACACTTAATAACCTGCAACAACAGAATCAATCGCTGCAAAATGTGCTGCCGGCGTTAGAAAACGGGAATATCAATGAGAAAGAAATTGCCTCCATCCTTTCAGAAAAAATAACAAACGAAACAAATTTTGATTTTCCCGACCAGACGATCGTAAGAGAGATCAGCGGATCACAGGCCTATGTTATTTTTGGAGGGGCAAAATTTAAGATCGATATACATAACACTCTTTTGTCGGGAGATAAGAACGCCGTTTTCTATGGCAATTACCGGAGTATTAGAAAACTACCCGATGGCACTCTTTCAAGGATCCCCGATATTCCCCGGGAAGGAACGATCCTGAATCAACTCAATGACAGCGGTAAAGTTTACCTGGTAAAAGACGGCCGTCGGCATAGAATTGAGAATCCACTGGTTTTACAATTATTCGGCGGGTGGGACGCCTTATGTACGATACCTGAAAATGGGTTAAAGCAGGTACCAGAAGACCCGGAACATGTAACCATGGAAAATGTAAACAGCAGTTTCAATATTAAAAAACAATACGTGGCATTAAACGATACATTGAAAAACACATTGGAGCAAAATAGATTCCTGTTAAACGAGGTGGGTAAAAAATTGAAGGAAAAAAATACAGCTTTTCAAAGAAGAAAAACACTGCTCTGGACATCTGTTGTTGGGATCTTCTCCTTATTATTTATTGGCTTGCTGTTGGGCAGGAATTTCAGGCAAAAACAAAAGATCCAGCAGCAATCTATCGAGACCATGAGAACAGAGGAGGTGTTACAACGAAAAATGGCCATTGAAAAGGAAAGATCAAGAATAGCCACCGATATGCATGATGACCTGGGTGCCGGTCTATCTACCATTCGTTTTTTAAGTGAGAAAGTGAAAAGGAATAGCTTCAGCGAGGTTACGAAAAACGACACCGACAAAATTGTATTTAACTCCAATGAGCTGATGCAGAAAATGAATGAGATCATCTGGGCCATGAATGAAAAAAATGATACGCTGGAAGACCTGCTTTTTTATACCCGTTCTTATGCGGTTGAATATTGCGAAGAAAATAATTTGCGCTGTGAAACACTGTTACCAGAAGCAGTTCCCGCTTGCTTTATAAGTGGCGAAGTGAGAAGAAATGTTTTCCTGGTTATCAAAGAAAGCCTGCATAATATCGTTAAACATGCAGCTGCGAAGCAGGTTGACATTCAATTTTCTGTTGATAAAAACCTGGTGATCATAATAAAAGATGATGGCCAGGGAATGACCTTAAATAACGATCATGAAGGTAACGGGTTAAGAAATATGCAAAAAAGAGTTGAGTCAATAGGCGGCAGTTTTAATGTACAGAATACAAACGGAGTGGTAGTAAAGATGTCTATCCCCCTGCCGGTATAACTTTTATTATATTGTTTCCGCCCCTCACTAACCTACATTTACCATATGCCCGCGATAAAGATCTGCATAGTGGAAGACCTGGAAGAGGTAAGGAATGGAATGTCCAGCCTGCTCACGCTGGATAAACGTTTCGAGGTACTGGCAACATTCCCCGATGCGGAAAAAGCGACAAAAGAGTTGCCAGCCTGCCAGCCTGATATTGTGATAATGGACATTAACCTTCCGGGTATGAATGGAATCGAGTGCATAAAAAAGATCAAGCCCCAATGTCCCAATAGCCAGTTCATAATGTTCACCATCTATGAAGATGATGAAAAGGTATTTGAAGCCCTGGCGGCGGGAGCAAGCGGTTACTTATTAAAGAAAACACCCCTTTCAAAAATAACTGAATCATTATTAGAACTTCATACCGGTGGCTCACCCATGAGCACACAAATAGCAAGAAAGGTCATTGATCGTTTCAGGAATAAGGAAACGACGGGAAATATTGAAATACTTTCCGCCCGGGAAAATGAAGTTTTACAAGAACTTGCCAAAGGACTACTGTATAAAGAAATTGCCGGGAAACTCTCTATCACTACTGGTACGGTCCGCCAGCATATTCACAACATTTATGAAAAACTTCATGTACAAAACCGCACGGAAGCTATTAACAGGATGAACAGTCGTTATTAGTTTGTGTGCATGTAATAATTTATGAAGAATATTTTTATTAAATCGATATTTGTTGTCCTTTGTTCTTTCCTGGGTGATTGTGTTCAATCGCAAACACATTTAAAATTAATACTCCACAGCACTGAACTAATTGATAAGGCTTATGTTGGGCATTTTACAGACAAAGAATTCATCTCTCTTGCTTTTAAAGACACACTCGAACTGGATTTTAAAATTCATCAAACAGATTTTTATCACATCAATTATTTAAAGGGAGAAAAAGTCTATAATGTAAAATTATTTTTAGACAGTGGAAGTGTTACTGTAGTTATGAGGATTGAAAATGATAAACTTTTAGTTGATAGTGTGACAGGTTCCCCGACGCATGGAAAAGTTAAAAACTGGAATAAGCAATACAAGGCAATAATTCAAAGAAAAGACTCAGCGGCATTGGATTCATTTCTTTTAACAACTTATGAAGAGCAAATTGACAATATATTTTCTTTTTCCATTGGAAACAAATACCTGGACATCCATCAAAACAATTACCTGAAGCTTTATGCATTATTACCGCTGATAGCAAGGCAAAGTGATGCTTTGAAAACCCAATTTGGCTTTTCAATTCTAAATGACCGGCTCCAGGGAATTATCAGCAACTATAAGATTACGCTTTCAGACTTTGATTTACTTGACACCGGGAATAAGACAGTACATGCCAGCACGGGTAATTCCAGTTTTATCATCCTCGATTTTTGGTTTGTCGGCTGTATTCCCTGCATGGAAGATCATAAAAAGATAAAAAAACTTCTACCTTCCTTACAGGACAAAAATGTAGCATTAATCAGTATTTCCAATGACGATTCTTACCAGAAGTGGAAAGACTATATAGAAAAAAATAATTACTCCTGGCAGCATTATAAAAAGCCTTCTGGCTCTCAAAACATCGTTAACCAGTTAGGGATTTCAATTTACCCAACTTATATATTGCTGGATCGTAATGGTAAAATCCTGAATAGTACTTATTACCTCGCAGACTTTTTGAACGTTATAAAGTAACCCTTAAACTTAATCTTTAGCCGGATCAGGCTCCCCTTACCCCTAACTTTTGTCATATTGTTTTGAATCCCTTTTGAAGTTAGGTTTGAATCTCCTGCTGAGAAACCTCCCTGTTCGATTCATCACCTTGTCCAACTTTTAAAATGTATACATCATGAAAAAATATTTAGCCCTGCTGGCTATTCTCCTGGCAAATCATTTTGCGTATAGTCAATGGAGTAACAATCCTGCAATCAATAATGCAATTTGTACAGATTATTATAACCAGGCTCAAATTCAAATGGTGAGTGATGGAAGCGGAGGGACGATTTTTACATGGGTTGATTCCAGATTTCAACCTTCTTATACCATTTTTTGCCAAAGAATAAATAGCAGTGGTAATGTTCAATGGGCCGCCAATGGCATTCAAGTATCATCTTCGTCTGTAAATAATGCAAAACCAGCAATAGTCGCTGATGGAAGTGGCGGTGCAATTATCTGTTGGACTACCAATGGTTATTTTGGAAACCTTTATGCGCAACGTATTAACTCGAGCGGAGCAATACAATGGGTTCCAGGTGGCATTCTTGTTTGTTCCGGAACGCCAACAAGTACATCGTTTGAAATGGTTAGCGATGGTAATGGAGGTTGTATAGTAGCATGGAATGACAGCAGGAATAATGAAGGTGGGAATGAGGATGATGTGTATGCTCAACGCATAAACGGTGCAGGTTTAAATCTATGGACCGCAAACGGAGTGCCCGTTGCAAGTACAATTGAATATCAGGGATCCTTACAATTGGCAAGCGATGGAAGTGGCGGTGCAGTTATTGTTTGGGAAGATCAACGTTCGTCTGTAAGAGTTGAAATTTATACGCAAAAGGTTAATTCACTTGGGATAATGCAATGGACTACTAATGGTGTGCTTGTAAATTCTATTCCGCAAGGCAGTTTGTACCCGCAAATAATAAGCGATGCGGGAGGTGCAATTATTTGCTGGGTTGACAGACGAAATGCCGGTACGGGAGGGGATATTTATGCACAAAAATTAAATTCAACCGGTAATGAACAGTGGACCGCCAACGGTTTGCCTGTTTGCCTGGCAATAGGAAATCAAAGCCTTCCGCAATTAACTAATGATGGTGCAGGAGGAGCAATTATTACATGGGATGAAGACCAATCTGCAGCCATTCCCGATCCTAATATTTATGCACAGCGGGTTAATGCAAGTGGGGCAGTTCAATGGGGGGCGAACGGTGTTGGTGTTTGCCTGGCGGCCAACGCACAGCACTTTCCAAACTTAACTCCTGATGGTGTTGGCGGCATTGTTATTACCTGGCAGGACAACCGTACAGGTATTTGGGATATTTGTGCACAAAGATTAAATGCCAGCGGTGCTGCATTATGGACTATTAATGGAGTTGTAGTAAGCAATGCAACCTTTGTACAGATATTTCCGGTTATTGTTAGTGCAGGAAACAATGGGATGATCATTGGTTGGCAGGATTTGAGAAATGATCTTTCGGGGAATAGGCATGATATTTTTGCCCAGCGTGTAAATTTAGATGGTACACTGGGTAATGAAGCACCAGGAGATGCTGATGGAGACGGTTACACGGTAGCGCAGGGAGATTGCAACGATAATAATCCAGCCATTCACCCCGGAGCAACGGAACTCTGCAATGGAGTGGATGATAATTGCGATGGACAGATCGATGAAGGAGTTAAGACCACTTTTTACCGCGATGCGGATACGGATGGATACGGTAATGCCGCAGTTTCCACGCAGGCCTGCACTGCACCGGCAGGATATGTTAGCAACAGCACGGATTGTAATGATGCTAATATCGCTATTCACCCCGGCGCAACTGAACTTTGCAATGGAGTAGATGATGATTGTGATGGACTGATCGATGAGGGCGCACAAACAACTTTTTACCGGGATGCGGATACAGATGGATACGGCAATGCCGCTCTTTCGACACAAGCCTGCACTGCACCGGCGGGATATGTGAGCAACAGCACGGATTGTAATGATGCCAATATCGCCATTCATCCTGGTGCGACAGAAGTCTGCAATGGAGTGGATGATGACTGTGACGGATCAATCGACGAAGGAGTCAAAACCACTTATTACCGCGATGCGGATACAGATGGATACGGCAATGCCGCTAATACTACACAGGCCTGCACTGTACCCGCAGGTTATGTAACCAACAGTACCGATTGCAATGATGCCAATGCCGCGGTTCATCCCGGTGCGATAGAAGTCTGCAATGGAGTGGATGATGATTGTGACGGATCGATCGACGAAGGGGTAAAAACCACTTTTTACCGGGATGCGGATACAGATGGATACGGCAATGCCGCAGTTACCACACAGGCCTGCACCCTACCCGCAGGTTATGTAAGCAACAGCACTGATTGTAATGATGCCAACGCGGCTGTTAACCCGGGTGTTACTGAAGTGTGTGGTAATGGTATCGATGATAACTGCAATGGGCAGGTGGATGAAGGTTGCACAAATGTTTCGTTAAGTATTGCTGATGTAACGGTAAATGAAGCGGTGGGAAATGCCATTGTATCCGTTACACTATCTGCTCCAGCTGGCAATACCGTGACGGTAAAATACCGCACAATAAACGGTACAGCCCGGCACCCCAAAGATTACATTCATGTATCAGGAACACTGACCTTCAATCCTGGGGAGACAAACAAGAATATAATGGTGGCGGTCGTCGCAGATGCTATACCAGAAGCGGACCAGGACTTCTTTATTGAACTTAGCAAATCCGTAAATGCCCCCATCAGTGATGCAAGCGGAACAGTGACGATTACGGAAGCTGCACCACTTAGGAATTTGAAAGATAACCCGCTTACAGAAGCGCTGGATCCGGAAGAATCAAAATGGGTAGTACCCAGCCCGCAACGAAAAACAGAATCCCTCCGGTTTTATGGGTTGGCACCAGGAAGTTTTGACCTGGTCCTGACCAATGCGAACGGAGAAATTGTAACCAATTTGAGGAATTACCGGAATGATTTTTCCATGGCAAGACTTGCCCCGGGACTATACTTTTACCAGCTGCTGTACAAAAACAACAAAAGTGAACTAAAAAGAAAAACGGGGAAGATCCTGGTAACTGATTAGCTAAAAACGACCCCGGTAAATAACCAGGGTCGTTCATTTTATTAATGGGTGAAGAAACTAGCATCAAGTTTACGTTCTGCAGCATCTTCATTACCTGCACAACCTTAATTTAAAATCGTCTGAATTATTGCGCAATGGATACGGAATCGAAATTTCAAATATTCCTGATAACTGTTATAGCGTGCTGGTTCAGACATTGCTTTTTGGCTAAAGGGGAACCTGGCAAATCTCCTTTGATGCGATAAAAAAAAGTGTAGAAAATAAATAGATACGATATGAATAATCAACTTAGAAAATTATCAAAATTCAGGGGGAAATCTTTGATAAACATTTTGATTGTCGGCATACTGCTCCCGGTTTACTCCTTTGCACAAACCAAAAACGTGACACCTAAGCCAAAAAAAATATATTGGTATATGGAGTTTAGCGTTACGATACAAGGTAACGGCAAACAAACCAGCGATGATGAAGATGATTTAATAGAATGGGAAGTTGACCGGAGTTACAGTGGCATTATCGAACTCAATGATAGCATGTCGTTTTACAAGCCTGGGTTAAATGCGCAAGAACACGATGAAGCCATTAAAACTAAACGTTTCTCGGCATTTCATAATATCCCTTCTAATGGGCCCAAAAATTACATGCTTTTAAATGTTCGAATACACGACCGGTATAATATTACAACCCTAGATGGAGACGAAGGTGACTCCTTTGAAAACACCACAATAAAGAAGACCTGGAAGTATAGTTCACCCCAAGAGGGGGGGAAGGTTTATGCGGCTAATGCTGTGCAACTATCCATTGATAACAAGTTGCGTACTTATAATGTCTTTATCCCAATTTTACCCGCGGATAATAGTATATCATTTGCATCATTGTCTGTGGATACTGTTATCGACCGTTCGGAAATGGGATATGGCGACGCCCCAACACATGAAGAAAAATCGGGACCAGAATCTTACGTATTACTCCACAGTATAGGTATGCCCAGTGTAACAGGCTTAATCCAAAATGGAGCAATTCAACATATACCTAATGATTTCTTATTCCCGGCTAATTTTAATACTGCCTGGGGTTATGATTCGTTCGACGATTTACCCGACTTGCATCCTGAGAAACCCATTTTTCCAGACGTGCCTGATTCTAAAACACTGGTGAAAATTCGTGTTGAATATCGTTTTTCAAAAAAGCCGTTTTAACGGGAAAGGCGTCATAGTATTATTTTTTGAATCAGAATATTTTGTACGAGGCAAAAAAATAAATAATGAAAAAATTTATCTCAGTTTTAATCAGGTCCATCGTAATAGGATTGACAATGTTATTCTTTACAAATACACTTATTGCACAACAAACCTGCAATGACGAAGGGATTATGAAAACAAAAGGCAGCTGGAAGAAAAAAGCCGATGCCAATACCTTTCCCGATCCTGATTTTCCCAGGACCAAGTTCCCTGAAGTATACAGCCGGATTGATAAAATGCAGAAATTATTACAGTCGGCCTATCCGGAGCCCCTTGGAATTGAAGCAAGCTGGTATCGCAGTATTACAGGTAAAGCTCAACAAAGCGGAGGTCCGGTGCCCTATACGCTCACTGCGCTTTTCCTTGCTTATTTCTGCAATACATACGAGAATAAAATACAACCCGGGGGCGAAACAGGGACCTGGTTCTATATTTGGGCAAACCAACTTAGTAACTGGTTTGCGGAATATGTCAAATTCTATATCATTCAGAAACAACCTGTGTACCTGTTACAAAAACGGGCAGGCGAAATAAGAGGGTACCCGGTTTATGAAGGCAACGATAATCAAACTTCAAATACGGGTAGCCGATATTCAAGAGCTATTATCATTACCCGTGAAAAAGAAAGTCCCTATATACCAGTAACTCAAAAACAATTTTTAAAAGCCTTTTTAAATTATAATGAAAAAAAACATATAAAAACTATTGAATTTGAAAAAAACAGGGTTGTAAAGAGCGCCGCAGAGGAAGAATTGGAAAAACAGAAGTACCTGGAGACGTTGGAAAGAATAACACCACCTGCTAAACTGGCGAAAGCCAAAGAAGACTTTCTAAAGAATTACGTTAGTTCCGCTCAACAAAAGCAAAATACCATCTCCATGCTGAACGCCTCTCATGAAAAAGAAATGAAACCGGCACGGCTAATTTTGGCCGATAGCTTAACCACACCATTGGACCAGCCCGCAATCTTAGATTATAATAACCTGCTTGAATTTAAAGAGTTTAGTACAATTAATACTGGTGGCCGCGAACTCGTTAGGCTAAACCCGGAATATTATGATATGAGTCTTCCGAAATACAATCCCCAATTCTTGATTGTGTATTGGAGCTGGGACGATAAGCTGCCTACGAAAACATGGAGAAACCAGCTGGAACAGAATTTCAACTTTAATGCGTTGAAAGAAATGATAGATAAATAATACTGTGAGCAAAAAATGCAACATCTAAAATTATTTCTGCAAGCTTTGATCCTGGTGACTGCTTTAAACAGCCACGCCCAAAAACAATTCACACATACTGCCACCAAAGCTAACAATTGGTGCAATGGTACCTGCACCCTGGTGGATATCCCTGAACTGAATAATAATCCTGGTGCAATCTTGCGGGTAACAACCAATACAACGGATAAGCAATCGGTTATGGCTTATTATGTACCCACCAAAAAAAACACTTTTCAATGGAGTATCATGTCCCTGGATAACAGCGTCATAGTACCCGGAACCCAATTTTCTTTACAATACTATGCATCTGCAGATGATAACCATTTTGTTCATGTTGTTACACGGGAGAATAATTTTGTGAATGAGGATAAGATAAAGAAAAAAGGATCTTATATAGACCACCCCACACTGAATA
This sequence comes from Chitinophagaceae bacterium, assembly GCA_039921505.1. Taxonomy (GTDB): domain Bacteria; phylum Bacteroidota; class Bacteroidia; order Chitinophagales; family Chitinophagaceae; genus JJ008. The sequence goes on from JBDSBR010000016.1 coordinate 128,547, forward strand.
ATCATCCTGGTGCGGCATTTACCTATTTCCAAAACTGGGCACCCACTATAAGAGGCGGTGTGTATAATAAGTACGAGATACAGTTTCAATACGATGTTGTATCAGGCAGATGGTTTATGTCAAATAACAACCAAAAGGAATTGGGTAATTCAACGGCATATAATATTTTCATTACTAATGCCGGGAATACTGTCGCCGATCCGGGCAAAAAAGATCCTGTAATTTCAAAAAAGGATCCGAAAATTATCCTTAACCCGGAAGATAGTTTACCTCCTATCACCAGGCCAGTTGGCAAAACAGGTCCAATAACTAAAAAAACAATTGCTCCCTCCTATGATTTTAGTAAAACTCATATTTGTATTGATAAACAAACAAACAATAGCTTGCCCCCTAGAATTCCGGTTACACCTCAACGTGTTATTCCTAAAATTAATTCCACTGGCGGCATTGAACCGGTAACGACCATTATACAGCCACTTAGCGGCGAAACCGCTAAAATGTGGAGAGCAGGTGATACCATAACAGTCGGTTTCTTTTCTGATGGAGATGAATTTGTTACAAGTAAAGTAAAACATTTTGTAAAAGAGT
>JBDSBR010000017.1:0-14332 GCA_039921505.1 Chitinophagaceae bacterium
ACCATGTCATCCTTTGCGGTTATGGGCGGAACGGTCACCAGGCTGCACAAATTCTCCGCTCGCATGGCGTGCCCTTTGTCGTCATCGAAAAGGATGAACAACTGATCCATAAAAAATTATCCGAAGGAGAGGATATCCTTCACCTGGAAGGCGATGGCACGGATGATGACCTGCTTCGTCTGGCAGGTGTGGAGAGGGCGCGGGCACTTATCACGACGCTCCCGGTAGACGCACAAAATGTATTTATCGTTTTATCGGCGCGGGCATTGAACCCTTCCATACAGATCATTAGCAGGGCCTCTGATGCAAGTTCCGTAAGCAAAATGAAAAAGGCAGGCGCCGATAATGTCATTATGCCCGACCGGATCGGTGGTACGCATATGGCAAACCTCGTTTCAAAACCGGATGTCGTAGAGTTCATTGATTTTCTTTCGGGAGAGCAGGGGCAATCCATCCATATGGATTCTGTTGCCTTTGATGATCTTCCCGAAGAATTGAAAGGAAAGTCATTGACGGACGTCATGAACTGGAACAAGACAGGCGTAAACTGTATAGGTATCAAGGACCCGGATGGCAAGTTCCTTATTAATCCACCCGGTGAAACCTCCATAATTCCGGGGATGAAAGTGATCATCCTCGGCACGCGTCACCAGGTAATGGAAATGAAAAGGAACCTTGACTGATCCTTATTGTTTTTTCTTTACGTCCAGCAATTCTATTTCAAATATAAGCAGCGATCCCCCGGGGATAAGTCCATTGTCATTGCTGCCATAGCCCAGTTCATAAGGTATATACATTTTATATTTCGATCCCACGGCCATCAGCCGAAGCCCTTCTGTCCACCCGCGGATCACTTTATTCATGGGCATTGTTAAAGGCTGGTTCCTTTTATAAGAAGCGTCGAATTCAGTGCCGTTCAGTAGCGTGCCCCGGTAATTAACCACGAAAGTGTCCACTTCTGTAGGTTTGATGCCTGTTCCTTCCGTAATTACTTCATATTGCAAACCGGAACCCGTGGTCTTTACACCGGGTTTTAGTTTATTCTGCGCCAGGAATTTCTTTCCTTCCTCGATATTGGGTTGCACTTTTTTCTCCTGTTCTTTAGACAGGAACTTGTTCAGCATTTCATTCGCTGCGATATCATTGACGAGGGTCGGCTTTTTGCCGGTAATATCAGTCATACCTCTCAGGAAAGCTGTTCCATTGACTTTGATTTCACCCAATCCCTGCTGAACAAGGTTGAACGCAGCCACCTCGCCCAGCACATAACTAAGGGAATCGCTGGCATTTTTTAAAAGAGGAGCAACCGGTTTTACGGGGGGCTTAACAACGGGTTTAGCCGGTTTACCGGGTTGTGCATTTACATGGCTTACAATTCCCAGAACTATCACCAGCACGCTTATTTTTTTCATAAGTTTTTAATTAGGTTGGCAAAAATACAGGTTGAAAAGAGAATTCAGCAAGCTATAAATCATTTAATTTCGTTAAGTTTTAAATCAACACATTATGGAAGTTTTTGAAATGCCGGTGCAGGTTCGCTGGGCCGACCTGGATCCCAATTTTCACCTGCGTCATTCGGTCTTTTATGATTGGGGAGCTTTATGCAGGATAGAATATCTTAGTAAAAAAGAGCTGACCTGGCAGCGGATGGCACAATTGCAGATCGGGCCCATTATCTTCCGGGAAGAATGCATTTTTAAAAGAGAAATACGTCTTGGCGATCCCGTAACCATTGGTATGAAACTGGTAAAAGCCCGGAGAGATTTTTCAAGATTTACAATTGAACATATAATAAAAAAGGATCCTGCAACTGTATCTGCTATCCTCACGGTGGATATTGCCTGGATCAACGGCGTGACCCGTAAGCTGGCTGTATTACCCGCGGAGGATGCAGAAAAATTATCCAGCGGGCTTGCTTCGGATAATTTCTCCTGGCTGGATTAAACAGTATTCATATCCAGCCTCATTATTTTTCCAGGAAATCTTGCTGCATAACCATTCACCAGGTTACGGATAAAACTATTCTCTTTATAAATGGTAAGGTGATCTTTTAAGGATCCAGGATCCATCTGGAAATCAGCGGGTATATAACCCATGCCATAGAAATTACCTTCCCAGACAAGGATACAGGAACGGTCTTCGCCGTTGATTCCTTTATCCATGATCGCGAAAGAAGGTTTTGACCGCAGCGAATCCGCCGCCTTTTGTACTCTTTTATTATAGTCCGCCGGAGTTTCTTTTTGTTCGCAGGCCCCGTAACAATGACCTTCTTCCATTCCTTCACAGGGACCGTTGTCCTTCTGCATAAAGCAAAGCTTGGGGCAGAGATTGAATTCTTTGATCAGTTTCCGGGTGATCGCGTGACCATCCACCTGGTAATGAAAAGTATGAAGCGGGTTTAGCCGCTTCCTGTTCTTATCGGTCGCCAGGCGTTGGTAACCGTTCTGGTCTTCGTAGAGAAATATCCCATACACATCCTCCCATCTTTTTTGTGAAGAATTGAAAATGGGCCATCTTTTTTTTATTTCAGCTGACTCGAGAATACAGGCCATCAGTTCTGTACCACAAGACTGGAAACTGATACCATATACATGCTGCATAAAATTCTGTTTCTGCCGGCTGGGTGAGTTATTGCTGAAATGACTGCTCACGCGGTAACGGATATTATTGGCTTTACCCACATAAACAACTTTGCCTTTCTCATTATGAAAATAATAGACACCCGGTGTATAGGGCAACTTTTCAAAATGTTCTTTGGGTACATTGGGTGGAAGGATAGCTTCTTTTGAATTCCGCAACAGGCTTTTTTGTATATGCTGTTCCTTGTCATTCTCCAGTAAGAGCGTGAATACTTTCACCGTGGCTTCAGTATCACCACCCGCCCGGTGCCGGTCCTGGATGGAAATGCCCAATGACTGGCAAAGCCGACCGAGGCTATAAGATGGAAAACCCGGGAAGATCTTTCGGCTTAGTCTCACCGTGCAAAGTTTTTTACTGTTGAGATCAAAACCTGCTTCTTTAAGATGATTTTTTACAAACGAGTAATCAAAATTCACATTATGGGCGATGAAAATCTTGTCCAGCAGGATGCTGTAGATTTTTTCTGCTACGGCAGGAAAAGACGGGGCGTTGGCCACCATTTTGTCTGAGATCCCTGTCATAGCCTGGATATAAGCGGGGATAGGTTGCCCGGGATTGACCAGGGTCTCGAATTTTTCCACGACGGTTTTACCATCAAATACGTGAATGGAGATCTCAGTAATGCCGTTTGCCGCAGCATATCCTCCCGTCGTTTCTATATCTACAATGGCATACATAAAAGGAACAGCTAATTTCGTGAAAATTTGCAAGCACTGGAAGACGAAAAATTAATAATGTTTAAGAACCGCCTGGTGAAAGTATTCCGTCACCTCGGTAAGCAGGCTAAACGGCTGGGAGTTAGTTGCTACCGCCTTTATGACCACGATATCCCGGAATTCCCTTTTTGTATAGAATTCTATGGCGAAAAGCTATATGTAGCTGAATATAAACGACAGCATGGTATGACAGAAGAGAAACACGACGATTGGATGGAAAAAAGTTTGGAAGTAGTGATGGAAGTTTTAGAGGTATCAAAAGAAAATATATTCCTCAAACTCCGGCAGCGCAAGCCGGGCCGGCTGGGACAGTACCAGAAATATGACCAGGTTCAGCATGAGTTCGCAGTAGAAGAGAACGGCTTGAAATTTCTTGTCAACCTCAGTGATTACCTCGATACCGGGTTGTTTTTGGATCACCGCATTACCCGCCAGCTGGTAAGAGAGCAAAGTGCGGGGAAGAAAGTGCTCAACCTGTTTGCTTATACTGGTTCTTTTTCTGTGTATGCGGCAGCAGGTGGGGCGACAGAACTGGTAACTGCCGATCTTTCGAAAACCTACCTTGGCTGGGCCGAAAGAAACATGCAGCTGAATGGATTTTCCGGCAGCGCGCGTTATAGCTTTATCCAGGCGGATGTTGTACAATATTTAAAGACGGTGCCTGAAGACTTTTTTGATATCATCGTCATGGATCCACCGACTTTTAGTAACAGCAAGCGGATGGATGATTTTCTTGATATCCAGCGGGATCATGCAGGGCTGATCAATGATTGTTTAAGGGGGCTGAAAAAAGGGGGACTGCTTTATTTCAGCACTAACTACCGCAAATTCATACTGGACAGGGTCGCCATAAAAGCGGCCACCATCACCGATATCACGAAAGCCACGACACCTTTCGATTTTGAAGGAAAATTAGCCAGGTACTGTTTTCGAATAACAGCTGGTGGCTAGTAGCGAGTGGGGATTGGCGAGTGGGAAGTAGGAAGTAGGAAGTGGCTAGAGGGAAGTGCCTCCCGCTCTCGCTCCTCGCTCTCCACTCTTGGCTCCCGGCTAAAGGCTAAAGGCTAAAGGCTAACGGCTAAAAGCTCTCAGCTAAAGACTCTTCAGCACTTCATTCATACTTCTCACCGCCTCTGCACTTTTATTGAAAGCAGCCTGTTCGGTTTCATTCAGTTTAAAATCAAGGATCTTTTCCCATCCATTTTTACCAATAACAACCGGAACGCCAAGACATATATCTTTCTGCCCATATTCGCCATCGAGACTGACGCAACAGGTGAATAATTTCTTCTCATCCCTTACAATACTTTCTACAAGTGCAGCGCCGGCTGCACCGGGTGCATACCAGGCAGAAGTGCCGATCAGGGCAGTTAGTGTAGCCCCGCCTACCATCGTATCTTTTACAATCTTTTCCTGCTGTTCTGCCGATAAGAAATTAGTAACGGGAGCGCTGTTCCAGGTTGCAAGACGGATCAGGGGTATCATTGTCGTATCACCATGACCACCTACAACTACAGCATTCAGGTCAGCAGGGCTGCAACCGAGATGCTGGCTAAGCTGGTATTTGAAACGGCTGCTGTCCAGTGTACCACCCATACCAATGATCCTGTTCTTGGGCAAACCGGTTGATTGCAAAGCCAGGTAGGTCATTGTATCCATCGGGTTACTGATGACAATAATGATCGCGTTGGGAGAATGTTTAAGAATATTCTCACACACTCCTTTTACAATACCCGCATTTACACCGATTAGTTCTTCACGGGTCATACCAGGTTTCCTCGGCAGACCGGAGGTAATGACTACCACATCGCTGTCAGCGGTCTTTGAATAGTCATTCGTGCTCCCGGTGATCTTTGTATCAAAGCCAAGAAGTGTAGCTGTCTGCATCATATCCTGGGCCTTGCCTTCAGCAATCCCTTCTTTGATATCAAGCAATACGAGGTCATTACAAAGCTCGCGGCGGGCAATATTATCAGCACAGGTAGCACCCACGGCACCGGCACCAACGACAGTTACTTTCATATGAATATTTTTTATTGTTGCAATATTTGGCGCAAAGGTAGGGTGGAGCGTGTAGATTTAGGATCGGTTAATTGGTTTTTTCTTATCGTTTACAATCCTTTGGTAAACCGGATGGACATATCCTTTTCATTCCTTGACCAGGCATAAAAGACCGCAATGGAGAATTTAGTAAAAGGCGCGAGCATAACCCCTCCGCCATAACCGTAGTGCCAGGTATGCGAAATTTCTCCCGGCTGCCATACCCGCCCGATATCATATAAAGCGATGAGCCCGGCTTTCCCGCTGAACAGGTAGGTTTTTACATTCCGGATGAATTGCAGCTCGGCCTGGTTATAGAACATGCTTTCTCCATAAAAGCGGTATTTGCGGAAACCACGGAGCGTTTTACCACCGCTCAGTCTATTCATCTGGTAGAATTCAGGATGGCCTGTCAATGCGGCCCCTCCTGTTTTCAATGCCAATACAAAGGACTTTGAAAGGGAGAAATAAAGGTTCAGTTCGGAACTGATGTTGGCTACGGCGCTGTCCTTTTTTTCAAGATTTTGCTGGAACCCAGCGCCTGCACTGAACCGCATACCTTTCATCGGCACTACGTTATTATCAAGTTTCTGGTAATAATACACTGCTTTGATTCCTGCATATTTTTGCGGTTCAAAAAAGTCAGGGGAATGGTTTTGCCCTGTAAGGGACCGGCCGGGATCATCCAGGATCTTGATCGCCTGGTAGTATAGAGTAAAACCGGCGTGATGATAACCGGCAAATATTTTACCGATACCGGCGCCGGCATAGAATTCCCGGGTTCGCACCCGGTAATAATCACGGTTATTGGTAAGCATCACTGTTTCATTCCCGATGCCGTAATAATTATTCCAGCGGACCAGGTCATAATATGCATCCAGTAAAAGATCCCAGCTGCCAACCAATTTTGTAAAAGTTCCTTTATAGCCAAAGCTAAAAGCGGATTCGCTGATCGAATAACGGGCTGATAGTTCCTGGCGCTGACCGAAAGGATATTTACGCCATTGCTGTTTTTCAAGTTCATATTTCAGACCTACATGGATATGGTCTTCCGAATTATAGGATACAATAAAACCGGGTCCTTTTTTATCGTAGTTAAAACCATCGTATGTATAAAGATGAATAAAAGGGTTTTCAGAAAGATGTTTTTTTGCAGCGGTAAGCCCTGTAAAATCATTATCATGATTATCATAGATATGCACTTTCACCGTACCGGTTGAAGTATAGGTATCCCTTCCGGGTCCGCCGATGATACGGATATTTGTACCCCTACCGGTATAATTGACCTGGTACTGGTCGTTGCCGGTCAACCCATAGATCCTTATTTCTTTTGTTTCCGTACTGGAGAATTTCCTTGAATAAAAGGGCTTCTTCTTAGGCTGACCCTCCTTGTCCAGGTCGTAGATAGTTACTTCCGTTTCTGTCGCAGAAAGGGAGCTGATTTTGAACAATTCATTATCATGTGTACCTGTCACTTCCACTTCTTTCGCCAGGAAACTATAATACTCTTCAGCAAATTCAGCCAGTTTGTTCCTCCTGGATTTAAGATTAGCGATGATTCCTTCACCGGACAAAGGATACACTTCGGGAGGAAGTTGTTTCACTGATGTTTCAATTACCTTATCAGTCAATGATGCCTGGAGCTCTTTCGCTATCGCTATCCATTGCTCGCGGGAAGGTTCATTTGCGATCTGCCTGTCCAAATTCCTGGCGGGTAAACTATAGGTTGTGACATCTTTTATATCCGGGCCGAAGCCCTGTAAATGACCGGCAGCTGCGGAAATACCCAGTTTCAATAAAAAGCCATCAAATTTTGTATAGGCCTGGTCCCTGTCGCGGGGAATGGGCTCATAAATATTTTTATCGCCATTTTCAATCGTAGCCCAGCGCCATTGATCTTCATGACGTCCCCAGTCACCAATAAACATATCAAATAACCTTGCCCGGACAAAAGCCAGCTGGTCAGCCCGGTTATCATTATCCTCAAAAATCTTTTCCAGCATTTTTTCGGTACTGACTATCTTTTTAGAACTACCAAAATTTACCGCTTCTTCCCAGTTTTCATCCGGACGTTGTTCAAAAAGATAAAGATCATTGCCCACTTTTTTATCGAATTCCCCCAGGGCTTTCTGCGAAGGCAGGTAAACGATCTGTGGATTGGTATGATAGATATGAGCCGCTTCTGCCATACCGGGTATAGTAACAGCTGCATAGGGCTCTGCAATAGAAACCTGGTCGTCCACAATGTCTTCGACAAAAGTGCCACTGTACATTCCCGGTAAGGCCTTTCCAAAAGATTTATCAATACTGCGGAGCACATATTCCTTGCCCGCAGCATTCCGGAGACGAACAGTTTTACTTTGACGACCACCGCCAAGTTGATAAGCAGTCAATCCTCCGTTCACAGTATCCAGGTTAATCGTCCTGACTTTTACAGGGGTAGCCCAGTCTTTGCGGTAATGCCTGCCCCAGAGCCACTGGTGAAAACCGGATTTATGATATTGCTTCCCGGCTACTACCGTTCTCAGCGAATCCCCATTTTGGGAAAAAGCGGAGACAAACGGTAAAAAAAATAGCAGGAAGAAAGCCAGGAAATGGGAAAAGCAGCCTTGTTTAGCTGCGGTGGGATAGAAATTCATACCTGTTGTCATTAAATCTGTGTATCAGGCATAAAAACCTTGCCAACTACCGGTAATGGTTAATGGTTCGATGGGAAGGGCGTTATTCCTCCTTGCCTTTAAAAATTCCGAGGATTGAAGACATGGGGAGTGAGCCTTCAAAAACGGAAATTAATTGTTTCTTTTTGTCGTAAAATGCCAGGAAGGGAAGGTTGTGCAGCATGTAATACGTAACCAGGAAATAATTCGGGTCCTGTGCTACTACTATATTTTCATACTTTGCCAGTTGATATTTTTCACGGAAGACCAGCATGGAATCAAAGGGCATGGATGTTATCATCAGGATATGGATGTCCTTGAATTGAGCGATATTTTTCGTCAGTTCTTCCGTCTCATGCCGGCAATGTTCACACTGCGGGTTGAAAAGCATCAGCATCACCGGTTTTTTCTTCGGAAGATCATCCCGGGTATAAAAAGAACTGCTGTCGGGTAACAAAAGTTTTACGGGTGGAAAAAAGGGGAATTTTTTATAGGGGGCCAGGATGCTGTCGGCTTGTGAAAAACCGGACAGTGTGATGGAAAGCAGGATAGTCGTAAAGAGATTTTTCATGGCGTCAAAGAAACGGCAATATTTTTTACCCGCGGGAGTTTGACGTTTGGATTCCCCGATGGGTTGTTCCGGGTGAAAACGATGTTGGCTTATCCTTTGCCAGCAAAGATTCCTGCCTTATCTTTGCCGCCTGAAATTTTAACCAGCTAATAGCTAATAGCTAACCGCTAATAGCTAAAAGCTTAAAGCTTAAAATATGGCAAATACATCAGACATCAGCCGGGGTATGATCATCAACCTGGAGGGAAGTCTTTATAACGTGGTCGAATTTGGTGAGAACAAAACGGCCCGCGCAGCTGCCAAAGTCTGGGCAAAACTGAAAGGAGTGGATAATAACCGTTCTATTGAAAAGACATGGAACTCAGGCGATACGATCTTCCCGGTAAGGGTGGAAAGACGGTATTACCAGTTCCTTTATAAGGATGATACCGGGTATAACTTCATGGATAACGAGACCTTTGAGCAGATCGCCCTGCAGGAAGCCACTATCGATGCTCCCCAATACCTGAAAGAAGGCCAGGAAGTGGGTATACTGATCAATACCGATAACGACCAGGTTCTGGGTGCGGAATTGCCCGATAAAATCGTGTTGCTGGTCACCTATACCGAACCCGGTCTGCGTGGTGATACAGCCACCCGTACGTTGAAACCCGCAACGCTGGAAACCGGTGGTACGATCGGTGTTCCTTTGTTTGTAAATGAGGGCGAACTGATCCGGATCAACACCAAGACCGGTGAATACGTTGAAAGAGTAAAAGAATAAGCAACAGATTTATAGAAAATGGCCTGAAATCAATCAATTTCGGGCCATTTTTATGTCTTTTTGCCCCATTTTTGCCCAAAACCAGCAAAAAATCCTTGTTTTTCTCCTCTTGATTTCATTACCTTAGCCCCCTTACCGGAAGGTAAATTGGCTTACTAAAAACCAAAACTGTCTATTAAATTGAAAAACATGGACTTCAAACAAATCCAGGAGTTGATCAAGATGATCAACAAATCTAATATTGGAGAGCTTACAGTTGAACAGAAAGATTTCAAGGTAACCATAAGGCAGAAAGAAGAACACATCACACAAGTGCTGTCTGGCGCTGTTCAACAGGCGCCGGTTTATGCGGCCGCTCCTCAGCCAACCAGTTCTCAACCTGGTGCCGCTTCAGCCGAGAAAACGAAAGCTGCCGAAGCCCCCGCAGCGACTAATACGATTACTATCAAGAGCCCGATGATCGGTACTTTCTACCGGAAATCATCCCCGGATAAACCGAACCTGGTTGATATCGGATCGGATGTCGCTCCAGGGAAAGTTGTTTGCATTATCGAGGCGATGAAACTTTTCAATGAGATCGAAAGTGAAGTAAAAGGCAGGATCGTGAAAGTGCTGGTGGAAGATGCGTCGCCCGTAGAGTATGATCAACCGTTGTTCCTGGTGGAACCTGCTTAATAAACTAATTAGCTAATTGGGTAATGTGCTAATGGGATAATGTGAGGATGAGCTAATTTTTTAAAATGCAAAAAGAATTATTTGAAAATAATCCAATACTTAAACTCAGTTTCGATTTCTCTTTACTCATCATTGAATATTGTGAAAGGCTCGAAGCGGATAAAAAGTATGTGCTGGCAAGACAGCTGCTGAGATCAGGCACCTCCATCGGGGCAAATGCAATGGAAGCGCAGAATGCGGAGAGTAAGGCTGATTTCATTCATAAGCTTAAAATAGCAGCCAAGGAAGCTGATGAAACACAATACTGGCTGATGCTCTGTGCTCATTCAAAGAATTACCCTGATTGTAAACTATTGCTGAATAAACTTGAAGAGATACAGAAAGTGTTGAACAAAATAGTAGCAACCGCGAAAAGCAAATTAGCTAATTAGCACATTATCGAATTATCACATTAAACTCTATGTTCAAAAAAATACTGATTGCTAACAGGGGAGAGATCGCTCTACGGGTCATCCGCACGGCAAGAGAAATGGGCATCAAAACAATTGCTGTTTATTCTACGGCCGACCGTGATAGCCTCCATGTAAAATTTGCAGACGAAGCTGTTTGCATCGGCAAACCACAGAGCGCCGATTCTTATCTCAATATTGCCCACCTGATGGCCGCAGCAGAGATCACCAACGCGGATGCGATCCATCCCGGTTATGGTTTTCTCGCAGAGAATGCAAAATTTGCACAGATATGCAATGATCATGGCATAAAATTTATTGGTCCCACACCCGACATGATCAATTCGATGGGAGATAAGATAACAGCCAAAGAAACAATGATCAAAGCCGGTGTACCCGTGGTGCCCGGTGGAGAAGGTTTATTGCAAAGTGTAGAGGAGGCCAAGGGGCTTGCGAAGAATATGGGCTATCCCGTTATCCTTAAAGCAACAGCCGGTGGTGGTGGAAAGGGGATGCGGATCGTATGGGAAGAAAGCGACGTGGAAAAAGCTTACGACAATGCCAAAGCGGAAGCCGCGGCCTCTTTTAAAAACGATGGCATCTACATGGAGAAATTCGTGGAAGAGCCCAGGCATATCGAGATACAGGTAGCCGGCGACCAGTTCGGAACTGTTTGTCATCTCAGCGAAAGGGATTGTTCGATCCAGCGCCGTCACCAGAAACTGGTGGAAGAATCTCCTTCGCCATTTATGACCGATGAACTACGTTTTAAAATGGGAGAAGCTGCCAAGAAAGCTGCCCAGGCCATCAATTATGAAAGTGTGGGTACCGTCGAATTCCTGGTGGACAAACACCGCAATTTCTATTTCATGGAGATGAACACGAGGATACAGGTGGAGCATTGTGTGACGGAAGAAGTAATCAATTTCGACCTGATCAAGGAACAGATCAAGATCGCGATGGGAGAGAAGATCTCCGGCGCCGATTATATCCCCAATAACCATGCGATCGAATGCCGCATCAATGCCGAAGACCCCTATAATGATTTTCGCCCCTCACCGGGCCGCATCACATCGCTTAACCAGCCCGGTGGCCATGGCGTCAGGGTGGACAGTCATGTATATGCCGGTTATGTGATACCTCCTTATTACGATTCCATGATCGGTAAACTGATTACCATCGCGCAGACAAGACAGGAAGCGATCCAGACCATGTACCGCGCCCTGAGCGAATACGTGATCGAAGGGGTGAAGACAACGATCCCTTTCCATCTCCAGCTTATGCAGGACGAACGTTTCCGCAGCGGGGATTTTAATACTAAGTTTATTGAGGGGTTTGTGTTGAAGTAAAACCGCCCTTTTTTCTGTCTTCCAATCCGGCGAAAGGATGGGATTGAAAACTGAACGGCCGTACAGGATGGGAATGTTTTCGTCTATACCTGCAGCTACCAGTTAGCAGGTGGCACAAAACCTTTTAGCTGCAGTATCATTTTTAAAGTTCGTCCAATTTTCTTTTTATTTCACGAAATAAGTGATTGTGTACAACTATATTCCCATCTGCATTTATTAGAAAATGATCTGGTATTGCTGAAACACCATACATAAGGGCTGCTTCATTCATCCATCCTTTGAGGTCGGAAAGATTAATAAATTCCTTGGAATTCTCTTTTATAACTTTTTCCCACTGCTCTTTCTTTTCATCAAGTGAAACCATAATAAACACCACATTTTTATGCTTCAAGTCCTTCGATGTCTGAATGATTTCTGGCATCTCTTTAATACACGGAAGACATGATGATGCCCAAAAGATTAGAACAATATTCTTGCCACTAAAATCAGATAATTTAATCAAATTGTCGTTAAGATCAGTAAGGATGAATTCAGGTGCCTGATTACCGATTATTGGATTTTTATAAAGTTCGATTGATTTCAAAATTCCTTGCCCATATGTTGAGTTCTGTTGATTTTTGCTTAGTTGATTAAATAGGATTAAGGTTTCTTCATTTGTTAATCTTTTGTGTTGTATTTCAAAAAATAAAGTGGCCGCGCTTATTATTGAGTTAGTATTATTGTTGATGAAATCAGTTTTTATTTGTTTCAGTTTTTGTCCGATTTCTATTTGTTTTTGCTTATAAATTGTTAAGTCTGGGTTCCCCTGTGATTGTAGGGACCAAATATTTCTTTCTATTTTGGATAATGAATCCTCTAGAGGAGAAGTCGAATTTGTATAGTTAACAAATTCACTTTGAGTTTTTGAATCATGTGTAGTAAGAGGGCTTAAATCAGTATAATTGCCGTTGAGATAAATAGAAGAATTTTCAATCCAAAAAATGTAACCTTGCTTTCTGTCTCTAGAAAGGATAAGTAAACTAGTTGGCAAAATTTCCTTTTTAAAGTATTTAAACTTTAAAATTTCGTTTGCGCTAGATGCGGAATCAATATTTTCATTATCCTCGTTTAAATAAAAAAAAGTCTTATCAGGAATACCAGTAAGGTGGATAGTGATGTCAAGTAGGTGATTTTGTCCATAAAGAAAATTAGGGAGTGAGAACAATATGAAAAGTATTTTTCTCATAAAAAAGTGTTCAATTTATGGCAGCTAACGGACACGGCTTGGCGATGTGGCGGTATTTGAAAATCGTCAGACCGAACCGCAGCTAAATTTATAACTAAAAGCTCATTGTTTATTCTATTGCTCGGCTTTATTCGTCGGCTGGAACTGAAACCGAATAGCGAACAAAAAGTTGCGGATTTATTCGTCGCCCCCATATCGCCAAACACAATAGTGGTTGCAGTTTTTCTTATTTTGATGTTTTGTCGGTTGACTTCTTATTGTCGGTGGTTTGTCGAAATATAGTTTTGAAGTCTGCTTTAAATTCTCTGTCGTTCTCAAGACTATTAATGTTAATGGAATGATTTGCTGCATTAATCAATCTCTCATTGGCAAAACTTTTGTTTTTTGATTCTTCATATTCAAAATATGCAATTAAAACTCTGATGCCGTTTTTCATCAATGCTCGCACAAGGGGAACAAAGTCTCCGTCACCAGTTACAAGAACAGCCATATCTATTTTATCATCTAAGCCGACCTGAAGCGTTTCAACTGCCATGTAAACGTCAATTCCTTTTTCTCCTTGGGTTTCAGACATTGGAACATTCTTTGGTTCGATTCCGGCATGCAGCAAATCAATTTGCCTTTTTCTGTCTAACCGTAAATTATTCTCTTGTGCTAAGCTTTCTTTATGAACTCCTTGAAACCAGGCTGAATAAACTACTTTGTATGAAGAATGTCCCTGTTCTTTTGTCCGTATGAAACTTTCTAAAAGCTTATGGAATTCTTGAAATGATAACCAACCATATTTTTGTCCCCAAAAATAATTTTGAGCTTTCGTAAAAAAAGTTCCGTCATAAAAGACGCCGATTCTTAAGAAATGTTTTGTACTCATAAGCTGTCATTAAAATTGTTACCAACACATAAATATACGCAACTGCCTAAGGGCTATCAATAAAAAATCTTTTTTTTCAATGAATTGCTTGCAGGGCTTTGTCTTTCAGATGCATCAATAGAATATCCAGATGTAAACGCTTGGAAATGTTTGTACATGAAATGCAAAACCCTGACAAGGTTCTTCTTCTATCCCTAGAGTTACTCAGTCTACCAGGTCACCTGCACCTCATTCACCGTACTCTCATTCCCATTCCTATCAACCGCAGATACCGCAATCTTGGTCACCACGATCTGTGTGGTAACCTGTCCCGTTGGTTTCTTAATGGTAAATGATCTTTCCTTGTTGCTGAGTATCGTATAACTCCAGGCGCCAC
>JBDSBR010000018.1:0-68438 GCA_039921505.1 Chitinophagaceae bacterium
GTGGGAGTGAATGCTTTTACACTTGTTTCTACTGATGCTGCTGGTTGTACCGTATCAAGTCCTGTTTCCGTAACAGTCAACCAGACACCGAATGTGATCATTGTAACAACGCCTCCTATTACCGGAACCCCCTGCACGGAGAATTTTGATGGCGTCACAGCACCGGCTCTTCCTGCGGGTTGGTCGGCTTCTGTAGGAGCATTATGTGTTAGTTCGGCAAGATGGGTTACCGCAAATTCTCCTTCGGTAAGTGCACCTAATTCTGCTTTTGTAAATGATCCTGCCTGTATTTCTGATGAATACCTGGATTCCAAAGTCTATACTATTACATCGGGCGTTTCTCAACTGACCTTTAGCCGGAGCAATAACCTGGAAAGTAATTTTGATGGTATGGTGCTTGAGATATCTATTAACGGCGCTGCCTACACGGATATCATTACAGCCGGTGGTTCATTTGTAACCGGTGGTTATAACGGAACGATCAGTTCTTCTTTTGGAAACCCGATCGGTGGCCGTTCAGCCTGGACGGGGAACAGCGCCGGGTTTGTTACCACAACCGTCAATCTTCCTGCTTCTGCAAGCGGCAAGACCGTTCAGTTCAGGTGGAGAAGAGGCAGTGACAGCAGTGTAAGTGGTACCGGCGCCAATATTGATAATATCAGCGTTACGGATGCCGGTTGCGGGTCCCTGACTGTTTGTTCCGGAACTATCGTAAGGATAGATGCAAGCGGTACTCCGGGTGCGTTACCTGTTGTATTTAGTCCGCTGACCAACCTGTTCACGGATGCGGCTGCTACCATCGCTTATACAGGTACACCAACCAATACGGTATGGGCTAGGCCGACTGCGGCAAGCACTACCTATACTGCAACAACTACATCAGCAGCAGGTTGCTCCAACAGTTCAAGTGTCACTATCAACCTGAACTTCCCGCCGGTGATCACAACACAGCCTTCACCGGCTACCCAGACGATCTGCCCGGGCTTTAATGTAGTTTATACTGTAGGCGCAACAGGCGCAGGACTTACCTACCAATGGCGTAAGAATGGAGTAAACCTGGTAAATGGTGGATTTATTTCTGGTGTCAATACTAACACATTGACGATCGCTACGGTAAGCGCAACGGATGCCGGAAGCTACGATGTGGTCGTATCGGGTACATGTACACCGTCACCTGTCATCTCTAATGCAGCTGTGCTGATCATTGCTACTCCGCCCACCATCACTACACAACCTGTTGCACAGATAGTTTGTATCGGTACCAATGCTGTGTTTACTGTGGTAGTTGCAGGAGCGCCGCTACCGAATATCTTCCAATGGCAGGTGAGCACGAATGGCGGTACTACCTGGACAGATCTTACTACCAACGGTTCATATACGAATACACTGACCGTTCCTAACCCAACCGCTGCCAACAATGGCTTCCTGTACAGGGTACGGATCACCAATAATTGTGGTGGTGGATTCCTTTTCTCGAATGCAGTATCCCTGACGGTGAACGCGGTAATCCAGGCTGTTGCAACAGACCTCTGGAACCAGCGGATCTGTATCAGCGATACCCTGATACCATTGGTAGGAACACCTATAGGGGGAAGCTGGAGTGGTAACGGAGTGTCAGGATTCAATTTTGTTCCCGGGGCAACCGGTGTAGGAACTTATATTCTCACTTATACCTATACAGGTAATAATGGACTGGGCTGTACTTCAACAGATACTACCAAAGTTATCGTGGTTGATTGCGGCGAACGTGTCCGCTTACTCAAAGACAATGGGGTGCTACTCTATCCAAATCCGAATAACGGCCGCTTTAATATTAAGGTCAACAGTACGTTGTATAATTATCTTGGTATGAAAGTGTATGATATGCAGGGTCGTCTTGTCAATGGTAGATCAAATGGCAAAGTACTTGAGTCACCAGTGTTTGGTAACCTCGTCTTTGGTCGTGTGATCCCTGTAGATCTGAGTTACCTGCCAGCAGGTACCTACCTCATCAAGCTATACTATGATGGCGGTATCCGGAGTTCTGAAAAAGGCATCCTGGTGGTAATCTCGCACGACTGATAAATAAACCTTTGAAAAAATACCAGCATCCCGTAATTACGGGATGCTTTTTTTTGCGCGGACGGAACTAACTTTAATACACATGTCGTCTTCCGGTCTCATAGCTGCATTATCCCGGTCTTTAACCTTTCACCAGGTTGTTCCTTTTGATCCGTCAAAAGACAAATTGCTTTCTTTGGATTTCACAAAGGATAATAAGAATATTACAGCGGACATACTACAGCATACTCCTTTATTATCTGCTTATATCCAGGAACAGTTGACAAATGCAGGTGCCCGTTATGGTATTGGCGGGTATGGGGAACATCGTACGATCTACAGTAGCAGTACCGTCTTTGATGCTGATCAGCCTGGTGAAGAACCACGCCGGCTTCACCTCGGCACCGATATCTGGGGCAAGCCCTATACACCCGTGATGGCACCTCTTGACGGTATCGTTCATAGCTTTGCCTTCAATAACCGGCCCGGTGATTACGGGGCCACGATCCTTCTTTCACATGCCTTAAAAGAAACAAGCTTCTTTACATTATACGGACATCTTAGTTTGAACTCCATCAAAAACCTTGTAGAAGGCGACCGCGTAGAAAAAGGAGATGTGATCGGGGAGTTCGGTATTCCTGCGGAAAACGGGCAATGGCCACCGCACCTGCATTTCCAGCTGGTAGAAAATATAGGAGACTGGAAAGGAGATTATCCCGGGGTTTGTAAATTCTCCGAAAAAGAGAAATGGCTGGCGAACAGTCCAGACCCCGATATCATTTTACAAATGAACCGCTATATCAATCAATGACCGGCTATAATTTCAGCAACTTGAATGCATGGGTCCATTGATTTTTCAGGATACCGGGTATACACCATAAGATACATAAGGGCTCAATGGCACGGGCGGATTCTACTTTTCCCATATCGGCTGTTTCCCAGCCAAAGGCGGTTAATATTCCTGTAACTGTTTGTTTGGCCTCTTCATCATTACCGCATATAAACATACTTGGTATTCCGCCTGGGAAATTGGGTTTATACATTAAATTATTGCCAACAGAATTGAATGCTTTCACCAGTTTTGCAGCAGGTAATTGTTCCTGGATCTTTTCCATCAGGGATTCATTTGGCCCGGTGAAAAATTGAAGGACACCGTTTTGAGGCGGTGCTGCAGCGATGGGGTTGGTTGCGTCAATAACAAGTTTGCCTGCAAAATTATTTTCACCTGCGAGTTTTATTGCATCCGATACTACTGCACCCCCCGTGGCCAGTACGATCCACTCTCCAAATGCAGCTGTTTCCGTGAAATCGCCTGTCGTTATCGAAGGGTTAGCCTCTTTAAATTTTACCACCGCTTCTTTTTTGGTATCCCGGGTTCCCAGTTTTACCTGGTGACCTTCGCTGCTGAATGCTTTGGCCAACACCTGGCCGACAATACCCGAACCGATAATACCGACTTTCATGACTGCTGGATTTTGTTTATTAATAATTAGCTTTACAACATTACAACAAAAAAGTTCATGGCCAATCCTAACCTGAGCAGTGATAAACAAAGTCTAACCGCAGCTGATAAGGAATTCGAAAATAATATCCGGCCGTCGCAGATCAGCGATTTTTCGGGCCAGGACCAGATCATCGAAAACCTACGGATCTTTATCAAAGCAGCCCGGATGCGCGGTGAAGCATTGGATCATGTATTGTTTCATGGCCCGCCCGGGCTGGGAAAAACAACGCTGTCCAGGATTGTGGCTAATGAACTGGGTGTAAATATCCGGGAGACCTCGGGACCAGTTATTGAAAAACCGGGTGACCTGGCAGGATTACTTACAAGTCTTGAGCCGAATGATGTTTTATTCATCGACGAAATACACCGGTTGAGTACAGTCGTGGAAGAATATTTATATGCGGCGATGGAAGATTACCGGATCGATATCATGATCGATACTGGCCCCAATGCAAGAAGTATCCAGATCAACCTGAATCCTTTTACGTTGGTGGGTGCAACGACCAGGAGCGGGTTACTTACAGCACCGCTGCTTTCACGTTTTGCCATCAAATCAAGACTGGAATATTATACGGCCCCGGTATTGAATAAGATCATTCACAGGTCTGCCGGTATATTAGGAACAAAGATTTCCAACGAAGCAGTGGAAGAGATCGGGAGAAGAAGCCGGGGAACTCCCCGTATTGCTAATGGTTTATTAAGAAGGGTAAGGGATTTTGCCCAGGTATTAAATGACGGGGAGATTGATCTCGGGATTACACGCCATGCTTTAAAAGCCCTGAATGTAGATGAACACGGGCTCGATGATATGGACAACCGGATCCTTTCCACTATTATAGATAAATTCAAAGGAGGCCCCGTAGGTCTTACCACTATTGCTACGGCAGTTAGCGAAGAAGCAGGTACGATCGAAGAGGTATATGAACCATTCCTGATACAGGAAGGCTTTTTACAGCGCACACCGCGCGGAAGAGAGGTAACGGCCAAGGCATACGAGCATCTTGGAAAATCCAAACCCAATATGCCAGGAACATTATTCTCCTGAAATAAAAATGAGTGCCCTTATAAAGGACACTCATCGGCATATCTTCAAATTTTCAAATCAACTCTGCACCACTAACCGGAACCCATTCCCGTGTATATTCACGATCTCGATCTTCTCATCATCCTTCAAATACTTCCGCAACTTGGCAATATAAACGTCCATACTCCGGCCATTAAAATAGGTATCGCTTCCCCAGATCTTTTTAAGCGCGGCTTCCCTTGGCAGCAGGTCATTCAGGTGTTCAGCCAGCATTTTCAGCAACTCGTTTTCTTTGGGAGATAAGGTTTGCGTTATCCCTCCGTGTATCAGCTGCCGCAATTTGGGATTAAAGTGGTAAGTGGAGAGGTCAAATTCCTTGTTCTCACTTTCTTTATTCTGTTCCTCGTTCCTTTTCAGGATGGCTTTTATTTTCAGCAACAGCACTTCGCTGTCAAATGGCTTCGTGATATAATCATCTGCCCCGAGTTTATAACCCTGGATCACATCTTCTTTCATGGTCTTGGCGCTTAAAAAGAAGAGGGGTATATCGGGATCCACATCCCTGATCTCTTCGGCCAGCGTAAAACCGTCCATATTGGGCATCATAACATCCAGCAAACAGAGTTCGAATTTTTCGCGTTGAAAAGCAGCCAGACCAAGGCGGCCATCCCTTTCCAGCGTAACATCATAATCGTTCAGTTCCAGGTAATTTTTCAGCACACTCCCCAGGTTGGGATCATCTTCGCACAATAAGATTTTAGGTTTTTTCGCTTCCATTACTAGTGGGTTTATATTAGTGACAAATAAAGTTAAAGCATTTCGGGGGTTCAAGGATAACGGACGAATTTTTTGTTAAAACACCGTATTTCAATCCTTTTGCCATATACATTAGACGTAATATCTATAAAAACTGTGCCACGCTGGGAGGTCTGACGGTCCCCGTCTGACCATCTCTATAACCCCATCAGTTTTTTATAATCCTTTTCATTCATATACTCCAGCAGGTCCCCGGGCTGGCATTCCAGCACTTTGCAGATATCCTCGAGGGTAGAGAACCGGATGGCTTTCGCCTTACTGGTCTTTAAAATACTCAGGTTGGCCATGGTAATACCCACCCGTTCGCTTAATTCGGTAAGCGACATTTTGCGGCGGGCGAGCATGATATCCAGGTTGACGACAATGGGCATATTATACGGTTAGGTCTTGTTCCTGCTGGAGCAAGAGGCCTTTTCTTAAGATAAGCCTGATACAAAGAATCAGTATTCCCATCCACATAGTAAGCGTTGCGGTACTATTGTTCTTAATTATTGTAAACTCATCATTGGTCATGGACAAGATATCGCCTTTTATAATATACAATCTTATTTTATTGAGCAGGAAGTAACTAATAAACGCGAGACCAATTACCGTAAGATATTTTGAAATATTATTTTTAAAGGGGTCTGATACATTGATTTTGTTCGATATCATAAATATGGAAATAGCTACTACCAGTATAACAAGATTGCTTAGCAGGTCAAGGTCATCATTATCCGGGTACATCAATTTTTGGGCAAGCGAAGGGTTTTTAATTACCAGCTTGCCCTCGGCTAATACGGTATTAGAACCATAAGTTGCCAATGGTTGTTCAGACAACCTGGTATTGCTTGCTGGTTTTACATTTATTTCCAGGATTGAATTTTTCGATATCAGGGTATACCCAATAAAAAAAACAGAAAGGACAATAAATAAAAAGGAGATGAGCTGGTATTTTGTGTTTAAGCGCTTTGACATAATTTATTTCTGATAAATTTCATAAAATTGATTTATTCAAGTAAAGGTAAATAATTATTGATAAACAATAAATAATTATTTTAATTAAATGTTTATGAATTAGGGTCATTAACTCCTCAATTTGATGATTTCCAGTATCTTTCCTTTCAAATAATACCCATGGCAGACAGTGCAAAATTCCTGGAAGCAATAAAAGCTGGATATACTTTCAAAGGAGAAGCCTTTAAGATCGGTTGTGGTATGCTGGATGGTAATGTGATCAGCGGTGCAGATATATTTATCCCGATGAAAACACTGAACCGCCACGGGCTTATTGCCGGTGCTACAGGAACAGGAAAAACAAAAACATTGCAAGTGCTTGCAGAAGGTTTGAGTGATGCGAGTATCCCGGTGCTGATGATGGATATTAAGGGAGACCTGAGTGGTATCGCTGCCGCCGGAACGGCCAATGATAAGATCACGGAACGCTGCCAGAAACTCAATATTGAATTCAAGCCCACCGCTTACCCGGTTGAGCTGCTGACTCTCAGTAATCAAAAAGGAGCAAGACTCCGGGCAACCGTCAGCGAGTTTGGTCCTGTATTGCTTTCCAAGATACTGGGACTTAATGATACACAGGGCGGCTTTGTTGCTATGATATTCAAGTATTGCGATGATAATAAACTTCCCCTGCTTGACCTGAAAGATTTTGTCAAAGTATTACAATTTGTCAGTGATGAAGGAAAAGAAGAACTCGAAAAAACCTATGGCAAGATTTCCACTACATCTACCGGGACCATACTCCGGAAAGTTATTGAACTCGAGCAACAGGGAGCAGATACCTTTTTCGGGGAAAAAAGTTTTGAAGTGGATGACCTGATGCGGATCAATGACCAGGGGAAAGGCATGATCTCTATTGTACGGGTGACCGACTTGCAGGACCGCCCCAAACTCTTCTCCACTTTTATGCTGCAGTTACTGGCGGAACTCTATGCCACCTGCCCGGAAGAAGGAGATATGGACAAACCCAAACTGGTGATCTTTATCGATGAGGCGCATCTTATTTTCCAGGAAGCGAGTGAAGCCTTACTCCAACAGATCGAAACGATTATTAAACTGATCCGTTCCAAGGGGATCGGTATCTATTTTTGTACGCAAAACCCTATGGATGTCCCGGCTGCCGTGCTGGCACAACTGGGATTGAAAATACAACATGCATTAAGGGCTTTTACAGCTGCTGACAGGAAAGTGATCAAACAAACCGCGGAGAACTACCCTGAAACGGTATTTTATAAAACAGAGGATTTGATTACGGAATTGGGTACGGGCGAAGCGCTTGTCACTATCCTGAATGAAAAAGGGATTCCTACACCGCTGGTGCATTGCATGCTGCGGCCGCCCCAGAGTCGCATGGATATACTAACAGCCGCGGAGATCGATACACTGGTGGGTCAATCAAAGATCGCTTCCAAATACAACCAGGTGATCGATAATGAAAGCGCTTACGAGATGCTCACGGAAAAACTAAAAGAGGCTTCCGAAAAGAAAGCCGATGAAAAAGAAGCCAGGGAAGAAAAGAAAACGGTTACGAAAGATAAAGGCATATTCGATAACCCGGTGATAAAAAGTATGACACGTACTGCAGGGAATACGATCGTCAGGGCCCTGCTCGGTGTATTGGGCCTGGGGGGCAGAAGCCGCAGTCGTAAGAGTTTGTTTTAATTAAACGCTTTGTGTGCATTTTTTTTGGAGCACTAAGAACACAAAGGATACACAAAGCGCACTAAGAAATTAAAAGGCAGATCGAACCCTGCTTGAAGGGCTCTAAATACGTTGTGTCCTTCGTGGTTCTTAGTGTACTTCGTGCTCCAGTATTTAAGAAAGCAATCAAATATAAAACGCGGTATTGTCAGTGATATATTATTTATTTAACGATCAAGGATAAATTATGCAAAGCAATCATCCAACACCAGAAAAAATTTTACAAATGGGGCTCGGTTTCTGGGCTTCCAAAACCTTATTAACCGCGGTCAATCTGAAATTATTCACCCACCTCGCTGAAAAAGGGAAACAAAGCGGAATGCAGATCAAAGACCAGTATGGGTTTAAGTGCACGGACAGGAATGTGTATGATTTCCTGGACACACTGACCTCTTTTGGTTTTTTACAAAGGGAAGGTATCCTGGAAACAGGCCTCTATTCAAATGCAGAGGAAACGGAGATCTTCCTGGACAAAAAGAAACCAAGTTATATCGGCGGTATCCTGGAAATGGCCAATAACAGGTTATATCCTTTCTGGGCCGACCTCGAAACCGGACTGGCCACCGGCTTACCGCAGAATGAGAACAAACACGGCACGCATGATATGTTTGCTACTTTATATGAATCCCCGGAACGATTAAAAGAATTTGTGCACGCTATGAGCGGGATACAGATGGGGAATTTTATGCAGTTTGCACAGCAATTCGAATTCGACAACTATAAAACCCTTACCGATGCCGGCGGAGCGGGTGCTATGCTTTCCATCATGGTAGCCAAACATCAGCCGCATATGCAATGTACCAGTTTTGATCTCCCGGCAGTTAATGCCGTGGCAAAAGATAATATCAGCCAGTTCAATTTATCGGAAAGAGTTAAAACAGTGGATGGTAATTTTTTCGAGAACCCGCTGCCTCCTGCTGATGTTGTGGTGATGGGTAATATTCTTCATGACTGGAATGAAGAGCAAAAACTGACACTTATGAACAAAGCTTTCGAGGCTTTACCCGAAGGCGGGGCCTTTGTCGCGATCGAGAATGTAATCGATGATGAAAGGAGAAAGAACTCTTTTGGTCTTATGATGAGCCTGAATATGCTGATCGAAACAGGAACGGGGTTTGATTATACATTTAAGGATTTTACAGGCTGGGCCAGCACGGTTGGTTTTAAGAGCACCCGGCTTTTGCCGCTTACCGGGCCTTCCAGCGCCGCCATTGCGATTAAATAATTATTTCAGCCGCACCCGGCCACTGGCATCCATTTCGATTTTATTCTCAGCCTGGAGAAACTCAAGCATCTTCCAGGCTTTTTCTTTCCTTACGCCATTGAGTTTAAGTAAAAGATCTTTGGTGTGCAATGACTCATACTTGACCATATTGATGATCCGGTGATGAAGCGTATCGAATTCTTCCTTCGTAAGATGAGCCGCTTTCTGGCGAAGGCAATTGTCACAGATACCACAGGATCGGACATGACTATCGCCAAAGTAAGAACCAATGATGCGGCTACGGCAGGCGGCTTCTTCTTTTATATAGCGGATCATTTGTTTCATCCGCTGTTTGAATTGTTCCTTTCGTTTGTTATAGTCAACCATGTTGATCGAAATATCTTCCGCTTTGATGCGATCGCGGAGCAATAAAAGCTGGGGAACATCTTTCTGGGGATGGTATTCAATAATACCTGCCTGGTCTAACTGTAACAATTGTTTTTTTACTTCTTCCGCGCCTGTTCTCATCAACCCACCGATCACTTTTTCCGAAACGGGTACCGGCTGATCAAAGATCCCTTCGTAAGCCCGTAACAGGGTTTTTATAATAGGCTCAAGTTGCGGGTGTTCTTTTTCAAATCCGTAGAGGTAATCCTTATTAGTAATAAAGCCCGCTGTTGCCTGTATAAAGACCTGTTCGTTAAAAGCAAGCCAGCCTTCCTGTTCCAGTGTTTTCAGGGAATACAGGGTAGTATGACTGACGAGGTTGAATTTTTTTAAAAAATCAGAAATATCAAAATCATAATATTGTCCCCCGCCGGACCCGACTGGTATTTGAAGATAATTCGCCACGGCTTGGTAGATCTCCCTGATCGTATCCTGTGAAGGAAAACGCAGCGCAGCCAACTCTTCCAGTTCCTTCAGATCCCTTTCATCATATAATAATACGGCATAGGATGTCTTCCCATCCCGTCCCGCCCGACCGGCTTCCTGGTAATAATTTTCGAGGCAATCCGGTACATCTGCATGGATCACGGTGCGGACATCTGCCTTATCGATCCCCATTCCGAAAGCATTGGTGCATACGATTACCCTGGTCTTATTATGGATCCATTCTTCCTGTCGCCTGCTTCTCTCTTCCTGCAATAACCCCGCATGGTAAAAATTGGCCGGGATTTGCTGAAGCTGCAGCAGTTCGCTGATCTCTTTTGTTCTTTTCCTGCTTTTACAATAAACAATACTGCTGCCCGGTACTTTTTTCAACACTTCAATGATCTTATGGATCTTGGAACCGATATGAAAAGCACTGTACGAAAGATTGGGGCGTTCAAAGGATTGCCGGAAAACTTCCCAACCCCAAAATGAACCTGCTGATTCCCGGTTTTCCGTGCTTAATTTTTCACAAATATCTTTTTGTACATCCGGGGTAGCTGAAGCTGTTAAGGCAAGCACAGGAATACCCGGAAGTTCTTTTCGGAGCGCAGCGATACGGAGGTAAGATGGACGAAAATCATATCCCCACTGGGATACGCAATGCGCCTCATCCACAGCGACGAGCGTGACAGGCAACCCTGGTAAATATTCTTTGAATAAGGATGTCTCCAATCTTTCCGGTGAGACATAGAGGAACTTGCAATTACTTTCACCGGCTACTTTCAGGGTATTGATCACTTCTTTACGGCTCATACCCGAATAGATCGCAAAAGCCGTGATGTTTTTTTTCCGAAGGTTCTCTACCTGGTCCTTCATTAAAGCGATGAGAGGGGAGATAACAAGACACAATCCTTCTTTCATCATAGCCGGTACCTGGTAACAGAGCGATTTGCCACCTCCTGTCGGCATCAGCGCCAGCACATCTTTATCATTGAGTACAGCGCGGATAATATCTGCCTGTAAGGGACGGAAAGATTCAAAACCCCAGTATTGATGGAGGATATCATGAATCGTGAGTCGTGAGTCGTGAGTAGGAGAAGATACCTGCATCTACAAATCTTGTTTATAAGTCTTTGCTAAGCTATGAAAATGATTTAAGATGGGGCCCGTTAAGATTGGTAACCTATAGTTACTTCTTCATTCTTCTAAAAACAATAAGCTCCACCCGCCTATTCAGCGCTCTGCCTTCAGAAGTACTGTTGCTGGCAATTGGTTTTGATCTCCCATAAGGATGAACCTGGATAGAGGAGGAGGCAAGTATATTATTCTTCAATAACCATTGTCGTATACTTTCACTGCGTTCAAGACTCAACTGGAGGTTGCGGCTGTCACTGCCAACAGAATCCGTATGTCCCTCCACGTAAATACTGTCTATACCGGTATTGTTACCCGGACTGGTAAAAAAAGTTTCCAGCATTTCCAGGGCAGCAGGTTTCAGGTAAGCTTTATTGAAATCAAAAAATACATCACCCAGTTTCAGCGTATCTGCTTTGGGAGGCTGTACGGGTTCTTTTATTACTGTAGTGAAAAGACTGTCTGTTTTAGTAAAGCTGATAGCCAGTTCGCCTTTTCCAAAAAGAGAATAGTCCATTTCTTTGTGACGAAAATTATAATTGTATATTTTTTCTTTGTTGATGAAAAAATCAGGACAGTTCATTTCTTTTTTGTCTTCGGGGACAAGTTGAAAATTATCCAGTACCAGGGAAATAGTTTGCGTCCCTACCAGTTTCTTTTTGGCACCGGCAGTGTCTTCATCCGTATAGGTTCCGAATGTCAGGTATTGTTCCGTGCCATCGGCAATAAAACTGTATTCAAAGGCGAAAAAATTACTATTGGGAACAGGCTGAAGTCCTGTAATGACAACCGGCTTCAGGCTTTTGCTAAATGGCCGTTGAGGCACATAAAATTTTTGACCGAGGCAGATCCCGGGTTTCAAATTGAGTTTGGGATTTAAACGGGCGCTGATAATTCCTTTAAAAGTATAACGCTTACCATTTTGCAGGCCACAGGGTAGCAGCGCACCGATGACCGGGGTGAACCCGGTATAGCCAGCCCAGTTATAGAAAATACCGAAGGAATTACTTCCCAACATTTTTGTATTGGTCTCATTGCTGAGCATCTGGGCTTTAACATCCCTCAGGTAGAACCATCCTTCCACACCACATTCGGCCGAATATTCTGTGCAGGTATTCACTTCTTCGAAACCACCATTGAGTAATAAATTGGTTTGCGGGAAACCAACTTTCCCTTGCAGCAGGATAGCTGCGAGAACAATTGTTTTCCTGGTCAAAGAAGATAATGATATGTTTAATCGCCAGCGAATAAATGAAAATAGAATTAATTATGGATAGCCGTGGTTTCGGTTTGGTTAAAATGTTCCGGGCTACACTACCTTTTTTACAAAAAGCCTGACAGAATTGATGGCCAGCACCACGTCACTCAGTCCCATAACCAATGCCCCGAAAGTAGGGGTAAGCAGGCCGAAGGCAGCTACGGGAAGGGCGATGATATTATACGCAAAGGCCCAGAAAAGGTTTTGCCTGATGGTGATATATGTGTGTTTACCAAGTCCCAGGGCGGAGGGAAGGTTCTTTAATCCATGATTCATTAAAACCACCTGTGCTGATTGCATCGCAATCTGGGAAGCATCATTCATGGAAATCCCAATGGTAGCTTTTGCCAGCGCCGGCGCATCATTGATACCATCTCCCACCATCGCAGTGGGAGTTTTAGCACTGAGTTCAGTGATTGTTGCAAGCTTTTGCTCCGGTGTTTGTTCAGCGATCACGGTATCAATACCGAGTTGTTCTGCAAGCTGTTGACAGTTGGCCAGCCTGTCGCCACTCAACAAAATAGTTTGGATATTTTTACGATGAAGGTAATCGATCACTGATTTTGCTTCAGGCCTGGTCTCATCTTTTACATCCACCCAACCTGCAAGTGTATTGTTTTTGGTGATGTAGATATTATGTGATTCGTCAGCTGTTAATTGCCTGGCTACTTCAAAGGAACCCGCCCACCATTCATTGCCTTCCATATCTTCCGCTTTCATTCCCCTTCCTTTTACTTCTTCGATCTTTTTCCAGCGGATCTCTTCCTTTGTTTTCCATTCATTCGTAATGGCTTTCGCAACCGGGTGATTAGAAAACTTTTCAAGACTATAAACGACTTTTTTAAATTCAGTCCCCTCTTCAACGATAGACACAAAACCAGAAACTATAAACTTTCCTGTGGTTAACGTTCCCGTTTTATCAAACACAACCTGTTTGATATCCTTAAATGTTTCCAGGCTGGTAGCATTACGGAAAAGAATACCTGTTTTGGCAGCACGCCCCAGTCCAACGGCAATAGCTGCCGGTGTGGCAAGTCCCATGGCACAGGGGCAGGCAATGACCAGAACAGCGATGCTCCGCATCAGGGCCGGGGTAAAATCTTTCAGGATGATCCAGTTAGCAGCCAGTGTCAGTACCGCAATACCGAGAACGACCGGGATAAAAATACCACTGATACGATCAGCCATTTGCTGAACAGGAGGTCTTTCACCCTGGGCCTCTTTTACTAAATTGAGAATACCGGAGAGCACCGTATCATTACCGGTAGCGGTTACTTGTGCCTTCGCGGTACCGTCACTGACCAGGCTTCCACCGATCAGGTTATCTTTTGCAACTTTATGGATGGGGGCGCTTTCTCCTGTTACGATCGCTTCGTTCACCTGCAGATCACCCCAAAGAATCTTACAATCGATCGGCACCTGTTCACCGCTTTTTAGCAGGACGAGGTCACCAACTCTTAGTTGTGTGTTTTCTACGGGAAAGATCTGTTCCTTGTGTTCATCATCAAAAGCGATCATGTTCGCCATCACTTTTTGCGACCTGGCAAGTTTATTTAATTCACGCTGCGTGGAATGGATCGAGGCCTCTTCCATCCAGTTACCAAGAAAGACCAGGGTAATGATGGTAGCAGCGGTTTCATAGAACATGTATTGCTCCGGCTGGCCGGTCAGGGATCCGTATAAACTATAAAAGAAAGCCGCAGTCGCGCCCACTGCGATCAGGACATTCATATTGGGAACGCGGTTACGGATGCTTTTCCAGGCGCTTTTACCAAAAAAACTCATGCCTACAGTATAGACCGGGATCGTTAATGCCAGTTGCACCCAATGATTCATCAGCCAGTGAATATGAATCCCGGGTATCATGTGCAGCATCAGTATGACCGTAAAAGGGAAACAGAACCAGAAGCGCTGGAGATGGGTGGACAGGAAACCGGAATGACCTGCTTCATCATGTTCATGTCCGTGTGAATGCTCATCTGTACCTGCTACGGTATAACCCAGGTCACTGATGCCTTTGCTTATTTTTTCTTCGGCAATGGCTCCTTCTGCGTCAAATATCACATCACCGGTGGCAAAATTCACCCGTATATTCTTCATACCCTGTTTCTCAAGGTATTTATGAATATTAAGGGCACAGGTGGTACAATCCATGCCTTCTACTTTCCACTGCACTTTTTCCATCCCGCAAATTTACCAAAAGCAGGAAGCCGGTTTTTACGGCAATGGGAATATGTTTACAACATGGTTGTGAATTTAGCGAGTAGGGGATGGTAAGTGGCGAGTGGGGATCGTGAATTGTTGGGAATCGATTCCTGATTTCCCACTAGCCACTCCCACTCGCCACTAGCCACCACCCACTCACCACTCCCTACCTTTGCATGATGGAATGGAGCTTTTCGCTAAATAATATCAACGATGTTGCAACCGAATTTTGGAAAGCCACAGAACAAAAGACAGTGTTTGCATTTCATGGTCCCATGGGCTCAGGCAAAACCACTTTTATCCATGCATTATGTGAGGCAAAAGGCGTGAAAGATGTGGTAGGCAGCCCAACTTTTTCAATTATCAATGAGTATGAATATAATTGCGAGGGAACTAAACGGCCCTTGTTTCATATGGACCTGTACCGTATAAAGGACGAGGATGAGGCTGCCCGTGCCGGTGTGGAAGATGCATTATTCAGTGGATCTACCTGCCTGGTGGAATGGCCGGAAAAAGCGCCGGGCCTGTTCCCGGATCATACTATTCATGCTTATATCGAAGTCATTGACGGTGAAACAAGGAGGTTAAAAATCGGCAGGAATTAGGTACTTTTGAAGGGAGCGATGCTGATTCTGGATGCTGGATACTGGTTGCTGGTTCTTAAAGAACTGAAATGACTTTCCGCATCGGAACATCCAGCATCCAGAATCCAGTATCTAACATCCAGAACCAACCAACATGAGCCAGCAGAAACCCAAAATAAGTACTTCTTTCAGCTACGAAACATTAGAGGAGACACTGGACATCAAACCCAAGGCGGAAGGGATGATGATCGGGATACCTAAGGAAATTGCTTTCCAGGAAAACCGTATCGCACTTACCCCCGATGCGGTGAGTGTGCTGATCAGCAATGGTCACCAGGTAATGATCGAACATAATGCGGGTGAAGCTTCTCATTTCCGCGATAAGGATTACAGTGAAGCCGGTGCCAGGATCGTGTATGACCGGGAATCAGTTTTTAAAGCTCCCTTGCTGGTCAAAAGCGCCCCCATCGTGGATGAGGACCTGTCGCTGCTGCAAATGAACCAGATCATCATTTCTCCTATTCATCTTTCGGTAATGAAAGCGGAGATATTGGAGAAGATGATGGAAAAAAAGATCACGGCCATTTCCTTTGAGAACCTGAAAGACGACAGCGATTCTTATCCCATTGTCCGCAGCATGAGCGAGATCGCCGGCAGTGCAGTTATGCTGATCGCCGCGCAATACCTGGGTTCGGCCAACCATGGAAAAGGCGTGTTGCTGGGAGGTGTCTCCGGTATTGCTCCTACCAAAGTCATCATCATCGGGGCTGGTATCGTGGGTGAATACGCGGCAAGAGCGGCTCTTGCACTGGGAGCTTCCGTAAAGGTTTTTGACAACAGTGTATATCGTTTAAAGCGATTACAGAATAATATCGGTCATCGTTTATGGACCTCCGTAATCGAACCAAGAATGTTATCGAAGCAGTTAAAGACCTGTGAAGTGGCCGTTGGTGCCCTGGGTTCCGAAACAGGAAGAACACCAATGGTAGTTACCGAGGAGATGGTGAGCAATATGCGCCCGGGCTCCGTGGTCATTGATGTGAGCATCGACCGCGGCGGTTGTTTTGAGACCTCGGAGATCACCTCGCATGAGCATCCCATCTTTATGAAGTATGGTGTGATCCATTATTGCGTACCTAATATTCCTTCGGGTTTTTCCCGTACCGCATCCCAGGCCATCAGTAATGTGTTGATGCCTTTGCTTCTCGAAGCGGGTGAAGAAGGCGGGTTTGAAAACCTGCTCTGGCACCAGATCCATCTTCGCGCCGGGATCTATCTTTTTAAGGGAGCCCTGACCAATTTTTATCTCAGCCAGCGTTTTGACCTTAAATACACCGACCTCAATCTTTTAATTGCAAGCCAGCGATAGAATATTATCGGGCATTGACACCGTGTCAAAAAATAATACTGGTTTCGTCACATATTCATGTTCAATACATTGCAATTTCAAAAATTCAGGCGAGGGCGTATATTTATGTGTTAGCCGCAATATTTTCATGACACTTCCACCAAAATACAGTGACACTGAATTGCAGTACATACTTGAGTTAGACTCTCAACAGCCGGACAATTTAAACGAACTGTCATTTATTCAAGACATACAAGACAATGGACAAATAAAATGGCGAGTGAATCACTTTTTATTTAAAAAAAATCTTTTGCCCTTACTACTTGACAATTCGACATTCAGAAAATGGAAATTTTTCAAATCATTAAATTGGTTGATAGCTTTATTCATCATAGGCTTTGCTATTTGGACAGGTGACTATAAAATACTTTTTTTCTTAATTGTTTTTCCTTTCTTAATCATTCCGGTTGACCATTGGATTTTTATCCTTAACATGACAATAATTATAGGAATTAAAACATTAGCCAAACTTAATATTCCTTATTTCTGGTTTTTTGTGACAGCAATTGTAGTTGGTTATCTCCTTAATAAGGCCATCGACGAAATGATTGAAAGAAAAATATTAAGACAAGCTCTTAACGACTGGACAACTTTTTGGAAATATTATTCAAATAAAATGATTTGGATAGACCAAACTGCTTTGAATAATGAACACCAATTATTGACTGACAAGTATCCTGAATTAAGAAGTTTATAATACTGCGGCTAACAGGCGGTTTGGCAATATGGCGGGGCGACGAATATATTCTCAGCTTTTTGTTCGCTATTGGGCTTCAGTTCCAGCCGACGAATAACCCCGAGCAAATGAATAAACAATGAATTTTTATTTATAAATTTAGCAGCAGTTACGGGCTGACGATTTTCAAATACCGCCACATCGCCAAGCTGTACCGTTAGCTGCCATTCAAATGCTCAATTCTCCTCAACCATACAATGATTGGAAAGATTTTTTTACAAAGAGATTAGTTGACACCGGAGTTTTCCGCTTATCAGACACTTTTTCAAAGAGTGACACGGACATTGAAATTTATTCTGCATTGAAAGGTGATCCAGACACAACAATTCAAATAGGTTACTTTTCTTCAAGGACACTGATTTACATTCACATATTTAATCCTGCAACTCCTGGTAAGAACAGGCAACAAGAGATTGAGCATTTATACAAATATGAATTTGATGCGGAACTGCAATATGGACCACCAGGGCTTGACTTTGATGAAATTAATGTTGCAGGAATAAGCAATTATTTAGACCAGGGTTTTAATGGCAGTGAGACTGTATATTATCGAAATGGCAAGTCTGTGAAGTCGAGACTTACGACAAGTTATTATCCTGACAGCCCACAAAGCTCAATCACTTATCATTTTCATCAAGAATCGTTTTTCAGGAAACTTCTGAATAAAATAACAGGTCGAAGCGAAAAATATGACGAAGTAAAGACTGTTGTATTGCATGATGTCTTTAGGGGACTAAACGGCAGCTAACAGAGACTTGGCAAAAGGCGGACTACGAACTTCGAAGAAACATTTGTGCTGAGTTTAGTATTTGTGCTTCGTATGAAACTTTAGTGCTAAACATCCCCTTCGTCAAGCTGCAAAAATCTTAAGCGCCAATTAATCCCTCTAAATTTCACCTTTTCACCGTCACTCTCAAAAAGAACGCCTCGATCTCCGTCTTATTCGGATCACCGCTTTTGTTTTGACTGTTAAACCAGTCTTCCAGTTCCTTTTGCAGGTCTGCAGTTTTACCATTTTTCTCAGCAGCTTCAAAAGCATTCATCGTAGGACCATAAAAATTCCTGAAATCTTCCGCGAATTTCGCCGGCGAATAATCAGCGCTGAAAACAAAAGGATCACGGATAAAGGAAATATTTTCTTTGGGTATGCCTGCCTTTCCAAAGCGTTCGATCACTTGTTCCTGTACTCCCCAGAGCATAGGACTAATAAATCCATCCGGTGGCGGCGAGGTATAAGCTGAACTGATCTTTAAAAGCTGCGAGGCAAAAGAAGGATCACCGGGTATCCAGTTACCCATCACGATCCTGCCACCTGGTTTTGTAACACGTACCATTTCACTCGCCACATCAAAGGGTTTTGGCGCGAACATGGCGCCGAATATGCTTACAACAAGATCAAAACTTGCGTCTTCCAGGCCCTGCAGGTTGGTAGCATCACCTTCCTGGATAGTAATATTCGTCAGTCCTTCTTCTTTGATTCTTTTGTTGCCGGCTTCTACCAGGTTGCTTGCTATATCAACCCCTAAAACAGTTGCCCCGGTCTTTGCTTCGGGTATGGCCGTGGTGCCGTCACCACAACCCAGGTCCAGTACTTTCATGTCCTTAGTTACACCGATCCTGGATATCAGGTCAGCACCGCTTTCACGCATGGTTTCGGCGATCCGGGTAAAGTCTCCTTTTTCCCATAAAGCTTTGTTTGGATTCATGTTTTTTAGTTTTAGGGGAAGAAAATTACGAATTATCTGTCGTTTTCCAAGTTTTATCTAGAGATCAACTGGTTGATGTTCAATAGATTCAGGTGAAAGGAAAAAATATTTGAAAAAAATTAATTAAACGTTTGTTTAAATTAAACAATTGTTTAGTTTTGCCCTCACAAAAAAATTAATCATGGAATACAGTGACAAGCAGGTTCAGATCATGGAGGCGGCCGAAACACTTTTCGCGGCCAAGGGGTTCAACGGTACTTCTGTGAGAGATATCTCAGAAACGGCCCATGTGAACCAGGCCATGATCTCTTATTATTTCGGTTCCAAGGAAAAACTCTTTGAAGCCATGTTCGCCTACCGGAGCGGGTTCTTCAAACTGCAACTGGAAAACATGCTGCAGAACAAGGAGCTCACACCGATGGAGAAAATGGAACAACTGATCGACCAGTATATTCTCAAACTGACCAACCAGCAATGTTTCCACCGGATCATGGTCAAGGAGCAGATGATGAATAATAATGAATTCATCACGGCCCAGATCCACGAAATGAAACTGCGCAACCAGGGACTGATCAAACAACTGATCCAGGAAGGGCAGGACAAGGGTTTTTTCAAAAAAGATATTGATGTCCCGCTGATGATGATGACCATGGTCGGTACCGTCAGCCAGCTGGTGACCACGCAGCATTTTTATAAAGAGATCAATGGTCTCCAGGATATGCCCGATGCCGAATTCCAGCAGCATATCCGTACCAAACTCAGCCAGCATTTAAAAAAAATATTTAACGTAATACTTAGTAATGAAGAATAAAGCAATACTGTTTTTTGGCAGCTCCTTTTTCCTGGCTGTATTTTCTTTACAGGCACAGGAAAAAAGACCGCTCGGTTTAGCGGAGGCAATCGACCTGAGCATTAAGAACAGTCACCAATTGAAAAGCAGCCAGGCGAAAATTGAAGAAGCTACTGCCGCATTAAAACAAGCGGTACAAAAAAAATTGCCTGATGCCAGCGTTACCGGTTCTTACCTCCGGTTAACGACGGCCAATGTCGACCTGAAAACAAAAAACAATAACAGCGGCGGAACAGGTACAACTAATGAAACACCCAAAGTATCCCAGGCTATGTACGGCATCGTAAATGCTTCTCTGCCGATCTATGCCGGTGGAAGAATAAGGTATGGTATCGAATCATCCGAATTCCTGGAGAAAGCCTCCAAACTGGATGCGGAAGATGATAAAGACGAAGTGATCCAGACAACGATCGAGGCATTTGCCACATTATTTAAAGCAAAAACGGCCGTTCGCCTGGTAAAAGAAAACCTGGCGCAATCCGAACAGCGGGCAAAGGATCTCGGCAATTTGGAAAAGAACGGCTTGCTGGCCCGTAACGACCTGTTGAAAGCTCAACTTCAATCATCCAATATTGAACTGAACCTGCTCGATGCGGAAAATAACCTGCAACTGGCCAACGTGAATATGGACCTGATGCTGGGTCTGCCCACCACTACCGAACTGGTTTTGGATACAACAGGGATCGCGAAAAAAGATGACCCGAGAGTGCTCGATGATTACCTGCAACTGGCGATGAATAACCGGAAAGATGTTTCGGCCCTGGATTACCGGACCAAAGCTGCCCAATCAGGTATAAAGGCGATAAAGGGAGAAAAATATCCTTCCCTTCAATTAACGGGTGGTTATATCGCCGCGGATATTCCTAAACTCGTGTCCATTACCAATGCACTGAATATCGGTATCGGCGTTTCGTATAACATCGGTTCACTCTGGAAGAATAAAGCCAAAGTGCAGCAGGCGGAAGCCCAGGTGAAACAACTGGTCGCAACCCGTGCGATGGCAGATGATAATATCCGGCTCCAGGTAAATAAAAATTATTTCTCCCTGCTCAGCTACCGCAAAAAAATCGAAGTCTATGCGAAAGCCCGGGAACAGGCAAGTGAAAATTACCGCATCATCAAAAATAAATTTGACAACAGTCTTGCTACGACCACCGAATTACTGGAAGCGGATGTGGCGCTCTTACAGGCAACACTCAGCTACACCCTCGCAAGAGCTGATGCCTTCGTAGCTTATAATAAATTATTACAGACAGCAGGTGTTTTAAGCACCGAATTAAAAAAATAATAACTGCACTTAATATGGAAGCAACAACCAACGAAGTAAAAAAGAAAAAGAACCCCGTTTTTATCATTGTACTGGCGCTCCTCCTGATCGCGGGTGGCTGGTTCGGGTTTACCAAATACAAACATGCCCAGCATCATGAAGATACCGATGATGCGCAGATAAGCGCCGATATCGTTCCCGCCATTCCCCGTGTTTCGGGTTATGTGATGGAGATAAGGGTGAATGATAACCAGCATGTAAAAAAAGGTGATACCCTGGTCATATTGGACAACAGGGATTATGTAATAAAAGTAGAGCAGGCAGAGGCGGCGCTGGGCATCGCCAGGAGCAACCTGGGAAGTGCCCAGGCAAATACCAATGCAGCCAGGGCCAATATCGCAACCTCGCAAGCCTCGGTAGGAACGATCGATGCCCAGATCGAATCTGCTAAAGTAAACCTCTGGAGGGCCACAGAAGATTATAACCGTTATGCCAACCTGATTAAAGATCATTCTATCACACAGCAACAGTTTGAACAGGCTTCAGCAGCGAAGCAACTTGCCGAAAAACAAGTGTCGATCCTGCAACAGCAAAAATTGCAGGCCTCCCAGCAAACCAATGCGGTTTCTGTGCAGAGTAATGCAACTGCTTCGCAGATAGGAATAGCTGATGCTACGATCAAACAAAAGCAGGCGGATGTGGATGCGGCTAAACTCAACCTTTCTTATACGATTATTACTGCCACACAGGACGGGCTCGTCTCCAAAGTGAATGTGCTACCCGGGCAATTCGTCCAGGCGGGCCAGGCCTTGTTTAGTATCGTACATAGTGAGGAGGTATGGGTGATCGGTAATTTTAAAGAGACACAGTTGAATAAAATGACGATAGGACAGCAGGTGATTATAAAAGCGGATGCCTTCCCGAAACATAAATTCATGGCGGTACTCAGTTCATTTGCACCGGCTACCGGTTCTACGTTTGCGTTATTACCACCGGATAATGCCAGCGGTAATTTTGTAAAAGTGGTACAGCGGCTACCGGTAAAGATTGAATTCACGGATAAGGGAGACTCCCTGATCAGGAAACTGAGACCCGGAATGAATGTGTCGGTGGATGTTCATTTAGATTGATGGAAGCAGGTAGGGATTGGCGAGTAGCCAGTGGGAAGTGAGAAGTAGTGAGTGGCGGGTTTGCAACCTAAAACCTAAAACCTAAAACCTAAAACCTCGAACCTCAAACCTAAAACCTCAAACTGACAACTTACTAATATGGTTCAGGCAGCATCCTTGGTTGAATATGGGTCAAGACGGGTCATTATTACGATCACGGCGATCCTTTGCGCATTGCTGGAGATCGTTGATACCACGATCGTAAATGTTTCCTTACATGATATGCAGGGAAACCTGGGCGCCACCACCACGGAAGTCGGGTGGGTGATCACTGCCTATGCTATCGGTAATGTAATTATTGTTCCCATGACCAGCTGGCTGTCGCTTCAATTTGGCCGGCGAAATTACTTTGCAGCTTCTATCCTGTTATTTACCGTTTGTTCTTTCCTGTGCGGAAATGCAACGGGTATATGGGAGTTGGTTTTCTTCCGTTTCATGCAGGGGCTTGGCGGAGGTGCTTTACTTGTTACTTCACAAACGATCATTACAGAAAGTTATCCTCCTGAAAAAAGAGGAATGGCTCAGGCGATCTACGGAATGGGTGTCATCGTGGGCCCGACACTGGGTCCGCCCCTCGGAGGTTATATCACAGAGATGGCGGGCTGGCCCTATATCTTTTATATCAATATTCCCCTCGGTATTATTGCGGCTCTGCTCACCCTGCAATTTGTAAGAAGTCCCCGGTATGCTGAGAAAAGTGCGGTGAGTGATATTGACTGGGCCGGTATAGGGTTGCTGGCGATATTTGTCGGTTCTCTTCAATATATATTGGAGAAAGGACATGATGAAGACTGGTTTGCCAGCAGCACGATCATATTTTTTACCGCAACCGCCATATTAGGAGCTTTCTTTTTTGTATGGCGGGAACTGACATTCCGCAACCCCATTGTACAGCTACGGGTGTTAAAGAACCGGAACCTGGCAGTTGGTACGATACTCTCCTTCATTATGGGGTTCGGTTTATATGGCTCGACATTTATCATTCCTCTTTATACACAACAGATACTGGGATGGACACCTACGCAAGCAGGCATGCTGATGGTGCCAGCAGCATTGACCACAGCCCTGCTGATGCCTTTTATGGGAAAGATGCTGCAAAAAGGAGCTAAGCCCAATATTTTGATCTCACTGGGAATGCTTGTCTTCTTTTTCTTTTGCTTCTGGGGATATAAAATATTAACGCCGGATACCAGCAAGGATTCTTTCTTCTGGATGCTGATCATGCGCGGGATCGCCATGGCATTATTATTCATTCCAATTACGATGATGTCATTGAGTACCCTGAAAGGACGACAGATAGGCGATGGCGCTGCGTTTACGGGTATGATGCGGCAACTCGGCGGATCCTTCGGTATCGCACTCATTACAACTTTCATGGCACAGCAGATGATGGTGCACAGGGGCAACCTGGTTTCAAAAATGGATATAAGCAGCCCCGCGGTAGTGGCCAAAGTAAATGGCTTACAACAGGTTTTTATTGCAAAAGGTAAAACACCGGAGATCGCCCTGCAAAGCGCTTATAAAGTATTGGACATGGGAGTAATGAAACAGGCAGCTGTATTATCCTATATGGATGTATTTCTGTATATCGGGTTGCTCTTCCTTATCTGCATTCCATTTGTGATGATGGTCAAATCCAATAAGAAGAAAGCGGAGAAGCCGGATCTCAGTGCGGCGCATTAGAGCCCGTCTCAAAAGTCCGGACTCAACACAGAGCCACAGAGTTATTGAGTTTCACAGAGAGATACAGGGAAAGCATCGCTCTGTGATTCTCTGTTCCTCTGTATCTCTGTGTTGAAAGTACTTTTGAGACAGCTTCCAATTCACCTTGATCATAACAACCCTTTTACCGCGGCCTGGTCAAGCAGTACCCGGGATGTTTTCTTCTCCCAGTCATACAGTACCAGTTTATTGTCAGGTTGCTGTGTGATATATACTGCCTGTTTGGTTGCAGGATTATACCTTACCATAAAGGAACTGATGCCTTCCGCTTTTTGTTTGTGACTGCCATCGGTCTTCATCGTCATCACATTATCCGGCGCCAGTGTATACACAATTGTATTCTTATCGATCCAGGAAGGGTAGAAATTATGGGTCGCTGTATCATTGGTTAGGTTGGTATGAAAGCTTCCTTTTGAATCGGTCAGCCAGACCTGGTCACGGTTGTCTCCTTTTTCAAAATAATAAACGATCTGGTCACCTTTCGGCGCCCAGACAGGATTGTAACTTTTATACTTGCCGCTTTCGGTCACCTGCGTAATTTCCTTTGTCTTTATATCAACGATGCAGATCTCCAGCGTGGCATCACGGCCACGGCCGTTGGATTCCCTGTTGTAAACGATCTTCTTCCCATCACCCGACCAGTTGGGTGAATTCTTATTGAAGCTGTCAACCACCAAAGCCGTTTCCTGCTTACTGGCAAGATCGTAGAGATAGATATCACCTTTATTCCCTTCTTTCGTTCTCACATAGGCAATGGTTTTTCCATCCGGGGAAGCGGAACGGTTGCCGCCATCAAAGGCGAGGGGCTCTAATTTATTTCCTTCCAGTGCAAAAGTGAAACCTTTAAAGACCGGCGGTACTTTTCTTGTCTTGTCAAATTTTACAATATTCAGCAACAATGCTTTTCCATCCGGCATCCAGTTAGCCGCGGTGATCACAGTCACAAAATTGCTGTCGGCATTATTTTGCGAGAATGCGATGAAAGAGCTACTCAGGATCAACCCAAAGACAACTATTTTTTTCATATTTTTATTGAATTAATTGATCGCCACAGGTAAAAGCATCAATATTATTCGTGTACCATTCCCAGCGTTCGATACCCCCGATGATCCAGCCGATACGGTATCCTTTTTTCAGCAGCGCGTCGGCCAGTTCAATACCTGTATAACCATCCTGGGGAAGAATCATATACAGTTTGTTCTTATCAGGAAATTGTTGCGTAAAGGCGTCAGCCGTTTTATAAAAAGGAAAATTGACCGCCCCGTTTAACGTCTTGTAATTGATCTTGGTTCCCTCGGTCACCTGGTTAAAGGTAGTGTCATGGCGCAGGTCGATCCATTGCACATTCTTCGGCGCTTCTTTGCAAAAACTCAGCGGGGTATAAAACTGGATATTGCTATTGTACACAAGTACTTTTTTCCCAGCTTCGCGGGACTGGAAATTGACGACATATTCATAAAATCCGGGCAGGCTGTTGACCAGGTTATAGATATTGGTGTAGCCTTTGCGTGCCAGCCATTCCGACATATCCTGTGCACCGCCGCCTACTTTGCTGAACAGGACAACAGGCCTGCCATTTGATGCTTTTACTTTTTCCAGTACCTGCAAGGAATCAGCTGGCCGGTAATAGTTCGCTTCTTTTATATCAGGGAAATAGGGATAATACGGAGCTACAAGAGAATCAAAAAAGAAACGAGGCGGGCTGTTCAACCCGATAAGCTCTACAGGTTCTTTGGCGGCTAATTTCTTAAAAAGTTCTGATGGGGCTATATTATGATAGGCGATATTGTTCTGGTACATACCCGCCATATAAGGCTGTAGTTCTTCATAGTTCCGGTACCATTCGGTCATCCCGCCTTTTACATTATTGACACTGGTAAAACCATTCTCCAGTAATAAATTGGAGATCCGGCGGCTACGGTAGCTGTGCGAGCAGATCACATAGATATCTTCGTTCTTGTATTTATCCAGCTGGTGAATGGTCTCCGGTTTGCCTAGAAGGTCCTGCAGGGAAACATTGACAGCTGTATTGATACGACCGATCCCGGCATGCCGCCCGCTATTGGTGGTATCCATGTATTCACCCGGTGTCCGCACATCCAGGATGATATAACCTTTACCTCCCTGCTGCGCTTTCTGCGCCAGTTGCAGGAGGCTGACTTCTTTATAATTATTCTGTGCAGTTACAACCCTTACCGCAAAAAGCAGTATAAGCAAGAAAGCATTTTTTCTCATGGCTGATTTTTTGTCAAAAGGAAGATAGGAATAAAGAGATCTGTTCTTATTACCGCCGGTATAAAATAACAGGAAGAAAATGTCTATTTGTAAGCTGAAATATTGATCTTCTCCCTGCAAAACGAATACTCCACTTCATCATTACTGCTCACTACCACCAACCGTTCTTTACAATGATCACTGACCAGGCGCTGGTATAATTCAATACCGGCAGCATCCAGGTTGGTACAGGGTTCATCCAGTAATACAATAGGGACATCAGAAAAAATAGATTGCGACAGCTTCACCCGCTGTTTCATCCCCGAAGAATAAAAACGGATCTGTTTGTTCAACGCTTTTTCCAAACCAATACTGGCAATGATCGATTCCGTTGTTATGCCTTTTAAAAAAGGTTTGAATCCCTGGTGAAAATCCAGGAACTCTTTTATTGTCATTTCTTCCACCACTTCCATATAGGGAGCGCATATGGAAACATAACGATAAATATTTTCGACAGGAATAACGATACTCTTGGCTAATGGCTCACGGCTAACGGCTAACGGCTCTTGGCTCCCCGCTCCCCGCTCTCGGCTCCCCCCTCTGTATTCTATATTTCCTTCAGAGAGCATCATTGCGCCGCTCAACGCCTGTAACAGCGTACTCTTTCCCGACCCGTTCGGTCCCGTGATTGCATACGATTGTCCTGCTTCAAATGTATAATTGAAATGACGGAAGATCCAGTCCCGGTTGAACCGCTTCGCGGCATCAGATAGGGAGATCGTCATCGTTGCTGCCTTTAGTGAAGCGTTTGATGATACCGCGGCCACTTTCCCGGATGAAAGTGACAATCTCATCCCGTTCATCGGTGGCGGGCATTTCTTCTTCGATGAATTCTACGGCCTGGCTGGTGTTCATGCCTTTATTATACATCACCCGGTAGATATCCAGGATATGGTTGATCCGTTCAATGCTGAATCCACGGCGTTTTAAACCAATGGAATTTACACCGGCATAGCTCAACGGCGTTCGACCGGCTTTGATATAAGGAGGAACATCTTTACCAACCAGTGAACCGCCACTGATAAAAGAATGCTGCCCGATTTTCACAAACTGGTGCACGGCGCACATGCCACCGATGATGGCCCAGTCACCGATCGTTACGTGTCCTGCTACCTGTGTATTATTACTGGTGATGCAATTATCACCTACGAAACAGTCATGTGCAAAATGGCAATACGCCATGATGAGGCAGTTTTTCCCGATCACCGTTTTATCCCGGTCCTTGGTGCCCCGGTTCACGGTCACAAATTCACGGATAGTGGTACCATCACCAATATATACATTGGAGTATTCACCCTGGAATTTCAGGTCCTGCGGAATAGCCGCGATCACTGCGCCGGGAAAAATGCGGCAGTTTTTACCGATCCGGGCCCCTTCCATAATGGTCACATTGGAGCCGATCCAGGTCCCGTCTCCAATCTCAACGTCCTGGTGAATTACCGTAAAGGGATCAATTTTTACATTCGTGGCCAGCCTTGCGTTGGGATGGATATATGTGTGCGGATGGATCATGCAGTTGATTACAAAACCCGGCAAAAGCCGGGAACGGGCAAAGTTAATCCTTACGGTCAGAAACCGAACTTTTTTTGGGCATAGATTGTTAAAAATCAGGACTTCAGCCTTTGTGCCGGCCTCAATGATGGAAAATCAATGTTGGCACAGTAAATTTGCACCTGAACATGTACAACCCTCCGGATATACTGACGTTGGCCTATAAACAGAACCTCATGCAGGATCAACTGGTCCTGTTACAGGAAAGGGAACAACAAATCCCCGGTTCTGTCCGGTATACCATTAACCGGTACAACCGCAACCCCCAATGGAATATTGAGGATACCGGTATGATGGTTTATCATTACGGCAAATCGGCAACCAAAGAAGATTACCTGGAACTCCGTTTCTGCGTAAGCGGTAATGTGTATTGCCGGAAGAAACAAACCGAATGTGATATGTGCCAGTTCGGTGCTTCCAAAATCTGTATGGAGAGGGTCGATAGTGTGGACGTCGTCAGTTTTAAATTCACGCCCGCGCATCTCAGCCAGTTCGTCAAACCCCGGAAAGGAAATACTGTACTTACAGATGATATCCTGAATTTCAAACACCAGTCCTCCTTTACCAAAATTCTCCCGCTCTGCGGCAAGACGAGAATGGTGCTGGAAGGAGTGTTGAATCATACCTATAGCGGCAGCCTTGAGAATATCTATATCAACGCACAGACCCAGATGCTGTTATTGTACAGTCTTGACTGTATGCTCGGCGAAAAGGAAATTGATACGGTTAATTGTAAGTTCCTCGCCAATGAACTCGACCGGGAAAAAATTGTAAAGGCAAGAGAGATATTATTACAGCATATCGGTGAGCCCATCACGATTAAGGAACTCAGCCGTAAAGTGGCCATCAATGAATGCTACCTGAAAAAAGGATTCAAAGAATTATTTGGTACCACCATATTTGATTTTTATCAAAGTCAACGAATGGAACATGCGAAATATCTCTTGTATGAAAAAGGGCTGAGTGTGACCGAAGTTTCATTGCTGCTCGGTTATTCTTCCATTTCACATTTCTCTACTGCTTTTAAAAAGCATACCGGGTTGAAACCCTGTGAGCTGCTGCTCAGGTAGCCCCTCTAAGTCTACTCTAAAGAGGAGAACTACGATAATAAATCACGCGGTTTCCTGTTTTTAT
Organism: Chitinophagaceae bacterium; assembly: GCA_039921505.1. Taxonomy (GTDB): domain Bacteria; phylum Bacteroidota; class Bacteroidia; order Chitinophagales; family Chitinophagaceae; genus JJ008. The sequence goes on from JBDSBR010000018.1 coordinate 29,157, forward strand.
TACAATCCGCTGTATAGTTTTGCAATACATGAAGTTGGGGAGTTACATACTGGCTTTTTACCTGGTACTGCTTTCGGCCATGCCCTGCTGTGCTTTTGACAGTTGCCAGGACGATAATACGGATCCAACCGCAAATCATGAAAAAAGGGATAAGGATTGCGGAAACTGTTCTCCTTTTTTTAGTTGTGAGGGTTGTGCCCCCGCCACGATCGCTTTGGAACCTGTTCAATTTGGCATACCGGCCATTCAAATTCTTTCTGTTTACACAGCTTATATTCAATTATCGCTTCCCCGGGTGGATTATGAATTCTGGCAGCCACCCAAAATAGGTTGATGAATATTATTCACTATTCATTAATCTAAAATTAATCCATGAACAGAATATGTTTAACTATTGTGGCATTAATATGCGCCACTCATTCATTCGGGCAAAACAGCCTGAAAATAAAGATCAGTCATGCAGGCAATAAAGAACCGCTGGCAGCAGCAACGGTTTCGATCCAACGCCTTAAGAAAGTTATTATTACAGATAGTACAGGGGTAGCTTTTCTTCAACAGCTGCCTGGAGGCATCTACCAGGTAGTGATTTCTTATGCCGGCTTCGTTGAAAAGGAATTGACAGTGACTATTCCTTTCAGGGGATCAATTCTTGAAGTTGAATTAGAACCTGGAGACGAGGAAGAAGAGATTGTGATCCAGTCAACCCGCAGCTCAAGAACCATACGTGATATCCCCACGCGGGTGGAATTCATCGCCGGGGAAGAACTGGATGAAAAAGCGAATATGAAACCGGGAGATATCCGGATGGTACTAACCGAAAGTACCGGTATACAAACACAACAAACATCGGCCACTTCCGCCAATGCCTCCATCCGTATACAGGGGCTTGATGGACGCTATACGCAACTATTGAAAGATGGCTTTCCTGTTTACGCCGGATTCAGCAGTGGTCTGGGTTTGCTGCAAACACCCCCATTGGACCTGAAACAATTCGAAGTGATCAAGGGTTCTGCATCTACCTTATATGGGGGAGGGGCCATTGCAGGGCTGGTCAACCTGATCTCCAAAACTCCCGGAGCCGAGCGGGAAATAAAATTTCATCTTGATGCTACTTCTGCAGGCGGACTCAACACGAGTGGTTTTTATGGACAGAAATTTAAAAAAACGGGTGTGACCGTTTTTGCTTCGCGCAACAGTAATGCAGTTTATGATCCTGCCGGTATCGGGCTGACCGCTATTCCAAAATTTGAACGCTTCACGATCAATCCAAAACTGTTTTTATTTTTTAGTGCTGGTTCTGAATTAAGCCTGGGTATAAATATCACAACTGAAAAACGTACGGGTGGACAAGTGGATTTTATAAAAGGGGACAACCCTTCCGGTTTTTTTGAAGCCAATAATACGGACCGCTACAGTACACAGTTAAATTTCAAACACCCGGTTGGCAGGTCCGGGATGGTTACTGTAAAGAACAGCCTGAGCCGTTTCCAGCGGGCTATCAGCCTGCGGGGGTATGTTTTTAACGGGACACAGGATGGAACATTTACAGAACTCACTTATGCTAAACAGTATGATCGTTCAGAATGGATCACAGGGATAAACCTGGTTACGGATGATTTCAGGGAACGACAACTTACTTCAACCCCTTTGCGGAATTATAACCAGCTGACTGTTGGTGCATTTGTTCAGCATAACTGGAAAATAAATGAGAAAGTGCATCTGGAAACCGGGTTAAGGGGAGATGAAGTGGACAACTATGGTTTTGTATTATTGCCAAGGCTCTCGGCCCTGTTTAAATTCTCTTCCAAACTATCATCACGTATCGGCGGCGGATTGGGGTATAAATCGCCCACTGTCTTTTCTGAAGAAAGTGAGCGGCTGCATTATAAAAATGTGCTGCCGGTGGATAATAATTTAAATAAGCTGGAGAAGAGTTACGGTATCAACGGTGATATCAATTACAAAACAAAACTTGCTGATGGTGATGTAAGTTTAAGTATTAACCATCTTTTGTTTTATACGCGGATCGATCATCCTTTGTTGCTGCAACCTGATGGATTGAATTATCGTTTCAATACTTCTACAGGTCACATCGACAGTAAGGGAATGGAAACAAATGTAAAAATCGGTTACCGCGATTTCAAATTATTCCTCGGCTATACATTTGTAAAAGCCTGGTTGCATGAAGGCAGCAACAAATCGGAAACCTTTCTCACCCCCAATCACCGCCTTAATAACGTCCTGGTGTATGAAGTGGAAAATAAATGGAAACTGGGATTGGAGGGTTATTATTTCAGTAAACAGCAGTTGAGTGACGGAACAACGGGGAAACCTTACTGGATAACGGGATTTATGGCGGAAAGGCTTTGGAAGAAGTTTTCCCTCTATATCAATTTTGAGAACTTCCTCGACACAAGACAAACGAAATTTGGAAGCATTTATACAGGACCCGTCAGCGACCCGCAGTTCAGGGATATCTATGCACCCCTGGATGGGTTCGTGATGAATGGAGGTATTAAATTTAAATTATAATCATTCAAAACTCCGGAAGCGTTTATCCGGCGCTTTAAAGCGGAAATCCGGGATTTTATCGCATTTTTAAAGGCAATTTCTTCGTCGCCAGTGGAGTTTACCAGGCCAGTTCTCCCGGAATAGCAACTATTTCCGGCTAAAAGCTATCTTTGCTGTCCACCCCGGGTGACCGGGTAAACATTCAAAAAAGATGATCATGAAAAAATTCTTTCTTACGCTTGTTGTTGCAACTTTTGCCTTTGTGGTCAATGCCCAGCCTCCTGCCGGCGATGCCAAACCCGGTGAATGGTATGGTGAAAAAGTGAAGCCGGATGGCGCGCAGGATATCAATGATGTAGTGGCAAGACTGAAAGATGGTTCCCAGGAATTTGACGTAAAGCTCACGGCAAAAATAGTTGAAGTCTGTCCCAAGAAAGGCTGCTGGCTGAAACTTGAATTGAAGGACGGGACTACCGCTATGGTAAAAATGAAAGACTATGGTTTCTTCCTTCCCGTTGCTGCCACCGGCAAGACCGTCATTATCGATGGTGAAGTAAAGATCAAAACAACTTCGGTTTCCGAATTGAAGCATTATGCCGAAGATGCCAAAAAATCAAAAGAAGAAATTGACGCGATCACACAACCCCAGGAAGAGGTAAGGGTAATGGCTAAAGGCATCGTAGTAGTAAAATAAATTTTTAAGGAAAATACTGAAAGGGCTGTTCATGACGAACAGCCCTTTTTTTAATATAGCCACAGATTACATGGATTAACACAGATTAATACAGGAAGCCACGAAATCACACTAAATCACACAAAAAAATAACATGTTTTTTTTGTGATAATTCGTGTGTATTCGTGGCTTAAAAAAAACTGCGTAAGCAGTTAATCTGTGTTAATCCGTGTAATCTGTGGCAAAAACGTTCCTGCATACCGTCATTTGACCAATCCTGTCACATCATCGTCAGTTTTTTTTTGCATAACCACTTTTTCTTTTTTCTTTACGATACTCTCCTTGACAACATGAATAGTGGAATGCAAAAAACTGTGATCATAATGATCATGAAAGATCGTTGTCATCTTTTTGTAAAACAATCCGATAATAACAGATGCTGACAATGGGATGATAAACCATAACTCCTTCTGAAAGACATTTGCCGCCGAAATTATAAACTATGAGAAAAATTTATAACAGTGTTCTTATCTTATTAATAACCGGAACTGCTTCAGCGCAACTTTACACGCCAACGCCTGGGGAAGACACAACCAGGACAAAAGACCTGGAAGGGATAGTGATAACAGGGCAGTACAAACCTCAATCGCTGAAGAACTCAGTGTACCAGGTCAGGTCCATCAGTCAACAACACATCCTCCTGAGCGGTGCGACCAATGTACAACAGGTACTGAGCAATGAACTTGGTTTTCGTTTTTCTGCTGATAACACACTTGGTGCTACAGATGTGCAACTGATGCGGATGAGCGGAAGAAATGTAAAGATCCTGCTGGATGGGGTGCCGCTTCCCGATCGGGGTGATACAAGAGAAAGCCTGAACCAGGTAGATATCAATACCATCGAAAGAATAGAGATCGTGGAGGGACCCATGTCCGTGTCTTACGGTTCAGACGCCCTGGCAGGCGTGATCAACCTGATCACTAAGAAAAATAGTTCCGCTGGTCTTTCTGTATCCGCCAAGGCAAGAGAAGAAACAGCGGGAAATGAATATTATCCTTTTAGTTATAAAGGGGTGCATACGCAAAACGCATCGATCAGTTATAAAAAGAGTAATTGGGATATCAGCACCGGGGGTACCCATAATGATTTTAATGGGATCGGGGGCGATGCCTACGGGAGAGGTAAAACATGGCGTCCCAAAGAACAGTGGTTGGGTAATATCAGGACCGGCTACAGCAGGAATTCTTTTTCCATTTACTACCGGCTGGATGGTTTGCACGAAGCCATTACAAAACGTGATTCTATCAATTATCTCAATTATAAAGCGATCGATAAACAATATAGCACCAACCGGTTTACCCACCAGGTGCAGTCGCAGGTTCGTTTTAGCAGTAAGACAGATCTTGCTACCATTCTATCCTATACTAATTATGAACGGCAGACAAAAACGACAAGGCATAATTTTGAGACAGGTACGGATGAATTGACTACCGGGGCCGGCGAACAGGATATTTCGAAGCTGAATAGTTTTGTATTCCGTAATACGCTTCATTACGAATTGTCAAAAAAGCTTTCGTTGCAGCCGGGTATCGATATCAACCGGGAACAGGCCAAAGGCCAGCGTATTACCGGTGATCCAGTCATTAACGATTATGCTCTTTTCGTATCAGCTGAAATTAAACCAACCAGTAAGATCAATATCCGCCCGGGATTGCGTTTTATAAAAAACAGTGTTTACAACGCCCCCCCCGTTATACCCTCTCTCAATACCAGGTTTGTTTTAAATGATCACCTTGACCTGAGACTTGCTTATGCCTATGGGTTCCGTTCACCGGCGCTGCGTGAACTATATTTTGAGTTCATCGACGCCAACCACAATATCGTTGGTAACCCAAATCTTAAAGCAGAGACTTCCAACAGTTTCAATGGTTCGCTGACCTGGGCCGGTGCCTATAAAAAAGGAAGCCATTTCAATATTTCTTTAAACGGTTTTTATACGGATTTCAACAACCAGATTGCCTTTGCATTGGCTGATCCTGTAAGCAACCAGTACACCTACTTCAATGTAAATAAAGCCCGGATTACCGGCGGGACAATTGAGGCAAAATTATCAGGCAAGGCGCTGCAGGCAAATGCCGGTTTTTCCTACACGGGGTATGACCGTGAATTATATGATGACAAGGATTTTATCAGGGTTGATACAAAGAAATTTCTCTGGGCACCGGAATTCAATACATCGGCCAGCTACACGTTGAGTAAGATCAAAACAACCTTCAGTCTCTATTATAAGTTTACGGGGAAGACACCGCAATATGTAACAGGAAAGAATACCAGCAACCAACCGGTACTCTATATCGCCGAAACAAATGCGTATCACCAGGCCGACCTGACCGCTTATACAACGATCAATAAATATTTATCGGTTTCGGGAGGGGTTAAAAATTTATTCGATGTCACCAACGTTGCCAGCACCGCCGCTTCTTCAGGAAGTATACATGATTCAGGGAACGGTACAGCGATCGGGTATGGCCGTTCTTATTTCCTGGGGCTGAATTTCCAATTTAATAAAAAATAAAACATTCACTTATTTATAAAAAACAAAGCAGCATACAGATGAAAAGATTTATTGCAATTACACTTGTAACTTTCGCGTTGGGAAGCTGTAAAAAAGATATAGACCCCATTATCATTGTTCCTCCTTCAGCGGGTTCCAGCATCAGTCTTAATGGTATCGCTGGTACCGAAAGTGGAAGCGCGGCAGGCAATTCGGTATACCTGGATCTGTCCGCAGACCGGCAAACTACCTCGTTAAGAAGCAGCTGGGACCTTGGATTTTACAGTGGTTCCGATTTCAGGGTCATCCTCAATAATACTTCCAGTGCAGGGGCCAAGGTCCTCGCTAAAAATGACCTGGCTACAGTCGGGGTTGCTGACACGATTGGTCTTATCCTGGCAACCAGTCAAACCAATCCTTTACCCGAGCAACTGGTTTGGTTTGATGAGGTGACGGGTGACTTGGCCAAAACCGTTATACCCGCAGTAGCTGCTGTGGATGCGGATAACAAAGTGATCATTGTAAACCGCGGTACGGGTGGTGGAATTGCCCCAAGACCCTGGATTAAATTACGGGTATTGCGTAATCCTTCAGGCGGATACATTTTACAATATGCGGGTATACAGGAAACAAGTTTCAGGACCCTGCAGGTACCCAAAGATGCTGCGTATAATTTTAAATTCGTTTCATTTGATAACGGTATCGTTGATGTACAACCGGAAAAAGAAAGGTGGGATCTTGTCTGGACTTATTCGGTGTTTGAAACCAATTTCGGCGCCGGCCAGGTACCTTATAATTTTTCTGACCTGGTCGCGATTAATCAACTGGCCGGTGTTACTGTAGCTTCAAAAACATATTCATCAGCTGCTATTGCAGCCGCTGCCTATTCTGCTTTCAACAGGGACAGCGTAGCTACTGCGACATTGGTGAATAACCGTTGGGCGATCGGGAGTGGCTGGAGAAGCACACAACCTGCTACCGGGGCAAGGCTGGACAGGTTCTATATCATCAAAGATCCCAATGGGAATTATTATAAATTCCGCTGCCTGGCCATGGGCGTTGGTGCGGACGGAGGTGTGAGGGGCAGACCCGATTTCCAGTACCAGTTGATAAGATAAAAAGACCGGAAGACCGGAAGAGGGGAAGACAGGAAGACCGGAAGACCGGAAGAATATTCTCATTAGCAGGGACTCTCTTCCGGACTTTCCGTCTTCCCGTCTTGCAGCTGTCTTCCCTTTTATTGTCTTAACTTCGCAGCCTTTTAGAATGGCTATGAATGCTAAATACAAGGAATTTACAGGCCTGGATCTGCCGGGTATGGAACGGGAGATTCTTGCAGAATGGACTGAAAAACAAGCTTTTGAAAAAAGTGTGTCCCTCCGGGAAGGCGCTGCCCCCTTTGTATTTTATGAAGGGCCCCCGAGCGCCAACGGCATGCCCGGTATTCACCATGTTATTTCGAGGACACTGAAAGACCTTGTGTGCCGGTATAAGACCATGAAAGGTTTCCAGGTAAAACGAAAAGGCGGATGGGATACCCATGGACTCCCGATCGAACTGGGCGTAGAAAAAGAACTGGGTATCACCAAGGAAGATATCGGCAAAAAAATATCAGTAGAAGAGTATAACCAGAAATGCCGCGAAGCGGTATTGCGCTATAAAGATAAATGGGATGATATCACCCGCAAGATGGGGTATTGGGTAGATCTCAACGATCCTTATATCACTTACAAGAATGAATACATTGAATCGGTTTGGTGGATATTGAGCGAGTTGTATAAAAAAGGGTTGCTCTATGAAAGTGTAAGCATCCAACCCTATTCACCTGCAGCAGGAACCGGGTTGAGTTCGCATGAGCTAAATCAACCGGGAACCTATAAGGATGTAAAGGATACAAGTGCGGTGGCGATGTTTAAAGCCTCCCCAAACCCCTCCGAAGGAGGGGCTTATAAAAACCCCGGTATTAGCAAACTTTTTTCTGCCATTGCGGAGTCTCAGAACCCTCCTTCGGAGGGCAGGGAGGCTGAGATTTTCTTCCTCGCCTGGACTACTACTCCCTGGACGTTACCCTCTAACCTGGGATTAACTGTTGGCGGTAATATTGATTATGTGCTAGTAAAAACAACTAATCCATATCTGTATAACCCTATTAATGTTGTTTTAGCAAAACAATTGATGCCAAAATACTTTGATGGCACAAGTATTAGTGATGCTGTAGGGACCAAGTATTCAATTCTTAGTCAAGATGATAATATAAAAAGGAAAAGTGTTGAATGGGAAATTATATCCGAATTCAAAGGAAAAGAACTGGAAGGCTGTGAATACGAACAACTGCTTCCTTACAAAGCCAATTCATTAAAAGCGATAGAAGAAATAACCCCGGGTGCAAAACCATTCCGTGTAATGGTGGATAGTTTCGTTACAACCGAAGACGGTACCGGTATTGTACACACAGCTCCGGCATTTGGCGCCGATGACTATAAAGTAGGAAAGAAATACAACATTGGCATCCTTACCATGGTTGACAGGGAAGGAAAATTTGTAGAAGGATTAGGTGAGTTCAGCAATCGTTTTGTAAAGAATTATAAGGATGACCCGAACTATGTTGATGTAAATGTTGATATCAGCGTAAAATTGAAAAAAGAGAACCGGGCTTTTAAAGTAGAAAAATACGAACACAATTACCCGCATTGCTGGAGAACCGATAAACCTATTCTTTATTACCCGCTGGATGCCTGGTTCATTAAGACCACGGCCGTAAAAGAAAGAATGGTGGAACTGAACAAAACCATCAACTGGAAGCCCAAATCCACTGGTGACGGGCGTTTTGGTAACTGGCTGGAGAACGTGGTAGACTGGAACCTGAGCCGTTCCCGGTATTGGGGAACACCATTACCTATCTGGAGAACCGAAGAAGGCGATGAAGAAGTTTGTATTGGCTCTATAGAAGAGTTGAACGATGGTATCCGCAAAGCAAGTGAAGTATTGGGTGGCGATGTCAACAAACATTACCTGCATGAAGGCATTCTTGATCTTCACAAACCTTATGTAGATGATATCATTCTCGTAAGCAAGTCAGGTAAGCCGATGAAAAGGGTTTCTGACCTCATCGACGTCTGGTTTGATTCCGGTTCCATGCCCTATGCCCAGTGGGGATTGCCCGATACAAGTTCAAACCAGTTTGGTCCGCTGACCGCAGAGAACTTCTTCAAATATCATGCATCTTCGAAGGCCTCCCCCTTGTGGGGAGGCTTGGAGGGGGCTGCTTTCCCGGCTGATTATATCGCCGAAGGAGTGGACCAGACAAGAGGATGGTTCTATACACTCCATGCGATTGCCGTAATGCTGTTCGACAGCGTAGCTTATAAAACCTGCGTATCCAATGGCCTCGTACTGGATAAGAACGGTAATAAAATGAGCAAACGCCTGGGCAACGTGGTTGATCCTTTCACGACGATCGAAACCTTTGGTGCCGATGCGACGAGATGGTACCTCGTTACCAATGCATCGCCCTGGGATAATATGAAATTTGACCTTGAAGGGATCAAAGAAGTACAACGTAAGTTCTTCGGCACGTTGTACAATACTTACCAGTTCTTTGCGCTTTATTCGAACGTGGATGGATTTGCTTTCAAAGAAAAATATATCCCGCTGGCCGAACGCCCGGAGATCGACCGCTGGATACTTTCCTCGCTCAATACGGTGGTAAAGCAAGCCAATGAATACATGGATGATTATGAGCCAACACAGGCTGGTCGTGTGATAGAGGATTTCGTGGATGAACAGTTGAGTAACTGGTATGTCCGTCTTTGCCGCCGCCGTTTCTGGAAAGGTGAGTATGAGCAGGATAAGATCTGCGCTTACCAGACATTATATGAATGCCTGGAAACAATCAGTCGCCTGGTAGCACCCATTTCTCCATTCTTCAGCGATGTATTGTTCCGCAATCTTAATGCAGTTACAAAAAGATTTAATGCAGAGTCTGTGCATCATATAAGCTATCCTGATTTAGATGCATGCCAGGACCCCCCAACGGGAGGCAGAGGGGCTATCGATGAATCGCTCGAAGAAAGAATGCAACTGGCACAGGATGTTTCTTCCCTGGTCTTATCGCTCCGGAAGAAAATGAATCTGAAAGTTCGCCAGCCTTTGCAAAAGGTACTGGTACCTGTATTGAGTGTTTCCATGAAACAGCAACTCCAAAAAGTGGAAGACCTGGTTAAAGCAGAAGTAAATGTAAAAGAGATTGAATACCTGGACCCGGATAATACTTTTATCCGGAAAAAGATAAAACCCAATTTTGTGGCCCTGGGCAAAAAGCTTGGTCCGAAAATGAAATCGGTATCCACAGCTTTGGCACAATTCACCCAGGAAGAGATAGCCAGGTTGGAAAAAGAAGGTCAATTTAATTTGTCAATTGAGGGCGAACCTGTAATATTACAGATTGCGGAAGTGGAGATCAGCAGCGAAGATATTCCCGGCTGGACCGTAGCCAATAAAGGCAGCCTGACCGTGGCGTTGGATATTACAGTGACCCCAGAACTGGAGGCCGAAGGAAATGCCCGGGAATTTGTAAACCGCATCCAGAAGATCCGTAAGGACAGCGGATTTGACCTCACTGACAGGATAGAAGTTAAAGTGTCGGTAGCAAACGGACTAAAAGATTCATTGGCTCAGTTTAAAGACTATATTTGCGCCGAAATTCTGGCAGATAAACTGGAATTTATGGCTGGGATTAAGGATGGCTCTGAGATTGAGATAAATGATGTTTCGCTAAATGTGATTGTTTTAAAAAAAGGGTAAATCATGGCAAGTAAAAAGAAACAGGCTCCCAAAAAGGCCGCCAAACCCGCCCCCAAAGCTGCTTCAAAAAAACCAGCAGCAAAGAAAACTGTGAAAAAATCTGCACCTAAAAAAGCGGCGCCCAAAAAAGCGTCCCCTAAACCCGTGGCTAAAAAACCAGTACCCAAAGTAATAGCAAAACCAGCGGCTAAACCGGCCCCGAAAGTGGCGGCCAAACCCGAACCGGTTGTGAAAGCGCTACCTAAAAAACCCGGAACAGTTGATCCCAAATCATTGGTATCGATCAAGCCCAAGGTAAAACCTGTTATCAAAAAAGAACCTCCAAAACCCATGAAAGTTGTTATGCCTAAAATAACTACCAAGAGCTCGGTGAAATATGAACCCGAGTTCACGAAATCTGTACTGGACACGTCAGCAACGGTTTACCAGTCAACAGGACCGACAATGCGGTATTCTGATAATGACCTCACGGAATTCCGGGAGATCATCCAGAAAAAGCTGGACGCTGCTAAAAAAGAACTGGCTTATCTCCAGGGGCTGATTACCCGTAAGGATGAAGGCGGTGATATGGATGAGGCCCGCTATATGACGATGGAAGACGGCAGTGTGAGTATGGAAAGGGAACAACTGAGTCAGATGGCCAGCCGCCAGATCACGTTTATTGATCACCTGGAAAAAGCCATGATGCGTATCGAAAATAAGACCTATGGTATTTGCCGGGTAACAGGTAAGCTGATCGACAAGGCCCGTCTTCGTGCTGTACCACATGCTACACTCAGCATTGAGGCCAAGCAGATGATGAATAAGTAGTAAATAAGTATATAAAGTAAATAGGGTATATAAGGTCAGAAGACACTTTATATACCCTATTTACTTTATCTACCTATTTACTTTACAACCTCTTCAGGCAACAGTCTACTTCTTCTTTCCCCGCAAAAAAATCTGGAAACCGATTCCGAGTGAGAAACCATGATTAGTGAATTTAGTGGTCGTTTCATTTTCTCCTCGTTCATCAATACTTCCGTCATTACCATTATCCCTCAACGTTGTCTTTTTAAAGACGTTTTTATTATAAGAGAAATTATAACCGATATAAAAATCAAGTCCTGCATTTTCTCCCATCATTTTGGTAACTCCTGCGGAAAAAGCAGCATTCATAAAACTACCCCCGTTGGAATCGCCAGTGTAGGTAATTTTATAGGCAGGGGAGGACCCTCCATAGAAAAAGCCTTCTGTTTTCTGGCTGCTGTAACCTCCGTTAAGACTGATCTGTCCAAAGGGCAGTAATGAGCTTTTGTCCGAAAAATAATTCCGTACAAAACCACCGATCCCGATATTAAAGCCATTGGATTTATCGCTCTGGTAAGTGGTTCCATTTTGTTCGTAGGTAACTTTTTGACCGTTGGGGTTGATATTAAGGGTAGCACCGACAACTGTTTTGCCTGAAATGAACCACCCAAGAGAGGGCATAATATTGATCCCATAACTGGTATTGACAGACTTATTACTCCCGATCGAAGCGACGGTAATATCAGCGCTGCCGGAGTTGTAAAAAATGCTGGCAACCGAAGCCCCTACCATCCTGTCACCTTTCGAAAACTGGGCCTTACAAAGGCTACCACTTAGCAGAAAAACAACAGCTAAAAAAGACATTTTTCCATGCATAAATCAGGCATTGATAAGCGACAAATATAGACTGGATAAACCAAAAAAAAGGGGTAAAAATATTTTTAAAAAAGCCCCAATGAATTGATATTTTTTCCTTTACCTTTAAATCGTGTTGGAGGTAAGAGAAATTCCCCTTACTTTTAAAACCGAAACTAATTAACAGCCAAATCAAACTTTTATGAGAAAGTTCAGACTTCTTTCCCTTTTACTTGTTACTATCGCATTTCTCGCTGTCAATTGTACCAAAGAAGGTCCAGAAGGACCTGCTGGTGCAGCTGGCCCCCAGGGGCCTGCTGGTACACCTGGTACTACTGGTCCTGCTGGTCCTGCTGGTCCTGCTGGTCCTACTGGTCCTGCCGGTGCAACCGGTGCTACCGGTCCTGCCGGAACAGCTAATGTAATCTATAGTCCCTGGACACCTTTCACAGCCCCTAACTGGAGTGCAACTACTGTCGATATATTTGGAAAAACTGCAAGAAGGTATACTGCTGCAGCGCCTGGTATCACTGCTACCATGTTGTCACAGGGTACGATCCTGGTTTATTTCCAGGGAGGTGGTTCACCAGGAACAGTTCGTATACTGCCGTATACAACATTCAATTTTACACAACCTGTTAACCAGGTCATCGAGCCCAGTTTTGTTGTCGGATCGATCCTGATAAATTTCTATAACATCAGTGATAATAACGACCCCGGAACCTTTACAGGAACCGCCGGTACTCCTCCTACAGGTAATATATACCGTTACATCCTGATCCCCGGTGGAGTAGCAGGTGGTCGTGGTACTAGCCCGGGTGTTGGTGGAAGCGGTTATACTGAAGCCCAGTTGAAAGCAATGCCTTACAGCGAAGTTTGCAGGATATTCAGCGTTCGCCAATAAGCAGTTCTTATAAATTCTTAAGCCGCATCCACAGGTGCGGCTTTTTCTTTTATACAGGTTTTATTTCTGTCTTAAATTGCGCCTCCAAATCTTTGCAATGAAAAATATCATTTTACCTGCGACCCTGCTTATTATCTCCTGCAGCGTACTCGCCCAACCACGGGTTATTTCCGGCCCTATGCTCGGACCCGTAGAGTTGCGGGATGCCAAAGTATGGGTGGAGGTCTCACCTGAAGTAAAGACCGTTTCCTTACAATACAATAAAAAAGGGGATCCGAAAACAGTAAAGACCGTTGCTTATAAAGGAGTGCTTGGAAATGATTTCAATCCTTTGCAGTTCACGATCGGCGGGTTGGATATGAATACGACCTATGAATACAGGATCTGGATCAATGGAAAGGCAAGCGGGAAAAACGGCGGGTTCACGACCAAGGATCTCTGGCAATGGCGTAAGGATCCGCCTGCATTCAGTTTCCTGACCGGCTCTTGTTCTTATTTTAACCAACCTGTTTACGACCGGCCCGGAACAGCTTATGGAAAGGATTCTTCGATCTTCGAACCCATGGCACAGGAGAAAGCCGCTTTTATGTTATGGCTTGGAGATGCCTGGTATACAAGAGAAGTGGATTACTACAGCGAATGGGGATTATGGTCCAGGGCCAGTCATGACCGTGCCCTGCCCATCACACAAAATTTCCTGAAAGCTATGCCGCAACTGGCTATCTGGGATGATCATGATTATGGACCCAATGATATTGGCAAGAACTATACGCTGAAAGAAACCAGCCGGAATGTCTTTAATAAATATTTCTGTAATCCTTCGTCGGGTGAAAATGGACAGGGAATCTATACGATGACCAGTTGGGGCGATGCCGATATCTTTATGACCGATGACCGCTGGTGGCGGAGTACAGATAAACTGAAAGATTCTGTCGATGGAAAACCCAACCCCGAAAAAAGGATGCTGGGTGTTCAGCAAATGGAATGGTTAAAAAATTCCCTTTTGTTCAGCACGGCTACTTTTAAGATCATTGCAGTGGGCAGCCAGGTACTTAACCCCGTATCTCCTTATGAAGCCTGGTGGAAGTTTCCCGTTGAATACAAAGAACTGATGGATTTCCTGGAAGAGTATAAAATAACAGGGGTGGTCTTCCTGACGGGTGACAGGCACCATAGTGAAATAATCAAGGTCAGCAGGCCGGGCAGTTACCCGCTTTATGATATTACCGCTTCTCCGCTTACTTCCGGTACGCATACATTCGGCGGGCCAGAAAAAAATAATCCTTACCGTGTCCTGGGAATTGATGAGAAACAGAATTACAGCCGCTTTTCATTCAGCGGCCAGCGCGGCAGCCGTAAATTAACCGTTGAATTCCTCGGAGTGAAAGGGGAGAAGTTGGGGGAATGGAATATCACGGAAAAAGAATTGAAATAACCAAAGCCATCAATATGAAACAATCTATTGCCATCCTTATTATGCTGACCGGGCTGATTGCCTGCAAGGACAAAAAAGAAAATTCCGGGGATACCGTCCGTATTACCCAAATCAACCAGGAAACAGCAGACCCGTTGATAGACTCTGCTGCTATAAGGGTGGTCGTGCTTGATTTTTACAACTGGTACACAAAGAACTATAGCCGTCTCCAGGGTTACGATCTTTACAGTGGAATAAAAAAGAAAGATGCGCCACCTTATAAAATAAACTGGGACGTAGTGGACAAGTACCAGGCTTTCATCCGGGATTCTGTGCCACAGTTGGGCGACGAGTTTCTTAAGGACCAGAAGCTGATGTTCACTAAAGCGGATTCGGCTTTTAAAGTGGATGTGAAAGACGATGTGCCCTATTATTTTGATTATGACTGGTACACGAATAGCCAGGAAGACCCCCAATATTTGCTGGATGGGCTCACTGAATCAAAAAAATGGATCATTAAAGTAAACGGGAATGATGCTGCAGTGGAAATCGGAAGTCCCGATAAAAGAGATTATGTTCCCGGCACCCTGCTATTATATGTAGGCATGAAAAAAGAAAATGGTCAGTGGACCATTGCTAAGATCGGGAATGACTAGGAAAGTTATAGTAAAGTTTCAACACAGGGATAGGGAGGAACAAAGAATTACAGGGACCTGGCTTTCAGCGATAACGTGTAAGTAATAACTATGACAATTCATTTTGGTTACGATAAAGGAAGGGTAATACAGGCACTGCGGTATCATTTTATCAGCCGACGGGAGATCAAGATCATGCTGATCCTGGTAAATGTGTTTGCTATGCTGTCGATCGCCCTGTATGCCCTGAAAAAAATATCTGCTGGCCCTTTTTTAGTAGGGTCTTTTTTATGGGTGGTGCTGATGATCAGTTTCTGGTTCATTCTTCCCTGGCTCGTATACAGGAAAGCTGTAACGTTCAAACATAGATTCAGTATGAGTTTTGAGGAGGAAGGCTTTACGCTGAGTCATGAGAAAGGATCTAAGTCATGGCCCTGGACAGCCCTGAAGAGCTATCTTGAAAGTCCTCATTTCTTCCATTTATATTTTGATAACCGTTCTTTTTTTCTCGTACCGAAAGAAGGATGCAGGGATACGGACGAGGTCTATGAATTGCGCAAACTTATTAAGTCAAAAGTGCCGAAAGGATGAAGAAGAGATAATAGATGACAGATGATAGATAATAGAGGACAGATGATAGTAGAGGAAGACTCTATTACCAGGGTTTTACAATTTGTTGAGAAAGTTACAATAAACAGTAACTATCATCTGTCATCTATTAGTTATTATCTTGATTAGAGGAGTGTTGGAGAAATAGAGAAAACTTCAATTTAAAGTAACTATCATCTGTCATCTATCAGTTATCATCTGATCAAAGTTTTTTCTCCATTACAAAGTGCGGGATAGTGATTTCATTGAATTCATCACTGGCAACACGATAGCCCATTTTTTCATAAAAGCCGATAGCATTTTTTCGGGCATGCATGGAAAGTATCTTGTAGCCCTGGTCGCGGGCCAGGTTCTCTGCAAAACCCATCAGTGCTCTGCCAATTCCTTTTCCCTGCAGGTCATTCAGCACGGCCATTTGCCGTAACCGGACGGTGTCGGTGCTTTCTTCCACGAGCATACAGCAACCCAGCATATCTTCATCCTCAAAGGCGGCAATCAGCATATTCTCTTTTTCCTGTTCCAGTTCATCGGGTGAAAAACCAAGCCCGAGTGGTTTACGCAGGATATCATCCCGCAGCTTCACCATCTGCTGGTATTCATTACTTCCATGGTCGATAATTTTCAGCGCCATTACTAAGAGATTAATCCGCGATAAGTTCAAAATACAAAGAACTTGCAATACTGCCAACCGTTTGTTGTCTTTATTTACCTCCGGGTGACCGTATTTGCCTGATCTTATGGGTTAGTTTTCAGTTTATTGGGTGAAAACCGAAAAAAAAACGCTTTCCGCCGCCGATTAATTCAAAAAGTATATTTTTGCTCCCAATAAACAAAACTTAAAGAACATGTCAGACATTGCATCAAGAGTTAAAAAGATCATCGTTGACAAGCTGGGCGTTGACGAAGCAGAAGTTACCAATGAAGCTTCTTTTACAAACGATCTCGGCGCCGATTCATTAGATACGGTAGAACTGATCATGGAATTTGAAAAAGAATTCAATATCTCCATTCCGGATGAGCAGGCTGAGACCATTACTACAGTGGGTCAGGCTGTGGCTTACCTGGAAGAGCACGCCAAGTAATTCATTTCGTTACCGGTAACGGCTATTGCTTTAACCGGCAGACAGGAAATAAATTCACTCCGCCTTCTGACTGTTGTGACAGCGAAGGCGGTTTTTTACTTCATACAATAAGCCCCGGGCGATCCGCCCTTAGGCTGCAGCCCGCAGCTTGTTGTATCTTTGCGTAAACTATTTTATCTTAAAGCGATATATGGAATTAAAGCGGGTTGTTGTAACAGGAATGGGTGCGCTGACACCATTAGGCAATACCGTCCAGGAATACTGGGATGGATTGATCAATGGCGTGCCCGGTGCCGATATGATCACCCAGTTTGATGCTTCCAAATTCCGTACAAAATTCGCCTGCGAGGTAAAAGGATTTGAGCCCACGCAATTCCTTGATAAAAAAGAAGCACGCAAGATCGACCGCTTCACCCAGTTCGCTCTCGTCGTAAGCGACCAGGCCATGGCGGATGCGGGTCTTAACAGGGACAATATCAACCCCGACCGGGTCGGCGTTGTATTTGCCAGCGGGATTGGTGGGTTGATCACTTTCCAGCACGAGGTAACGGATTTTGCAAGAGGTGATGGAACACCGCGTTTCAATCCCTTCTTTATTCCCAAAATGATTTTGGATATTGCTGCCGGCCAGATCAGCATGCGGCATAACTTAAGAGGTCCCAATTTTGCCGTGGTAAGCGCCTGTGCCAGCAGTACCAATGCTATTATGGACGCTTTCAACCTGATCCGCCTTGGCAAATCGGATATCATTGTTACCGGTGGAAGTGAAGCAGTGATCAGCGAAGCAGGCGTGGGGGGGTTTAATGCCATGAAGGCGATGAGCGAAAGAAATGATGATCCCAAAACTGCCAGCCGTCCCTACGATAAGGACCGTGATGGTTTCGTGATGGGAGAAGCCTGTGGTATTGTGATCCTCGAAGAACTGGAGCATGCAAAAGCAAGAGGAGCAAAAATTTATTGTGAAATAGCCGGTTGCGGCGCTACGGCCGATGCGCATCATATCACGGCACCTCACCCGGAAGGACTGGGTGCTACTAATGTGATGCTGGTTGCGCTTGATGATGCCGGGATGAAGGCTGACGAAATCGATTATATCAATACGCATGGTACATCTACCCCGATTGGTGACGGCGCCGAAGTAAAAGCTATCACCAGGGTCTTTGGCGAACATGCCTATAAGTTGAATATCAGTGCTACCAAATCTATGACGGGTCACTGTCTCGGTGCCGCAGGGGTGATCGAAGCCATTGCCAGTATCAAGGCCGTAATGCATGATATCATTCCTCCTACCATCAATCATTTTACGGATGATCCTGAACTGGACTCTAAACTTAATTTTACTTTTAACAAAGCCCAGCAAAGGACCGTCCGTGCGGCCCTCAGCAATACTTTTGGTTTTGGCGGACACAATGCTTGTGTGATCGTAAAGAAGTTCCCGGGATAATGTTTGAAGTTTGAGGTTTCAGCTTCTCTTACACAATTCCCTTAAAGACAGGAAAATAACTGACCAGGAAACGTTAAACGTCAAACATCAAACTTTTTTTTGTATTTTAACAGCTGTGGATTTTTTTAAATTTTTTTGGGGGAAGCATTCCGGTACCGCTTTTAAGAAAGAATTGAAGAATATCCTGGGATTTAAACCCGGGAATATCTCGCTTTATAAAACAGCACTTACTCACCGGTCTGTCCGCGAAAAGGCCGATGAGAATAACGAAAGACTCGAATACCTCGGCGATGCCGTCCTCAGTGCCATGATCGCCGATTACCTGTTCAAGCGGTATCCTTACAAAGAAGAAGGGTTTCTCACAGAAATGCGGAGCAAAATGGTGAACCGCCAGCAACTGAACGAGATCGCCGTTCGTATGGGTCTCAAAAAGATCACCCTCTATAACAAAATGGACGGCTCGCTGAAAGTGAGCCAAATCTTCGGGAACACACTGGAAGCCCTTGTCGGTGCCATTTACCTGGACCATGGTTATAAAAAAGCCGCTAAATGGGTATTCGAAACCATTATTCAACCGCATATGTTCATGGACGACCTCGAGATCCTTGAGATTAACCATAAGAACAAACTCTATGGCTGGGCAAATAAGAATGGCAAAGTGCTGGAATTTGAAACACTCAACGAGAAACTGGAGAACGGTCGCAGGTTATTTACTGTAGCGGCAGTTGTTGATGGAAAGAATATTGCGGAAGGAAAAGCCTTTAATAAAAAAGACGCTTCTCAAATAGCTGCCCAGGTCGCCGTGTTGAAATTGGGGATCGTTAATGCAGATTCGATTGCGGAAGAACAGGGTTAACAAGTATATAAAGTATCTAAGGTTTAAAAGCCAGCATCCAGCATCCAGAATCTAGAATCCAGCATCATTCCTCCTCTCCATACATAATTCAATAAGAACTCCGTTGGTATGTTTCGGGTGAAGAAAACAAACCAGTTTATTATCGGCCCCGGCTTTAGGAGTTTCGCTCAGCAGGACAAACCCCTCTTTTTTCAGTCTTTCCATTTCGGCTTCAATATCTGCCACGTCGAAAGCGATATGGTGCAGCCCTTCGCCTTTTTTCTCGATAAAGCGGGCGATCACACCATCGGGATCAATGCTTTCCAGGAGCTCGATTTTGGTTGCCCCCTGTTTAAAGAAAGCCGTGTTCACCTTCTCTGTTTCAACCCGTTCGGTCTTGTAACAGGTGCTGTTCAGCAGTTTTTCGAATAAAGGGATGGAATCAGCCAGTTTCTTAACTGCGATCCCGATATGCTCGACTTTTTGCATAAAAAGAAGCTTGAGTTGTAAGGGGTTGCGATTTCGGTAAAATCGCCCGTCCACCCGAAATTACCCCTTTCAGTTAGAACCTTTTAGAGTAATTTTGTGTTTAGAAATAGATTAGAAAATTTAAGAACTCTCCAAAGGTTCCCGTTAGGAAATCTTTCTCCTATGCGAGCCTTTGGAGGGTTTTAAAACCCTCGGAGGGTTACAAAAAACCCCGATTAGATTTTATGCTCAAATTTCCCATTTACCTGGACCATAACGCCACGACACCCTGTGACCCAAGGGTCGTGGAAGCGATGATACCTTACTTTACAAATAATTTCGGTAACGCGGCCAGCCGTAATCACCCTTTTGGCTGGCAGGCAGAAGAAGCAGTTGACCTGGCCCGTGAACAGGTGGCCAAACTAATCGGCGCCGAGCCTAAAGAAATCATCTTTACATCGGGTGCTACTGAAGCTGATAATCTCGCTATCAAGGGAGTGTTTGAAATGTATGCCAGCAAGGGCAATCATATCATCACCTGCAATATCGAACACAAAGCTGTACTCGATACCTGCAAGCATATTGAAAAAGAAGGCGGAGAAGTTACTTACCTCAAAGTAAAAGACAATGGGCTGATCGACCTGGGAGAACTGGAAGCTGCTATCAAACCCACTACGATCCTTATCGCAATCATGTATGCCAATAACGAAATTGGTACGATCAACCCGATGAAAGAGATCGCTGCGATCGCCAAAAAGAAAGGTGTCCTGGTGTTCAGCGATGCTACCCAGGCAGTAGGCAAGATACCTGTAGATGTCAATAAAGACGGCATTGACCTGATGGCATTTACCGCACATAAAATGTATGGACCCAAAGGGGTTGGCGCATTGTATGTACGTCGGAAAAATCCAAGAGTAAAAGTAACTGCCCAGATGGATGGTGGCGGTCATGAGCGCGGCATGAGAAGTGGTACGCTGAATGTACCCGGTATCGTTGGGTTTGGAAAAGCCTGCGAAATCTGCGTGAATGAAATGGAAGAAGAGACTAAACGGGTAAGTAAACTCAGGGATAAACTGCAAACCGAATTACTAAAAGTAGAAGAGACTTACCTGAATGGTGATAAAGAACATAAATTACCACATGTAACGAATATCTCTTTCAAATACGTGGAAGGAGAAGGGTTGCTGATGGGTTTTAATAAGAATATTGCTCTTTCTTCAGGATCGGCCTGTACATCGGCATCCCTGGAGCCATCTTATGTGTTAAAGGCGTTGGGCCTGGGAGATGACCTGGCACACAGTTCGCTTCGGTTTGGCCTGGGAAGGTTCACGACCGAAGACCAGATCGATTATACGGTAGAGCAGGTGTCAAACACCGTTAATAAATTAAGAGAGATGAGCCCTCTCTGGGAAATGTATAAAGAAGGAATTGATATGAACAGTATTGAATGGGCGCACCACTAAGATGTGCGATGTGTGAAGTACGATGTACGAAGTTGCTTCACACAGGAGAATGTTTCTTACTTCGTACATCAAACATCTTAAATCGTACATATCATGTCATACAGCGAAAAAGTGATCGACCATTACCAGAACCCCAAGAACGTGGGAACACTGGATAAAAGCAAGACAAATGTCGGAACCGGTCTCGTGGGCGCACCTGAGTGTGGTGACGTAATGCGTCTCCAGATCGAAGTGGATGAGGCAACGGGCCTTATAACGGATGCCAAGTTCAAGACCTTTGGCTGTGGCTCTGCTATCGCTTCTTCTTCCCTGGCTACAGAGTGGCTGAAAGGAAAATCAGTCGATGAAGCGATGGCCATTGATAATATGACCATCGTGGAAGAACTCCATCTTCCCCCTGTAAAAATTCACTGCTCTGTACTGGCAGAAGATGCGATCAAAGCAGCTGTCAATGATTACCGGGTAAAGAATGGGCTGCCGGCACTGAAGTTTGACGAAACGGTTGTTCATTAAGAAGGGACCTCCCCAACCCCTCCAAAGGAGGGGCTTATTCAAATCATAAAATAATGAACGATTCAAATAATCAAGTTTCCTCAATCCCCCCTTCGGGGGGTGGGGGGGCTTTAGCAAACGCGATTTATATAAGTGACAAGGCCAAGGTGAAGATTCACCAGTTGATGAAAGATGCCGGGGTGGAAGAGGATGCCTCTTATTTTGTCCGGGTAGGTGTAGTAGGTGGTGGTTGCTCTGGTTTAAGCTATAAGCTGGACTTTGATAACGAGACCAAACCAATGGACCAGGTGTTTGAGGACAATGGCATAAAAGTAGTGACTGACCTGAAGAGTTTCCTCTACCTCGTGAATACGACCCTTGACTTTTCCGATGGGTTGAACGGAAAAGGATTTTATTTCAGCAATCCTAATGCGAGCCGGACCTGTGGTTGCGGTGAGAGTTTTGCAGTGTAGAGAGGCAAGTGGGTCTGGCGAGTAGCTAGTAGGGTTGGGACAGATTAAGAATAAAATCATAACTACTTATTTGAGCAGGCCGCAAGGCCTTTTTTTATTTGCTGATTTTCCTTCCCACTAGTCACTAGCCAAACCCCATTCCCCTTGTTATCTACCAGCTTTGCTTTATTTTGCATTGATGTTTTCTGTCTGTAAAAAAGAGCTTCGTCAATTCTTCAGCAGCCTCACCGGCTATATAGCAATCATTGTTTTCCTCCTGGTGAACGGGCTGGTATTATTTGTCTTCGAGGATAACATCCTTGATTTTGGCTATGCTACCCTGGACCGCTTCTTTCAACTGGCTCCCTGGATATTATTGCTGCTGATCCCTGCCATTACGATGAGAAGTTTTGCCGAGGAATTCAAGACCGGTACTTACGAAATATTACAAACCCGCCCGCTTACCCGCGGCCAGATCATCGGGGGTAAATATCTTGGGAGTTTACTCGTGGTTTTCATAGCCTTAGTACCAACCATCATTTACATCTTTTCCATCCAGCGACTTTCTTCCAACGAAGGACTGGATATGGGTGCTACTACCGGGTCCTATATTGGCTTATTTTTTCTCGCTGCTGTATTTACATCCATCAGTATCTGTTGCAGCAGCTTTACCAATAATGCCGTTATTGCTTTTATTGCCAGCCTGATCGGTTGCGCCCTGTTATATTATGGATTTAGTGCGCTCAGCCGTATACCGGCGCTGGCGAATGGACTGGATTATTATACGGAGATGCTGGGGATCGATTTTCATTACCGCAGTATCAGCCGCGGGCTGATTGATACCCGTGACCTGGTTTATTTTCTCAGTATGATATTCCTGTTCTATGCGATCACCAACCGTAATCTTTTAAGACGATAATGAAAAAGGGAGTTTCAAAAATAGGAGCTTCAGGATACTGGTGGTTGTTGCTGCTGGTAGTTTTATTTGCTGTCAACTGGCTGGCTTCCGTTTTTCATGCACGTATCGATCTTACCAGGGAAAAAAGATATACGCTGAGTAAAGCCACCAAAGACCTGCTAAAAGGGCTTGATGATGACGTGCAGATTGATGTTTTCCTGAAAGGGCAGTTCCCGGCCGGTTTCAAAAAACTGGCCGGAAGTACGGATGATTTCCTGCAATTGCTGAAGGACAAGAATGGTTCAAAAATTCATTACCGTTTTATTTCACCCCAGGATGAGATAGCTGGTGAAAACGGCAAGACCTGGGAAGATACCTTGCAGGGACTCGGTGCCGAAGCCATCAATCTTTCGGTGCAGGTGAAAGCTGGGGAGGAAACGAAAAGAGTTTATCCTGTTGCTTTAATAAAATATAAGGATAAACAAGCCCTGGTCAACCTCTATTCAGGAGGAAAAAGAATGATCACGCCGGTGGAGATGAACAGCGCGGAAGCATTAATGGAATACCAGTTTGCTAAAACCCTGAACGGACTGGTAAATACAGAGAAACCACATATTGCTTATGCCACCGGTAACGGTGAGCCGGTGGATGGCCGCACATACGGGATACAGGAAACCTTAAAGAATGATTATAAACTCGGCCTGCTGGACCTGAACCAGGTAAGTAAAATATCAACAGACAAAGATGACCCGCGCCGTATTGATGTCTTACTGGTTGTCAAGCCCGCTATTCAATTTACCGAAGAAGAGAAGTTAAAACTGGACCAGTTTGTCATGCGCGGAGGAAAGCTCCTGCTTTTTATTGATAACCTGATCGCTGAACAGGATAGTTTG
The DNA here is from genome assembly GCA_039921505.1 of Chitinophagaceae bacterium. Classification (GTDB taxonomy): domain Bacteria; phylum Bacteroidota; class Bacteroidia; order Chitinophagales; family Chitinophagaceae; genus JJ008. The sequence continues at coordinate 52,931 of JBDSBR010000018.1, forward strand.
CGTTATACCCCGGAAACGATCGCTTATGACAGGAACCTGAACCTGACAGATATGCTATTCAGGTATGGCGCCCGCATCAATACAGACCTGGTGATGGACCTGCAATGTGATTTTATTCCCCTTGCCGTTAATGGCAGCGGGGATAACCCCCAATTTGAATTTGTGCATTGGAATTATTACCCGCTGTTCGGGTCAGCCGGTAATCATACTATTAATAAGAACACCGGCCTGGTAGCAGGACGGTTTGTGAATTCACTCGATACAATTACTGCAGCGGGAATCAAAAAAACGGTCCTGTTAGCTTCTTCTCCTAATTCAAGAACGATCAGTACACCGGCGCTGATTAGTTTGAACGAAAATAAAAATGTGCCCGAGGATATAAAATTTACAAAAAAGGATATTCCCGTTGCCGTTTTACTGGAGGGGAGGTTCACCTCTCTTTACCGGAATAAAGCTTCCCGCTCCCAAATAGACAGTCTTGCCGCCACCGGTTCCGCATTCCAGGAAATAAGCAATACAGAGAATAAGATGATCGTGGTCGGTGATGGCGATATGGTATTGAACGATCTTTCTCCGAAGGATGGTCCCCTGCCAATGGGATTAAATTTTTATACAGTGGGTACACAATACGAGTACCAGTTTGCGAACAAAGATTTTTTATTGAATTGCCTGGAGTATCTTATCAATAAACCGGGTATTATCGAAACGAGGAATAAGGATATCGTTTTGCGGCTGCTCGATCCGCAAAAAGTAAAGGATCAAAAAACCACCTGGCAGTTCATCAATATTGCTCTCCCTATTCTGCTCGTGTTAGTTTTCGGCTGGATCTACCAGCAGACCCGGAAAAGAAAGTATGCCGCGTAACGTATCTTTGCATATTATAACAGAAAGGAATGACGACTGACCAGATCACCTACCTTGTTTTCGGGGTTGTTTTAATAGTGGCGCTAATTTTTGACCTGGGTTTGTTGAGTAAAAAAGGAAAAAAGGTTACGATCAAACAGGCATTATTCCAGACTTTTTTCTGGGTAGCGCTGGCCCTTGCATTTTGTATTTTCATGTGGGTGCAGAACGGGCAAAAACCCGCGCTGGAATACCTCAGTGCTTACCTGATGGAGTGGAGCCTGAGTATCGATAATATCTTTGTTTTTATCCTTATTTTTTCTGCCTTTTCCGTCAAGGAAAAAAATTATGGCCGGGTACTCCTTGCAGGTATTTTAATGGCTATCCTTTTCAGGATTATTTTTATTACGGTAGGGGTGGCATTAGTCGAAAAATTCTATTGGATACTGTACATCTTTGGAGCCTTCCTTATTTATACCGGGTATAAGATGTTTACTTCAGATGAGGATGAACATTTCAAACCTGAAGAAAGTAAAATCTATAAATGGGTGAAAAGATTCCTGCCCCTGGTGCCGCACGATGGTGAGGGGAAATATACCGTGCGGGTGGAAGGGAAAAAATTCTATACCAGCCTTTTCGTCGTCGTGATCATGCTGGCGGGTATTGACCTGGTCTTCGCCCTTGATTCGATCCCTGCTGTTATGGGTATCGTGGATACAAAAACAGAAGGTTACCAGGAAACCGCGAGGCTGGTTATTTATACGTCTAATATCTTTGCTGTCCTCGGACTTCGCTCCCTGTTCTTCCTCCTGCGAGGAGCAGTCAGCAAGTTTGATTACCTGCAGCAGGGAATTGCCATTGTACTCATCTTTATTGGCATTAAGATGCTGGGTGAACATTGGATCAATCAATGGATCGACAAACAAACACAGGTTTTCATTTCATTAGGTGTTATACTTACCTGTATATCGGGCTCCATTTTCTATTCTATTTTTATGAAGAAAAAAGGCGGACCTGAAGATGTAACGGATGAAAGCCAGTAATACACAGTAACACACTTGAATTATAAGATAAGTCATATTGCCCGTATAATCCAGGCCGAAGCCCCGATCAATGATGATACGGTGATCGAACACCTTTTGCTCGACAGCCGGAAAGTCTACGCACCGGCATCCAGTTTATTCTTTGCCCTGAAAGGAGACAGGCGTGACGGGCACCTGTTCATCGCAGATCTTTATAAAAAAGGAGTGAGGAATTTTGTTGTGAGTGAGAAGATTGACACGATGGCTTACCCGGGTGCCAATTTTTTACTGACCAGGGATACATTAAAGGCCCTGCAGCAACTGGCCGGCTGGCACCGGCAGCATTTCTCAGTTCCTGTTATAGGGATTACCGGGAGTAACGGCAAGACGATCGTAAAGGAATGGCTTTACCAGTTGTTACACAATGACTACAACATCGTCCGAAGTCCCAAAAGCTATAATTCACAGATCGGGGTTCCATTAAGTGTCTGGCAAATGAATGAGCAACATACCCTCGCCATTTTCGAAGCAGGTATTTCACAGCCCGGGGAAATGGACAAACTGGAAAAGATCATCCGGCCCACCATCGGGATACTGACCAATATCGGCGAAGCGCATAGCGATGGATTTTCTACGGCTGCGCAGAAAGAAGCTGAAAAAAGATTATTATTCCGTGAAGCAGAACAACCCCCGGTTCTTGAACTGACAGGGATAAAAAAGCAACCAGGCAGCACTTTTATTTCAGCGAAAAACAAAAAGGATCCTGCTCATGATATTTCGATCGGGATACCTTTCACGGACGATGCTTCCATTCAGAATGCGGTGAGTTGCTGGCAACTGATGCTGATGCTGGGTTACGATAATGCCGTTATTGCCGGGAGGATGAAATTGCTGACACCCGTGAATATGCGCCTGGAATTAAAAAAAGGTATTAATCATTGCTCTATCATTAATGATAGTTATAGCGCAGATCTCAGTTCGCTGGAAATAGCCCTGAATTTTCTTGACCAGCAAAGTGGGGGAACCAATAAGACGGTCATCCTCTCGGATTTCCAGCAAAGCGGGTTACCGGCAGGGACTTTGTATCAGCAGATATTGAACAGCCTTAAGAAATACCGGGTCAACCGGGTGATTGCGATCGGTACGGATATCTCCGGTCAGTTGCGGCAACTGCTAAATAAACCCGGGGAAGAGTTGCAGCCCGAGTTTTATACGGGTACGGAAGATTTTATCCGGGCGTTTCGTTCTACCATGTTCCGGGAGGAAACCATTTTGGTAAAGGGAGCCAGGACTTTTGCTTTTGAACAGATCGTCCAGTTGCTCGAACAAAAAGTTCACCAGACAGTACTGGAAATAAACCTGAATGCGATTGTCCATAATCTGAAAGAATATCAGAAAATAGTACAGCCGTCCACGAAAGTGATGGCTATGGTAAAAGCTTTTGCTTATGGAAGCGGGGGTGCAGAGATCGCAGGCATCCTTCAATATCATAAAGTGGACTACCTTGGAGTGGCTTATGCAGATGAAGGAGTGGAGCTCAGGAAAGCGGGCATCAGTTTACCTGTTATGGTGATGAATCCCGAAGAAAGTGCTTTTGAAGCGATCACCTATCATAACCTTGAGCCTGAATTATATTCTTTTGAAATGCTTCATGCATTTGATAAATTCTTACAACAGGAGGGGTTGCAGCAATATCCTGTTCATATCGAAATCGAAACGGGTATGAACAGGCTGGGTTTCTCCGTGGAGGAAATGGAAAAGCTATTGTCTGTACTGCAGTCAACAGTTTCATTTAAAGTACAATCCGTTTTCTCTCATTTAGCTGCCAGCGAAGAAAAAGTAGAGGACTCATTTACACAGGAACAGTTCCACTTGTTTGAGAAAGCTTCCCGGGAACTGCAGACCGGGTTAGGTTATGATTTCATCCGTCATATTGCCAATTCAGCCGGGGTTGTGCGGCATCCTCAATTGCAAATGGATATGGTACGATTGGGGATCGGACTTTATGGTGTTGACAGTGCAAACTCAGGCAAATTAAACCTCCAAACGGTAGCAACACTTAAATCTACGATTGCCCAGTTAAAACAGGTTAAGAAAGGAGAATCGGTTAGCTATAACCGAAAAACCAGGGTACAAAAAGATTCGCTCATTGCCACCATTCGTATGGGCTATGCAGATGGCTACCCCAGGCGATTGGGAAATGGCAATGGTAGTATCTGGCTTAACGGCCAGCTGGTACCCCTGGTCGGAACTGTTTGTATGGATATGTTCATGGTAGATGTTACCGGCATACCCGGTGTAAAAGAAGGAGATGATGTGATCATTTTTGGAGCGCCATTACCTGTTCAACAACTGGCCCGGTGGGCGGATACAATTCCCTATGAAATCATGACAGGAATTTCACAAAGGGTAAAAAGAGTATATTTTGAAGAATGAAATGGCTGCAGTTGGTTCCAGGCTGCAGGCAGCTGCAGGATACTGCCTTACGGGTTAAACTTAACCTGTAGTTAAATTTTATATTTTAGGGATGGGCTAACAGGCAGCAGCCAATGGCTAGTAGCTTTCTTCTTATATTTGTCGTTCATTATGCGGACACTGAAACTCAGGCATGTAGCTTTCATTATTGCGGCCATTATCATAGTGGACCAGGCATTAAAGCTCTGGATCAAATCCTCGCATCCTACTGGTGAAGTAGTACGGGTCTTTGGCATGGATTGGTTCCGTCTCCATTTTATTGAGAATCCCGGGATGGCCTGGGGCTGGAAATTTGGTAATGAAACAGGAAAAATGGTATTAACACTGTTTCGCCTGGCTGCCGTAATCTTTGGTACCTGGTATCTTGGCAGGATCGTAAAACAGCAATACCGCAGGGGATTCGTTGTTTGTGCCGCCCTTATCTATGCCGGTGCATTGGGTAACCTGCTCGACAGTATGTTTTATGGGATGTTCTTTGATAAAGGACTTCATTACGACCCTACGATCAGTGATTATGTAAGTTATTCCGGGATCGCGCAGTTTTCTTCCCCTGGATATTCTTCCTTCCTGCATGGCAGTGTAGTGGATATGCTGTATTTCCCGATGTTCAAGGGACATTTCCCTTCCTGGCTGCCTTTTGTGGGCGGGGATGATTTTGAATTCTTCAGCCCGATTTTCAATATCGCCGATGCCTCTATCTCAACAGGAGTTATTACCTTACTCATCTTTCAAAAGCGGTTCTTCAAAAAACATGCCCCGCAGGAATTACCTACGACAGTTGAAACGAGTACTGATATAAGTGACAAGGTACAGGTATTATAATCTGGCTTTTATTTCTTTGTTCTTAATCTGTTTGTTTCAGTACTCCTTTCTGAATACTCTTATCGCCTGAACGTACCCGGAGGAAATAGATACCTGCGGGGATCTTCGTGGTATTATCAAGCACAAGGTTGTTGATCCCCATGGCAAGGTCAAAATATCTTCTTTGTATTGTTTTACCGGCTGCATCGATCAGTTCTGCATCTGCTTTGCCATTGACAGCAGAAATAATTTCGAAACTTAGTTCATTGCGAAAGGGATTGATCACAGTGACAAAGGAAAAGATATCCGCGTTTGTACCCAGCTGGATGGTCCTGGAATACTTCGACTGATCAAGATTATTTTTCATCCGGACCCGGTAATAAACTTTACCCATTACGGGCAGTGGGTCGGTGAAGTAATAAGCGCTTTGTTTTGCGCTGTAGTCAGCATAACTGCTGACAGAACCGGCCAGGGAGAAATTGATCCCATCCGTACTTTTTTCTATATCAAAGAAGAGAGGTTCATTTTCGCCGGTGGTGGTCCAGTTCAGTACTGCCTGCTGGCTGACCAGTTGCCCGCCAAAAGAAAGTAACTGTGTTGCCAACGGGATACCACAATCGATCACGTTCAGGGTAATGATATTGGCGACATCGGTAAAGCGGCAGTTAATATCAGTAAGATTGGCCAGCGTTGTAGCTACGACTAGCCTGTATTTATCACCATTATTGGAAAGAAGTGTCTGGGAAGGGGGAATAGTATACGAAGTGACATATTCCCAGGCAGTACCGTTCCAGAAAGGTGCGGCAGGTCCCAGCGCTGCAGTTACATCCGACCAGGATACACCAGCATTTATACTCCGCTGCCATTTATAATAAACATAGTTATTGAAGTAAGAACGTACCGTATCATAAATCATAAGCAAATTACTGTCACATACCGTAGGTGTTAAAGAAGGTGAGTATTTCATATTGGGTGAACATGTGGACACTGCTATATCATCAAGCGCCCAGTCGTTCCCGCCACCACCGGGTGCATTATTAAAGAACTTCAGCGTGAAACTAGTCTGGGCAGGTCCTGTCAGGAAAGTAAATCCTTTTTTCACCCATTGACCGGTATACCGCAGGTTACCGGTAGTATAATAGTCGACAGCATCGATTTCAAAAGTAAGGTTCGGGTACACTCCCGATGAATCTGCCGCAGCTGTAGGTAAATAACCTGCTCCACTGGCACCCGTACCATTTGAATCGCACCCGCATTTGGAACAGATATTCCTCATCCAGCAGGAGATCTCGTAATAGGTATTGGGACAAAGACCTGAAATGGTTTGCTGGAAAGCGGAGTCTATCCGGTAAGCGGCATTGATCACCAGCATATAACCGGCATTTCCATTGGCTACAGTATCTGCGGCCGCGTTACCGGCAGTTGGAGAAACAGCGCCTGTATGATCCCCGATAATATCCCAGACACCGAATACACGATGGGTGGGCGATGCTCCATCTGGCTTAGGCCAGGTGTTCAATGTTGTATAGGCAGGTCGGGTTGATGTATTGTTAGCTATACCATAATAATAGTCGTTGGGCATGTTCAGGTCAAAAAAGTTATAAGTATAACCAACCGGTACATTGAGTGAAGCAATCCGGTTTCGCGGCCGGCCACTGCCGAATGTTCCGTTTGTTTCTGTACCGATAGCATTGGTACCAACAGTATTGGAACAGATGCCATAGTTCGGATACACACTTACTGAATTGGACGGGAATGTAAATGTCTGGATGGCAGACGCACCATTTTTATAGGTCATGTTGCCGCCTCCGGTGCTGATAAGGGAACCAGTTGCGGCTGTAACAGTTACCCTGAAAGAAGCGATCATGATGCAGGTGCTGCCGAAAAAAGAAGGTTTATGCGTATTGGCCACCCTTCCCCGCCTGAATGCATTGGCGGGGGCCGCAGCAGTATTATAACCTAAATGGATCGTGATATTGGAGCCGGTTATCCATCCTGCGTCATCCCCGTATGCATTGGTAAAAGCCTTGTATACTTTTCCTTCATTGGTAAGGACGCCGATACTGCCATTAATAAAAGTCGTACCTACAGGTACAACATCCTGGTAACGACAACTGTCAAAGGTACCTGCGCGTACAACAAAGGAGGCCCTGATCTCTAAAACATCTCCTGTTTCAACCGTTCCACCGCTCACCCCTTTTGTCACGTTGATATAACTTTTACCAAAGTCGATGCTCTGGGCTATACTATTGCCGGAGCCTGCTGCCAGCAGCAGGGTGAAGAAAAAAATTCGCAATAAAACAGTTACCTCGGGTACAGGTTTTTTCATAGACAGGATTTTCGGTATTCACTATAGCTGACTCCGGAATATAAAAATAGCCTAATGGTTTACCCCTGTCAATAGGATTTTACTGGGACGGGCTTACTAAATATACAGGTAGGTTTTACCGGGAAAATTCCTACGATGTTCAGCAGGGGAAGTGAGGATTTAAATAGAAAATCAACAGCAGATCAAACCAGGTATTTACCGGGAAAGAAGAAAGTTTTTTCTACAAGGGATAATACAGGTGTGAAAGAAGTAATTAAACGAAAGAAATAAATTAACACGGGTTAACCGATTACGGGGTACCTGGTATGTGAATCGCCGGCTAAAAAATTAAAAACCTCCGACAACTGGCGGAGGTTTAGTTTTTGTATTATGCTCAAGGGGTTTACTCGTGATCTTCAATCCAGGCATTCTTACCAGTAGCTACCTGCTGCTATTGATATAACGCAGTGCGGCAGCCAGGTTAGAATCAGCGTTCCGGGCAGAATTGGTTCTGGTCTTGCCTGAAAGAACTGCTCTTAAATAAGGTGACTGAACGGGTGGTGTTGCTGAAACTTCCTGTTTCTGGGACTTCAGCGAATGCGGGGAAAAGTAAAGTGATGGTTGGCCGTTACTTCTCATAGATGGGGATTTTGGGTTTAAAAAAAGGGTTTGGATTATTACGATGTTAAGATAGTATCAAAACACCCAGATTTGCAAATTTTCAGGGGAGAAAAAACACGTACCGGTTTTCTTTCCCTTTAAAATAGGGGTTTTACGGTAGCCAATTTACTGAAGTTTACCGACCATCCCTTCGGGTTTGACCCATTCATCGAACTGCTTTGATGTAACATAACCAAGCTTAACAGCCATTGCTTTTAAGGTCGTTCCTTCTTTATGTGCTTTCTGTGCGATCTCAGCCGCTTTATAGTAACCGATTTTTGTATTCAGTGCGGTAACCAGCATCAGGCTGTTGTCAACATGCTTTTTAATATTCGCTTCGATGGGTTCCAGTCCTGCTGCACATTTATCATTGAATGAAACACAACCATCACCGATCAGTCGGGCACTATGCAGGAAATTATAGATCATTACCGGCTTAAAAACATTCAATTCAAAATGACCCATGGCGCCCCCTATATTGATCGCGACATCGTTACCCAATACCTGGGCAGCGATCATGGTCAACGCTTCACACTGGGTAGGATTGACCTTGCCCGGCATGATAGAAGAACCCGGCTCATTATCGGGAATAAAAATTTCTCCAATGCCGCTCCTCGGTCCTGAAGAAAGCATCCGGATATCATTGGCGATCTTCATTAAACTAACTGCCACTGTTTTCAAAGCACCATGCGCTTCTACAATGGCATCATGTGCAGCCAGGGCTTCGAATTTATTTTCCGCGGTTATAAATGGTAAACCCGTTAACGCCGCGATATGTTTCGCCACTTTCACGGCATAATCAGGGGGTGTATTGATACCTGTTCCTACAGCAGTTCCGCCCAGTGCCAGTTCGCTTAAATGGGAAAGGGAATTTTTGATCGTTTTCATTCCATGATCCAGCTGGGAAACATAACCGCTGAACTCCTGGCCAACCGTAAGAGGTGTTGCATCCATAAAATGGGTACGGCCGATCTTAACCACTTTCATGTACTGTTTGCTTTTCCCTGCCAGGGTATCCCTGAGTTTTTTAATACCGGGTATCGTTGTTTCAACCAACATCTTATAGGCTGCTATATGCATAGCTGTCGGGAACGTATCGTTGGAAGATTGGGATTTGTTCACATCGTCATTGGGATGCAGGAATTTTTCTTTGTCGGTTAATTTCCCGCCTTTTAATACATGCCCGCGGTAAGCGATCACTTCATTCACATTCATATTGCTTTGGGTGCCGCTGCCGGTCTGCCATACGACCAGCGGGAAAGCATCATCGAGTTTACCTTTCAGGATCTCGTCGCAAACCTTCCCGATCAGTACCGATTTATTTTTGGGTAACACACCGGCTTCAACGTTTGTGAGGGCGGCCGCTTTTTTCAGGTATGCAAAAGCCCGTATGATCTCTTTTGGCATCCGGTTGATGTCCTGCGCTATCTTGAAATTATCGATACTGCGCTGTGTTTGTGCCCCGTAAAGCGCATCGGCAGGCACTTTTACTTCACCCATTGTATCCTTTTCAATCCGGTAGTCCATATAGTTATTTGTGGCTTTAAGACGGCGTTCACCAGTCCGCCGGTTGGCGGAAAAGGCGCGACAAAGGTAGGCCAAAGAGTGAAAAGGCTGCATCATTTTTACTTTTTAAGTTCGTTGCAGGGCGGTAAATTGCCGGTATGAAAAAGCTGTTGAGCACAAGCCTCCTCCTGCTGTTTTTTTATACTTCGTTCCCGCAATCCAAACATATTTTTTCGCTGGGCAAGGCTGAATTCTTACTGGACAGCAAACCTATCCAACTCATCAGCGGTGAAATGCACCCTGCCCGTATTCCACGGGAATACTGGCGGCATCGCATACAAATGGCAAAAGCGATGGGGTGTAATACTATTGCAGCTTATGTCTTCTGGAATTACCACGAAAGCCAGCCTGGTATATTTGATTTTAATAGCGAAAACCGCGATATCGCAACATTCATAAAAATTTGTCAACAGGAAAATATGTGGGTTTTGCTAAGACCAGGGCCTTATGTATGCGCGGAATGGGATTTTGGCGGGTTACCCCCCTGGTTGCTTAAAATACCGGATATAAAGATCCGTTGCATGGATGAAAGATATATGCAGGCTGTAACATCCTATATCAATCATCTTTCCGCAGAAATAAAATCATTACAATGCACAGAAGGAGGGCCGATCCTGATGGTACAGGTAGAAAATGAATATGGAAGTTTTGGTAATGATAAAACATACCTGGAAGAGCTCCGCAAATGCTGGTTAAAAAACGGTATCAATGTACCTTTCTTTACGGCAGATGGCCCCACTGCCTTTATGCTGGAAGCCGGTAATATCGACGGAGCAGCGATCGGGCTCGACAGCGGGGGAAATGAAAAAGATTTTGAACAGGCCAGAAAAAGAAACCCCAATGTTCCTGCCTTCAGCAGCGAAACCTACCCGGGCTGGCTGACCCACTGGGGAGAAAAATTCGCCAAACCCGATACCAATGACCTGAAGAAAGAAGTCGAATTCCTGTTACAACATAAAAAATCATTTAACCTCTACGTGATACATGGAGGTACCAATTTCGGTTTTACGGCGGGAGCCAATGCCTTTTCTCAGACCCAATACCAGCCCGATATCACCAGTTATGATTATGATGCACCCATTAATGAACAAGGAAGGCCGACAGCGAAATATTTTATGCTGCGGAACCTGATCAGGAAATATAGTACTAACAAAGTACCGGATGTTCCTGAACCCGTTCCGGTGATCGAAATACCGCCCGTTGAAATGAGGCAAACCAGTTCGATCTGGCAAAACCTGCCCCTGCCGGTCTATTCACCACAACCGGTACCGATGGAAATGCTGGACCAGGACCAGGGACTAATGCTCTACCGGACACGATTGATTGGGCATAAAGGAGGAAAACTGACTATCACGGAGCCACATGATTATGCACTGGTCTTCCTTAATCATAAATTCATTGATACGGTATTTCGTGACGGTGGCAAATGGACAATCGATCTTCCTGCCTCGGATGTGGTGGTGAAAGATCCTCTCCTCGAAATACTGGTAGAAGGGATGGGTCATATAAATTTTGCACAGTTCATGATCGACAGGAAGGGGATAACTGATCGTGTTACGCTGAATGGTATGACGCTTATGAATTGGGAAATATACTCCCTGCCCCTGGACTACGAAATGATGAAGAGTGGGACCAACATCACGGCCGGCCGGTCAGATGATAAGGAAGGTTTATTCTTTTCCGGTAAATTTAATCTTAAAGTAACAGGAGATGTATATTTTGACATGAGTGGTTATTCGAAAGGTATCGTATACGTGAACGGGCATAACCTCGGGAGATACTGGAGCATAGGACCACAAAAACGCCTTTATTGCCCGGCCAGCTGGCTAAAGAAAGGAGAAAATGAGATGATTGTGTTTGACCTGCACCGGCCAGCAGCAGCACCTGTCGCAGGTAAAACCACACTGGAATAAACCTTTATTACGATGATAAAAGACAACCTTGTAAAGATATTGACCGCAACTTTTTTTCTTTTGACATTCTTACAGGCGGGGGCACAGGACAGGGCTGAGAATATGATCATCATCAGTACCGATGGGTTTCGCTGGCAGGAGGTATTCAAAGGAATGGATTCTGCTATCGCCAATAACAGCAAGTACAATGAAGGCGACAGTGAGTATATCTATAAAAAATACTGGTGTAATGAGGAGAAAGAAAGAAGAAAAAAACTAATGCCTTTTTTGTGGACAGTTGTAGAAAAGGAAGGACAGCTATTTGGAAACAGAACGCTGGGTAGTAAAGTGGACAATGCAAATCCATATTGGTTCAGTTACCCAGGCTACAGCGAAATAATGACGGGATATGCCGACACGGCGATCAACAGCAATAACTATCCCGCCAATCCGCATGTAACGGTGCTGGAGTTTTTGAATAAACAGCCAAAACTAAAAGGCAAAGTGGCCGCATTCGGAGCCTGGGATGCCTTTGACAGGATATTAAATGAAGAACGCAGCGGGATACCCGTGTACTCCGCTTTTAACAGTTTCGGAGGAAAGGTCCCAACAGCTAATGAAAGGCTGGTGAATGCAATGAATAAGGATGCTTACAGGCCCTTCGGGGAAGAAGAATGTCTCGATGTCTTTACGCATTATGGAGCGATGGAATACCTGAAAACAAAAAAGCCAAAACTGCTTTATATTGCCTACGGGGAAACAGATGAATGGGCGCATGCGGGTAAATACCGCTCTTACCTGGATGCCGGTCACCAGGTGGATGCATGGATAAAAGAGATATGGGATTTTGTCCAGCATGACCCGCAGTACAAAAACAAGACTGCTATATTTATCACGGTAGATCATGGCAGGGGTGATATTAAAAAAGAAGAATGGACGAGTCATAATGATAAGATACAGGACTCACATGAAATTTGGTTTGCCGTCATGGGTCCCGGCACTCCTGTGAGGGGCGAATTAAGGTCAGGTATGCAACTCTACCAGCAGCAATTTGCTCAAACTATTGCAAAGCTGATGGGCTATACTTTTAAAGCCAGTCACCCGGTAGCAGAAGAGATCCTGTATGTTTTTAAAATGAAAAAATGAAGCAACTTTTTTTTGGGTTCCTGTTATTGGCCAGTTTCTGTACACTTGCGCAAACACCTGGTTCAGGGCCGCTGCCCACCCGGCAGCAACTGGCCTGGCAGGAGACCGAGTATTATCTCTTTGTGCATTTCGGTCCCAATACATTTACCGATAAGGAATGGGGTGAGGGTACAGAGCCTGAAACAATTTTCAATCCAACCAACCTTGATTGCCGGCAATGGTGCCGCGTAGCCAAAGCAGCCGGGGCAAAAGGAATTATTATCACCGCCAAACACCATGACGGTTTTTGTTTGTGGCCGAGTAAATATTCCAAACACACGGTTAGAGAAAGCAAGTGGAAAGACGGCCAGGGAGATGTTTTAAAAGAATTATCCCAGGCCTGCCGGGAATACGGGTTGAAGTTCGGCGTGTATATTTCTCCCTGGGACAGGAACCATCCTGATTACGGAACGGAAAGATACAATGATGTTTTTGTGAACATGATGAAGGAGATCTTTCAGAACTATGGCCCCATATGGGAATTGTGGTGGGATGGCGCGAATGGAGAAGGACCGAATGGAAAACAGCAAGTGTATGACTGGAGGCGATTTGAGAACACCGTCCGCCAGCTTTCACCCCGAACGGTTATATTCAGTGATATCGGTCCTGATATCCGTTGGGTAGGAAATGAAAATGGTATTGCCGGCGAACCGAACTGGAATTTCCTGGATACGGCCGGCTTCAGGCGGGGCGTTGGGAGCCCTTCCATGGACACGCTTAACCGCGGAAATTATAATGGACAACTATGGATACCGGCAGAATGTGATGTGAGTATCCGCCCGGGATGGTTCTATCATTCAAAAGAAGATAACCAGGTCAAAACACCCGGGCAATTATTTGAAGTGTACCTGAAATCAGTAGGAAGAGGAGCCAACCTCTTATTGAATGTTCCTCCCGACAGGAGAGGGCTGATCAATGAAAATGATTCGACAGCTTTACTGGGTTTTAAAGCATTGCGGGATGAGAATTTTGCAGACAACCTTCTTAAACAGGCGGATACCTATTATGAGTTCAGTCCAAGAGACTTTTCCCAGAAACCATTTGTTCTCCGGGCCATTGACTCCGCTGCGACGGTCTATGGTATTAATCTCCAGAATTTTATTGTCCAGCTGAAGCAGCCAACGAAAATAAATTGCATTGTTTTAAGAGAAGCTATCCACCTTGGGCAGAGTATCCGCCAGTTTAGCGTAGTATTATATGTAAAAGATAAAGCGGTGGGCGAGATACAGGGGAGGAGTGTAGGCCGTAAACGGATTCTTACTTTCCCTGCAATGTCGATCACTTCGTTCAGGGTATACCTGGATGATGCGAAGGGGAATGATAATATCAGCGGTATTGCCGGTTACCTGATCGATGAAAAATTGGTGGAGAAATGATCTTTATGCTTAAGAAAACTACAGGACTTCTTTTCTTTTTTTTCTCCGCACTTGTGGTGGTAACACCAGGTTGTTCCGGGTTTGAGAAAAAAGATAAACCGTCACAAATTGTGGATAGTACAGGTGGAGCTGAGCACCTTACTGATACTGTCGATATTCCACCACCCATTCCGCAGGAGACGGTTCGTATGAGCATTAATACAGGTAGGACCACTCCTGATTCCATCCTTAGTTTTGCAAGGACGCTTATCGGGGTACCCTATCTCTACGCCTCCACCGATCCGGCTAAAGGATTCGATTGCTCGGGGTTTATCACGTATGTCTTTAATCATTTCAGGATAGCTGTTCCGAGGTCATCCGTTGATTTTACCGATATTGGCAACGAGGTGAATATGGAAGAGGCCATGCCGGGTGACCTGATCTTGTTTACCGGTACGGATAGTACAATAAGGGTGGTAGGTCATATGGGGATTGTGGAAAGCAGGAAAGAGGATACGCTTTATTTTATTCATTCCACTTCCGGGAGAAACAATTTGGGTGTGATTATTACACCGTTTGAGAGATATTACCGGAGCCGGTTTGTAAAGATCATCCGCATTTTTCCGGAAGAATCTTTTGACTAAGTTATTTGCCTGAAAAAATGGCTTTTCTTTTTTCCAGGAAAGCAGTAGTTCCTTCTTTCATGTCTTCTGTAGCAAACGCATTCCCGAATTCCATGATCTCTACCGCATAACCATTTGTTGCCTCATCAAAAACAGCGTTGGCAGCTTTAATACAACCGGCAACCGCCAGGGGCGCTTTCGAATTGATCGTTCCCAATATCTTCTTGGCTTCTTCCAGTAAGGTTTCCGGGGATGTTACGTTATTTACTAAGCCAAGTTGCTTCGCTTCCTGGGCATCGATCATATTGGCAGATAGGAGTAATTCCATGGCCTTTCCTTTCCCGATCAGTTGAACCAGCCGTTGGGTGCCTCCATAACCGGGGATCAGTCCCAGGTTTACTTCCGGCTGACCAAATTTTGCATTATCAGCCGCGATCCGGAAATGACAACTCATAGCCAGTTCACAGCCACCACCCAGGGCAAAGCCATTTACCGCAGCAACGATGGGTTTGGAAGAATTTTCGATCCTGAAGAAAGTATCCTGTCCTCTTGTAGCCAGGACCATCGCTTCTTCTTTTGTCAGGCCATTGAACTCAGAGATATCCGCCCCGGCCACAAAAGCTTTTGGCCCGGCGCCCGTGATGATCACTGATTTTATTTCCCGGTTATTGTCAACTTCATCGAGGACAAGATTCAGTTCATCCAAAACTGTTTTATTCAGCGCATTTAATTTGTCAGGGCGGTTGATAGTGATCGTGAGGATATTATTTTCTAAAGC
>JBDSBR010000019.1:0-145682 GCA_039921505.1 Chitinophagaceae bacterium
TTTTCCGGGCAGAGACCAGTTTGATAATGATCGGGGCTGTTGTTACCAGTACGATACCCAGCACGATCAGCTCCAGGTGTTCTTTCAGATCAAACTTAAACAGATCCCATATCCATTTCTGGAGAAAGTAGCCACCAAATACCATGGTAAAAACCCAGGCCACAGAACCGATCACATTAAAGAAATGGAATTTTTTCCGGTCCATTTTTACGATACCAGCTACGATCGGTGCAAAGGTCCTGATAAACGGAAGGAACCTGGCCACTATGATCGCCCCGCCGCCATATTTCTGGTAGAAATCATGTGCCTGGTGCAAATATCTTTTTTTAAAAAGTAGTTTATCTTTCCAGGTATACATCGCGGGACCCACTTTCCTTCCCGTCCAGTAACCGGTCGCATTGCCCAGGATACCGGCTACCGAGATCAGCCCGACCAGCAGGAACAGGTCGATCCAGGGGGTGTACCCGTATTCAAATCCAAAAAGTTTCAGGAACTGGTAACCAAGACCGGGTTTGCTTCCACCGCCTTCAACAGGTATTTCGTGGGCAAAGATCCCTGCAACGAATAACAGCGAATCACCCGGAAGAAAGAAACCCACGAATAATCCCGTCTCTGCAAACACAACAAATAGCAATAGCCAGAGTCCACCATTCTCAATATAAAACTGTGGCTGTAATAACTGGCTCCAGTGAAATGCTTCCAATAAAAACATAGATCCTTCCTTCTTTGTTAATGATGTTCTTTATGTGTATGATCCGGTCCGTGTTCATGATGCGGTGCGTGTGCCAGGGCGCCTTCCCATTTACTTACTGCCGCGGTCGCCAGGGCATTTCCTAACACATTGGTCATCGTCCTGCCCATATCACAGAAGACATCAATGGCTAAGATCAGGCCAATACCCTCCGGTGGTATATTGAACATACCACAGGTTGCCAGTACAACCACCAGCGAAGCCCGCGGAACACCCGCGATCCCCTTGCTGGTAAGCATGAATACCAATAACATGGTAATCTGGGTACCAATATCCCCTGTTACCGAAGTAATATTATAAGCCTGCGCAATAAACATACTGGCAAAAGTCATGTACATCATACTCCCGTCCAGGTTAAAGGAATACCCCAGCGGCAAAACAAAGGATACAATTTTATCCTTGCAGCCAAAGCGTTCCATCTCCTCGATCAGTTTGGGCAGTACCGCTTCACTGCTGGCGGTACTAAAAGCAATGGCCATGGGATTCGAGATACGTCGTAACAGGACGGGGAGCCGGTTGCGTAAAAAAAGATAGCCCACGAATAAAAGTATCAGCCAAAGGACGATCAGTCCCATGTAAAAAGAACCGATATAATAAGCATATGTCGTTAATATGCCCAATCCTTTGTTGGCGATCACCGCACACATGGCCCCGAATACACCCAGTGGCGCCAGTTTCATTACATAACCAACCATTTTCAGCATGACATGAGCCACTGAATCCAGTGCTTTTACCACCGACTCGCCTCTTTTCCCGATAGCTGTCAACGCTACCCCAAAGAAGACGGAGAATACTACCAGTTGCAGCACTTCATTATTGGCCATGGATTCGATCACACTTTTCGGCACTACATGGTCAACAAATTTAGCGAGGGAGAATTCCCCGGTTTTGTTGATCAGGTCCTTTGCTCCTTCCACATCCTGGTTGGAAATATTTACTCCAACACCCGGTTTAGTGATATTGACGAGTAAAAGACCTAGGAATAAACTGATCAGGGAAGCGCTGACAAACCAAAGCATAGCCTTGCCTCCTACTCTTCCTACGGTTTTCAGGTCTCCCAGTTTTGCGATCCCTACTACCAGCGTTGCAAATACCAGCGGGGCAATAATCATCTGCACCAGCCGGAGGAAAATAGTGGTCAGTAATTTGATCTTCGGGCCAAAATCTTTAATAAAGGCAGGGGTGGCATTCTCGTGAATAAGATAACCCACACCGATACCCAATGCCATTGCTATTAAGATGTAAAGGGTAAGCCGGTTATTTTTTGACATAGCAACTGGTTTTGCAGGAGTTAAGAAAGCCGAAAATCGGAAAAAATACCCAGTCGCAGCACTTTTAAACCTAAAGCCGTTTATAATTCTTTTTGAATCTTTTTGCAGGAAATCTGTATTTTCCCTCCTGCTTATAAAAGTTACCACCTCACCTAAACCAACGCTATGGCTGAACAACAAACAGGGTTCAAACCAACCCTTGGATTATTTGACGGAACGATGATCGTAGCCGGTTCCATGATCGGTTCCGGTATTTTTATTGTCAGCGCGGATATTACCCGGAATGTAGGCAGCGCCGGCTGGCTGATCGCCGTATGGGTGATCACCGGTTTTATGACGTTAAGCGCCGCCCTCAGTTATGGCGAACTGAGCGGTATGTTTCCCAAAGCAGGCGGGCAATATGTTTACCTGAAAGAAGCTTATAATCCCCTGATCGGTTTTCTCTATGGCTGGAGTTTTTTCGCAGTGATCCAAACGGCAACTATTGCGGCCGTTGGTGTGGCTTTTTCCAAATTCCTGAGCTACATGATCCCTCAATTAGGAAATGAGTATTTCCTTTTTGACATGGGTATCACGAAGATCTATTCAGGCCAGCTGGTCTCCATTGCTATCATTGTTATACTTACCTATGTCAATTCCAGGGGGATCAAGGAAGGGAAATTCATACAGACCTTATTCACTTCTGCCAAACTACTGGCCCTTTTCGGTCTTATTTTGTTTGGCTTTATCCTGGTCAAAGAAAGTTACTGGTCGCAAAACTGGGCGACAGGTTTCGATGCTAAACAACCAACCGTAGATGCGGCGGGAAATGTAAGCTGGACAGGTATTGGCGGAGCGGCGTTAATGGGCGCTATTGCCGCGGCGATGGTAGGTTCGATATTCAGCAGTGATGCCTGGAACAATGTGACTTTTATTGCCGGAGAAATGAAAAATCCCAAACGGAATATCGGGTTGAGTCTTTTCCTTGGCACCCTCATTGTAACCGTGATCTATGTATCCGCCAACCTGATGTACCTGAATGTACTTCCCCTGAATGAGCTGGCTTATGCGGCCAAGGACCGTGTGGCAGTGGCAGCAGCGAATAAGATCTTCCCGGATTTTGGAACGATCCTTATTGCGGTACTGATCATGGTATCGACTTTCGGTTGCAATAACGGGTTAATACTGGCCGGCGCCCGTGTGTATTATACGATGGCAAAAGACGGGTTGTTCTTTAAAAATGTAGGTACCCTCAATAAACATTCTGTGCCACAGGTTGCTTTATGGATCCAATGTATCGCAGCAAGCCTCTGGAGCCTGAGTGGAAAATATGGACAATTACTGGATATGATTTCTTTTGTAGTCGTCTTATTTTATATACTTACTATCGCAGGGATATTCATCCTGCGGAAAAAAAGACCGGATGCTGAACGTCCTTATAAAGCTTTTGGCTACCCGGTACTCCCCATTTTATATATCCTGATGGGTCTTGCTTTTTGTATCCTGCTTATTATATATAAACCACAATTCACCTGGCCGGGCCTTATCATCGTGCTGATAGGCATACCCTTATATTACCTGGCTGTGTCTACGCAGAAAGGGGCAAAAAGCATAGAATCTTAGTTTGTATACTTAACTTAGTCACTTAATAAAAACCAACATATGAGTTTATTTGTCAGAAAGCCGATGGACGCTTTAATGAATGAAGCGGCCGAGACCGGAACACATACGCTGAAAAAAACATTGGGTGCACGGGGTTTGATCGCCCTTGGTATCGGTGCCATCATTGGCGCGGGTTTGTTTTCCATTACCGGTATGGCGGCCGCTAACCATGCGGGTCCTGCGATCACCATCTCCTTCATAGTAGCTGGCCTGGGATGCCTTTTCGCCGGTTTATGTTATGCAGAATTTGCTTCGATGATCCCCGTTGCGGGAAGTGCTTATACATATTCCTATGCCACTATGGGCGAATTTATGGCCTGGATCATTGGCTGGGACCTCGTGCTGGAATATGCCGTTGGTGCGGCCACTGTTGGTATCAGCTGGAGCCGCTATCTTGGCAGGTTCCTCGAGGGTTTTGGTGTTCACCTGCCTTCCGACCTGATGTCTGGTCCATGGGATGGTGGTATCATTAATCTTCCTGCTGTATTCATTATCGTTCTGATGAGTTTGCTGTTGATCCGGGGCACAAGAGAAAGTGCTTTTGTCAACAGTATTATTGTGGTGGTAAAAATTGCCGTGGTACTTACCTTCATTATTCTTGGATGGAAATATATCAATACTGCAAACTACAACCCCTATATCCCGGATAACACGGGCAATTTTGGGAATTTCGGTTTCAGTGGTATCATCCGAGCCGCCGCCATAGTCTTCTTTGCCTATATCGGGTTTGATGCGGTCAGCACGGCCGCGCAAGAAGCCAAGAATCCAAAAAGAGACATGCCGATCGGTATTTTAGGTTCGCTGGTTATATGTACAATTTTATATATCCTCTTTGCACACGTCATGACCGGCGTTACCAGTTATACTACGTTTGCAGGTAAAGATGGTATTGCTCCGGTTGCAGTAGCGATCGATCATATGGGAACCGTTGATGCTGCGGGTGTTCTTAAACCTGATTACCCCTGGCTGAACAGGGCCATTGTAGTAGCCATCCTCTTTGGCTATGCATCTGTAATATTAGTGATGCTGATGGGACAAAGCCGTGTTTTCTTCAGTATGAGTAAAGATGGTTTGATCCCCAGGATCTTCTCTGCTGTAAACCCGAAAACACAGACGCCTGCCAAGAATAATTTCCTGTTCATGCTTTTTGTCAGTGCCTTTGCTGCATTCGTACCGGCAAGGGTGGTTGGTGAAATGACCAGTATCGGAACTTTGTTCGCCTTTATATTAGTATGTATCGGCGTGTGGGTTTTACGGAAAAAGATGCCGAACCTGCCAAGAGCTTTCAAAACTCCATTGGTTCCACTCGTACCGATCCTGGGTATAGCCACCTGCTTATTCATGATGGTATTCCTTCCGATGGATACGTGGATACGTTTGCTGGTGTGGATGTTGATCGGTCTTGATATTTACCTCGTATATGGCGCGAAAAACAGTAAGTTGGGTAACGGTACCAGCAGCAGGAAAGGCATGAAGATGGCCCGTACTACAGGTATCTGTTTATCGATATTGCTGGCGATCGTTGGTTTTTTACACCAGAACACCGTTGGTTTTGATGCTGACAGAACCTTGTTGTATATCTCCCTGGCCCTTGCAGCTGTACATGTCGTACTCTATGCAAGCAAACTGGGCAGAACTGAAGACAAAGGCTGATCCTTTTAATAGTTATATTTTACGAAAACCGTTCCGATCCGCTGGGTTGGAACGGTTTTTCATTTAGCTACATTGCCTTAAATTTGCAGCCCTTACCTTACCCCTAATCGAAGAGAGAGACAGTCTGTGACCAGTAGTAGGTTACGGTAAGCACGAAACCAAAAACCATAAACAACAAACTTTTACCATGGGTCGGATTTTTGAAGTACGCAAGGCCTCGATGTTTGCCCGCTGGGATAAAATGGCCAAGAATTTTACCCGTATCGGTAAAGAGATCATCATTGCGGTAAAAGCAGGTGGCCCGGACCCTAAAGATAACGCTGCCCTTCGCCGTTGTTTCCAGAATGCCCGCAGCGTGGGAATGCCAAAGGACCGCGTGGAAGCCGCTATCAAAAGAGCGCAGGGTAAAGAACTGGTAAACTATGATGAGATCCTGTATGAAGGTTATGCACCACATGGTGTCGCAATCCTTGTTGAAACAGCTACCGATAACCATGTACGAACTGTAGCGAATGTCAAGTCCTGTTTTACAAAAGGACATGGCGCGCTGGGTAATAGCGGCAGTGTTGCTTTCCAGTTTAAAAAAATGGGAGTATTCAAATTAAAGCCGGAAGGATTAAATGCCGAGGATATGGAACTGGAGCTGATCGATTTCGGATTGGAAGAACTGGGCGAAGGCACCGGGGAAGATGGTGAAAATATTTTAGTTGTCCGATGTGGCTTCACCGATTTCGGGAATATGCAAAAAGCACTGGAAGATAAAGGGATCACTCCGCTCAGTTCCGAACTGGAATGGATCCCATCAACAACAGTACCTGTTAATGATGAGCAGGCCGCCGATATCAGCAAACTGATCGAGAAATTAGAGCAGGATGATGATGTGCAGAAAGTGTTTCATAATATGAGCTAATAGCTAATGGCTTTTAGCTAATAGCTATTAGCCATTATTTTACTTTAGCGCAATCAATCCCCCTGTCATCTTTGGTAGAGGTCCAGGCAACTTGTAATGGACCATACGTACCTCCACCGGAATAGACTTGGCGTAGCGTAACATAGCCAACATAACATTTACCGTTTGCTTTGTAAGCCATCCAGATATGGGGATTGAAATATTTGTAACGGGGCAACCCAAAATCATCTTTGGCAATACTCCAATATGCACCATTATACTGTTCTGCGACAAATTTTATAATAGCCCTGTTAGGCAGGTCTCTTTTCAGGATGGCGCTGACCTTAGCAGTCGTGGCATTCGGGTCGGTGAGTTTGCCCGGGTTAGAAAAAACCGTTGGCATCTTGTCATAGCGAAACGCATTATCTACCAATAAATTCTCGGTCGCGGTGCCGTTCTTCTTCAACATAGCGATATCGGATTCACGAAGTGTAAAATCGAAACCCTCCTGGATATAAGGCCATTTTTCATTGTCCTCTTCCTGGTCATACATATCCTTCGATCTCGAAAAAATTTTGATATTGACGTGGTAGGTACCCGCGGAAGGAAAATAATTGGGGTTGATCATCGAGTATAAAGGGATATAACCGTAACCCACATCAAATTCCTCCGTCATGGAATATAAGGTAGAGGCCTGGTCTGGTTGCGGGAGTATGTCCAGGTTCACCCAGCTTTTGTCCAGGTTGTCGGATCCGAGCAGGATATAATTATTCGTCCTCACATGATATCCCACAGGATTACCATCTTTCAACACTTCCACATCGCATACAAAGTAATAATGACCC
The DNA here is from genome assembly GCA_039921505.1 of Chitinophagaceae bacterium. Classification (GTDB taxonomy): domain Bacteria; phylum Bacteroidota; class Bacteroidia; order Chitinophagales; family Chitinophagaceae; genus JJ008. The sequence continues at coordinate 7,051 of JBDSBR010000019.1, forward strand.
TTTTTTTCCCGGAGTTTAAATGCGTCTTTGATCGAACTCCCCGAAACTTCAAGCCGTCCATAGATATATTCAGCGGAAGTAAAACTTGATTTAGTTCCGGGTGCGTTATCGCTAAAGGGTGTACTTGCAAAAAGAATGGTACCGCTGATAGGACCGGGAGAAGGAGCTGTTTTCTTTTTCCCAGGGCCAGCCAGGGCCAGCAGCGGGAACAACAGGATCACAGGAAGAACAGGTTTCATGGTTATATGTTTTATTATGTGTTAATGTAATTAGTTACACTTGCTGATTGTCTATATAAATACTTCTTTGCCCGATAAAGTTCCGATCCTGTTAAATGACAGCAGCTATTGCCTCATCCTTACCGGCAGGCGATCCCTGTTGACAGGTCCATAATTGGTCATATCTTTTACAATTATATTGATCGATCCGCCCGGCCTGGTTATCCTTTCTGTTTGCACTACGATATATCCTTGTGTTGAACCATCCGCTCTCTTCCTTATTTTCTCAAAATAGACCGTATGTGTTTTTTGATTTCTTATTAACGAGTTATCGGTGACTTTTAATTTTTCAATCCCATTCTGCTTTAACGATATGGTTTCGGGGTTTACATCCTGCGCAGTGTAATTCGTAAATACATAACCGATCCCGTTGATCTCGTAGGTTAGCACGAGCGATTTGATACCGGGTGCCGGTAGCGTAAATGCAACATAGAACCGCATATCCTGGTCAAGTCCCGAAGCTGCCACTTCCCCATTACCGATCTTTTGGAAATAACCCGTTCCGTCTACAACAGCTGTCAGCAGTGTTTCACTTCCCACTTTGCGCCAAAATTGGTTGATGGGGTGGATCTCGTTACTTTTTCTCAGGTCAATATTACCAATATCAATTTTAGTATCCGTAAGTGGCACCGGCACTTTGAAGTTAAGATCCATTATATCCCCCATCCAGGGACCATAAAAGCAAACATTATCGTCTTTTTTTACCTGCATCAAAAACGGGTTGCGGGGACTAAGCGTTTCGGTTGATTTCCCCGTTGCTGTATTATAATCCATCATATTTGCCGACTTTACCTCTCCTTCTATTTCTTCATGCGTTTCGCCCGACCACCTGTTGGTAAGCATGGAAGTAAAGGAAGGCGAAGGTTTAAGACTGTAGCAAACATCTTTGTCTATTGTCACCTGGGTATGGAGATAATTCTGTGGGCAGATAAAAACATCTTCATGCATACTGCCGCATACCGTCTTTTTGTATTCTGTCACCGGGAACCAGCAGTCCATTTTCATTTTTGTCGAGCTCGAGCCAAAGATCCAGTCTTTGATATCACCAGCCACATCGGTTACAACTTCCAATGGTTTTACAACAACGCCCGCCCATCCCAATTTATCTTCTATCATTGTAAGAAGTTGCCCCGGTAGCCTGGCAGGATCTATAACTTTATTATACTTATATACTTCTTCACCCGGCTGGTTGTGGTGATAGTAAAAAGGTCTTGTGGTACCGCCACTGAGTACGCCAACATTTAATTGGTTGTTACGAATCTGGTTGAATTCATCCAGCTCTGCCTGGGTGGCAAGAGGAACGTAGGCCACATCATTATCCGCGGCTGAGCTAAGGGCCGGTGCTGAGTTATCCGGCAATGTTCCATCTGCTCTTTTTCTCTCCCAGTGACCCGGAACAAATTTACCATCCCTCATTTTACCCCTTGCCCATACATGACCTGCAGCGTTGGTTAATTTGAATACAGAGATATAAGATGCAATATCATTGAATTGATACACGGAGAGATCCGGGCAATCTTCCAACAGGTCTACATACTTTCCATCACCCCCTTTTTCACTGCCATTTTCATAGATCATGATACCCATACCGGGAGGCACCTGTACAGATGATACCACGTCATTAAAACCCGTGAGCAAATAAACGCCCGGCTCAAACATTTTTCCAGTGCCACCGAAATTGGCATCTTCATAGATGATCACCGTATTGTTTTCGGTAAGTGTTTTGAGAGGCCGGGGGTCACGGGGTAACTGGCCGTTCACGGTATTTACAACAGCCAGGAAAGCGATAGGCACTGTGAAAAGTTTCATATGATAAGTTTGAATGGTTTAATTATGAACGCAGTTAATCTACGAAAACTCTTTGGATACTGACCCGGTCCTGCTGTTTCTTCCCGGGAAAAACAGGCTTTACATTTGCTGGGCAACTATTCCAATAGTAACAAAGTGACGGGAGGAAGAATCATATATCTCCAACTTATAATTTATGCTGTTGGGTCCAACTTTTATTTCGGAAAGTGGTACTACTAATTTTCGTTTTCCTGCATTGAAATGTTCATCATCATCGCTTGGATCAGACTCCCACATGTCAGCAAACAAACGAAACGCTGCATTCGGATCCTTCTTGGGATCAAAAATGAATACAGCTACTGAATATAGTTGTGCACAATTCTTCACTTTGTCCTGTGAATTCAGGATGATCTTCCTGTCTGTTTTGCTGTCCGACTGGCGCCATAATACTCTTCCATTACTATTAGTGGAAAGAGAGACCACCGGGTCAACTCCACCTGCGATCTCTTTATCAACGGGATTCTTATACGTATAATCCATCTGGACAGTAGCAGGATACCCGGCCGCTGCGAGGCAAACGCTGATCGCTCCGTATAGCTCTTCCTGGTAATCAGAGCCACCATCCCAGCTTTTCATACTACATACTGAATACAATGTGACGGTATATTTTATTGGTTTGGAAATAATCGCCGGCTTCCTTTCAGGTTGTGCACTAACTGTAGTTGAAAAAAACAATACCCAGCAAAAGAGAAAATAAATTTTATACATAATAGTGTTATTAACTGTTGTAAAATTTCAATAGCTCCTTGTATACATCTCCCGTTGTGTATTGATAAGTACTATTTTCCTGTTGTTCGCAGAAATGCGCAATCCATCACTTCCATCCAGCTGGTCCCAGCGAAACCCGGTCCATTGATAGATCCTTCCTTTGTTGTCTACTATGAAAACATACCCATCATTGGTCACTGTTATATCTCTTGCATCTCCGCCAGGTTTCTGCTCCCATCCCATGTTGACATGCACACGATCCTTTAATTGAAATATTTTTCCTTGTTTATCGATCATCCATACTCCGGCTCCGCCCGCAGCGATCCTTGAAATACCCGGAGAAGGAACGTTGATATAATTTTCGCATTTGCTCACCAGGAGTTTATTTGAATAGGAGTCAACATGCCAGACAGTACTGTCATCCCCGATTGCCAGGTCAGTAGGTTCGCGATCGTATGCAAACTCCTGGTGAAAAGAATTGTTCATCTTCACACCCTGTTTTTTACAATCCTGGAAGTTCAAATTGCGACCTGTGAACCAAACTCTTATTCCTTTATTTTCAGCATAGCTTTTTGTGCCATTAAAAGAAGAAAGCTCCTTCCATTTCGGTCCCTCATATTTATAAAGTTTATTAACCGTATTAACGAGGTAGAATTCTCCTTTGTCATTCACACAAATATCTTTCCCATCGCTCCCGCTGAGTTTGACCCAGCTGCTCATTGTGTTGCCGGATGGATGATCTGCCATGGATAAAAGCACGAACGCCAGGAGAAGTAAATAATATGATTTCATATAGAAAGTTTAAAGATCAACACCTTTTATCCAGCGCTATTTCACTTTAGCACAATCAATCCCTTTATCATGCTGTTCACCTGCCGTAGTATATCCCACCTGCAAGGGACCATAGGTTCCCCCGCCTGCATAAGGCTGTCGCAGGGTAACGGAACCCACATAACATTTCCCGTTCATTTTATAGGCAACATAAACTTCGGGGTTGAAATATTTGTAGCGGGGAAGTCCCAATTCATCCTTGTCTATATGCCATTGCAAACCGCTTACCTTTTCGACTACCCATTTAAGGATAATTCGCTCCGGCAGGTCTCTTTTGAGGATGGCAGTGATCTTTGCCGCTGATGCATTCGGGTCAGTGAGTTTGGCCGGATTGGAGAATACGGGAGGCAGTTTATCGTAACGAAAGGCATTTTCCCTGGTCACGCTGGTAATTCGTTTATTGTTTTCGATCACCATCCCTGCATCATCCTCGTTGAAATTATAAACAAATTCATCCTCGATAAAAGGCCATTTTTCCTCCGGCTGCTCCTTGCCCCAGGCATCCAGTGTCTTCGAATAAACTCTTATACGCACGGTGTATTTGTCGCTCCTTAATTCTTTATTGATGATCATCCCGGGCAAAATATTAAAGCCCAGGCCAAGACTGAAATCATCCATCATCGAGTAAACGGTTGTTGATTTCTCCGCTTCCGACATAATATCGAAATTCAAAGAAGAGCTGCTTTTTTCTTCTTCTTTTAACAGGAAATAATTCATACTGGTTTGCCGGTCGATCTCCTTCTCCCCACGGAACAGGAAAATAGAGCACTGCAAATAAGGGTGCTCGACCCCATCCTTTAGTTTAAACGCCTCCTTGATCGTTGTCCCGTTCAATTCCACCCGGCCATAAATAAATTCTTTGGAACTAAATGAGTTCTTGTTACCCGCATTTGATGAACTAAAAGGCTGGTTGGAGAAATAAAGTTTACCGCTCAAATCAGGATTTTCCCTTGCAACTGATTCCGTACTGATGAACACGGTGATTAAAAAAAGATAAGTCAGGAGATTTTTCATTGTAATTTTTTTTAATAGCTGAGGTAAAAAATACTACTTAAAGCCAGGTGATCAGTTATCCTGCGCACTGAGAGCTTCGGCGATCCGATCGATATTCAGCGCGCCATAATTGAATTCATGCTGTTGCCCATCGTCCAGGGTAATAATCACTTTTTTTTCCAGCGCTGTCCGGAAGGTCTCAACCTGGCTGATCCTGTTCTTAGCGATCACCACACAGTTACTTTTGCCGGTCTCGTAATAGAAGACTCCTTCAGATACCTGTGCTGCTTCAAAAACTCCTTTCGTATCATAGAAGATCCGTCGATTGGTTACCGTGCATGTACCCTCGAATTTTTCACCCCGGGGGGAAATGTACAGCAACATCCAGCTATCAATCAGTTCTTCCCCCGGAAGCAGTTGAACAGGTAGTTTTACCATCTCATAATAATTCTGAGCAACCTTGACCAGGTCAGGTTATTCTTACCGAAAATAATTTTTTAGCCCCCCGTTTCAACCCCTAATCCACTACCGGCAGGATCCGTTGTACCTCCGGTTGCTTTTTTAGGATTACCGATTATCCCGCTATATCAACGGATCAGGCAATCAATATTCTTGAAATATTGGTATTAACTTTATCAGAAAGCTACCCAGGTAAAAAATGTTGTTCTCTTCTGCGCATACAAAAAAAAGATTCCTCTTTCTTGCCTGCCTGCTCTTTGCCCGGCTGAGCTTTGCGCAATTTGAAGATTCCTCTTTTATCCATTATACAATCCGGGATGGCTTAAGTGATAATTATATAAATGCCCTCGAACAGGACGACTGGGGTTATATCTGGATCGGGACGGAATCGGGGCTGAATCGTTTTGACGGATACTCTTTTAAACGATTCAACACATCCGGCACTGCCTTACCCCTGCTGGCAGAAACGATCAGGAAATTAAAAGTATACGGTCCTCACCAGCTCGGGATCCTCAGCCGGGTGGGTTTGCAGTTACTCAACACCAGAGATCTTTCTTTTAGTAGTTATCAAATCCCGGACACTACCCCATTTACCATTTACCACAACGCGATTTTCGATGCCGAATATTTTCCCGACAAGTCTGTGGCTATCACAACCTCCGCCGGTTTTTATGTTTTTAAAAATCCTGGCGAAATGTTTGTTCAGTTCGAGGCTTACAAGGCTGCCGATGTGGGAAAAAAACGCATCCGGTATGGCCGTGATATCCTCCCGGTAAATGATAAAGAGCGTATCATTTATACAGAAGAAAATAGGCTGGGGTATTACAATACGGCCACCCGCCAGTACCACGAGATCCCGCCGGACGATACTAACTGGGAACTATTCAAGATGGTCCCCCGCATGCAGGGCAATGAACATACGTTACCTTTTCCCACAGGCAATAATGGTTTCCTGTTTTTTTACCTGCTTAAAGACAGCGTTGTATTCTATAATCATTTAACCGGGAAGCTGGTCTACTCGCCTACTGCTTTTTCTGTCAGGAAAGATTTGACCTGGCAAAGCAATATCACCCGTTTAAACGATAGCAGTTTTGCCATCAATTGCGGCGCCAGCGGTTTTTATTTTTTTCATCTTGACCAACGTACTGGTCATGTCGATTGCAATCCCCGCAAATATCTTTCTTCATACAAGATTAATTCTCTTTTTTTTGATAAGGATAATCGTCTATGGGTAGGTACTACTAAAGGCTTGCTGCAACAACGTTTTACCCGTCCTTTTTTAAAAAAATATTATTACCCTTCTTTGCCATCCGACATTTCGACCCTGGGCATGCAGAATGCTTACAGGTATAAGGATAAAATATATGTCTGCCGCTATTCCAGGTTTAACGGGCTGTTAGTTATTGATACTGGCACCATGCAAATTGAAAAACGGGTGATACTATTCAACAACGATGACCCCGTTAACGAGATCACTTCTGTGCAGATGTATCACCCCGATACCTTATGGCTGGGAACCAATGGAGGTATCATCTGGCTGGATACGAAGACGCTTCGCTATGGCAAGGTTGCCGATCCCTTCAATTATTTCGCCGCAAGCTCGGGAGCCGTTGTGCTGGCAGCTCCACGGGAGGATGGATACGCATGGTTCTGTAAGCTGCTCGGAGGTGTAGCCGGTCGTTACCATATTCCCACACGACAGTTCGAGTACTTTACTTCCAGGACAAACCCCGCACTTCCTTTTGAAAAAATCAAAAGTATTACCTATGATGCTTATGGAGATATATGGTTAGGGGGGCATGCCCTTGCCAGGTGGAATTCACAAAAACAAAATTTTGACACCCTGATCACTCTATACGGCGGCGTGAATAAATTCAATGATGATATCCTTACGATTCGTGCAGATGCGCATGGCTCATTATGGCTTTCCAATGTGGAGAATGGACTTCTGGAATACCGCATACGCGAAAAAAAGTTTGTTGCCTACACTACCAACGATGGGCTACCTGCGATGATGTTAAATTGTTTCAGCCCGGTCATTGATGACATTCTTTGGATCGGCAGTGCAAATAACCTCACGCGGTTTGATACAAAAACGAAAAAAAGTTTTGTGTACGATTACCACGATGGGTTCCCGGACGAATCTCCTGCAGGCCGCCAAATCTATTTTGATTCGGCAACCAGGAAATATTACCTATTCACCAAGGACTACCTGGTTGAATTTCCTTTTGTCCAGCAAGAGCAAAAGCCCCATGTAGAGTTATTGTTCCAGGAGGTATTGGTGAATGATAAAAGATCCATTTTTCATCCCGGTGATACCCTGGCACTGAAATATGGAGAAAATAACCTGGTCCTGCAATTCAGTCTTATTGATTACGAATCGCCCAATAGCTACCAGCTTAGTTACCGGGTCAATAATACAACAAGATGGACACCTGTAGGGCCGCAACGAACGATCAACTTCACAGAATTACAGCCCGGCAAATATATTTTACAAGTAAAAGCAACCGGGAATAATGATACAGAAGATACACGGACAATAACTATAATTATTGCACCTCCTTTCTGGCAAACTGCCTGGTTCATTCTTCTTTGCCTGGCCATCGCAGGGGTTTTGCTCGGCTTCTTTTACCTTAACCGGATCAAAAGGATCCGCCAGCGGGCTGAATTGGACAAACACCTCGCCCAAACGGAGATGAAGGCCCTCCATGCACAAATGAATCCTCATTTCATTTTCAATTGTCTTAACAGTATCCGGGAGATGATACTGAATAAGGATACAAGAGAGGCTTCCCATTTTCTCAGCAAATTCGCGCACCTGATGCGGCTTACACTGGATCATTCCTCCCGGACATCTATCACTCTCCGCAATACGATCGATTACCTGCACCGGTATATGGAAATGGAACAGATCCGGAATGCTGAATTTACCTGCCGGATCCTGGCTGATGCAGACCTTGACCAGGATGAAACATTGCTGCCACCTCTCCTGATCCAACCTTTTATAGAAAATGCCATCTGGCATGGTGTTACCGGCGACAGGAAAAATATTAATATTAACATCGATTTCCGGAAGGACAAACGGCAATTGGTTTGTATCATTGATGATAATGGGATCGGTATCGACCGTTCGCTTCAAAACAAATTGACCAGTACCGCCTCGCATTTATCGGTGGGGATAGCTAACGTGCGTAACCGGATTCACTTATTGAATGAAAAATATGGCCTGGAAAGCAGTGTGATCCTGGAAGATAAATCTATCTTACCCGGAACTTTGGAAACGGGTACAAGGGTAACGATACGGCTGCCCCTTCAATTACAGGAATATGAATAAATTAAGCACTTTATTGGTGGATGATGAACCCCGGGGACTTAGTTCCCTCCAGAAATTGCTGGAAATGAACTGCCCCGAAGTGGAAGTGATCGGCTGTTCCAGCAACGCGGATGACGCGAAACAGGTCATCCTCAGCCAGCAGCCTCAACTTGTATTCCTGGATATTGCCATGCCCGGGAAAAGCGGGCTTGATATGTTACAGGAACTTGGTGAGATAAATTTCGAAATTATTTTTGTCACCGCGCACGACAACTATATGAAACAGGCTTTTCATTTCAGCGCGGTAGATTATATCCTGAAGCCGGTGGAAGAAGACCTGCTTATCGCTGCTGTAAAAAAAGCCGGGAAAAGGATACTGGAAAAAACTGGCGGGCACCAGGTTGAAACATTCCTCTATAATCTCTCGCAAAAGGATTCTCCCCAAAAGATGAAATTATGTATTCCCTCTCTCAAAGGGTTCCAGGTTATTGAAATAAGGGATATCATTTATGCAGAGGCCAGTACTAACTATACCAATTTTCATTTTGCTAACCGCCCTCTTATCTGCTCCTCCCGGCCACTGCATGATTACGAGGAATTGCTGGCTGACTCCAGTTTTGTACGCATTCATAAATCATTTATTGTAAACCTTGAACATATCCGCGAATACATCCGGGGAGAAGGTGGTGCAGTGCTATTGAGTAATGGTCATGAAGTGGAAGTAGCCAGGCGTAAAAAAGACCTGCTGATGACCCGGATGAAAGAATTTTATAAATTCTGACCTGGCAAATTACCTGGCATTGATAGCGGCTACTACTTTATCGATATTCAGCGCCCCATAATTAAAGACATGTTTAGAACCATCACTCAAAGTAAGGATCGCCTTCTTGGCGAGAAAACTTTTTTCTACCTGTACATCCGAGATATCAGCCTTATTAATCTCGAGGAAACCTTCGCTTCCCCATTTGATAAACATGGCTTCCGATAATAGACCTTTGGCAGATACATCATATTTGGCATCATAGAGTAATCTCTTATTGGTGATAGTGAGTTTGCCATTGTATTTTCCCCCGCCGGGCGGAATATAAAGCAGGGTCCAGGTATCAATGGCTGTTTCGCCGGGTTGCAAATCTACTTTCATGTGTTATGGTTTGAGGTTATTAATACAACAGTGGTATTCCGAATAATACATTAATTAAAATTCACCAAACTATAGGCTGTTACTCCTCTTCCGGGGGGCAATGGCCGCCCTCCCGCTCCCAGCGCTTATGCGCTTTCCATAATTCTCTTTCCGCATTATACGAAGCGCCAAAGAAACTTAGCGAAAGGCCTGCTACAAGTTTACAGCGCATGTTTCCCATCTGGCAGGGAGCATAGGTATCAACCTGTGTATCCACTGCGGTATTCATCAGGAAATAAGGAACCACGATCTCCCCAAGAGAAGCTATTTCAAAACGTGGAAATTCCACACCCATTCCGATACCATTTCCCATCATGGAAGCAGAGAGCGTTTCCCCGACAACTTCCATCGTATTGGAAGCTACACTTCCTTCAGCATTCACAGCATTCCCGCTGTATTGAAAACCGATATTACTATCATAAGTGAATTTGAAATTGCCCTGGCTGCTGGCGTTTTCCTGGATATAAGGAAATACTTTTACGTTTGCTTTTGTTTTGAACATAAAAGGAATACCCCCGATCAATATGGGCCTTTCAAACATGGTCCAGGGAATATTGATCAGTTCACCCTCTTCTCCCAGTTCTACAGCCGCAAATAACACTTCGACCTCGCCATGTAAATTTTGGTTTTGAGAACGGAAAAGTTGTAACTCGGAATTGGCAACAGTTAGTTCCGTTTCATTATCATAATCACTGATATAGCCTCTGAAAGTGATATTGGCATGTCCTGCATTCTGGCGGCTCATAACGATCTCGTAATTCAGTTTACGACCACCCTCCGGTCTCAGCGAAATGGAAATATGGTAACCGGCAAGATCTCCTTCGTAAGAAAGGTTTTGGGAAACAGCAGCATCCCCGCCCTGTGCAAAAGCCTGGTTACCGAAGGATACATTGAATTGATCAAGCATCGCTTTACTATTATCCTTCCAGTCATAATGCTCTTTAAAATGAAGATGGGCATCGGAGAATACATCGGTAAATTTGCATTTCTCTGTTTGCAGAACGATCTTACCATCCCGTTGCCCGGTAGAAACGATCTTGCGGACTGAATGATTGCGGAAGAATACAAAACTACCGGGTTCGAGTTTTGCCACATCGGTTGCTGAAGATGAAAAAACATATTCCCCGCTTTTCATGTCTCCCTTTTCAAAATACTGCATCTCCTTATCGGGAATTTCCTTAGCAGAAGGTTGAAGTTTTACTTCCGAAGCGAGCACTTCATCCGGGGCAGAAGCTTTCCATTGTATACCTGCATTATCATCGCTGGCATAAATAGGGTTCGTACTTTTAACGGCACTGCTTTTCTTATCCTTGCTCCCGCATTGAATAGTTGGTTGCAGGAATACAAACAGGAGAACCGTAAAGATGAGCAGGTATCTTTTAGCGGGGGCTTTTCTCATAAAACTGGTTTAGGTTACCCTGGCAAGTTAAAGCAGTCGCCGCCAGCCCGCAATAAAAAATATCCCCCTCAGGCTTTTATATTCCCTTCGACCCCGGGTTCCATTTTCCTTGCCCGTAAGGGCTCCCGCTACCATGGTACCAGGATGAAATGTCTTTTCAAACTTCCTCCCCGGCAGGGGAACATGATGATTATATTCTACAAACTATCTTTCTACAGGTATAGCATATCGCTGCAGGTGCTGATCACCGGAAAACCGGAAAAGATAAGTGCCGTGAGGGGCCCATTTTTGAGCAAATACAATACCTCCGTCACCCGTACTGACATGGTAGGCATCAAGGTTCCAGTCATCGCTGTCGAAGCCATCACCAAAAGTCGTGGTGAGTGTAAAATGAGTAATATCAGTTTTCCTTACAGCCCTGTTCAATTCAATATGAACGGAATTCTCGCTGTTATCCACCCATCTTGCCAGCCCGTTCACATTGGGAAAGGTCTGCATACTTCCATCGGTATAATGTACGGTGATATGAACATTATCATTTTTACCCCGCAGGTCATCAGCGCCGGTCTGGAACGTAAAGTATAAATGCCGGATACTTCCATCTGGTTCTCTTTCCGGGAAATTGGGAATACCCGCCGGTGGCGTATGGTCATTGTCATATTTATTGTTTACAAAATAGGCTCTCCACACTTTGCCGCTCTCTACTTCAAAATAACATTGCCCGTCCATATTGGGTACGAGCGTGGTGGTTTGGTTCCGGTGATTGGGATTATAAATAAATATCTTGAAATCCTCCGGGTGACCCTCCAGGTTTCCTGTATACCTGCCCATGGCATATCCCATGGCCAGCACAACGTGATTGCCGTTGCCATCATTATCAATTCCTCTTACCCCACCCACGAATAAGCCGACCGGCACCGAGCGGTTGGCATCGATAGCATTCTTTAATTCTTCCAGGCGGCCGCCACCAAATCCCTGGATACCCCAGCGGAAAATTTCCCCCCCTCTTGTATTATATGCTACTTCCAGTTCCGACCATTTCTCATTCACATTCCACATCGAATGCTGCTGTCGCTGGTAGATATAAGATTGAAGTGTTGTGGCATTCGCAGGTGTATAAGATTGTGTAGGAACAGGCATCCCTGTTCTGAAATAATCAAGCGCTGTATAGACCATGCCACCGCATAGACCGCCCCAGCGGATAAAATCTTCGCCATTGAAGGTATTGATAAAGTGAAAGCCGTTTCTTTCGGGGTTAAAGGAGGTGGTTCTTCTCCTGTCATTGGTCATCTTGACCAGTTGCCATTTTTGAAAAGCACTGTTATCTCTTGTATCTTTTAATCCCGCTACGGTGCCATCGGCAACCTGGCTACCATAGATACCCAGGTATTGACCGGTTTTGGATTTTATATAATAGTTGCCATTATCGGCGGCTTCCAGTTGCCAGAGCTGGTTATCGGTATTCGATTCTGCTTTCGAAACAACATAATAAGTGCTGCGTCCTCCCATTTCAAGGAAAAGACCGGACCCTGATTTGATTTTATAATAACCGCCGGGTTTTTGAACAAAATCCCAAAATTGGTGTGGAAGATCCCAGGATGCATACCGGTAAACGATAGAAGATTTGTTATAATCATCTTTAATAGTGAGATAGCGGTAGTCCCTCACCGTTCGCAGGAGGAAAGACCCCTGCCCGATGTATAATTCATCGGCCGTAGCCAGCCTGGTATTGGCTGTTACTGTAACGGGCACTACCTGGTAGCTAACCGAATCTTTTTTTATTAATGGTTTAGGCTGAACCGGTAATTGTTTGGGTCGGTTGACATCCTTGGGCAATACAGGCTGCTGGGCATCGTTGCTGTTGACCAGGTAAAACGATAACAATAACAGTAGCATCCCCTTCGCGTTAGTGGAGTATTTTTTCATAGTAAAGTTTGTGAGGTAAAAATTAATTCAAACTTTGTTCTTTTTCAACTAACCGGGCTGATTTGTACCGTGTATATCAAAATTTCCGGGCTGATCTGCAGTTTTTACGGTAAAACGACGGAAAGGAAGAACGAAAATTTAACCCCGCCCGGAAATGCGGGTTTACCTTTGTCTTTCATGGAAGATCATCCAGTTATTCTTTTTGACGGTGTCTGTAATTTCTGCAACTACTGGGTTAATTTTGCGATTAAACGGGATAAAAAAAAGCGACTCCGCTTTACAGCTCTCCAGGGTGATACTGCCGCCCGGCTCCTGCCGCAGTACTCGATAAATCCAACAGCTCTCAGTTCGGTAATATTTATTGATAAGGATAAAGCCTGGACCCAATCTTCCGCAGCTATCAGGATCTGTAAACACCTGGATGGCGGATGGAAATTATTTTACGGGCTGATCATCCTCCCTAAATTGTTCCGTGATTTTTTTTATAATATCATTGCGCGCAACCGGTATAAATGGTTTGGCAAAAAAGAAACCTGTATGATCCCTACGCCGGAATTGAAAGAAAGGTTTCTTTCCTGAGCATTGCACCTGTTTATTGAAAATGCTCAAGTATTGATCTGTCCTTTCATATAATAAACGCAGTTTCCTCCCATAATCACCCTGTCTCCTTTCAGCTCACAATAAAGATCACCTCCACGTTTCGACAATTGTTTGGCGAATAATTTATTTTTTCCCAGTTTCCCGCTCCAGAAAGGGATGAGCTGCGAATGGGCGGATCCTGTTACGGGGTCTTCATCGATCCCGGCAGCCGGGGCAAAAAAACGGGATACGAAATCCACCGCTTTCCCCGGGGCGGTTATTATCACCATTTTACCTGTCTTTTTCATCAGGGTAAAATCCGGCTGGCAATTTCGAACGGCCTCTTCATTCATTAATTCCACAAGCCATTCCCTGTTGCTGTAAACACCTGCGATCTCGGGGTTGCCGAGCGAAGCGATCAGTTCAGCAGGATAATCACTCACCCTTTCAGGTAGCCAGGAAGGGAAGTCCATATCCAGCCGGCCTTTCACTTTTGTTACCGTCAGGAGCCCGCTTTTAGAGCTGAATACTATTTTTTTCTTTTTTGCTTTCATGATCTCAAAAAGGATCCAGGCCGAAGCCAGTGTTGCATGTCCACATAAGTTGATCTCCAGTGCAGGCGTGAACCAGCGGATATCGTAATCCACCCTCGGCGATTTGGAAGGCACAAAAAAAGCGGTTTCTGCCAGGTTATTCTCCATGGCAATTTGCTGCATCAGCGGGTCATCGATCCATTTCTTCAGGGGTATTACTCCTGCGGGATTACCGCTAAAAAGTTTGTCTGCAAAAGCATCCACCTGGTAGATTGTCAGTTTCATTTTTCGGCTGTTGAATGATAAAATTGCGGTAAAGAAAGTTTAAAGCGTACGGCTAATACACGAATGGCAACTATGAGAAGGATACAAAGAATCTTTGAAAAAGCCGGGTCTATATTCATTTTTTTTATCAAAAAATAAATAAGCCCTCCGGCTATACAGGCCAGGGCATAAATCTCTTTGCGAAATAACAAAGGAATATTATTCAGCAAAACATCTCTCACCACTCCGCCGAAACAGGCAGTGATCGTGCCCAATGCTATGCAGATACCGATCGTGAATTGTTTTTCTACGCCGAGCTCAATACCTATGACCGTAAAAAGACCCAGGCCGAGCGCATCGAATAAAAACAAAGTGGTGCTCAGGTGTTTCAGATAACGTCCAAAGAACATAGTAACGATCGCTGAAGAGAAGATGACGATCGTAGCTGTTTCATTCAGCAGCCAGCTTACGGGAAGGTTGCCGATCAGGAGATCCCTTAAGGTACCTCCCCCGATCGCAGTAACAAAAGAAAGGACAAGCACCCCAAAGGCATCAAGCTTTTTCTCCATGGCAAGGAAGGCGCCCGAAACGGCAAAGGAAATGGTGCCAAGGATATCAATGATATAAAGAAACTGTGTTGGCATGGAATTCAAAAGTAAAAAAACTACCAACTCCCACACTACTTATTCAGCCATCATTTGTTTGATCACCGCGGCGATCTCTTCCGCATTGGGTTTGCTGAAATAATCGCCGTCACTTCCGTATGCAGGACGATGAGCTTTGGCAGTAATGGTCCTGGGGGCTACATCAAGGTATTTATATCCTCCCTGTTCTTCCATCACTTTATTGAACATATATGCAGCGGCGCCGCCCGGAACATCTTCGTCCACGAAAATAATGCGGTTGGTTTTTTTGAGTGACGCAAGGATCTCCTGGTTGATGTCAAAAGGAAGCAGGGTTTGCACATCCACTATCTCGCAACTCGTTCCCTGTGCTTCCAGCACATTTACGGCATCCTGTATAATCCGGAGGGTGGAACCGTATGATACGATCGTTATATCTGTTCCTTCTTTTATCACTTCGGGAATTCCCAGCGGAACAGTAAAGTCAAGTAGATTAGAAGGCAATTTTTCTTTTAACCGGTATCCATTCAGGCATTCAATTATGAGCCCGGGATCATTGCTTCTTAATAAAGTATTATACATACCTACTGCCTGTGTCATATCCCGGGGTACACATACATACATACCACGTAGCGCATTAATAACCATCCCCATGGGAGAACCGCTGTGCCAGATCCCTTCCAGGCGATGGCCCCTGGTACGAACAATCAGCGGGCAGCTTTGCTGGCCGGCAGTCCGGTAATGAAGGGTGGAAACATCATCACTTAAAGGTTGTAACCCGTATAAAAGATAATCGAGGTATTGTATCTCCGCAATGGGTCTTAGCCCGCGCATAGCAAGACCGATCCCTTGTCCCATGATCGTGAGTTCACGGATGCCGGTGTCGAAGATCCGCTGGCTGCCATGTTTTTGCTGTAGCCCACTGAAACCCTGGTTTACATCCCCGATATAACCGAGGTCTTCACCAAAAGCAACCACTTTTGGATTAGCTGTAAATAATTCATCAAAGAATTTATTCAGCACTTCAAAGCCATTCACCAGGGATGTACCCTCCGCAAAAACCGGCTTTACTTCTTCAACTTTCAAAGCACTTTTCGGCCCTTCATTATAAAGATGAGTATTGTAAAGTTTTTTATTTTCCAGCTGCAGGTCATTATAATAATCCCGGGTCCAGTAGGCCGCATCGGTATTACCGGCCAGTTCAAGGGCTGTATTGAGTGTCTTTACTACATCTCTTCGTAAAGGTTCCCGGTTGGCGGTAAGTTCAGTTCCCAGCTTTTGAATAGCCTCTGCCTGTTGGGGAACTGCAGTTGCCAGTGTTGCAAGCAGGTCGGTTGCCCGGGCTACCTGGTTCTTTACCGGCGTAATAAATTTCTCCCAGGCCAGAGCCTTGTTTTCTTTTACATGAACCTTTGCCTGCTCAGCAATTTCATTCAGTTCTTCTTCGGCAGCAAGTGCGTTGGCTACGATCCATTCCTTCATCTTCTTTATGCCATCCCATTCTCTTTCCCAGTCAAGGCGTTCGGTCCCTTTATAACGTTCGTGGCTGCCCGAGGTGGAATGTCCTTGTGGCTGCGTGATCTCTTCAACATGAAAAAGAACGGGAGTATGATTTTCTCTTGCCAGCCGGACGCCTTCTTCAAATGCTTCGCACATACCAGCATAGTCCCATCCCTTTAGCTTATATATATTAATACCATTTGAATCCTCTTTTTTCTGCATCCCGCTCAGGGCATCGGATACAGAACCCTTGGTGGTCTGGTATTCTTTCGGGACCGAAATACCATAACCATCATCCCAGACAAATACAGCAAGGGGTACCTGTAATACCCCTGCGGCATTGATCGTTTCCCAAAAATGACCTTCGCTGGTGGAAGCATCGCCGATAGTAGCAAAACAAACCTCGTTGCCATTCCGCGAAAGGTTCCGGAATTGCCCGAGTTCCTCAATATTGCGAAAAGCTTTGGAGGCAAAAGCCAATCCCAGGGCCCGGGGCATCTGTCCGCCGGTTGGCGCTATATCACTGGAAACATTTTTCAGACCGGTAAGGTCCAGCCAATCCCCCTGTTCATTTACCATGGGAGTTGCAAAATGACAGTTCATCTGGCGTCCCGCACTAAACGGATCGTGATGAATATCCGGGTCGGCATATAACTGGGCAAAAATCTGTTCAGTACTCGCCAGGCCTGCAGCCATCATAAAGGTCTGGTCACGGTAATAACCACTGCGAAAATCTCCGGGTTGAAAACATTTGGCCATAGCTACCTGGGCCACTTCCTTCCCATCTCCAAAAATTCCAAATTTGGCCTTTCCGTTCAATACCTCTTTCCGGCCTAACAGGCTGATTTCCCTACTAATACAGATAGTTCTGAAGTCACTCAGCACCTCTTCCCTGAATTTATCAAATGAGAGTCTTTCGGCTTGGGATAGTATCTCCGGGCTTGATTCCATAAAGCAAAAATAGGAAGATTGGGATCCGGTAAACCTGTTTTTAAAAAATACTACCAAGCCCTGCAACCTAACTATGAAATATCCTATCTTTCTCCTAAATTTGACGTCTTGTAAGTATTAATATGAAGAAAATCATCGCTTTTACAATCTTTACCACTTCTTTCCTCTTCGCAGAGGCACAGACTGTTACGCCTGCTGAAGATGTATTGATTTTAAAAGAAGCAGAGCATGATTTTTCCCAGATACCCCAGGGTAAACCAGTTTATTACAATTTTGACATTGTAAACACCGGTAAGATGGAACTAAAGCTTGATAATGTTCAGGCGAGTTGCGGTTGTACCACTCCGGAATGGAGTCATGAGCCGATCGCACCTGGCTCCACAGCCAAAATAAAAGTTGGCTACAATGCAGCCGGTGAAGGATATTTCCAGAAAACAATCACAGTAACTTATAATTCAACCCAAACCAAAATAATAACCATCAAAGGCACCGTATGGAAAGCACCGCAAGGAGCTGCTCCGCCGAATGCCTCTGTTGATTTCTTAAAAAAACAATCCTTTTAAATTTTACAACCATGAAGAAGATTTTTTTACTCACAACTGCTTTTGCTCTTAGCCTCGCTTCTTTTGCACAAACCACTCCGGTTGCACAAACGAAAGCGGAAGACCTTATCAAAGTCAATGTTGAAAAACATGATTTTGGCAAGATAGTACAGGGTACCCCTGTTGTTTATTCTTTCGAGATTAAAAATGTAAGTGATAAACCCATTGTTATTGAGAACACCTGGGCCAGTTGTGGCTGTACAACTCCGGACAAGATCGTTGACCCGATCATGCCTGGTAAATCTGTCCCGCTGAAAGTTCAGTACAATGCTGCTGCTGCCGCTTCTTTTATCAAGGATATCTATATCAAAGTTGCAGGTATCGATCAGCCTAAATCAATCCAGATCACTGGTGAAGTGCTGACAGCTGAGGCTTATCAGGCTTATAAAGATGGTAAAACAGGTGCCGATACAGCACCTGCGAAAACATCTACTACCCCTGTTAAGAATAATGCTACACCCGGGTTACCAACTAAGTCATCTAAAGATTAATTTTTTATCCAGGCAGGAATAAGAACTGCCTGTTGCTTTTAACCGAATAAAAGAACCTTCCGTGCAAGTCGCGGAAGGTTTTTTATTTTGTACCTAAAATGATTTTATGAAAGAACAGTTGCTGGATACCTGGCGGATCCATCACAAAATGAACCTCCTGCTTTTCGATGCTACCAGCGATACCGGTATGCAAAAGACACTTAGCACCCGTGGCGGGAGAACTATTCACCTGCAGTGGGTTCATCTCCACAATACCCGGATGCAATGGCTGGATACCTGTGCAAAAGATATTTTTAAAAAAAATAAAGTAATCGACAAAGAGGCTCCCTTTGACCGGGGGAGCCTCCGTAAGTCCCTCGAGGAATCAGCCAAGGGCGTGGAAGAATTGCTGGCCCGGGGCTGGGAAGAAAGCGGTACGGTGAAAGGATTTAAAAAAGGAGTGCTGCCCCTGCTGGGTTATTTTATTTCGCATGAATCACACCACCGCGGTAATATCCTCTTAACCCTGAAACAATCTGGGGAAAAAATTCCAGACCCTGTAAAATGGGGTTTATGGGAATGGGGAAAATAGCTGAGTTGCAGATTAGCTATTTTTTTAATAACAAAAAGACAACCCTTTTTTTGCACCCATTTATTCCTATTTTTCCACATTTACAGCAGGAAAAATGGTTACTGATAACGGGATCAATTTTTCAAAAACATCTGGCATGAATATTTATGGTTTACCAGCAAATTAATTGTTATGACCCAGCCCCAGAGTAGTAGTGTAGTAAAGCCACAAGTGCTGAATGAGAATAAATTAACCATCAATTCTTTCCTTAAGAGCTCCTATAACCAGGCAAAGAAAGGACTGGAAGGCGGCGTTAATTTTATCCAGGACGGCGTATCCTTTATCAAAGATGAATTTTCTGCTATTTATGATAAAACAGGCCAGTATCTCAACAAAATGGTTTTACCCGTCAATAATTTCCTGAAGGATCTTAACCAGATCGAAGCCGAACTCTTACAGGAAGTAAGCAAAGAATCACAGCAATTCATTTGCCTGAATGGTGAAATGGTACCCGTAGAACAGGTATTATCTTCCCATGTTATGGAAGAGAACTACTGATTCTTTTCGTTCATATATCTTTTAAAAATTGCTGATTCCTGGACACATTTTATAACGGCAGCCTGGAATTCTTCCTGTTGTTTAGGTGGGCCGTTCTGCGAGGTGAAATAAATCGTATAAAATTTATTGTTCCGGAAATTAAACCCGGGCTTGGTGATGTCCTTTTTCGAAATGATGATTACAAAAAGTTTGGATTTGTTTGATGATTCATCATCTCCCGTAGTTCCCGTTTTGGCGTAATAATAATAAGGAGAACCATCTGTAAGCATCTTTCCCAATCTTGCCGCCGTTCCGCTGAATAGGGCCTGTTTCATTCCTTCAAACACTTTCTCGCGGATAATCCCAAGGTAATTGCTGTAGCTGACCCCGTTATCCACGTAAAAGGCATTAAAGGGATTCTCTTTCGCGTAAGGATTCAGGGTTAATGAATAATTCCTGTTCTGGCTCGCCATCTTACCAAAAGCATCAAGCATTTTTACGGGAGGTACCATTACCTGGCTGCTTCCCTTAACATGCCCGCGAAACGAAGACATGAATAGTTCGTTAGGACGGGCATGATTCATCCCCGCTCCTTTCTGGTCAAACAGGGCATATTCGGGAAGAATAAATCCTGATGTTTTATATGCGTCCCGGAAAAGCAGGGAATCATACCCCGAAGAGAACTTATCAAAACTCCTCCCGCTCTTGTAGGTGGAGATGCTATAATTATGGAACAACCCGACTGATACAAATGAACTGTCTGAACCGAAATCCGCTTTCCCGTTTATATATCCCGGCCAGTTCTCAAACCCGTTGAGCCAGTATTGTTTCCCTGCATAATTAAAATAAGGCCAGTGAAAACCGCCTTCGGGGTTTTGTGTCTGGAAATAGTTGGTCAGCAGTGCCTGGAGGCTTTGTCTTGAATAGGAGCCCAGGAGCAGCAGGTTGGAATGGTAATAATTGTCCGAATATTTCAGGTAATCGGCTACGCTGCTGATACGCCCGTTATTCTTTTCAAAATCATATTCCGCTACTTTCTCCCCGCCAAAGAATTGTTGTTTTTGTGAAAATCCTTCCGCTGCAAAAGCATCCCAGTTCATATTGAGTTGCGAAGCGATTGCGGTGAAAATGATGGGCTTTAGGGTAGAGCCCGGACCGGGATTCATTCGTAATAAGTTAATATTACCGATCTGTTTCCGCAACAAAGACTGCGAAATGAAACCATTTTCCCCGCGTATCATTTTGTTAAATCCTGGTTTGTCATTCGGATCAGGGCGGTGCAGGTCTTTGATAAAATCACTCATGGTGATCAACCTTCCATTCCCGTCGGCAATACAAATACCATATTCAGCTCCTTTTTTGTAGGCCGTGTCGCTGTTCATGAGGAACTTCATTTTTGCCGACAAGGAATCTGTCAACACTGCATCCAGGGAAATAAAAGCATCCCGTTTCGTTTCGCCACTTGCAGTGTAAGCAGAAGAAATACTTTCTGAAAAATTTTTAGCCCAGATAAAATTTGCCCCCATGGGATAGACGTAAAACCGGTTCCCGTTGACATAAAAATTCTTCATGAAGGCGTCCGGCTGGATGACCAGGAGTTTATTGCTCCCGGCCTGGTTTGTTATACGCAACCTTGAGGGATTCCTGAGCAGCAGCGTGTCATCTTTAACCAGGTCGAGTTCCTTGTCATCCAGGTATAAATGGAGTGATGAAGCGGAATGATTGACCAGGCATAACTCACCATAGAAGTTCTCCCCGTAAGATCGCCGGAAGATCAGCTGGAGTTCCTTGTCGAGTACAACAGCTTTTTCATTATTATAACTGCTTACTCTTTTTTGAGTAAGCGTGTTACCGGCAGTATTCCACAGGGTAACATTATAAGTAGTGGTATCGCTGAATACATTCCCTGTCCAGGATTGCTGGAGATGAGGCGGGGGTTCAACCCGGAAAAAATTATCATTCACAGCCAGCTGCGGTCTGCCCGAATAAAGATCAAGGTACAATAGCTGCCCCTGGTCAAGATGGCGGGAAAAACCAGCTCTTGTGTAGGATTCAATTTCTTTTGTGAAAAATTTCCCGGCATCGTTAATAAAGCCACCGGCCAGTAGTTTCCTGACGGAATCTGTGAAGATCTGGTCCTTTTTGAACATGGAGAATCTACGGCTCGTTTTCGAAGAGTCGATATAATCAAAAATAGGTTGGAGCCTGCTCTCTATATATGCATCCATATCTTCTGCCAGGTCGGCTACCCCGAACTCTTTATTCTTGTTATAGACAGGTTGTACCAGGAATAATAATAAACCCAGCCCGGCAAATACAATACTTCCCGGAATCACCTTCCGCGGGTTGGGATATTGTTCGAGCGGTATCCGTTTAAATAAGAATACGACCACCACGATGAGGACCGAAGGGAAAAGGATAGACTGCTTGCTGAGAATACTGCCAAAGGGAAGATCCTGTCCGAAGAAAATATACCTGCCCGTAGCAGCGAGGATGACCAGTAAAGCGGTTATCAGTAAATAATTTAACAGGGAAAAACCAGCCGTGATCGTTGGGTAACTGGCATTGATCCTGTTGGTAAAATCGGGATAGAGTTTATAGAAAGATGCCAGTAAAGTGGTGGGCAACAGGAGGAGCAGGACATATAAAAGCACGGACCATTTCCCGTGTTCGGCAATAAAGAAACGGCTGGTCACCAGGTCGGTTGCCTGGGCATTGTATTTTGCTCCTTTGTTCTGCGGGGCATGCGGCAACAGGTTAAATCCCACATTGTTTACCGACGGATTATTCTTCTCATAAATAAATGTATTGATGAACCATTGGTTTTGCGCGGCGCGGATAACAGGTTCATAGGTCTTTCCTTCTTCGTAGGCTGTTTCGATCGCTTTATCAACCGGCATCGTCATTACATCGATCCGGTATTTGGTGATGGCTGCTTTTTCCAGGATCCTTTCTTTAGGAAAAAAGAGGAACGCAACCATGAACAGGCATACAGCGGAGGCAAGACCCAGTCCTGTTTTTTTACGGCGTTGTAGCCTGAATAATAAGCGGATCACGGTATAAGAAATAATGATCGCAAAGAAAATATAACCTGCAACATATAACCATTGCGGAAGGTCAAGCAGGTAATTGAAAATATAAGGGCCATACACCAGGTTGGCACTAAATACCCCTAAATACAGGAAACCCAGGAATCCAAATAAAGAAGCGTTCTTCTTACTCCCTGCCGATAAACCCGCGATAGCATAATTGATGCAAAGAAAAGCTTCATTAAAAAGCAGGAAATTCAGGAACACGATGGCAAAGCCAATATCCACGAAAGTGAACAGAGCCAGCAAGCTTACGGACAGCAATACCTTAACAGGGTTATTAATAATGATATCAAAAGAACGACCGGTACTGATGCTCCACCAGCTTTTTTCCGATGAAGCCACCAGGGGAGAAAATTGGTAAGAAATATAGAGGAACAGGAAATAAGCCAGGATAAGAGCAATGGCCAGGTGGCGGCAGACAGTGGGATCAAAATTGTTCAACAGGGCAAACCCGGCACCAGCGCTAAGAACAGCGACCCATAGCGTAAAAAAAATAGTTTTTGCACTTCGTTTTCCAAGGAAAGGGATCTTCCGGATGATATGGGTGATCCTTTCTTCTTTCATAAGATCTTTCCCGGCAGGTTCCCTGTACGATCGTTTTAATAAGATCGTGAAATGTTTACGGACCCAATTATATAACCATTTCAGCGATCCGGCGCCAAAAATCATGGCCAGCAGGATTGTAACGACCAGGATGATACCAAAATTCCAGAAACTATACAACTGTTGCTGTGATGGAAGATCCAGTCCTTCATAAGGCGGAAAACTTTTATAGCGCCAGTATAAAAAGAAACGGGTCGTTAGCAATACGATTGTAACGCAACTCAGCAGTTGCCATATCCAACTAAGCTTGCTGGCAGGTGTCAGCCATGAACTGGTTATAACCAGCAGGAAGAAAAAGATCAATGATCCGAACAATAATAATTGCCATTCATTTGCCGCAAGCGACCAATTACCAAAATTCCAGTCAAAAGAATTTTGAATGGAAAATACCCAGCTGAACCCCGAGGATTTAGCCGGCAACAGCAGTTTATCATCAGTACCCGTCAGCACTACCCTTCCATCTATGAACCTTGCACTGAACTGTAAAGATGCATTGGATCTATCCTTCCGGTAGCTTAACAATACCGGGGAAAAATCAATGCTGCTATCAGCATTCAGAGCGGGAAATAAAAAACCTTCCGAAAATACCGGCGGCATCGCCAGCATATCTTTTTGATCGGAAACCAGGAATTTACTCACCTCATGCGGGGTCCAGTCGTCCCGGTTCTCTTCTGCCAGTGGATAAGCAACCGGATAGCGATTGATAAGTGTAAAGCTATCCGCCCCGAGATAATTTACCCGGAACTGGTTTTTGTTATTATCCAGGAAAGCAAATCCCCAGGCGATGCTGCTTTGATCAGGTAGGGAAGCAGCAAAGCGAAGTTCCCCGGGCAAGATCTCCTTCCCGTCATATTTTACAAAAGAAGTATACCGGAAAACCTTCCCGGATAAAAAAAATCGCAAGTCCCCGGCTTTTTCTCTTGATACATCATCCCGCAGGAGAACAATTTGCTTTAATGCCCACTGCAGTTTTTCATCTGTATACCCCGGGGAACTGATAAAGCCTATATCGTCTTTAAAAATATTCCAGGCTGTCGCACCTTTTTTTATTGTTTTCTGTACCCGGGCCAACAAATTATTATTGATGCTTAGCTCAAAACTGTTATCCCCCGTCGCCTTGATACGCAGGTCATTGTTACCTATACGGAATGATAAACTATGACCGGTCGCCCCATAACACGGTGATATTAGTTTATAGGAACCTCCTGATCCGGCATAAAAAGGTTCTTCTGAATAAGAGGAACTGACCTTTAGTTGGCTATTTTCCTTCTCCAGTAAAAATTGGCTGAAAGAATTTGTTTTGTAATTAACAGTATCGGTGCGGCCCAGTTCGATCCCGCCTGCTACCCGGAAACCTTCATGACGTATAAAATGATGATCAAGATTGCTGAATGTCTTTAGCGACAAAGGTGCATGGATATTGAAATATAAAAAGGAGAAACAGCCAAGGCTGACCAGGAAAAAAACAAGCGGAAATTGGCGGCGCTGGTGGCCATTTTTTATAAAACTCCGGTAAAACAGAAAACCATAGATCAGCAGGATCGCAATACTTGATCCGTACAGAAAACTAAGGCTTGTCAGGAATCTGATCATAGCTGGTTATTGATTATTCAGGTTGGTTTCGTCGAATATGGGGTAGGAAAGCCGGTGAAGCGAAATCTTTTCAAGGGCGATCCTGATCACCAGCGCCCTGCTTCCAAAC
This sequence comes from Chitinophagaceae bacterium, assembly GCA_039921505.1. GTDB lineage: Bacteria > Bacteroidota > Bacteroidia > Chitinophagales > Chitinophagaceae > JJ008. Next base: position 32,013 of record JBDSBR010000019.1, read on the forward strand.
TCGGTATTCAATTTTTTTAATAAGGCCAGGTCGGGAGATTTTCCCCGGCTGAGGCCCTGTATCCTTTCCACCATTTTTCCTCCAATGGACAGATCATTCACCCTTAAATAGAGATACTCGATATAAAGAAGGGATAAAGAGAGCAGGAGATCAAGTAATTTTTCCTGGTCTGCCTTGGTCAGTTTGGCAGGACTGTTCTTATTGGCATCTGTTAGCTGCAAAACAGGCTTCAGGAATTTTTCATAGGCATAGGTGGCCACGGCGTATTCCGTATCAAGTACGCCCTGTATAGCTATCGTTTCATCCTTCGTTTTATCATAGCCCGGGTAGTTTTTTACTTTATAGGCTTTCAGCATCCCGTGTTTCAGGGAATCATACTCATGCTGGATGCCATTGTATTCTTTTAGGACGCGGTTCAGCCCTTCATTTTCTTTTGAAAGTTTATATAATTCCGCGTCCAGGTCACTGATCCTGCTTTCGAGCGAAGCAGGTGAATACTTTCTTTTCCTGTCTTTGGTTACAAGATGAAGTCCATTCCCATTATTTGTATCCCCATTCATTTCTTTTCCTGGCAAACCTGCAATAGTCCTGTTGATCTTTTGCTGCTGCCGGGAAAATAACAGGATCAAAAATCCAAGTAAAACAATGATCACCACGATGCCGGCCAGTATATAAATATTGCTATAGGCTGACTTTGCTTTTGCGGGTTCTTTCAGTACCTGTGGTGGCTGGCCAGCCTGCCATTGCAGTATCAATGAATCGAGCTCTGTTTTCAGCAGCACAGGGTTGCGGTTGCTCTTCTCCTGGAAGGATAGCGTATCAACGATACGGATATGTTTATTATCCGTAGTCGATGAACCCGGCGTTTGCTGGGCAAAGCTCCTTGTCGAAAAGGTCAGTAGCCAGAGCCCGAGAAATATTTTATAACGCATATGCATGGTATTAGTCATTAAAAATGGAAGAACTGTAGTATTCCCTGCTTTTTCTTTACCGGCTTAGGTGACAACAACGCTTTTTCCCTTATCATATCCTGGTATAACATATCGATGGAGGCGAGTTCACCGGAATATACCGGGAACATCGATATCGCCTTCATATCCTGGATTGGAGAATGACTTTCCGTTACTGATGTAAGGATGCTGTACAGGGACCGCACATCTTTTACCCGCTGGTTTTCCATCAGCCGCAGGTAAATATTATCCCGGGTAAAATAGATATCTACGGTCTTGTTCCTGAAAGGCTTTAGTTCATGATGATTGCGGCGGACCACGGAGGCATTGTAGAGTATATCATTTCCCGGCTCGATCTTGATACCCCGGTACAGGTACATATTATTATTCAGTACATCATTGTTCCGGGATAATCCTTCTTTCTTATCAATCGGTATACCCGTAAAATCGGTGATTTTATAAGCCCCGCTAAAGGCGCCATGAATAGCCACATTCTTGTTATTGAGAGCCCGGCCAGGCGCCACTGTGTTTATTTTAATAACAGTGCCCAGCAATTCCTGCAGTTCCTTCTCCAGCTTCTTTTTCAATTCGTCAAAATAGAATGCCCGGCCGCTCAGCATGACTGTTTTGATCCTTTTCCGGATGTCTTTGGTAAGGACATCCCGGATACTGGCGATGATACAATGTACCAGGCAATCGGCTGCCTTATGGATAATCCCGGTCACTTCATCATCCCATCTTATATTCCTGTCCTTTAATATTGCATCTGCATACTGGAGCAGCGTTGAAGGGTCTTTGTAAAGGTTACCGATGGTTCTTTCCGTACTAAGTGAGTTTTCCGCGAGTTGTGCAAATTCTGTAATTCCCACCGGCTGCAGGTTACCGAACCGCTTCTTCTGGTCCTCCATCAGCTGGATAAAATTCAGCACATCGGCTGTCAGGTGCTGGTCCAGCAGCTGGCGACTGATAAAACCCCTTACGGCCATTTCATTATTACCTGGAATTGCCCGGAGAGCCAGCGTAAGAAAATCTTCTGTGAACCCATAGAGCAGCAAATTTCCCGCACCGGCAAAACCTGTTCTGAAAAAACTGGAATAATTCTCATTGTCATCCGCGAGCAGCATCGAAATATCTGTTGTACCCTTGCCACAATCTATAACGAGGGCGATCTCACCGTTCGAAAGGTTTACCTGGTCCGCATGGGTTTGCTGGTATCCCATAAAAGCGGCATCACTTTCCGAGATGGTTTCATATTCGATATGTAATTCTTCCTTATCAATTTTTAAGGATGACAATAAAGGTTCGGTCTGTTTTCTCAGCTCATTGAGCAGTTCAAATACATCATGCTGTGTGTAAATATTCGGCACCAGGAGAGTAACAATAATGCCACCCTGCCGGAAAGAGGGTTTGGTGCTGATCATTAGTCGCAATATGCGCAGCAATACAGCACTGATCAATTCTTTTTTATGCGACCGGATACTATAATCTTCCGTCTGATCACCCAGGGATAGCTGGATGCTTTTTTCAATCCCCAGTTTCAGGTTCGGAACGATCTCGTAATCTTCCCGGAAAGCAAGTTCTGTAGCAGCCACTTCCTGCCGGGTGATAAACAGGCGTATCTCATCGTCCTGTAAATCACTGGTAAAATTGAATGGAAAAGTCTTTCGTTTTTCCGGGCTGATCTTTTTCCTTACCGCGTAAAAAGACCGGTACAACATGTTTTGCCCCATTTCATGATTCAGGAAATCTTCCCGTTTCCAGTTGCTGTTGCTGCCCAGGATGTTCAGCTGGCTGATAATATTCTCTAAAATATCATAAGAAACAACAGATGATAGCGGACCACAGCTCTTATATCCTACCTGGCTGGCTTCGCTGCCAAAATCGATCACCACCCGCTGACATTCTTTCGAAGGAAGGATGGCAAACCGAAACTCCCCGGAATATTTTTCCTCTTCGCTGTGAAGCAGAACAACTCTCAGCAGGAATGGAGTTGGCGAGACGCGGTATTTATAAAAACCGACCGATATTCTTTTCTGGTCAGCCGAATAGTCAAGACGCAGACCTGTTTCATCATCAGAGAAAGGTTCTACTGCAAAAGAGCCATTCTTCCGGATGATGAGCTCAAAATCGCTGCCCGTTTTCACCAGGGAGATATGACATTCCCGCAAAGGAATATCCTGCCTGTCCGATGGTGCCATCTGGTTCAGGACGATCCTGCCGGGGTCTTCAATACTAAGGAGTGGTGTCAGCACCCTGTCTTCCGCAGGAACCACGAAGTTGAAATCCGTCTCCCCGAGATCTTTTGTATCATGTTCTAACCGGGTCACGAAATATCGGTCACTGCGGATCAGAACGGGCAAATAATAAAGCGCCATATTTAAGAATTAAGAGTTATGAATTATGAATTATGAATTAAGAATGTTGAATTACTCCCGGCAGAACCAGCGGTCATTATAGTTGCCGGAATTATTTTTGGTTGTTGCTGAATAACAGAAATTAAAGGCTTTGGCCCTGATCGATTCAAAACTCACCGTGATACTATCGGCCCGGTAAGTCGCATCTAGAAGTCTTGTCAGTACTTTATCATACCGTATAGCATTGAAACGGATGGTATCAGTGCTGTTCACTTTCTCATTCTTCCACACAGATAGCTTTACTACGGCATTGTCCAGGTTGAAACCGGTTGTATTATCAATAGATACCTGGAGATTAAAATAGCGGGATCCCGCGTTGCTGGTTTCTTTTTCGGCATGCAGGGTTAACCCGATCAGTTCCGGCCAGTCGTTACGGAGACGAAGATTCGTGCGGGTACTCCTGTCCAGTGAGGTTCCTCTTGCTGTTTCGATCTCGTAGATCAGGGAGTCAATATCCATGACCGGAACATTCTCCGGTCTTACTGCAGCCGCATAAAGCGGGTCAGCTTTCTCCCATTTAATCCTGGTGAAATTGAAAATGAGGAAAACCCCGGCTGCTGCTACCGGGATATATAAGATTTTTTTGAGCCATTGGCTCCGTGCTCCCAGCTCCAGGCTCCTGGCTCTTAGCTTCTTGCTCCCCACTCCCAGCTGCTGGTTGGTTGAAACAAGCGTTTTTTCTTTCCGGGTGATTACAGGTGCTATCTTTCTGAAAGCGGCATAGCTGATCCATTCATTTGTATTGAATATCCAGACCTTTATTGCTTCGGGGTTTGCAGAAGAAGCGACCAGGGCTTCCAGTTCTTCAGGCGATTGCACTTCCTTTACCCCGTTTGTTCCGTCAGTGAACAGGTATTTACTCATGTCCGGGAAAATAACCAGTGTTTAGGTAATGGTTAAGCGTAGAGAAGATCAAATAGGCATTCTGGGATTGAAAGGAGAAATTACATCCCGGGAAGTTGTGGACAATCTAATGAAGAAGGTTACAACAAAACTTTATGAAAAGAAAGTCGCGGAAAAAACATCTTATGATTTTGTAAACAAAACTTTTGCAGTGCACAGATACTAAACCTAAAATTGTTGAAACAGAAAGCAGGAGTTGCCTCTTGTAATAAAAGCTAAACGGGAGATGCTTCAGGCTACAGCCCGTAAATTGAGGAAACTAAAAACGATAGTCGTTTCCCGGTCACGCTGGCTGGTAATACCTATATAACCTCCCATTTTTTCTGCCAGGGGAAGACAGTCTGTTAAGTGTTGTTCAATAAAGTAACTATTGATTCCTGTTTGGTCCCTTAGCTGGACCAATACAACATTCCCAAAAACTTTCGCTGTGATACGGAGACAACTGTTCTGCACGTAGGGAATGACGGAGTTAAAAAGGTTGCTCAATACAGTTACCAGGTTCTCTGTATCTGCCTGTATTAACAACCCTGCCGGGATGTCATTCACCAAAAAATTGTTACGACGCACGGTAATGGGTACGATACCGGCAACAAGTTGGCTCACCAGCGTTTGCAAGGTGACTCCCTCCTGTTGGCCGGTAACGGTTGTACTTACTTTTCCCATCATGTCTTTAGTTGTCATAAAAACAGTTTTCATTCGGATAACGGACATTTCATTTCAAAGGGCGGACAGGTTTTTCAAGGATAGGGTTTGGTTTTTCAAAGGATAACAGGCCTGGTTTTCAAAAGGTATTGAATCGCTGGTTTTTCATGGATACACTCGTCTGGTCTTTCAAGGTATTACGCGATTTGATGACACAAAGAAAAGGAGGATCACGCACCGGCAGAATAGAGTTTTGCTCAATCTCAAGTAGTGCCTCCGCTACCCCGGCAGGGAGGATTATTTATGCCTGCTAAGGGGTATTACTTATTTTTTGTTACTGTAACAGGAATCCAACCCAGGATAGAGCTCGGTGGTGATGATGTGGCTACCAAATTATGGAGGGATAAATTCTGATCCGTATGATTGATATTAAAAAGGAGTTGCCGGTGGCAACTCCTTTTTTTATTGTCTTTTTTTTACCCGGTTACCACCCGCGGCTTAAGGCTTCTTTTTTTTCTTAGGCGGAGGAGGCTGGAGGGTTGTTTTCAGGCTGGCTATTTCCTGCTTCATTTTGTTGATGAGTCGCGTTAATTCCTCGATATCCGTTTTTGTTGCAAAACCATAAGATTTGCTATTATCCTCCAGGCTACTGGCGGGAACCTGCCCCCGAAAAAAATAGGACATTTCCACTTCAAGTATTTTAGCAATAGCGCCTAATTTTTTAACCGATATTTCCGTAGGGCCGCTTTCAATTTTTGAATACGCCCCCGGTGTAATACCGAGGTCCAGGGCCACATCACTTTGTGTAAGTCCTTTTTCTACCCTTCTCTTTTTTATCTGATTTCTTATATAATCTATCACTTCACAAAGGTGCCGTAGAGGATTTTTGTTATAGTTCCGTTTTAGAATATTATATTCCATTTACGAATATTTTATTCCAAATAGTATATTTTTGAAGAGAGGGAACTATTAAATGCCAACACTCCATTGGATAGGGAAGGAAAAAGTGATCAATCATCACCTGGATGTTCCTTTTAAAACATTGGAGCATTCTTATGGGTTTCTCAATGGAATTCAAACCAGCCAGGAAACCGGGAGCGGTAATAAAATAATACACGGAGATAACCTGGAAGCCCTGAAAGCACTTTTACCCGAATATGAAGGGCGAATAAAGTGTATTTATATCGACCCCCCTTACAATACCGGCAATGAAGGTTGGGCATATAATGATAATGTAAATGATCCCAAAATAAGGAAGTGGCTTGGCTATGTAGTGGGGAAGGAAAGTGATGATTTAAGCCGTCACGATAAATGGCTTTGCATGATGTACCCGCGGCTCAAGTTGCTTCACAAACTCCTGTCTGAAGATGGAGCCATATTTATTTCCCTGGATGAGAATGAAACCGTTCATTTAAGGTGCCTGATGAATGAGATATTCGGAGAAAATAATTTTGTTTCTCAAATTACCCTGTTGTGCAATCCAAAAGGAAGAAGCCAGGATAAGTATTTCAGTACCAGTCATGAATATATAACTGTGTACAGTAAAACAAAACTCCCGAAGGATGCTTTTAGTGTGACAAAAGATGAAGAGCTGGTTGCGAAAGAGTATAAATTAATTGATACTAATGGGCGGTATAGATTACTGGAGTTAAGAAACACCCACAGGGAATTCAGCCGGGTTAACCGCCCTAATTTATTTTACCCTTTTTTTGTAGATCCTGTTACAGGAAATGTTTCCTTAAACAGGAAAAGCGGGCTGGAAATCGAAGTTTACCCGCTTTGGCCTGATGGTTTTGAAGGTTGCTGGACATGGGGAAAAGAATTATCAAGAAAAGATAATCACCTGTTGATTGCGCAAAAAATAAGGGGGAACTGGAAGGTGTTCAGAAAAAGCTATTCTGCCTCTGATGAAGGAGATAATGTAAAAAAGAAATTATTTACCATATGGCAGGATCCCAGGTTTTTCACAGAAAAGGGACAGGTGGCTTTCGGGCAAATCTTCCCGGGTCTGAATAAAAATGATTTCCCCCAGCCAAAATCCGTTGATCTTATCACTGAAATTTTTAACACCTGTACTAAAAGTGGTGATATAGTTCTTGATAGTTTCGGTGGAAGCGGAACTTCTGCCCAGGCATTGTTGAACCTGAACCAGCAGGACAATGGCAACAGGAAGTTCATCCTTATCGAAATGATGGATTACGCTGATTCGATTACCTGTGAAAGAATAAAACGTGTAATTAAGGGGTCTGAAGGAAATGATAAACTACCCGGTGCTTTTGATTTTTATGAACTCGGGTATCCGTTATTTTCAGCAAACGGCGACTTAAGTGAATCAGTTGGAGAAGAAAAGATCCGCGAATACATTTACTATACCGAAACCAAAACATCCCTGACCGGGCCTTTACCCAACGACAATAAATATTTTTTAGGGAAGCATAATGATACAGCATACTATTTACATTATAAAAATGGGGAAATAACCACGTTAGATCATGCTTTCCTCGCCACGATGAAAACAAAGGCCGGGGAATATGTGATTTATGCCGACAACTGCCTTCTTACACGGGATTTTCTTATCAACCGGCATATTATTTTCAAAAAGATACCAAGAGATATAAGCAGATTTTAGTCTATGGAATTAAAACCATACCAACAACAGGTAATAAATGATCTTTCTTTGTTTTTGGAGCAGGTACAGGAGACCAAAGACGTGAACGATGCATTTTATAATTTCTGGGCCACTCACCCCAGGACTCCTTTATATCCGCATACAGGCACAGCCATCGAGCCGTATAAAAATAACATACCCGGGGTACCTCATATTTGTATTAAGGTCCCCACAGCAGGCGGAAAAACCTTTATTGCCTGCAATGCACTGAAAAGCTTATTTGATGCTTTTAGTTATGACAAGCCCAAAGCCGTAGTCTGGCTGGTGCCTTCTGTTACTATCCTCGATCAGACCATAAAAAACCTTAAAGATCCCTCGCACCCTTACCGGCAGAAGATCAATTCGCACTTTGGTAATAAAGTTGAAATTTTTGATAAGGCTGCACTTTTGCAGGGAAATGGATTTAATTCCACTACGATAAAGGAACAACTGAATATTATGGTATTCAGTTTTGACAGTTTAAGGGCCAGGAATAAAGAAGACAGGAAAGTTTTCCAGGAAAACGGGAGCCTGCAATCTTTTGAAAACTTAGTAGGCGCGGACTTTGAAATTACACTGGGCGCCGTTATTAAATATTTAAACCCGGTGGTAGTAGTCGATGAAAGCCACAACGCAGAAAGCGACCTGAGTATAGACATGCTTAAAGAGATAAACCCCTCCTTCATTCTTGATCTTACCGCCACTCCCCGCAACAATAGCAATATTGTGAGCTTTATCGATGCCCTTGAGTTGAAGAAAGAAAACATGGTGAAACTCCCTGTTATTGTTTACAATCACCAGGACAGGACAGATGTAATCAACTCCAGCCTGCAATTACAAAAGCGTCTTGAATTACAAGCCATCGAGGAGGAGAAAAAAGAAGGGAAATACATCCGCCCGATCGTATTGTTCCAGGCCCAGCCTAAAAATGGAAAAGACTTTTCCACTGAAGCAGAAGAAAAGTCAAATGTTCAGCAACTCAAGGAAAAACTCATCGAGTTAAAAATTCCTGAAGCCAATATTAAAATCAAAACAGCAAACATCAATGAAATAAAAGGGATCGACCTGATGAGCAGGGAATGCGAAGTTCGTTTTATCATTACCATTAATGCGCTGAAAGAAGGCTGGGATTGCCCTTTTGCGTATATACTCGCTTCCCTGGCTGATAAAAGTTCGCCCGTAGATGTTGAGCAAATACTGGGCAGGGTCTTACGGCAGCCGTATGTAATGAAACACAACTTTCCTTTACTCAACATGAGTTATGTTTTAACTGCCTCCTCAAAATTCCTCGACACGCTGGACAATATCATAAAAGGGTTGAACAAAGCAGGATTTAGTGATAAAGATTATAAACTCGCAGACACTTCCATGCCGGGTGAGCCAAAAATCAAAGATCCTTTACAGCAACTTAGCGCTTTCCCGGTACAGTCCGCAGCGGCTGGAGACGATACTTCCGATATTGATGCATCAAGAATTGCCATTTCCCTTGAAACCGCTGCTCCTGATGCCGCGCTTGTGCAAATTGAACAAACAGCGATACAACAGAATAAAGCCTTTGAAAAAATGGTTGCCGAAATGGAAGCGACAAACGCTACGGCTTTACCAACCGAAATACAGCAGCTTGTGAAAACATACAACATTAAAGACATTTTTAGGGATCTGGCGGGGCAAATTAATATACCCCAATTTTATTTAAAAATCCCTGCTAACAACTTGTTCGGAAAGAAAGAAGAAGAGTTGCCTTTAGAAAAAGAAAACCTATTAGAGGGATTTGCTTTAAGCAAAGGAGACACGAATATTGCTTTTGATAGCATCACCTCAGAACTCTACAAAATAGATTTAGATGAAACAAAAAAAGAACATACACCCACCTTTGTAAAACTTGATGGAGATGTAAAAGAAAGCGTAATAGCTTACATTCTTGATCCATCCAGGAAAGGTAGCCGGGTCATGAACTTCACAAGGCGGATGATGGATATTATCGGGAACATATCTCCTATTCCCGACAAGGAAACTGAAAAATACATTGGCCGGATCTTAGAGGACTTCAACGATGAGCAATTTGCCGATTTGGCTAATAACGAGTATACCTATGCAGATAAAATAAAGCAAAAAATAAAAATACTTTCAGAAGCTTTTGCTGAAAAGAAGTTCAAAGATTTCCTCGATACAGACAAAGTATTTATCAAACCGTCGTTCCTGCTGCCCAACGGCATTTCACCAGGTGAAACCTCTAAAGATATTACCAAATCTCTTTACGAAAAAGAAGGTCATATGAACGGTTTCGAGGAGCGGGTAATCAATGAAATCGGCAATATGGCGAATATCGCGTTCTGGACAAGGAACATTGAAAGAAAAGGGTTTAGAATAAACGGTTTTATTAATCATTACCCTGACTTCATCATACAGAGCAAAAGCGGTAAGACAATCTTACTTGAAACAAAGGGCGATCATTTGGATGCGGAACAGAAAATCAGGCTTGGCGGACTTTGGGCAAGTAAAGCAGGAAATAATTTTCGTTATTTCATGGTTTATGAAAAACGAATAGTGGAGGGAGCCTATAATCTTGATGAATTTATAAACATCATCAGCGGGATCTAGGAACGCATCTCTCACCGGCATAAAACGTTCCCTCCCTACTTGCTACTTGCCACTCCCTCCTTCCTTTCCGCTTTCCTCCTTAACTTTGCCTCATGCTCAACATCTCCAACCGTGGTAAACAGATGCCGCCTTCGCCGATACGGAAGCTGGTGCCTTTTGCGGAAGCCGCCAAGAAAAAAGGGATCCGGGTCTATCACCTGAATATCGGCCAGCCGGATATCGAAACGCCTCCTGCTATACTCGATGCGGTGAGGAATGCCGATATTAAAGTGCTGGAATACAGTCATAGTGCCGGAAATGAAAGCTACCGCCGCAAACTCGTGGAGTATTATAAAAAAGTGGGGATCGATGTGAGTTATGACCAGATCCTGGTCACCACCGGTGGCAGCGAAGCCATCATGTTTGGTTTTTTTACCTGTCTCAATCCCGGTGACGAAGTCATTATACCCGAACCTTTTTATGCCAATTACAACGGGTTTGCCTGTGCAGCCGGCGTAAAGGTAGTACCCATTACTTCGCGGATTGAAACCGGGTTTGCCCTGCCTCCTATTGCCGATTTTGAAAAGGTCATTACTGCAAAGACAAAAGCAATCATGATTTGCAGCCCGAATAATCCTACCGGTTATCTCTACAGCCGTGAAGAAATGGAAGCGCTGAAAGTGATCTGTATCAAACATAATTTATACCTCTTCAGTGATGAAGCCTACCGGGAATTCTGTTATGACGGTGAGTACGTAAGTGCGATGCATTTAAAAGGCCTGGAAGAAAATGTGGTGCTGATGGATACGATCAGTAAACGCTACAGCGCCTGTGGCGCCCGGCTGGGTGCTTTTGTAACAAAGAATAAAGCCGTGTATGATGCAGCGATGAAATTTGCCCAGGCCAGGTTAAGCCCTCCCGGGCTGGCCCAGATCATGGGGGAAGCCGCGGTAGATCTTCCCGATTCTTATTTTGATGCCCCGAAGGCCGAATACCTCCGCAGGAGGAATTTACTGGTTCAGCGACTCAACGCGATGCCGGGTGTTTTTTGTCCCAACCCCGGTGGTGCTTTTTACGCCATCGCCCAATTACCTATTGACGATAGCGATAAATTCTGCCAGTGGTTACTTGAAGATTTCTCTTATAATAAACAGACCTTAATGCTTGCTCCTGCGACCGGTTTCTATGGAACAGCGGGTTTGGGAAAGAATGAAGTCCGTTTGGCATACGTATTAAATCTTGATGCACTCAATGCCGCAATGGATTGCCTGGAAAAGGCGCTCGAGGTTTACCCCGGAAAACTGGTTCCTAAAAAAGAGATAGTCGCAGCGGCAAAATAATTATACTAATACACAACTAGTTTTGCAGTTTTTACAGGGATCCTGTAACCAGCCAGGCGCAAAAGGTATATACCTGCCGGCAGTTTGGTGGCAGGCAATTGTATAATATCCGTAGCCACAGCCAGTCGCTGAAGTATCCTTCCATTGATATCAATTATTTGTAACTCGCCGTTGTGCCGTTCATTAAAAACAACTGAGAATGATGCTCCCTGCCTGACGGGGTTGGGGAAAATAAATAACTGCTCTTCGACGGAAAAATAAAGCGGGATTATGTCGGAGTAAATCCTGCTCCCATTCACCATTCCAAGATAAACACGGTATTGATTCAGCCCGTTCTGTAAATTCACATCAGTAAAGGTATACTGGAGAGAAGAGGGGTTCGATATTGTTTGCAACAGGAATGTATCTCTCCCGATGATCTTTTGAACCGTTATACTATTAATGTTGTAAAGTGATCCCAATTCCAGCTGTATGCGTGCGGTATTGTTTATCCTTTCAGCATAAAATGACCTGAAATAGCATTGGACTCCCTGGTCCGTATAATTGGTGGCAAAACTTCTTACGCCTTCCCTCCCCCCTATAACTGGTGCAACGGCATAATACAGGCTGCTGTTATTGTTTTTTTGCAAAACGATACTGGTATCAGCCAATAGCTGGAGCGGTTCCATGTATTTGCTTCCCAATTTATACAACTGGTATTGCGAAGCCGCTTGTACACGAGGCCAAAAAAGCATAAAAGAATCCGGGCAGTTAAAAGCAACGGAAAGATTAAGCCGTTTTGAAATAACAACTGTGTCGGTACGATAATCATTACCGGCGTTAGTAATTTTTACCAGGGCCTTTGAATAAACAAGTGGGGCGATCCATTTATAATATCCCGGGGAAAGATCAGCCGAATTGCTGATCACCTGCCAGCTGTTGCCATTATCAAGACTGTATTGCAGGACAGCAGTACTGACAGGTAAAGTGGATTCCCAGCGCAATACATTTTGCTGACCTGCCAGCACCGGGTCATTCCGCTGCGGGTAATTCCATTCAAAGTTATTCGCTGCATCTAATTGCCAGGCAAGGGCAAAGGCCTGGGAAGCTGAACTGATGGCAAACCCTTTTGTTCGAATACTATAATTACCTGGAACTGGGTTATTAAGAGTAACCTGTTCTGTATTATTTAACCCGTCTCTTTTTCGAACAGCGGGTAATGATAAAGAATCACGGTGCGGGAAAGAATTCAGCACCCAGGGAAGCCAGGTCTGTGATCCTGCCGGGTAAGATAGTTCGAGGTCAATATCGTTTACAAGTGCTTTGGTTGCATTTACAGTAGCAGGTGGATCATTCCAGGCAAGTGTAACTTTTAGTTTTCGTATACCCGCTGGTACTGTTAAATTATAAACGATTTCCTGCCCAGGTAAAACAGAGCCCGTTGTAAAATTGCCATTCGCCAGCATTTTCATTGCTTTATAACCGTTCACTGAACCAAATCCGGACTGGAAATCTACTTCAGGTGGTCCCACATCATTGGCACTATTGACCAGGATCGCTTTTATCAAGGCAGAAGGTGGAAGGTTATTACTGTTATTTATCCTATAGGCTTGTTGCAGGGCCGCGGCGATTCCACTCACAATAGCCGCCGAGCCTGAGCTTCCATCTTCTCCTTGCGCCACCAGTTCGGGTTTTACCCTTCCATCATAAGCAGGGCCTTTTGAACTTAATGGAGCGATAGTATAAAATGAATCGATGGCGCCAACGGTAAGGATATTCTTTGCCATTTTAAACTGGCCGGTAAGATTGGCAAACCCTGTGATACCGGCATAAATACCTGAAGGCGGGACTGATTGACCCGAATTACCCGATGAAAATATGTGTAACAAGGCAGGATTGCTGGCTGAGAGCATATCATAAGCTACTGCTTCGGGTCCATAATAATTTTCTATACCCGTCCCATACGAATGATTCTGTACGGTAACACTGTATTGCTGAAAAAAATTATTGTTATCAGGTAATAAATTAGCAAAAGAAGAAGAAACGATCCTGGCGCCCCAGGCCGCGGCTTTGGTTGCATACCAGGTATTACCTCCACCGGCAGCTATCGTACCCATGACCGTTGCGTGATTGCTTATTTCTGAAGATGCTGCAGGATTAATCAATACCCTGCCCTTAAAATCGATATCCGCAGTATCAAAAGCATTTTCCTTTATCCCGACCGTAATAGTATTAGCGTTGTATGCCGGGTAAGCAAACTGCATCCTGTTTACCAGGTTGGTCTCGTTCTCGATAGTGCCCGTAAAAAATTCCTCCATCGCTTTACGCTGATGGTCAATAAAAAGTATATTATCCCAGCCTGCCAGGCGGTTGGTAGTGCTCAACGGGGTCTTCACAATAATAATGTTTGCGGGATCGTAGATCTGTAAAAGTTTGGTTCCTGTCAAAACAACCATTGAATCAAGGAACTGTTTTGTATCCCTTACCATTATTGTAAGCACAACAAGTGTGTTGGCGGGTTGACCCTGCAGGCTTTTTAGCGATGGGGAAATCTTAGAGATAAGTTTTCCCTCCCCAGGTTGACCGGATACAGGAGTTGAAATGCCCAGTACAAAGATCATCATGAAGAAAAGGATCATTATATATAAAGGTTTGTGTAGCCGCAACATCTTCATGAAGTGATCAATTATCCTTCAAAAATATTGAAATATGTGCTGGTGGAAAGCAGTTTTGCACAGGCAGCATAAATTCTTACAGGATTAACGTAAAATTACTGTCATGGTGAAAACTTTTTTGTCTGGACTATCAAAATAAAAGGGATTTTGGTTTACCTTTTGCTGAATAAATTGCTTGCCTTGTATTTTTAACTAAAACACATACCACAATGAAACAATTATTCCGGCTATTAACCCTATCTGCAATTGTATCCCTCGTGATCGTTTCCTGTAAAAAAGATGCCAAAACAAGTACGGATGGAGTATCCGACGAAATCCGCGCTAAATTAAATGAACAGGGTTTTAATGGCAGTTCTGCCATAAAGTACGAGGGTGCTTATCTTGTTGAAGGTGACCTTCTGATGACAGAAGAGCAAATTAATGAAGGCGTTACTTCCCCGATCCTCCGTATTGCCGAAAATGAACAGTACCGAACCAGGAACCTTGTAAAGAATTTTCCACGGGTAATTACAATTGCAGTCAGCAATCTTCCTGCTGTATATGCTGATGCTACTGATGAGTGTATTAGCCGTTACAATGCGGAAAACCTGCAACTTACTTTCCAGCGGGTAAGCAGTGGCGCAGATATTACGATCATCGGTTTTTATCAAGCTCCGAGCGGAGGTTTCATCACATTGGGTTCCTCAGGATTTCCCACCAAACAAGGTAATCCTTATAGCCAGGTAAAAATGAATACCCATCCCCAGGCATATGGTGATAATCCAAATCTCCAGTATGTTGCTTCTGTGCTCCAGCATGAGATTGGTCATTGTATCGGCATGCGTCACACTGATTATATGAACAGGGCGTATAGTTGCGGCAGTGGTGGTAATGAAGGCGCGGGTTCTGTAGGCGCTATCCTGATCCCAGGAACACCTTCCGGTCCGGATGCGGCTTCCTGGATGCTGGCCTGCTCCAATGGCGGCAACAGGACATTCAATACCAATGATAAGGTCGCTTTAAATTACCTCTATTAATTCATAATTTTTTTCTTTAAAGGCCCGGTGAAATTCACCGGGCCTTTTTTTTTGACCTGAAAGGCCCTGGTTTTCTCTTATCAACAGACTGAACCGTGCATATGTATATTATATATAGCCATTTTAAAAATGGCAACCTGCACCGACAAAGGAGTAGTGTTTCAATAAAACCTGGCAAAAGGCTACGCATGTCAGGGTCCTATTATTAATTTTACAGCATGCAGATCATAAACAGTAACATGGCCGATATTCCTGTTATGCTGGAATTCTATGATATCGCAAGAGAATACCAGAAGGCGAAATCATTACGCCACTGGCAATCCTTTGAGCCAGGGTTAATCGAAAAAGAGATCAACGAAAAAAGACAATGGAAGATTATGGAGGATGATACGATCGCCTGTATTTTTATGATCGCATACGAAGACCCCTTTATCTGGGGTGAAAAAGATAAGGATCCTTCTGTTTATATCCATCGCATTGTAACACATCCTGCCTGGCGCGGCAGGAATTATACCGCTGCCATTATAGAATGGGCCAGGGAGCATGCAAAAGAAAAGAACAAACATTTCATCCGGATGGATACCTGGGGAGACAACCCTAAACTGATCGATTACTATACCAAATGCGGTTTCAATTTTCTTAAGATCATTACACCGGAAGAAACAAAGCACCTGCCGGCTCATTATAGTTGTATCTCCCTTGGCTTGTTTGAGATTCCAGTATAAGAAGAGGATTGAACCACAAAGACGCTAAGACACAAAGTCACGGAGTCCTCATATTTCTTTGTGTGTCTTGGTGTCTTAGCGTCTTTGTGGTTCAAAATAACTAACTGATTTCCTTTGACTTTTCAGCCAATAACACTGGCAAAAAGGACTTATCCAGTTCTGAGAATTTAACCGGGGCAGTTGGCTCCATGTCATAATCATTCATTGATAATTTCCACCAGCCCACATTTTTCCACCGGCCCAGTTTGTACCCCACTTTTTCATAGGTGGCAAAATATTCAAACCCGCAGCTTTCGTGGAAGGCCACGCTTTTTTCATTGGGCAGGTTGATCACCGCGTAAATATTCCGGAAACCCTGGATTTTCAGAATCTCAAATAACGCTGTATAGAGAGCCCGTGCAATTCCTGAACGTTGGTGATCATCGTGGATATAGACAGAACTTTCCGTGCACCATTGATAGGCTGTTCTCTCCCGGTATTTGGTGGCGTACGCATAACCCGTGATCATCCCGCCTGTTTCGCATACCAGCCAGGGCCAGGTGAGCAGGTAAGTCCTGATCCGTTCAGCAAACTCTTCTACAGAAGGCGTTTCCGTTTCAAAAGTAAAAGATGTGGTTTCGATATAGGGTGCATAAATAGCAAGTATACCGGTGGCATCAGCAGGCTGGGCAAGACGTATAACTGTCATAGATATACAGCTAAATTAAGGGCAAATTTGATTTCAATCTTCTGGCTGAATTGGCTATTTTTGCCGCCCCAATACCCTTGGGAAAATGCGGGGGTAGCTCAGCTGGTTAGAGCATCGGATTCATAACCCGAAGGTCGGCAGTTCAAGTCTGCTCTCCCGTACATAAAAGACTCCTGATAAGAGTCTTTTTTTATGACCCTGGATTCGTACCCACCAGGTTCTGTTGAATTTGTTTCAAAATAAAAAAAGCAGGCGGTTCGGTGCCTGCTTTTAAGAGAAAAAGTTGTACTAAATTTAATACAACGAATAGATATACTTGCCCGTACAGTTACCTGTTGCTGCCCAATCCTTCGTTCCTCCTGTTGAGATACAATAGATCTCGGTGTAACCATCTGCCACATTCACGGTAAAAGAACCATAAGGAGACAAAGTGCCCTGGTAATAACCATCAACATAAACCTTAACAAATAATCCCGAATAGTTATCAAAATAAACGCTGCAGATACCCCTTGGTTTGCTTTGTTTATTATCCGTGGTAGGAGCTTCTCCCTTGATATTCGGATTTGATCCGCGATTGATCGCTACGGTCTTTGATGTAAGTTTTACATTGATCTTTTTCTGGGCAGAAGAGCTTGTCGAAAAAGTAAGCAGCATGCACGTTGCAGCGAAAATACTAAGAAGTGTTTTTTTCATTTTGTTTGATTTTAATTTTAATTGTGGCTATATATTAACTGTCTTTGTTTTTCCAGGCAAGTTAAGATTCCTTCAACTGCTTTAAGATACCCCTGCCAGGGTATTTTATCAATGTTTCGATTTAATGGCCAGCCTGATCAGGTTCCAGTTGGAAACGGATTTAGTAAATCCTCTTGTCCCTTCTGCATTCCCCATATTCAGCAGGTTACCTAACGGACTTCCCACCCCGCGTGCACCGGCCCGCACACCTTCCTGGTTGAACACCATGGCATAATTCGAGATCGGTTCATCAGAAGCCAGCAGGTAATAATTATCCGTACCCACGGGTTCTGAAACATCTCCTTCAAAAAGAAAAACATTGTTGACCAGCGCAAAATCCTGGAACTTGGGGAACTGGTTGGCCACATTCCCGGCTTCGGCATCCGGGTAACAAAGTACCATATTACCATCCTTGTCGATCAGGAATACATAGACATACCTTTTTACTTTATTGGCACCTGTGTATCCTTTCTCCGCGACGAGGTTAAAAGCTACTTTATCCCCGACCTTATATTCCCGGTTCGTAATTATTTTATTATCGCCTTTATTCACGATCTCCAGGTAGAAAGGAAAATTTTTATTGCCGTCTTTAGGCCCTGTCAATTGCTGCCAGCCGCGGATCTTGGAAAGCCGCATGGCATATTCATACAAACTGTCGGCGACATTCGTCCGCGCCGCAGGGCTGTTATCCAGGCCAAAACTTCTTGTCTGCACCGGCATTGATTCAAGACTGTCCCTCGAAGAGGTTTGTGCCCTGCGAAGGCCATAAGCAGGAAGCCCGGCTTCATCAATGGTGCCATATAAAACGTACTGGGCATCCGCTGCATCTCTGCTGAGGACAATGCTCTTGTTAAGTTTCATTTTTTCCCGGATCGCATCTGCCAGTTCACGGGAAGCAGGTAATTCAAAATAAAAAGTTGAATCTTGCTTGCATAACTGCAGAAGGGCCGCTGCCGTCAGGGGCGAAGGGGCAGGTACTTCTTTCCCGTCCACATTCACATGGTAATTCTTACCGTCATAGTAAACTGTTGTGTAAGGATCAGTCTTTTCAAGGTTATTGACCCATTTTATTTTAGAAGATTGTTGCAATTCCTTACTGATCGCTGCCAGTTTGGTGATATCTGCCGGGGACATATTACCAGCAGGTACAAATACTTTCAGTAAGGGAGCAGAAGAAGAAACCCAATTCGTGACTTCAAGTAATTCACCAGGCTTCAGGTCTTTGGCAGAACCTTTTACAAAAGAAGCTATGGACCTGTTCACGCTAACAACGGAATCAATCCGCAGTTTTACCAGGGTATCTTTTTTTGGACCGAATTTCACTAACTCGTTTTCTTTATATAATCCCAGGGCAAAACCGCCCTGCAGCGTCACTTTACCGTTTTCAATACCCGCTACAGCGATAAGGGATTTATCAGGCAGTGTCCCTTTGGCAAGTCCAAACAGTGTCTGCGCCTGCCGGCTACTGCTGCCACCCAGCACCGGTTCCTGTTTTTTCCCATTACTCTTTAAGATCGCCCGGATACTTGTAAAAAGATTCAGCGCCGAAGCATTGACTGATTGCTGTTCCAGCGCCTGGACAAAGGCAATCGTAAAAGCCCCGTGCGGGATATTGTGCTCATCTCTTTGCTCCTGCGCAAATTCATTGTCCTGCGCCGCCGACATAATCAGGAAAGTACCTTCTTTTCTTGATTCAGGCGGGGTAGGTTGAGATGGATCCTTTGCATCGTATTTGGCATCTTCAATAAAACGGAACTTACCGGGATTGTTGGGACCTCTTGATAAAGAACCGCTATGACAACAATCCAGGATGACGGTTAACTTCACTCCTTTATCTATGAATTTATTATAGACAGCAGCGAGTTCCTTATCCCTTATGTCTTCTACCCCTTCTTTCCAGGTATCGCTGGGTACCATGGATTCATCTTTTTTATCGTCCTCTTTTGCAAGACTATTGGGGACCTGGCTTCCGTGGCCAGCATAATAAATAAAAGCGATATCATTCCGCTGGCTTTTGGCCAGCAGATCGTTCATTTGTTTCAGGATGGCCGCCCTGCTGGCTGCCTCGTTATAAAGGGTATCCACTTTTGCATCACTGAACTGGAATTTGGAAACAACGATCGATTGGATCGACCGGGCGTCATTTACACAGCCATCAAGGTTATGGAAAACGGATCTTCCTGTACCTGTAGGTTTATAAGTGGAGGGGGCTTCATAATTATCAACGGCAATCAGCAAGGCTCTTTTTTCTTGTGCTGCTGTGAATAAGGAAATGGTAAGCCCGAAGAAAAGTGAAAACAGCCTTTTGTTCATATAGTATGGTTTGATATTATAGTAAAACAATATGTCTGAAATAAACCGATTTTTGAAAAATTAAACTGCCGGTCATGGTATTCTTCCGGGCATCAACCGCCAATAAAATGGTTCTTCCCTGCACTTTTTCGCAAAAAAAAAGATCCTATTGCCTGTACAATGTTACGATCGGGTAAGATAGCTGCATATACCCACAAAAAGGTATTTTTCTTCGAGGGGTTGACTGATCATTCCATCTGATTTTTGCGAGCTGGGCTGCTTCCAGTTAAAATACCCGCTTACACGGATAGATTGCGTATTGTTGAAATCCTACCTTGCCGGTATTATTTTTTTTCGAAAAGCAAAACATACCATATATTTAAATACTCGTTTTTTAAACCTGAAAAATTAAACAACTATGAACAAGATCAAACTTTTCCTCTCTGCTTCGCTGCTGTTGTGCGCATCAGTAGTGTTCGGACAGGCAGAAAAGACAGTCTCCACAATGGTTGCCGGCACCGTGCTAACGGATGCTGACATCGGCTTTTTAAGCATGGTAGCAAATGCCAATCTCGAATCGGGTAATAGGGGCGCTCCCTCCGCAAAAGTGGGTGGAGTAACTTATACCGTAGGTCACAAGCTGACAGCTACTGAAGCAAAATCGATCAGCAAAGCGATCAAGACCTGGTCGAAATCATACAAAGCTCCTGCCGCTTCCCGTGCAGGTCTTTGTTACTACTGGTATTACTATTGTGATTACTATGGCTATTGCTACTGGTATAAATACTGGTACTATTGCTAATTACACATTATTGTTTTTAAAAACCGGTTCCTTGAACCGGTTTTTTTATGGACAGGCGCGCAAATAACCCCGGCGCTTGTTTATGATATATATTTGACTCTCTATTGTTCTTAAAAAAAGAATATGAAACAGTCTCTACTTATCACATTATCTTTTTTTGCCATCTTTCTTACTTGCATCACCGGCTGCAAGATTCTTACGCATAGCACAGCGTTGAAAGATGAAAGCGCTGATATGGCTATTAAAGAAAAACATGATGTGATCAGTTATGCATCTATCAGGCGCCAGCAAATACCCTCTTTCGCAGAACGGGCATCAAAAAATGCTTTCCCCGATTCATTAGGAAGTCGTGGGTTGTTTGGACCCATCCTGGGTGGTGCCGTATCTCTTGCAACCAACGCCGTTAAAAAAATGATCGCCAAAGACAGGGCGCGATATGTGGCTAATTATTCCTTTGCATTAACGGACCTGTATTTTTATGACCAGTTGTCCGTAGAAAGCGTATTTGACCCCGTGGGAATGCAGTTTGGAGGTTTTATCCTTGTAAGGACGTTTACTAATAATGAGAACCAGACCGATACTGCTTTTATTGCCCGGTTCGAGCTGGATACGACATCTACCAACGAGATTATCAATAATTCCATCTTCCGGCTTAAACTGGCGGACCTCCAGATCAGGTACACGAAAGTAAAAATGACAAGGGCGCAGAAAAATAACATCAATATGGATGTGGAAATCACCTTCAACACTTCCTATGTGAACGAACAGGGGCAGTTGTTCGATAATGTGGAACTGGGAAAATTCTATTTATTACTCCGCAATGCTCCTATGGATAAAACCAGTCCAAACTATACCCATTATTATGACAGCCTGAAAGGGACCCGGGTGGACGGGAGAAGTTTTATCGTTCCCCGTTCCTTTGGATATTACAAGGATGAGAACAATATTTTTGGGAAGTCCTATAGCCAGGGCGCCTATTCTATCTCCGTAAAAGTAACCGAGAATGCCAACGACAAATTTGTAACTAAGGTCCTGTCGGATAACAGCAGCCAGATCATTGATATGATCGGCCGTGGTGCTAAAAACGCTTTGACAAAATAGAAACCGCTCAAGCTTTAACACAGAGCACTAAAAATCATTCTCTGTGAAACTCAGTGACGCTGTACCTCTGTGTTAAAAAGAGATTTGAGATAGCTGTTACTTTCCTTTACCTGCTTTCTTTACTTCTGCCGGGAAATATTGCCGGAGCAAGGCATTGAACTCGGGAGAATCCCGGATAAAAGCCAGGTCATTATCGCTGGTCAGCATGAAATAATTACCAAACCCGAGCTTGAGCGATTTTTCAAGGCTTTCAAGCGCGGTCTTTTTATCTTTTATCAACGCCTTGTAACAGGCATGGTGATACCAGGTAAGCACATCATTGTCCTTGTAATGGAACATCTGGGGGAAGACATAATCAAACGCTTTTGTATTATGCAGAAGCGTGGTATCCCGTATACAACAATAAAGAACGGAGAGATAACCCACATACTGCAGGTCAAACTGGTACGACTTTGCCTGGAATTCCTTATAGAGTTTGGTATCGGTAACTGTATAGGTCTTATTAAAATAAAGTTCCAGGTGCGTTACAAATGCTTCGGTAAAAGAAGGGGCATAATCGATGGATCTCGCAAACCCGTTAATGGCTTTGCGGTAGTCCCCGTTCACCGCATCGATGGTGGCCAGGTTAAAATGGGGGAAGGCATTCGTGCTGTCGGCCGCCAGCGCCAGGTTGAAGTAACGCCTGGCTGAATCAACCTGTCCATGGACGAAATAGATATGCCCGATATTGTTATTGACAATATCCAACCCACCTGATAATTCTATGGTACGATGATAATAATATACCGCGCTGTCAATATTGTCACGTTGGGAATAATAGATACCCAGGGTAAACAGGCCGGTCAATTTATCCACTGAATTCAGGATATAGCGGGCACAGCCAAGGGCTTCCGGGAACCGCCCGGCTTTAAAATAAGTTTCAAATAATTCAGAATGCAGGGCAACAATATCCGGTCTTTCCTGGATCAGTTTCTTAAAAAGTACTCCAGCCTTGTCAAATTGCTTCAGTTTCTTATAGAGTAAACCCATAGAATACTGGGAATAAAAATCATTGGGCCGCAGATCAAGGTATTTTTGAAATTCAGTAAAGGCCTTATCATATTCATATACAAAAAAGTACCGGGTGCCGAGGGCTGATACGGTATACGCTGCATTCGGTTCCAGCGTTTCAGATTCTTCCAGCAGTTTGATCGATTTCTCCACGTCCGGTTGCCGGCTGATATTATATTCTGTTTCCGTAATGGCCCAGGTCAGGGCCATCGCATCCATGAATAATTTGCGCGCCTTCAGGTTAGGATACATGTAGTGCTGTTCCCCGAGCAGGTGGAGACAACTGTCCAGTTCAGCAGCGGCATAATAACATTGATCCCGGCTAGAATAACTGGTCTGGTCTTTCAGCAAGGGAGACACGATAGAATCAAACCGCTCGTTCAGGGCCGCTGCCAGGTTACGGCGCATCAGCGGTGCCAGTTCATTGTCCGGGTATTTTTTTACGAAATCCCGGTAATCTTTCAGCGCATTCGTATCCTTTGGCCAGATCAGATTCTTATCGGTAATATTTTTCTTGTAGGAGAAATAAAGATGTTTCCCGTTATCATCTAGCGTATCAATATATTTTTCTTCGGTGCCTTTGGAATTCACCGGGGGCAGCGTGGGCCGTTGTTTTGCTTTTTCCTCTTTTAGTGCAGCGAGTATTACGGGGTTCACTTTTGTAAACAGCTTGGTAGGGTCACCAGTTATCGAAGGCAATTGCTTACTATCACTGTATTTGGTCACATTGATCTGGAGGTACATCTGGAGTTCCGCCATCGTAATCACCCCATTATTATCCATATCAGCCAGTCCCTTTAACCCTTCTTCAAGTTGCAGGGAAAACAATCCTCTCCCACCTCCCCATTCAGCGCTTTCAAGAGACAATTGGTTGGGCTGGCAGGAAAGTATCTTGAATTCCTTACCCCAGGCGGCGGCCAGTGCAAACCCGGTTTGTTCAACACCTTTGATACCGCCTTTGAGGTTACCGGAATGGCAGGCATCCACGATAAAGATCATCTCGATCCCGTTCTCCGCAAGTGGTGAGAGGTATCGCTTCAGTTCGAACACTTCCAGTACATCATGTTTCATCCCAAAGTATCCGCCATTCGGGCTGTTATACAGGAGGAGAAGGCCATTCTCTACCTGCGTCTTTACTTCCATATCGCCATGGCCGGCAAAAAAGAAATAAGCCCGGTCACCTGGTTTGGCTTTTTCGATCAGCAGGGAAATCGCATCCGCGATATTGTTACGGGTGGCATTATCATTAATAAAAGTCTCGATATTGGGTTTAGGAGTCTTTCCCCCGGCATCACTCAGTAAAAAATTCTGAAAGGCCAGCGCATCTTTGTCGGCATACTGCAGGTCAGACACCTGTTTGTAATCACTGATCCCGATAATGATAGCATAGGTATTCCCCGGGGCACGGGCAGAGTCCTTACCCGAAAGGGGTTTCAGGCTTCGCTCCCCAGGTTGGGCCATAGCTTGTAACAGGAAACCGGTACAAATTATAAAGAGGTAGAGTCGTTTTGAAGTCATTATTACAAAGGTCTTGTTACAGACCAGTTTAGCTAAAAATAAGTTGCCCACCGCAAATTTTATCTTTAAATATACTACAGTTTGCCGGGGTGAAACTACCCGCCGGAGGGTATTTAAAAGCTGTTGTTTAAAGTATATCTTTCAGTAAATTAATAAAATGATGCCTGGAAGAATAAGGATTATTCCAACGATTATCGCACTATTGGTCAGCAGTGCCGTTTTCGCCAATGGAGGTATTGGGGGTGGAACTACCCTGGTATTGCAGGCCGACCAGTACCCGGCCGCCCTGAAAAAACATAATCCTTCGCATATTTATGTTTTATACTGGGGTGGTCTTAATTTATCGAAAAAGTATCAGGGCATTTTCCTCAGGGGGGATACGATCACCAATCTTAAGAGATTCACAGATTCAACCGGGGGAAACATAACCGGTTACAGGATGGTCTATGAAAATAAGGAGAGGATCGATAGTGTTTGGGAATTTGATACAAAATTCAGGGTAGAAGGTAAAGCTTATAACCTCGGCTTTGACTTGCTACAGATCGTTGTTTTTGACTCAACCATGAAAAAGATCGATGAGTTTGTTTTTAATTATGGTGAAAAACTGGCAGTAAGCAATACGCGGGGAAGATCTGACGACCGTGAAATGACCAACCTGGAAAAACTGTTACGCCGCTATCAAATTTACACATCTTATGACAGGAATAATTACTCGGTAGCTTCTGTATGGATCCTTTCTATAGGGATCGATGATTATGGGACAAGACAATATGATGCCTGCAAATCTGACGCCGTATCGTATACGGAATTCTTTAAAAAGCAATTCTCTGCGAAAAATACATCTTCGGTTCCCGGTTCCATCTTCCATGAATATGTGCTGCTTGATAAAAACGCCACGAAAGATTCTATCCTGGCGGTATTAAAAGAAATTTCGAGAAGATCCTCGTTCAACGATTATTTTATTTTCAATTTCAGCGGGCAGAGTAATTCTTTTACCAGGGACTCGGCAACTTATGCCACCTATTTCTTCCCTTATGATGTAACAGGATTCGTAGACAAACCAGTGAACAGGAATACCCGGGATACAAGTTCCGTATTCAATAACCTTATTTCCCTGAATGGTCTCCAGGAATATATCCAGTCCATCCGGGCCAATAACCAGCTATTTATTTCTGAAGCGGGTCCTTCGGGAAAATTCAAAACTGAATTTATCAAGACCCTGATGCAAAACTCGCCGGAAGTGGCGAGTATCCTGAACAAGAACAGGGTCATTATCGTGCCCAACGGTTTTGGCCGGGATGGGGTTAGTTGCCAGGGAGAATTATTTAATAAGGGACCTATCAATTTTTATATTACATCGCTTGATTCCGTTAATATCTATGACCTGTTTGGCACTGAGTATGCGGCCAACCAGGTAGCCTTCCGCATTAAAAACAAAGCTTATAGTTGCCGTTCTTTCGGGTATGATTATTTTGATATTTTTTTTGAAAGAAAATTCCTTAGAGATTATAAAGATATTTTCGAGGGAGGAGAGGGGCAAACAAGGGGACTGAAACCAAAAGCCAAAGAACTGAAAGAAGCCGCTAATCTTTCCGGTAAACAATATGCTCTTGTAGTAGGTACAGATAATTATACGGGAGGATGGAAAAAGCTACCCAATGCTGTGAATGATGCAAGGGCCATCAGGGATGAACTGGTGCAGGACTATGGATTCGAGGTCCAGCTGCTGGAAAACAAACCGATGGATACGATCTATAAAGCTATCGGTGAATATTACCGGACTCTCCAGCCCGATGACCAGCTTATCCTATATTTTGCCGGTCATGGTGATATGGAAACGGAAATGCTGGATGATGGTTTTATTGTTTGTGCCGATTCAAAACCCAGGGACGGTGACATCACCAGGAACAGCTATATACAATATATTAAGCTCCAGAAAATGATCAATAAGATACCTGCCAGGCAGATACTCGTCATGCTGGATGTTTGTCATGGTGGTACGTTTAACCAGAAAAGAAGCGATCCAGTAAAGACAATTGCCAACAGGAATGTTCGCCAGTTCCTGGTTGACCAGTCACAATTTACCTGCAGAAAATTTCTCTCCTCCGTGGGAACCGATGAAGCATTTGACGGCAAGCCGGGTGATCATTCGCCATTTGCCAACCTTTTGTTACAGGTGTTAAGAGCCAGGGGGAATACTTCGAATGGTATTGTTACCTTAACCAGTATTTTCTCGGTGCTCCAGACGGCCAGTATGAATGAAACGGCCACGTTGAAGATCTCCCCCCAACGGGATGGATTTGGAAAGGATAACCCGGAGAGTGATTTTATATTGATACCGGTGGAGAAGAATGTGGCTAAAGAATAAAATAACTGTTAAAGCCGTTATAGTCATAATCTACCCAATCCATGGTATAGAAAAACCCGGTTTATAGGGGTACTTTTCAAAAAAAATTCCAGGATGCTCCAGGGCAAACCATATTTGTGTTTTTTTCTTTTCTTCTTTGCCAGTGGCTTTATGCTATTGGCCCAGCAACCGGAATTGGTTTTACCGACAGCTCATACTGCCGTGATCCGGTCTGCACAGTTCAGTCCTGATAATAAATTTGTCCTTACCAGTGGTGCTGATAAAATAGTGAATGTATGGGAAACTTTCAGCGGCAGGAAGATCCGCAGCCTTGGTGGTAATAACGGTGATATCAGTTATGCTTTTTTCAGTAATGACAGCCGGTATATGGCCGTTGGCACAGATTCTTCCCTTATCATCTGGTCGGTTCCTTCGTATAAACTGCTGGGTGAATTCAGCGGCATAAGAAGATCCCTTTTTTCCCCCGACAGTAAAAGGATCTTTTTATTGGGGTATAACGGGTCGGTGAAACAGGTCAGTCTCCTTTCCATGAAGAAAGAGTATGAATACAACGACAGTATCAATTACCAGTATGATTATAATTGGGTCATGAACCGGGTGGGGATCAGCCCGGATAGTAAATTCGTAGCAACCGCCGGAAATACTTTCGTGGTCATACGGGAAATCGCCAGTGGCAGGATCCTGACTAAAAAAAGACTGGCCGGGCATCCTATCAATTGCTTTTTTACCAATGATGGTCTGAACCTGGTTACTGTTACAGGCAATGGGCTGCAGAAGATCGGGTTGAAAAATAATTTTACGGTTTCAACGATCGCCCGTATCGAAGTAGAATCAGCCTTTCTCAGCCACAATAACAGGTTCCTTCTTACCTGCAATAGCCTCAGGGATGAAGTCATCATGCTGTGGGATTTTGAAAAATACAAACCGATATTTCGTTCTGATACAGTTCGTTCAAGATTGGATACCATCATGGTGATAGATAAAGATGATAATGTTTCCTATCAAAACGGCACGGCAGGGATGCCTTTCCCGCACAGGCTGGTTTTTTTCAGTTCGATCACCATTTCCGATAATGGTGAATACATCAGGGCGATGACAACTCTCTGGAACAATGCTGATAATTCAAAATCCTATGAGATAGAAGATAATTTTTTGCACCGCGCTGATATCAGCCGGGATGGCAGGTATATACTTATCAGGCAAAAAGAGGACGGCCCGGTTGGTCTTTGGGATATCGGGATGAAAAAACTCATCCTGTCATACGAGAACAGGACCAATAAGATAAAAACAGCGGACATAAGCCCGGATGGTAAAAAGATGCTGGTGGGTGACGAAAGCAATACAGCAGAGATATGCAATATAAATACCGGCCAGGTTATTCACCGGTTGCATCATGAAGCCAGGATCGCCAATGCTGTATTTAGTAAGGATGGAACTACCGTGCTGACCAATTCGTATGACTCAACAGCAAAACTTTGGGATACAGAAACCGGTTTGTTAATGCGGACCTTCCCGGGGCAATACCCTGAAACCAATTCTGCCTATTTTGACTGGCAGGGGGCTATTATACGACCCCGTGTCGATAATGATACTGTCCCCTTGGTTGATACAATGAATCCCGATTCTATAACCGGCTATCTTGTCAACCCGAGAATGTTTGAGATATGGCATTTCGCGAACCGCATAACAAAGACCAGTGCAGGAGGAAGGTACCGGCTGGAAAAAGGGGATGACTGGTCCCAGGAACTGGTGGATACACTTAAAAAGAATTCAGTCACTTTTTGGGAAGATAATCACCTCGCTGTTTTTTCGAAAGATGAGAAATTACTTGCGTTCGCCAATCCTGCGATTGATGATACCCTGAAAGTTTGGAGCATTGAAGAAAGGAAATGGATTTCTTATAGTAGCCTCCATACTTCTCCCGGGGGCAGGTTCGGCCAAAAGGGCATTGGCCAGTTATTCTTCACGGCTGATAACAACTACCTGGTGGCAGTAGACCTTAATACCCGGATACATGTCCTATCCGTTCCTTCTTTCCGGGAACTTTTCTCTTTTGCCGGTGAATCCTGTCATGTTTCGGCTGATAGTAAATTCCTGCTGGCAATCAACCAGGGTAAATGTGATATATATGACATGGCAAAACAACAACTCCTGTACAGTTATATACGCGTAGACTCCGTTAACCACCTGGTAATCGATGCGAGTAAAAGATTTGACGGGACAGAAACAGCCAGGAAACTGCTTTACTTTTCCTGTGGCAATGAGATCGTGGAACTGGACCGGGTAAAGGATCAGCTATGGGTACCGGGGCTTGTTGAAAGGATCATGAAAGGAGATACTATCAATGCAAAGACACTGGGTCAACTGGAGATCTGCGGTCTTACCCCGGAAATAGAAGATGCCAGCAGCAAATCTGATGAATATTATTTTAAAATCACTCCACGCCGGGGTGGTTTGGGAGAAACGATTCTCAGCATAAACGGCACTCCTACTAAAAACTATAAACCTGAACAATTAAGTAAGAATGGCAATGTATATGAACTAATTATTAAAAAAGGTGAACTGGGAAGTTACTTTATCACAGGAAAAGAGAATCTTGTAACGGTAAAAGCATATACATCCGACAATGCTATTTCTTCCCGGGGACTAAAAATTACTGAAGATAAAACCAAGGAGATCACTACCCCACCAAACCTCTACGCCGTCATGATCGGTGTCAGCGAGTATAAGGGCGATGAACTGGACTTAAAATATGCCGCCAAAGATGCCACGGATATTTCTTCTGTTGTTTCCCATGCCGCTAAGAAAATGCTGAACACCGATAGTACGGAACATGTCTTTATGTATAACCTTACCACCGCTCAAGTACATTATCAATTACCTGAAAAGAACAGCATAAAAAAAATACTGGAAGAAATCGGTAAGAAAGCAATGGCTAATGACATCCTACTTATTTTCTTTGCGGGACATGGGGTAATGTCGGGAGAAGCTGATAAAAAACAATTTTACTTTTTAACAGCCGATGCCTCCCAATCATCCTCTGCAAGCGCAGTAGCCGATGTTGGTATCAGTACCTCCGAACTCACCGAATGGATGAAGCCGCAGCATATCAAAGCACAAAAAAGAATTTTGATATTTGATGCGTGCAATAGCGGGCAAGCCATCAACGACTTCGTAAAAATGGGTACCGATAACCAAAACTATCTTGCGGCAAGAAATGACGATAAAACACAACAGATTAAAGCTATTGATAAGCTGAATGAAAAATCTGGCCTGTTCATTCTCTCTGCTTCCGCTACCAACCAGAGCGCTTATGAAATGGGCCGGTATTCTCAGGGGCTGCTCACCTATTCTTTACTCAAAGCCATCAAACAACAGCCCGATATCCTTGACCAGGGCAAATACCTGGATATAAGCCGGTGGTTTAATGCTGCCAAAGAGTCCGTCTCCGACCTGGCCAAAGAAAGCGGGGCGAGGCAGGAACCACAAATTGTTTCCAATACCAATTTTAATATCGGTTTAGTGGATGCAGAAGTCATGGCGGATATTATATTACCGCAGGAGAAACCATTGTTCGCTTCGAGTAATTTTCAAAACAGCGATGAAGCAGCGGATGGTGATAACCTTGACATCAGTAAAATCATCAACCTGCAGTTAAATGAAATGGCCACCAGGGGTACGGATAGCAAGATCGTGTACGCTATGGCTACCAATTCACCAGATGCTTTTACCCTGGGCGGGAGGTATGATGTAACCGGAAATGAAGTCATTGTCAGGATCAGTATTAAGAAACACAATGAAACAAAGCATCGCTTCGAAGAAAAAGGGACAACCGATAAATTGAAAGAACTGGCTAACTCGATTGTTACCAAAGCGGCTATATGGACAGGGGCTAACAAATAACTACCCTCTCCCGGGTATTGAATAACCCGATTTATAGTGATACCTTTTCCCAAATTTTATTCATGTTTTCCAGGAATTTATTCTTTTATTGCCTTTGCTCACTGCTGGTCTTACCCGGTAACAGTTTTGCCCAGCAGCCGGAACTGGTATTACCTTCTGCCAACAGCAACCAGATGGAAGCGGTGGCAATCAGCAGGAACGAGAAAATGTATGCTTCAGGCGATCTCGACGGCAAAATAAAAATCTGGGAAGCTGCTACGGGGAAACTAATAAAGAGTCTTGTAAGAAAAAATATTTATAATCTTGCTTTTACTCCTGATAATAATTCCCTGGTCATCACCAGTTTTGAACCAACGGAAGTCTATAACATACTCACGGGAAAATCCACTTTCCTGGGTCCCTATAAATATGTGAACGGTCTTGATATCAGCCCCGATGGGAAATGGATTGCTACCGGCGGTGGTGGATGTTGTGAGAATAATATTGTTTGTATCTGGGATGCAAAGACATTTAAATTAACCGACAGCATCCAGGCAAATGGTTCGGGCGCAGAAGTGAAGTTTAGCAATAACAGTAAAACCCTGGCGCTTTATGGGAACGGTCCCATTGGAATATGGTCAGTGGAGAGAAGGAAACTGGAGACAGCCTTGCTGGGTCATACCAACCAGGTCTGTGACCTGGAATTTTCTGAAAACAATTCCCAGGTACTGACTGCATCCTGGGACAGTACGGCAAGACTTTGGGATGTCAACTCCGGCAAATCACTGATGGTCTATAAAGGACATGATAATACTGTTTGGAATGCAAGATTTCTCCCTGGCGGGAAAAAGATCATCACCGTTTCCAGCGATAAAACAGCAAGACTTTGGGATAAACTGACCGGTAAAACGGTACAAACAATAAATAACCGCGATAACTGGATATACAGGGTACGCGTCTCCCCGGATAAAAAAACATTTGCGCTGTCTGATGCAGGCGGTTTTTGCAGTGTCTGGGATGCTGCTGCCAGCAAACTTTTATTTTCCTTCCGGCCAGGAAAAGAAACTCTTTATTTTTTAGATTACCTTAAAAGTGGTAACCAGATCGTGGCGGGAAATTACGATCCTGTATTAAGTCGCTGGAATTTGTCGACCCGGAAAAATGAAATAATTTATGGCAGTCACAATGAACGGTTCACTTCCATTCGTCTTTCGAATGATGAAAAATACCTGCTAACCACTTCCCGTGACGGGGCGGTGCGTAAGATCGATGTGACTACCGGCAAAATAGTTTTTCATCAACTGGCTTTTTTAGGAGAATGGGCAACAAGTGCCGATTTTAGTCCGGATGACAACCTCATCGCTGTAGCAGGCGGTTACCATGAGAGTGTACTGTTCAACGCGGACGGAGATCATGTGGATTTTGTAGATGATAATAGCCGCTCTTATGAATCAACCATCAAATTCAGTCCTGATGGAAAATACCTGCTGCATGATGATAATTTTACCGTGCAATTAATAAGGGTTGCTGATAATAAACGGCTATTAACGATCGACAGTATCAGCATGTTCACCGAACAACGTTTCAGCCCGGATGGGTCTTACGTGATTACCGGTGGTGATCAAAAACTAAAGATCTGGTCAGTAGCAACACAACAACTGGTGAGATCAGTTGATGTTGGAGCAAAGTTTCCGCAAAATATTGAGATGAGTCATGACTCAAAATATTTTCTTTGTTTTGATAACAACGATTCCTCCCTCCATGTTTGGGAAACCCTGACCGGTAAACTGGTAAAAACAGTGACCGGTATCAACCATGCGACTTTTTCACCCGGAACGGATAGTATCCTAATCGTTTATATGGATGGACGGGTAGTTGTTAGTGATGTAAGGGGTCCTGAAGAAACACTTATTGTTCAATTAAAAGAATTCAGCCGGAATGTGGAATATTATTTTGCCCGAAATGGTGAAATACTGATCTCCAAGTCTGCCGATAATATCATTATTAGGGACCTGAAAAATGGAAAGATCCTAAAAACACTTACCGGGAATGAAATTGCCTATGGAAAATCGGGCCAGTATCTCTATGTACTGACAGATGACATGATGGAAGTATATACGATGCCGGGGTTCAATCTTTCCTACCGGCATTTTATCACCGGGGAGAAAGATTACCTTGTCCAGGACACCCTGGGAAGATTTGATGGGACAGAGTCAGCCCGTAAATTACTTTATTTTGTTTGCGGAACTGAAGTAATAGAGCTTGACCAGGCGAAGGACCAGTTGTGGGTACCCGATCTCGCCGAAAGGATCATGAAAGGTGATGCTATCAATGCCAAAACACTGGAGGAGTTAAATATCTGCAGCCTTTCACCGGAAGTGGGAGATGCGGGCAGCAGTAACGGGGAATATCATTTTACCATACGATCACGCCGGGGTGGATTGGGTGAAACCGTATTACTGGTAAATGGTATCGAAGCCAGGCGATACAAACCGGAGCAATTAAAAAAGAACGGAACCCTCTATGAATTGCTGGTAAAAAAAGAGGAAATCAAAAGCTTTCTAGTAGCAGGCAAAGAAAACCTGGTAACCCTAAAAGCCTATACCGCTGATAATAGTATTTCTTCCCGCGGGCTGATCGTAAAGGAAGACAAGACCAAAGAAACCAGTGCGCCTCCCAATCTCTACGCGGTGATGGTTGGTGTCAGCGATTACAAGGGAAGTGAACTTGACCTGAAATATGCTGCCAAAGATGCAACGGATATTTCCAATGCTGTTTCAAATGCCGCCAAAAAATTATTGAATGCCGATGGCAGGGAACATGTTTTTATGTACAACCTCACTACGGCCAAAGACCATTACCTGCTTCCGGAAAAAAACAGTATCAAAAAAATACTGGAAGAAATCGGGAAGAAAGCAATGGCCAATGATATCCTGCTGATCTTTTTTGCGGGGCATGGTGTGATGACGGGTGAAGCCGGTAAAAAACAGTTCTATTTCCTGACCGCGGATGCTTCTACTCTCTCCACAACCAGCGCCGTAAAGGATGTAGGTATCAGCACTACCGAACTGGTAGAATGGATGAAGCCGCAAAACATCAAAGCCCAGAAACGTATTTTAATTTTTGATGCCTGTAACAGCGGGCAGGCCATCAATGATATTGCCGGCAAAGAGCTTGTCGTCAGGAACGATGATAAGGCACAACAGGTAAAAGCGATTGATAAACTGAATGAGAAATCAGGTTTATTTATCCTTTCCGCTTCGGCCAGTAACCAGAGCGCCTACGAGATGGGACGGTATTCACAGGGACTGCTTACCTATTCTTTATTAAAAGCCATCAAACAGCAACCGGATATCCTGGAAGACGGGAAATACCTGAATGTGAGCAACTGGTTTAACGCGGCAGAAAAAACAGTCAGCGAAATTTCTAAAGAAAATGGCGCCCGGCAGGAGCCGCAGATCGTTACCAATACCAATTTCAATATCGGGCTGGTAGACCAGGAGGTCATATCCAATATAATCCTACCGGCTGAAAAACCGCTGTTTGCCGCCAGTAATTTCCAGAACAGTGATGAAAGCATCGCTGATGATGACCTTGAACTTAGCAAGCTGATCAACCTGCAACTCAATGACATTGCCTCGAGAGGGACGGATAGCAGGATTGTATATGTAACAGCCACCAATTCCCCGGATGCTTATTCCCTGAGTGGACGGTATACCATCAAAGACAATGCAATAACTGTTACCGTGAACATCAAGCAGAATAAACTGATCAAGATGAAATTTGAGCTGGTTGGCAGGAAGGATAAACCGGGTGACCTGGCTGCGGCCATAGCAGATAAAGCAGCAGGGATGGTGAAATAGGTTATCTTACCACACACACAACCTTATGAGAAAATTATTCCTTGTACTATTATTGATTGCAACAAATATGCTTTGGGCACAGCAGCCAAAACTTATGTTGCCAATCGGGCACGCCAACCAGGTCATGTCCTCCAATTTTTCCCCCGATGGTAAAAAAGTAGTAACCTCCTCCATGGATATCACCGCTAAAATATGGGATGCCCAAAGCGGGTCGTTGCTTGCCGATTTAAAAGGTCATAATGGGTGGGTTTATTCGGCAAATTATTCACCCGACGGCAAAAACATTGTAACAGCTTCCCGTGATAACACGGCTATGATATGGAATGCCCTTACCGGTACACTTATCAAAATCTTAAAAGGACATACTTTTTATGTATATAATGCCATTTATTCTCCAAATGGTAAAATGATCGTTACCGTCTCCCTGGATGGCACTGCAAAATTATGGGATGCCAAAACAGGGTCCCAGCTCCTGAGTGTGGTAGTGGGAAGCATGGTCACCAACGCATCTTTTTCCCATGATAATAAAAAGTTCGTAACCTCTTCGCTGGACAGTGGTATCAGCGTTTGGAATGCCAGCAATGGGGCGTTGCTTGCACAGATGAGAGGGCATACAGGTAAGGTATATACCGCCAATTTTTCCCCTGACGACAAAAAAATAGTATCTGCGTCCAGGGATGGCACTGCAAAATTGTGGAATGCGGGGAATGGTTCCCTGGTCGCAAGTATGGAAAGACATACAACAGGAATCTCAAGCGCTATTTTTTCTCCTGACGGGAAAAAAATTGTAACCGCTTCAGGAGATAAAACAGCTATTATCTGGGATGGAAATACCGGGGTCTTCCTGGCGGAACTCAAGGGACACAGCCAGGGCGTTTTTAGCGCCTTCTTTTCACACGACAGCAAAAAAATCGCTACTACCTCCTTTGATAAAACCGCTAAAATATGGAGTGCGGAAGACGGGCATTTGCTTGTAGATCTTCCGGGCCATACAAACGCGGTCTTTTATTCAAATTTCTCACCGGACGATAAGAAGATTATCACCGCTTCCGCAGATGGAACCGCGAAAATCTGGAATAGCAATGGCCAATTGATCGCCGATCTTGCAGGCCACACTTCCGAAATTTATGGTGCAGGATATTCCCCAGATGGGAAAAAAATAGTAACAGCTTCCAATTTTTCAGATGTATTAATATGGGATGCTCCAACCGGGGGGATCATTCAGCCCTTAAAGGGACATACCCTGCCGGTCTACAGTGCGCATTTTTCCCATGACGGAAAAAGAATATTGACGGCTTCATGGGACAGCACTGCTAAAATCTGGAACGCTGCCAACGGAGAGCTTTTAGTAGAATTGAAAGGGCATTCTTCAGCACTTAATGGAGCAAATTTTTCAAGTGACGGTAGGATAGTTGTAACGGCCTCCTTTGATGGTACCGCTAAAATCTGGGACTCTATTGACGGAGAAGAGCTGGCAACCATTGAAGAGCCCGATCTCGCCACACTTACACCTGAACTACTTCATGGAGAACAGGAAGAGGTGTACGACGCAAATTTTTCACCGGATGGTAACACCGTTGTTACAGCATCCAAATGGCCGGTAGCACCTATCTGGGAAGCAGAAAGCGGGGAACTAATTAATTATTACCCCGGTCATTTTAAAGCTATCCACAGTGCCTGTTTTTCACCCGACGGGACAAAAATATTAACCGGATCAAAGGATTTTTCGGCGAAAATATTCGACGTAACAAGCCGGAAGGTTCTCCTGGAAGTCAATCATCTTGATAATGTCAGTGATGCCAACTTCTCACCTGATGGAAATAAATTTGTTACAGGATCCTGGGACCATACTGCAAAAGTGTGGGATAGTCAAAAAGGTATCCTTCTTGCCGACCTGGTTGGACATAACTCTAATGTGTGTGGCGCCGAATTTTCTCCCGATGGCAAGAGGATCATCACCTGCTCCTATGATCAAACAATAAAGATATGGGATGCTGCCACGGGCAGGCTGATATATACTTTTTTAGCCATTGACAATTCCGAAAATTTTCTCCAGACAGCTTCTGGTTACTACTTTACAACCACCAATGCTGCGAAACTTCTTCATTATGTTACAGCCGATTTAAAAGTAATAACCTTTGAACAACTGGATGTTAAATACAACCGCCCGGATAAAGTATTAGAAGCTATCGGGAATACAGACACAGCATTGATCCAATCTTACAGGAAGGCCTATTACAAACGGATAAAAAAACTTAGCATTGATACAACAGCCTTCCGGGAGGGCTACAGCGTACCTGAAGCAGACTTTATGAACAGGAGGTCTATTGAATACGAACAAAAAAACGGAACACTAACGCTGAAAATAAAAGGAATTGACAGCACTTATAAACTGGACCGCTATAACCTATGGATAAATGAAGTCCCGGTTTATGGCCAGCGGGGCATCAGCATCCGAAAAAGAAACAGGAATAATTTTGATACTACTATTATAATAAACCTTTCCCAGGGAGAAAACCGTATCGAAACTTCCATCACCAATGTAAACGGTACCGAAAGCTACCGGATACCACTGCTAGTAAACTATACCCCGGCAGTAAAACAAAAAGAAATGATCCGGTTTATCGGTATCGGCATTGACCACTTTGCAGATAATAAATACAATCTCCAATACAGCGCCAAAGACATCCGTGACCTGTCTATCAAACTAAAAGAGAAATATGGCAATACCATTATCATTGATACCCTTTTCAATGAAAATGTAACGATCGGGAAAGTAAAAGCCTTAAAGGATAACCTGAAAAAAACAACGGTAAATGACAAAGTGATCATTGCTTACTCGGGGCATGGGATGCTCAGTAAAGATTATGATTATTATCTCTCAACGTATGCTGTCAATTTTGAAAAGCCGGAACAAAATGGATTACCCTATGAGGAATTGGAGAATTTACTGGATAGTATCCCCGCCCGTAAAAAACTGATGCTGATCGATGCCTGCCACAGTGGTGAAGTAGATAAGGAAGACCTGGTTACACTCAATGCTTCACCAGATTCATTGATAAAAGGGTTTAAACCGGTAGCCTATAAACAAGAAGGCCACCTGGGTTTAAAAAACAGTTTTGAACTGATGCAAAGCCTGTTTGTAAATGTGGGCAAAAGTACCGGTGCGACGATCATCTCGGCGGCTGCAGGAACGCAATTTGCGCTTGAAAGGAATGACCTGAAAAATGGCGTCTTCACTTATTCGATCCTGGAAGCAATGAATAAATATCCTACCCTTAAAATCAGCCAGCTTAAAAAGATAGTGGGCAAAAGAGTGGAAGAATTAACGAAAGGTCTCCAGAAACCAACTTCCAGGAACGAAACGATTGCTGTAGACTGGAATATCTGGTAATTCCATTTTCAATACGCTATAGCGGGTAAATAAAAACCCTCCGCCAGTTGGCAGAGGGTTATGTCCGGAACCGTCCTTGTTCAATAATTAGTTCTTTGCGACATCGAATTTCTTAAAGATCGATTTTACACTGTTCTGGATCTCCCGTGTAGTCAGGTTCTTGCTGTTCACCTCGTCGGTTGTCCAACCCTGCCATACCGTTTTATCCGTCCGTGAATCGATCATCGAGATCGTTATCGTTCCTTCTTTGATAGGCCTTTCATCCCTTTCATATCCTACGAGTTCTGAAGGATAATAAATGGTAGAATAACGGCGGGTGTAAGGATTGTACACCACCCTTGAATAAGGTCTTGAATAAACGGGACTGGAGTTTTCCTTGGTCGTTCTTTCTACCAGTACATCATAGCTCAGTAATACATCCGGCCGGTTCTTTGATTCTCTCCAGCCTGCTTTTTCCAGCTCTGTATTTACTGCAGCTCTTACCCGTTGCTCAGTAAGATCATTGCTCTTGTTCTGATCATGTCTTCCTTCGCCGTCTTTATCGATCCAGGCGAAAGACTTGTAATGACTGAAATCAGCATTATCGTCTTTTTCAATATGCGCTGTGGTACCACAACTTGCCAGCAGGAAGACGAAACCTACAAATCCACTCCACAGTTTCAAGCTTTTCATCATGTGTTTTTCCTTTTTTTTATAGATGAATTAAAAGTCACTCTATAAACGGCAAAAACTGTGCATGGTTTATTAAGAAGATGTGAAAACTAAAAGCTTCAGGCGCTGATGTGTTAAGAAAGCCCTGTTTCATAGTGTTGGGCGGGAATCTCTACATCGGTATATCCTTTTTTAACAAGTCGTTGTTTAAAATCCTGCTGCACTTGATACTCGCCATGCACCAGGAAGAGTCGTTTTACCTGGCGCTGGTCCTGGCAGGATAACCATTGACTAAGGTCTTCATAATCCCCATGGGCACTCATACTCCGGATCGCACCGATCTCAGCATTAACCTCGTGTTTTACACCATAGATGCCGACCTCTTTTTCTCCCGCCATCAGTCTGCCTCCCAGTGAATGAGGCTCGCAATAACCCGTAAACAGGATCGTATTACGGCTGTTCTCAATATTATTACTGATATGATGTTTAACCCGTCCCCCGTCTGCCATCCCGCTTGCCGAGATGATCACCATCGGTCCGTTCTGGAAATTGAGTTGTTTGGATTGGTCAACGGTTTGTATATATCTCAACCCTTTAAATGTAAAAGGATCATTATCGGATTGCATCAGCTTTTGAATGGTTTTATTGAAATACTGCGGGTAGTTCTTTACGATCATAGTTGCCTTTACACTAAGCGGGCTGTCCACAAAATAATCAAGCTCCGGTAAACGACCTTCCACTTCCAACTGGTTAAGGAAGTACAATAATTCCTGTGTACGACCCACGCTAAAAGCCGGCATGATGAGTTTACCCTTTTTCTGCAAACAGGCTTTCTCTATCCAGCGCAGGAGCATGTCCGGCGTGGTTACATTATTATCATGAAGGCTGTTACCATAAGTTGATTCAAGCAGGATATAATCCGCCTGCGGGAATGTTTCAGGCGATTTCAATATTGCATCCCTGTAACGGCCAACATCACCACTGAAAGTGAGCCGGGTTTCTTTACCATCCTCATTTATTTTTACGTGTACACAGGTACTACCGATGATATGACCGGCGTCAGTGAACATGGCCTGCACCCCATCAATTACATTGAACCACTGCCCGTAATTCTCTTCTACAAAATGTTCTGTTGTTCTTTTAGCATCCTCTGCAGTATAGAGAGGTTGCAAATAGGGTAATCCCTGGGAAGCCCTTCTTTTATTCTGGTATTTAACGTCATCTTCCTGTATCTCGGCCGAATCTTCGAGTAATACAACCGTCAGGTCCTTTGTCGCAGGTGTGCAGAAGATCTTGCCGGTAAACCCCCCGGCCACCAACCGCGGTATAAGGCCACTGTGGTCAATATGGGCATGAGAGAGGATCATCACATCCACTTCCGAAGGCTCAAACCCAAAGTTCCTGTTGAGGTTATCGGTCTCGGGTCCCATTCCCTGGAACATTCCACAGTCCAGCAATACTTTTTTCCCATTTTTCAGTGTCAGTAAGTGTTTGGATCCGGTAACGGTTCTTGCCGCACCATGAAAAGCGATCTTCATTTTTTTGTTTTTACTTTAAACGACCAGGTGATAAAAAATTCTGCTATTACTTCTCCTTCCTTATTCTTACCTACCGACCGGGCTATCACGGATCGTGCTTCACCGGTCGCAATTGTTTCTTCAATAGCTTTTACAAAAAGGGGGCCATCTTCACAGGTGAAATAACTGCGGGCTGTTGCTTTTTTGAAATAAGACGATTCCACTTTTACAACCAGCATGGACACAGGGGGATTGATCTTATATAAATGGGTCATCGCCAGTGAACCCGTGCTCATTTCCGCGGCCATACTCAAACAGGCAAAATAAGTTGATCGGAAAGGGTTTTGGGAAAGCCATTTATAGGGAACCGATACCACGCAGCTTTTCTCATCGATTTCCCTTATCCTGACACCAGCAAAATAGGCGGCAGGCAGTTTGGCAAACAGGAACATCCTGAATTTAAGAGGATGCTTCATTTGCCTGATAAATGCTGCTG
The DNA here is from genome assembly GCA_039921505.1 of Chitinophagaceae bacterium. Taxonomy (GTDB): domain Bacteria; phylum Bacteroidota; class Bacteroidia; order Chitinophagales; family Chitinophagaceae; genus JJ008. The sequence continues at coordinate 72,238 of JBDSBR010000019.1, forward strand.
CGGGGGAATTCATTTAATCTTCTTTGTATTGTGCAGGATCGAAAGCTTTTTTACTCCAGTCAGCATGAGTTTTTTCATATTGTATTACTATTGTTCGTCAATGGCCGTTACACAAGCTACCGTTTTATTGCTGTCAATTCCCACTTTAAAATAAAAACTTACTCCTGGTTCAGGTTGGATGAATTGGTCCTCACTGGCACATGTTAATCACTATGCCCCGCCTGGAGCACTTCCTGTGTTCTGCCCTTATACCCCTGGAGTCTGAGCAACCGGGATAAAAGTAGTAAGTTCAGTTCAATTAAAGGGGAACCAAAAACCGCTCCGGTAATTATTTTCGTCGTTCTGCAACGATTGTGAAGAAGATTCGTCAAATTTGTTCACCAGTATTAATTTCCTGTATGAAACATATCTTCCTGCTTATCTCCTCTTTTCTCCTAATCAGTGTTATTTCATCAGGTCAAAAAATTGCAGGCAAACTCAAATTCGAACAGGGCCAGTCAGTGGAGATCAATATGCAGGTAAAGACCACCATCGTACAGCAGGCGATGGGGCAGGCCATCGACTTTACCGTGGATGCTTCCGGCAACCACAGCTATAAAGTAACCAATGCAACGGAGGATAACTGTACGCTGCACCACCAGGTCCAGCATGTAACTTTTGCTTTTGATGGCATGGGGATGAAAAAGTCCTTTAATTCAAGTGAAGAGAAAGACATGAATGGCCAATTTGGCAAACCAATCCGGGAGTTACTCGATAAAAAATATGATATCATTATCGATCCATCAGGTAAGACATTAATGGCAGTGCCTGAAAAAATTCAGCTTTCGGAAGGTGACAGCCGCATGGCGCTCATTACCGGGATGCTCCGGGATGTGCTTGACCTCGTACAGCCCCCTGCAAAAGGCGGAGCCAGTTTTTTCAAAGTACTTCCTGATAATGAAGTAGGCAAAGGAGATACCTGGACCAGTTCCCATATTACTAATGGTGGTAAAGCAGATGCCGCCTATATCGTTTCGGAGATCAATGATACCACTGTCGTGGTTGATTTTGTAGAGAACAGTGTTACAGTTACCAAAGCAGAAATGATGGGAAATGAAACGACCACTACCATGAATAACAAATCAACCGGCAAGATCATCCTCGATCGTATTACAGGGATCATGCGGGAGAAAACGATCAATACAGAATCCAACGGCAATACTGAGGCTTCCTTTGGCACTTTACCGGTTACTTCTAAAACGACGACGACCATCTTCGTGAAACCCTTGTCCCAGTAACCTGGCCGCGTTATGGGCGCGGATCTCTTTTTTGTACAATCACGGTTTTTTGGAGCCGCTGCCCCTGTACAGATTCGATCTCTACAATATAAGTTCCCGAAGCAAGCAGGGAGACATCAATGATTTGTTTATTGAAAGTGTTTATACGGGAAGAGAACACCGATGCACCCGAGACATTGATCAACTTTAAAGTGCCACCCCGGTAATTTTCAGGAACCTCTACATTCAATTGTTCTTTTGCCGGGTTAGGATAAATAATCAACCTGTCAGTTACATTCATTTCAACTACTACGATCGGGGAATAAGTAAAGTTCCTGTCTATATCATATTGTTTCAGTCGGTAGAAATTTACCGCCAGGGGATTCTCATCAAAAAATACATAGCCGCCCCCGTTCACACCCTTGGAATTCATTGTCCCGATCACTACCCATTCACCATTTACATTCTTTCTTTCTATTTCAAAATAGGCATTGGAAGGTTCACTGGCGGTTACCCAATTCAGTTGCGCCCTTCTGCCGATATCCCTTCCTGTAAAAGATATATAATAGACAGGTACCGGGGAACAGCCGGCTGGTAATGTATAAGTTGTCGTTACACTCTGGCAATCGGGGTTAGTGATGGTCAGTGTCTGCGAGGTACCGGCTAATGTTGTGGGCCAGGTAACATTAAAACTGAGTTGCGTAGTACTTACGAATACCAGGCTGCTGATACTTACCCCGGTACCTGTAGTCGTTACGGCAAGACGGTTAGGGTAACCTGTACCTGGGTCAAAAAATTCTGAATTACTGCTGGATGTCCCGTTAAGCGTAACAGCTGTTGTATGATTCCCACCACCTATATCGTTCCCGCATGCTATTGTACCCGGAGAAGTTGGTGAAGCGGGCGGAGGGGCTTTTAGCTGTATTGCTCTTACGCCCCAGTTGTTGGTACCATTACAATATTCCTGGAAAGTCCACATGGTCATATCATCCGCCGGGTCTATAACTACCTGTGAATAATCACCCCAACGTTCAGGACTCCCTGACTGGTCATAATGGGTTGTTGATGTGGTTGCCAGGGTGAACGCCTGTAATGTTCCTGTCACATCTGTCCGGTATCTTCCGGCTATCCCACAATCAGCAAATTGGTCCGATGCAGCCGTAGAGAATCCCAATATGGAATGTCCCTGGCCACTGGTTGCTATCGAAGGTATCCAGAATCCTCTTGGATTGCTGGCAGCATTGTCAAACAAAGTGCCGGACTGTGTCAGTGTAGGAGTACTGGCTAAATTATCGATCTGGTACCAGCGGCTTCCATTCCTGTTACCGGTCCCACTGGCCACACCGCTTGCATTGACTTCCATATTATGCGCGGTCCATAATGAACTGGTACCGGTAATTTTATTTTTCCTGATCATCGCTGCAAATAACCTGTCATCTAATCCGTCGAGAGTCCGGGGAGGAGAACCATTTTGTGGTTGTAGCTGTGGGGAGGTGGTCGTTGGAACCGTGAGGGTTATAAGCGATGATGCGACAGGAGTGCCTCCGGGCGTAGCTATCCGGTGAATATCGAGTTGACTGAAAATACCGGCATCCACTCCAACAAAATATCCTGCTGTAGCCGACGGGTCATCGTTATCCACTCCTTGTCCTGTATAAATACCAGCCGTCCCTGTTCCTATTAAATGGAATGCTGTTGTTACAATAGGACCGGCGCCGGTTACTGAACTTTTTCTTACCACGAAGAGTGTTGCCCCGAAATAGGTAGTCCCTGCTGAATTAAACATATTCCCGCCGATATACAATGCATTCGCATCAATACCCAATGTGGGATAATCAAAAAATCCACCGATATACCCGGCAGGGCTTACTGGGGGCGAACCGATAGCATCATATACAAAAAAGAAAAAAGTGAAACTGGCAGCACTCGTTACAGTAGGGCCGCTGCTTACAGCAATTACACATCGATTAGATGTTGCTGCTACATTAATAGCGACAACAAACCATTTTCCTGTGAGCCTGTCAAACCGTATATGCGGGTCGGTGGTACTTGTACCATTCCTCACCGAATTAAAAAAAACATCCATATCAAGATCTACCACCGGGGAACCCAATGGAGTTGTACCTGTAGATGCAGTTGTTTGTGCCGCCTGGCACACCGTGTTTAGGTTGTAGAATTTTATACGGCCATTTGAAGTAACGCCTACCTGTGTTGTGCTCACGTCTCCATTGCTGTCAGGAGGAATGAACCCGCTTTCCCCTATGTTGATCCCTAGAAAATTAGAGTGTATAGCCTGGCTGGCTGTAACCTGGTCTGCCCTGTTCCCTTGTGGATTACCGGTCATCGGCCAGGAAGCTACCTGCTGTGCAGCAGGATTTGACGCCGGTCTCCGGTGTGATTCAAATTCCTTTCTTATCCGGATCGGTTTTGGCAAACGATCGACGGCTCTTGTCAGGTTTTCTAACTCAGCGACAGAAACTTTTATACCCCTGGCACCTGTGCTGGGAATGCCAATAATATCATGTCCAATTTGAGCAGATGCCGTAAAGGCGGAGCAGAATAAATAAAAGAGAATGAATCTAAAAACGAAAATTCTTTTCATAACTAACCAGGTTGAAGCACATCACTGATGCTTACGAAAGTTAGAAACATCAATTTTAGATAAATCAATTACTTATGCCCAGCTGTTAATAAGTGGATACTCTTAATTATTGTCAGATGACCTGGCTCCTGAGAAGATCTTCCAATGTATCTCTTTTGCGGATCAGGTTGACTGTACCTTCTTTTACCAGCAGTTCAGCCGGTTTATTCCTGGAATTATAATGGGATGACATTTCAAAACAATAAGCGCCTGCGTTTTGAAAGACAAGATAATCTCCTTCTCTCACTTCAGGGAGGGAACGGTTTTCGGCAAAGGTGTCTGTTTCACAAATATTACCTACAACATTATAGTTTTTTTTCACTCCACGGGGATTGGATAGGTTAGTGATTTCATGATAGGCTCCGTAGAACATCGGCCGGATAAAATGATTGAGCCCGCTGTCAACCCCGGCAAACAGCATCTCCCCTGCCGGTTTAACCACGTTTACTTTCGTGATAAAATAGCCGGCCTCGCTCACCAGGAATTTCCCTGGTTCAAACCAGACCTGCAGGTGTCGCTTATATTTTTTTTCAAACGACTCAAACTCTTCTTTTACTTTCCTGCCTAACAGTTCTATATCTGTCCCTTCTTCACCGGGTATATAGGGTACTTTGAATCCCCCACCCAGGTCGATCACTTCGAGTTCCGGGAAATGCCGGGCCATGTCAAATAAGACTTCGATCCCCCTCGCAAAAACTTCCACATCTTTTATCTCACTACCGGTATGTATATGCAGGGCCCGGATAAAAAGACCGGTTTCCTTCTGTATTTCCAGCACTTCTGCAATATTTTCCAGCGGTACACCAAATTTGCTGCTGGCATGTCCTGTCGATATTTTCAAATTGCCACCGGCCATGATATTGGGCCGCAGCCGGACACCCACTGGGTAACTATGCCCGAATTTTTTCCCGAATTTCTGTAAATTGGAAATGCTGTCAATATTAATATGTATCCCCATCTGCTGCGCTTCTTCAATTTCCCCGAAAGCGATATTATTGGAAGTGTATAATATATTGCCGGGTAAAAATCCTGCCAGTACTGCCAGTTTAGCTTCGTTGATGGAACTACAATCGATATTACAACCGATCGACTTTATATACCGGAGTATATTAATATTGGTCAGTGCTTTGGCCGCATAGAAGAATTTTGTATCTGTCCCTTTAAATGAACGGAGCAGTCTTTCATACTGTTCTTTTATTTTCTCGGCATGGTAAACATACAGGGGCGTCCCAAATTGATGGGCAGCTTCCAGTAACTGCTCGTTGGATAACTGTTCCGGCATAGTTGCGAATATAAGTAAAACAGCTATGCCACCCCGGGGGATGGCATAGCTTGTATAACTTTAAAAAATGATCTAGCTTTCTTCTCCTTCTCCTGATTCTTTATTTACGATAAGTTCGCCATCGTCAGTTACTGCGAGCGGTTCGGCTTCTTCTGCAGGAGGGTTCTCTTCATTTCCCAATAACCTGTCTTTCATTATCGTGGGTTCCACCATCTGGTCGGCCAGCACTTCCCTGATCTTTGGCAGTTCGTCTGCCGAGTTGATGCCAAAATAATCCATGAAATTCTTGGACGTGGAATACAACAGTGGCTGGCCCGGTGCCTTTTCATTTCTGCCGCTGATGATGATCAGTTCTTTCTCCAGCAATTTCTGTACGGCATAATCGGAACTCACACCCCGGATAGCTTCGATCTCACCTTTCGTTACGGGTTGTTTATACGCAATTATGGAAAGTGTTTCAAGTGAAGCCGAAGACAGGCGTTTCAGGAATTTATCCCCGTTCAGCTGGGCTACGGTCTTGTGAAATTCTTTCCGTGTCAGGAACTGCCAGCCCCCACCGCTTTGCTTTACTTCAAAGGGATAGAAATCGGCACTGTATTTTTCGGTGATCCCTTCAAGAGCCGACTCTACCTGGTCAAGGGAGATCTTATCTTCCATAAAAGCAAGGGCGTTATTGGCCAGTTCAGTTATTTCAAGAGTGGTCAGGGGTTTCTCGCTGGCAAAAATCAAAGCTTCAATATGCGGTATCAGGTCGGTAATGATCATATGAGTCAAAGGGTCAAAGTATTAAGTAAGCAAGTTAGCAATCAGGTGCAGAAAGTGCAAAACAGGTTATCAACAAATTGAATGGTTTATTGTTTATAGTTTTTTGTCTATGGTTGGTTTCCGATGATCGCGGTGTCTTCTAACTTAGGAAATGTACCCCTAACTATAAACTACAAACCATAGACTATAAACTAACCTTGTAAGGCCGCTGCGCCACTCACAATTTCCGTTAACTCCGTCGTGATGGCCGCTTGTCTTGCACGGTTGTAAGATATTTTCAGGGAGCGCAGCATTTCATTGGCATTTTCGCTGGCTTTATCCATCGCAGTCATTCTCGCCCCGTGTTCGGATGCATTGGAATCCAGTACTGCTTTGAACAATTGTGTATTGAGGATCTTGGGCATCAGTTCCGCGATCAGCAATTCTTTGGAAGGATCGTAAATGAAATCGGCTTTTGCAGCGCCTGCTTTTTTCTCCATTTTGGGAATAGGTAAGAACCTTTCCACTTCAAACCGCTGGGTAGCGGCATTCTTGAACTGGCTGTAAACAAGTTCCACCACATCAAACTGTCTTTCTTCAAAAGCTTTCATCGCTGCCCTGGAGGCCTGTTGCACATTTTCAAAGGTTAACTTCTGGAAAATGTCTTTGTAGGTATCATCAGCCTTGTAATTGTTCTTGCTGAAATGTTCGTACCCTTTTTTACCGATATTCCAGATGGCGATATTACCCTTCCTGTATTGTTCCGGATATTTTTCCGCGATCGTTGCTTTGGTCAGTTTAATAGTATTGGCATTGAAAGCGCCGGCCAGGCCACGGTCGCTGGTAATAACAATAAACAATACTTTTTCCACGGGACGTTCAATCGCCAGGGGCATACCCGAATCACCTCCTTCACTGTTGCTTACAATATTGCTCAGCATTTCCTGTAACTTCTGTGCATAGGGACGCATCTGGATGATCGCATCCTGTGCCCGGCGAAGTTTAGCGGCACTTACCATCTTCATAGCCTTGGTGATCTGCTGGGTACTTTGTACTGATTTGATGCGGTTACGAACCTCTTTTAATTGTCCTGCCATAGCCTTTCTTGAATTGGCCGCAAAAGTACGGTGTTGAAGCTAAAATTCCATTGGAAATTGAAAATAAAACAGCCCGGTTACCGGCTTGTTAGTTAGCTGTGTAAATCTCTCTTTTCCAGCCTAATCAATAAGAAGGAATTCCCTTTTTATCGTATAGGAAAACGATATTCTGCCACCTCCTTTTGGAGGACTATTCTTTACAGGTGTTTCATATTCACGGATAAAAAGGACCTGGACCGGGCCATTCGCCAGGCAGTCGCTCTCTTCTTTTTTTATGATCAGCCGCCCATTTTTTGTACTGTCCAGCTGGTCTGTCTCCTCCCCCGGGTAAGTGGTATCTGCTATTACGACCCTGATGGCATCCACCGGTTCGAGCCCATCAAAATCAAAGACAAGTTGATTCCGGTGCAGTGTATCCGGGACCTGTGTCAGTAAAGCCACTGTGCGGAAACTGAATTCTTCTTTGTATTTTTTCTTATTGGCATCCGTAAAAACAATGCTATGCGTTCCTGCAAGCTGGGTTGCCGGTCGCTGGACCTCATAAAATGTGCCTGTCATCCTGCTGCTGTCTGCCAGGATGGACTCCCCATCGAATTCTATCCTGCTGGGCGGATCTAGGGCCAGTGTACCGCCAAAGGATTCTTGCACCCTGAATTGTAACAATACAGTTACAAGTTCATTTCCTTCCTCCCCCCTGACCTGGTAATCAAAATAGATTGCTGACGGGTCTATATCCCTGGTATGTTCCGGCTCCCGGTTATTGCTACAGGAAAAAGAAAAAAAGAGTATAAAAAGTGAACCCGGGATAAAAAACCTGTTCATCAAAAAAGGAGTTTGATAATAAAATGAGCCAGTTGCGGGAAAGTGCAAAAATACATTGACTATCACTACTTCAGGGCATAATTCCGTTAAAACCCGGCTCATGAACTGCAAACTATGGCTTATCTTTGCCACCCCCTGTTTACAGGGTTAATGCTGTCAAAATGGCTCAGCTCTTAGTGTAGCACCCTTTTTGACAAAAGCTAAGACCAGTCAGATGGTCAAACAAGTCACAGCAGTCATACCGGCCAGGAAAATTTGACTACCATGACTTGTATGGACGCTGACTTAAAATCAATTCAACCATAATATCTATTCACTCATGCTTGGTTTTATTTCAAAAATTTTTGGCGGCAGCAAATCGGAAAAAGACGTAAAAAAGATCGAGCCTTATGTGGGTAAGATCAATAAGTTTTTTTCTTCCTACCAGTCTTTAAGCAATGATGAGCTTCGTAATAAAACACAGGAGTTTCGTCACCGTATCAGGGAGTATCTTGCTGAAATAGATGCTGAAATAGCCGGCAAGAATACCGCGGCGGAAGAATTGCCTTTTAATGACCTTACCGGGAAGGATGCCCTATACCAGGAAGTGGATAAATTAAAAAAGGACCGGGATAAAAAGATCGAGGAAGCACTTGAAGAAATACTTCCCGAAGCCTTTGCCGTTGTAAAGGAAACTGCACGTCGTTTCAAGGAGAATACAGAACTCGTTTCCACTGCTACACAACTGGATAAAGACCTCAGTATAAAAAAGAGCTATATCACCATAAATGGGGAGACCTCTGTTTTTAAGAATTCCTGGACCGCTGCTGGTGGTGAAGTGACCTGGAATATGTTGCATTATGATGTGCAGCTGATCGGTGGTATCGTATTACACCAGGGCAAGATATCAGAGATGGCAACCGGTGAGGGAAAGACGCTCGTGTCCACGCTCCCGGCTTACCTGAATGCGTTGCCTGGCGAAGGTGTTCATATTGTAACAGTGAATGATTACCTGGCCCGTCGTGACCAGGAGTGGAACGGAACCATTTTTGAATGGCTCGGTCTTGTTGTTGATTGCATTGATAAACACCAGCCCAATACAGAAGAAAGAAGAAAAGCCTATTTAGCGGATATCACCTATGGTACCAATAACGAATTTGGTTTTGACTACCTCCGTGATAACATGGTGCATACACCCGATGAAATGGTCCAGCGTAAACACCATTATGCTATGGTGGATGAAGTGGATTCAGTATTGATTGACGATGCAAGAACCCCTTTAATCATTTCAGGTCCTGTACCCAAAGGTGATGACCAGCAATACCATATTCTCAAGCCCAGGGTACTCCAGTTAGTCCAGGAACAGGAAAGGATCGTCCGTAACTGTTTGAATGAAGCCAAAAAAAGATTTGCCGAAGGCGATGATGATCCCAAAGGTGGCGGTCTTTACTTGTTCAGGGCCAACAGGGGATTACCCAAATATGGTCCCGTTATTAAATTTTTAAGTGAACCGGGGATCAAAGTGAAGATGCAGAAAGCGGAGAATTATTATCTCCAGGATCAGCTGCGCAATATGCATATCGTGGATGAGGACCTCCTCTTCCATATCGATGAAAAGAATAATTCAGTGGAACTGACAGATAAAGGACTGACCATGATCACCAGGGGCGGTGAAGATCCCGATTTCTTCATTCTCCCTGATATTGGAGTAAAGCTGGCCGAAGTGGAAAAAAGCGACGCGCCTGCCGAGGAAAAATTACACCAGAAAGAATCGGTACTGAATGATTATACGCAAAAGGCGGACCGCATTCATACGGTTCAGCAGTTGCTGAAAGCCTACTCCTTATTCGATAAAGATGTGGAATATGTGATCATCGAGGGGGCTATCAAGATCGTGGATGAACAGACAGGCCGTATCATGGAAGGACGCCGTTACAGTGATGGTCTTCACCAGGCACTGGAAGCAAAAGAAAATGTAAAGATCGAAGCGGCCACACAAACCTATGCGACGGTCACACTGCAGAATTATTTCAGGATGTACCATAAGCTGGCCGGTATGACCGGTACGGCAGAAACTGAAGCCGCTGAGTTATGGAGTATTTACAAACTGGATGTGGTCACCATTCCTACCAATATCGAGATGATCCGGAAGGACCAGCAGGACCTTGTATATAAAACCAAGAGAGAAAAATATAAAGCAGTTATTGACCAGATAGAAGCCTTGAGAAATGCCGGCCGGCCCTGTCTTGTGGGTACTACTTCCGTGGAAGTAAGTGAACTATTGGGAAGGATGTTGCAGCAAAAAAAGATCCCGCATAATGTACTGAACGCAAAACAACATGCAAAAGAAGCGCAGGTGGTGGCAGAAGCCGGTCTCCCAGGCGCCGTAACCATCGCAACCAATATGGCAGGTCGTGGTACGGATATCAAGCTTGGGCCGGGGGTAAAAGATGCCGGTGGCCTGGCGATCATCGGTACTGAAAGACATGAGAGCCGTCGTGTGGACAGGCAGTTGCGTGGTCGTGCGGGAAGACAGGGCGATCCGGGTTCCTCCCAGTTTTATGTATCCCTGGAAGACGACCTGATGCGGATGTTTGGCAGCGAACGTATTGCTTCTTTAATGGATAAATTAGGCTACAAGGAAGGAGATGTGATCCAGCACAGCATGATCAGCAACAGCATCCAGCGTGCGCAGAAGAAAGTGGAAGAAAACAATTTCGGTATCCGCAAGCGCCTGCTCGAATATGATGATATCATGAATAAACAGCGGAATGCTGTATATGAAAAACGCAACCATGCTTTGTTTGGAGAACGTCTTGCGCTTGATATTGATAATTCTTTCTCCACGGTGGCCGGCAGCCTGGTAGATTCATTCCGGGAGCAGGAAGATTTTGAAGGTTTTAAAATGGCCTGTATCGTCAATTTCGGACTCGAGACAAAAATTGATGAGGAAGAATTCAAAAAAGGAGATGTCAACAGCCTTGTAGAAGAACTGTATGCCGAAGCAACAGAAAGTTACGGCCAGCATAAAATAGAGTTGCAGAAACAGGCGGTTCCGGTATTTAAAAATATAAGGCTGACACAGGGTAGCCATATTGAAAACGTAGTAGTTCCCTTCAGCAATGGTCAGAAAGGACTGAGTGTATTAACCAACCTGGATAAAACATTAAGTTCAAATGCAGTTGAACTGACCAATTCTCTTGAAAAGACCATCACCCTTGCTGTGATCGATGACGCCTGGAAAGAGCACCTCAGGGCCATGGATGATCTGAAGCAAAGCGTACAAACGGCCTACCTCGAGCAAAAAGATCCGCTTGTCATTTACAAAATCGAAGCCTATAACCAGTTCAGCAATATGAATACGGAAGTGAACAAGGATATTGTTTCCTTCCTTTGTCATTCCAATATTCCGATCCAGCAGGAAAATGCACCTTTGAAAGAAGGACGCCAGCAAAAGACTGATATGAGTAAAATGCGGGCTAATAAAGAAGAAGTGGAAGCAGCCGGCCAGGAATACGGAGCCAATGAAAAGGATAAATTTGAACCCGGTGGCGGACCTGAAGTAGCAGTTAAACAGGAGCCGGTAAAAGTTGGACCCAAGATCGGCCGGAATGACCCCTGTCCCTGCGGCAGCGGCAAGAAATACAAACAATGTCACGGTAAGGAGAGCTAACTTTTGCAATCCCGGGGAGCTGGCTTTATCATCCTGAGAATACAGAAGGACTTTGTCATCCTGAGCACAGCGAACGCATTGTTTGTCACCCCCTGGGGGTTTTTTGTCATCCTGAGCGCAGCGAAGGACAGCCTGTTAATAATCATTTTTTTAAATTCTTACACAATTTCAAAAAAAATTATACGTTTGTTGCCTTATTCATTAAACCAAAATCAAAAAAACATGAAAAAATTATTCGCCGTAGTAGCCCTGGTTGGTCTTATGGCATCTTGCAACAGTAAAAAAAGTGATGCAAAAACAGAAGAGACCAAAATGGACTCCGCTGTAACTACAACACCTCCACCAACTATGGACGTGCCTGCTACGACTTCAAATGGTGAAACACCTAAATTCGCCGATGCTGATGTGCAGGCTTATGCAGATTCTTATGCTGCTTATGTTGAAACCTACAAGAAAGCAGCTGAAACAAAAGACATGAGTAAAATGGCTGAATTAGGTAAAATGGGCCAGGACCTGGCTTCCAAAAGCGTTGCCATGACCCAGAAACTGATGTCAAACCCTGAAGAATCTAAAAAATTAGCTGATTTCATCACTGCTAAAACTGCTGAGATCGCTGCATACTCCAAGAAACTCAGCGGTATGTAATCTTATTATACTGATTTCATATAAAATCCCTTCCTTTTAAATGGAAGGGATTTTTATTTTCTAACTTTAAGTTTATCAAAACCAGTACTGCATGTACAAGGTCACCAAGAAAAAGGTTCATAGCCTCCTGCACCCGGAGATCGTGGGTGAATCCAACTGGGATAAGTTCATCAACATTTTCATCATTGTACTCATTATCCTTAACGTGGTCGCCGTAATGCTTGAGACGGTACCCTCCTTCCACGACGAGGTCCATGAACAGCGGTTCTTCCGCTATTTTGACCTTATATCCGTTATCATTTTTACGATAGAATATATTTTAAGAGTATGGAGCTGCAACCATGATAGTAAATACAAGCATAGTGTCCGCGGCCGGTTAAAGTATATGCTATCCCCTGCGGCGCTGATCGACCTGGTAGCTATTCTTCCTTTTTACCTCCATGCATTGATCGGGTTCGACCTGAGAATGCTGAGAATACTCCGTCTCTTACGCTTTTTCAGGTTGTTCAGGCTTACGGCCTATACCAAGGCAGCACAGTTGCTGGGAAAGGTTTTCAAATCAAGGGCAAATGAACTGATGCTGGCCTTTGTCTTAACTATGTTCCTGGTTGTGATTGCCTCCTGCCTGGTTTATTTCGCGGAGCACAATGCACAACCGGGTAAATTCACCAGCATACCGGGCACCATGTGGTGGGCGGTAGTTACGCTGACCACGGTAGGATATGGAGATATGTATCCCATTACAGTCCTTGGAAAGATCTTTACTTCTGTTGTTTTGCTGGCAGGGATAGGGATGCTTGCCCTCCCGGCTGGTATAATCACCTCCGGGTTTCTCGAAGAGTCCCGGCATTCTAAGCATCACGACAGTTTCAACTGTCCTCATTGCGGAAAAGCGATCGATCATGAACATCATAATCATTAACCTTACCCGGAAATAGTGAGTTGATTAACGGATAGCTTATTAAAAATCCCTTTCCGAATTGGAAAGGGATTTTTATATATTGAACGCTCCAGGAGTTGTCATTTATACTTCACCGTCTTTGCTTATATAACTCCTGCAGAGTTGTCCGGTGATCAGAATCCTTTTTTCAGGTTATATTTCTGGTTGTACCGCTCATACAGTTGCTTTTGTTTATCATTCAGGTCGATCTTACGACCTTGTATAAAAGCATCCGTTACATTACTGCTTTTCATATCAAGTATATCGCCTTCGCTGATGATGATATTGGCATCTTTTCCCACCTCAATACTACCCGTCTTGTCTGCAACACCCATGATCTTTGCTGCGTTCAGCGTGATCGCTGCAAGTGCTTCCTCTTTTGTTAAACCGTAAGTTGCAGCAGTGCCCGCATTGAACGCCAGGTTGCGGCCACGTGTTGAGCCATCGTCATCAGAGATTGCAAAATTCACTCCCGCTTTCTGCAAAGCAGCTGCTGTTTTATATGGCTGATCCACATCGTCGTCCTCCGCCGTGGGAAGGCTATGTGACTGGCCCAAAACAACAGATACATTATGTTCTTTCAGCAGGTCCGCGATCTGGTAGCTATCGCTGCCTCCCACAATCACCAGGTCAAATCCGAATTCTTTTACAAAATCAAGTGCCACCAGCATTTGCTTTACCGTGTTGGCATGTACATATAATTTCTGTGTTTTATTGAAAAGGCCTTTGGTGGCTTCAAATTTCAAATTGGTTTCTTCATGGTTTGTTTCCCCGAAATAAGCTTTGGCCATCCGGAAAAAGCTTTTGATGCCTTCAATTTTATCAAGTGCCTCTTTTACAGGATCTGAAGCAGGGGCCTGAGCACCAGCACCACCGAATCCACCAAATCCTCTCCCGCTGCGGGGCAGCATGGAAGGCATGTATAAATGCATACCCGCATCTGTTTTATAGGCTGCGTCTTCCCAGTTCCAGGCATCAAGTTGTACCACGGATGATGAACCCGCAAGCAAACTTCCCTGCGGAACGATATTGGCCAGCAGGATCCCGTTGGAGCGAAGCGTATTGATAACTTTGGAATCGGTATTGTAGGCTACAATAGCCCGCACATTGGGATTGAATTCCCCTATCTCCTGTACATCATTACTCGCTCTCACTGCCCCGATTTCAACAAGACCAAGGTTAGTGGCAGGAAGAATAAGGCCGGGATAAACCTGTTTTCCTTTGGCATCTACTACCTGGGAACCATCGGAAGGGATACTGATATTGGCTCCCACTTCTTCTATCTTTCCGTCTTTTATTTTAATGACGCCATTCTCGATCACTTTACCATTACCCACATGGATGGTTGCCCCCTTGATATAAATGATGCCCTTTTGCGCCGGCGCCGGCAATACATTACTCTGTGCCCCGGCGGCTACCGTAATTAAAATCGTTATCGCTAAAAATATTTTTTTCATCTTCATTTTTTTAATCGTTAGAAAGATCATCAATTTCGATCTCTAATAAACCATGGCTATGACCTACATCGCTGCAGGTATGTATGATTTGATAACTGGGCTGTGCAGGAATAGTGGGCGTTCCACTTCTTTTTTCCCCGTTCAGTTTTTTTACCAGCCTGGCCCTTTCGGCATCTACCTCTTTTTGCAGTTGCTCATCTTTGACCCTGTCAAAATAAATAGTGCCATCCACGATCGTGTATAATGATTTTGCATAGATACTGAGCGGGTTGTCTGTCCAGACAACGACATCGCCGTCTTTACCAACTTTCAGGCTTCCGACCCTGTCATCTACATGAAGCATTTTGGCGGGGTTCAGGGTAACCATTCTTAATGCCTCCTCTTCTGTAACGCCTCCGTACTTTACGATTTTGCCGGCTTCCTGGTTCAGGCGCCTGGCCATTTCAGCATCATCTGAGTTGATCGCCACGGTGAGACCGACCCGTTGCATAATAGCCGCATTATAAGGAATCGCATCTTCCACTTCCATCTTATAGGCCCACCAGTCAGAGAAAGTAGACGCATAAGAACCGTGCTTCAGCATTTTATCGGCTACTTTATATCCTTCAAGAATATGGGTAAAAGTATTGACAGTATACCCCATCCTGTTGGCTACTTCCATGGCGCTGTTGATCTCGCTCTGTACATAAGAGTGACAAGTGATGAATCTTTTCTTGTCAAGAATTTCCACCAGTGCATCCAGTTCCAGGTCACGGCGGGGAGCATACAATCCCTTTTTATCTTTTGTATTATTGTAGTCAGCCCATTGTTTTTTATAATCCTTGGCCCTGGTGAATGCATCTACCAGTACCTGTTCCACTCCCATTCTTGTATCGGGGTAGCGGTTATTGTTGGAGAAATTACTGATAGACGAAGTTGAACGTTTTACGTTCTCTCCTAACGCAAATTTGATAAACCCATCGGAGTTTTTGAATTTAAGGTCTTCTGCATTCGCGCCCCAGCGGAGCTTGATGAGCTGCGTTTGTCCACCGATCGTATTCGCGGAACCATGTAATATATGCGAAGTAGTAACGCCACCGCTGAGCTGGCGGTAAATATTGATATCGTCAGGGTTCAGGTTATCAGCGATCCGAACTTCAGATGTCACGCTCTGGCCGCCTTCATTGATAGAAGCAGCGGCGATATGGGAATGTTCATCAATGATACCCGGTGATACATGTTTCCCGGTTCCATCAATGATCCTTGCCCCCGCTTCAGTGATATTTTTACCGATGGCGGCAATCTTCCCGTTTTTGATCAGCACATCGGTGTTTTGTAATACTCCTTCTTTCTCACTTGTCCATACAGTTGCATTCTTAATAAGGATGGTTTCCTGCCTGGGCGCCTGGCCTTCTTCCCAGCCGAAAGGTTCAAAAGGATAAACTACTTTACCCAGCACAGGCATTTCCTTTTTCTTTATGCTGTCCATCTTTACCTCTGCTGCTTTGATGAAAGTAGCAGTCCATGTCATTCCATTCCCTGCTGAATCAAGACCGGTTCCGTTCCATTCCATTCCATTGCTGACTCCGCTGAGTCGCGTAGCGCTGGCTGGTAATGGTTGGGATTGTCCCACACCGGGAAAGCCTCCCCCCGGGAATCCGCCGGGTCTTCTTTGTGTAGTGTCGGTCATATTGGTGGGCCGCTGCCTCCTTGTCATTGGAGCATAACTCAGCTTCACCATTTTACCGTCATAACTGAATTTTGTATTCAATGTATCTTTTCCATACATAGTTACCGAACTGCTGTTCTTTACATCCAATATAAAATTCTCGGCTCCTGTAAGTGATTTTATCGTGAGATTCCAGGTGCCTGCAATATTGGAATCATCCTTTACCGTGTAACGGATTCCCTGTACCCAGTTATAAAAGATAGTAGTCTTCTCATTAAAGATCGGGCCGCTCGTGATAAGGAAATTGGCAAGTTTACCGGCATCAAGGCTTCCCACTTTATCATAGATACCCAGTACGGTAGCAGGTGTTTTTGTCAGGGCTTCCATCGCTTTGTTCTCACTTAAACCATAATCCATGGCTTTGCGGAGACTGCTCCAGAAA
The DNA here is from genome assembly GCA_039921505.1 of Chitinophagaceae bacterium. Taxonomy (GTDB): domain Bacteria; phylum Bacteroidota; class Bacteroidia; order Chitinophagales; family Chitinophagaceae; genus JJ008. The sequence continues at coordinate 88,864 of JBDSBR010000019.1, forward strand.
GTATTGACACTCCGGAGATCGGAAGTGGTAAGGCAAAAGGGAATGCCCGCCTTTTCAAAAGCCGCGGCGTTCGTAGGTGCCAGTTCCCAGTGTTTCATATCATTGACTGAAACAAACCGGGCATCGGAGGGATCTTCAACATCCTGCGCCTGCGGAAAATTCAACGGAAGGATGAAGGTCGCATTGGTAGCTTTCATTTCCCTGATCCTTTGGTATTCGTTCTGCCCGGCCTTGATAATATATTGCACGCCGAATTCATCTCCTATCTTATCCGCCCTGAGATCATTCCATTTATCATTCGCCTCAAATACCTGTGGTAATCCCTGTTCGTCATTCCATGACTGCAGGCTGAGATTGAGTCCTTCCAAGGGTGGCTTGTTCTTGTACCACTGTGCATCCAGGAAAGACTGGCGCAATAAAGCAATGCTCCCCATAATGGAGCCGGGATAACTTTGCGTGGAAGTTCCTTTATTAAAAGAATAGTGAGCGGAAGCTTTTTCTTTTATAACAACCAGGTTCTCTTTTTCATTGGCCAGTGAGACAACAGTACCTGTACCCCTGGCGATCCCATCTCTTACATGCGAGAGGACAGTTCCAAATCCTGCTTCACGAAGCGGTTTTGCTTTAGTATCATCCACGGTAAAGACACGATAGGCATCTGCATCGCTTTTGATCGCCTGGTTCCAGCCATAAGCACCTTTTGTTGCTGTTTCTAATTGGGCTTGCTGTGCAAAATTAAATCCACCCCCGGCTGCTGTTCCTGCCCTTTGCGGGGTCGGGATCCCGTAGTCTGCATAGATATCAATAAATGAAGGATAGATATACCTGCCTTTACAATCTACTTCTACAGCACCCGGTGGTACTTTCAGACCCGTGCCGACCGCCGTGATTCGCCCGTCTTTGATGACCAGTGTTGCATTGGTCAGTGTCGTGTTTGCATCTTTAACGATCGTGGCATTGGTAAACGCATAGTGCCCGTGACGGGGATCGGATACCCCGTTTTCAGGGAATGTGACCTGGGCTTTTAATAGTCCCGCACAAAAAATACTGCACAGAAACAGTAGTGTTAGTTTTCTCATTGCATTAGTTTTAAAAAAGAATTCGAATTTAATGTAATCCCCTTTACCTCCTGATAATTTATGATAAAAGGTGCTCTTTTGACGCAAAACCCGTTATTCCCCTTTCACAGGAACTTATATTAACTTTGACCCTCCTTAATTACAGTTAAATGACAAGAAGTCAATCCCCGATAAGCTTACCTGACTTTGGTCTTACTCCCCGCATCGACCAGGTGGGTGTGGAAGAAAGAGCTTCCCGTTTTACCACGCGAAGCATTAAAAAAGAAGCTAAGATGAATGGGTTGAAGCTGGTATTGAATATGATCGACCTGACCACCCTCGAAGGAAAGGATACAGATGGGAAAGTAAAACAGCTTTGCTACAAAGCCATGCACCCGCACGATGCCGTAGAAGGTATTCCCACCGTAGCCGCGATATGCGTTTATCCTTCCATGGTAAAAGTGGCGAAAAAAGCGCTGGGTGATTCCGGGGTAAAGGTCGCTTCGGTGGCTACGGCATTTCCAAGCGGGCAAGCTCCTAAAGACATTAAGATCCGGGATACAAAATATGCAGTCAATGAAGGCGCGGATGAAGTCGACATGGTGATCAGCCGTGGTAAATTCCATGCCGGCGAATACAATTTTGTATTTGATGAGATCGCTGCGATCAAAGAAGCCTGTGGAGATGCCCGGTTAAAAGTGATCCTGGAAACGGGTGAGCTGGGCACATTCGATAAAGTTCGGCGGGCCAGTGATATCGCCATGCATGCGGGGGCTGATTTTATTAAAACATCCACCGGCAAGATCCAACCGGCTGCTACCATGCCGGTGACATTGGTCATGCTGGAAGCGATCCGGGATTTTTATTATAAGACCGGGAGGATGATCGGCATGAAACCCGCGGGTGGTATTTCTAAATCAAAACTGGCTTTGCATTATTTAGTCATGGTAAAGGAAACACTGGGTGAAGATTGGCTCAATAACCAGTGGTTTCGTTTTGGCGCCAGCAGTTTGGCCAATGACGTACTGATGCAGATCGTGAAAGAAAAAACGGGGATGTACCAGAGTGCTAATTATTTTTCGGTGGATTAGCCTTTGGGATAAATAAGAAATAAGGTTGCTTCGGCTTTGCCTCGCAATAAGAAAGTTGATCCCTCTGCAAGCGTTGACCGTTTCGAACATTGCGGGAAATAACAACAGCCCTGTAGGGGCTGAATATTGGTAGCCCCGGATGAAATCCGGGGAAATAGATAAACGAAATGTTTTCAGAGCCCTGTAGGGGCGACCTATTTTTGATGATAAGCGAACAGAACCCTGAAGAGTGCGACGCAACAGCAGATCATCCGTGTTAATGTCGCTGGTAACATAAATAAAATAATTACATGGCAAAAACAATTGCAAAAGCAAAAAGCAATACCATCAAATTGAAATTTGATACATCCTGGAGCTATGCCCCGGCGCCGGAAAGCAAAAGCGCTGCTACCATTAACAAACAATACGACCTCTTCATTAATGGCGAATGGCAGAAACCGATCAGCAAAAAATATTTTGATACGATCAACCCTGCCAGCGAGGAAAAGCTGAGTGAAGTAGCCGATGCAGGTGCTGCCGATGTTGACAAAGCGGTGAAGGCTGCCAGGACGGCCTATGAGAAAACATGGAAAAGAATGCCCGCCAAAGAAAGGGCCAAGTATATTTTCCGGATCGCCCGGATGGTACAGGAAAAAGCAAGGGAACTGGCGATCATCGAATCCCTGGATGGTGGTAAACCCATTCGCGAGAGCCGTGATTTTGATGTACCTACCGCTGCGAATCATTTTTTTTATTATGCCGGCTGGGCTGATAAACTGGAATATGCATTTCCCAACCGCAGGACAGAACCGTTGGGTGTTGCCGGCCAGATTATTCCCTGGAATTTTCCATTGCTGATGGCAGCCTGGAAAATTGCTCCCGCGATCGCAACAGGTAATACTGTTGTATTGAAACCCGCTGAAACAACGCCCCTCACAGCGCTGAAACTCGCTGAGATCATACAGGAAGCGGACCTCCCGCCCGGGGTAGTCAATATCATTACAGGCGCGGGTGCCACCGGGGCTGCTATCGTTAATCATCCTGATATCAATAAAATCGCTTTCACCGGATCTACCGATGTAGGAAAGATCATACAACGCGCTATTGCAGGAACAAAGAAGAAAGCAACGCTGGAACTTGGAGGCAAAGCTGCCAATATTATTTTTGAAGATGCTCCTATCGACCAGGCAGTGGAAGGAGTGATCAATGGTATCTATTTCAACCAGGGGCATGTATGCTGTGCCGGTTCAAGATTGTATGTACAGGAATCCGTGGCCAAAGAAGTGATCAGGAAATTAAAGGACAGGATAGAATCCCTGATCGTGGGTGATCCCATGGATAAGAATACAGATATTGGTGCGATCAATTCCCGGCAACAATTAGAGTCGATCCATAAATACTTAAGCATCGGGAAAAAGGAAGGCGCTGAAATGTATGAAAGTTCCTGCCGCCTGCCGGGCAAAGGATTTTTCTGCCGTCCTACCCTGTTCACCAACGTGGCACAAAGCAGCCGGATCGCCCAGGAAGAGATTTTTGGCCCGGTGCTGGCTGTTCTTACTTTCCGCACCGATGATGAAGTGATCGAAAAAGCCAACAACTCCCCTTATGGTTTGAGTGCCGGGGTGTGGACGGATAAAGGTTCCAAGATCTTTAATATGACACGGAGAATGAGAGCAGGGGTAGTATGGGCGAATACCTTCAATAAGTTTGACCCTTCCTCTCCTTTTGGTGGTTATAAGGAAAGTGGTTTTGGAAGAGAAGGTGGGTTACATGGGCTGTCGGCGTATGTGAACATTGTTTAAAAATGAGAAATAAGGAATAAGGTTGCTTCGGATTTGCCTCGCAATGAAAAATAAGGTTGCTTCGGATTTGCCTCGCAAGTAGTTAATCCGTGTTCATCTGTGTAATCTGTGGCTAAAAAATAATTATGGAAAAGACAATTAAAAAATCCTCACTGTCTATCAGTGAGAACGGCCTGGAAAAGAAAGCTGCTTCTAAACGGTTAGAAGTACTAAAGACATATAAGATCTATATCGGCGGGCAATTCCCTAGAACGGAGTCGGGGCGTTATTATATACCGGTGAATGCAGCCGGGAAAAAACTGGCCAATGTATGCCTGGGCTCAAGGAAAGATTTCCGCAATGCTGTAGTGGCCGCAAGAGGCGCCGTAAGCGGCTGGAGCGGAAGAGCTGCTTTTAACCGCAGCCAGATTCTTTACCGGATGGCCGAAATGCTGGAAGGAAGAAAAGTACAATTCATTGAAGAACTGGTTCAACAGGATGCAACTAAGGCAAAAGCGGAAAAGGAAGTGAACCTGGCGATTGACAGGCTGATCTATTATGCAGGATGGTGTGACAAATTCCAGCAATTATTCAGTTCCGTAAACCCGGTGGCTTCTTCTCATTTTAATTTCTCTGTACCGGAGCCCATGGGTGTGGTTTCTATTATTGCACCCCAGGGAGATTCCCTGCTGGGATTGGTATCCCTGATCGCCCCGGTGATCGCCGGGGGTAATACCTGCGTGGTGCTGGCTTCCGAAACCAAACCTCTTTGTGCCGTCACTTTCGCGGAAGTGCTGAACTCTTCTGACCTGCCGGGGGGTGTTGTCAATATTTTAACAGGTAAACCTTCCGAACTGGCTTCCTGGTTCACCGATCATATGGACGTGAATGCAACCATTTATTGTGAAAATAATTCTGATACACAGCAGATGATGCGGGAAAAATCCGCGACGAACCTGAAACGTGTCTTTTTCTATGATACAATTAATTGGTATACTGACCAGGGACAATCACCTTATTTTATCATGGATACACAGGAAATAAAGACAACCTGGCACCCGATAGAGAATATTGCAAGTGCAGGAGGAGCGTATTAAAGTTTATGGTTTATGGTTTTTAGTTTCTGGTTCTTAAAGCGGGAACCTCACTACTGTAAACAAGCCCCCTGCTATAGGATAACAATAAACCAAATACAATAAACAATAAACTATATATATTTTTTTTTGGTAGGATTTTTGACTCAAGTCCATTTATGTCACACATGAAAATTCTTTTTACGACCGCAGTTCTCTTTATTACAGCTACCTGTTTTGCCCAGGTGGATACGACGAGGCAACAAGATGCCGACAGCAATACCGTAATCATTCACAAAGACCCGCGGCTGGACATGCTGGTAAAAAAGCAGGCTACGATCAACGAAGTGACAAGCCGCGACGGCCGCCGGACCGATAAAGGTTTCCGCCTGATGATCGTAAGCACCAACAGCCGGGATGAGGCGATGGCAGCGAAAACAAAGGTCTATACTTATTTCCCGGAACTAAAAGCCTATCTCTGGTATCAATCCCCTTATTTCAGGGTCAAAGCCGGTAATTTCAAAGACCGCAAAGATGCCGAAGCTTACCAGCAACGTTTGAATACCTATTTTCCAAAAGGTGTATTTATCATGAAGGATATTATCGAGGTAAAACCCGGAAAGGGGATCGATGACGACATACAGCCTTTATAAATCATATTTTTTATACGATCCCCGCTCCCGCGGGGATTTTTATTTGCAGGGTGAATGGCTTCGTGTTGAAACACTATTTTTGCCCTATGCAGGCAAGGATCAAAACACTGGCTAAGAAATATGCCCCCGACTTTATCGAAGTCCGCCGTTATTTACATGCGCATCCGGAATTAAGTTACCAGGAATTTGAAACCTCCAGGTACGTGCAGGGCAAATTAAAGGAACTGGGTATTCCTTTTGAAATAAAAGCCACCACGGGTGTGGTCGGGCTGATAAAAGGAAAGAACCCGGATAAAAGGATCATTGCGTTGCGGGCGGATATGGACGCCCTTCCTATCAAAGAAGAAAACGACATTCCCTATAAGTCAAAAAATGAAGGTGTGATGCATGCCTGCGGTCATGATGTGCATACGACCTGCCTCTTAGGCGCCGCGAAAATCCTTACTGAATTAAAAGATGAATGGGAAGGGACGGTGAAACTGATCTTCCAGCCGGGTGAAGAAAAAAACCCGGGTGGTGCATCACTTATGATCAAGGACGGGGTACTTGAGAATCCCAGGCCACAAGCCATACTTGCCCTGCATGTAAACACTATTCTTGAAGTGGGGCAATTAAGTTTTCGGAGCGGTAAAGTGATGGCCAGTGCTGATGAATTATATTTTACGGTGAAAGGCAAAGGCGGCCACGCGGCATCGCCCCATATTACAGTTGACCCGATCCTGATCAGCTCTCACCTGATCATCGCGCTGCAGCAGATCATCAGCAGGAATAATAATCCCTTCAACCCATCGGTGCTTTCCATCACGGCATTCAATGCAGGCAATACGACCAATGTCATTCCCAATGAAGTAAAACTCATGGGTACATTCCGGGCCATGGATGAGGAATGGCGTTTCCGGGCGCATGAACTCATAAAGAGGGTGGCTACTGATCTTGTTCATTCCATGGGTGGCGAACTGGACCTGCATATTGATGTCGGCTATCCCTGTGTAATGAACAATGAAAAGGTAAATGAGGCTGCCCGCGCCTGCGCAGAGGAATATATGGGCGCAGGAATGGTTAGTGAAACTGAACTGCGGATGGGTGCAGAAGATTTTGGCTATTATGCCCAGCAGGTGCCGGCTTGCTTTTACAGGCTCGGAACCATGAACAAAGCCAAGGGGATTACTGCAGGTGTGCATACCCCGGTTTTTAATATTGACGAATATGCCATCGAGATCGGCATGGGAATGATGGCCTGCCTGGGAAGTAGTTTGCAGCCGTAACTCTCTCATTTGTAATTGTTTTTGACAAAATTCCTTTCGGTTTATTATTTTGTACATTGCATCCCCGTTTGAATGACTGGTGGAGAAAGCTTACAACTAAACTATTGTGATGGAAAATGACTTACGGAAACAGCAGGCGCTTGAATACCATGCAAAAGGAAGACCCGGGAAGATCGAAGTGGTACCCACCAAGGAAGCCAAAACACAAAGGGATCTTTCCCTCGCTTATTCTCCCGGTGTAGCCGCTCCCTGTCTTGAAATTGCAGAGAACAAGGAAAATGTCTATAAATACACAGCCAAGGGAAACCTGGTTGCGGTGATCAGTAATGGAACGGCCGTTTTAGGGCTGGGTGATATAGGTCCCGAAGCAGGAAAGCCCGTCATGGAAGGAAAAGCCGTACTCTTCAAGATATTTGCGGATATAGATGTATTCGATATCGAGATCAATGAAAAAGACCCAGAGAAATTCGTACAGATCGTAAAAGCGCTCGAGCCCACTTTTGGTGGCATCAACCTGGAGGATATCAAGGCCCCGGAATGTTTTTATATCGAAAAAAAATTAAAAGAACAGCTGAATATTCCCATTATGCATGATGACCAGCACGGTACGGCCATCATTTCGGCTGCCGCCTTGCTGAATGCGCTGGAGATCCAGAAAAAGAAAATCGAAAAAGTAAAGTTCGTGGTCAATGGGGCAGGCGCTGCTGCCATGGCCTGTATCATGCTTTACGAATCCCTCGGCGCCAAACACGATAATTTTTTAGTGTTTGACCGGAAAGGAGTTTTGCATAAAGGAAGAACTGAACTGGAAGATTTCAAATTGAAATTTGCAAATGCACAAGGAGAAATGACACTTGCCCAGGCAATGAAGGATGCGGATGTCTTTATTGGGTTGAGTGCAGGCAACACCGTAACGGCAGACATGGTAAAAAGCATGGCAAAGCACCCCATCGTATTCGCGATGGCCAATCCGGATCCCGAGATCAGCTGGGAAGATGCGACGGGTGCAAGAAAAGATATCATCATGGCCACGGGCCGCAGCGATTATCCCAACCAGGTAAATAATGTACTGGGTTTCCCTTACATATTCCGCGGGGCACTGGATGTCCGCGCTTCACAGATCAATGAAGCCATGAAGCTCGCGGCTGTCAAGGCTCTGGCCGATCTTGCCAAAACACCTGTTCCCGATATAGTTAATATGGCTTATGGTGAAAAAAGTATTGTTTTTGGTGAGAATTATATCATTCCCAAACCACTTGATCCAAGACTCCTCGCCACCGTTGCCCCGGCGGTTGCCAAAGCAGCAATGGAAAGTGGCGTAGCGGCACAGCCCATCGATAACTGGGATAGCTATGTCACGCATTTGAATAATCGTCTTGGACTTGATAACCAGGTAATGCGGGTGATCGGTAATAAAGCACGTCGTGATCCCAAGCGGATCGTATTTGCAGAAGCAGATAATGTAAAGATCCTTAAGACAGCACAGATCGTTTTTGATGAAGGAGTGGGTTATCCTATTTTATTAGGTGATGTGACAAGGATCAGCAATATAGCTGTTGCCAATGGCATCGACCTGGAAGGCATTCCTATTTTCGACCCCCGCAGTGATGAGATGGAAGAAAGAAGAAATACCTACTCGGAAATATTCTTCCGTAAAAGAGGACGTAAGGGATTTAATGCATATGAATCAAAGAAAGTGATGAAGGACCGCAACTATTTTGGTTGTATGATGGTAGAATGCGGTGATGCGGATGCGATGATCTCGGGTCTGGCGAAAAATTACCCCGATACGATACGCCCGGCCCTTCATACGATCGGTACAGAAGAAGGTGTTAATAAGATCGCAGGAATGTACCTTATGCTGACCAAGAAAGGGCCGCTATTTCTTGCAGATACCACGGTGAACTTTAACCCCACTGCGGAAGAGCTGGCAGAGATCACGTTACTGGTGGCTAAGGAAGTCCGGAATTTTAATATCATTCCCCGGATCGCCATGCTGAGCTATTCCAATTTCGGAAGCAGTAATTCACCTGAAGCAGCATTAGTCGCCAGGGCGAGAAAAATTGTAAAAGAGAGAATGCCAAGCCTGCTGGTAGATGGGGAGATGCAGGCAAGCGTGGCTTTCAATAAAGAACTGATGAAAGAGAACTATCCCTTCAGCGAACTGGCGGATAAGGATGTGAACACGCTCATCTTTCCCAATCTTGCCGCCGGTAATATTGCGTACAACCTGATGAAGGAACTGGAAACAGCAGATGCAGTTGGGCCGATCCTGCTCGGATTGAAAAAACCGGTGCATATTTTGCAACTGGGAAGTTCGGTACGGAGTATTTTTAATATGGCATTGATCGCCGTAGTGGATGCCCAGATAAAAAGTAAGACCCCGACGGATGAGATTGTGAAAAGATCCCGCTGGTGGAAACGATTCCGGAAGATCAGTAAGGACATGTAGGGATTATGTAGGTACAAGGCATGCGAAGAGACAAGGCATGCCTTGTCTCTGGATATCCGGTATCTTTGACCATGGCGAACAATTCCGGAAATAACGGGTTATAGTTTCAAAACGAAAAACAATAAACGATAGATGACCTTTTTCAGCGACATTGGCCGTTACCTTCTGATGATCAAAGGCATGTTTTCCCGCCCGGAGAATGGCAAAATGTACTGGAAAGAATTTATTCACCAGTGTACCGAGATCGGCTTTGGTTCGCTGGGTATCGTTGCCATTATCTCTGTTTTTATCGGCGCTGTATCTACGATCCAGACGGCTTACCAGCTGGTGAGCCCGCTGATCCCTCCTTCTACTATTGCCCAAATCGTAAGGGATACAGTGATCCTTGAATTCGCCCCTACCCTTGTTTGTATTGTACTGGCCGGCGTAGCAGGAAGCCGTATTGCCAGTGAGCTGGGTAACATGCGGGTGAGTGAGCAGATAGATGCGCTGGAGATCATGGGTATCAATACCAAGACCTTTCTCATCCTCCCTAAAATAGGTGCTGCGCTTTTAATGATACCCTTGCTGGTTGCAATCGCGATGGCGCTGGGGATCTGGGGCGGAAGACTGGCAGGTGTTGCCTCGGGTATCATTTCCGGTAGTGTTTTTGACAAAGGCCTGCTGGAGTTTTTTGTACCCTTCAATGTAATTTTTGCACTTATAAAATCATATGTTTTCTCTTTTATTATTTCAAGTATCCCGGCTTTTTATGGTTACTACGTAAAAGGCGGAGCACTTGAAATCGGGAGAGCCAGTACAAAAGCTGTGGTGGTCAGTTGTATCCTGATCCTTTTTGCTGATTATATACTTTCTGCTTTGTTATTGCCCACATAAGTTTAATTCATGATCGAAGTAAAAAATATAAAGAAGGCCTTTGGGGATAAACCGGTGATCCAGGATGTCAGTTCAGTGATGAAAGCAGGGCAATGTAACCTGATCATCGGATCGAGTGGCAGTGGCAAGACCGTGCTCATGAAATGTATGGTAGGACTTTTTGAACCTGACCAGGGAGAGGTATTGTACAGCGGGCAAAATTTCACTGCCATGAAAGGTCAGGATAAAACGGAGATCCGGAAAGAGATAGGCATGTTGTTCCAGGGATCAGCCCTCTTCGACAGCCAGACGGTAGAACAAAATGTCATGTTCCCCCTAAGCATGTTCACCAAAGACGGCTACCGGAAAAAACTTGACAGGGTGAATGAAGTACTGAACAGGGTGAACCTGGTAGATGCCAATAAGAAATTCCCTTCGGAGCTCAGCGGCGGGATGAAAAAAAGAGTGGCGTTAGCCCGGGCGATCGTATTAAACCCGAAATACCTTTTTTGCGATGAACCCAATTCAGGACTTGATCCGCAAACATCGCTTGTCATTGACAAACTGATACAGGAGATCACTATTGAATACAATATCACAACGGTTGTCAACACACACGACATGAACAGTGTGATGGAGATCGGCAATTATATCCTTTATATGTACCAGGGTAACAAGGAATGGGAAGGCAATAACAAAGAGATCATCTTCAGTAAAAACCAGCGGCTGAATGATTTCATCTTTGCTTCCGAGTTCCTGCGGGATGCCAAGGATATGCGGATGCTGGAAGAAACCGGCAAGATCTCCAATGAAAGGGATATGGATGCCCTGCTCGATAAGGATGCTCCCACCCTGGTGCCGCCCCCCGACGATGACAATAAGTAATCATTCCCAATAACCCTTTCGTCGGGCAGCCAGCTAAGAACCAACGCCAACAGCAATGATATCGTAGACCTTTGCCTGGGATGGAGATGCCGGCGAACCCTCAAAACCCTTACTTTTGCGGCAACTATAATCGCTGAATATGAGCATTCTCGTTAATAAGAATTCTAAGATCTTAGTCCAGGGATTTACCGGTACAGAAGGTACTTTTCATGCTACCCAAATGATCGAATACGGCACCAGCCTGGTCGGAGGTGTAACCCCGGGAAAAGGGGGCAGTACGCATCTTGATAAACCAGTATTTAATACCGTAGTTGACTGCGTTAAAGCAACCAGTGCAGATGTAAGCATCATATTTGTTCCGCCGGCTTTTGCAGCAGACGCGATCATGGAAGCTGCCGATGCAGGTATCAAACTGGTAGTCTGTATTACCGAAGGTATCCCGGTGCAGGATATGGTGAAAGTGAAGAATTATTTGCAGGGGAAAAGTACAAGATTGATAGGACCCAATTGCCCGGGTGTGATCACTGCGGGTGAATGTAAAGTGGGTATCATGCCGGGTTTTGTTTTCATTCCCGGTCGTATCGGTATCGTATCCAAATCAGGTACGCTTACCTATGAAGCGGCTGACCAGGTGGCCAAAGCAGGATTAGGAATTTCCACCGCGGTAGGTATCGGCGGCGACCCGATTATTGGCACCACTACCCGGGAAGCTGTCGAATTGTTCATGAATGATAAGGATACTGACGCTATTGTTATGATTGGAGAGATCGGCGGAGGCATGGAAGCAGAAGCCGCTCACTGGATAAAAGACAACGGCAATAAAAAACCGGTGGTAGGTTTTATTGCCGGTCAGACGGCACCTCCGGGTCGCCGGATGGGACATGCAGGTGCGATTGTAGGCGGTGCCGATGATACAGCGGCAGCTAAAATGAAGATCATGACGGAATGCGGGATCCACGTGGTAAGCAGTCCTGCTGATATCGGGAAGAAAATGGCGGAAGTGATGAAAGCGAAGTAGGGAATGGAATTTATATACAAGAAGCCCCCCGAAAATTCGGGGGGCTTCGATATTATTAAGAGTGTTGGCTTCTTGTTTCTCACTTGCCTCCACCCTCTTGCTTATCGGGATTCACGGATAAAACGGGCCAGTTCATCTTTACTGCTGTTGAAGGTAAACGCATCATTCAACTGGTAGTAGTTTTGCTTGTCAACTGTTTTGCGGTATGCATACTTCGCTACTTCCAGCCTGTTGTTCTCAAAAGTGAAGAGCAGCATCAGTTCCTTTACCTGCTGCGAGGTAAAATTGCCCTTGTCAATGATCACTTTTGTTGAAGTCAGCCTGTTGGCTTCGAACCATTCCCTGCGGATCTGGTCTTTAACATCGTTGAATTCACGGCTGCTCATTACATTACCATGGCCATTGTTCCAACCACTGTTGTCGTTGCCACTGGCATTGTCATAATAATCATCTTCGTCGTTGTACCATTCATCGTTTTGGTCGATGCGGTGTTCATCTACCAGGGTTTTTCCAAAACGGTTTACAGTGATATCGATGTGGACTCCTTTTTTCAGGTAAAGGGAGTTGCTGTAGATAACTTCGGTATTCCTTCCGGAACCAAAACCAAATCCAACCCCGTTTCCTTTCCTGTTTTTTTCACGGGTGATCTTTACCTGGTGGTAACCTTCGCCAAGGTAACTAAGTGTAATGCTGTTATCCTTCATGGTGAACTTACGTCCATCCACTTCGATTTTCATTTCAGTGCTGGTTCCGACCGCTGAAACACTGAGACGGCTGCCGTCAAAGGCGAAAAGAGAAAGAGAGAATAGTGAGGCAAGTAAAAGGGTAAAAGTTTTTTTCATGATCGGTGATTTTGATTGTTATAAAAGTTGTTCGGCAACCGTAAATCCCAAACCCATGCCACCGTACCAAAAAATGATGGAACGAAATGTTAAACCAATGTTTTTTTACCGCAACCGGTTGCAGTTTCATGCGGGAGTACTTTACTGCAAAGGGTTTCAGCCTGCGGTTTTCGGATTGCTAATAAAACGTTGAAAGAAATAAATTATCATGGCAAAAGGTATAGTACCCCGTTTGAAAAAGAATAAAGGTTGTTTCGTCTTTTGTTTTCATGCCTTCAAGAGACCTTCCAGGCTAAAAAAAAGGCAGGGTCGCTTGCTTTTTATGAAATCAGTCTCCGGCCTGCATCTTATCGTCGCATAAGATTAATTACCTTGTACTAAATTTAAAACCCCAAAATGCAGATGGTCAGACAACTTATTCTTACGGGTGGTTTATTGAGCCTGCTTACTATAAACATGTATTCGCAAAGCCGGGTAAAGAACTACGAAAAAGAATGGAAAAACGTGGAAGTGCTGGTAGGAAAAGGTCTGCCGAAATCTGCCCTGGCTGAAGTAAAAAAGATATATGACCTTGCGAAAAGGGAAAAACAGGATGCCCAGGTCATTAAGGCCCTGGTCTACATGACAGGGTTACAGGAAGAGAACAAGGAAAACAACGAGGTCTTTTCGATTGCGGAAATAGAAAAAGAAATAGCGACGAGTAAGGAACCTGTTACTTCCCTGTTGAAAAGTTACCTGGCCAGTTTGTACTGGAATTTTTACCAACAAAACCGGTGGAAAATTTATAGCCGTACTCAAACTGTCAATTTCAGCAAAACAGATATTACTACCTGGGGTGCAGACGATTTTCATCAAAAAACAGGCGAGCTCTATCTCCAATCTATCAAAGAAGAAAAACTGCTGCAACAAACCCGGCTGGAACCTTTTGATGCGATCATCACCAGGGGGAATATGCGTCATCTCCGGCCCAGCCTTTATGACCTGCTGGCTCACCGTGCTCTCGATTATTTTGAAAACGACGAAAGAGACATTAAAAAGCCAGCCTATGCCTTTGAACTAAGCCAGGCAAGCGCTTTTGATCCTGCCGCAGATTTTATCAACAGGAAATTCGCGAACAAAGATTCTTTTTCCCTTCTTTATAAGGCGCTGCTTATATATCAAAAGCTCGTTGCTTTTCATCTCCATGATAAGAAACCGGATGCCTTCATCGATGCCGATATCCGGCGGATCGAATTTGTAAAAAGAAAATCAGTACATCCCGATAAAGATGCACTGTATTTTAATGCGCTTAATCATATTGCCCGTCAATATGAAAATTTGCCCGCCGCTTCACAGGCCTGGTACCTGCTAGCTGCCTGGTATGAAGAGAAGGCGGCTACTTATAAACCATATGGCGATACTACGCATCGCTACGACCGTATTAAAGCAAAAGAAATCTGTAACAGGGTCCTGCTGCAAAAGGATTCTTCTGAAGGAAAGATCAATTGCTATAATCTCCTGGACCAGCTTACCAGTAAAACGCTCCAATTCAGCGTAGAAAAAGTGAATGAACCCGGGAAGCCTTTCAGGTCCCTGGTAAAATACAGGAACCTTAATACACTATACTTTAGAGTGATCCGGCCAGATGAGGCCCTGAAAAAGCAACTGGAAAACCAATATGATGAGAAATACTGGCCCGCTCTTATTGCTGCCAGCCCCCAGAAAAGCTGGCAACAATTGCTACCCCTACCCGACGACCTGCAGGAACATAGTGCCGAGATAAAAATTGACGGGCTTCCCCCGGGTGAATATATCCTGGCAGCCTCAAGCGAAAAGGATTTTAGCAGTAGCAAAACGATTATCGGCGCCCGGTTTTTTTATGTATCCGGTATCAGCTATGTAAATAACAACAACGATTTCTTTGTACTCAACCGGGATAACGGTCAGCCGCTTGCTAAGGCAGCTGTGCAGGTATGGGAACAGAAATATGATTATAAGCAATCCAAATACATTAAGGAAAAAGGGAAGAGTTATACCACTGATGTCAATGGCTTTTTCAGAATGGATAAACCTAAAAGAGAAACGAATAATTACAGCAGCTACTCTTACCTGCTTGATATTTCCCATAACAACGACCGGCTTTTTATGAATGACCTGGTCTATGACTACTATTATTATAACAGCGTCGCGGCGGAGGATAAGAGCAGTAGAGGTATTTTCCTGTTTACGGACAGGAGCATTTACCGGCCGGGTCAACCTGTTTATTTTAAGGGTATCGTATTGACCAGCAACAGCGCTGAAAAGACCGGTGCCGTAAAAGCGGGTTACGAGACAACCGTCATTCTCCGGGATGCCAATTACAAAGATGTAGACAGCATAAAAGTAAAAACGAACGAATTCGGTTCTTTTAACGGAAAATTCCAGCTCCCGCAAGCCGGCCTGAACGGCCAGTTCTCGGTTTATACCAGGAACGACGGGGGCAATACCGCTTTCAGGGTCGAAGAATACAAACGCCCGAAATTTTATGTAGACTATGAACCCATTAAAGGGACTTATAAAGTAAATGACAAGATAAAAATAACCGGGATTGCCAAAGCTTATGCGGGCAATAGTATTGATGGCGCTATGGTGAAATACAGGGTGGTGAGAAAACCAAGATTTATCTATTCCTGGTTATTCTGGCGCTGGTGGCAACCCCCGGCAGAAGAAATGGAAATTACCAATGGTGAAGTCAAAACTGATAAAGACGGCAAATTTATCGTGGAATTTACCGCCATCCCCGACCTGAAGATCGATAAGAAATTTGAACCGGTATTTGATTACCATGTCTATGCCGATGTAACTGATATCAATGGAGAAACCAGGAGCGGAGAACAGTTTGTATCGGTGAGCTACAAAGCGCTCATGCTGGTCACCAATATACCGGCTACGCTGCCCTCGGACAGCCTCAAAATGATTTCCATCATCACCCGGAATATGAACGGGCAGTATGAGCCCGCCATTGTAAAAGTTACCATCACAAAATTGAAAGAGGAAAAACGCCTGATCCGCGACCGGTACTGGGAAAGACCCGACCAGTTCGTGATGAGTAAAGAAGAATACGTTAAGAACTTCCCTTACGATGAGTATGATAATGAGACGGATGTTAAGAGTTGGGGAAAAGGGCAGGAAGTATTTAATAAGAAGGATTCCGTTAAAGAAAATAGTCCATGGACCATTGACCATGGACCATGGACCCCGGGCTTTTACCTAATTGAAATATCAACGAAGGACAAAAATGGCGAAGAAGTAAAAGATGTAAAATATATTGAGTTGTATGATGAAAAGGCCAGCCAGTTGAATCATCCGTCCTACTTATGGAACGGGATCACAAAGACCAGGGTAGAACCCGGAGAAACGGCAAAAGTGGAATGGGGAACTGCCGCTGATAATCTATTTGTAGTGCAGCAAATAGACCGGAAGTCCGGAAGTCCCGCGTCTGGAGACATATCCTACAGTTTTATTAACCTCAATGATCAGAAGCGGACTTTTAATTTTCCCGCGGCGGAAGCTGACAGGGGTGGATATGGGGTTGGCTGGATGTTCATCAAGCATAATCGTTTTTACGAGAATAACCAGGTGATAAGTGTACCCTGGACAAATAAGGATTTGACAATTGAATACGCGTCATTCCGTGACAAAACACTGCCCGGTAGTGAAGAAAAATGGAAACTGAAAATAAGCGGGTATAAGCATGAAAAAGTGGCGGCTGAAATGCTGGCCAGCATGTATGATGCTTCGCTGGACCAGTTTTACCCGCATGGCTGGAGCCAACCTTCTATCTGGCCATATTACTATACCAACAGGAGCTGGAACGGAACACAGAATTTCTCACAGGTCGAATCGCAGCAGCGGTATATCGAAGAAGAGGATTCAAAATATGTGGATAAGCGGTATGATTATCTTTTCTCCGAGCAGAACAATACTCTTTCATACCGTCTCCAAGGCAAAGTGTCGGGTATAGTTGTCAGTAGGGCAAACGGGGCCACAGAACAGGACCAGGCTAACGGCGCCCCTCCCGGGGTAAACGAGGTAGTAGTTGCTGCTAAAAGGGATGGAGGCGGAAAAGACAAGAATGCGGACGGAGTAAGCGATGAGTCTGGTAAAGAACAAACGATAAAACAAAGCGGGGAGCAATCAGGTGATGTCAAGATCCGTAAGAATTTCAATGAAACAGCCTTCTTCTTCCCTGACCTGAGAACAGACAGCAGCGGTGCAATAGAATTCACCTTTACGCTGCCCGAAGCGCTGACCAAATGGAAATTCATGGCGCTTGCTCATACGAAGGAAGCTGCATTTGGCAGCAGTACTAAAGAGATTGTTACCCAAAAAGAATTGATGGTGCAGCCGAATGCTCCGCGGTTTTTAAGGGAAGGCGATAAAATGGAATTCAGTTCCAAGATCGTGAACCTAAGTGGTAAAGAGTTGACCGGTACCGCCGAATTCCAGCTATTTGATGCAGCAACCAATGAGCGGGTAGATGGGTTGTTCCGCAATATGGTACCTAACCAGTATTTCACCGTAGCTCCCGGGCAAAGCGAGGTCGTTAAATTTCCTATCGAAGTTCCTTATCTCTTTAACAAAGCCCTGTTATGGCGGATCGTTGCCAAAGCCGGCAATTACAGTGATGGTGAAGAGAATGCATTACCCGTTCTCACCAACAGGATGCTGGTAACGGAAACAATGCCTTTACCGGTGCGGGGAACGGGCACTAAAGAATTCAGTTTTGATAAACTGTTGAACAGCGGTCAGAGCGAGACCTTACAACAATATGCCCTGACGCTCGAATATACTTCCAATCCTGCCTGGTACGCGGTGCAGGCCCTGCCTTACCTGATGGAATATCCTTACGATTGCGCCGAACAGACCTGGAATCGTTATTACGCGAATTCACTGGCCAGTTTTATCTCCAATTCATCTCCCCGCATCAAACAGGTATTTGATCAATGGAAAATAAAAGACACGGCAGCCCTGATGAGTAACCTGCAGAAGAACCAGGAACTGAAAGCAGTATTGCTGGAAGAAACACCCTGGGTGCTGCAGGCAAAGAATGAAGCCGAACAAAAAAGGAATATCGCCCTGCTCTTCGATATGATAAAGATGAGTGAGCAACTTAACAGCTCTTATGAAAAATTAAAACAAATGCAGAGCAGTAATGGTGGTTTTGTATGGTTCACCGGTGGCCCCGATGATCGTTACATGACTCAATACATTGTCACCGGCATTGGTCATCTCAAAAAATTAAAAGCCTATGCCAACGGGCAGGATGATAAACTCAAAGCGATCTTAGCCACCGCGGTGCCTTACCTCGACAGGAAGATCAAAGAGGATTACGATTATCTTATCAAATATAAAGTGAACCTGAAGCAGGATAATATCAGTTATATACAGATCCAGTATTTATATATGCGGAGTTTCTTCCCGGAATACAAGATCGATGCCGCTTCCCAAACCGCCTACAATTATTATTACAAGCAGGCCCAGCAATACTGGACAGGCGACAGCAAGTATATGCAGGGAATGATCGCTTTGGCCCTGAACAGGACCGGTGACATGAAAACCCCTGCGGCTATTTTAAAATCGCTGAAAGAAACGTCGATCAGCAATGAAGAGATGGGGATGTACTGGAAAGACCAGCGAAATGGCTGGTTCTGGTACGAAGCTCCCATCGAAACACAGTCGCTGCTGATCGAAACCTTCCAGGAAGTGGGTAAGGATACAAAGACCGTGGATGACCTGAAGACCTGGTTACTGAAAAATAAACAAACCAATAACTGGAAGACCACTAAAGCGACAGCAGAAGCCTGTTATGCCTTACTCTTACAGGGTACTGAATGGTTAAGCAGCGAACCGGTGGTGGAAATAAAATTGGGAAGCACTGTTATCCGTTCAACGGATAATAAACAGGAAGCCGGAACCGGTTATTTCAAAAAAACAATTGAAGGAAGCAAGGTCACTCCGCAAATGGGAAAGATCTCTGTAACAGTCGGGTCTTCTCAAATTCCTCCGCCAGCTGGCGGAGGTGGGGGGACTACCTGGGGCGCCGTTTACTGGCAGTACTTCGAGGATCTCGATAAAATCACTACGGCTTCCACCCCGTTGAAACTGGTGAAGAAATTATTTGTTGAAAAGAATACAGATCGTGGTCCTGTCATCACTCCTGTAAACGACGGTGATATATTGAAAGTGGGTGATAAAATCAAAGTAAGAGTGGAATTGAGAGTTGACCGTGACATGGAATACGTTCATATGAAAGACATGAGAGCTTCTGCAATGGAGCCTGTAAATGTGCTGAGCAGTTATAAATACCAGGGCGGACTTGGCTATTATGAAAGTACGAAGGATGCCAGTACCAATTTCTTTTTCAATTACCTGAGAAAAGGAACTTATGTTTTCGAGTACCCCTTGTTTGTTACCCATACCGGTAATTTCAGTAATGGTATCACTACGATCCAATGTATGTATGCGCCGGAGTTTAGCAGCCATTCAGAAGGCATCCGGATAAATGTAGAATAATATGTTGGGCTAAAGCCCATTGAAATATTCATCTCAATTGCCCGGGGTTTAAACCCCGGGCAATTTGATTTAAACCCCGGGCAATTTGATTTAAATCCCGGGCAATTTTATTATTTACAGCAGCGCTTTAACCCAATACCTACTTTTGTAAAGATGAATATTGATTATTTGATCATCGGCCAGGGAATAAGCGGTACATGGCTCAGTTATTACCTGCAAAAAGAAGACCGGTCCTTCCTGGTAATCGATAACAATGACGCCAACGCATCCTCCAGGCTGGCGGCTGGTATCATCAATCCCGTTACAGGCCGGCGCCATGCCAGCACCTGGATGGCCGAAGAGGTACTCCCTTTTGCCCGGCAGGCTTATAATCATCTCGGGCACGAATTAGCCATTGAAACCATCACCCAAAAAGATATTATTGACTTCTTCCCCAGCCCCCAAATGCGGCTGAGCTTTACGCAGCGGGTAGAAGAAAAAGCTGATTACGTTTTTCTTCCCCCTGACCAAAATCTTTTCACCTCACACTTTAATTACGAATTCGGTTGGGGAAAGATAAAACCTGTTTATACTGCCCTGCTGGAAAACTTATTGCCTGCATGGAGAAAACATCTTTATGAAAAAGGATTATTACGGGAAGAAGAATTCAACTTTGATTTCTTACAAGTAAATGCCGGCCATATTATCTATAAGGATATCACAGCAGCGAAGATCCTGTTCTGTGATGGGAACGCCAGCAGCAGTAATCCTTATTTCGACCTCCTGCCTTTTGCCCCAAATAAGGGGGAGATGCTGATCACCGAAATACCCGACCTGGCCCCTGGTCATATCTATAAAAAAGGAATGATGCTGGTCCCCATGGTAACACCCGGTTACTGGTGGGTGGGTCCCAGTTATGCCTGGGAGTTTGAAAACGCCGATCCTACACCTGAATTCCGTGATAGAACAGAAAAACTGTTAGAGGGATGGTTAAAAACTCCCTTTCGTGTTGTTCAACATCTTTCCGGTATTCGCCCCGCGACACTCGAAAGAAGACCCTTTGTGGGGTTTCATCCTCTCTATCCTGCCGTGGGCCTGTTGAACGGGATGGGTACCAAGGGCTGTTCACTGGCCCCTTTCCTCGCTCATCAACTGGCCGAACATCTTTGCTACAGTAAAACACTTAACCCGGAAGCAGATATCCATCGTTTCAGTAAAATACTTTCCAGAAACAGCGCCCGCTAATTTTGAATTATTATTTTTATCGCCATCAACTAATCATTATAACCATGACCCCAACCAACAAACCTGTTTACACTATCCCGGCCCGTTTTCGCCGTATGGAGAACATGCATATTGCTTTTTGGCTGATGAAAGATATCAGCTGGTGTATGATCTGGAAAGAACTCGGTATCGCGATGATCGTACCCACTTTATCCGTTGCCGTTTGGATCGCCTGGAAGAACCGTGATATAAAATCGGAGCTGGCCCATAACCTGGCCATTGTCTTCTGGATCACGGCGAATGCCTACTGGATGATCAGCGAGTTCATAGGATTTGATGAGAAGCTGGTATGGAAAGAATTTACCGGCAAGCATTTGGCATTAATCCCTTTCTTAACCGGCGCATTGATCCTGCTGTACTATTATGCAGTGCAGCGACCTCGGGAACTGAGACTTGAAAAATCTATTACGCTGTAACGATGGATTGTTTTTTCCTTGTTTGGCGTACATAACGGCGCACAAGGCAGATGAGGGCTAGGGTAATCATTGGCTTGGATTTTAATGGTTTTTTATTCAAAGGGTTCGGGTTCGTCTATAAATATAAGCATCCCCGGGGCAAAATGCAAGCCCGGCGGCCATTTGTAGTTATATTTGCGCCCGTATATCATCTGAATTATTTAAAAATAAGGTTTAACGCTCAGGCCATTAGCCTGATTTTTAAACGATTGGTCCATTTATGTACAGAACTCACACTTGCGGCGAACTCAGGCTGGATAATAAAACCGGCACCGTAACCCTGGCCGGCTGGGTACAAACTATCCGGAAATTCGGCGCTATCACATTCGTCGACCTCCGGGATCGTTATGGTATTACACAATTGCTATTTGGAGAGGAACTTAATAAACGACTGGAAGAAAATCCGCTTGGCCGTGAGTTTGTATTACAGGCAACCGGTGTGGTAAATGAAAGAAGCAACAAGAACCCCAATATACCAACCGGGGATATCGAGATCACGGTTACTGAATTCAGGATTTTAAATAAGTCAGCTGTCCCTCCTTTTACCATCGAGGACAAAACGGATGGTGGTGATGACCTGCGGATGAAATACCGTTTCCTGGACCTTCGCCGTAATGCTGTCAAAAAAAATATTGAATTGCGTTATGCCGTAAACCGTGCAGCCCGGAATTATTTATACCAGCAGGGCTTCATGGATATTGAAACACCTTTTCTTATCAAATCGACCCCGGAAGGTGCACGTGACTTCGTCGTTCCCTCCAGGATGAATCCCGGACAGTTCTATGCATTGCCACAATCACCACAGACCTTCAAACAACTTTTAATGGTAAGTGGTTATGACCGCTATTACCAGATCGTAAAATGTTTCAGAGATGAAGATCTGCGGGCTGACCGGCAACCGGAATTCACCCAGATAGACTGCGAGATGGCCTTTGTAGAACAGGAAGATATTTTGAACATGTTTGAAGGGATGATCAAAGCAGTTTTCAAAGAAGTAAAGGGAATCGATTATTCGGAACAGGTGCAACGGATGACCTGGGAAGATGCAATGTGGAATTACGGGAACGATAAACCTGATATCCGGTTTGACATGAAAGTGTTGAACCTGAAAAAGCCATCTACTGTCTACACCGATAAACAAGATGCTATTGCATTGATAAACGGCGCTGGTTTCAAGGTCTTCGATGAAGCTGAAACAGTGGTTGCTATTGCTGTTCCGGGTTGCAGCGAATACAGCCGTAAACAAACCGATGAACTGACCGAGTGGGTAAAGCGTCCGCAGATCGGTATGAAAGGCCTGGTGTTCATCAAAGTAAATACAGATGGCACTTATAAAAGCAGCGTAGATAAATTTTACAATGAAGAGAAATTAAAAGCCATCGCCGCTGCATCAAATGCAAAAGCAGGTGACCTGGTTTTAATCCTGGCAGGTGCAGAAGAAAGAACAAGAAAAGCGATAAGTGACCTGAGGATGGAAATGGCTACCCGGTTAGGTCTGAGAAAAGACAATGAGTTCAGACTCCTTTGGGTATTGGATTTCCCCTTGTTCGAATATGATGAGGAAGGCAACCGCTGGGTAGCCCGTCATCACCCTTTTACTTCTCCCAAACCAACACAGATCGCAACCATGATCAATAATAATCCTGTTATTGATAATGCCGCTGACTATTTAAAGCATCCCTATGCCAGTATCAAAGCCAATGCTTATGATATGGTGCTGAACGGGAACGAGATTGGTGGTGGGTCAATCAGGATCTTCCAGCGGGAATTACAGGAAAAAATGTTCGCAGCCCTGGGTATGGACAAGGAAGAACAATTGCACAAGTTTGGCTTCCTGCTCGGCGCCTTTGAATACGGAGCTCCTCCCCATGGTGGAATTGCTTTCGGCTTCGACCGGCTCTGCGCCATCCTTGGCGGCAGCGAGAGTATCCGTGATTTTATAGCCTTCCCCAAGAATAATGCAGGAAGAGATGTAATGCTGGATGCGCCGGCGACCATTGATAAAAAACAATTCGATGAATTGCAGATAAAGTTGAATTTGAAAAACTGATATTGGGCTAAAGCCCATTCCTAAAATGATTCAATTGCCCGGGGCTTAAGCCCCGGGCAATTATATTTAAACCCTGATGGGCTTTAGCCCAACATCGCTTTTTCCAGCATCAATTAAGAATATTTCAAGCCCCGGAGGGGCGCAATGTCACTCAGAAAAAATCAGGAATCAAGAAGTTGTTTCACTATGACCGAGACCTTCTCTGCATTCGGCAACATCGCATGCTCTAATACCATATTCATCGGAACGGCGGGGAGGTTCAAGGCGCCCAGTACTTCAACAGGAGCATCGAGAGAACGAAAACAATTTTTAGAGATCCTTCCTGCCAATGCTTCCGCGAAAGAATTATTCTGTTGCTCTTCAGTAAGCACCAGGCACTTGCCATGAGTCTTTACCCTTTCAAAAATGAGGTCTTCATCAAGCGGGAATAATGTGCGCAGGTCAACTACTTCGACCCGGCCGCTAAAATTCTTTGCGGCCGCTTTAGCCCAGTACACACCCATTCCATAGGTAATCACCACACAAGTTTCACCATTAGCGATCTTGGCATTATCAGCTTTCAGCACAATATTCGCTTTGCCAAAAGGAAGGATGTAATCAGCAGCAGGTTCCGGTGTTTTAGCTTCTTCCGTCCCCGGAACTTTACTCCAGTAAAGTCCTTTGTGTTCCAGCATCACTACCGGGTTGGGATCATAATAAGCGGCTTTCATCAGGCCTTTCATATCGGCCGCATTGGATGGATAAGCTACTTTAATGCCTTTTATGGAAAGAACCGTGGTCTCCACGCTCCCGCTATGATAAGGTCCGCCCCCTCCATAAGCGCCTACCGGAACCCGGAGTATCATCGATACCGGGAATTTTCCGCAACTCAGGTAACAGCTTTTAGAAACCTCCGTTACGAGCTGGTTCAGCCCGGGGTAGATATAATCACCAAATTGTACTTCCACTATCGGTTTTAATCCCACTGCACTCATCCCGATCGTTGATCCTACCACATAAGCTTCCTGGATCGCTGTATTGAATACCCGGTGCTCACCAAACTGCTCGGCCAGCGTAGCGGCTTCCCTGAATACACCCCCCAGTCTTTTTCCAACATCCTGTCCATAGAGAACGGCTTCGGGGTGTTTCTCCATGATCTCGCGGATCGCAAATAAAGCGGCATCCACCAGGATCACTTTCTCAGCGCCGGCCGGACTTCGTATTCCTTTTTCCTCTGTAACTGTTGTCGGAGCAAAAATATATTTTTCAATAGTAGTTGTATCAGGTTCGGAGGCAGCAATAGCTTTGGCAAATTGTTCCGCGACCAGTTGCTCAGCTTCCTTTTCTATTTGTAAGATCTCATTTTCCTTCACTCCTCTTTCCAGCAATTTTTTCCGGAGTTTTGGATTGGGATCATGCTCCAGGTGTTTGGCCCAATCCTCATCTGTCCGGTAAAATTCTTTTCTCACCCCGCTGGTATGATGTCCCAGTAAAGGCACCTGTGCATGAACGAGATAAGGTTTTCTTTCTTTGCGCACGAATTCCACTACATCTTTCATTACAGACAAAGAAGCTTCGAGATCACTTCCATCCACCTGTACCCTATTCATCCCTTTGAAACCGGCAGCGAATTCGAAGGCGTTCATGGCCCTGGCTTCTGCTGCGGTAACACTGATGCCCCAGTTATTATCCTGTACGAGGTAAATAATGGGTAATTGTTTCAACACCGCAAACTGGAACGCTTCACTGACTTCTCCTTCTGTAATGCTGGCATCACCGAGTGAACAAATAACTATCGGTAACTCTCCTTTACTTCCTTTTTTCAACAACCCCGGTTGATGTTTTTCAAGATATTGTATGCCTTGTGCAATACCTGTTGTGGGGATCGCCTGCATACCTGTAGCGCTGCTCTGGTGGATCATGGTCGGTTTATCAATACCCTTGTAGTTGGGATGCGAATAATACTCCCGGCCGCCGGTAAATATATCAGCTCCCTTAGCGAGTAATTGAAGCATTTGTTCATAAGGGGTAAACCCAAGCCCTGCGATGATGCTTTCATCCCGGTAATAGGGACTCACAAAATCCTGGAACTGTAGTTGAAATGCAGTCGCCAATTGGATGGCTTCATGACCCCTCGAAGTGGAATGGACATATTTGCAAACCGGGCGGTTGGCCTCATAGGTCTCCGCCATCACTTTTACCTGGCTCATCAGCCGGTAGGCTCTTATCAATATGGAAGTATCGGTCATGTAATGCAACGCAATCTAGGGAACAAATTTAAGGGAAAGCCTGTTGGAGATTGGGAAAAGTGAAATTGGGAGATTTGGAAATTGAATTATACAATTTCCAAATCTCCCAATTTCAAATCATACTTATTTTACTTCCAGCGTGAACATACTGTCATCTTCAATAAAAGCTTCCAGCTCATCCCCGACTACCGCTTCACCCACACCTGCCGGCGTACCTGTAAAAATGACATCCCCGATATTGACAGAAAAATAATTCGAAATATAGGCCACGATGCTGTCAAAGTTGTGGATCATCTCGGAAGAATTACTTTGCTGAACCAGTTCCTTGTTCTTGTAGAGACAAAAATTAATATCTTTTTTATTCTTGATACTGGCAAAGGGTATCCATTTTCCAATCACGGCCGAGTTATCCCAGGCTTTGGCTTTTTCCCAGGGCAACCCTTTTTCTTTTAATTCATTTTGAATATCTCTTGCCGTAAAGTCGATCCCCGCAGTGATCGCATCATAATATTTGCCGGCAAATTTATCCTGGATATACTTCCCGTTCTTACTGATGCGTAAGACCAGTTCACATTCATAATGCAGTTCGTTGGTAAACTCCGGGTAATAGAATGGCGTATGCGGTTGAAGCATGGCACTCTTGGGTTTCATAAAGATGACCGGTTCGTCAGGAACTTCGTTGCCCAATTCTTCAGCATGCGCTGCATAGTTACGGCCAACACAGAAAATTTTCATAAACAGAAAGTGGTGTTTTTAATAAATACATCGGATACATGCAGGACAGTTCATCCCATATATTCAGGCCCTCAATATGTCAATTGGATTTTAAAGATCCCGGTCTATCGGCATGTTAATCATTGCCGGGATGGGTCGGGCTGCTAAAGTAAGTAATCAATCCCATTTATCATAGCGAAAAGTCCTGATTATTTACCTGGTTCATGGCAGTTGTAATACCCTGTGTGGCAAAGGTTTCAATCACTTCAAGGGCTTTGTCAATTTTGAGTTTTACCAGCGGCTCTTCTTCTTTTTTCCATTTGCCGAGTACAAAATCTGACTGGTGACCTTTGGGGAAATTATTCCCGATACCAAATCGGAGTTTAGGATATTCAGGAGTACCCAGGGTTTCCTGCAGACTTTTCAAACCATTGTGACCGGCATCGCTGCCGGAAGGCCGCAGCCTGAGTTTATGTAAAGGCAAAGCAAGATCATCCAGGATCACGAGTGTATGCGATAAACTAATCTTTTCTTTATCCATCCAGTACTTGACCGCTTTACCACTCAGGTTCATGAATGTAGTCGGGCAGATACAGGTAAAGCCTTTTCCCTTCCATTTAATATCCGCTACATAAGCCAGCCGGTCAACCCGGAAGCTTGCTGCATGTTTCTGCACGAATGCATTCACCACATCAAACCCGATATTATGCCTTGTATGGGCGTATTCTTCACCCACATTTCCCAATCCAACGATCAAAAATTTCATGTCACCTTTTTAAGCAGGCCAAATATCGGATATAGCGCATAAAAAACCCGTTCCGGTTTGAAGGAACGGGTTGGTATGTCTTTAAAGAAAAAAATTATTTCTTTCCTTTGGCAGGAGCTTTCGCTGCTGCGGCGGCAGGAGCAGCAGCGCCGGCAGCCGGGGCTGCTGCAGCGGCAGGAGCAGCACCTGCTACAGGAGCAGTAGCTTCTTCCTGTTTCAACTGTCTTGTCAATACCACGGAAGCGATGGGGATACGGGGAGAGTTCAGGAACTCGTAGTTATCTACTTTTACATCTTCTACCCGGATATTCCCGTTCAGTTCCAGGTTATCAATGCTAACCTCGATCTGCTCTTTCAGGTACTTCGGTAATGTTTTTACTTTCAGTGATTTCATTTTGGTGATGAGCTTACCGCCGTCTTTTACGCCGATGGAAGTTCCAACAAATTTCAACGGAATATCCGCGATCACTTTTTTATCCTCTACCAGTTCCAGCAGGTCAATATGGATCAGTTTATCATCCACTTTGTCAAACTGCAGGTCTTTCAGGATTGTCCTGTAGGTTTTGCCGTCCAAAACGACTTCTGCTATCTGGAAACTGGGGGTGTAGACTAATTTTTTGAAAGCTGCAGCAGGAGCCTGGAAATTGATCTCCTGTGAGCCGCCATAAATTACACCGGGCACCAGTTCCTGAGAGCGGAGTTGCCGGGTGGCTGTTTTCCCGAATCCGGTCCTCAGTTGACCTTCGATTGTAATTGATTTCATTGTATGTTGTTTAAATTGTTTACGTGTTATCCTGATCTTTGGCTCCCCGGTGCCCCTTATTGCGAGGCAAGGCCGAAGCAACCTTATTCCTTATTTCTTATTTTATTTATCTCTTCGCTGCGAATGAATGAACAGGCTGGTTATACTTTTATTCTCATAAGCATTCCGGATCGCTACTGCAAAAAGCTCCGCCACACTCAACACTTTTATTTTTGAACTCTCTTTCTTCACAGGTATCGTATCACAAACGAGCAATTCTTCCAGCACACTATTCTCGATATTCTCGTAGGCCTTACCACTCAGTACCGGGTGAGTAATCAATGCCCTTACACTTCTTGCGCCTTTTTCCTTTAAAAGACCTGCGCTTTTTGCCAGCGTACCCCCGGTATCACAGATATCATCGATAATCACGATATCCTTCCCGGTCACATCTCCTATCACTACCATGCTGGCGATCTCGTTGGCCCTTTTGCGGTGTTTGTCGCAGATCACCATTTCTACATTAAAATAGCTGGCAATCTCCCTGATCCTGTTGGTAGCTCCTACGTCAGGGGCCGCAAAGGTAAGGTTTTCCAGCCTCAGATTCTCTATATAAGGGATAAAAACAGCGTGGCTGTCAAGATGGTCAACAGGAATGTCAAAATAGCCCTGGATCTGGGGTGCATGAAGGTCCATGGTGATAACCCTGTCCGCACCTGCCGCTACTAACATATTGGCTACCAGCTTACTTCCAATAGCCACCCGGGGTCGGTCCTTGCGGTCCTGGCGGGCGTAGCCATAATAAGGAATGACGGCTATGACTTTGTCGGCCGAAGCTCTCCTCGCGGCATCAATCATGAGGAGCAGTTCCATAAGGTTCTCTGCAGGCGAAAAAGTGCTTTGGATGAGGAAAACATAGTCTCCCCTGACACTTTCCAGGAAAATAGGGCTTATTTCACCGTCACTGAATCGCTGGATATTGACTTTACCCAGCCGGGTTCCATATCTTAAGCAGATCTGTTCGGCCAGTAGCTGTGAGCCGGTTCCCGAGAAGATTTTAGCAGTTTGCATAGCTTAAAAATGTGCGGCGAAGATATTACTATCAACTCAATCGCCACCCGCCACCGCTAAAAATATTGCCCGGGACAGCTTCTACCTGACAGCAATTGTTCCGTGAGGAACTATGGCTGACACAGCAGCGGTCTTTTCCACGGGCGCCAGGTTTTCGGAGCTGGCCGTGGTCGGACTTGAATTACAACTGTAAAACAGGGAAGAACAGATAAAAATGGAGAAGAACAAGGCTACTACATATACACCTGCAAAGAAAAGAATGGGGTGCAGGGAGCCCATGGGAGTAAAGGTCTTGGTTTTCATGTGTACCAGATTTTAGGTTTTTCAAAGTTGGTTTCCTGGTGGCTTTTTCGCTACCACGAAAGCGGTATTGATGAGATAAAAATATTGGCTGAACTTGTACTATGCAAGAGCACAAGTACTCAATAAAGGAGTGGGCAAAAGACGACCGCCCAAGAGAAAAATTACTAGCCCAGGGTGCAGAAAACCTCAGCAATTCAGAACTGCTGGCCATCCTGATCCGCCATGGCAACCGGGAAAAAACAGCGGTAGACCTGGCGAAAGAGGTCTTGCAGCTTGGAAAGAATAACCTGGTGGAACTGGGGAGACTTTCGGTCAAAGACCTGATGAAAATAAAAGGTATGGGGGATGCTAAGGCCATCAGTATCGCTGCCGCCCTGGAACTGGGCAGGAGACGCCAATCCGCTGTTTCCCTGCAAAAGACTGTGATCAGCTCAAGTGCCGATATCGCCCACTATCTCCAGGCAAAATTCAGCGACTACCGCCATGAAGTTTTTGCTGTTCTCTTTTTAAACCGGGCCAATAAGATCAATCATTTTGAGATCGTCAGTGAAGGAGGTATCACGGGTACGGTAGCGGATCCGCGGATAATTCTTCGTAAGGCACTTGAAGAAGATGCCGTCAATATTATTCTTTGTCATAACCATCCTTCCGGGAGCCTGAAACCCAGCCGGGCTGATGAACAACTCACCAGCAAAATAAAAGAAGCCGCCCGTTTCTTTGATATTACCGTTATCGATCATATCATCGTAAGCGGCGATGGATATTATAGTTTTGCGGATGAAGGACTTATTTAGATGATAACTGATAGATGATAAATGAGATGATAACTGATAGATGATAGATAATAGTGACTTTAACCCTGAGTGTCACTAAATAAAGGAATATGCTGACGAGTGAAAAATTATTATCTATCAGTTATCATCTATCATCTACCATCTATGCCTGTGCAGTGGGTCCGCCAAAATTCATCGGCAATTGTGTCTCTTCTAGGTCCTTGATAGGGCCGTTCACCGACTCATATTTCAGGATATTTTCTGTGAGTGCACGCATCAGGCGTTTGGCATGCTGGGGAGTGAGAATGATCCTTGACTTTACTTTACTTTTGGGAGTTCCGGGCATGACATTCACAAAATCGATCACGAACTCTGCATGTGAATGCGTAATGATCGCCAGGTTCGCATAGCTTCCTTCGGCGACTTCTTCGGAGATCTCTATATTAAGCTGGTTCGGGATATTTTGCTGGTCACTCATAAAGGAATTTTCTAATTATTATTTATTCAGGTAGCGAAAAGAACAACGGCTGTTGTAATAAAGCGGGTGATCAGTTTTATGACAGTAGTTTTAAATGATAAAAAATTAAAACCCTTTTGTGGACTTGTTAAGCTCTTCAAATGCTTTCTGCAAAGCCGCTTCCTGGTTTAAATCAAAATCATCCTGGTTCACGACTTTCGAAATATCCGTTACCCCCTTGAATTCCTTGGTGACAGAACTTGCGTTAGCCTTCAGTTTTTTGAGATTTTTTTTCTCCTTGTCGTAATAGTAATATTCAAACCCCAGGTCAAACTGGCGCAATTCAGCTTGCACATAGTTGCTGGAAACATAGCCCAGTTCGGATTTATAACGCTTATACAGCACAAACCTGTCGCCTGCAGCTACTTCCTGGTAATAGAATTTATCTTTTGTACCGAGGTGAGCGCCGTAAATAAATTTCAGGGGGGAGAGAATATCCGCTGCGGGGTCTGCCTGGATGGTAAAGGAATCAACTTCCCCGGGTTCTTTTACAAGGGGCTTGTCGGGATTGGAACTGGAATAAAATTCTACTTCCTGGTTAAAGGTATTATAGCTAATAAAAATATTATACGCTTTTGCTTCTGTGGCAAACAAATCCCCCTTATGGTGCTCCCCATAAAGAAATTGCGTACCCACTACCTTATAAGGGCCTATTAGTTTATATACACCTTCCCCTGTCCTCTGCTGGATCAGGCGGTTATGATTTAACGCAGGATCGGTCCAGCCACGGCTGTCGGGTGCCCGGCTTACCAGGGCCCCTGATCCAAAAGAAACACTACTGACTGAAGGTTGCTGTCCGTATGACCAGGTAAAAACGCTTAGGAAGAGGCCAGCAGCCAGGAAGATTTTTTTCATGATTTGCATCGCAACTATTTTAGGGTTTCCAAAAATACTAAAAAAGCCACTCTACACAGGGAAGAAATAAAAAAGGGACTGTTAATAAACAGTCCCTTTTAAAGAAATAGGAAAAGATTATCTGGCTCTTAAATACTTTGCAACCATGGTGAACAGCCTTGAAGAAGGTCCGCCACCATAAGTAAATTCAAAATATAAGGTTTTGGTAGCCGGATCATACCGCTGGGTTGATCCGATAATATCTGTTCTTACAATGGGAGATGTCATGATTATCCCGGAAACACTTGTGATGTTGGTGATCAGGTTAGTGATCGGATCAACCGTGATCAGGGGCTCATAACCACCCGGAAGCTGAGATGCCTGGCTTCCCCAATATACAGGGCTGCCCACATGCCATTGTACGGCATTCGCACCGGCAGTTTCAAAGTCCACTTCGTAAGTTCCAACACTGCCTGTTAAAGCCGCGTCACCTGCTCTTAAAGCAGCGCCGGTGATCTGGTAGTGACCATCCAGCCTGTTTTTGATACTGAACAGGATGAACAAGGTTTTCATGTTAGATGCAACAACATAGCCTCCGTCAGAACTGGTAATAGTAAGACTGATTGCATAGGTCCTGGAAGGATCAAGTGTTGTTGTGTTTGTAACATTGATCGGAATCTGTGCATTGCGTGCCCCTGCAGGTATAGTAACGGAACTAGCTACATTATATACAGCCGGTGGCAATACCAGAATCTGGTTTGTACCCGTCAGGTTTTTTGCTATATTATAAGCAGCAACATCTGCAACGGTAGTGTTGGTTAAAGTCACATGCACATCTGATGTAGCAGCATTACCAGTCAGCAGGTTTACATATACGTAACCATCAACAGCCTGTAGTGATGAACTTACATTCAGCCCAAAGGCCTGGGTCTTGGTTGCTAAGGGAAAACCAACGCCGGGAGGCTGCGTATCCGGGTCATTGATACCATAGGTACCATCTTCAAACCCTTTATCTTTTAAGCAGCTCGTAAACGTGAGAGACAATGCTGCAAAAAGTGATGTAATTAAGAATATTCTTTTCATATTTCTGATTTTAAGGTGTCATATTAATTAAGATCCCAGAAGATCCGGCTGCTGAATTGGTTGATTACTCCTTGTGATCCTACGTTCGCTGAATTATAGTTGTACTCTGTTTGTGGGTACAAATATCTTACCGGGATTACAGTAGAAGTATTCTGGGGAGCCACAGAGATCTTGGGTCCTGCAGTATAACCGCCTGCTGTTCCATAAGTAAAATGTGTAGTAGATGCACCAGCCAGGGCAGGAGCAACTTCAGAGAATGGAACTCTCCTGTAATCTGTCCATACTTCCAGGGGATCGATGCCATTCAGGGCAAACCATTTCTGCGAAAGAATGGTTGCAATACCACCACCCGGATAACCGGCTGGAGCACCTGCATAAGGACCAGAAGTGATATCCACGTCGGGGTAACCTGCGTTGAAAGCGAGGTAAGCGGCTAAAGCACCGGCAGGGTTAGCAAGGCCTACATACCTGAAGCTTTCCTGGATACCTGTTTCCATCAATGACTGGGCAGTAGGACCAGAAGTAATAAAACCTCTTTGTCTTGCTTCAGCACGGAGGAAATAAGCTTCTGCGGATGTTAAAATAGCCTGGGCAGAACTAGATGTTTTATAAACACCAGGTCCGATACCCGCCAGTACTGGCGAAGCATTGGCAGTAACAGGAGGCAAGCCATAAGCTACCCCGATCATACCGCCGGTTCCCTGCTCATACATCTTTTGTGCGCCACCAGAATATGATCCGGTACCTACACGTGGGTCGCCATCTCCTAAATAATAACCAATACCCCAGCTATTAGCCCTGTAGTATATATTATTGGCAGTCTGTGCGCCTGTAGTCGTGCTCTTATAGCTATTAAAGAAAGGATTGGGTTTGTCTGACTTATAACCAGGCTGTACCTGAGCATCGATGGTGAGGTACCCGCTTCCTTCTGTATTAATGATAGCGATCTCGGAAGTTTTGTTAATGCCAGCCACCGCGTAAGCATGGATCAGCATACGGAGTTTCA
The DNA here is from genome assembly GCA_039921505.1 of Chitinophagaceae bacterium. Taxonomy (GTDB): domain Bacteria; phylum Bacteroidota; class Bacteroidia; order Chitinophagales; family Chitinophagaceae; genus JJ008. The sequence goes on from JBDSBR010000019.1 coordinate 122,155, forward strand.
GCGTATTACCAAACTGGGCCCATTTTACTTTCATAGCAGCCACATCGCCAATAAGGCCATTTACAGGATCACCGAACATGATATCATTTTTCCAGATATCCTTGTTGCCGTTGGTGGTTGTGACGGTAGCACCTTTGATAAGGGCAATACCGGTATCGATCTGGCGTAAGAGGTCTTTGTAAATATCCAGGCCATTATCATAAGCCGGGGTAGGGTTAGCACTTCCTTTCAGGGCCTGTGAATAAGGCACATTACCGTATACATCCACCAGGATCTGGTAGTTATGGGCTTTCATGATGCGGGCAATACCCTCATAAAAACCGGCTCCTGCTACTTTTGCTTTTTGTTGCACGATATTATAATCGTAATTATTATCGTAACAGTTGTTCCATATACCATTTCCGAAACCGGTAGTGATCTGGTAAGTTTCCTCCGTTACGTTAGGAGCATAGGTACCTGACCTGGCCCAGAAACCCATCCAGTTCTGGATCGTTCCCCATTGGTTGGCGACGATAGTACCCGTAGCGTGCAGGGCTGCGGGGAGTACAACATCATAAGTCACAGAACTGTCCGTCGGGTCGTTCTGGTTCTTGTTGATGTTGAATTTTGCTTTGTTACAGCTGCTCCCTGCAGCGATAATTATCGCTGCAAGAGAAACGCCGTATGCTATTTTTTTCAGTTTCATGTCTTTAAATATTTATTTTAGTTATAACTGGATGTTGATGCTCGCACCAAAGATCCGTGTAGGTGGTGTATTATCCAGACCGCTCACACCCTGGGCATTACCCAATGTGTTTGAGAACTCAGGATCAGTCCACTCGTTGGTTTTGGGAAGGAACATAAACAGGTTTCTTCCGCTAAGTGTGAAGTTCACACCTTTGACGGCATTCTTGGTAAAAGCAAACAATTTGGCCGGCACGTTATAGCTGATGCTTACTTCCCGGATTTTCCAGAAAGAACCATCTACCAGGTAGTTAGTGTTGGCATTTTGATTAACAGATTGTGACCAGAAGTTATAACCACCAGTCATATAAATGCTGGTATTGTCAACGTATTTAGAACCGTCGAAGTACGACGAGTTAGGCATAATAAAAGGTTGTCTGCCGTTCTGTCCACTTCTTTTAGAAACACCGGAGAAGTCCATACCTGTACCGAGGTTACCGGTATAGATCTGGTTGCCACCGCGGTAATCTGCCACTGCACTGAAAGAAAGATCTCTCCAGTTTACATTCAGGCTCATACCGATAAGGTCTTTAGGTTGTGTCTGGCCGAAAGGCTTGATCGTAGGATCAACTGAAGGAAGACCTGTAGTCGTATTGATGATCACACGGCCCTGGTCGTCTCTTACATAGTCAGTCAGCTGGAACGTATAAGCGGGCTTACCAACGATTACATAGTTACCGTTACCGATACCTAACTGGTCAACACCTTCGATGATCTTGGTCACCTCGTTCTTCTGGTGAGTATAGTTGATTTTAAAATCAATAGAAGCCTTACCTAATTTAACCAACGGTGTCAGTTTCAGGTCAAGCTCAATTCCATCATTATTAAATTCTGCTGCATTCAGTCTTGCACTGGTAAAACCGGTCGCTGCTGAATACTGAACGTCTACGATCTGGTTAGAGTTCCTTTGTGCATAGAAAGTTCCTTCCACATTGATCCTGTTTTTCAGGAACCCTAATTCAATTCCTACTTCCCTGTTCCGTACAAACTCAGGCTCGTAGCTTGGTAAACGAAGCAGGTTGTTGGAAGTGTAGCCTACGAGCGACCCGTAAGGGAAACCACCGCCAAGACCATACCTGTTCTCCAAACCATATGTTTCCAGGTTTACGTTACCTGTTTTAGAGTAAGCAGCACGGATCTTAAAGTAAGAGACCACTTTGCTGCTTTTCAGCGCAGGTATCGCTTCGCTCAGCAGGAAAGAAATGCTGGCGCCGGGATAGAAGAAGTTACTGGATTTAAATGCTTCTTTCACGTCTCCATAAGGATCATACAGGCGGCTGTTGATATCGTAGCTGCCAGTAATTTCCGCGAAAGCCCAGTTGTTGAATCCAATACCCACTTTACCAAAGAACCTGCCCAGCCTGAATTTGAAGTCACCTTCATTTGCAGTGGTCAGTTCACCTTTACGGCCGATGATATTGAATAATTGGGGGAAAGCAAGGTTATTGCTTCCTACATTAATACTCTTGGAATTGTCTTCACGGAATGATTGACCAAGCAATGCATCCAGGGAGAAATCGCCAAATTTTTTCCTTGCAGTAGCAAAGAATTCTGAGTTGATCCGGCTGGAAGTAGCAGAACCATCGATTACCTGTGAAGGTAAATCACCTGACAGGGCAATGGCCTTACCACTTGCTTTTGCAAAAGCGCTATAATTTAAAGCATTACCGGTTGCTTTCGAAGTGCTATTAGAAATGGTAGCACCTAAACGATAGGTCAGGTTCAGCCAGTTCGTGGCCTTGAAATTCAGCTCAGCATTTCCGAAGATATCTTCCGTCCTTCCTTTCTGACGGAAATTATCAATCATGTAGTAAGGGTTAGAATAATAGTCGTTGAAATATCCGTCAGGGCTAGAGAAATAATCATGTCTCCAGTCTTTGAAACGGGTAATGGGAATTTGCTGGGGGGTGTTGATCAGGTTCCAGTAAACAGTGAAGTCACGACCGTTACCAAAGGTAGAACCGGCAGTAACATCATAGTTTCCTTTTGTATAGTTGATGCTATAAGAAGCTTTGAATTTATTGTACTCCTTATTGGCAGCCATGTGCACAGATACCCTGCGGTTCACGTCTTTTGGCATGATACCCTGGATCAGCACGTTTTGTGCGCTCAGGTAAAAATCACCAGTAGAGAATGAAAGGTCTGTCTGGTTAGTGATACCTGTATTCCAGAAACGTAATTTTTCTTTGGGTAAAGCCTGGTAAGCAGTAATATATTGCTCACCATTGGGGCCATCACGACCGATCTGGCGCATAGAACCATCGAACTCATCACCATAACACTGGTTCTCGATAGGATCATACTGGCCGAAACCATAAATGTCCTCAGAAGAACCGGAACCAAACCTGTTCTGCAGTTCGGGCATATAAGATACTCTTTCAATCTGTACTGTATGACCTACGCTGATACTTGGTTTTGTGCGGCTTCCTTTTTTGGTAGTAACTACCAGGGCGCCGTTGGCACCATCCGGACCATACACAGCCGTAGCTGATGCAGATTTCAGGATCGTAACGTCGGTAATGTCATTGGGGTTGATTGAACTCAGGTAGTTCAGGGAGATGGGAACACCATCAAGGATCAGCATCGGCTGGTTGTTACCAGTCAGTGACCGGATACCGCGGAGGGTAATCCTTGTGTCACCGAAAACGCCGTTATTTACTGTCTGTACATTCAAACCCGAAACTTTACCAGTTAATCCGTTTTGGAGGTTAACTGCTTTTGCCTGGGTAAGTTCGGTGGCTTTGACCTTAGAAACTGAATAACCCAGCTCTTTTGGCTGGCGGGTTACTCCAAGGGCAGTCACAACTACTTCAGTACCGGCAATAACAGTTCTTTTAACTGATATTGTTATCGTGCTCCCGGCTCCTACAGTTGCCTCCGTAGCTTCAAGGCCTGCGCCTGATACTACCAGGATGTCACCTGTTTTAGCCTGGATACGAAACTGGCCGTTGTTGTCGGCCGCCACACCTGTACGTGTTCCTTTAATTCTTACAGATGCCCCGGGCAAAGCGTCGCCCTTTTCATCGGTCACAGTACCGGTGATTGACCGGTTCTGGCCAAATGCTAATGCAGCAAATAGCATTAGCACTGTAAACAGTGATGCGATTTTTCTCATGTTAACGTTAATTTTTAAAATTTAAAAGCATTGATTATCAGGGAAAACCGTCGATTTCCAAGAGGTAAGGGTATAGCTAAAGACACAAATGCCTTTAAAAATGCTGCCGCAAGGTAAAGTTTTTTTTAACAATTAGTTAAAGAGGCAAAAAAAAATGTCGGGCCCTGAAATCAGCCTGAAAAGGCTAGAAAATAAGCCGTACCTGGAGTTTTAGTTCCGTCCTGCTGTTTCCCCCTGTTTTATCCAGCCCCGACCCTACTGTTGTCTTGTCGCCGTAGATCGTTTGAGCCCAGCGGAGCCAGCAAGAGAGTTTTTTTCCGGGATCGTAGTTAAGGGTAAAGTAATACCGAAACCCTTTATCAGAAAATGCCGGGATCGAATAGCTATATAATACATCGTTCTCGTAAGCATAAATCCGGGAATTATACCCGTCCGTTTCAAAATACTGGAGCCGCAGAACCCCGCCATATGAAGCAAGAAGCGGTTTAAAAACCAGGTCAATAAAGCTGAGGAACCCATTTTCCTTATTCACCCCTTTATTGTCGTACCAAAGTAGTTCAACACGGTTGCGCAGGGTGATAGCCGGGTTTATTTTATAATTGACCTGGGTGCGCCAGCTTTTTTTGGGTATTGTGACGAGGTAATTCGTTACGGTCAGATTCTCCTGCTGGTTGGTTTGCTTTGTCTCGTTCCTGAACCTTGTAACCAGTTCCACCTGGCGGTTGGGTGTATAAGTAAACTGCGTCAAAAAATCTTTCCCGTTGCCCGGTGCATCGGCAAGGTATTTCAGCCAGGGAAATGTAAAGAAATCGGCATAGGCATCAAACCTGAATCCGGGAGCTGGCCTGATCGTGATCCCGGTATAACAACCAATTTCATTTACAGGATTAGTATTCTCGGTGAAAGCATTCCCATTAATGGACTGGAATGCCGGGGAAATAATCCGCCATACAAAAGAAATATCGGCCCGCGGATCAACACTTAACAGCAGGCCATTGATTAAAGCCTTGCTGAAATGCTTGTCAGCAGCAGCCTCTCCAAAGAAATGAAAGTTCCTGAAAGTGTAACTGTAGTCAACGCTTACATTATACCAGTTTCTTCCACTGATGGCATAAAGGTTATAGGGTTCATCGCTTTTTCGTACGGGCAAAGAAAAATTATACATCACCCCGTTTATCCCGATATGCCACATGGGGTTCCTGTATGTTATATTACCACCGGCGGCAGTTTGGGGAATATTATTACGATCAGCATTCTCACTCACCGTGCGGTGATAACCGGAAACAAGAAAAGAAGAAATAACATTTTCACGGTATAGGGTATCGGCTGCAAGGTTTCCACCCAGTTTGCGAAAAGAAATAAAAATTGTTGCCTCCGCTTTTCCTTTTTTAACAGTGATACCCGCGCCACGGTGAAAATAAAATTCACCTGCTGAGTTATAGGGACGCAATATTTCTGACTGCCGTTTCACTCCCATCACATCCACACTTTTCTTAAATCCTGGCCCCTGCCATTGGATCAATCCCTGTCCCATGTTTACCGTAAAATCGCCGAACGCCAGCGCCTGTATGATACCCGTCTTCCTGGCGAAAAAATGAAAAGAATAGAAATCAAATCCTTTGTTCTGTGTCCCTTTCAGGAATTGTTCACCCGCATCCTTATCACCCAGCACCCCAAATTGCAAAAGATTTTTGTACCCATAACGGTAACGGAAAAGTATTCGCTGCGGGCTTCCCAGGTAACTGGTCCCCGAAGCGGATCTTTTATACCCATCCGGCTTTTCCAGTAGTTGCGAAATACGAATAAGAAAACTATGCTCCCCTTCGCGGAAACGTTTGCCCGCATCATCGGCGAAAGTGGCTGAAGTAGTTATTGTAACAAAGGGAAGTAATTTACGTATCGTGACCAGGTCCCAGCAAGCCACTGCCTGTAATTCATAGATGCTAAGCAACCGGCCAAACAAATTCCTGTAAGTAATAAGATTTGAAACCTGGAGTTCGTTTAGGATTCCCAGTTGTTTCAATTCATTTGCCCCGGCTGTATTTAAATTCACGGGGAATGCCCGGAACCTCCCGAGATCCTGCAGGTAACTATCATCTTCGGTCTCTTGCTGGTCTGCATCGGCCTGGTTTTCCAGCTGCTGCTCCGTGCTGGATGGTAGCTCCTGGCCTGCCATCAATAGTGAATAGTGAATCGTGAATAGTAATATTAATAATGACCCTTTCATTTTCCATTTTTATTCAAATTGAATAAGACCAGCAGCCCGGGAGTGATTCCTAATTGCGGGTGGTAACTTGTCATCACTTCAACGTGGAAAGATTTTAAAAGCAGTCCGGCTCCTCCCCACGCAAAAGAAGTCGCGGAAGAAATTCCCACTCTCAGGAATAATTGCGGGATAAATTTATACTGGATGACTGCGATTACATTGACAGGCTGATCCTCTTCTTTTTCTATTTCAATACTGGTATAGAATTTATCAGATGCATCGAACCCAAAACCAACAGTATAGATGGAAGGCAGTTTTTCCCGGCTCTCCTTGCCGAATTTTCCTCCTGCAGGATTATTGATATAAATACCTGTATGCAGTTTTTCTGTTACATGCCAGATGGTCCCGAGGCCAATGCTTATAGCAGAAGTACTGCCATAACTGCTGATACGGTTCACGTAGTAATTGAACCGGGCGCCGGCATCTACTTTTGTTCCCAGCTTTCTACCGTAGACCAGGCCCGCTCCTGTTTCATTATATTCACTGAAACCTGTATACCCGATCTGTAAACCGAAACAACCAGAGGCGGTGGGGATGCCGGCAACTGCCGTAAAGGAATTCAGTTCCGGTAATAAATATCTTCTCTCCCCGGCGATCCCGGCGGAAGTGTTTTTAAGCTGTGCAAGCGCTGCAGGATTAGAGGTAAATGAAAAAACATCGGTATGAAGCAGGCTATATGCACCCGGGCCGTTATTGGTCATTGTCCTGTGCTGTTGGTATTGCCCGTTAAGCCCTGCACTACAGGCGATGATTACTATGTACAATAAACTAACCCTTTTCATCAATACACTATTCAATTATTCACCGGCCTCTTAAAAAAAGATTGCTTCTCCAAGTCTTACCTTTGCGGCATGCAAATTTTAGATGGAAAGAAAGCATCACAAGCTATAAAGGATAAATTGAAAATGGATGTGGCAGAACGCAGTATAGAAGGGAGAAAAATCCCGCACCTCGCTGCTGTTTTGATCGGGAATAACGGGGCCAGCGAGACTTATGTGGCGGCCAAAATAAAAGCCTGTAGTGAAATAGGCTGTAAATCAACGCTTATTCGTTTCGAAGAGAATGTCAGGGTTATAGAATTGCTGGACAAAATACAGGAACTGAATAATGACCCCGATATTGATGGCATCCTGGTACAACTTCCTTTACCCAAACATATCCCGGATGAAGAGATCATCAGTGCGATCGACCCCGATAAGGATGTGGATGGTTTTCACCCGGTAAATGTAGGGAAGATGCTGCAGGGGATCCCGGGGTTCGTACCGGCAACGCCGCATGGTATCATGTTGTTGCTGGAGCATTATAAGATCGAAACAAAAGGTAAACACGCCGTCGTGATCGGTCGCAGCAATATCGTGGGAAGACCTATGAGTATTTTATTAAGCAGTAATTCCAATCCGGGTAATTGCACCGTCACGATCTGTCACTCCCACACGATGAATATAAAAGAGTTTTGCCTGCAGGCAGATATCATTGTAGCAGCCCTGGGAAAACCCGGGTTCCTTACGGCCGATATGGTAAAAGAAGGAGCAGTGATCATCGATGTAGGTATTACAAGAACGGAAGACAGTACAAGAAAAACAGGCTTCAAATTAAAAGGTGATGTGGATTATGAAACGGTAGCTCCTAAATGTTCCTGGATCACTCCTGTACCAGGTGGTGTGGGTCCGATGACCATCGCTGCGCTGTTAAAGAATACCTACAGGTCCTGCACCTTAAAAAATTAAGCCCGCTTAAGGATAAATGTTATGAATATTGTGATGAAAGAAACAATCCACCTCCCTGTAATGGAGCATTTTTATACACTCCAGGGTGAAGGCTACCACCAGGGAAAAGCCGCCTATTTTATCCGGCTCGGTGGTTGTGATGTTGGCTGCGTGTGGTGTGACGTAAAAGAAAGCTGGGATGCAGGGAAACATCCTTTGTTCAACATTGAAACTTTAATCACGGAGGTTAAAAAAACTGCGGCAGGAATAGTTGTCATTACCGGTGGTGAGCCCCTGATGCACAACCTTGATGAGCTGACTACGGCCTTAAAATCCGCGGGATTGCAAACCAATATGGAGACCTCGGGAGCCCATCCCCTCAGTGGGTATTGGGATTGGATCTGTTTATCACCCAAGAAATTCAAAGCCCCGCTGCCGGGTATTTTATCCAAAGCAAACGAACTGAAAGTGGTCATCTTTAACAGGTCAGATTTTGATTGGGCAGAAAAATATGCAGCCCTGGTATCCCCTTCCTGCAAACTTTATTTGCAACCGGAATGGGATAAAGCGAAACAGGTTACGCCGCAGATCATTGACTATATCAAAGCGAACCCGAAATGGGAACTGAGCCTGCAGTTGCACAAGTATATCAATGTTCCCTGAGCAACCATTGACCGGCCAATTGACTCTTAACAGGAAATAAAATTGATCTAGTTTCGTTCCTTGAAAGCAATTTAATACCAATGAAAAAGATCTTCCTGTTCGTCTTTTCCTTTATTTTATTTCAAGAGGGCTTTTCTCAATACAACCCGGAAAAAATAAATAAAAAAGCGATCGCCCTTTATAACCAGGCACAGGAAAGGGCCATGGATGAAAATTATGCCAGCGCCGCCGGTCTTTTACTGCAGGCGATTGACGCGGATAAGAACTATGTGGATGCCTATATCGGGCTGGCCAGCATTTATGGTAAGATCAAGAATTACAACAGCAGTATCCAGTATTTTGAAAAAGCGTTTTTGCTGGATTCCAATTATACACTCGATTACAAACTGGTCTATGCTTCCCATCTCGCGGGCCTGGGAGAATTTGAAAAAGCGTTAGCGGCACTCAACGAGTTGCTGTCAAAGAAGCCTCCTAAAAATCCTTCTACGATCGAGCTTGTTACCAAAAGAAAAAAGTCTTACGAATTCGCGGTCAACTATGCAAAGAATAATGCTGTTAAAAATTATGTCTTCGCACCACAGAATATGGGTCCAGGTATCAACAGCAGCGAGTCGGAATATTTTCCCTGCCTGACAATCGACGGAAAAGAATTTGTATTTACCCGGCGGGTAAAAAATATCAACGAAGATTTTTATTATAGCCGGCTGAACGGCGACAAATGGGACCCCGCCATCCCGATGGAAGAGAATGTAAACACTCCGCAAAGCGAAGCGGCCCAGAATATTTCGCAGGACGGCCAATGGCTGGTGTTCACTGCGAACAACCGTCCCGATGGCTTCGGCAATTATGATCTTTATATTTCTTACTTCTCCCCGAAGGGATGGAGCAAGGCGGTGAACCTTGGCGGACGGGTCAATTCAGATCAATGGGATTCTCAGCCCTGTCTTTCCCCTGATAAACGAGACCTGTATTTTGCCAGCCGCCGCTTTGGTGGCCTGGGTGGGAGTGATATTTATGTTTGTCATTTGCAGGCCAATGGCAGGTGGAGCGAGCCGGAAAATCTCGGACCGGGTATCAATACTGCGGGTGATGATGAATGTCCTTTCATTCATGCAGATAACCAAACCCTCTATTTTACATCTGGCGGCTGGCCCGGTTATGGCGCCAATGATCTTTTTTTTAGCCGGAGAAATCCTGATGGATCCTGGGGCCAACCGGTGAATCTTGGTTATCCCATCAATACCACCAGTGATGAAGGCACTTTATTTATTGCCGCGGATGGAAAGACCGCCTATTATGCCAGTGACCGGGCCGATTCAAAAGGCGGTTTGGATATTTATCATTTTGAATTACGCCAGGATATACGCCCCGCTAAAACATTATGGGTAAAAGGAAAAGTAACGGATAGGAAAACAAAGAACGGGCTGCCTTCTTCGGTAGAGTTAACCGACCTGGAAAGCAAACAGGTGATCTCCAAAGTGCAGACCGATGAAACCGGGAATTATTTTATCACCTTGCCTGTTGGAAGAGATTATGCTTTCACCGTGAACCGGAAAGGCTATCTTTTTTACTCCGATAATTTTTTAATGACGGGTCGTTCTCCCGATTCAACGTATGAAAAAAATATTACGCTGCAACCTATAGAAGTAAATGCCAGCAGCATTTTAAAGAATATATTTTTTGACATCAATAAATTTGAATTGAAGACCGGGTCACAGGTAGAACTCGACCAGCTGGTGCAATTGCTAACCGACAACCCAGGTCTTAAAATAGAGATCGGCGGGCATACCGATAATGCAGGCAAGCCTGCGGACAATCTTTTACTCAGCAATAACCGGGCAAAGGCGGTGGTGGATTACCTGGTAAAAAAGAATATACCTGCTGCACGGCTTACCGTAAAAGGTTATGGTGAAACCAAACCCGTTGCCGATAATAAAACGGAAGAAGGCCGTGCATTAAACCGCCGGACAGAGCTGAAAGTCACGGGCCGGTAGTTCAAAAAAACCAACACTTACAGGTTATATTTGACGGGAGGAGAATTGGAGATGAAGACGGAACAGGAACTGCTTTACCAGGTTGCTTTAACCCTGGTCCCGGCTATAGGGCCCATACAGGCTAAAATACTGCTGCAGCATTGCGAGCCTGCAGAAATCTTTCATGCAAAAAAAACATGGCTGGAAAAGATAGAAGGTATCGGCCCTGTAAGAGCGGCTGCTATTACTTCGTTCCGTGGTTTTTCTGCTGCGGAAGCGGAAATAAGATTTATTAAGCAATACAGGATCCAACCACTTTTCCTGACAGACCCGGCTTATCCCAGGCGTTTGCTGAATTGTTACGACTCTCCTACTTTATTGTATTATAAAGGAGAGGCCAACCTGAATGTTTCAAGGATGATAGCAGTAATCGGTACACGAAGTCATACCGACTATGCAAAACAGGTTACTGAAAAGATGATCAAAGAACTGGCTCCCCATAATATCACGATCATCAGCGGTCTTGCATTCGGTGTGGATGCGATAGCACATAAAGCGGCCCTGAAGAATGAGCTGCCTACGGTGGCCGTCCTGGCGCATGGGCTCGACCAGGTCTATCCATCGGATCATATCCCGCTTGCCCGGGACATACTTAAAACACATGGTGGCTTGCTTACGGAGTTCCGTAGCTGCAGCAAACCTGACAAACATAATTTTCCAAGTCGTAACCGCATAGTGGCGGGTATGAGTGATGCTACGATCGTGGTTGAAACTGGTGTCAAAGGAGGGAGTATAATTACGGCCGAACTTGCCAATGGTTATAATAAGGATGTCTTTGCTTTCCCGGGTAAAGTAACCGATAGCAAAAGCGCCGGTTGTAATCATCTTATTAAAAGCAATAAGGCCATTTTACTCACCGAAGCGCAGGAGATTCTCGAACTGATGGGCTGGGAGGAAAAAGCAGGTAAGTCGAGATCGCGGAAGCTTCAGCGGGAGATCTTCGTTGAGCTCTCCCCCGAAGAAAAGATACTGGTTGATATGCTGACAGAAAAGGAAACCGTGCCTATCGATGAACTGAACAGCCGGAGCGGTCTCAGCAGCAGTACAGTGGCGGCAGCCATCCTTAACTTAGAATTACAAAACCTGATACTATCTTTACCGGGTAAATTGTACCGGCTGGCCTGATCTCCCGGACAGCATAAGAGCCGGTTTTGCTGTCATGTTATATATAATAAGATAATTACTGCCGTTTTCCAATGAAACTGCTATTCAAATCATGGTTCTTCCCGGTAATTGGTTTCCTCTTCCTGAATACGGGGGCGGCGTTTTCCCAGCAATGTACCGGTCTTGGTCAAACACCTCCCACTGCTTTTCCTGTTTGCGGTACAACTACCTTTCACCAATCCACAGTACCACTATGCGGCACTACGGATATTTTTGTACCGGGTTGTGCCGGGGCTGGAGGTGGCGGTGCTGCTTATCAAAATAAAAATCCTTATTACTATAAGTTCACCTGCTATACTGCAGGGACGCTTGGTTTCCTGATTACTCCCCTGCTGGGCAACGAAGATTATGACTGGCAATTGTGGGATATCACGAATCATAATCCCGATGATATTTTTACCGATCCATCCCTGATCGTTACCGGGAACTGGGCCGGTACCTATGGCCCTACCGGCGCTTCGTCATCAGGCGTAAATTTTATTCAATGTGCCTCCAACCCACCGGCTAATGCACCCACGTTCGCGCAAATGCCCAACCTGGTTGCCGGTCATGAATATATTTTAATGATCAGTCATTTTACCGATGGACAAAGTGGTTATGATCTCTCCTTTGGCGGAGGCAGTGCCGTGATCACAGATCCTAAAATTCCGGCAATGGTAACGGCAGATCCTGACTGTAACGGCCAGGTGCTCACCCTGGTTCTTAATAAAAATATACGCTGCGCGAGCCTTTCTGCAAATGGCAGTGAATTTAGCATTTCACCATCAGGTATTCTTGCAACCAGTGCTACCACTACGACCTGTGCAGTTGGTTTTGATTTTACAGAAATAACGATCACGCTTGCTTCACCTTTGCCCAGTGGCACTCACCAGCTTGTTATTAAAGCCGGAACTGATGGCAACACTTTATATGATCTTTGCGGGAATACGATTGCGGCCGGTCAATCGGTGACCTTTGATTATTTTGTTCCCCAGCCTATTCTTGCAGATAGTGTTGCTAAAGCGCCCTGCACACCGGATTCTGTATTGATCTATTATCCCAAGAAAATTAAATGCTCCAGTATCACACCCAACGGCAGTGATTTTTCCATCAGCGGCCCGACAGCTGTTACGGTAACAAGTGCTTCCGGTAGCTGTACGAATGACCTGACAGATCATATCGTGCTCAAACTCTCGGGTATTATTTATACAAAAGGAACTTATACCGTCTCCATTCAACCCGGTATTGACGGCAGCCCGATCTATGATGTGTGCGGGCAACCGATATTACCACAAACTCTTTCTTTTGTTACAGCAGATACGGTAGATGCTCTTTTCACATATACTTCCAAACTGGGTTGCCAGCGGGATACCCTGACCTTCTCCCATGATGGCGCGCATGATGTCAACAGCTGGAGCTGGATTTTTAATGGAGCAACACCAGTGACCACGCAAACACACACAATCATTTTCCCGGCAACCAGTACCAATGATATTTTATTATCCGTGAGCAATGGCGTATGTAAAGACACAGCTACACTACATATCGTCTTGGACAACGAGGTAAAAACGGCCTTTAGCATGCCCGGTTTTATCTGCCCGGAAGATCCGCTGGTGGTAACCAATTTAAGTACTGGTATCATTGATTCGTGGCGATGGACATACGATGTGGTCGGGAGCAGTACACTTAAAGATCCGCCGCCCTTCCTGTTCCCGACGCTTAATAAGGAAGCTTATTATACTGTCAAACTGGTCGCCTATAATTTTACATTGGGTTGTACCGACAGTACCCGCAAAACACTGACCGTCCTGGATCATTGTTTTATTGATATACCTACGGCCTTTACTCCAAACAATGATGGACTGAACGATACATTCTGGCCTCACAATGCATTGAAGACAGACAATTACCAGTTCAAGGTCTATAACCGCTGGGGCCAACTTGTATTTGCTACGCGTGACTGGCGAAAAAAATGGGATGGTAAGATCAACGGGGTCGTTCAAACAACAGGTGTTTATGTCTGGATGCTCAGCTATATCAACCAGGATACCAAGCAGCCGGTGTTCCGGAAAGGGACGGTAACGCTGATACGGTAAAAACAAGGATACCCGAAACTTCATTTTGAAGATATTTACCCGGCCACCTATCTTTGCACATGGCAACAAGAAATTCCCGCCTGGCCCCTTCCGGGCAGGCTTCCCCCACCAAAGACAGTTCGGCTAATTTTTTCGGAGAAGGTCTCACCTTCGATGATGTATTACTTATGCCCGGCTATAGCCAGGTGTTACCCCGTGATGTAGACATCCGTAGCAAACTCACCAAAGACATAACCCTGAATGTACCCCTGCTATCCGCAGCCATGGATACGGTTACTGAAGCAGCACTGGCAACGGCTCTTGCAAGGGAAGGCGGGCTGGGTATTCTCCACAAAAACATGACCATTGAAAAACAGGCTGAACAGGTAAGAAAAGTAAAGAGAAGTGAAAGCGGGCTGATCATCGACCCGGTCACGCTGCTAGCCGATGCTACGATCGGTGATGCGCTCCGGCTGATGCGGGAGAATAAGATCGGTGGTATTCCTATTATTGACAAGAAAGGAAAACTGGTCGGGATCCTCACCAACCGTGACCTGCGTTTTGAAGACAATCCAAAACGCAAAGTAAGTGAAGTGATGACCAAAGAAAATCTCTATACCGCCCCGGAAGGAACAGATCTGAAGAAAGCAGAGCAGTTGTTCAAAAAAACAAAAGTGGAGAAACTTCCCATCATCGATAAACAGGGAAGACTGACCGGGCTTTTTACGTACAGCGATATCCTTAAATTAAAAAGTCATCCCAACGCTGTGAAAGATAGTTTTGGAAGGTTACTTGTTGGGGCAGGCGTCGGAATCACAAAAGATCTTCTTGACAGGGTGGCGGCCTTACAGGCTGTAGGCGCTGATGTAATTGCCCTCGACAGTGCGCACGGCCATAGCAAGGGAGTGATCGTTGCTTTGAAAGAGGTAAAAAAGAATTTTAAACATATAAATGTCATTGCAGGAAATGTAGGAACGGCAGCCGGTGCAAAGGCATTGGCAGAAGCTGGTGCCGATGCGATCAAAGTTGGAATCGGCCCGGGTTCTATCTGTACCACGAGGATCGTTGCAGGCGCGGGTGTACCACAGCTGACGGCAGTGATGGAAGCTTCCTCGGTATTAAAAAAACTGAATATTCCCATTATCGCTGACGGTGGAATCCGCTACACCGGTGATATGGTGAAAGCGCTGGCCGCAGGCGCCAACTGCGTAATGATGGGAAGTATTTTTGCCGGTACGGAAGAAAGTCCCGGGGAAACGATCATTTATGAAGGAAGAAAATTCAAAGAATACCGCGGTATGGGTTCACTCGGCGCGATGGCCACAGGCAGCAGTGACCGTTATTTCCAGGATGTGGAAGATGATGTAAAGAAATTTGTCCCGGAGGGCATTGAAGGCCGGGTTGCCTATAAAGGTTTTTTGAAAGAGGTTGTTTACCAGTACACGGGCGGGCTGCGTGCGGGAATGGGTTATTGCGGTGCCGCTTCAATCGCGGAACTGCAAAAAGCAAGTTTTGTAAAGATCACCAATGCAGGAATGAGAGAAAGTCATGCGCATGATATTGAAATCACGAAGGAAGCACCGAATTATAGCAGGAGGTAGAGTCCCCCTGTCTCCCTAAAGGGAGGACTTAGACCGATCATTCATTCTTTTTTTGGAATTTGTTGAAAGAACAATGTTATTATTTTACTCACGTAGAATATTCGCAGCATCACCCTTTTGAATGACGCTGCGAATGTTAACCTCAAACTCGATATCTTCTACTCCTCTCCCAATACCTGGAAAGTGATCGGTTGTCTCCGGTATGCTTTTACAGCATATCCATTTTGAATGGCCGGCGACCACTTCATCGCTTTTTTTAATACCCTGACCGCTTCCTGCTCCATACCATACCCATGATCGGTAAGTGGTTTTATATCGCTTACATTCCCTTCTTTATCTACCACAAACTGTATAACGACAGAATATGTTCCTGTTGGTGCATTGTTTTGCACCGGCACTTCAGGGTTCAGGTTCTGGCGCAGGAATTTTTCCCAGTTACCGGAATATTTTGGCTGGATTTCAATGTCACCAGCAAAATCATCAGGTTCTTTTCTTTCTTTGTCCGGGATAATACCTGCACCTCCGTCTATATTTTCCTGTGAAGGAACTTTATCATCAGTAACCCCGTCCTGTTTGAACAGGTCGATCTTCGCTCCATCCAGGTCTTCGATAGTGGGTGCAGGTTTGTCCAGCACTTCTTTATCAACAATTAAAGGAGCTGTGTAAATCTCTGTCTTGACAGGTGGGTCTGGCTTTTTAATGGGTTCCGGTAATTTCTCGGGAACTTTATCCGGGATCTCTGTCAATTGGATACCGGGTGTGATACGGAAATTTCTTTCCTTCTTTTTCAGTGAGCCTGCCAGGGCTGCACCTCCAAAAGCAAGGCCCGCTATAACAGTTGTGACCAATAATGCTTTTTTAATTCTTGCAGAATAAGTTTTCCGAAGTTGATAAGCGCCATAGTCTTTGTTACGGCCATCAAAGATGACGTCGATCAGCGAAGCTGATAAAATTTCGTTTGGTTTCATGGTTTATACTTTTAGAAAATCAGATGTTTAATAAAAGTCTTTCCATAAAATTTTCAGCCGCGATTTAAACTTTGTATAAAAATTCAACGCACCCCGTACTTTTATGGAAATTATTCTTGTTGGCATCGCGGCTTACAAGAACTATTTTTACAGAAATCAATTGGCTTGAAACGTTTCACCTATCCGGGGATAGCTATCGGCAGTGGTTTCTTATTGTTTGCGGCATGGCCGGTATCACCGCTTACCTTTCTCATTTTTATCGCCCTGGCGCCCTTATTATGGCTGGAAACAAAAGTACAAAGCCGGAAAAAATTCTTTGCGCTTACTTACCTCGGCATGTTTGCCTGGAATATATCCACTACCTGGTGGATCTGGAATGCTTCTCCCCCCGGAGCTGTCGCCGCTTTTCTCGCCAATAGTTTACTGATGTGTTTTCCGTGGCTGGGTTATACCATCACCAAAAAAAGACTGGGGCAAACCTGGGGCTATGTTTCACTTATCGCTTTCTGGATGTGTTTTGAATATATTCACCTCCAGGACTGGGGACTCAGCTGGCCCTGGCTTACACTTGGAAATGCTTTTGCCACGCATACCGAATGGGTACAATGGTATGAATATACAGGGAGTAGCGGTGGTACGCTCTGGATCTTAGTAAGTAATATTCTGATTTTCTCCCTCTTTAAAGAATACCAGTCAAAGGGCAGGTCCCGGAATTATTTTCTACGGCTGTTCGCCTGGCTTTTATTACTGGTTATTCCTTCCTTATTGTATACTATTAATAGCAGGAATATCATTTCCACGGGAAGCTCTAAAAATATCGTGGTCGTTCAGCCCAATATTGATCCCTATGAAAAAGTATCAGATGCCGCCGGATCTTTTGAAGCGCAATTACAAAAACTGATCACTACAAGTGAAAAACAAATTGACAGCAATACGGCCCTGCTTGTATGGCCCGAAACCGCTCTTTATATGGCGTCAAGGATCGATGAAGACGATCTGAAAGATTATTATTTACTCCGGCCTTTATGGGATTTGATGCGGAAGCATCCCGGTCTTTGCTTATTCACCGGGATCGAGAGTTTCAGGACCTTCCCTGCCAAAACAAAATATACGGAAGAGGTCAACGGCTATTTTTATGAATCGTATAATGGGTCTGTCCTGTTGGATAGTTCCGGCGCCCGGTCCTTTTATCATAAATCCATGCTGGTACCCGGTGTGGAAACGTTGCCCTGGTTCCTGAAATTTATTGATAAGTGGTTTGAGAAATTTGGAGGCACCTCAGCGGGTTATGCCAAACAAAAAGAAAGAACCGTGCTTACAGCAAACGAATTTAAGATCGCTCCTGCTATTTGTTATGAAAGTATTTATGGCGAATTCATGAGCCGGTATGTGCGTAACGGCGCTGATCTTATCTGCATCATCACCAATGACGGCTGGTGGAAGAACACGCCGGGACACAAACAGCATATGAATTATGCAAGATTAAGAGCCGTCGAAACAAGGACATGGGTGGCCCGGAGCGCCAATACCGGTATCAGTTGTTTTATCGATCCTTATGGTAGAGTGATCGAGCCGCAGCCTTATGATACAATAGTTGCTATAAAACTCGCTATCACCACTACCGGTCATTCAAAAACATTCTTTGTAAGGAATGGCGATATCTTATCAAAGATCATGGTCATTCTCAGCGCTCTGCTGCTTGCGTTGGTGATTGTACTGAAGATCATGAAAAAAAACTTTAAAAATAACCCTGCTGTATAACTAAACATTCTTACCGGGACAATGTCGAAGACTTTACCGCACAACTGAGTATGAACAAACAACTTCTTTACGAGGGTAAAAAAATAGCTTACCGTGTTATTGGTACAGGTAAAGCTGTAGTACTTATTCATGGATTTGGAGAAGATGCAGCTGTCTGGAAAAACCAGGTGGATTTTTTCAAAGACAAGTTCCGGCTTATTATCCCTGATCTCCCGGGGACCGGTCAATCTGAATTGATCGATGACATGAGTATGGAAGGGATGGCGGAAGTGATAAAGAAGATCGTGGATGTTGAAGGCTCCTTGCCTTCCGAAAGGGAAGCCCCCCTGCTCCCCGAAGGGAAAGCCCCCCTGCCCCCCGAAGGGGGGTTCTCAGAGTCTTCAAATAAGGATATGTCATTACTGGTATCGGAGTCTAAAGCCCCTCCTTCGGAGGGGTTTGGGGAGGCTTTTTCTTCCGGGGGTAGGGGGGCTTGTATTCTCATCGGTCACAGCATGGGCGGCTATATCACCATGGCTTTCGCGGAGAAATATCCCGACCGGCTTTCCGGCTTTGGTTTATTTCATTCTTCCGCTTTTGCCGACAGCGAAGAAAAAAAAGCTACCCGCCTTAAAGGGATCGCTTTTATCAATGAACAAGGGCCTTTTGAATTTTTAAAAACGGCCACCCCGAATCTTTTTTCTCCCCAAACAAAAAATGAACGGGCCGGACTGATCGATGAACAGGTAGCTGCCGGACACAACTTTTCAGCCCGGACCCTCGTTTCCTATTATGAAGCCATGATAAAACGGCCTGACAGAACGGGAATACTGGAAAAAACCAGGGTGCCTGTGCTTTTTATCATGGGAAAATACGATAACGCTGTACCGATGGAGGATGGCCTGAAGCAATGCCATTTGCCCGGAAAATCGTATATTCATGTCCTTCAAAAATCCGGTCACATGGGAATGCTGGAAGAAACGGAAAAGAGCAACCTTGCGCTGGAGAATTTTTTAGTGGAAATATGAAACCTTAGCTCCCGATCCTCCAATGAAACGCTTTTTACTTGTCATACTATTTTCTTTTTCCTTAGTAACAGTCTCCAATGCAGCTCATATAATTGGGGGAGAGATGAGATACACTTACCTGGGGCCAGGTTCCGGACCCGGTTCCAATAGTTTCAAAATCACTTTATGGCTGGCCCGGGGAGAAAATGGTGGTGCCCAGTTTGCACCTTTCTATATCGTTGCCATCTATGATAATGATAATGGACTGAAGATCCAAGGCACACAAGGTTCTACTGGTAATAACTGGCAAATCACCCAGGACAATCCGCCAGGTATTGCACCGGTACCTATCATCCTGCCAACTTGTATACAAAGCCCTCCCACCCTTAATTATACCTATGCCACCTATTCCATGATAGTTGATCTGCCCAGTAACCAGAATGGATATACCATTACTTTTCAAACCTGTTGCCGGATAAGTGGTATCATGAATGTGGGCAACAATATCGGTTCTACCTATAACTGTGTTATACCCGGAAAGAACCAGCTTGGCACCACTACTGACAGTTCTCCTCAATTCGGGCCATCGGTAAACGTCATTTGTAAAAATGCTCCCTTTACGCTGAATTTTTCGGCAGCTGATCCCGATCCCGGCGATTCTTTAGTATATAGTTTATGTAATGCTTACGGAGGGGGGGCTGCTGCTAATGCAGGTTTCGATGATCCTGCCGCTCCGCCCTATATGCCTGTTCCATACACTTCGCCTTACACCAGTTCCAATCCTTTTGGTACAGGAGCTTCGATTAATTCTCAAACAGGGATCATTACGGGAATGGCACCCGGACTGGGTAAGTACGTTGTCTGTGTTTGTATTGCAGTATACAGGAACGGTTTACTGATCGCCACACACCGGAAAGACCTTATCGTGGATGTTTCCGATTGCGAGTTAACTATTGCTAACCCTATGCCCAGTTTTGTGACCTGTGACGGATCAACAGTCCAGTTCTCTCATACCAGTACTGGCGCTAATAGTGTCTTCTGGGATTTCGGTGACGTGACCACGCTGGCCGATACTTCCAATATTAATAATCCCAGCTATCCTTACACGGATACCGGTGTTTATACAATCAAGCTTGTGATCAACAGGGGAACCAGTTGTGCAGATTCCGTAACCAGGACTGTGGGCGTTTACCCCGGCTTCTATCCGGGCTTTATTACTACGGGCAGCTGTTTTCAAAATCCTTACCGGTTTACCGATACGACCAATACCCGTTACGGGTTGGTAAACAGCTGGCGGTGGAATTTTGGTGATCCTGCTACTATTGCCGACACGTCCCGTATAAAGAATCCGCAATGGATCTATGCCGGGCCGGGGCCAAAATCGGTTTCGCTGATCGTTACGAACAGTAAAGGCTGCATTGATACGGCAGCTGTGGTCATTAATGTACTTGATAAACCGCCGCTATCGGTGGCTTTCGCTGATACCCTGATCTGCATTACAGACGCTGTCATGTTGAAAGGGATCGGTACGGGTATATTCAGCTGGTCGCCACCTGTAAATATTATCAATGCCAATACTGCCACGCCAACAGTAAGCCCGCCAACTTCACAATGGTATTATGTAGACCTCGATGATAACGGGTGTGTGAACAGGGACTCAGTGCATGTTAGAGTGGTGAATGTTGTGACATTAGCTGCGATGGGCGATACGACCATTTGCCAGGGAGATGCTATCCAGCTCCATGTTATTTCAGACGGGCTTTCTTTCACCTGGACGCCGGCTGCAAATCTTGATGATCCAACACGAAAGAATCCAATTGCCGTTACCAGCACTACGACGCCTTATAATGTAATAGCAAGGATCGGGAGTTGTACTGCCACCGACCAGGTAATAGTCTCCACTATTCCTTACCCGTTAGCCAATGCAGGCAACAGTCCGACTATTTGTTACAATACATCAGCGCAACTGAACGCAAGTATCGTGGGAAGTTCATTTTCGTGGTCACCGGTTACTTATTTAAATAACCCGAATATCCTGGATCCTATTTCCACTCCTCCCCGGACCACGCGCTATATTTTGTCGGTATTTGATACATTGGGTTGTCCCAAACCCGGGAAAGATACCGTTATCGTAACGGTCAATCCAAAGCTAAAAGCTTATGCGGGCAGGGATACTACAGTAGTAGTTAATCAACCTTTACAATTCAACGGCAGCGGTGGTGTAAATTATTTCTGGAGCCCGTCAACCGGCCTTACCAGGACCGATATTTATAACCCCATCGGTGTATATGGTTCGGAGATCGACAGCGTAAAATACAAACTGGTAGTTACCGATGCTATCGGTTGTTCGGATTCCGCCTATGTCACCGTAAGGGTATTCAAAACGAGTCCTTCAGTTTTTGTACCTACGGCCTTTACTCCTAATAACAACGGGCTTAATGATGTGGTGAGGCCTATTTGTGTGGGTATTCAAAAACTAAATTATTTCAGCATCTATAACCGCTGGGGCCAGCTGGTCTTTACCACTACGATCGATAAACAAGGCTGGGATGGCACCATTAATGGCCGAAACCAGGACAGTGCTGTTTTTGTCTGGATGGTCAGCGCTGTTGATTATACTGGGCGTACGATCTTCGAGAAAGGAACCGTTACATTAATACGGTAGTGCTGTTTCCCGCTGCACCCCGTACTTCCCCGCTTCTTCCGCTACGAGAATTATTTCTTTTAACTTAGCCGGATAATTAAACCAGCATGCCAAAAATCGTATTCATCACAGGTGCTACTGCAGGGTTTGGAGAAGCCTGCGCCTGGAAATTCGCAGCCAATGGTTATGACCTTATCCTTAATGGGAGAAGAAAGGACCGGCTGGAAACATTGGCCAATGAACTGGAGAAAAAATATAATGTAGCGGTTTTACAACTTCCTTTTGATGTCCGTGATCAGCAAGCCGTAGCAACGGCCATACAGTCTATTCCCGGTAACTGGCAACAGATCACCATTCTGATAAACAATGCCGGGTTAGCCCTTGGCAGGGATTATTTTGATGAAGCCGACCTGGAGGACTGGAATACCATGATTGATACAAATATCAAAGGCTTTCTTTATGTGGCTAAAGCGGTATCACAATTAATGGTGGCCCGCGGTGCTTCGACAGGCTCAGCAGGACATATCATCAATATGGGTTCTATTGCCGGCAAGGAAGTATATGAAAAAGGGAATGTGTATTGCGCGACCAAGTTTGCGGTAGATGCTATCAGCCAGTCAATGCGTATCGACCTGCTCCGGCATGGAATAAAAGTCACCTCTGTTAACCCGGGAGCTGCTGAAACTGAATTTTCATTGGTTCGTTTTAAAGGAGATGAGACAACGGCTAAGAAAATATATGATGGACTAAAGCCCCTGGAGGCCGGGGATGTGGCGGAAATAATTTTTTACTGCGCCAGTTTGCCGGCACATGTATGTATCAACGATCTTTCCATCACATGCCTGCAACAGGCAAATACCATTTATTACAACCGTGTATAGGGCTTGATCAATATCAAGAAAACAGCGCCGGATCACTGATTTTCTCCTACTGGTGCGCTTGCGGAACTTATCTATGGCTCTGGCCCCAAACTTGCGTGGATTCGCTACGAAAAACTACTTAAAACCAAAAGATTCCCGTTTAAAATTTAGAATACGGAAAACTGCCTGCTATATTTACGATACATATCCTTTAGTTTAAAATCCTTTATGAAAAAACCTTTTCTTTTCCTTACCGTTTTTGCTTTCCTGGGCGCAACCGCTTTTTCACAGGACATGATCCGTTTACAATCCTGCAGCAATGATATGATCACTAAGCAGGCCGACAGCCTTAAAACCCTGTATGGAAAAGATGGATATGTGCTATTGAAAGAAGCTTCGATCAATATGGAAAGTGAATTTGAAATGCCGGTAATCGTTCCCCTAACGCAAGGCTCCTGGTACCAGTTTGTTTTTATCGGTGATTATACATCGAAGCTTTATGAAGTACGGATGTACGACTGGTCGGAAAGACAGGTAATTTATCGCCAGAAAAGATGGGGTGATATCGATGGCAACGTGATCGTTTATTCCTATGTTCCCCAGTTCTCCGAATTCCATATGATGAAGCCGGTACAGGTAAACAAACAAAAGAAGAAGAATCTCTGCGGGTATGTGATGCTTTTTAAAAGAACACCCGGTGCAGATACCGGGAATATTAATAATGGTTCTACCAACAATACAGCTGCTTATTAAATAAAGATCAAAGAATTCAGGTAAAGAAAAACCCGGTTATATACCGGGTTTTTTTATGCGCCTGACTGGTCGCCTTATTAGATATATTGCTGGACTTTCTTCCTGTTAATCATTTTAATGGGGTAGATACTGCTTCTCTATTACTGGGATAAGGATACCCTTACCTGCAGCCCCGCCCTTGTATTGGTAATGGGGAAGGCATTACTGATCTTCGGGATATTGCGGTTCTGT
>JBDSBR010000020.1:0-27287 GCA_039921505.1 Chitinophagaceae bacterium
CCTATTACCTATTACCTATTACCTATTAGCTCCTCCCTCCCAGCATCGGCACAAATGAAAAATGATCGTAAACTTCTTCCTTAACAGCGCCATTCTCCAGTTTTGTGATGCGCATCATCTGTTGAAGATCCCCTGCACCGAGTGGAATGACCATCATACCACCGGGCTTTAGCTGGTCAATTAATTTCTGCGGTAGTTGCGGCGCCGCAGCGGTGATGATGACGCGATCAAAAGGCCCATAAGTAGGGAGACCTTCATAGCCGTCACCATAAAAGAATTTGACCGAAGTATATTTCTTTAAAAATTGAAAAGATTTATTGAACTCAAATAGTTTCTTCTGCCGTTCGATGGTGAATACCTGTGCACCCATCTCAGCCAGCACGACAGCCTGGTAAGCGCTGCCCGTACCGATCTCCAGTACTTTGTGAAAGGGCTTCACTTCCAGCAGCTGCGACTGGTAAGCTACAGTATAAGGCTGGGAAATGGTTTGGCCTTCACCGATAGGGAAAGCTTTGTCCTCGTAAGCTTTTTCGCCAAAGGCTGAATCCAGGAAAAAATGCCGGGGAACTTCCAGCATTGCATCGAGCACCCGCTCGTCACTTATTCCTTTGGCGTGGATATCCTGGACGAGTTTTTTGCGCAGGCCTTTATAACGGTAAGTATCATCAATGGGTCTCATAAGTTTGTGCAAGATAGATAATTGGTGTTTCTTATTAAATTTGTGAAAATGCTTCACCATGAAAAAAATAGTGTGCCTGCTTACACTGTTTATCTGTTCCTCAAAACTTATACCCTCCCTTGGCCAAAGCGCTGACTATGTCTATTATTTTGATAAGGACATGAATTCGACCTCCGCTTCAAACGCTAAGGTTTTGGGAACGGGCATCAAAGAGAACGGGAAAATAAAACTCACCTTGTATGACAATGAAACCGGGAGAACATTACTGCGGGCATTTTTTTCCGATTCAACGCTGTCGGTTAAAAACGGATTGTTTACCAGTTACGATGCAGCAGGTCTTGAAGAGTCCGAAGGAGAATACAGGAATAACCTGAAAGAAGGATACTGGCTGCACTGGTATGCTGAGCTAAAAGACTCATCGTATTATGTTCGGGGAGAAGAAATAAACCGTGTAACCGTTTATTATCATCCCAATGGAAACCTTGCTACGAGGGGATTTTATGATATCAAAAACACCCGGTCTGAGAAACTCAGCTGGGACAGCACAGGTTTATTACTGTCCCGGGAATTGGGCGATAAGGGGAGTACAGAACTTCAGCTTTTGTATCCAACCGGTAAAATAAAACAGGTAGAGAGAAGAATAGCAGGAAAGTCACCGGTCAACACCTATTTCGATGAAAACGGAAACGATATCACTAAGAAAATAGCAGCAGAGCAAAAACAGAGGGATAAAAACCTGGCTGATTCACTGCTGACAACAGAACCCCGTTTCCCGGGCGGTATGGTGGCTGCATATGATTTTATTAAAAGAAACCTGCGCTTACCACCCGGATACTGGGGCACACCCGGATCTTCCTCTACCTTGCAAATAAGTTTTATGCTCGACAAATCCGGTAATGCAAAAGATATTGTCGTCAAAGGAGCAGGAAGGGACGTAGAAGCGGAAGTTGCATCCGTGCTGAGAAGAATGCCACGCTGGAAAATGAATGGTCACACCAGTTATGGACCCGTAAACTTAAGCCTCAATGTTAACACGATCTACTGATCGCTATAAGTTCATGTCCGCAATGATGGTCCGGATCTTCTCATCCAGTTCCCTGTTCTTCTCATCAAAATCAGCGGCATTTTTTAATGCTGTATTCACACTGAAATAAAATTTGATCTTGGGTTCCGTGCCACTGGGCCGCGCGGAGATACTGGTCATATCATCCAGGATAAACTGGAGTACGTTGGATTTGGGCAGTTCCAGTTTCCACTCTTCTCCTGTCAGCAGGTTCTTTTCTACCTGCAACTGGTAATCACGGAGCATCACTACCGCCGAACCATTGATCTTCTTCGGGGGATCTTTCCGGTAAGCCTCCATCATCGAGGCGATCTGCTGCTGGCCATCCATTCCTTTTTTCGTAATGGATACAAGGTGTTCTTTGTAGAAACCATATTGTACATACAGGTCGATCATTTTCTCATAAAGGTTCCTGCCTTTTTCTTTTTCATAAGCGGCCATTTCGCATAATAAGGCAACGGCGCTTATTCCGTCCTTATCCCTGATCTTATCACCGATCATTAAGCCGAAACTTTCTTCACCCCCGATGATATAGTTTTCCTTCCCTTCTTTCTGGCGGATCATTTCCGCGATCCATTTAAAACCTGTGAGCACATGGTAACAGGCTACCTGGTTCCTGGCCGCAATCGTGCTGATCATGGGCGTGGTGACGATCGTTGTAATCACCATATCGTTGGGTTTTGCGATACCCTTCGTCTTCCTCGCTTCGATCAGGTAATTAAAAGCCAGCACAGCGGTCTGGTTCCCGTTCATCAATACCCATTTACCATGGGAATCCTTTACACCGATCGCGATACGGTCTGCATCGGGATCCGTACCACAAAGTATATCCGCATCAATACTCTCCGCCAGTTTTAATCCATAACTCATGGCCTCACTTTCTTCAGGATTGGGATAAGCGACGGTGGGGAAATTGCCGTCGGGCGTGCTTTGCTCTTTTACAATATGTACATTGGTAAACCCAAACCGTTCCAGTACCGGGGGTACCAATTTTATCCCGGTGCCGTGGATGGGTGTGTAAACGATCTTAAGGTCTTTATGTTTGGCAATAATCTCGGGGTACACACTCAATCCTTTCACCATTTCAATATATTGCTCATCGAGCTCTTTACCGATGATGGTAATATTTGTTTCACCACCGCTCCATTTAACATCATCCACGGATGCGATCTTATCGACTTCTTTGATTACATTCTTATCATGCGGCGGCACCAGTTGCGAACCATCATTCCAATAAGCTTTATACCCGTTGTACTCTTTCGGGTTATGGGAAGCTGTACAAACCACACCGCCCTGGCATTTTAACTGGCGGATCGCGAAGGACAACTCCGGCGTTGGGCGCAGGTCTTCAAATAAAAATACTTTCACCCCGTTAGCAGCAAATACATTAGCAACTGTCTCTGCAAAAAAACGGCTGTTGTTACGGCTGTCATGAGCAATGGCCACGCTAACGCCGCCAGGAAAACATTGTTTGAGGTAATTGGCATAGCCCTGTGTAGCCATTCCTACCGTATACTTATTCATACGGTTGGTACCCACTCCCATAAGACCCCGCAGACCACCGGTGCCAAATTCGAGGTTCTGGTAAAAAGCATCGGCCAGTTCTTCCGGTTTCCCTTTTTGCAACTGCCTTATCGCCTCTTTTGTCGCTTCATCAAAATTTCCGTTGAGCCAGATATCAATTTTCTGTTGTATCGCTGCATCCATGGTTATCGTTTAAATGGTTGATTTGGCTTGAAAGTTATTGAATTTTAGCTTTTTGAAACTGAAAAGAAGCAGGAAACGTAAATTTGTAGTTTATGCAGCATTCGCTACAAGGTTATTTCTCGCAGCGCTCGCCACGGAGCAGCGGCGCAGCGCTCGTTGCCCTCCGCGTACGCTGCGTGAAACCGGCGCTGTCCGCTATTTTAATAGCAATCCTTCTTGTTTTTAGCACCCCTGCAAAAGCACAAAAAGATACTACTCAGATTCAGTCAGAAAAACTTATCATTAACGGTGAAGCAACAAAAAAAATAACCGATTCTTCTTTATTCAATAAAACAGTTTTTCTCACACCCCTGCAAAAGAAAAAACGCACCTGGATTGTTGCCGGCACGAATGTACTCGGCTATGGGGGCACTATGATCGGTTTGTACAATGCCTGGTATAAAGATTACCCGCAAACCGGTTTTCATTCGTTCAACGATTTCCCCGAATGGAAACAGGTGGATAAAGTGGGCCATTTTTACGCTGCCTATATCGAAAGCCGCGGCAGTATGGAGCTATGGCGCTGGACAGGGATGAATAGGAAAAAGCGGATCTGGATCGGTGGTATGAGCGGGGCTGTTTACCAGACAGTCATTGAAGTGCTGGATGGGTTCAGTGCCGGTTGGGGATGGAGCTGGGCCGATTTCGGCGCCAATATTCTTGGCAGCAGCACGCTGGTAGCGCAGGAACTGGCCTGGAACGACCAGCGTATCAAAATTAAATTCTCTTTTCATAATAAGAACTACAACGATCCCACCCTGGACCAGCGCAGCGATGTGTTGTTTGGAAAGTCTACTGCCGAACGCTTTATCAAAGATTATAATGGGCAAACTTATTGGGCTAGCGCTAACTTAAGGTCGTTCTTTCCAACGGCTAAACTACCTGCCTGGTTATCTGTGGCAGTTGGATATGGAGCAGAGGGATTGTTTGGAGGTACAGAGAATACCGGTAAAGATGGAGATGGTAATATCATCTTCAACCGGCCGGATATAAAACGTTATCGCCAATGGTACTTAGCTCCCGATATCGACCTGACAAAGATCAAAACCAATAAAAAAGCAGTAAGATTTCTTTTTACTGTACTTAGCTCTTTTAAATTCCCTCTTCCTTCATTGGAATTTTCTGATGGAAAGTTGAAAGCTCATGCTATAAGTTTTTAAACGGGTTTCATGGATACCAATAATTCAGGGCGTACTGGTATAACCACAGATTACACAGATTTGATTTTCACAGGTTACACGGTGTTACCTGTAAATGAATCCGTGTAACCCGGTTAACTGTTTTACCGTAATTTAGCAGAGCAATACCCAGCCAATGCAACTTGCCCAGCAGATCCTTTTTATTCTTATCAGCGCTGTCGCCATCTGGCTTTTTACTAAAAAAGTAAAAGAGATCAGCCGCAATATAAAGTTGGGGCGTGAGGAAAATATCAATGATAATAAAGCAAAGCGCTGGCGCAATGTTTTATTACTTGCCTTCGGTCAAAAGAAAATGTTCCGCAACCCGCTTGTCGCCGTCATGCATTTTTTTGTCTATGCCGGTTTTATCATCATCAATATTGAAGTCCTCGAGATCGTACTCGATGGCATTTTTGGCAAACACCGCATGTTCGCAGCCCCCCTGGGTGGTTTCTATGTTTTCCTGATCAATGCTTTTGAAATATTGGCTTTACTGGTGCTGGTCTCCTGCGCCATCTTCCTGGTAAGAAGGAATATCATTAAACTCAAACGTTTTATCAGTAAAGACCTGGATGGCTGGCCCCGGAGCGATGCCAAATTTATTCTTATCACCGAGATCATATTAATGACATTGTTCCTGACCCTGAATGCCAGTGATACCTTATTACAGGCAAGGGGTGTTGAGCACTATGCAGCGAACCCAACCGGTAATTTTATTTTATCCCAATGGCTCCATCCAGTTCTGAACGGCATTGGTAATGATGGTCTTGAATGGGTGGAGCGTGGTTGCTGGTGGTTGCACATCGTGGGAATCTTCGCCTTCCTGAATTATCTCCCTTATTCCAAGCACCTGCATATCGTACTTGCTTTTCCCAATGCATATTTTGCAAGACTGGAGCCCATGGGCAAGATGGATAATATGGAATCCATACAAAAAGAAGTATTGTATTCGATGCAGCCTGAAATGGCACCGGCTGGCGATGCTGAACCACCCAAAAAATTCGGTGCCAAAGATATCCAGGACCTGAGCTGGAAGAATTTGATGGATGCCTACAGTTGTACTGAATGTGGAAGATGCTCTGCCGCCTGTCCCGCTACCCAAACCGGCAAGTTGCTTTCGCCAAGAAAAATAATGATGGATACCCGCGACCGGGTGGAAGAAGTAGGAAAGAATATCAATGCCAACAAGGAATTCAAAGATGATGGCAAGAGTTTGTTACATGATTATATTTCTGTAGAAGAACTCCGTGCCTGCACCACCTGTAATGCCTGTGTGCAGGAATGCCCTGTCAGCATCAGCCCCCTGGATATAATTTTAGAACTGCGTCGCTATCTCGTCATGGAAGAAAGTAATTCCCCGCCCGAATGGGCCGCGATGTTCAGTAACGTGGAAAATAATTTTGCTCCCTGGAAATTCAGTCCTGATGAAAGGGATAAATGGGCGGAGGAAATGAAACAGTAATCTGTTACATTATACCGGGAAAAAGCAACTTGCCATAGTAAAAAGAGATCAACAAGGCAACCCCAGCTAGCACCTTTTCTCCTTTTGTCTTTTTCTCCTTTGATCTCTTAGCACTACATTCTTTCATCCGCACTCGGCCCGTACATCCCCGGAACAGGCACATCCAGCAAACGCAGGTAAACCGATAGCTGGCCCCGGTGATGGATCATATGACTGAGTGCCCAACCGCGGATCGCTATTTTTTTCGGTGTATTAAACATCACCTCCTCCCCTTTTCTTACTACCCAGGGTTTGGCAAAATCCTCGTCGCTCATGTTTGACAGGTCATTCACAGCATTGTCAAGATGGGTCTGAAATATGCCGAGCAATTCTTCCGTGGAAGCAGCAACATTGGGGTTGAAATTATACCTCGCCATAAAATCAAAGTCATCGATATTCGCGATATCGGATGCCCATTTGCTGTTCTCGGCCACATGGGTAGCCAATCTTCCTATTGACATGGATTTTTCATGTGGTTTCCAGTCTTTTTTATCGAGCGGTACCCGCTCCAGTATTTTTTTGGTCAATGCGGCTTCGTGTTTGATCTCCGCGATAAAAGCGTCTTTGATAGCCATATGATTTATTTTAATGGTGTTGATCCTTTTTTTCCTTCTCCCCCGGTGTGATCTTGTCCAGTCCCTCCTCTATCTTGTCCATTTGCCCTTCGATCTTACCGGTCATCTCTTCGGGGTGCTCCAGTTGGTGGATGGCATCTTTATGTTTCAATATTTTCCATAACTGTATCAATGCCGTCAGCGTGAAGATCCCGCCGATCACCCAGTTGAGTATATGCTGGTTATTGCTGATCTTATTGGCGATTAGCAAGCCACCGAAGATAAAGATACAGTTCCCGGCAAAGGTCCCGATCCCGATCCCGATGATATAGGAATTGTAATGATCATTCCGGGGAAGTAATACTTTCTTGGTGAATAAAACCGTGCTCCAGCCAAACCAGAATGGTATCTGTACCGGGTTTACCGCACACATGATCACTCCCAACAGGAATTTTGGCAGGGAACTGCTTAATACGATATTCTTCTTCACCCCGGGGTGCAAAGCAGCATAAAAACTGGAGATAGCCAACGCCAGCACGATGATAAGCGTGACCCATTCCAATGCTTTTAAGATTTTTTCCTGCTTGCGTATCCAGCCGATGGCCACCAGGGAGATGCGGACATAGATGATCTCGACCAGTAAAGAACCCAGCGAAAAAAGCATGGCTGCGGTAACTCCATCCGAAACGGAGATCTGCATCGCTGCAATGTTAAGTGTACCGAGTGGTAACGAACCCAGGAAACTGACCATCAAACCGGTAAAAAAAATTTTCAGCAGCGGATGCATGAAACGAAAATAAGACTAATAATTAAGTGACGACCACTAACTGCTGTAGCTTTTTCATATCAGGGATGAGGATTTTTTTCCTCGATATTTTTATCAGCCCTTCTGTTTCCAGTTGGCTGATAAAGGTGGTAACGGTCTGCCGGGCACTCCCGATCAGCTTGGCAATATCATCATGCGTCAGGAAATTTTGGATCATATAGTCGGCTGTTATCCCTTTATAACCATCCACCAGCGCCAGGTGATAAAAAAAAGCCAGGAGACGTGACCGGACATCTTTATTCAGCATGCTGACCAGCCGGAATTCCGCTCTTCTCAGTTTTTCCCCGACCTGTTTACTGTACTTGATTGCCAGTCCCGGCTTTTTGGTGAGCAGTTTCTCAAAATCATCAATAGTAAAAGCACAGAGACTGACATTGCCTTTATAAGCACGGGCAAATTCGCCATTCAGGTTTGTTTTCTCCAGTGCGAACTGGCCGAAGATCTCGCCTTCCCTGATAATTTCTTTAATAATCTCGTTACCCTCCTCGTCCACGTAACCGATCTTGATATACCCGTTCTTAACAAAGTAGAGTTTATTGAGATGATGCGAATCAAAATAGATATAATCTCCTTTTTTTGCTTCGATGAAGTGATGAGCGACATTGAGTTCTTCGTATTCCCGGTCATCAAGGTGACACCATAGATCATAGTTACGGAGTAAGAGTAATTTCTCGTCGGCAGACATACGAAAGATTTATAAGACGAAATTAGTGAAAGCTCAGTCATACTTTTCCAGCATTTTGAAATGCCGTTTTGCATCACCCAGATATTTCCATCCTTTTTTAAAGGACCAGTAGGGGGTTCCATTCTTATGGTTGTAGCGGCTGATCTTATAGAGAACCTTCCAGTGGTGAAGGATTACGCCATAAGCCTTCCACAGACTCATCCCGCAATCATAGATATGGTTGGGTTCGGCGCCGCAACCATTGAATTCAAGAATCTGGAAATTCTTTCCCTCTTTGAGATCTTCGATGGAAGTAGTCTTGATATCATAACGGCCATAATAGAATTTATCCGTGTAGTGACTTAATTCATCAAACAGTTTATGCAGGTCAGCATCAATCTCTTTGTGCAAATTGGTAAAATGAGCACCCCGGTTGTGGTTACCGGCATACGACAAATAAAAAACTTCCCCTGCCGGGATCACCCTTTTAAAACGATGGCCATGCCGGTGCCCCATCTCTTCCATCCGGAACCTTGCCCGCGGATGGGCCTGTACCAGTTCTTGTAAAGTAGACCGGCCATCTCCCTTTACCTGCAGTAATTCTTTGTCAATAAAACCACTGACAACTCCTTTCTGTTCCCAGGGAAACCGGTAATAGAATACGCTGACCTCTACCGGTAACATCACCAAGGCTTGCACGATATATTCCACAGGGATCCTATCGTGGTATTTGGACAATTGTTCCTCGTTATCAATCTTCCGGAATAGTATACCTTTCATACCTACATCAGGTTTCACGATAAAGGGGAAAGTAAAACCGGCTTCATTGATCTTCTTTTTTACTTCTTCAAAAGGCCAGTCGTGCATGATGTAGATGGTGAGGGGATACGTATAAGAGGGTAACTGGTCATACATTTCCTTCTTCCCTTCCCCCTCAAACCCTCCAAAGGTCAGGGTCGGGTTGGAAGAGCTGAAGTACCAGAATGACCAGCTGCGGAGACAATACCAGAGCCACACCGGGCCGATCGGGAAATACAGAACATAAAAGTTCCATATTTCCCAATTGGTGAGTTTCTGGAAAAATTTTTTGATCTTCATGCAGCAGATAAACAAAAATAAGTTTCCTGATAAGATAGCAATTTTTTTATTTCCTTAATTTTCACTAAAAACCGGTTTATGAGAAAAAGTTTTGTTTTGATCCTGTTTGTCTTTTTTTGTTACGGGGCCAAAAGTGCCAGCACACCCATGGTAGTTGCCCACCTTCCTTCCCTGACAAAACCTGTTGATCCGCTCAGCTATTTCTCTTCCTTGTCGATCAAAGAAGTGCAAAAGATTGCAGGAAGGAAATTGAAGTTCAAAGAAAAGATTGCTGTCAAAGTGCTTCAATGGAAAATTAAAAAAGGCTTTACCCGCTTACCAAAAGAAGGAACAAAAGACAACAGGGGCAATACGGCGATGATCCTGGGAATTGTGGCCCTCGCCTGCCTGTTTATTCCCTACGTAGTCATCGCCTCCATTCCCTGCGCCATTCTCGCTATCATTTTTGGCAACCAGGCGCGGAAAGCCGATCCCAAAGATGGCAAAGCAAAAGCAGGTGTTATCATGGGTTGGGTAACACTGGGTTTAATCTTGCTTGCGCTTATATTGGTGATCGTTCTTCTCGCCAGCTGGAGTTACGGAGGCTGGGGTTAATATTCGTTCTGTAAACCAGCCCGCATAAATTCGTAATATTGTTACTGAATTATCAATTATGCATGTTCCAACCGTAGCCGAAATGGCTGCAGCCGGTAAAAGTCCTGATATTTTGTTCTGGGTGGGTTGTGCGGGCAGTTTTGACCAGCGGGCACAAAAGATCACCAAAGCCTTTGCAACCATCCTTGATAAAGTAGGGATCAACTATGCGATCCTTGGTAAAGAGGAAATGTGCACGGGAGATCCTGTTCGCCGTGCCGGCAATGAATTCATGTTCCAGATGATGGCCTACCAGAATATCCAGGTATTGAATAATTACAATATTAAAAAAATCGTTACCGCCTGCCCGCACTGTTTCAATATTATAAAAAATGAATATGCGGAACTGGGTGGCCACTATGAAGTAATTCATCACAGTGTCTTTCTCCAGGGCCTGATTGAGGAAGGTCGGGTCAAAATGAAAGAAGAAGGTTCTTTCAGGGGGAAAAAAATAACTTACCACGACAGTTGTTATCTCGGCCGATCCAATAATATCTATGAAGCGCCGAGAAAAGTACTGGAAGCCCTTGATGCCGAACTGGTGGAAATGAAACGCTGCCGGAGTAATGGTCTTTGTTGCGGTGCCGGTGGCGCCCAGATGTTCAAAGAAGAAGAAAAAGGCATTACCCGGGTCAATATTGAACGCAGCCATGAAGCCATCGGAACCGGCGCCTCTGTTATTGCGTCAGCCTGCCCCTTTTGCAATACCATGCTGACAGATGGAGTAAAACTGGAAGAAAAAGAAGATCACGTAAAAGTGATGGATATAGCAGAGCTGGTTGCAGCAAGTTTGGTTTAACTTTGCCGGATGAACCTGGAATATAAACACCTTCTCAATAATAATTTTCACGCTGACTCAAGAGTATGGGTCTACCAGTGTAACCGTTTATTCACATTGGATGAAGCGCTCGAGATCGAAGAAATGCTGAAAGAATTCACCGTGCAATGGAAGAGTCATGGTACTCCTGTAAAAGGCGAAGCGCATCTTTTCTTCGGTCAATTCATTGTCTTTCTCGCGGATGAAACCGCCACCGGTGTCAGTGGCTGCAGTACGGATAGTTCTGTACGACTGGTTAAAGATATCGATCAGCGTTTTGATGTAAATATGTTTGACAGGACCACCCTGGCATTCGTGGTGAATGAGAAAGTTCAGCTACTCCCCCTTTCCCAGTTACAGTCCGGTGCTGAAAATGGTTTTATCAATCCCGATACTTTATATTTCAATAACCTGGTGCAGACCAGGGCGGAATTGGAAAGTCAATGGATCGTGCAGGTAAAAGACAGCTGGCTGAACCGGAAAATTTCTTTTTCCGGCACCCTTTCGTAAATTAGAAATTCAAAAGCGGAGGGAGCTCACCTGCTAGTCCGCCGGCTGGCGGATCCCAGGCTGTAGGTAGCGAGTTCGAATCTCTTCTTCCGCTCTTTTTCTATTTCCTGGGGACTGACTAACGATCAGTAGCAAATAACGTCTTCCGCTCTTTTCTGTCCCGTAGGGACTAAAGATCAGGAGCAAATAACATCTTTTGCACTTTTCTGTCCCGTAGGGAGTAAAGATCAGGAGCAAATAACATCTTCTGCTCTCTTCTGTTTCGTAGGGACTAAAGATCAGTAGCAAATAACATCTTCTGCTCTCTTCTGTCCCGTAGGGACTAAAGATTGGTAGCAGATAATAGAATAAGATGCCTTTGTTGCCCCATCGGGGCAAAACTAAGTTGAATGCTGTTTTTTTTACAATCTGACAGCGTTAAAATATCATTCAGGCTGATGAATTTCTCTTTTATCAATAAAAATAATTCTGTCAGTTTGTGTCAAAAAAAAGGTGTCTAACACATATACCCAAATACATATTCATTGCGTTTTTGCCGTCAAATACAGGTTGGCAGTCATCGCAAAAACCTGGAAACCTCGTCTCCTGCAATACATAACCGGTATTGTTCAAAATCATGGACATAAAATGATCGCCATTAACGGCATGGCTGATCATGTGCATATGTTTTTTGGTTTACGGCCACATCAGTCCTTATCCGATCTTATGCAGATCGTAAAAGGCGATTCATCAGTATGGATCAACCAACATCGTTTCACCACAAAATTATTTCGCTGGCAGGAAGGGTATGGAGCGTTTAGCTATGAAAAAGAAAAAATCAATACTGTAGCTGCATATATTGAAAACCAGGAATCACATCATGCGAAAAAAACATTCCTGCAAGAGTACAGGGATCTGTTAGAAGATTTTGCTGTTGTATATGAAGAAAAATACCTGTTCCAGGAACCCGAATAAATTTTGTTTTGCCCCGATGGGGCAATTTTGCAGCCTCCCGAAAGTGCTACCAATCTGTTGTCCCTACGGGACATTTGAATAGCTGCTTAGAGGAATAAGATAAGATATCTTATACTGCAGGTAAAGAGCATGGGTTAATGGAATATAAAACGGAACCTTACTTCAAAAAATATTCGTTTGTCCCGTAGAGACTAATGATATTAGTTTTTGGCCCCATGGGGCAAATTTGCAACCTACCAAAGTACTACCAATCTGTTGTCCCTACGGGACATTTTGAATAGTTGCTTAGGGGAAGAATATAAGAATTCGATATCTTATACTGCAGGTAAAGGGCAGGAGTTAGTGGAATATAAAACGGAACCTTGCTTACAGAAATATCCGTTTGTCCCGTAGGGACTAAATATCGGTGGTAAATAATAGAAAGAATATTCTTTTGTTGCCCCATCGGGGCAAAACAACTTCTACACATCTTTATATATCACTTCACTGTTTTCCCTACCGGCTTCTTCACCACTTTCGTAAAATTATACCCCACGCTCAACCGGAAATTCCTGGTTTGGGCGGTGCTGAAACTTTGCAGGTTAAAATTAGTGCCATAGGTATAGTTACGGCTTTGCTGGACAAATGGATCGATGATATTCGCTGTAACCGTTAATTTTTTATCGAGGAATTTTCGCTGGATACCGACATTCATACTCCAGCTCCAGCGGGCATACCCCTGGGGATTAGCAAACCGGTTAAAAGTAAAACTGCCAGTAAAATTCTGGATATCCTTCGGGCTGAAGGTGGAATTGATATTCGAAGTAAAAGAGCCCCCGTTGCGGTATCGGTTC
The DNA here is from genome assembly GCA_039921505.1 of Chitinophagaceae bacterium. Lineage (GTDB taxonomy): Bacteria > Bacteroidota > Bacteroidia > Chitinophagales > Chitinophagaceae > JJ008. The sequence continues at coordinate 13,057 of JBDSBR010000020.1, forward strand.
ACCATCTTATCAAAATTGCTGTACTCATTAAACGTGTAGCTGGCACTCAGGTTTACTTTCAGTTTCTTGGTCACGGTCAACCCGCCCCAGGTACTCATTTCATATTCTTTCCGCCCGCTGATATTCTCCCAGGTGATCTGTGTCTTTTCACCCGGGATAAGCGTTCTCACCTGGCTGAATATATTTTCCACGATATTATATCCCAATCCCAGGTTGATAAAAAATAATTTCTTTGTTTTACCGAGCACCAGGTCAAAGTTGTGAGCCGTAGAAGCTTCGAGGTCCTCATTACCAAAACGAATATTGTAGGGATCGCCAAAATCAATGGCAGGGTTTAATTCATTGATCCCCGGTCTCCGTACACTGCGGCGGTAAGCAAGGGTAAGGTTATATTTATCTTTCCAGTTGCGGTTAATATTGGCAAAAGGAAGCCAGGTCCAGTAATTGTTCTTTACATCCCTGTTATCCCTGTAAAGTTCAAACCAGATAGCCGTTTGTTCTACGGAAGCACCAGCCGTAACACTGAAATTTTCTTTGAGGATCTGCCGGATCGAACCCCGCAGGTTGGTAATAGTCTGGTGAAACCTGAATTCATTACTGAGCAGGTCCGATTTTACAAAAACCATATCTGGTTTCTTCAGGTAACTCGCATCTACCGTAATATGGTTATTGCTCCTGTTATAAAAGGTACCCACGGAAAAAAAAGTCTTTTTATTATTTAACGGGCGGTTATAATCTACCCGCACATTATACCCATTGCTTTGATTGTCGGTTAATTGTTCCTGGGTTGAATCGGTTCCATTAGGCGTATGATCCGGGTTGAAGAATTGCTGGTAAAAATCCCTGTCCGATTTATTGATGGAAAAATTTCCTCCCGTAATGATTTTAAACGTTTCACCCGGTATTTTTCCTTTTTTGGTATACGATAAATTTATGTTGGGGCTGTAATTATCTCCCTGGCTAAAGATCGTCCTTTCACTCAGGCGGTAGATATCGCCAAACCGGTTGATATTCGTGTATTCGGTTGCGCTCTTGTTATGGTGATTGTTCTGGTTGTATTGCAGAACAAAATTGAGTGATTGCGTCTTATTGATATCATAATCCATGTTCACCCGGAAATTCGGCCGCCAGTTCTTGTTCTGGTAATTATTCCTTGTATTGAAAAAATTCGAGGAGTCGGCATAGACATTATTCCTCGACGAATACCCATCTCCATGTAAACGGTTATACCCGTTGCCGGCATTGATACTTATCGCAAAACCCTGTTTACGGTAACTGAAATTTCCATTCAGGCTTACTTCGCCTCTTGTTCCTCCCGAAATATTCAGGCGGCCCGTTCTTCCCACTTTTCCTTTTTTGGTAACGATATTAATCACACCTCCCTGCTCATTCGCGTATTGTGGCGGCGGGTTGGTCATGACTTCAATCTTTTCGATCGAACTGCCGGGTAAGGATTCCAGCAGGTCTTGCAATTGCTGCAGGTTCAGTTCTACTGGTTTGTCATCGATTAATATTTTAGGTTCCTTGCCACGCACCGTTATTTTCCCGGTTGGATCTTTAGCAACCAGGGGAACATTATTCAGGAGGTCACTGGCATTACTTCCGGCAGCCAGTGCCGACTCCCCGGCATTAAAAGTGATATTCCCATCTTTGGACTCGATCAGTGGTTTTTCTGCATAGATGATCACTTCTCCCAGGGTTTCGGAACTGGTTGGCTTAAGCGTAATATCTGTAAGATTAAAATCAAAGCGTTCAGTTCTGAAATTGATGCTGTCGATGGTCAGGGTCTGCATACCCACATAGCTGATACGAAGCCGGTAAAACCCGAAAGAAATAGTACTGAAACTAAAGTCGCCCGTTTTATTGGTCACTGTATTTTTTTTCAGCGAACTATCTTTAAAAGAAATAATTTCCACAGAAGCACCTTCCAGTGCTTTTTTCTTATCGTCCATAATATTCCCGGTAATTAGACCGGGGTCATTTACCTGCGCCCGAAGGCTACAGAACAGGCCGAAAAATCCAATAAAAAGGGTTAGTCTTTTCAAATCAGGAAATTAGACGGCAAATATACTTCATGACTTGCTAACTGGTTGGCATCTAACTGGCTGAGCGGGTTAGTCGATCGTTTGCGTAATGTAAAAGCCTGCTGACATCCTGTCGCAATTCTGGCTCATTGCTGTATATTTGCAGACTGCCTCCCTTTTGGCAGCCTCAAATTCTATTTTCATGCTTGACTATGTGTCAGATAAAGTGCCCCGAAGTAATCGGGACAGGCAGGATGAAGCAAGGCAAGGAGAATCCTTTGCCCCGTTTACTCATGATCCCAATAACTACAAAAAGAGGTTTTATATAGAAAGCTATGGGTGTGCCATGAATTTTGCCGACAGCGAGATCGTGGCTTCTATTTTAAACCAGGAAGGTTTTGGTGCCACCCGTAACCTGGAAGAAGCCGACCTGGTCTTTATCAATACCTGTTCAATCCGGGAAAAAGCGGAACAAACCGTTCGGAAACGTCTCACCGAATTCAAAAAATTAAAGACCCAAAAGAAGGGGATGCTGGTAGGTGTGCTGGGTTGTATGGCGGAGCGGTTGAAAGCAAAACTACTGGAAGAAGAAAAACTGGTTGACCTGGTCGTGGGACCTGATGCATATCGTTCACTTCCTGCCCTGGTTATGGAAGCAGAAGGCGGACAGAAAGCTGTCAATGTTTTACTGAGTCGGGATGAGACCTATGGAGATATTTCACCTGTCCGGTTGAACAGCAATGGTGTAAGTGCTTTTGTCAGCATTATGCGTGGTTGTAATAATATGTGTTCTTTTTGTGTAGTGCCATTTACAAGGGGAAGGGAAAGAAGCCGCAGTGCAGAAAGTATTATCGCGGAATGTACGGACCTGTTTGAAAAAGGCTACCGCGAAGTCACTTTGCTCGGGCAAAATGTGGATAGTTATTATTATCATGCCTCCCCAAGCCCCTCCGAAGGAAACGCCCCCTTGCCCTCCGAAGGGGGATTCTCAGAGTCTTCAGGCATGTATAAGTCGTCACTGATATCGGAGTCTAAAGCCCCTCCTTCGGAGGGGTTTGGGGAGGCTATCACGTTCGCAAAACTCCTGGAAAAAGTGGCGTTAATATCTCCTATGCTCCGTGTCCGTTTCTCCACTTCTCATCCGAAAGATATTACCGATGACGTGTTATACACTATCGCGAAATATGAAAATATCTGTAATTATATTCATTTGCCTGTGCAAAGCGGGTCAACAAGAATATTGCAGTTAATGAACCGCACGTATACCAGGGAATGGTATATGGCGAAAGTGGACCGCATTAAGGAGATCATTCCTGGTTGCGGGATCAGTGCGGATATTATTACCGGGTTTTGTACCGAAGAAGAAAAAGATCACGAGGATACACTTCGTATCATGGAATATGCACGATACGATTATTCCTATATGTTCTTTTATTCGGAAAGACCGGGTACACTCGCCCAGCGAAGGTATACCGATGATGTGCCGCTGGCGGTCAAGAAAAGAAGATTACAGGAAGTCGTAGACCTGCAGAATAAATTATCGCTCGAAAGCAACCTGCGGGATATGGGTACTGTATTCCGGGTGCTGATAGAAGCGAACAGTAAAAAAAGCGAGGCTGACTGGATGGGAAGAAGTTCGCATGGCAAGGTAGTTGTATTTCCCAAAGAGAACTATGCCTTGCAAAAAGGCGATTATGCAATGGTAAAAGCGCTGGATTGCACACAGGGTACATTGCTTGGAAAGATTGTTGACCAATAAAGAACTTTCATGGACATTATAGCAATAAAGAACAGGTTTGGCATCATCGGTAATTCTCCAGCCCTCAACTATGCATTACAGGTAGCGGTACAGGTGGCGGCGACTGATCTTACGGTATTAATAAACGGGGAGAGTGGTGTGGGTAAAGAAGTATTTTCCCAGATCATCCATTCCCTTTCACCCCGCAAGCATAATCCTTTTATCGCCGTGAACTGCGGTGCAATCCCGGAAGGAACGATCGACTCGGAATTATTTGGCCACGAGAAAGGTTCTTTTACGGGAGCCGCAGATGCCCGGAAAGGATATTTTGAAACCGTGAATGGCGGTACTATTTTCCTGGATGAGATTGGTGAACTTCCCCTGGGAACACAGGCCAGGTTATTACGTGTTTTGGAAACCGGCGAGTTTATACGCGTTGGTTCTTCAAAAACACAGAAAACAGATGTGCGGGTGATCGCCGCTACTAACAAAGATCTGTTGCAGCAGGTACAAGCGGGAAAATTCCGCGAAGATCTTTACTATCGTCTCAGCACTGTTCCGATCCGTGTACCAGCCTTGCATGACAGACCCGAAGACATTCACCTGCTGTTCAGGAAATTTGCTGCTGATTTTGCCAATAAATACAAAACATCGCCGGTACAACTGGATGAGGAAGCGAAACAACTGTTAATAAACTATCCCTGGCCCGGCAATGTGCGGGAATTGAAGAATATTGCAGAGCAGATATCTGTTCTTTCACAGGATAAAATGATCGCGGCAAAAGAGTTGGGTAAATTCCTCCAGCCTTATTCCAATAACCGGATGCCGGTGCTCGCCAATGCCAACGGGAATACCCCTGAGTTCTCCAATGAAAGGGAAATACTATATAAACTTTTCTTCGACATGAAGAAAGATGTAACAGAATTAAAAAGAATGTTCCTGGATGTTTTGCAAAACCCGGCAATGGTTGCACAGAACCAGTCTTTCATCAATGAATTAAAAGAATCCGACGGCTACCGTAGGATCGGCAGCGAAGTAATGCAGCCGGTACTGGTACAACCCGCCATTCAAAATGCACAGCCGGCACCGATGGTGATCGGGGATATCCATGACCATGTGGAAGTGGAAGAGAGTCTGAATATCGTTGATAAAGAAAAAGAACTAATCATTAAAGCACTGAAAAAACACAAAGGGAAACGAAAAGATGCGGCGTTAGACCTGGGGATCAGTGAAAGAACCCTGTACAGGAAATTAAAAGAATATGATATAGAAGAATAATGAAGCGGAATCAAAAAATAGCTTTATTCCTGGTATCTCCTGTACTTTGCCTGCTAATGCTGCTGGCAGGCAGTTGCCATATATACAAGTTCACCGAAACAGGGACCATACCCCCGGATATAAAAACGGTGAAGCTGGTCCAGTTCGAGAACAAGGCCCGGTATATCAATCCCCAGCTGAGCCAGCGACTTTCCGATAAATTGCGGCAAAAGATCATAAGCCAGACAAGGTTATCTCCCACCAGCAGCGATTCGGCACATTGGGAGATCAATGGATATATCAGCGATTATACGTTCAGCACCTCCGCGATCTCGGATCAGCGGGTAGCCAATAACCGTTTAACAGTCAGTATTCATATAACACTCAATGACCGGAAATACGATAAAACAAATGATTATGATGTGAGCCGTAGTTTTGAATTCCCCGCAAATCTTTCTTTCCAGCAGGCAGAACAGAGACTCGGCGATGAAATGGTACGGACACTGACAGATGAAATATTCAATAAGCTGTTTTCGAACTGGTAAGTTTATATTATTTTGTAATTATGAATGCGCAGATCAATCAACTGGTGAGATCACTTTTGCAGAAAGATACACTCGAGCAATGCAGCCTCCAGGAACTGGAGCAGTTTGCCGATCGCCATCCTTATTTTGGCGCAGCCCAGTTATTATTGACCAAGAAATTACAGACAGAGAGCCCTGAACGCTACGATGAGCAACTGCAAAAGACCTTTCTTTTTTTCCATAACCCCCTTTGGGTAGAACACCTGCTGAACGATACCGGCAAAGCAACGGTAACGATTGCTGAAAGAAAAGAGGATACCCCGGTAAAAAATAGTATCCCGGAAATTATCCCAGCTCCTGCCCAACTGGTGGAAAAGGAAATCACGGAAGAAAAAGTACAGGTAGTCATCATAAAAGAAGAGATTGCTGAACCTGCTATTCCACCACCTGCATCTTTACCCCGAACAGAAGAACCGCCGATGCAGATCCCTGCTTTAAAAATGGAAAGTCATGTAACAGCAGCTAATGACTTTGTTTTCGAACCCTACCATACGGTTGATTATTTTGCTTCCCAGGGAATAAAATTCAGGGAAGAAGAAAAACCGAAAGACAAGTTTGGCCAGCAATTAAAAAGTTTTACCGACTGGCTAAAGACCATGAAAAGGCTTCCTGTTGCAGAGATCACAAAAACCGTTGAGACCGGCGCCGAGCAAAAAGTGGAACAACTGGCGGAACATTCCCTCGAAGAACGTGAGATCCTCACGGAAACCATGGCAGAAGTGTGGGAAAAGCAGGGAAATAAAGAGAAAGCCATCGATATTTACGCTAAATTAAGTTTGCTTGATCCCTCTAAAAGTCCTTATTTTGCAGCGAAAATTGAAGCCTTAAAGAAAACAAACTGACATGACAACTTTATTCATCATATTGATCGTTTTAGCCTCCGTGGTACTGGGTTTGATCGTATTGGTTCAGAATCCCAAAGGTGGTGGCCTGGCAGGAAATATTGCCGGGTTCAGCAACCAGTTCATGGGTGTTAAGCAAACAACAGACGTGCTGGAAAAAGGTACCTGGATTTTCGCGGGTGTTATCGGCGCCTTATGCCTTCTTTCCGTATTATTTATTTCAGGAGGAAAGAGCGGCGCCGGCTCCAGCAAAGCAACAGAAGCTCCTGTTCCGGCAAATTCACAGGCGCCCGGAACGTTGACATTGCCTAACACGACACCAGCTACGAACCCAGGAACTACGCCCGGGACCAACCAGAAATAAAATCATTCGTATAAATTACTCCCCGGTTCCGCCTGCCGCTGGACCGGGTTTTTTTATTTAATTTCAGTACTCACTATGAAGAAAAAAATCATTGGAGGGGTCTTCCTGGTCCTTCTTGTCATTGGCGGGTTTGTGGGCTGGCAATTATTGGCACCCGCTGTCTCTACTTCCGGCGGGGAATTCTTTTATATTAAGACGGGTTCTACCTATGCTGATGTGAAAAATGAACTCACCGGGAAAAAATATATCAGCAACGGGACCTGGTTCGACATGGCTTCCAAACTACTCAGTTATAAAAACATTAAACCGGGAAGATATAAAGTAACCAAAGGGATGAGCCTTTTCAAACTGGTGAGGATGTTGCGGAGTGGGAACCAGGCGCAGGTTAGCCTCGTGATCACCAAACTCAGGACCCGGCAGGATTTTGCACGTAAGACAAGTGAACTTTTCGAGTTTGATTCCCTCCAGATGATCAGCTTTCTCAGTAATAGCGATACGCTAAAAAAATACGGGCTGGATACCAATACGGTTACGGCCGCCCTGATGCCTTATACTTACAAACTGAACTGGAACAGTTCACCCGGTAAAGTCTTTCAGAATGTTTATACTGCTTTCGAAACATTCTGGACACCCGGGCGAAAAATAAAAGCGGACAGCCTGCATCTCACTCCTGTGCAGGTTTCTACGCTGGCTTCCATCGTAGAAGAAGAAACCAATAAAAAAGCAGATAAATATAAAATTGCAAGCACTTACCTGAACCGGGTAAGGGCCGGTATGAAATTACAGGCGGACCCTACCGTGAAATTTGCCCTGAAGAATTTTGCCCTGAAAAGAGTACAGGGTGTACACCTGGCTTTTGATTCCCCCTATAATACTTATATGTATGCCGGTATTCCGCCCGGACCAATCTGTACTCCTTCGATTGAATCGCTGGAGGCAGTTCTCGACGCGCCTGAAACAGATTACCTGTATTTTGTAGCCAGCGATAAATTTGACGGGACAAGCATATTCACTTCGGATTACGATGAACATATGAAATACGCGAGACTATACCAGCAGGAACTGACCCGGCGGATGGACTCAGCTAAAAAGGCCAACGCCAATAAATAAATGCCCCTTCTTACCAAAATAGGAAACAGGATCATTGCGGTGCCACCGGTAAGAATTTTAATTGACAAAACCAAGACCACTTCTCTCCCTGGTTTCCGGGGAATCCCTATATATGATGTGGTGAAGTTCTTTATCAGCCAGGTCAAAACAGTGGGAATGACGGAAAGAGCCTCCTCTATTGCCTATAACTTCTTCATGGCAATACCCCCCGCCCTCATTTTTCTATTTACACTGATCCCCTTCCTCCCGATATCCGGCAAGATCGAAGAACAATTGTATAGCATTATCAGGGATGTTATCCCCGGTGAAAAAGATAATGCCGTGCTGATCAAATTCCTTAAGGATTTTATTAATAAACCACGCAACGGGCTTTTATCATTAGGATTTATGCTGTCTATGTTTTTTTCTTCCAATGCCATTATGGGTATTATGCGGTCATTTGACAAAAACTATATCGGGTTCAGGAAACGAACAGACCTGCAAAAAAGAGGTACTGCTTTAAAGATCACCCTGGTCCTCTTCATAATCGTATTTGCTTCGATCCTTTTACTGATAGCGCAGGGCTCCGTGCTCGACTGGATGGGAGTCCGGAATCCAGGGGTCAGGACAGTCATTATTAATGCCCGCTGGGTGGTAATCGTATTTCTTTTTTTTGCCTGTATCTCCTATATCTACCGTCATGCGCCGGCCGTGCATAAGAAATGGAAGCTGATCAACCCGGGTTCGATCCTGGCCACTTTCCTGATGCTGCTGCTCACCATCCTTTTTTCCTGGTGGGTAGGCCGTTTTGGAAATTATAACGAGATATATGGTTCAATAGGAACTGTACTGATCCTGCTGATCCTTATATTCATAAATTCGCTCGTTTTACTGATTGGTTTTGAATTAAATGTGAGTATTACTTCATTAAAAAAAATAGCAGACGAGCGGAAAGATAACCCCGCGGACGGCATCGCTAAACCGGTATAAAACCCGAAATTTGGTCTACGAAAAATTGTTCAGCATGAAAAAAATACTCTTTTCAGTTTTGCCGGTTGCCGTTCTTGCGGTGATGACTCTACGCCCGGCCACTGAACCGCTTCCACTTGGTTCACCCATACCAAATCCAGGGATCAAAATGAAAGATATCTCCGGTAAGGAAGTCTCGCTGGAGGAAGCAAAAACAACAAAAGGATTACTCGTAATGTTCAGTTGCAATACCTGCCCTTACGTGATCAAGAACCAGGGAAGGGCTTACGAAGCCTGCAAATATGCCCAGGGTAATGGCATCGGTGTGGCCATATTGAATTCGAATGAAGCGCTCAGGGGAGATGAAGATTCATACGATGCGATGAAAAACTATGCGAAAGAACAGGATTATAACTGGTACTACCTCGTGGATAACAAATCATCGCTTGCTGATGCCTTCGGTGCCAATCGTACACCGGAATGTTTCCTGTTCGATCAGAATGGAAAACTGGTGTACCATGGGGCTATTGATGATAATCCTTCTGACCCCTCTTCCGTTAGCCGTAAACATCTTATTTCGGCTATTGATGAAATGAAGGCAGGGAAAGAAATCTCCGTAAAGGAGTCCCGGTCTGTCGGGTGCTCTATCAAAAGGCAATAAAGTATTACCGTCATGATATTTCATCCCTTCGCCACAACGAAGGGATTTTTTTTACAGAAATTTTATGGAATGTTTTTATGGAAGCATCTCAGCCTTGACAACCTGATCCTCTCACCTGTCCTGTTCCCGCGGGACACAAAACCCGGCTTATGCTTTCCCGACAAACCCTCAACCGAGTCATTATTCTCGTTTTTATGGCACTGGTAGGATTCTGCCTCGCCAAAGCCATTTACAATAACAGCTTTATGGGAATTGTGCTGGCCCTTGTCAGTCTTGGGGCGGCGATTTATTTCCTGTATATCCTGGCGAAAGCCGGGGAAGATTTGTCTGCCTCGGCGCTAGACAGGGACACTGAAGAGACCGCTTAACGTTTTAAGAGTATAGCCATGATTTCCTTCAGTTGTTCATGGGAGATCTCACCTTCAACGAAATTCCGGTAGCCCGATTTATTATTGATAAAAAGGGTTGCCGGAATTGCTCCCGACCATTTTGCATCCAGCTTTGGACAAAAATAATCTGCATTGGTCTCATCCAGCCAGGCGATCGGCGCATCTAACTTTCTTTTTTTAGCAACCGTTGCGATCTCCGAGGGAAAAGCTTCTTTAAAATCGAGGCTTACCAGCAGCAGGTTGACACTATCTCCCATGCCGGCGGCAGCATTATTTTTTTTAACCTCTTCCAGGAAATGAGGAAGTTCCGCCAGGCAGGGTTTACACCAGGTCGCCCACATATTGATGATCAGCGGGGTTTTGCTTTCTGCAATAATTTTTTCCAGATCGGTCGCTTTAATCTTCCTGATCTCCTGCGACTGGACCTGCCCGGCAATAAAAGCAATGACCAATAAACAAACCCACTTCCTCATTACTTATTTTTTATTTCTTATTTCTCATTTTCTTTGAACCCCCACTCCTTCAGCAATTCGTTATACCTGACGTTCTCCAGGCTTCGCTGGTTGTACTGCCCGGCTTTGCTTTTCTGGCGAAAGGCTTCATAGAGAGTTACCGCACAGGCCACGCTGATATTGAGCGATTGAATAATGCCTACCTGCGGGATGATAAAATTCCCGTCTGCCAAAGCCCTGATCTCTTCGCTGACACCGCTGTGTTCATTTCCGAATACAAGGGCAATACTTTTTGTAAGATTGATGTCATGTAAAGTTACCGCATCACTGCTGAGATGGGTAGTTAAAATGGTTGAATAACGCTTTCGGAGGGATGAGAAACAGGCGACTGCATTATCGTACTGGTGAATAGTCAGCCATTTGGCAGCGCTGGAAGAGCTTCTGGCGCCCCATTTCTTATGCGGCGGGATCTTTGTGTTCAGGATATAAATGTCCTGCAGACCTACCGCATCAGCAGTTCTCATCACCGCGGAAATATTATGGGGATCAAATACATTCTCCAAAACAACCGTGATATCTCCCTGTCTTTTATCTAAAACAGATGTAAGGCGTTGTGTTCTTTCCGGGGTCATTGAACAAGAGTCCTTTAGCTTGTAAAACTCGTTAAAATAAGTATATTTATAGTTGGCATCCGATGATTTGTTTTTGGGCTAAAGCCCATTCAATAAATGCATCAATAGCCCGGGGTTTAAACCCCGGGCTATTCAAGAGATTCTCAAATGGGCTTTAGCCCAATATTGCCTAATAAACAAACTTGAAATATGAAATACTCCCCTGTCCAGAATTATATCAACGGGAAATTTGTAAATGCTTCCTCCGCCCGCAGTATGGATGTAATATCCCCGCTGGATGGCAACCTGCTCTCAAAAGTGCCCATGTCAGCAACTAAAGACCTTGATGAAGCTGTTAAAGCTGCCAAAGCCGCCTTCCCTTCCTGGAGCCGGACAACGATCAAGGATAGAGTACAGGTATTCTTTCGCTATAAAACCTTACTGGAAAAACACCTGAAAGAAATGGCGGAGCTTTGCAGCGAAGAGAATGGAAAAACGTATAGTGAATCTGTTGCCGAAATAGAGAAATGTATTGAACTGACTGAATTTGCCACTTCTCTTCCCCAACTGGTGACAGGGGAAATACTGGAAGTAAGTAAGGGGGTTGAATGCAGAACGGAACATGTCCCGCTTGGGGTGGTGGCCTCTATCGTTCCTTTTAATTTTCCCGCCATGGTTCCTAACTGGACGATACCGAACGCGATCGCCCTGGGAAATTGCATGATCATGAAACCTTCGGAAAAAGTTCCGCTTTGCTGTGGTAAACTCGCCGAATTATTAAAAGAAGCAGGATTACCCGATGGCGTATTCAATATCGTGCATGGGGATGTGGAAATAGTCGAAGCGATCTGTGACCATCCCGGTATTGAAGCTGTTTCTTTTGTTGGTTCCACCAAAGTCGCCAAGATTGTTTATCAAAGAGCAACAAAAACCTATAAAAGAGCATTGGCATTGGGCGGTGCGAAGAATCACCTGATGGTCCTTCCCGATGCTATCCCGGGAATGACGGCGCAAAATGTCGCCGCGTCGATGAGTGGTTGTGCAGGCCAGCGTTGTATGGCTGCTTCTGCGATGATCGGTGTGGGTAACGTGGACAGTATCGTCGACAAGATCTGTGAAGAAGCCAGGAAGATCGTTCCGGGGGAAAACCTTGGCGCGGTGATCAGCCAGGAAAGTAAAGAGCGTATTGAAAGATATATCGGTGAAGCGGAAAGAGACGGTGCAAAAATTTTAGTGGATGGACGTAATGCCAAAGTGAAAGGGAAAGAGAAAGGTACCTATGTCGGGCCTACGGTAATAGATTATGTAAAACCCGGGATGAGTGTGGCGACAGAAGAGATCTTCGGACCTGTTATCTCCATTATGCGTACCAATACCGTGGATGAAGCATTAGCTATCGAAAACGCCAGTCCCTATGGCAATGCGGCTTCCGTCTTCACCCAGAACGGTGGTATGGCGCGTTATATCATCGACCGCGCCAGCGCAGGTATGATCGGTGTGAATGTCGGTGTGCCCGTACCAAGAGAGCCCTTCTCTTTTGGCGGCTGGAATGAAAGCAAGTTTGGCGTAGGTGATATAACCGGTAAGAGTTCTATTGAGTTCTGGACAAAGCTTAAGAAGAGCACAACTAAATGGAATGCGGAAGCGGGAGTAAACTGGATGAGTTAGCCCTTGTCCCTAAAGGAAACTTAGGCTAGACATTAAAAGAAAGAGTTGAACGCTGATGATTATGATTTTTATGATATACGCAGATTAATCATAATCCATCTTACTAAATCATGATAATCTGCGTTCACTATCTGAAAACCTTCTATGATGATTAGGAAAATATTATTTATTACCGGCCTGCTCTCTGCAACCGCGATCGCGGGGCAAACTCCTGTGGATGTTGCCGAAAGCACTGTGAAAGTAAATATCCTCGGGGAGGAAATTCTTTATTTTGGTTTCGCTGAAGGCGATAAACTCATTTTTAATTTTGAAGAAGCGAATGGAAAGGATCTAAAGGAGGTAGAGATAGTTGAGATGCCGGGCACTTCCCGGTTCATCGATTACAAGACAAGCCGTATCAACAAAACACTGGGCGTTCCCCGGACAGGCATTTATAAATTCAGGTTTACCAATTCAGCAGGTATCACTCCCAAACTTTGTAAATATAAGATACAACGGATCCCGGCTGGGCCGGCCACCCAGCAATTTAATACAACCGTCTTTACAGGTGTATTTAATGACACCACCTATACCACGGATAAAGAAGAATACATGGCAAAAACAGATACAATGATCACGAGTTACCAGGACCGGGTCATCAAATTAAACCCCTTATCCAGTCCTGCCGGCAATAAAGCCTCCTTCAATTTTGTTTTACCGGATAATGTCATTGGGTGGAGTTTTTACCTGTATACAACTGCGGACGGCCAGCAGGCATATGAAGAAGCCAACAAACAAATCATTGCTTCAGAGAAAATGACTGTTGCAAAATTCCCCGCCTATAATGTTTTAGCAGCCCTTGCACTGAACAAACCAGTCTCCATTAATAAACAACATCCCGGGGATCAAATCAACTATTGGATCCTGGAAGGTGAAAATGCAGAACTGTTCTCTTCAGGGGCACAGTTCCGTTATATTAAAAAAGGAAAAGCCGTTACTGATTACGGAAGAATGGATTCCCGCAAAGGAAGCCTGTACTTCTGCTTTTCAAACGACCATACGACAAAGACTGCCAGCGTAACCGTTAAGATCACCATCGTACAGGTAAATGAATCCCTCCAGACCAGGGAAGTTAAAAGAATGCAGGTGGCTCCTAAAACTAAAATGTACCTGAAGAATTAGAGAACTAAGAGTTTAGAATTATGAGTTATGAATTTTATTGGCCAGCTTCAGTTTTTCATGGCATCGTCTGTTGCGTCGCACTCTTCAGGGTTCAGGGCCATGATGAGCAAATACATTAAGATCAAAAAATGAGTAGATCACTTTCTATACTATTTTCTTTTCATGGCGGCCTCGAAAAAGACGTCCCATATTAATTACAGATACTAAAAGAATATTATGAACACAAAAACAATTTCCAAACCCGCAGACGCTGAAACCCCTCCTTCGGAGGGGCCTGGGGAGGCCGTAATTCAAGATAACCTCGACTACACTTTATTTTCATGGAGTAAACAAAAGGGTATCGCTCCCATCGCCGTACAACGTGCAGAAGGGGTGTATTTGTACGACTACGATGGTAAACGCTATATTGATTTTTCTTCAGG
>JBDSBR010000021.1:0-306330 GCA_039921505.1 Chitinophagaceae bacterium
CGCCATCAACTGTATTGCTACAGTCATGCTGCCCCTCGACTTGCATGTATTAAGCCTGCCGCTAGCGTTCATCCTGAGCCAGGATCAAACTCTCCATTGTAAATGATGTTTGATACTGACAGTATAAAATTGTTATGGTTAGTCTGAGACTAACCACCTCAAAAATTAACGTGTCAAATCGAATGTTATTCGCTTGACTTACCTTATTGTTTTTACCCCGGTGGCACCGGAGTAAAATGCTATTGTTTCCCAACTTTCAAAGATCTTTTAGCCTTTCTCCGCTTCACTCAGGATCTGCATCCATCGCTATTCGAAGTTTGCCTTTTACCCCGTTTTTTGAACGGGAGTGCAAAGGTAAGGGCCGTTTTATTTCTACCAAATTTTCCGGCATTTATTTTTCAATAAAATTCGAATCTTTCGGAGTGAAAATCAACCTGTTTTGTGAAGAACTGGCCTCGTTTTTTTGAGGCGGACGGCAAAGGTAAGACTTTGTAACTTACCAGCAAACTTTTAGTACTTGTTTTGTTCACATTTGCCTCACAGCGTATCCACAAACTTTCAGAGAACTTCCCGTTTTATTTGAACGGGCGGCGAAGATAAGGGCGTAACAATTGCCAGCCAATAATTATCCGGATAAATTTGTTAATACTCAACGAAATGCAGCAGGGTAAAGGGATACAGCCAGCCCATTTTTCCGAGGTTATTTTGGATGAAATGCCTGCCAAATAAAAGGATGCCCCAGGAGTAAAGAAGTTCCGGCGCGATCTAAACGGCTGAATGCCTCGCCAATAAAGGGTTTGAACAACCCATCAGGACGGGTAATTCACCTTTTTAAGTACAAGCCCCTGTGCAGGCACTGCAAAACTTGCCAGCGTGCAATCCCTGGCCATAATGATTTGCCTGAATTCTTCTACACCCAGCTTTCCCCGACCGATTTTTAGCATAGTAGCCGTCAGCGCCCTAACCATTCCCCTCAGGAAACGGTTGGCTTTTACCTTGTAAACGAGGCAATTACCTTCGATCACCCACTGGCTTTCCATTACTTCGCAGATAAAAGTTTTTACCTGGGTATTGCGCTTGGAAAAAGAGGTAAAATCGCTGTACTCTTTTATCACAGACGCGGCTTCCTCTAATACCCCGAGCTCCAGCTTGTAAGGAAAATAAAAAGCCCGGTCCTTCAGGAAAGGATCCTTATGGCGATAGATATAATAAGCATATTCACGGCTTATAGCATCAAAGCGGCAATGTGCATCAGCGTCCACCTCTTTCAATCCTTTTACGACGATATCTCCCGGCAGGATCGCATTCATCTTATAGATGAAATGAGCTTCTGTTTGAATTCCTTTCCACTCCTCCACCGGGATGATCGTATCAAAATGAAAAAAATTCTGCAGCGCATGTACACCTGCATCTGTTCTTGAAGAACCGGTAAGCGTGATCTTTTCTTTTCGTAATATCTCAAAAGCTTTTTCTGTCTCCGCCTGTATGGTGTTGGCGTTATGCTGCGCCTGGAAGCCACTGTATGCAGTGCCTTTGTAAGATAACTCGAGGAAATAACGGGGCATGATAAATCAGTTGCGGATCATAGCGCGAAAACGGTTGATATAATATTCATCCCGCAATTCTCCCGCGAGTGCAGGAAAATTATACATGTCGGTTAACCGGCCATTTGCCAGGTCGAAGAAACGATACTTCGCTTCGTCGTTCAGGAACAAGGTGCTGAGATTCTTTACCTGTGTCGTGGAAAAGCATTTTGTTTTGAAATATTTTTTTGCACTGCCCAACATCTCTTCATCGTTTTTACCTGAAGCCATAGTTTTACGCAGTTTGAAGAAATCACTTTCTGCCGCTATTTCCTTACAATTGCTATTGATCCCTGAACTACCAATGGGAGGAGACGATAAAATTTTATAGGTGTTCACCACAGCTGGAACTGTATGGCTGGAACTATCGACTGATATGTTTTCAATAAATTTCTTTTCTTCTATCACTGGTTTGGGCTCCTCATTTACTGCAGTAACGGCTGGCATCGGGTTGGGGATAACAAGGCTAACGGTATCCTGCATACCATTCGGATAAGTATCGATGAAAACCAGGCCCAGCCCATCTGCGATCGGGCTCGCCGACATTTTACGGATCTGTGAAGATCTATAAGGAAGTTCCGTTTCCTTTGTCTCATTGATCACTGCCTTTACCGGTTCTTCCTTTGTCAGCACGGTTTCTTCCGTCACTTTAGGTGCTTCTTTTTTTACTACGGGCTGTTCAACAACTTCCACAGGTTTACTGATTGCAACGGTTTCTTTAGGTTCTGTTTTTGTTTCCGGTTCCTTTTTTACAACGGCTGTTTCTGTAACGACAGCTGGCTGGATCGCTACAGGTTCTTTTGTTTCAGGTTTGGGCTCTTCTTTTTTAACGACCGCTGTTTCTGTCACTACCACCGGTTTTGTAACCACCGGTTTGCTTTCCGTTTTCGGTTCTTCTTTCTTAGGGATTTCCTGGATGGCTACTTCGGTTTTTTTCTCTTCCACTTTGGGTAACACCGGCTTCTCTTTCAACGAAGGATCATCGGCCGCTTTGGAAAGAATATCCGTAAAAGGAGAAACATCTTTATTTTCTGTTTTTTGTTTTTCATCTGCACCCGCATGACCGGAAACCGCCATCTGCACCCCCAGGGTTTGGAGATCAAACAGCCCCCAGCCTTTCTCCCCGAAATTCTTCAGCAGGTACCCGTGATCCTTTTTATTAATAGCCACAGAAAAATTTTGTTCCGGCCATTTGCCCTGGGGAAAACCGATA
Source organism: Chitinophagaceae bacterium (assembly GCA_039921505.1). Classification (GTDB taxonomy): domain Bacteria; phylum Bacteroidota; class Bacteroidia; order Chitinophagales; family Chitinophagaceae; genus JJ008. Next base: position 2,797 of record JBDSBR010000021.1, read on the forward strand.
CTGAAATTATAAGTGCTGTCGAGTAATTTGGAAAGAATGATATAGCCTGACCCCGAGGAGCTATAGACCTTTTCCTTCATTTTTACAAAAAAGGGCTGGTCAGATTCCGACTGAACATATACAAAATATACTTTTTGGGAAGAGGCCGTCAGTACAGCCAGGGACAGTAAAAAGGACAGCTGAAGTTTTTTCATTTCCGAGGTATTGGGTGGTACCGCAAATTTACTCAAATACTTCGATTTTGTTCATCGCCAATGCAATAACTTGTTAAATAAGGTAACCTTCTGCTTTATTAATTCGTCAGGATTTGAGACACTGCTCTACATTTGCCGCACTTAAATCATTTATATGAAGAAAATTTTGTTTGTCCTTTTCTTTTTAGGATCGGGATATGTTCTGTTGGCCCAGCCAGGGAATGATACATCCTGGAAAAAAGAGTACCGGGAAACGGCCACCCGCATTAATGATCTTGTTCATACCAAACTGGATGTAATACCTGATTTCAGCAAATCCTATCTCTATGGTAAGGCATGGATAACATTACGACCGCATTTTTATGCTACCGACTCGCTGAAACTTGATGCCAAGGGCATGGAGATCAAAAAAGTAGTGATGGTGAAAGGAACCCAGCAAATTCCCCTGAAATACGAATACAATGACTGGAACCTTACTTTAAAACTCGACAGGAGCTACAAATCATCCGAAGCTTACACTATATATATAGAGTATACGGCCAAACCGGATGAATTTGATGAAAAATACAGCCAGGGCGCTATGCTGGGAATAAAAGGGATGTATTTTATCAATCCTAAAGGGGAAGATAAAGACAAGCCTACCCAAATATGGACACAGGGAGAAACTGAATCCAATTCAGCCTGGTTTCCCACGATCGATAAAACGAATCAAAAAAGCACGGAAGAACTCACCGTAACTGTAGATAATAAGTATGTAACCCTGAGTAATGGCAAATTAATGTCGCAAAAGAAAAATGCCAACGGCACCCGTACTGATTACTGGAAGATGGACCTGCCGCATGCGCCCTACCTGTTCTTTTTGGGTGTAGGTAATTATGCCATCATCAAAGACAAGTACAAGGATAAGGAAGTAAATTATTACGTGGAGCCGGAATATGCAGCAGTTGCAAAGAAAATATTCGGCAATACACCGGAGATGATCGCATTCTTTTCCCGCGCCACCGGCGTGGACTATCCCTGGATAAAATATTCCCAGATCACGGGACGGGATTTTGTTGCTGGCGCTATGGAAAATACCACCGCTACACTTCACCAGGAAGGCGCCCAGCAGGATGCCCGCGAACTGGTAGATGGCAATCACTGGGAAAGCACGATCGCCCACGAATTATTTCACCAGTGGTTTGGCGACTATGTAACCGCCGAAAGCTGGAGCAATATCACCGTAAATGAATCTTTTGCCAATTACAGCGAAGTATTATGGTTTGAACACAAATACGGTAAAGATGCAGGTGATGAACAGAACCTGGATGATATGCAAGGCTATTTAGGAAGCAGCAGCGACAAAAAGGACCTGGTTCGCTTTTATTATGCCGACAAGGAAGATGTATTTGACGCCGTGAGTTATAATAAAGGAGGCCGTATCCTCCATATGCTGAGGAATCTTGTTGGAGACAGCGCTTTCTTCAAATCGCTCAATAATTACTTAACCACCAATAAATTCAAATCGGCAGAAGCCCAGCAGCTACGTCTTGCGTTTGAAGAAGTGACCGGCCGGGACCTGAACTGGTATTTCAACCAATGGTATTTCGGAAGCGGGCACCCCAGTGTGGACATCGACTATAATTATGATGATAAGGCAGGCAGGGTAAATGTGATCGTTAAACAAACGCAGAAATCAGGGAAGCTGTTCAAATTACCTCTTGCTATTGATATGTATAACGGGGCCAGTAAGATTCGCTATAATGTATGGGCCAATAATGCAGTGGATACGTTCACATTCAGTTATTCAAAAAGACCTGACCTGGTTAACGTGGATGCTGATAAAGTAATGCTGTGGACCAAGAAAGATAATAAGACCCTTGACAATTATATTCACCAGTATAAATATGCCGGTAACTATATGGACAGGAGGGAAGCGATCGATTTTGCTTCGAAGAAATTAGATGACCCCAAAGCGGTCGAGCTGTTGAAAACGGCTTTGACTGATAAATACCAGGGACTTCGCAATTTGGCCATCAGTAAAGCTGACCTGAAAAAAGATGCGGTAAAGAATAGTTTTGAACCAGTGTTGGCAAACCTTGCAAAGACAGACAAATACGCCATGGTAAGAGCCGGGGCCATCCAAAAACTGGGGGAATACAACAAAACTGAATATATCGCCTTGTTTAAATCGGCTACTAACGATTCCTCTTATACCGTTGCAGGTAGCGCGTTAACTGCGTTGGGCAAGGTTGATCCGGTGCTCGGAACAGCTGTAGCAAAACAATTGGGCAGCAAACCAGCCAAAGGCGTCCTGAAGGGCGCTATCATGAATGAGATCGTAAAGTCTGGTGATGAAAGCATGGCCGATAAGATCATCGGTGATTTTGCCAGCATGCCACTGGGGCAGGAAAAGTTCCAGGCACTAAACAGCCTGGGTACTTACCTTACTGCGATCAGCAATCCTGAAAAAGTAAAATGGGGAGTGGATGAGATTGTAAAATTCAGGGATAAAGTACCTGAAAATTTCAGGAATCAAACTGATCCGTTTATCAATGGAGTCGTCTTAAAAGGAATATTGACGAAAAAAGATAAAGATGCAAAAGAGAATGCCGGGAATGCTTCGCTGAGGGAACTGGCGGATTACATCAAATCGAAGTTGCCGGAAGAGGATAAGAAGGGCTTTTAAAGTATACAGGTATATAAAGTATATAAGTAAGTTCTAAAACTAAGAAACCCTCCCTGTTAAAGGAGGGTTTCTTACTCTATATACTTTATATACTTATTTTCTCACCAGCTCCCGCTCGCTCCGCCTCCGCCAAAACCTCCTCCTCCAAATCCACCAAAACCCCCGCCACCGCCGCCACTACCGCCGCCCCATCCTCCGCTGCTGCGACCGCCGGCATTACCCAGCATACTGCCAAGGATCCAGCCGGCACCTGACATTGTTCCCCCACTACCCCTGCCACCGCCAAAGGCACCTAGTAAAATAAACAGGATGATAAGACCGAGAATGGAACCCCATCCTCCTCCTTTTGTTTTTTTGTTGTAGTTGGCCGGGGCCTTGTACTCGCCTGCCGCTGCTTTAATGATATCGTCCGTAGCACGATCCAGTCCGCGGTAATAATTATCCTCTTTGAAAGAAGGCGTTAAGGAATTATCAATGATGCTTTTTGCCGTGATATCCGGGATAGCGCCTTCTAATCCATAACCTACTTCTATTCTCAATTTATGATCATCCTTTGCGACAAGAATGATTGCGCCATTGCTGAATTCCTTTCCGCCAATTCCCCATTTCCTTCCAAGGGCCAGGCCGTATTCCGAAATATCATAGCCATTCAATGTGGGAATAATAACGATGACGACCTGTGTGGAAGTGCTGTCGTCATAGGCCACCAGTTTGTCCTCCAGGGCCTGTACCTGTACCGGTGTGAGTGTCCCGGTATAATCATTGACCAGTTTTGGGGGACTTGGCCGGGCCGGGATCTCTTTTTCGATCTGTGCAATGGCACAAAATGAAAACAGGAAGAATATGGCGGTGAGAAAAATTTTCATGAAAGTTTATCTGCCAAATTGAATGTCGTCCGAAAGTTCATTTTTGTCGCTCTCTGTATAAGGGAAGAATTGTTGCAGTGCATGGCCTATATCTTCTATGCATCCTGCAATACCCAGGGCATAATTCTCCCGGTTGAAATCCCTCATCATCTTGATCACTTCCGTGTTCCAGTAATCTGGTCCTACTTTCCGGTGAATGCCTTCATCACCAAACACGGCGAACTGCTGGTCCTTTATAGCAACGTACACCAGCACACCATTGCGTTCTTCCGTAGCCTGCATACCCATTTGGGCAAACAATTCAACGGCCCTGTCGAGCGCATCCATATAACTGCATCGGCTTTCTACAAATACCCTTACTTCACCACTGGTGGCCCGTTCCGCTTTTTGAATAGCGGAAACGATAAGGCGTTGCTCTTCATCACTGAAGAACTTTTTCTTGCGTCGGAGGAAGGAAAACATTCCGGTACCGGTTATTTGATATTAAAGTTCACATCCGGGGCTTTTTCTGAACCCGGGTCGGATTTGTAATAAGCTTTCTCTTTGAAACCGGCGATGCCTGCAATTAGGTTTTTCGGGAACCTCTTTACGGTAAGGTTATAATCCTCCACGGATTTGTTGTAATCCTGGCGGGCTACATTGATACGATTCTCTGTTCCCTCGATCTGGGTCTGGAAATCCTGGAAAGACTTGGTGGTCTTGATATCAGGATAGTTCTCGACATATCCCATCAGGTTGGAAAAAGCGCTTTTCATTTGTCCCTGTGCCTGCTGGTATTTATCCATGCTTGACTGGTCATTTACATTCACAGTAGTTGACCCGAGTTTCGCTCTTGCTTCCACGACATCCTTTAATAGCGATTTTTCAAAATTCGCTGATGCTTCGATTGTTTTGATTACACTGCTGTACAGGTCAGTACGGCGCTGGTAGTTTGTTTCTACATTGCCCCAGGACTTTTTTACTCCCTGGTCTCCTTTTACAAGACTGTTATAACCACTGCATCCCCATACACCCAGTATCAGTACCAGGCCAAGGATAATGTATAAACTAAGATTGCGGGTTCCTTTCATGTTTAGTAGTTTTTATTTGAAGGGATAAAATTAATGTATTTGGTATTTCAGCAAGCCAATTTTTCGGTTGGTCAAGTTGTATTGCCGGTGAACGGCGGATTGTCTACCTCTGCGGCATGATTTTGGCCGCCCGCTTAACCCATTTATTCCCGCTAAACTTTTCGTTTATGCGCCTCTTGAAAAAAACATACTGGTTGCTGCTGACCACGCTTATCGCCTGTTCACAGTGCAAAAGATCCAATAAGGACTCAACAAACCCCGCCGGCCCTGGCTCCGCTGTCCTGGAAGATTCAGTCTTGGTACAGGGGTTGAGTTATCCCTGGGAGATCCTCTGGGGTCCTGATAATTTTATCTGGATGACGGAAAGAGGCGGAAAGATCAGCCGTATCAATCCTGCAACAGGTATTGTGACACCGGTATATACGATCACCCAAGTGGTGGCCAATGGTGAAGGCGGGCTGCTGGGGATGGTGCTGCATCCGGATTTCCCGGCCACACCACAGGTCTTTGTAACCTACAACTATGATGCAGGTGGGTATAAGGAAAAAGTCGTTCGCTTTACTTATAATGGAACCGCTCTTATCAACCCGGTTATCATCCTTGATAATATTGCGGCATCTCCTATCCATAACGGGTCACGCCTTGTAATCACACCCGATTTGAAATTGTTTATCAGTACCGGTGATGCCTCCAACCAGGCACTGCCTCAGAATATTTCCGCCGTCAACGGAAAGATCCTGCGCCTGAACCTGGATGGCAGTATTCCTTCCGATAACCCTGTTCCCGGAAAACCTTACTGGAGCTTTGGCCACCGCAACCCACAGGGACTGGTCTATGCCAATAATATCTTATATAGCAGCGAACACGGTCCAGGTACAGATGATGAAGTGAATATCATTCAAAAAGGAAGGAACTATGGCTGGCCCGATGTCACCGGCTTTTGTGAGAGTGCCACCGAATGGGATTTCTGTACGGCGAATAATGTGAAAGAGCCGCTGAAAGCCTGGACTCCTACGGCTGCTATTTCCGGCATGGATTATTATAACAGTGACCTCATTCCGCAGTGGAAAAATTCACTCCTGCTCGTTGCATTGAAAGATGCACGGCTATTCCAGCTCAAATTGAATACATCTTTCAACGCAATCACGGAGACGAACGAATATTTTGTCAATGATTATGGCAGGATGAGAGATGTTTGTATCTCTCCCGCCGGGAAGGTTTATACCTGCACGAGCAACGGAAGTAATGATAAAATAATTGTGATCAGTAAGAAATAGGGAAGATGGTAATCAGATAATAGATGATAACTGATAGATGATAGTGGTTTCGGAAAGAAATAGTACAAAAGGATAGCTACTGCTTTAAAGAACTATCATCTATCAGTTATTATCTATCATCTATTGGTTGACCGCAGCTATTCCCGGAAGCGTTTTCCCCTCGAAATACTCAAGCATAGCTCCGCCGCCGGTGGATACATAACTCACTTTATCTGCAAAACCAAACTGGTTGACTGCAGCTACAGAATCGCCTCCTCCTACTAAGGAAAAAGCACCGTCCTCCGTAGCATCAGCGATGGCGACTGCTATGGTTTTTGTACCGTGCCTGAACTTGGGCATCTCGAAAACTCCCATCGGGCCATTCCATAAAATTGTCTTTGAACGACTGATAACGTTGGAGAACTGTTCACAGGCGTTGGCACCGATATCCAGTCCCATCCAGCCATCGGGAATATTATTGCTGGGGGCGATGGAAGTTTGTGCATCAGCAGCAAATTTATCGGCGATCACCGAATCTGAAGGCAGGTGTATGCAAACGCCTTTGGCTTCAGCTTTATTTATGATATCCAGGGCAGTTTGCAGCCTGTCTTCTTCGCAGAGAGAATTCCCGGTCCTTCCTCCTTCTGCTTTCATGAACGTATAAGCCATACCTCCCCCAATAATAATATCGGTGGCTCTTTCCAGAAGGTTCTCAATAATCAGGATCTTGTCGCTCACTTTAGCTCCCCCGATAATAGCTACAAAAGGTTTATCCGCTTTGTGCAGCACTTTCTCTGCACTGGCTACTTCACTTTCCATCAAAAGACCAAACATCCTTTTTCCCTTTGGGAAAAATTTTGCAATAACAGCCGTGGAAGCATGTGAGCGGTGCGCGGTTCCGAAAGCATCATTCACCCATATATCACCCAACCGGGATAATTTTTCGGCAAATTGCTCATCCCCTTTTTCTTCCTCTTTATAAAAACGAAGATTTTCCAGCAGGAGCACTTCACCCGGATTCATCTTCCCGGCAGCCAGCTGGGCCTGTTCACCGATACAATCATTGGCAAAAAGAACAGGTACTGGATGCTGGGTGCTGGATGCTGGGTTCTGGTCCTTCGACTGTCGCTCAGGATTGGTTACTGGTTGCTCGTTTAGTAATTGAGTTAAATGCGGTACGAGGTGTTGGAGAGAATATTTTTCTGCAGGGCCATCCTTGGGTCTTCCGAGATGACTCATGAGGATCACCATGCCTCCGTCGGCCAGCACTTTCCTGATCGTCGGGATCGCTGCCCGCATACGTGTATCATCAGTGATTGCTAATTTATCATCCAGCGGAACATTAAAATCTACCCGGATCAATGCCTTTTGCCCCTTGAAATCGTGGGCTGCAAATGTTGACATAGCAGTTTTTTTAAAGTGAATGACTATTGCTGAAGACTTTTTGTTTTTGTGTTTCCTGGAAAAGAACATGTCCTGCTACTGTCGCCATTACTTCATCTGTAACATCTTTGCCCCCTTTAAAATTCGCATGGATACTCTGGATCGTATATTTTGGGCCATAAGGAAAACCCCACCAGCCAAATAAGAAAGAAACCAGTGTAAAAGGCCACCCCTTTGTAACCACGTTCTGCTTACCCTTTACCAGGTAAACGCCAGACACACGTTTAAAAGTTACGAAAATCAGGGAAACAGTGAACGGGTAATAAATAAATTTCCCTCCTTCCCTGACTTCCTGTTGCAGGTCTTCCGCGGAAAGCCCTTCAATATTCTTAATCTTCATAAGCAATTTTATAAAAAACCGCAACAAATGAATGATCCCTTTGCTGCGGTGAAAAATAGAACAAAAATTATTTGCTGATCAATTGGGCAAAATGATGTACGGTGCGAACGAGCTGGCTCACATAACTCATTTCGTTATCGTACCAGCTTACCGTTTTGACCAGTTGCTTGTCTCCGACTGTCATGACCTTTGTCTGCGTAGCATCAAAGAGCGACCCGAAATGGATACCGATAATATCACTGCTGACAATCTCGTCTTCGGTGTAACCGAAACTTTCGTTCGATGCTGCTTTCATATCCGCATTAATCTGTTCAGCCGTTACTGGTTTACCTAAAATAGAAGTTAGTTCGGTGAGTGAACCCGTAATCACGGGCACACGTTGTGCACCTCCGTCGAGCTTTCCTTTGAGTTCAGGTAGCACGAGCCCGATCGCTTTGGCAGCACCGGTGGTATTGGGAACAATATTCGCAGCCGCGGCCCTTGCCCTGCGGAGATCGCCTTTCGGATGCGGGGCATCAAGGGTGTTCTGGTCGTTGGTATATGCATGGATCGTGGTCATGATACCTGTAATGATACCATATTTATCATTCAGCACTTTGGCCATCGGCGCCAGGCAATTCGTTGTACAGGAAGCACAGGAAATGATGGTTTCACTCCCGTCAAGGATACTATGGTTAACATTAAAAACAACCGTCTTGAGATCACCGGTAGCTGGTGCTGAGATCACCACTCTTTTAGCGCCCGCCGTAATATGTGCACTGGCTTTTTCCTTATCCGCGAAAAAACCGGTGCTTTCGATCACTACATCCACATCATGGCTGCCCCAGGGAATCTGTGATGGATCTTTTTGCGCATATATTTTTACACTGTCGCCATTGACGATGATCGAATCGTCTGTCGCCCGCACTTCTGCATCAAAGCGACCCTGTGCGCTATCGTATTTTAAAAGGTGAGCCAATACTTTTGGACTCGTCAGGTCATTGATAGCTACCACATCAATGCCTTCCATTTTGTAGATCTGCCGGTAAACAAGGCGGCCGATACGACCAAACCCGTTGATGGCAACTTTAACTGTGCTCATAGTTGAAAATGATTTTTTGATTACGAGGTGCGAAGGTAATAAAACCGGCTGTGTTTAGCTGTATCAGATTTGATGAAACCAGGGGTAGCAGAAAAGCTGCGGTATCATGGTGAGAACGGCACCCATTAACTGGCTAGTGAGGGTACTGATGACAGGGTTTGGTTAAAAATATCGCCTTTTTTGATCGGGCAGTACTGGATTTTTGTAATTTTATTCCTCACTAAAAAAAAGGAGGTATTCATGATATCAACAGATATGACATGGGCACCTCTGGCCGCTTTCCAGTAGCCGGACTGTCTCAAATAAATCTGTCCCCGTAAGACGGGGAAACCATTCGCTACGGCGGATGGTTTTTTTGTGGTTCGTGGAAACTATCAGCAGCCTGGCGCGACAGGAATAAGGGCTGGCGCTGGAAAAAGCATGCTTAAAAACATTTGGCTAAAAAGCGTCGCAAAGCTATCTTTGCCGTCCCTTAAAAAGCATGAATACCAAACGGCCCCGCCGGGTGGTTTTAGCGAAGACGGCCCGTTCGTCTAAGGGTTAGGACACCACCCTTTCACGGTGGTGATACGAGTTCGAATCTCGTACGGGCTACAAAAGCCTCCAGCAAAGCTGGGGGCTTTTTTGTTTGGCAGCTTGCGAGCTTGCTCGCGAAAGCGGACAAATAAAAAAGACCAGCAGCCGCGAAGCGGATGCAAGGGTCTTGGGTAAATCACAGCGAAAGAGATCATGAAATAATCTCGTACGGGCTACAAAACCCTGCAAAAATACTTGCAGGGTTTCTTTTTAATCCTCTAGAATTTTTCCCTGGTCATTTTCCTCCGTCTTGGTTCGTGTCCGGCTTTTAAATGATACGATCATCTCATAATCATTTATTTGGGAAGCGGGTTTACTTGCTTTTATACTTAACAAACCGAAGGACGGATTGTAAATCGTTTACTCTCAACTGGCGCGTTGCCAGTAACAACAGGAAATATAAAGCTATTGCTGACACGGCCTGCCATCCTGCAGCGGAGAAAAAATAAACTGCGGCAAAGCCGCTTCCTGCAGCGGCCATCATACAGATAAGGAGTGATTGCCAGGATTCTTTGATCCTGGATAACTCTGAATGCCTCATAAAGTTGAGATACTCTACGATCATGGCGGCTAAATAAACGATCGCCGCACCCAATGCTCCATACATCGGGATGAACACACTATCCCCGACCAGTACAATAACAAAACTGATCATGATGATCTTTAAAATAAGTTTTAGCCGGTGTTGTGCAAAGTGGGCCGACCAGATAATATTACTGATGTATTGAAAAGGTATGCAGAGTGAAAGAATGAAAAATGTCCATTTATTCACTTGTCCATATTTGTTCCCGGTCAATGCATCTATTACCGGCGACCAGGTGATATTTAATACCAGGGGAATAAAAGTAGCTACGATCATTTCAGCCCTGATAAGAAGACCTAATTCTTTTTTCTTTTCCAGGAGCGAACGCTGCGTATTGGCTGCAAAGTATTTTGAGAACCGGCTTAACAATACGGGGGCGATAATAAGCAGCGGGAAAGGAGATAACTCGTAAGCCCTGTAGGCAAAACTATATTCAGCGGTAACAATAGAAGTAGAGAAAAGCCCAAGAAAGATCCAGTCCAGCCTTGTGATACCGGCCATCAGTACGGCTGCTCCCATCTGGGGAAGTGATTCTTTCAGTAACAGGAAATAGTCGCGGGGCCGTACACCGCGATGCAATCGTACTTGCATACGGAACCGTGTAACCAGGAAACAGAACAGCAGTTCTATTGCTGAACCGATGATCAGGACAATAAGAACCCGGTCGATGGTAACCTGTGAAAATAAAATAAGAGCCAGGAGCAGGAGCACCCTTACAATATTATTGACTGATGACATCGCCGCCAGGTAGTCAAATCTCTCTTTTCCATTGGCAATTTGTTTAAAGGGAGATGAAAAGAAACTGAACAGCTGGCTAATGCCTACGATCAATAATAAATTATGTACGGAGAAAAAACCAGGGAATACCAGGTTGAGAATAAGCAGCAGTAAATAGAAACCGGTGCCGGAGAGAAAAATGTGGATCATGAAAAGCGTCATGATCGTTGAACTATCGGGGCCGGTAGCGGCTTTTTTCACTACTAATTGTTCAAGACGTAAACTGAGCAGGTTATTGGTAAAGGTGAAAATCGCAAATGACCAGTTCAATTCTCCATAGTTTTCTTTGGGCAGGTAGAAGGAGGTAATAAGGAAAACAACAACCCCCAGCGACTGGTTGATCACCACCTGTAGGGTGCTCGCAGAAATATCTTTGAGTAATTTCGGGGTCATACAGCGGATCTGTCAATAGCGTTTGCGGATGGATGGTTATTCCCGGTAAGTTAATATATTTTCGAAACCGGTTAATTCTTTGGAGTACCGCTCCAGGGAAGAAGATTTTAAGTAGCCATACAAGAAAAATATTTAACAGGTCTCCGGGTAACCCGCAGGGCAAAAATGATATATTTACCGATGATTTTTTCTTTGTCCCAAAAAAATATAGGCATGAAAAACGGGCTACTGGTTCTTTGTATGACTGTCGTTCTTATTTCCTGTAAGAAGGAAAATGGCACAGTTGCTGAACAAACCCAGTTAAATACCGCCTATGCTGCGGACCCCGCGCAGAAAATGGATATTTACCTTCCTGCCGGCCGTAACAGTTCCTCCACTAAGGTCATGATATTGGTACATGGTGGTGGCTGGAGTACAGGTGATAAAACGGATTTTAATTCCTATGTAGACACGCTTAAAAAAAGACTTCCAGGTTATGCCATTTTTAATATCAATTACCGGCTGGCAACAGGGGCTCCCAATCTTTTTCCCGCCCAGGAAAATGATGTGAAAGCCGCTATTGAGTTCATTTATAACAAACGGGCTGACTATGCGATCAGCGACAAATTTGTATTACTCGGCGCCAGTGCCGGCGCACATCTTTCTTTATTACATGCCTATAAATACAATACCCCTGTAAAGATCAAAGCCGTTGTTGATCTTTTTGGCCCTACCGATCTTGTAGACATGTATAATAACCCGGCTTCCATTTTTGCGCCCCCGTCTGCCGTTGCTGCAGTAGTAGGCGCAACACCACTGAGTAACCCAACACTGTATTTCCAGTCAGGCCCGATCAATTTTGTCACGGCCCAAAGTCCGCCGACCATCATCCTGCAGGGAGGTATGGATATACTGGTATCACCTTCACAATCGGCAACCCTGAATAATAAACTCCAGGCAATGGGTGTGATTCACCAGTATGTTTTTTATCCCACGGAGAACCATGGATGGACAGGCGCTAATTTGGTAGATTCCTTCGATAAGATCCAGCTTTTCCTTGCCGCCAATGTGAATTAAACAACAAAGAGATCACAGGTTCACACAGCATATTTACTTTCTCTTAATCCGGGTCTCCGACTTACTCATTTCTTATTTCTTATTACCACACGCATTTTTTGTTACTTTCAATCTATGAATGCGCATGTTCCATTAGCTGAACGTATCCGTCCCAATTCCCTCGATGAATTGCTGGGACAGGAACATCTTGTCGGGAAAGGAGCCATTCTTCGCTCCGCTATAGAAAATGGCAAAATCCCTTCAATAATCTTCTGGGGGCCACCCGGTACCGGTAAAACAACTATCGCCAATATCATTGCGCATACGCTGAAAGTTCCTTTCTTCCAGCTTAGTGCCATCAGTGCCGGTGTAAAAGAAGTAAGAGAAATAATTGAGGAAGCTAAAACCAGGCCGGGTGCCGTGCTGTTCATTGATGAGATCCACCGTTTTAATAAAGGCCAGCAGGATGCTTTACTGGGTGCGGTAGAAAAAGGAATTATCACACTGATCGGCGCTACGACCGAGAATCCCTCTTTTGAAGTGAACAGCGCCTTGCTAAGCCGCTGCCAGGTGTATGTGTTAAAACCACTGGGGGAGAAAGACCTTGTACGGCTTCTTAACATGGCGATCCAAAAAGATGAATACCTGCGAAAGAAAAAGATCGAACTTAAGGAGACAGCGGCGCTGCTGAATATTTCGGGTGGTGATGCAAGAAAATTATTGAATTTGCTGGAGATCGCAACCTCCCCAAACCCCTCTGAAGGAGGGGCTTTCGAAAACTCCGACACGTTGGTCATTACGGATGAATGGGTAATGCAAATAGCGCAAAAAAGAATTGCCCTCTATGATAAGAGCGGTGAACAGCATTATGACATCATTTCAGCTTTTATCAAATCAATCCGGGGCAGCGATCCCAACGCGGCCGTTTACTGGCTGGCAAGAATGATTGAGGGAGGTGAAGATGTAAAATTCATCGCGCGGCGGCTGGTGATACTCGCCAGTGAAGATATTGGGAATGCTAATCCCACCGCGCTGGTGATGGCGAACGCGACATTCGAAGCAGTGAATAAGATCGGGTATCCTGAATCCGGTATTATTCTTTCGCAATGTGTTACCTACCTCGCGGCTTCCCCCAAAAGCAATGCGGCCGTAGTGGCTATTGGCGATGCCCTGGCCGCTGTTAAAAAATACGGCGACCTCCCGGTACCCTTGCATATCCGGAACGCACCTACAAAACTGACGAAGAACCTGGACTATGGTAAGAACTACGAGTACTCCCATAGCTATACTAATAATTTCTCAGCACAGGAATACCTCCCGAAAGAACTGGCCGGTAAAAAATTCTATGACCCGGGTAAGAATGCGAGGGAAGAAGAGTTAAGGAAATTTCTGAAAAGTTTATGGAAGGAAAAGTATGGTTATTAAAATAATTAATAAGAAATAATAAATAAGGAATAAGTAAGGGAAGTGGAAATAAGTGAATGCACAACTTCCTTATTAATTATTTTTTATTCCTTATTCCTTATTTCCTAAGGGGTATACAGCAAAGGGAAAAACCGCCCTTCGATCTTTTCACCTTTTGGCACTACGGGCACTCCTTCCAGCAGCGGCTCGTCAGAATCAGAAATAACCCCATCCGCGATCGCATTGATCACAAAAGCTCTTCTTGGTTTCGAAGAAGTATTGGCACCCGACCCGTGCAATGCAAGAGAATGATGAAAGATCGCCTCGCCGGCTTTTACTTCGGCATATTGCGGATGTTCAAATTGCTTTTTTTGTTCTTCGTTCAAAAAAACGTTGATCCCCTGCAGTTCACCTGCAATAACGGGCTTGGGTAATAAACCCCATTCCTGGCTTCCCGCTATATATTGTAAACACCCGTTTTCACGGGTCGCATCATCCAGTGCACACCAGCAGGTAAGATGGGCAATTGGTTTGGTCCTTGTCCAATAGGAATAATCCTGGTGCCAGGCAACGACGCCGCCTTGTTTCGGGGGTTTCCAGAAGAGCTGGTCGTGCCAGAAACGAACAGGTTTATTGCCCAGCAGCTGGCTGGCTGCCACCAGGAACCTGGGGTTCCATAATACATCATGTAAACCGGCGGTGATACGCCAGGCACCCAATGCATGAAAGAGTATCGTTGAAGGATCCGTGGATTCATTGGAATGGAATTCATAAAATAATTCATGCCCGGGGTGTTTGGGATCGGCGATCCCGGCCAGCTCCTCCCTGATCTTTTCTACCTGTTGTTCATCCAGCATTTTTATTCCGGCCAGGTAACCATTCTCGTGGAAGAAAGCTACCTGCTCATCGCTCAGTTCATACTTTTTCCACTCCGCCGCGGAAGCGGGCCGGTGGAACAGGTCGCTTACCAGTTCATGAACAGTGCTGAGGTCTTTTACGGGCATGACTTGACAGGGATTATACAGATTAAATATACACAGATTATACTTTGTTATCACTGCATTTCGCTGTAGCATGTTTTAACCATAGAAATTTTTTAAACCACGGCGATCACAGCGAAACACAGTGTTTTTACAATAATGGGCCCCAGAGATTCCTTATTTTTATAATCAAATAACTGTTGCATGAAAAAAATATCTCTTATTCCGGCGCTGGTTCTTGTTTCTCTTGTTGGCTCAGCCCAGACAACGATACACCGCGATCTCCAGATCGAAAAAATGGTCAGCGAAGTTTCCAAGGACTCCATTGAATCTTATATACGAAAGCTGGTAAGTTTCGGAACCAGGAGTACGTTAAGTACACAGGCTGATCCCAAACGTGGTATCGGCGCAGCGCGCAACTGGGTACTGGGACGTTTCAATGAATTTGCCCGGGAATCTCGCGGAAGACTAACCGCTTTTATTGATACGGTCACTTTACAACCGGATGGCAGGCGCATTGACAAAGCCACGTTGTTGGGAAACGTGGTGGCCACATTAAAAGGAACAGATCCTGCCGATGACCGCATTTTTATCATCAGTGGTCACCTGGATAATATGCGCAGCAATGTTATGGATGGTACGGGAGATGCTCCCGGGGCAAATGATGATGCCAGCGGTGTGTCAGCCGTGATGGAGTGTGTCCGTATCATGAGTAAACGTTCATTTCCCGCCACGGTGATCTTTGTTGCAGTCAGTGGCGAAGAACAGGGTCTGCTGGGAGCTAATTTCATGGCCGAAAAAGCAAGGACACAGAACTGGAATATCGAAGCCGTATTGAACAATGATATCATGGGTAGTAATAACAGCAATGAAACTGGAGTGATCAACAATACAAAGATCCGTGTGTTCAGCGAAGCGTTTTCCATACAGGATACCGGCAAAGCAGCATTAACGATCCGGAGCCTTGGGCTTGAAAATGATGGCAAGACAAGACAGCTGGCCCGTTATGTAAAAGAAACCGCGGAGAGATATGTTGACAACCTGGAAGTAATGATGGTTTACCGTAACGACCGTTTTCTCCGGGGTGGTGATCATACCCCGTATGTCAACCGGGGTTATGCGGCTGTCCGGATTACGGAAGCGAACGAAAATTATTACCACCAGCACCAGGATGTACGGATAGAGAATGGTATCCAGTACGGAGATCTGCCGGAGTTTATGGATTTTGAATACCTGCGGAAGAATACCGCGATGAATCTTTGTAACCTCGCCAACCTTGCCAAATCACCATCCATGCCCCAGGAAGTAAAGGTGGATACAAAAAAACTGACCAACTTCACCAACCTGAGCTGGAAAGCCCCGAAAACCGGGAAAGTAAAAGGGTTCTATGTTATGATCCGGGAAACGACCAGCGCTTTCTGGCAAAAAAAGATATTTACGGCTGATACTAAAATGGACCTGCCCTATTCCAAGGATAATTATTTCTTTGCCGTGCAATCTGTCAGCGAGGAAGGTAATGAAAGCTTGCCGGTGGTTCCTTCGCCGGTGGGGAGGTAAAAGGGATTGGGAAAAGTGAAATTGAGAGATTGGGAGATTTGCCTAACAGCTGACATTCCATTGTCAACCTGAGGAACGAAGGACAACATTTTCTATGGTAACCTGGCAAAATAAGAAATTTGATCAGTTAACAACAGTTGAACTGTATGCGATCATGCAGTTACGAAACGAGGTATTCGTGGTAGAGCAGAACTGCGTATACCAGGATGCCGATAACAAGGATCTGGCCGCTTACCATTTTACCGCCTGGCAAGAAGACAAACTTGTTGCTTATACAAGGATCATTCCCCCGGGTATTATATATAAGGAAGCTGCTATCGGCCGTGTCGTCACTTCACCGTCTGCCAGGAATAAGGGTTTAGGACGGGAGTTGATGAACAATTCCATCCATGAAGTTTACAAACTATTTGGCCATGGGCCCATCAGGATCGGGGCCCAGGTCTATTTGCTTGCTTTCTATTCTTCTCTTGGTTTTATACAAACAGGTGATACTTATCTCGAAGATGGCATCGAACATGCCGAAATGGTAAAATCATAGCCTTTATTTCGTAGATCCCCCAAGTAGAAAAACTCCGCGCACCGTTACAATAAAAAAAAGAAGTGCATTCATTCTTTGGATAGCTGTTTCTTGTTTTATTTTAGTCCCGAAATCCAATAGTAGAGAAACCAGAAATCTGATACCAATGAGAACTTATGTACCCTACGTACGTCTGATCGTACTAATCTGCTTATTCAGCAGTATTTCACCACAGTCCTTTTCACAGTCCCTTACCCTGGGTAACGGGAAAATTGAAGCAGGTCTTGGCATAGGTCCGTCCTTTTTCCTGGGAGACCTTGGCGGAGCACCCGGCAAGGGCAAAACATTTATCAAGGACGTCGACCTTCCTACGACCAAGATCATGAAAGGGATCTATGTAAATTATTATCCGGCAGAATGGCTTGGATTACGTGTTGCCGCCAACATGGGCCAGCTCCAGGGAAATGACAGTCTTACCAATAATAAGGGAGGACATGAACGTTTCCGCAAGCAAAGAAATCTCCAGTTTAAATCAAAAATAGCAGAAGCCTATGCGGCTTTGGAGCTTTACCCTACCGTCTTCCTGGAACAATATGATGGCCTCCAGGGAAAATTAAGGCCCTATGGTCTTGCAGGGTTCGGTGTTTTCCATTTTAACCCCCAGGGTGAATACATAAGGCCCGATGGCACTAAGGAATGGGTCGATTTAAAGCCCCTGCGCCTGGAAGGTGAGGGCATGACCGAATATCCCGATCGTAAGGAATATTCATTAATACAAATGGAAATGGTGATGGGTGGTGGTATAAAATATTATATCAAAGAAAACATGTATGTCGGCTTTGAAATACTTCACCGCAAAACATTTACTGATTATGTAGATGATGTCAGTACACAGTATGTCAACCCGGCTTTATTCAGTACTTATTTGACCCCTGAACAGGCAACAATGGCAAGACAGCTGATGTACAGGGAAAACCTTTACAACCCTTCTGTAAGTCGTCCTTATATCAATACACAACGCGGCGACCCCAAAGAGAACGACGCCTTTTTCTCAGCCCTGCTGCGGTTTGGCTGGAGACTGAACGGTGATAATTCACCCAACGCCCGGGCCCGGAAACAATTAAAATGTCCAGTATTTTACTAACCCTATAAACTATAAACATCTCTCTAAATCCGAACCATTATGAAACTACGACCAACCCGTACAAATTTAAAAGCGATCATGGCCTTTGGCATAGGCATTGGTCTGCTGGCAGCCCAACCGGTCTTTGCTTCCGGGAAACCCTATAAACGATACATCATCGTTTCTCCCCTGGAAGAAAAACCTGCCAAAAAGAACAAGACCAAAACTGCCAAGGAATTTTCTTCGCGGAACAACAATTCTGTAAAGATCTATCCCGACGCAGTGAAAAGGGACATGCATGTAGTAGCCAAGGACAATGAAGGCAAAGAAATCGATTTCTTTGTGTTTGATATCCAGGGCACACTGGTGCAGCATTACAAAATGAAAGGAAAAGATCATAATAAAATGGCTGGGCTCTCCAGGGGCACTTACGTGTACCGTGTCTTTTGCGGTGACGAGGAAACAGCTGCCGGTAATTTTGATATCCGTTAATCCTGTAAAAAATATTAAACGCCGTTCCGTAAGCAGCAGAGAGCTTAATAAAATCTGATACCCTGGTTGATAAAACCTAATCCGTTCTCTATTGGTACTCTCTATTAGTATAAATTTTATTAAACACTCTCTGCACCGCTTATGGACAATCCCGAGCAAAGGAAGAACCAAAGCGAAGGACCTCCCTCCACCATAAAGAGGGACTAAACAAGAGTTCTTTTAATTGTCATAACTAAGAAAACTCCAGGCCTGCACCGGCGTAACTCTTTACGCTATGGCAGATAAGGCAGGGAAATTGTTTAAATCCGGTATCCGGGTGAAAAACCGCTTCAAAGCTGGTACCCTATTATAGATTTTTTCAATCACTTCCTGCCTTTTCCCCCCGGGGTTTTAATAAATGTTGAGCCCCGGGAAATACTCTTTGTTTGTTCTAAAATGAACACCCGGTAAGACTATACTGATACTTGCCAGACCACTGATTTCCTGATATACCTCTACTGATTAATTTCTTCCGCAATCAATTGTGATTAAAGAGTTTAAAAAAAACTCCCCGGCCTTGTTTTGTTTTTAAAAAACTGTCCTATATTAGTTCGTTGATAGAATTCTAGGGAGACCTGAACCAACCAAAGCCAGGGGCGTATACCGAAAAGCCATACGAGTAGGTAAAAAACCAAATCAACCAAACTTATTATGGAAAATTTAGGCTTTCACAAATCGAAATTGTATTCTTTAATCCTAGCTGGTGTTGCACTTATATCATTATTGCTGCCCTGGATTACTGTTTCTGCCGGTGGCTTTGGTGGTGGCTCAGTCAACGGCTTTCATAGCTGGGGTCTGCTCGTATTGATCGGTATAGGAGTTGTTGCCACTTCTTGCTTTATGGGCAACAAAGCTTTAGGATTTGATGACAACGGTAAAAAGATGGCACTTGGTGGTTTCGGTGCTATGACTGCTGGAGCCGTAATGTACCTGGTTCGTTCATTTACAATGGGTGGTAGCAAATATGGCGGTATGATCAAAGTATCTCCTGGTTTTGGTCTTTTCATCGGTCTTGCAGCTAGTGTAATTGGTTTATTACTTCTCCTGGGCGTGGTTAAAGTGCCTAAAAGCATCGACGATAAAATAAAATAAGCAACAAAATTATTTCAATAATATAAAACCCCTCCGGCGAGGGGTTTTAACTTTTTATTGCATTCCCATTTTTCTATAGTTCGAACAGCAGGAATTTGGCCGTATAACTTTCCTTATTCTTTACTAATTCTTCCGGTGTACCCTCGAATAAGATCCTTCCTCCTCCATCACCGCCTTCCGGCCCGAGATCAATGATATGATCCGCCACTTTGATCACATCCATATTATGCTCAATGACCAGTACCGTATTACCACGATCCACCAGTTTGTTCAATACATCAAGCAAATGCTGGATATCTTCAAAATGAAGACCCGTCGTCGGTTCATCGAGTATATAAAATGTTTTCCCGGTATCCCTTTTTGAAAGTTCGGTGGACAGTTTCACCCGCTGTGCTTCTCCCCCGCTCAGTGTTACCGCTGATTGTCCCAACGTAATATATCCGAGCCCGACTTCTTCCAGCACCTTGATCTTGCGGTACAGGTAAGGAACATTCTGGAAAAACTCCACGGCTTCTTCCACGGTCATCTCCAGCACATCCGCGATAGACTTTCCTTTATAGCGGATCTCCAGTGTTTCCCTGTTATAACGTTTACCGTTACATTTTTCACAATGAACATATACATCAGGCAGGAAATTCATTTCAATAACTCTCATGCCACCGCCTTCGCATACTTCACAACGCCCGCTTTTTACATTAAAGGAAAATCGTCCGGCTGTATAACCCCTGATCTTTGCTTCAGGTATGGAAGCAAACAAGGTCCGGATCTCTGTAAAGAAACCGCAATACGTAGCAGGGTTGCTCCGGGGTGTCCGGCCGATCGGCGACTGGTCGATCTCGATTACTTTATCAATATGTTCAAGACCATTTACGGATTTATATTCCAGCGGGGTCATTTTTGAACCATAGGCATGTTTGGAAAGTATCGGGTAAAGTGTTTCGTTAATAAAAGTAGATTTACCGCTACCGCTGACACCCGTTACACAGATGAATTTACCGAGCGGAAATTTTGAGCCCACGTTCTGCAGGTTATTCCCTTTTGCTCCCGTTAATTCCAGGAATTTTCCATTCCCTTTTCTTCGTTCTTTAGGTACCGCTATCTTGTGGTGGCCGTTCAGGTAACCGGAAGTGAGGGTATCCAGTTTTAGTAATTCGGCCGGCGTTCCTTCCGCTACAATCCTGCCTCCGTGAAACCCCGCTTTCGGACCGATATCGATCAGATAATCCGCCGCCAGCATGATATCTTTATCATGTTCAACCACCAGCACACTGTTACCGATATCGCGTAGATTCTTCAGGGCATCGATCAACCGGTGGTTATCGCGCTGGTGCAGGCCGATTGATGGCTCATCCAGGATATAGGTGATACCCTGTAATTGAGAACCGATCTGCGTAGCAAGACGTATCCTTTGTGATTCACCACCGCTCAGCGTTTTGGAAGGGCGGTATAACGTGAGATAGGTCAGTCCGACATCCAGCAGGAATTGTAAACGCTCCCGTATTTCTTTCAGTACATCTTTTGCAATGGTTCTTTGTTTATTCTCCAACATCAGTTCAATCCCATCAAACCAGGCTGCTAAATTATCCAGGTTCATATTACTCAGCTCGGCAATATTCCTCCCGTTCACTTTGAACCAGAGACTTTCTTTTTTCAGGCGGGCACCATGACAGCCGTCACAGGGCCGCATGATCATATAATCCTCTGTCCATTCACGGATCGTTTCGCTGTAAGGACTCGCAAACCAGCGTTGCAGCATATTCACTATTCCTTCAAAGGGTGCCTGCGGATCAAACTTCATATTCTCAAAATCAAGATCTTCCTGCTGGCCTTCTTCATTTCCATACAGCATGATATTGAGTTGCCTGGTCGTCAGCTTATTGACCGGTGTCGTCAATGATATTTTGTTTTTCTTCGCCGCTTCCTGTGCCTGCCGATAGACCCAGGCATCTCTTTCCAGGCCCAGTGGTGCAATCCCCCCTTCACTGATACTCAGGGAAGGATCTGCGATTACGGCTTCCATATTAATATGGTGTTTGGTACCAAGCCCTTTACAAACAGGACAGGCGCCGTATGGAGAGTTGAAGGAAAATGCATTCGGGGAAGGCTCTTCATAACTGAGGCCAGTGTCTTCGCACATCAGCAGCCTTGAGTATTGCTTAACCTCACCTAAATCCTCTCCTAAGGAGAGGACCTCCGACTCTGCTCTTTGAAAAGTCTTTTTTCTTCCGGAATCTTTAAGGCCCCTCTCCTTCGGAGAGGGGTTTGGGGTGAGGTCAATGAGTAAGAACATCAGGTCTTTCCCTAATTTCAATGTCTGTTGAACGCTCTGACTCAACCGGGCTTTCAATTCATCTGTCACCTGGAGCCGGTCCACCACCAATTCGATATCATGGATCACATACCTGTCCACCTGCATCTTCGGAGTAATATCTTTTACTTCTCCATCCACCCTTACTTTTAAAAACCCTTTTTTTCTTACGTCTTCAAACAATTCGCGGTAGTGTCCTTTCCGTCCTCTCACCAGGGGGGCAAGCAATGCGATTTTCTTTCCTTCATATTTTCCAAAGATATTTTCTACAATTTCTTCTTCGCTCCATTTCACCATTCTCTTCCCGGTGTTATACGAATAAGCTTCGCCGATCCTTGCAAATAACAACCGCAAAAAATCATATATCTCGGTAACGGTCCCCACTGTTGAGCGCGGGTTTTTATTGGTGGTCTTTTGTTCGATTGAAATTACGGGTGAAAGCCCCGTGATCTTGTCTACGTCGGGTCGCTCCATATCGCCAATGAACTGTCGTGCATAGGCGCCAAAAGTTTCCATATACCTTCTTTGTCCTTCGGAATAGATGGTATCAAATGCGAGGGAAGATTTACCGCTGCCGCTGATGCCGGTAATAACGACCAGCTTATTTTTCGGGATGGAAATATCAATATTCTTGAGATTATGCACCCTGGCGCCAAACACTTCAATCGATTCCTTATCCTGTACCGGAACGCCAGTTCCGTTATTGCTGCTGTTTGCCATACGATAGTCTGCGAAGATACTGAGGAAAAATGAACGGATGGACAAGGGAATACAAACGATGAAGTGACACATAATCAACAAGAAACGCAGCATCAGCATTCATTCATTCCCTGCTCAACTCTTCACTATGTTTCCAAGTTATCCACAAATTTTTATTCTGGCACAGTATTTTGAAGAGTAGCCGCGAGTACCAATTTAATTATTCAACATTCAAAATAATCAGTTATGAAAAAAACCATTGTAATAATGGGTGGAATGGCTTTGTCTTTATTCGCCGTTTCTGCCAGCGCCCAGGACACGCCACCCCAGGCCCCGCAACCCGTTAAATCTACCTGGGAAGCTAAAAATAATCCGACCGTTGATTCTATTATGTCAAAATATAGCGATAAGTATGTAGCCTCCAAACCTGCACCGACTACCGCAGAGATTTTTCCTGCTATCGGTCAATTTGAATCTACTGCCAATCCTGAAGCCGCTCATGTTACTATAACACTGGACGAGCAAAACAAAGGCCTGGTATGGGTTGAAGGTTTACCCCAGGGAAGGATCAAAGCGATGCTGAGAAAATCACCCGGCACTTATAAAATCCCTGCTCAAAAAGCAGTAGACGGAAAAGATATCGCAGAAGGTACTTTGTTATTTGATAAAGAAACAAATACATTGAGCATCGTCATCGGTAAAATGTACATTGATGCGGACCCTGCTTCAGTTTTTGCCGCCCCTGCGATCGGCACTGAAACTGCACTTACCAATGCAGATGTGAAAGTGAAGAGTGGCAAAACAAAGATTAAGAAAAAACCCGAAGCTCCTAAAGCCTGGGTATATACAGGAACAAAAATAGTTACAGAAACAGTATCCAATTAAATTCCACTGGAAACAGTATCCGATTAAAGATCAACTTTTCAATAGGGACGGTTCATTACAGTAACGAGAGCCCCGGAAAATACCGGGGCTCTTTCTTATATTAGCCTGCAAAAAGAAAAAATGTTTGGCTTATTTAAAAAGAAAGAACCAGGGATTGTGGTCACCGATAAGATCGTGATCGGGAAGTCAGCCCGGCTGAATGCCTTGCATGCTGCCTGGGTCAATGACCCGGAGACCGTTTTTATTTTTTGGTTTGATGAAAGCCTTGAAACAGCTGCCGCCTGGTTTACTGCACAGGGTAGCATGGCTCCACTATTAACGGCAAGAGAAACAACCATCAGCCAGCTGGCAGGAAAGACTGTTGTTTTTGCAGAACATTACCCGGTTAGAAGTAAAGAAGAAGATTTGTACAGGAAATTGAATTTAACGGCTGTTACTGTTTATTCATCGCTTGAGGATCCCCTCTTCAAACGCTTTGGCTCCGACAAGATCATTCAGCTGATGCGCCAGCTTGGGATGAATGAGGAAGAAGTAATCGAACATAAGATGATCACTAAATCTATCCGCGATGCCCAGGAAAAAATCGAAAAAAAACTCCTGGTCGAACAAACCGCCCGTTCACAGGAGAGCTGGCTGGAAATAAATTTACCGGGCTGAAAGTAATGCCTGACAAAGGTTTTAACTGCCAGTCAAACGGTTGTTTGTAGAACTTTTTTGGGTCAGCATTTGGAAATATCGATTGCTGTCCTTTATCTTTGTCCCAGTTCTTTAGTACGCATTCCGGCTTAGTGATGAAAATTCTTCTCCTACGTTCGGAATAAACTTATCAAGAAAGGCTGAGGGTAATGGCCCGATGAAGCCTTGACAACCTCCCGGGTTTTGTTTAGGAATGACTAGCTGTCATTCCGGGCAAAGCGAGGAAAGGTGCCAATTCCATCTCGTAGTAATACGGGACAGATAAGTCAGATCCACAGCTTAGAAATAATTCAACTTATTCAAAGCTCATCTGATTTATCGGGTGAGCTTTTTCTTTGCCCTCTCCTTAAGGAGAGGTCAGGGTGAGGCCCCCGATAGTCTTTCATTGGTAAGTTTTAAAAGTACCGCTAACAATTTTTAAAACTTCCTTATTCTTCGCCGTTGGCGGGATGGGGGCAAAACCAGGAAAGATGAGTAACAATGCAACACAACTGATCCACCGAATTCCCGTGGATGCTTTAACCGGGGCCGTATCGGTTCCAATTTACCAGACATCAACCTTTGTCCAGGAGGCACCCGGTGTAAACAAAGGATATGATTATGCCCGGACGGGAAACCCCACAAGAGCCGTAGCAGAAGATCTTATTGCGGGATTGGAAGAAGGTGCTGCTGGTATCGCTTTTGGCAGCGGTCTAGCCGCCATTGATGCCGTAATCAAATTACTGGAGAGCGGTGATGAGATACTGGCGGTGGATGATATTTATGGAGGCGCTTTCCGGCTCTTTACACATATCTACCAGAAATTCGGCATCACGGTAAATTATGTGGATACGACGAATGCAGCCAATGTTTTCGATGCTATTACCCCAAAAACAAAATTGATCTGGATCGAAACACCCACAAATCCAACACTCAAGATATCCGATATAGCCGCCATTGCAAAGATCGCCAAAGCCAACCGCTGTTTACTATGCGTGGACAATACTTTTGCTTCCCCCGCTTTACAACGGCCGCTCTCGCTGGGTGCAGACCTGGTTGTACACTCGGCTACCAAATACCTGGGTGGTCACAGCGACCTGATCGCAGGTTTCGTGGTGACAAAAGAAAAAGAACTCGGGGATAAGATCAAATTCATTCAAAATGCCAGCGGTGCTATCCTCTCTCCTTTTGACAGCTGGCTGGTGATCCGCGGTATTGAAACATTATACCTGCGGGTAAAACAGCATTGCCTGAATGCACAGCTGGTTGTGGATTTCCTGGAAACACATCCTGCCGTAGACAAGGTTTATTACCCGGGTTTAAAAGATCATGTGAACCATGCCATAGCAGCGAGGCAGGCTACTGGGTTTGGCGGCATTGTTTCCTTCACCCTGAATAATGATACCGAAGAAGCTGCTACTGCATTTGTAACGGCGACAAAATATTTCAAACTGGCGGAAAGCCTTGGAGGAGTAAAAAGTCTTCTTTGTCATCCCGCGCAGATGACGCATAAATCCATCCCGGCGGAAAGAAGAAGAGCTGCGGGTGTGGCAGATAGCCTGGTTCGTCTCTCAGTTGGTCTTGAAGATGCCAATGATCTTATTCATGATCTTAACAATGCATTTCATGCTGTTGCTGTATTAGCTGATAAAAATAAAACCCTTGCCTCCTGATGGAACATAAACAATTAACGATCGGTCTTTTTGGATTTGGTGTAGTTGGAGAAGGCCTCTATAAAGTCCTGGAACAAACTCCTTCGTTAAAAGCCAGCATCAAAAAAATCTGTATAAAAAATTACGGGAAGAAAAGAAATGCCCCGGCCGGTTTATTCACTACCGACAGGGATGAATTGCTGAATGACCGGGATATTAATGTGATCGTGGAAGTGATCGATGATGCGGATGCCGCCTTCACGATCGTCAGCACAGCCATGAGAAATGGAAAAGATGTAGTTAGTGCCAGCAAGAAAATGATCGCCGGGCACCTGGTCGAATTACTCGAATTACAGCAACACACCGGCCGGTCCTTTCTATACGAGGCAGCTGCCTGTGCTTCGATCCCGGTTATCAGGAATCTTGAAGAATATTATGACAATGACTTGCTTCATTCAATCCGGGCGATTGTGAACGGGTCCACCAATTTCATCCTGACGAAGATATTCGAGGAAGGGCTCCCTTTCAAAGAAGCGCTTTTGATGGCGCAACAGGCAGGTTTTGCAGAAAGCGATCCCCGGCTGGATGTGGAAGGATTTGATGCGGTAAACAAATGGACTTTTTTGCTGACGCATGCATTTGGTATTATCGAACAACCGGAAGCGATCCTGTTCAATGGTATTCAGCATATACACCCGGCCGATGCGTTGGTAGCGGGTAACAGGAACCAGGAGATCAGGCTTGTCGCCCAGGCACAGAAACTCGGTAACGGGAAGGTCGCCGCTTTTGTTTTACCACAATTTGTGCCCCGGGAGGACCACCTGGCATTTGTAAAAAATGAATACAACGGGGTGGTGATCGAAAGCGGGTTCGCCGATAAGCAATTTTTTTACGGTAAGGGGGCCGGCAGTTTCCCGACTGCGTCGGCGGTGCTGAGTGATATCTCCGCCTTGCGTTATGGTTATAAATATGAATACAAAAAATTGTATCACCACCAGCCGCATGAACTGACTGACGAACTCTTCCTGCGGGTATTTATCAGTTTTGATGACCTCTCGCTTATCCCCCGCGAACAGTTCGAGTGGATCGAAGAATGGCATGCTCATGAAAACCGGAAATGGCTGATCGGCACCATTGCATTTGCGGCGCTGAAAGAAAATAACTGGTGGAAAGAAAATAATACCTCCCTGGTTCTTTTACCGGAACCTATCCTGGAAGAGACCGATACGAGAAAATTAAAGAAAAGGAGTCTCGAACTGGCAGGTATAATGTGACTTTAAAATACCCAAACAATAAACTTATAACATAACCAACCCAGCCCAACCAGGAAACCCAGCAACAGGATTACAATGGGGAGGATCACTTTCCAGGCGCTTCCATGATGTTTTCCTTCTGTATAATGTTCCTCTATTAATTTCAAATTTCGCTGGTTAGCCTTAAACACCACATCGAAAATATCGCCTAAAATCGGGACAGCACCAACGAGTGCATCAATAATGATATTGACCATCATTCTTGCCAGTACAAATCCGCTGGCTCCATTATTCATGGCGATGGAAATCATGTAGCAGGAAATAAGAAAGGAGGCAAAATCCCCTGCTCCGGGTACAAGACCGATCAGGGCATCAAAGCCAAAACGGATAGTTGTACCCGGTATCCTGAACTGGGAATCCATCAGTTTGGCAAGTGCTTTAAATTTTCGCAGGCCGGGTTGTTCTTTTGTGTGCGTGGACATTCAACTTTTTATCTCCTGTCTATGCGAATTTGATGCCGTATCCCGAGCGTTCAAAGATTTAAGTTCTTAACACGAAAACAGGACTTGTTTACCAGGATGGCGAAATGCTGTGTAATTATTTCAATGGATTGGGGCCACAAATCAATGATTTGCGGGGGAATGAGTCCTTTTTTTAAATTTAGGTGAGCTGGTAATATGGCCCATGTTTTGTGAGAAGCTTACAAAAGCATAATACTATATGAAGAATTATCATCATTATCAAAGCTGTATAGAGGCTTGCTTGCGTTGTGCGGCCATTTGCAATCATTGCGCTTCTTCCTGCACGCTGGAGAAGGATATTGAGATGATGGCTCGTTGTATCCAGTTGGATATGGAATGTGCGGTGACTTGTTATGCAACCGCGCAGCTCATGAGTTTAGGCAGTGACCAGGCAAAAGAGTTTTGCCGTATTTGTGCAGCATTATGCGAAAATTGTGGAGCAGAATGCACAAAACATAGTAATGAACATTGCCAGGAATGTGCCAATGTATGTAAGGAATGTGCCAGCGAATGCAGGAAAATGGCCGCCTGATCTTCCAGGTTACTAACGTATCTCTATTGAGTCGGCTTTAACCCGGAATAAGAGCCAGTTCTTTAACCTGTCTTTTTCTTTCCCTGAAATTGGCCTGGAAAATTTGCCGAAAAATAAAAGTATCGTGTCAGCCCGGGTACTCTCAATCGTATTGACTATAGTATTACTAAGACTGTATTCTTTTAAGGCGGGATATAATATAGCCAGTTCTTTTTTGATGTCGGGTATGGGCCTGTCTAATTTTGAAATGGTTTCGACAATAGTATCCGGTTCATTCTGTTTACTAAATACTTCTTCCAGTATGCTCGCTTTGATCTGGGCAAAATCAATTTCCTGTTTGGCATTAAGTCCTTGTCTTATCACAAGATTGGTATGAGCTAAATTAAACGATTTTAATTTCCCTTTAATCGAATCCACTTGCTGCTGCGTAAGGTTATTGCCAATCAATAGTAGTTCTATTGAATTATTCGGAGGATTATATTTAAATACCCGGTTAATCACCTGCGTCTGTTTAAAAGTAAAACTGGCTTGAACAAACTTTCTTGCATTATTTTCAAATACACTTTTATCCACGATACGGTAAGCAAGATAACCACTGGGCGGTATTGAAATAATCAGCAATAGCAAGAGATACCTGTTTACTTTTCTTTTAAGCTTCTTGTCGGCAAACTGGTGTCGGTTAAACTTCAGGAATCGAACAATAATGAACGTGGCGAAACAAATACAAATACTGTTAATGAAAAAAAGATATAGCGCCCCCAAAAAATAAAACAAATTTCCCGTAGCAAGACCAAATCCGGCAGTGCAAAGGGGTGGCATTAACGCAGTTGCAATGGCAACACCCGGAATTACATTGCTGGTTTGTTTGCGGGTACCCGCGACTATCCCTGCCAATCCACCAAAAAATGCAATTAGTACGTCCCAGAGGGAAGGTGTAGTCCGGGCAAGTAGTTCGGAGTTAGCGTTATGCAGTGGAGTGATCAAAAAATATATCGCAGATGCGGCGATACTTATAAATGCTGCAATCAACAGGTTCTTGATAGCTTTTCTTACAAGTGGTAATTCAAGAATACCAATACTTAAACCTATTCCCATGATTGGCCCCATGAGGGGAGACACAAGCATCGCTCCGATGATAACGGCTGTAGAATTAACATTCAGACCGATCGAGGCAATAAAAATAGCAAATACGAGGGCCCATAAATTGGTTCCCTTGAATTCAACGTTTCGTGTGATATTCTCAATGATGATATCTTCATCTTCCTTGTCTTCATGAAGATTGAACCTGTCACTTAAGATTTTCCTGATATCGGCAAATAAATTACTCATTTATTTGCCGGTTTGATCAGGTTTCGGGCCAGTTTGCCAATGGTCAGCCCCTGCACAATGATAGAGAAAATGACGACGACATAGGTGATTGCTAAAAATTCTTCGCGGTGCATACCGGCAGGTAGTGACAAGGCAAGGGCCACTGAAATGCCTCCCCGTAATCCTCCCCAGGTAAGAACAGCAATGGTATTTTTTTCAAAAGTACGGCGGAAGGATAAAAAGAAAATAGGTATCAAAACAGAAATCCATCGCGCCAGTAATATTACGGGTATAGCAATCAGGCTAACCCACATTAATCCATGATTCATGGAAATAATCAGCATTTCAAAACCAATAAGTATAAAAAGCAAAGCATTTAATATTTCATCAATCATCTCCCAGAATTTAGCAAGGTAGTCGCGTGTCTTATCCGACATCGCCTCCTGCATACCCTGGTTACCAGTTATAATTCCTGCAACAACCATCGCAAGCGGCCCTGAAATATGAAGAAAAAAAGCAAATAAATATCCACCCATAACCATTGCAAGGGTTATCATTACCTCCACCTGATAGTTGTCAATGGAGCGAAGCAGATAGAAGCCCGCAAAACCTACAATAACACCCCATAAAATACCGCCACCCGCCTCTCGTAAAAATACCCACCCTATTTGCACGATGGAAAGATTTTCAACGCCCATTCTTGCAATCTCAAAAAGACTGATAAATACGACCACTCCAATACCATCATTGAATAACGATTCCCCGGTTATTTTTATTTCCAGTGAAGACGGGATTTTAGCTTTCTTTAAAATACCGAGAACGGCAATAGGATCTGTTGGCGAAATCAATGCACCGAATAGCAGGCAATAGATAAAAGGGATGTGGAAATTAAACCAACCCAGGATAAAATACATCGCCATACCTATCAGCGCAGTTGATAGAAGAACACCAATCGTGGAAAATGCTATAATGGGTGCCATTTCCTTTTTTAGCTGGCTGGTATTTACATGCATTGCCCCGGCAAATAACAGGAAGCTAAGCATGATCCGCATCAGCATAGTCTCCAGGTCTACCGATTTGATCACCTCCACTGAACGATGAAGGAAAGACGGGTAAAAGTATCCAATGATGACAATTACCAGGGAAGTCATCAGAGACAGGATCATAATACCGATTGTAAGCGGAAGTTTGATATACCTGAAATTGAGATAGCTGAAGAATGCCGTGAGGACGACAAGCAGGGTCAGTATGGTATAAAAATCTACGTACATATTTTTTAAAGATAGTTAAAATACCCTCCTGCTTTTTAGAGCATAGAATTTAGCATTTCCGCGTTAATTTTGAGTGCAGGTAAGCAGAAGGACTAAATCTACAAATTGCAGGATCAATTTTCCTAAATTCAAAGCCTGGTTATTATGTCACTGGAAGAAGTAAAAATATTGCTGGTAGAGGATGAGAAAAAAATTGCAGAAACACTGCAAAAAGGATTGATGGAACAACATTTTCAAGTAGAAGTAGCATTCGATGGAACAGTAGCTGCAAAGATCTTTGATACTTATAGCTTTGACCTGGTCATCCTTGATATTAATCTCCCAGGCATGAACGGCCTTGAATTATGCAGGTACATGAGAAGAAAAAACGAGAAGGTTCCGGTTATTATGCTGACCGCTTTAAGTTCGACAGACGATAAGGTGGAAGGATTTGACGCTGGTGCGGATGACTACGTTATTAAGCCCTTTGATTTTAAAGAATTGCTGGTTAGGATAAGGGCATTACTGAGACGTATTTACCAGCAGGTACAGCTGGATAATCTTATAACGGTTGCAGACCTCGTAATGAATATGGAAAGTAAACAGGTCACACGATCAGGGAAAACGATCTCTTTAACAGCCAAGGAATTTCAATTGCTGGAATACCTGATACGTAATAAAAACCGGGTGGTATCCCGGGCCGATATAGCCCTGAATGTCTGGGATATTGATTTTGATACCAAGACCAATGTAATAGATGTATATGTAAATTTTCTCCGCAAAAAATTAGATAAGGATTTTTTACCCCGGCTCATCCATACACAGGTCGGCATGGGATATATATTAAAAGAGAACGAGTCTTGAAAATCAGGAACAAGATAACGATCCTATTCACTATACTGGTAACAGCAATTTTGCTGGTAATGAGTGTATCGGTCTATTATATGACATCAGCGGAAAATACAGATCTGTTCAAAAAGCGGTTAAAAAGCAGGGCCAGTAATAATGCACAGGTCTTCGAGTACTTCGGTGATTCGAGTGCTGTTATTCTCCATAAAATTGATGCGGGAGCACTTGCACAGCTACCGAAAAAAAGCGTGACTATTTATGATACACTCGGCACTCTGCTTTATAAATATAATGCAGAGAAGACAAATGATATTACTGTAGATTCAGCTATACTAACGGATATAAAATCATTCGGGGAGATTTATTTTAAACAGGGTAAAAGAAATGTAATCGGGCTTTACTACCCGAAGGATAAGCGAAGTTTTTTAATACTCGTCGCTGCCGACAATGAAGAAGGCAGGCAACGGTTATTCCAGTTAAGACAGGTGTTAACGCTTTGCCTCTTCATTGGTATGCTGATAACACTGCTAACAGGTTACATTTTTTCTTCGCAACTGGTCAAACCGATAAGTTTTATAATAGGACAGGTCAACGCGATTTCATCACATAATTTATCCAAACGGCTGGCTGTTGGAATAAGTAGAGATGAATTAAATCAGCTCGCAAAGACTTTTAATGATTTGCTTGACCGGTTACAAGAATCTTTTATGACACAACGAAGATTTATTTCAAATGCGTCGCACGAATTATCAACACCGCTTACTTCTATTTTGAGCCAGCTACAGGTAACTTTCCAAAGGGACCGGAATGTTGCTGAATACCGGCAGGTACTGCAGTCGATCCAGGAAGATGTCGAGCAAATGCGGCAACTAACCAAGAGTTTACTGGAAATTGCAAAAACCGGTTCCCATGGCACTATCGAATTGAACGACTTGCGGATTGATGAATTGCTGTTAAAAGTAATAGCGGATATTCAAAAAAATTCCCAGCAATACCAGGTCGAAATGCAGTTTCATAATCTTCCCGAGGAAGAAAATCAATGCTGTGTATTTGGTAACTTTGATTTGCTCTATAGTGCGCTTAAAAATATCATCGAAAACGGTTGCAAATACTCCCCGGATAAAACATCGAGGCTTGAAGTGTCTTTCGCTTACCGGCGAATACAGATTTTAGTAATGAACAAAGGTGATGTAATTACAGAAGAAGAAATTGAGCAGGTATTCCAACCTTTTTTCCGGGGCACTAATGCGATCGATATAAAAGGTTTTGGATTAGGACTCCCCCTTGCAAAGCGTATCATAGGTTTACATAAAGGCAATATAACGGTTGAATCAAATCTCTCCGGCACTACTTTTACTATTGTTCTTCCATCTCTTCGGGGAGAGTAATTCCCAATTTTAATCTCCTTTTAATGCCCTTTTAATCACTGTTTAATAGGTGTAACGCACTTTTGCGTTAACCTCCTGATATGACGATTTTCTTCACCTAAAAAAGAAAGTTATGATCAGTGTACTTATTCCTGCACTCAATGAAGAAAGAACGATTGGAAATGTTGTAAGGTATAGTCTTTCACAACCAGGAGTTTCTGAAGTAATTGTCATTGACGATAATTCTAACGATGATACAGCACGGCAATCATCGCTGGCCGGGGCTCAAGTTATTACAAGTGCCATGCTGGGTAAGGGCGCATCCATGAAAGAAGGGGTGGAAAGCGCGAAAAATGAAATACTGGTATTCCTTGATGGGGATATTGATCCTTACCCTTTAAAAACAATCCAGCAATTGACAATACCACTCATTAACAACGATTCAGATTTTGTAAAAGCTACTTTTTCCCGCAATGCAGGAAGAATTACAGAACTCGTGGCAAAACCGTTGTTATCGATACTATGCCCGGAACTGGCATCATTCAGCCAGCCCTTGAGTGGAATGATAGCAGGTCGTAAATCTTTTTTCGATAAGATTGATTTTTTCTATGATTATGGAGTGGATGTGGGGATCCTGATAGATATGTTCAATCTTAATGCCCGTATCAGCGAGGTTAATATCGGCTATATAGAAAACAAAAGCAAACCATGGCCTTCTCTTATTAAAATGAGCAAGGAAGTCGCGGGTGCTATTCTCATGAAGGCATCCAGTCATTGGTATGGCAAATCCTCCCAGCATGTGGTACAAACAGTCACCAATTGAAATTTTTATCATGAATGAAAAACTGAATTCACAAAACTTCAAGATGGTTGTTTTCGACCTGGACAACACCATTTTTCAAAAAAGATTTATAGATGTCTGTGCTGAAAAATTTCATTTTTCACAGGCGCTCACCCTATTGCGGCAGATTGATAATAACGCAGTCAGCCTTACGCAGCGTATAGCAGGTTTCCTTGCTGGCAGGAAGAAAGCTGAACTGATTGAGATCGCAGCAGTAATTCCACTGGTACCGGATATTGTTGAAGTAGTAATGGAATTGAAACAGCAGGGTTGTATCGTTGGAATTATCAGTGATAGTTATCAATTTGTAACGGAGTTCGTAGCAAAAAAAATTAATGCAGATTTTGAAATGGCGAATGAATTGCAATTTACCGAAGGTGTTGCGACAGGAGAAGTATTAATACCCTCTTACTTCCATTATTCCACAGATAGCCTTTGCAAACACCAGGTGTGTAAGACTAATGCCTTGCGCCATATCTGTAAAAGGTATGGGGTAAAACCTGATCAAAGCATCGCCGTAGGTGATAGCGAAAATGATGCTTGTATGCTGAGTAAGTCCGGTCTTGGTGTATCATTTTGCTCCACCATTGAAGCTGTCCGGGAGGTTGCAAAAAAACATATTGAAGAAGCTTCTTTTAAATTATTGATTGATTATGCGCAGCTGGACTGTGCCAGGGCGATTAATTAAATAGCATGCAAAAGATTTTCAATAATATTCTTTTACCGGTACGATTGAATCGGCACACCCATAAAGCAATGGAAGAAGGCATTGAGCTGGCAAACAGGTTGGAATGTAATTTGCATATACTCTATACATTTCACCAGTCTAAAATCGCACACCTGTTTCAAATGTTTAGAGGCATCAATAAAGTGGCTGAAAAGAAGCAACAATTAAGGACTTTACAAGGTGAATATGCCGCTCAAATGAAAAATGGTTTATTGCTGAGTGCTGTTTTTAAAAAGGGTGATGCTATCAAAGCAGTAACAGACTATATTCTCAGTCACGAAGTGGATATGGTTTATATAGGTAATCATCAGCGAACTACTCAGGTAAAGTCAAGCAGTTTTCGGTTAGCTGTTTTGAAAGGTCAGCCGAATTGCACAGTACTTGTATTTAAGTCAGGAAAAGTTTTACAAAAATTGCAAAAAATTATTATCCCGGTTACAGGTTCTTTCCCTGCAAATAGCATTCGTGTTGCTATTTATCTTGGCCTCCAGTTTAACGGGACTATTCATTTGGTAGGTAACAGCACCCGGGAACTATCCAGCTTTGACTACCTTTCAAAGGCTTACAGGTTTGTAAAAGACAATACCGTTTTGCCAGTGATTTGCAAAACGATTACAGATAATAACCTGGTCCATGCAGTTCAAAAATACGCCGGATCACTTGAGGGGGGAATTATTATTGCCGGCAACTCATCGAAGCTATCGACAGCGAATGAAAATATTTTGGATAACTTTTTTACTGATGCTAAAGTACCAGTAATGCTGGTGGGATAATATATTTGCCCGATTACAATTCAACTTTACAGTTTGCCGTGCTTCTGCCTGTGCATTAAGATCACCAACCAGTTTTTTTATTCAATGCGGCCTATATTTTACAATCTTTGCTGGTTCTGCACAAAGGATTTTTGAAAGAAAATCAAAAATAAAACCCTGTAAGTCAATTTCTTACAGGGTTTCGTCGGGAAGACAGGATTCGAACCTGCGACCCCCTGGTCCCAAACCAGGTGCGCTACCGGCCTGCGCTACTTCCCGATCCTTATTAGGAGTGCAAATATAACGGCTTCTGCCCTAATCTCCGCTTATTTTTAAGGCATAAAAAACCGGGACAGGCTGCAACAAAGCCTGTCCCGGCAAAATATTTTCTTTAATTACTGCGTGATACTAAGCGGGTTGGTAGTCGAAAAATACATCAGCTTATCCATTTGTTTATTGACCACGTCATCCAGGTAAACTGCAAACGCCACCATCACTTTTCTCCCGTTCAGTTCAGGTATCTGGTCAAATGGAATAAACAGTTCCAGGTTTTTCTTGCCGCCTTTATTATAACTCACTTTTGAATTGGGGAGCAGGTTCATCTTCAGGTAGACAGCCGTTGTACCGCCCCAGTTATAATAAGGATTGGTTGTTTTAATATAATATCCATCTTCATCGGCCAGTCTTGCCACGAAATAAACTTCTCCCATCTTGGAGTTGGTCTTCAGGTCAAAAGAAGGCGTAATTACCAGGCCACCCCTTGCCGTACTACTCACTACATTAAGCTTGCTGAAATTGCTGATATCAACTTTGGGAACCGCTAACGCCGATACTTTCTGGTTCTTTGGATACAAGGCAGCGATCAGTGTTTTATCGCCCCCCGATAATTCATAATTGTCTTTTAATGAATAGCCATCGGTTGTCTGCCAGGAGCTGATAGAATAATGCATGATCGATTTGGGATCATAGCTGGTTCCGTTCGTATAGAACTGGTTGGACACTTCAAACACATTGAAATCTACTTTATCCCTGTCCCAGCCCTGTGTTTCCTGGTAATAATTATAAACAGAGTCTGTTTTTTTCCAGTTCACCGCCCCGGGATAACTCTGCTCGTGCAATAAACCAAGCGCATGACCAAACTCATGCATGACAACCCGGCGCAACTCAGGGTTATTCCAATGGTTGGGATCGGTCCGCATAACAGAGATCAAATGATCCAGGTTATAGGGAGGCTGGATACCATTCTTCTTAAGCGCAGCGATATAATAATCCGCATCTGCAAAGAACAGGGTGTCGAAATTGATGGTTTGTTCCGACTGTGACCTGAAATTAGCTTCTGTCCCTACAGCAGAATTATGACCATATCCTTTCCCCAGTTTAACCCGCAGGTTCGTACGGCTGGTTGTATCCGATACAAACTTGAAAGTGATATTGGCGTATTTCTCCCATTCTTTTGCATTCTGGATCACTTTATCCCTGAGTGTTTTGCTTCCACCGCGCATGAATTTCACCGTCAGGACCGTTCCATTCTCCCAGGTATGGTAATTGTCCAGCACACCCCTGGGTTTCGTGGTATCCACTTGGCCCAGCATCGCATCGCCTACGATGGTTGTACAAGTTGCTTTGGGGAATTTTTGTGCCCGGGCATGCTGCCCAACGACCGCTAGAATGATAAATAGAGCCAGGAATCTTTTCATATTGTTACGTTTTAAATTATCACCGAATATAGTATGGAATTGTAATCTTCACGATACCCATCATACGGTATATTAAAGAAAGCCGGAAGAGAAGCTGTTTCTTATAACCAGGCAGTGACGTTATATATAAAGAAAGTGAAGATGAGTAAAATAAACCGCAGAGGTTTGTCGTAATTAATTATTAATCAATTGCTTGTGTCGTGTTGGTGCTATGAGAATCATTGTAATGTGCTGACAGGCGCGGGATCCATATCCGTAAACTCTTTATTTTCCCCGGCCATTCCCCAGATAAAACCATAATGTGAAGTGCCGCAACCAAAATGCATACTCCAGGGCGGGGAAATGACCGCTTCTTCATTTGCCACTACAATATGTCTTGTTTCCTGTGGTTCTCCCATAAAATGTATCACCCGCTGTTGTGCTTCCACATCAAAATAAAAATAAGCTTCCATTCTCCTGGTATGCGTATGCGGGGGAACCGAGTTCCATACACTCCCCTCTTCGAGCACGGTTAGCCCCATCACCAGCTGGCAGCTTTGTATCCCTTTGTCATGAATGTATTTGTAAATGGTTCTTTTATTAGAAGTTGCCATATCGCCCATATTTACCGGGGCTGCTTCCATCTTAGTCATTTTCCTGGCCGGGTAAGCATGATGCGCCGGTACTGATAAGAAATAAAACCGGGCTGGTTCTGTAACCGAAGCAGTTTCAAAACTCACTTCACGTATACCCTTTCCCAGATAGACGCATTCCAGTTTTTCCAATTCATAAATGTTGCCGTCCGCATGAACCTTGCCTTTACCACCCACATTGATGATTCCCATCTCTCTCCGTTCCAGGAAATAAGCGGCTTTTAATTCTTCTTCTTTGGGCAGGCTGATCATTTTCGTTGCAGGCACGACACCCCCCACAATCAACCGGTCATAGTGTGAGTATACCAGTTGAATAGTCCCGGTCTGCATCAGCCCGGAAACGAGAAAATTATCTCTTAACTGAGAGGTATCCATTTGCCGTGTCTCGCCAGGACTGTTTTGAAATCTTATTTGCATTTGTATTGTATGATTGTTATAAAAAACGCTGCCAAAGGCAAGTATTATATTAAGGTGATAAATAGACAGAGAATCATCGGTACTGCTGCGTTGCTGAGATTATAATGGGGTTTAGCCACAGATTACACGGATTAACACAGATTGATTGCTTCGCAATCTTTTTTGCCAGGAATTAGCACGAAAATACAAGCTTTGGTTTCGTGTACTTTCGTTTGTTTTCGTGGCTTAACTTGTATTAATCTGTGTTAATCCTTATAATCCGTGGCGAAAAAATTATTTAATCATACAGGCTTCCTCAGCACGGTTAGGTTAAAACTTATTATCCAACTTACTTACCACTTATGACTTATCACTTAAAAGCGTCCACCCCCAGGATAAAATTCATGATGGCTGCGTTGATCTCACTGTTCTTGTCCTTCTCGAATTTCCCGTGCAAGCCCCCTGCTACTGTAATGAATTCAGTTTTGACACCCATCTCCACGAATTTCTTATGCAGTTCTACGGATTGCTGGTAAGGTACCGTCGGATCTGCATCACCGTGTACAATAAAAGTAGGTGGACTATTCTTACTCACATAGGTCATGGGTGATACCAGGGCGGCAAATTTTTTATCGTCTGCATGCTCTCCCAGCCAGGTTCTGGCTGATTTACTGGTTACATTGACACCATAGCCCCAGTCCCACACATCAGCGATACCATATTTATCAATGATAGCCGCTACTTTGATATTTTCGACACCGGGACAGTTCCCGTCAAAACGATGATCATTGCCAAGCAGCCCACCCATTAATGCGAGGTGACCCCCGGAACTTCCTCCCATGATCACGATCCTGTTAACATCAATATTCAGCGCTTTTGCATTTTTGACCAGGTAAATAAGTGCACAACGGGTATCTTCCACAGCCGCGGGTGCAGTTGCCTGCCCCGTCAAACGGTATTCGATATTGGCTACAGCAAATCCTTTTTTAAAAAAAGTATTAAATCCCGTTTGCGATTCTTTCACTCCTTTGTTCCACCCGCCCCCGTGGATATTAATTACTATAGGAGAAGGTCCTTTTTCTTTGGGCGGGAGGTAGAGGTCCATTTTCCCTTCCCAATCCTTCACTTTTGTATACACCACGTTGAGCTGTGAACTAAAACCGGGGGGATATTCCACCGTTTTGTAAGCAGTATCCGTCGTTTGTGCCGCGATGGAAAACCTGAGCAGCACACTGAGAAAAAACAGGAAAGAATATTTCTTCATCATTTTTTAAGATTAATAGCCGGGATTTTGGGAGATCGCCAGCTGGGTATTGGTATCAATTTCATGTTGTGGTATGGGCAATAACAATTTATTGGCGGTCACATTGGCCTGCAAGCTCGCAATGGTTGGTACTGGCGCCGTATAACGGCTGTAATGTGCTGCATACTCATGGGCAAAATAATTCTTTATGACCTGTTCGGCTGTTATCGTTGTCAACGTTGTATTGTAACGGACCAGGTCATACCAGCGGTGGTTTTCAAAAGCGAATTCAAGTCTTCTTTCATCCGACAGGGCTTTCTCAAACAAACCAACCGTATTTACAGTTCCTGGCAATACCGGGAGACCGGCCCTTGTCCTGACCTGGTCTATATACCCGGTACTTTCGGGAGTAAACCCTTTGGCTTCCGCCATCATAAGTAATACATCCGCATACCGTAATACGGGCCAGTCACTTTCTCCGTCGTTGGTAATGGCTACCGGCGTCAGGAATTTTTTTACATACAATTCGGCGGCACTCCCTATTCCATACACCGCGATGGTCACATTTCTCCGTGCATCGGTTGTGATAAATGCCGTATCGAGATCGGTCGAAGGGGTATTCCATCCAAGACCCGACCCGTTAATAACAGTGGACCCGCTGTTCAGGGGGCCGAAATCATTTCCAAAACTGGAACCGAGTCCCAGGCCACCGGCCTTATAACGTACAGCAAAGAGGATCTCTGAATTCAATTCGTTGGTAATAGAAAAAATCCCTGCATAAGTTGGTTGTAAAGAAAAACCGCTGTTAGTGATCACATCCTGCAACAACGTGATCGCCTCAGCTTTCTTATTAAGCGTGAGATACATTTTAGCCAATAAGGTTTTGGCAGCCCAGGCATTGGCTTTCCCTTTATCTGCCGCGGCGATCTGACTGAATTTGGCATTGCTCAGGTAACCGGAAGCCGTTACCAGGTCTGCTTCGATCAGTTTATAGATATCGCCAACCGTTGACCTATTGATGGTCTTCGCATCAGGAGCAGAAATGGGCTGGTGGATCAGGAATACACCTCCAAATAAACGGACCAGGTTAAAATACTGGTAGGCACGGATGAACAGGGCTTCGCCTGCAAATTGTTTCCTGTCTGCATCGGAGATTGGGATACTCACAGGATTCAACGTATTCGTCCCGCTGGCGGGGTCATAAGTAATACCCAGTTTTTGTAAAATGATATTGGCATCGCGGATACTGAAATAAGCATCCTGCCAATAACTGTATACAGCAGCATGCGTTGTGGCAGGGATGAACATATCCAGATCGCTTAAATCCCTGTTCAGGGAATTAGTACTGGCCGGCACTCCCTGGAGTGAATTATCCGACCGGAGTTCAGTGAATTGCCATTCCCGGTACAGCGGCCTGTACAAAGAACTATAAACACTGTTCAGTCCCGCTTTTACTTCGTCGTAATTGCTGTAATAGGTCCCCGTATTCAGATTCGACTCCGGGTACAGGTCTATCGTTTTTTTGCAGGAGCTGAATACGATGCAAAAAACGATTATGGCTGCTGATATATATTTCATAAAAAAAGATTAAACAGTTAAAAATTGAGATCAATACCCAGTGTATATGTTTTAGCGATCGGGAAACTTCCCCGCTGGTAACCATCTACCAATGGAGTGGCATAGGGACCTGTATTAAACCGGCCCTCGATATTGATACCCCGGTATCCTGCCGCATTATTGAAAAACAGGTTTTGTGCAGCGAAATAGACCCGCAAAGAACCCAGTTTGGCTTTTTTAACCAGTTTATCCGGCAACGTGAACCCTGCTATGATTTCTCTTAGCGCATAAAAAGAAGCATCTTCTATCACATAGTCTGTCCACATGGGGTTCAGACCTACTGTTGAATAGACCGTCTTTCCATCTCCCGGGAACATGGGACTTACCCAGCGATTCGCTGTGTACCTTTTATTGTAACGCCTTGTTTCGTTGTAATTAGGGTCTCCGTTGACAAGCGTTCCACCCTGTACTCCCTGGAACATAAAACTAAAATCGAAATTTTTATAGGTAAAGCTATTTGTCAACCCCCAGGTAAAATCAGGATAGGGATCGCCCAATTCCGTACGGTCTTTTTCATCCAGTTTGTTATCCCCATTGATATCGATAGGTTTTACTCCCCCGGGTGCAAATACATTGGGCAGGTTACTGGTTAGTCCCGCTGCCTGTGCATCAGTAATCTGTTGCTGGGAAAGCCATACCCCATCAGTCTTATAGCCAAAATATTGCACCAGTGGCCCACCTACTTTATTGATATAAAATTCAGCACGTTCTCCCTGGTTAAGAAAGAATGGTTCACTGCCCAGTTCCGCTATCTCATTTTTATTATGCGAAATATTGCCGGAAGTCGTCCATTTGAAATTCTTGTTGCGGATATTGGTCGTTGATATTTCGAGTTCAATGCCATTGTTCTTCAGGCTCCCGATATTGTTCCAGCTGAAGGGTGCACCTGAAAACGCAAGGGTGGCCTGCTGCAACAAAAGCTTATCGGTCCGCGACTGGTACACATCAAGGGAAAGAGAAACAACATTTTTGAATAACGAAAGATCAAGACCGCCATTGAACTGGAAAGTACGCTCCCAGGTAATGTCTTCGTTGGCCAGGATATCCCTTGATGGCAGGAAACCTGCACCGGATGTACCGTTCAGGGCACCGACCGGGTAATTGCCCACGTATAAAAGGTCAATCCATGCAAAAGGTAAAATGCGGTTGTTTCCACTGGCTCCATAACTTCCCCGCAGTTTAAGATTGCTTATCCAATTCACTTTGTCCAGGAATTTTTCCTTACTCACTATCCATCCCGCAGAAACGGAAGGGAAATAACCCCATTTGTGACCGGGTGCAAACTTGGAACTCCCGTCTCCCCTTATACTTGCTGACAACAGGTACTTGTCCTTAAAGTCATAGGTAAGACGACCCAGGTAAGAAGTCAATCCTTCCCTGTACCTGGTGTTATACGAATTGGCTTTATCGATCGTAAGGGCGTTGTTCAGGGTAGTAATATTGTCGCTGGGATAATCAAGCCCCGTGGTTTGTTCATCCTTCGTCGAAGATTTCTGTGCCGTGAAACCTGCGAGGACTGTCAGCGAATGTTGTTTGACCTGTTTTGTATAGGTCAGCGTATTCTCATTCAGCAGGTCTACAAAAAGGTTATTATTATATACGCCCTTGTTTACATCTCCTGCGCGATTGGAATTCCGTTTGGCGAAATCCAGGGAGGTTCGGTAATTGACATAAGCACTGCCGGCGATCTTAAGATCAA
This sequence comes from Chitinophagaceae bacterium, assembly GCA_039921505.1. Taxonomy (GTDB): domain Bacteria; phylum Bacteroidota; class Bacteroidia; order Chitinophagales; family Chitinophagaceae; genus JJ008. Next base: position 45,186 of record JBDSBR010000021.1, read on the forward strand.
GACCGGGGATGATATTTACCGACAGGTCACCGGATGTGAGCACCCTGTATTCATTCGCCGTGATCGTCCGTGTTTCCATTACCGACTTGGGTGTATTGTTTGACGTGCTGAACGGTGTGATGGCCGCCGTATTCACCCACTGACTTCCATCAGGCATTACCCCGTTGTATACTCTCCCGTTAAAATATCTTGCCTGTGCAAAGTCACCGGCTTTCACATCGGCGTACTGCGGATCCTGTCGTACATAGGCTGCCAGTTCTTCATTAAGATAAACCGGTAAATAAGACTGGAAGCGGACAAAATCGATATAGTTCACCGAAGGTCTTTCTCTTTTTATATAAGAAGGATTTAGATTAAGAGAAAGTTTTACTCTTTTACTAAGGTCCGCGTCAATCTTACTGCGGACATTGAAACGTTCGTATTCACTGTGGTACATCATTCCCTGGTCATTCTGGTAGCCACCGGAGAAAAAATATTTAAACCCGCTGTTGCCTCCCGATACACTCATCTGCAGGTTCTGAACATTCGCATTACGGATGGCTTCCTTTTGCCAGTCGGTACCCTGCCCGTGCCGCAATTGTTGTTCGATAATATAGGCTCCTCTTTCCGCCGTGGTCGACGTTGTATTCTGTGTCGGGGGTGTTACACTGGGATCTTTTGCTTTCAGGGATGCTTCATAATAAAGCAGGTTCAGGTATTCGGTGCTTGTCATCATGGGGTATAACTCATAAGCTTCTTTTATACCGCTGGACATTTTAATATTGAATTTCGGTTTGCTCGACTTACCGCTTTTCGTGGTAATGATGATAACGCCGCTGGCACCCCGCGATCCATAGATCGCTGCCGAAGCAGCATCCTTTAATACTTCCACGGAAGCTACATCGGCCATATTCACAAACGAAAGACCGTCAGGAACAGGATGGCCATCTACCACGACCAGGGGATCCGCTCCCGCATAAATGGAACTTACGCCACGAACCCTCACTTTGGTATCGGCTCCTGATTCAGAAGAAATATTCTGAATCTGCACACCGGCGATTTTTCCCTGCAACGCCTGGTCAAGCCTGGAGGAAGGAGTTTCTTCCAGTTTATCATTCTGGTATTTTGTTACAGCGCCCGTCAAATGAGATTTCTTCTGGGTACCATACCCAATAACGACCACCTCATCGCTGGTAGCCGGGGCAGGTACCAGCGAAATATCGATCGTCGTTTTCTGACCAATGAGAACGGTCTGGGCAGTAAACCCCACATAGGAAAAGATCAGCGTGGAGGAAGCCGCTTCAACCGTAATTGAATACGTACCGTCTGCTTTGGTAGTGGTACCACCGCGCTGCTTATCTGCCAGGATATTCACTCCCTGTATAGGTTCGGCGGTTGCCGTATTCAGCACTTTGCCGGTGATCGTTTTCTTTTGCGCTATCACAGCCCCATTCACCAGGAGCAGCATCAGGAATAGTTTTTTCATAATAGCAGTTTAAATATTTATAAAATCGTTTAATATAAAAGTTGTACCCGTAACCGTTGTTTTTTATCCCCTGCAAGATCATTTACGATATCCCTGCATTTCCTGCAGTCAAAGTGGGCTGCTCCGTTCATCAATAAATAATAACCTTCTTCATAGTCAAAATCTTTGATCTGTTCGCCTTCCCATTTCTTCTCCTGGCTGATATAAGGTTTTATCGCTTCAAAACCTTTTTTCAATGATTTGCCCGAAGGGCTCGTATATGCCCAATAGTCAATCCCTGTTTTCTCCGCCATCGAAGCGATCGTAAAAAAAGCTTCGAGTGCAAAGACGGTGTAATGCAGCGATGTCGTACGTTCCATTTCCTTAGGAAGACTCCCGTTATTATCCATTTGTTTATCGAGCCGGTCCTGTGCATTCAATACGGTCTTTTTGGCGAGTTCTGCATTATTGGTAAACAAAGCCATAGCCAGGCGCTGGGCATCATACCATGCACCATGGTTATTTTCTGCCTTCATTTCATCCATCCCGTTCTTGCTGGTCTGCATCCATACCAGGAAATCGCTGAACCATTGTTGCATGCCCTGCTGGTCTTTTGCAGACCAGGATTTTGATCCCTGCAAGAGACCGATGGCATCCACCACTTTTACAAAATGCCGTGTATCGATCATACCCGCGCCGCGTCCGGTGTTCACTCCTTTGATGGCCTGTCCAAAATTAAGGTTGGGGTTCATCCTTGTAGCGCTATCGAGAAACCATACCCGCAGGAGTTTTGCGGCATGTTCGGCGTATAGCTTATCACCGGAGAAAAAATAAGCGAGTCCAAGTGTGTATACCATCTCGCAAAGCTTTGGCATATACTCTTTGTCTTTATACTCCTGCACTTCCGGGTTTGTTTGACCATCCTTTCTTATATAAGGAAGACCACCGGGCTTTGCGGGGTCGGGCCAGAAATAGGGAGCCAGGCTCATGTAATCATGTTTATCCCCGCTGGGCGGATCATTTTTCTTTTCCATTACACTTACCGGTCCGAACTGTAAAGCCTTATCTGCATCTTTCAGTAATTGTTTATACGCCGGCATGATCAATGGATCGCTGATCCCGATCCGGTCCTTATTCCTCTCCAGCGCCGGCCCGTTCAGGGCAAACATAACGGGCTTCGCCGGTTGACCATTAGCTGATATCACTGAACATATCAGCATCAAAAAAAATATCCCTAGTCTTCGGTTTTGCATTACCTTTTTTTTATTTGATGATTGAGATAAGTCGCTCCAGGTCTACACCATCTCCTTTTATGGCTACCACGTAGATACCCGAGGGGAGAGTCCCGACCGAAATATCTGTGCTGATAAACCCGGCAGGCATAAAAATATTTTTCTTCCGGAGCGGTCTGCCGGCCATATCATATATTATTATATCTCCCAGTTTAGGCTCAACAGAATACACCCTTACAGTAAGCGTAGTACTATTGACCAGGAATGCATTCAGGTAAGGCGCTGTTGTACCTGTCAGCGGGAGTACTGTAAGACGACCCGTGATATAGGTGAATGTATAATTGGAAGAAACTCCATCCTGCGGTGTCAGTGTATATTGACCTGGTGTTGAACTGGTGTTGGCAATGGTGTTCACTACCGGTGCCGTAGCCAGGTTCGCGGCTGTTTCACCTAACACAAACCCCGTATAGGTAAGGGTGAAAACAGGATTTGGTTGTCCTTCAATCTTGGTGGTATCTCTTACACGTACTGTCAGGGCTGCTTTATTCACGGTAAGTGTCCTGGCGACATCTGCAGCCGGGAAGAAACCGGCGTTTCCTGCTTGTGAGGCGGTGATCGTGCTGGTACCTGCACCCGTGATATGAATATTATTGCCGTTAATAGTTGCTACAGCCGTATTACTGCTCGAGTAAGTAATGGGAATTGTATTGTTGGTACTGGTAGCGCCTGCTGCAAAATCAGGATTACCATAAGTTTTCGCGGGTATTGCATTGAAAGTGATCGTCTGGTTTTGTTTGGGTTGAATGGTCAGTGTTCCATTTACAAAAGTGATCGCGTAATTGTTAGAGGTAGCACCTGTTACCGTGATCGGGTAGGTCCCCGGTGGTGATGCCTGTACTGCCGTCGTGGAAAGCACTGCGGGTGTCAACAGTGCAGCGGGTGTTTCTCCTAAAACAAACCCGCTATAAGTAGCTGTCAGGGTTGGATTAGGTTGTAATTCAAACTTCGTTTTATTATCTGCAGTGATCGTTAAGGGAACTTTATTTACTGTCAGGGTCCGTGTAACACTTGCGGGCGGGTAAAAACCGTCGCTGGCCTGCGAAGCATTGATATCACTCGTTCCCGCGCCGGTAATATGGATATTTCCCGCAACGATCGTTGCTACCGCTGGATTACTGCTGGTATAAATGATAGGTTGTGTGGTATTAAGACTGACGGCGCCGCCGTTAAAATCCGGGTTGCCATAAGTCTTAACGGGTAAGGGATTAAACACAAAAGGCTGTGTCGGTGGTACCGCGCCGGCACTGAATGCACCTGCAAAACTACTTACCGTCGCGGTAACCGTATTGAGCGTGTTATTACCAACGCCTACAGGGAGTGCCCAGGAAGTACCATTATTGATAATAAGACCAATATCTGAATTGGGTAAAGTGGCAAAGGTTGAACCTTCCAATATTGCGTTCCATCCAAGTTGCAGGCTGCTGTTTCCCGATCCGGCCAGGCGGTTAATATTCCATACCGCGTTTACTACGTTTTGTTTTTGAGCGGGGGTAAGCGGCGCGCCGGTGATCAGCCCGTTGGAAGTGATCCCTTCAAATACAGCCACAGTAAAATTGGAAGAAACCGTAGGGTTCAGGGTAACCGGTAAATAATAATTGACCGTACCGACAGGCAGGATGATATTGGTGGCAAGACCATCATATTGTAAACTACTCTGGTCGCCATTGGAAGAATTATAATCGGTTGCAATATATTTTGTCGGGCCGAAAGTTCCGTTGATAACGGCACCGGGAAGAACGTGGACCAGGTCCAGGGGACGAAGGGTTATCTTACCGTTGACGGTCACGTGATCGGAAACCGTAAATGCCCTGTTAACGGTAACAGCCGCATTGATCTCTATGAATTTAGCTGTGATCGGTAATGGGGAAGACCCCGTTGTTACACCAAATGGCCAGCTGGTCGCTCCGTTAATAATATAATTAATGCCATCGTTGAAAGTTTGTGTGCCGGTCAGCTGCACAGAGCCTGATGCAGGATTAAAACCATTGGTATTCGCTGTTTGCAGCGTCGCACCCGCGCTGGCTGTTGAAAGTGCCGCGCCGGTGGATGTGGCGAGTAAGGGATTTGAAATAAAAATGCTGTCAAGGGTACTTGAAAAAGCCACGATGGATGTATTGGGAGCAATGCCTGTGCCCGTGATCGTTAATCCTCTTGTCCCGGATAGAATACCCACATTCCCTTTTATCATAAATGAACCGATCGTTAAATTGCCAGTGCCTGCTGCGGGAGCCGTAATGCCTGTTGCTTTGAAGGTAGCATTGCCTGTTAGTTTGAATGCACCAAGATCCAGTTTACCAAAAATATTGGCAGATTTATCAACGGCGATGTCTTTCCCAAGTGTAACATTCGCATTGTCGGCAACGACCAGGCTTGCGATACCGATCGTTCCTGAACCACTGATACTTTGAGTGGTATTGCCTGCCAGGAGTAACTCGTTGGTACTGGATATATCAGCTGTTAAGCTGCCGTTTACAATAATATTACCGAGTACAACAGTTTGCCCGCTGGTATGCGTGGTGAAAATGCTGCCTGTGTTGATGGTCAGGTTCTCAATCCTGTAGATGGGTCCTTCCGCGGTAAGGTTTGCATTATTTTCTACAATGATGTTTCCAAATCCTTTACGGTTAAAGAAATTTCCAAAACCCGATGCCGGGTTAGTAGCGCGCTGGTGCCAGGTACTGCCTGGTTTCATTTCAACCGCTGAATAAAGGTTACCGCTCCCCATGGGGCTGTAGCCACCATCATAATACAAATGCGCGCCTGATTCAAATACCACCCATCTTTCGGAAGACTGTGTGCTGCTTCCAAAAGCATAAGAAGACGAAGCAGAATTGATATTGGTGGTGAAACTGGAACCGCTGGTAAAAACAAAAGAGCCTGCGTTGCCTGCCGTTGTATTATCGAAACGAAACTGCTGACCGGAAATGATGTTCATCGCACCGCTTACCCTGGCTGTATTGGCTGCCACCATAGCAAAACGCATGCTGCCGGCTGTACTAACCGGTACATTAAAATTAGAACCCGCGTCCACCACCCAATCATCTCCCACTTCACCGCTCAGCGTGATCGTGGATGTCCCGGAAGTATTCCTGATCATATTGATCGTGACATTAGTAGTGAATTTCATCTGGGCACAGGTGATGCTGGTGTTGGCATTTACCGTAACAGGACCGGTTACCGGCATAGTTCCCCCGAGATTGGCCCCGTCAAATACCAGTATATCCGTTGCTCCTGTAGAAGAAACCCTGGCTGCACCCGTTCCGTTCTGGGCAGTATTCCAGTTGGCATTGGTGCTGATACTATTATTGGGAGCAGAAGGGGAACTTCCCACCCAGTAATAAGTTGTCTGTGCCTGGACAAACACGATGCTTAAAAGGAAAGCGATAATCAGTAAACCTTTTTTCATAATAGCAACTTTTAAGATGATCGTTAGTTATTTTGTAGAACAATTTTATTTCTTGATGTAATAAACGTGATGCAAATCCATGCCAGCGGAACCAATATGGCTGCAACGATAAATAATGTTGTATAACCTGTTTTGGTCAGCGAGGGCACCAGCAGGGTCAGGATAATAGTGCCCCCTACTGCGGCTGTCCCTCCCATCCCCGCTACGGTTCCTACATTTTTTCCATTGAAATAATCGGCGGGTAATGTCTGGAGGTTGTTGATCAGGAACTGGAAACCGAATAAAGCAGCACTGATCAGCGCGATCGCAAAATTGACGTGCTCTTTTAATTGATCCATGTAAAAGGCTATGGCAACAAGAGAAAGCAGCATGATAATACACCCAATACTGATCGCATTCTTCCTGGCACGGGAAGCCTCCATCCCTTTTTTCACCAGCCTGGAAGAATAAAAACCCCCGCACAAACCGCCGATAGCAGCAAATACATAGGGCAACCAGGCAAAGGCACCGACCTGTTTGATATCAAAGGCAAATTGTTCTTTTAAGAAAGTAGGGAGCCAGGTAACAAACATCCACCAGATGGGATCAATAAAAAAACGGGAAGATATAATACCCCAGGTATTTTTGAAATTCAATAACTGTTTCCAGGTAAATATTCTTGTCTCCCCGCCAGCTTTTACGATGCTATTTTTTTTGTCAAGAATATGATCACGTTCCTCCTGTGTGATCCAGGGATGTTTGTCGGGTGTATTTTTATTAACCAGCAACCAGGGAATGATCCATAATATTCCCAGTACAGCAATACCTGCAAAAGTGGCTCTCCAGCCAAACGCCAGGTACAATCCTGCAATTGCAGGCGCTGCTACCACGGAACCCAGGGAGGCTCCCGCACCAAAAATCCCCTGCGCGATCGCCCTTTCCCTTGCAGGGAACCATTCAGCATTGCTTTTCGTAGCACCAGGCCAGTTACCTGCTTCACTAACTCCAAGCAGGGCGCGGAAAATGCTAAAGGACATCAACGACCTGGCTACAGCATGCAGGGCAATGGAAATGCTCCAGCCAACGATGGAAACAACCATTCCAAGCCTGGTACCGATAGCATCCATCATTTTACCCGTTAGCGTTTGACCGATCGCATAAGCAACCATGAAAAAAGTTGTAATAAAAGCAAGTGCCTGCTTATTATCCGCTTCCGCAATACCGAACTCCTTATAAATATAGGGCCACATGATATTGATGGCGCTCCGGTCAATATAATTAATGACCGTTGCCAGCCCTATCAGGCCAATGATCCACCACCTGAGTCCTTTTATTTTCATACTGCAGTCTTCACTTTCTATTTTATAAAATCTTCCCGCATGGGACTGAATACATCGATAAGGACACCCTCCTCAAGACATACTGCGCCATGCAGCACATTCGGCGGGATATAGAAGGCATCCCCCGCGCTGAGAACTTTCTTCTCCTCCCCGATCTCCACTTCGAATATCCCGCTCTCGATATGCGTGATCTGTGAATGATAGTGCTGGTGCAGGGAACCCACACCACCCTTTTTGAACGCTACTTTTACGACCATCAGTTTATCATCATAACTCATGATCTTTCTTTTTACTGTCGGGTCTACGTGTTCCCAGGGTATGTCCCTGTTTTCGATAAATACTTTCAGCCTTTCGGTTGTTCCCATATAGTTTATATTAGTTAGTTATTCAAATTTTTACCGTCATACCATGCTGCATAAGGACCTGTCCAGCTAATGGCCTGTACTGTATGCCGGGCGCTTTTATCAACATTCACATTGGACTGCACCACCACTAATTTTTTATCATTGATCATGATCTCGACTACAGAATAATCATCGTTTTGGATCAACCTGATATCCTTTACAGATGAATAGGAACCCGAGGAAAATTCGGAGATAGGGTTAAAACTCCCGTGGATCTCGGTTACCGTTATAAAACATTTATTATCTCCTTTTTTCCGGAGGATCAATGCCGGTTCATGGCGAAGATTAAAATCCGGATCATTGGCGCCGGACCGGGTAAAGAAAACTTTCGTCTTATCCCGTGCGAGAGAAGAAATGCTGTAATAGGTCCTGTCATTTAAAAAAGTGAGTTGCACCAGGCTATCCTTCACTTCTGCTTCCGCTTCTTTCCATAAGAACTGATAACCATTCTTTTTACCAAGCGTTTCCTGTTTGGATATATAGGGCTCATATTTTACAGAGGTGCTGATCAATTGCCCGTTGTAGTGGAAAGGAAGATCATACTGGTGTTCTTCTTTCGAACTGGCATTAAAAATGTCGATCATTATTTTGCGGTCACCGGGTAATTCAGCCATATAAATGGTACGCTGGAGATGAACGCCTTTATAAGCATTGTCTTCCCTTGCAGCCGTTACCAGCAATGACGGATGCTGGATGTTGCTGAATAATTTGTCAGGATGGAATTTTTCCGATTCCGCTTCTTTCCCGTCGAAATGGCTTTTTTCATCCACGACAATCGTATTATGCGCAATGGTCTGCGCTGCATAGCTTTTAGTTTCCGGGAGATACCGGCCACCGTATTTTTGTTCAACACCAATAAAACGTACAGCGCCATAATCACTTAGTATCTCGTTTCCTTTGTCAAACAGGTTTATATTCAGCTTATCATAATGCCCATGCGAAAGCCCGTGCGCGGTGTATTTATAAATGAGTGTAGTGAGATCCTTGCCTTCCCCGTTCCTTAACAGGCTGACTCCTCCATCCTCTCCTTTAACGCCATCCGCAAATTCGACACTGCGATAGGGATAGAATTCAGGAACGCCTGCACCGGCGGCTACAGCAGCTGCAATGGACACACCTCCCCGGTTCAATAAAACCCTGTTTTGTTTTTTTGCCACCAGCAGCAGGCCGTTATCTTTTCCATAGGCATCCCAGGCTGCATCAATGGCTGTCACCAGCTCGTTGCTGGTATAATCTTTTTCTTTCAGCGCATCATTGAAAGCAAAAAAAGCTCCATCCAGGTTTGTTTGCTGCAAGCCTGCCAGCAGAGCTTTTTGCAGGATACGGTTGCGGTATTCAAATACTTTTAACCCCGGCCTTGCATTGTTCAAAGCCGTTGCAAATAAATAATAAGGCAAAAGGGCGTAACGTACATAATAGGGCCCTTCGGTATAATAACCATCGGGAGAAAAGAGTCCATCCATCTGCGCGATAAAGCCACCCGTACCTTTTTTATCTGATCCGTAAAGAGCCATATCAACCCAGTCTTTATTATTGGCCGCGATACCGGCAAGACCGACACCCGCACAGGCCCACACGCCATGGTTATGGATAAGGTTGAACCAGTTCTTCAGGTCGTGGGTGAAATAATCAACTTCGGGTTTGAATGCCCCGTCTTCAATTTTTGATCTTTCGGCTGCAGGAATATAATTATAAACAAGATCATAAGCCATTCCCGCATAGACCAGCCAGTTGGCATCGTTAAGGGCCTGCCAGAAGATGCGTCCAGGTGAACTACTGGTAGCTTGCGGATGATTTTTTAAGGTAGGATTAAGTACGGCATATTTCAGCAGCAGGTCCTTTACCAGTTTTGCATATTTTGTATCACCTGTAAGATTGTACAATACGCCGCTGTTGAACATAAGCATATAGTTCGCCTTATGTTTTTCATGCGTATAACCACCGGCCGGGTCTTTGGGAACAGGGACATCGATGTCTTTCCCGGTCCATTCATCCACCTCTTTTTTAATATCCTGGTAGGAACGGGTAAGCAGCGGGTATTTATTGATACTGGCTTTTACGGAGCCGGCTTCTGCTTTTGTAAAAAATGTAACCGGGTGCTGCGCGGTAAGCAGCACGGGCACAAGCACGAGGCAAATCATTTTCAGCAATCTCAGCATAGCTAATCGTCCTTTATATACCCTGATACTTATATACTTTTTATACGCTATATACTTTATCTCTTCAGCCTTTCCTACGCAAAATAGCTTCCCCCATTGATCTCCACGCTTTCTCCATTGATAAAAGAAGCCGCATCGCTGGCCAGGAATAATACCAGGTCCGCGATCTCCCTGGCTTCACCCTCTCTTCGTAAAGGTGTGGCGGCAGCGACATTCGTTCTCACCTCAGGTTTGGTAAAAGTGTTATGGAAACTGGTATTGATCATCCCGGGTGATACGCAATTCACGCGAATCCCTTTGGGGCCTAATTCCCGGGCAAGCCCTCTTGTCAGCGTCAGCACGCCACCCTTGGCCGTGGCATATGCTATTGCACCAAAGCCCCCGCCATCCCTTGCGGCCTGTGAAGAAAAGTTTATGATCGCGCCTCCTTCTGTGATGTAAGGAACAACGGCCCTTGTGACGAGATAAGCCGATTTCAGGTTTACATTGATCACCGCGTCCCAGAATTCTTCCTCCAGGTCGGCCAGTGGTTTCCTGCCCATTAATCCCCCTGCCACGTTCACCAGGATATGTACCACGTTCCCGTAAGCAGCTATACAAGTATCCACTACCTGTTTTACATCTGCTGCTTTGGTCATATCACCCTGTACCGCGATCGCCTCACCGTCCGCTTCTTTTATTAAACGAAGGGTTTCTTCTGCGTCCGCTTTATTAGAGAGATTATTGATACAGACGCTGGCACCGGCTCCCGCGAGTTTGATCGCCACTTGCCGTCCTATATCCCTCGCGCCGCCGGTAACAATCGCCACTTTGCCTTTTAATGAATACATAAACAGTTATGATTAAAAATTAGTCTGAGCCGGTGGGATAAGGTTGGACGTATTGAAGAGAGCGGGAATACTTTTCCCGGCGTTATTCATTTCCTGCAGCAACCGTCCACTGTAATAATAGATTGATTTTACATACTGGCAAGAAACGGCTCATTTGAAGATTTCAAAAAATTAAGTATAATATCAATAGAAAATAACGAGAAATAGTATAAAATTAAACAGATCGTAAAATTTTTGTTCCGGTAACGCTGCCGGTAACGCTGCCGGGATTTCCGTAATGATGTTTAGGTTAGCTTTACTTCAACATTGCTACATGAACAAACCTGCCACGATCAAAGACATTGCCCGGCAACTGAATATTTCAATCTCTACGGTTTCCCGTGCTATGCGCAACGCCCCCGATGTGAATGCCGATACCAAGAGGGCGGTGATGGCGTTGTCCGAAGAACTGAACTACCAGCCAAATAAGCTCGCACTAAGTCTCCGCCAGAAACAAACCCATAATATTGGCGTGATTGTCCCCAACCTCGATTATGTACTGGCCACGATGGTAAAAGGGATCGATGAAGTAGCCCTGGAAGCAGGTTATACGGTAATGGTCTGCCAGAGCAATGAATCCTTTGGAAGGGAGATCGTCAATACCCGGAGATTGCTCGATAGCCTGGTGGATGGATTTATTATTTCTGTTTCAAGTGAGACAAAGGTCTTTGATCATTTTAAAAAAATACAGGAATACCAGATGCCGATGGTAGTCTTTGACCGGGTCACACCTTTTCTCAAAGCGCCCGGCGTCCGCATTGATAATGAAGACGGCGGTTTCCAGGCGACTGAACACCTGGTAGAACAGGGATATAAGCGGATCGCCATCCTGGCCGGGCCCAAAAACCTTGGGATCAGCAACCAACGGCTTGATGGTTACCTGAAGGCCCTGAAAAAATACAAGATAAAAACCGACCCCGACCTGATCATCAATTGTGATTTCAACCAGCATTATGCATACCTCGCCACCCAGGAATTGTTGCAGATGAAAAAAAGACCCGATGCTATTTTTACGATCAGCGACCGGATGGCCATCGGCGCGATGCTCGCCATAAAGGAAAAAGGCCTCCGGATGCCGCAGGATATCGGTCTCGTAGGTTTTAATAATGAACCTGTAACCAGCCTGGTCACCCCCGGTATTTCCAGCGTAGACCAGCCCGCTTTTGAATTGGGCAAGATCGCAGCGAAACTTTTCATTGAAACCATGCACAACGAGAATGATATGAGTGATATCGAAGAGGTATTAAAACCAAAACTCATCATAAGGGAATCATCCCAGCGAATGCTGTTTAAAAACGGCCGGTCCAAATAACCAATCAATCTATGCGACGAGTACTCTTGCTTAAAAGTTTTTTATTTTTTGCCTTCCCCCTCCTGGCAAATACCATACTTGTAAAAAATATAGAAGAACTAAAGACAGCAAACAAAAAAGCGCTGCCGGGTGATACCATCCTCCTCCAAAATGGCGAATGGAAGGATGTTGTGATCAAATTAAGTTGTAACGGTACCAAAAACCAGCCGGTCACGGTCAGGGCACAGACTCCCGGCAAAGTCCTGATCACCGGTGAATCCAGGCTCAGCCTGGGTGGGAGCTTTATCGTGGTAGATGGCCTTTATTTCACCCATGGTTATGCCGGTGATGAACCGGTCATTAATTTCAGGATCGACAAGAACCAGCTGGCGAATAATTGCCGGGTGACAAACACCGTCATCAATGATTTCAATAACCCCAAAAGAATGCAGGAGAATTACTGGGTATCGTTTTCGGGGAAACTCAACCGCCTGGACCATTGCAGTTTCAACGACAAGAAGAACATGGGTGTTTTGCTGGCCGTTATCCTCGATGATGAAAGAAGCCGGGAGAATTTTCATTCCATCGATCATAATTATTTTGGCAGAAGACCTCCGCTGGCTTCTAATGGTGGGGAGATTATACGGGTGGGCGTTTCCCAGCACTGTGAATTCAATTCGAATACACAGATCATAGATAATTTTTTCGAGTATTGTGACGGTGAGACAGAGATCATTTCAATCAAATCCTGCAGCAACCTGGTTAAGGGAAATGTTTTTAAGGAATCCCAGGGAGGAGTGGTCCTCAGGCATGGTAACTATAACACCGTAGAAAATAATGTGTTCCTGGGCAACGGCAAAGAAGGCACCGGGGGTGTACGGGTGATCAATAAAGGCCAGTGGGTAATCAATAATTTCTTCTATCGCTGCAGGGGTGTTGATTTTCGTTCCCCGCTTTCCATCATGAACGGTATTCCCAATTCTCCGGCTAACCGGTATGTCCAGGTAACGGATGCGGTGATCATGAAGAATACGTTCTACGAATGCACCCCCGCCAGTTTCTGTGAAGGAAGCGATACGGAACGAACATTACCCCCCTCGAATGTTCTCTTAGCCAATAATATTTTTTATACTACAAAAGATAGCGTCATTTACCGGGTATATGATGATACTAAAGGGTTCAGTTTTGAAGACAATGAAATAAACAAGACCATACTTCAACCGGTATTCAGCGGGTTTACCAGGACTGCATTCTCGATGGGTAAAAACAAGGGGGCTTTTGTACCTGTAAGCCTGGCCAAACAAGAAAAACAGTTACCTGATTCTTTGCAGGACCAGGCCTGGAAACGTTTACATCATTTCCTTTCCAGGAAACCAGGGTATACAGACCCGGAGCTATTACTGGCTACCTATTACAATGCCACTGGAAAAACAGGGGCTTACTGGTATAAGAAACCAGCCACGGAAAAAATAAAGGGAGCTGTGCTGGCAAACTGCAAAACAGCAGCCGATATCTATAAGCAATTGGAAGGTACAGTACCTGTCCGTTTAAAGCTTAGCCCCGGAGAATACGTCCTTGACAAACCTTTCATCATTTCCAAAACGGTTCAGCTCTCTGGTGATAAAAAGACCAGGATATCTTTCAGGACGGGTGCCTTGCCCGCGCTATTTATTATCGCAGGTAAAGGGAATCTTTCCCTGGATGATCTTGCGATTGACGGAAGCCAGGTAGGGGCAGTTCATTTTATCGCCAGTGACAGTACCGGCAGCAGTGATCATTATAACCTGTCAGTGAAAAATTGTTCACTGCAGGGATTCAACCGGGAGATTGGTTGCAAGGATCTTTTTTATGCCTGGAAGTATATGGTGGCGGACAGCATCATTATCCGTAACAGTCATTTCAGCAATATTCAGTGCGATGGCATTACCATGACTGATGAAAAAGATAACAAGGGATATTATAATGTGGAAAAGCTGGTACTGGACCATAACCAGTTCACCAGCCAGCAAGGAGTGCTCCTCGATATCTACCGCGGCGGTAATGATGAAAGCACCATGGGACCTTCCCTGGTCTTTAGTAATAACAAGGTCAGCGACTGTAATAGCGAGAAGAACAAAGCGTTGATCCGGCTTTATGGCACACAACGCTCATTGATCGAAAAGAACCAGTTTACCAATTGCAATACCGGCAAAGCCCTCGTCCATTATGAGGACATTGTAAGAGCCAGTCATATATTCCGATATAATTTTCTTCAGCATTCGGGGGATATCCAGGAGAATAAATTCGTGGAAAACAGGAATAACCGCGTTGAATAATATTTAAACCCTGGCTGGTCTCAAACACCTGGCGGAAATAAAAACCCGCTTTCGCTAAAGCCAGGGCGGGTAAAGCGGAGAGGGAGGGATTCGAACCCTCGGTACAAGTTTAAGCTCGTACAACGGTTTAGCAAACCGGCCCTTTCGGCCACTCAGGCACCTCTCCATTATGTTGTTTCCAGTTTGTCGATCATCCTTAACAAACCGGCTCTTCGTCCGCCAGCTGGCGGAACCTCTCCATTCCTCTCTATCGCTCGGAATGACAAGTAATCCCTTTAAGAAGCATTATTATCAACCCTGACGAAGCGAGGGGAGCAAAAATAAAGATTAATTGCCTTCTGGCAACCGATTTTCCGCGTTTATCCTAATAAAAAACCCCGGCCTTTGGCCAGGGCAGTATTTCAATATGTTATTAAAACCGTCCAGTATCTTTTTTATCTTGTTTGTAAACCGATTTGTCATCCCGAGTGAAGCGAGGGATTACATGGCAGCCAGTTGCACTTTCTGCTGCAATTCCAATACATTTTCGCGGAATACCCCGTCGGTATCCATCAGGTCTTTTACCGTCTGGCAGGAATGGATTACCGTAGTGTGATCACGTCCGCCAAAATGTTCGCCGATCGTTTTTAATGAGTTTTTGGTAAAGGCTTTGGCCAGGTACATAGTAATCTGTCTTGCCTGTACGATCTCTCTTTTGCGGGTTTTTTGAAGGAGTTTATCGTAAGGCACATCAAAGTAATCGCAGACCATTTTCTGGATGGTCTCGATCGTAATCTCTTTGCTGGATGATTTTACAAAATTTCGTAGCACTTTTTTAGCAAGATCTAAGTCTATTTCCCTCCTGTTCAGCGAAGATTGTGCCAACAGTGAGATCAATGCTCCTTCCAGTTCTCTTACATTGTTACTGATATTGTAAGCAATATACTTAACCACTTCTTTCGGCATTTCCAGACCGTCATTTTTCATCTTTTTCTCCAGGATCTCGATACGGGTATCGTACTCCGGTACCTGAAGGTCTGCACTTAAACCCCAGCGGAAACGGCTAAGTAATCTTTCCTGTACCCCATCAAGGTCTTTGGGGGATTTATCCGAAGTAAGAATAAGCTGCTTATGTGACTGGTGCAAATGATTGAAAATGGCAAAAAAAGCGTCCTGGGATTTCTCCGCTTTGGCGAAGAACTGGACATCATCGATGATCAATACATCGATCAACTGGTAAAAATGGATAAAATCATTGATCGCGTTGTTCCGGCTATGATCCATGAACTGGTTGATGAACTTCTCGGAACTTACATATAATACCACCTTATTGGGGTGCAGTCTTTTTACCTCGTTTCCAATGGCCTGTCCCAGGTGAGTCTTACCCAAACCAACCCCGCCATAAATAACCAGGGGGTTAAAGGAATTCGTCCCGGGTTTCTCCGCCACCGTTTTTCCCGCTCTCCGGGCCACCCGGTTGCAATCTCCCTCAATAAAAGCCTCGAACGTATAAATGTGGTTCAGCTGGGGATCGATCTGCATCTTCTTAAGCCCAGGTATAACGAAGGGATTTTTGACAGGATTATTTATGACGAGAGGAAAATCCATTTCGTTATTTGAAAAAGTTTTAAAACCCTGGCCGCTTACATCCATTGTAACAGGTTTGTTCTTACTGTTACCACTGTCCACCATGATGCGGTATTCGAGACGGGCATCTTTACCCAATTCTCTCTTCAATGTCTTCGCTAATAAATTTACGTAATGTTCTTCGAGATATTCGAAAAAGAATTGGCTGGGTACCTGGATAACCAGTACATTATTTTTTAAAGAAACAGGGTGGATAGGTTCGAACCATGTCTTGTAATGCTGCCATTCAACAATGTCTTTGATGATCTTTAAACAATTGGTCCAGATTTTTTCAGCATTCTTCTCCATCAGATTAGTAAGCAGTTTATATCGGGTTAACTATTAGTAATTCTTCGCAAAAGGTCCAAAAAAAATGTTCACACAATGTCAGTAAAAAAGTTGGACAGGGAGGCGAATATCAACAATTCTTTCATAAAAAAAAACTTTTATCCACCTGATTTTTGTGAAACAGAAATATTGTGATTTTTGGTCAATTTTTTCCCGGAAAATTTGGAAAATTCAAAATCTAAACGTCCCAAAATGATGCCAGCAAAACCTACCTGGTTAACTAATACGTCGTCTCCTTTTTTATTCTTATATTCGATCGGGCTGTCCAAAAACGTGTGGGTATGACCACCAATGATCAGGTCAATATTGGCTGTTTCCTTTGCCAGCACTTCATCACTCACTTTAGTACTTTCTTTGTACTGGTTTCCGAGATGCGATAAACAAATGATCATATCACATCCTTCTTTTTTCAGGAGGTTAGCTGTTTCATTGGCCTTTTGAACAGGATCAAGGTATTTAGTAGCGCCAAATAAAGTATCAGGTATCAATCCCCTTCCTTCAATACTCACTCCAAAAACTCCGATCGTCAATTTTCCTTTTTTAAAAATTGTATACGGTGATGTTTTGTTTTCCATCGGAGTACCTGTAAAATCATAGTTGGCAACCAGCATCGGGAAACTGGCATGTTTCGTTAATTGCATGGCAAGATTTTCCATACCCGCATCAAAATCATGGTTACCTATCGTACACGCATCATAGCGCATCGCAGACATCGCTTTTATCTCGGGTTCTCCTTTGTATAAATTGAAATAAGGTGTTCCCTGGAAAATATCCCCGGCATCCAGCAGCAATACCTGCTCTTCCTCCTGCCGGACCTGGCTTATCAGGGCCGACCGGGTGGCGATCCCTCCAAGACCCTGGTTACGACCTCCATCCATGGGGAAAGGATCGAGCCTGCTATGCGTATCATTGGTATGTAAAATGGTCAGTTTCAGCGGGCTGAAATAGTCTGCCGCTTTCACCAGGGAAGGTCCGGCCAGGATGGCGCCAGCGGAAAAGACCGATTGCCGGATGAATTTTTTTCTACTGAGCATTGGTAACCCGATTTTCAATGTTGGCGCTGATATTCCTGCCCTGGCTTTTCAGTTTTTTGATATAATCAAAAAGGGCATCCCGCATAAGGTAACCATTCGTAATCTGCGGGATATTGCGGAGCATTTCTGCATTCTCACCCCCGTTGGCCATAAAATCTGAATTGACGGTGGTGTAAGTCGCGGTAAGATCCAGGGGCTTACCCCCGATCATCACATTCACTGCTTTTTTATCTTTTATCTGCATAGTAACGCCGGCAACGGGCCAGCCACCATTCAAGGCCGCCAGGTTGAGTAACTGCTGAACCACATCCCCTTTCAAAGGCTGAAGGATTAGCAAATTATCAAAAGGCATCAGTTCAAATATTTTTCCCGTGGTAACATTTCCAGCCGGTAATTGCATCAACCGGATACCACCATAATTCAGGAATGCCACATCCACTTTTGTCTGGTATTTTTCTGCAGCCATGATCAAAAAAGCATCGGCCATAAAATTCCCCAGCGTTGACTCGGGTTGTTTTTTTTCCAGGCTTATTTCCGCAATACCCACAACATCATTCATCTTTTTATTTACACTATCGCTATAGGGTTTTAAGAAACCAACCACTGCCGGATCTTTTGGTTGCCCTTCCGTGATACGATATGATTTGTATTCTAAAGATTGACTTTGGTAAACAGTGTTGCAGGAAAAACCTGTAAACAAGAGCACTAAAAAAAATAAAGCAAAGCGGGATTTTTTTTTCATAACCGGGGTCTCCCTGAAGATATAAATATTTAATGGCCGTAACAAAGAATTAAGGCTTTAATCCCGGTTTTTTATTTGCATCTTTGTGACTCGTTTCAGGATAAAAACCTGACAGTATGCAAAAGATCATTTCACTCAAACTGCTTCCGGCGGAAGCAGGCGACCCCACCCTGGTGCAGCAGTATATTGCACAGGCAGCCGGTGTAAAAATATCCTCCGTTAGTGGTTTTATACCTTTAAAACAATCGATTGATGCCCGTGGTAAGCAGCCCTGGATAAGCCTTTCACTGAAAGCTTATATCAATGAACCTTTCGAACCCCGCGAAAGGATGTCTTTTGAGTTCAGGGATGTCAGCCACGCTTCCCGTAAAGTACTTATCATTGGTGCCGGGCCGGCCGGACTTTTTGCCGCTCTCCGCCTGATTGAAAAAGGCATTCGCCCCATCCTCCTTGAAAGAGGAAAAGATGTCAGGGCCCGGAGACGGGACCTGGCAGAACTTAACAAGGAGGGAAAAGTAAACCCGGAAAGCAATTATTGCTTTGGCGAAGGCGGTGCGGGCACTTACAGCGATGGTAAACTTTATACCCGAAGCAGTAAGCGGGGAGATATCAGCCGCATACTCAATTTATTTGCTCATTTTGGCGCGGAAGAACAAATACTTTATGAAGCACACCCGCATATCGGTACGAATAAACTACCCCAGATTATTACAGCTATGCGGAAAACGATCAGCGATTGTGGGGGCCAATTCCTTTTTGAAAAAAAAGTGGTTGACCTTATCCTCCATGCTGAACAGGTCAAAGGAGTCAGTACAGCTGATGGGGATTTCTTTGAAGGTGATGCGGTCATTCTCGCGACCGGTCATTCGGCAAGAGATATTTTTGAACTGCTTCATCATAAAAAGATCCTGGTCGAATCAAAGGCCTTTGCCCTTGGTGTCCGCGTAGAGCACCCCCAGTCGTTAATTGACCAGGTTCAATATCACCTTCCCCGTATCCCCGGCAAAAGCGCGAACCAGCGACCTTCCGAACTTCCCCCCGCTTCTTATAGCTGGGTGCAACAGGTGGAGGGCAAGGGAGTCTTTTCATTCTGTATGTGTCCGGGAGGCATTATTGCACCGGCGGCCACTTCACCGGGGGAACTCGTGGTCAACGGGTGGAGTCCTTCAAAAAGAAACAATCCATATGCTAACAGCGGCATTGTTGTTTCAGTAGAAGAAAAAGACCTGCTGGTTTTTAAAAAACATGGGCCATTAGCAGGCATGTTCTTCCAGCGATCCATAGAGAATAAAGCATTTGAGGCCGGGGGCGGTAAATTTGTAGCCCCCGCTCAGCGACTCGTCGATTTTGCAGAAAATAAGTTGTCACCTTCTCTTCCCGGCTGTTCTTATCTACCCGGTCTCCACTCCTCGCCGTTAAAAGAAGTGCTGCCGGCTTTTATTCACCGCAGCCTGCAGGAAGCTTTCAAAGAATACGGGAAAAAAATGAAGGGGTATTACACAAATGAAGCCGTCGTAGTGGCCACCGAGTCGAGGACCTCTTCGCCTGTGCGCATACCGAGGGACCCTGTAACCCTTCAGCATCCCCAAATTAAAAATCTATATCCCTGTGGCGAAGGTGCCGGTTATGCCGGGGGCATTGTAAGCGCTGCAATGGATGGGGAACGGGTGAGTCTTCAAATTGAAATGGCCCTTGCGGGTAACTAATGACCGTTGCTCTTCGCAGCTCACGGTTATATTTTTGCCCCCTGGCCGATTTCCCTGACTTCTTCCAGCAGGACGACTAATTTTACAATATAAACCGATACTATGGCAATTCTTCAACTGTATAATCTTAAAAAATACTTCGCCACACAAAAAGCCGTAGATGATATAAGCCTTTCGGTGGAAGAAGGCCAGATATTTGGCTTACTGGGTCCCAATGGCGCCGGTAAAACAACCCTGATCCGGATGATCACCGGGATCTTTTATCCCGATGAAGGGCAGATCATCTTTGACGGGAAAAAATTTGACCCGGTCAATGACGTGGAACGGATCGGTTATATGCCGGAAGAAAGAGGTCTTTATAAAAAAATGAAGATCGGTGAACAAACGCTCTACCTGGCCCAGCTAAAGGGTCTCAGCCGTAATGATGCCATGACAAGGATCAAAGAGTGGTTTGTCAAATTTGAAATGGAAAGCTGGTGGAATAAAAAAGTAGAGGATCTCTCCAAAGGGATGAGCCAGAAACTCCAGTTTGTTATCACTGTACTGCATAATCCCCGGCTGATCATACTTGACGAACCTTTCAGCGGGCTTGATCCTGTGAACAGCAATCTTATCAAAGACGAAATATTCCGGATGGCAAAGAATGGCTGTACAATCATTTTCAGTACCCACCGTATGGAACAGGTAGAAGAGATCTGTGATCATATTGCTCTTGTGAACAAAGGTCATAAGATACTCGATGGCACAGTGAGGCAAATAAAACAGGATTTCAAGGAAAACCTGTTTAGCGTAGGCACAACGGAGATGCCTTCCTTGAATGGGGATGCCCCCTTCGGGATCGTGCATACCAACATGCATTCTCATATCGTAAGAATAAAAGAGGGACGACAGCCAAACGATGTCCTGCAATACATGCTGTCGAACGGAGCCGCTATCCAGTCATTCAACGAGATATTACCTTCGCTCAATGATATATTCATTAAACTGGTGGAAGGAACTCCAACAGCCCGGCAATTTCAAAAACTGTAATCCATTTAAACCAACAAAATCATTCTCCATGCATAAGATATGGCTCATTATAAAAAGGGAATACCTGACAAGGGTTCGTAAAAGGACTTTTATCATTTCTACGCTATTATTTCCCCTCTTTTATATGCTGCTCATTTTTGGGATGGGATATATTGCCAAAGAAAGTGCGCAAAACCTGAAAGTAGCTGTTATTGATTCGTCGGGCTACTTCAGCAGTGCCCGGATCGAAAGGCTGAACAGCGAGGATAAGAGTTCTGTGCTCACGCTGGTAAAAGACAATCCTGCTGCCATCATTGCCGATCATAAAGCTGCTGGTTTTGACGGGTATATTGTTATTCCGCCCATGAACTGGAAAACCGGGAACAACAGCCTGGTCCTCAAATCAAATAAGACCTATGGCACTGCTCCTACAACGGTTATTGCAGCAAAACTGAACAGGGCCTGGGATGAGGTGAAGAACGACAGCCTGCAAATTGATGATGCCAAACAACGGATACTCATTGGCAGTCATATCGGGCTTCGTGCCGTGAATATCAAAGATGAAAAGGCCAATGTAAATACCGCCGAAGGCATCGGCTACGCCTGCGGTTTTCTTATTTATTTTATCCTCCTGATTTACGGGTCGCAGGTGATGATGGGAGTCATGGAAGAAAAGACCAACCGGATAGCTGAGGTGATTGTATCCTCCGTTAAGCCTTTCCAGATGATGCTGGGGAAGATAATCGGGATAGGGATGGTGGCACTGACACAATTCTTTTTATGGATCGCTTTTGTCGTAATCGTCTATAATGCAGGTAAGTTCTCCGGTGGAGGCGGTATGGCAAATCAACTAGTAGGAAGTATGCAAACCATGTTCTCCAGTGTAAACGTACCCTTGATATTATTTTGTTTCGGCTTTTATTTCCTGGCCGGTTTCTTTTTCTACTCCTCCCTGTACGGGGCCATCGGCAGTGCTGTGAATGAAGATATGCGGGAAGCACAATCACTCAGTTTCCCCATTACAATGCTGGTTATTATTTCCATTGCCCTGATGAGTGCGGCTATCGCCAACCCTACGGGTCAACTGGCTGTTTGGGCGAGTATCATCCCCTTCAGTTCCCCCATCGTAATGATGGCAAGGATACCATTTGGTGTGCCCAATACAGTTCCCTGGTGGCAGTTGGGTCTCTCAATGGCTTTATTGATACTGGGTTTTATATTCACGGTATGGTTTGCCGGCAAGATCTACCGGACGGGTATCCTGATGTACGGCAAGAAACCCAGCTATAAAGAAATGATCCGGTGGGCTTTCAGGAAGAATTGAGACCTCAGCCACCTCACCCCCTACTTACATTGTTGTTTGTAACGAAATCTATTTTCAGTTCCCCCCTCTCCTTTGGAGAGGGGGGAACTGATGCGTAAATACGTTTTGGAAACAAATGACCCTGGGGGTGAGGTTCGGAGAGGGGGAACTGATGCGTGAATACGTTTTGGAAACAAATGACCCTGGGCTTTCTGGTTGAGCCCTCACCCCCACTTACATTGTTTTTTTAACGAGATCTGTTTTCAGTTCCCCCTCTCCAAATGGAGAGGGGGAACTGATGCGTGAATACGTTTTGGAAACAAATGACCCTGGGGTGCGGTTGTTAAAATTTTCTTTATCTCCCGTGACTTGTAACTTAATACGAAATCAATCGTATATTTGATACGAAGTATTTCGTTATTCACTCCCGGCGCTTACCGGGAAACATTAAAACATGAAAGTATGAAACCAACAACCCTTACAACCGGACGTTTATTCCTCGTGCTTCTTACCGCTGGTCTGACCATCGGGCTTATTTCCTGGGATCACAAACAATCCCCGGACCGAATCGGGCAATCCCTGAATGACACGACTCCAAAAAAGAAATCAGTTGATAGCGACAAGAAAATACGTGACCTGGATGATGTGCTCGATGAACTGGATGAAGCAGACCTGAAAGTGAATATGGAAAAGATCAAAGAGGAAATCGCGGAAGCCATGAAAAAACTGGATGTAGATAAAATAAAAATGCAGATTGAAACAGCCCTGAAAGAAGTGGACATTGCAAAAATTCAAAAAGAGGTGCAGGAATCACTGGCAAAAGTGGATTTTGATAAAGTCAAAACAGAAATGGCCCAGGCTATGAAAGAGCTGGATATGGCCAAAATCCAGCAAGAAATAAAGGAGTCAATGTCAAAAGTGAACTGGGACGAGATGAAAACGGAAATGGAAAAAGTAAAGAATATTGACATGAAGAAGTTCGACGAAGAGATGAAGAAAGTACAGGAAGAAATGAAAGACCTGCAGCCCAAACTGGAAAAGGAACTGGGAAAAGCAAAAGTGGAACTTGAAAAAGCAAAAACAGAGATCAGGGAATTTAAAGGATTTGTTGATGGACTTGAGAAAGACGGCCTGATCAGTAAAAAAGAAGGTTATACCCTGAAGCACAAAGAAGGCGAGCTATTTATCAATGGTAAGAAAGCCTCCGAACAGACCTATAGCAAATACAGGGATTTCCTGCAAAAGCATAAGAAATTCAGCATTGAAAAGTCAGATGACGATTTCAATATCGATATGGACTGATAGCGAGTTAGCCAGCCCCTGCCATGAAAAACAAAAGTCCCGCCAGTAGCGGGACTTTTTGTGTGCAAAAAATCTTCGATTATTTGATTCCCCCGATATTAAAAGGGGAAGGCATTATTTCGTAATCGCTGTTCTCGATCATTTCAATGTTTAGCTGGAAAGCCTCATCAGTCTTGATCACGACCTTTTCCTTGGTAATTTTCCGGAAACCGGCTTTTTCAAATATGAATTTATAAGTGCCGGGCTTTAATTCATCAAAAGCAAAACTTCCTACCTCATCTGTGATCACTGTTTTTTCTTTTTTGGAAATCAGTACAGCTGTTACGCTTACATCTTTCAATGGCTTTTTACTTTCTGCATGAACAACAATGCCATTCAGGTCATCTTTTTTGCCATTACCACGGCCTGGCTCAGGATCCCCGGAGTCTGCTTTAGCGGCGACAAAGCCCAGGAGGCTTATGGCCAGCATCAACATTTTTTGTTTCATTGTACTTGTTTTGAATGGTTGTTTAATAACCTTTCAGCACTAACCCAGGTTCTGGTGGTGGGTAAAATTAAATCTTTTTTATTGGATCGGCCAAACCGCCTGTAAATTCCTTCCATACATTTTTTACGATATCTCCTGCCGGTAAAATACGATCCAGTAAACTGCTTACCTGACCGATCTCCAGTTCCCCTTCGGCCAGATCCCCTTCAAACATTCCCTTTTTCGCTCTCGCCCTGCCGAGCAAGCTGCTCAATTCTGCTGTGCCGGCTCCCCGCTGCTCAGCTTCCTGTACTTGCCGGAAGAACTCATTTTTCATCAGGCGTACGGGTGTTAATTGTTTAAGCGTAAGTTGGGTATCCCCTTCCTGCGATCCAATTACAGTATTTTTAAAATTAATATGGGAGGAAGCTTCTTCACTTGCCACAAACCGGCTTCCCATTTGTACTCCTTCGGCTCCCAGTACCATGGCCGCAAGCATTTGCCGGCCGTCTCCTATACCTCCCGCCGCGATCACGGGAATATTCACTGACTGCACAACTGCCGGGACCAGCACCATCGTGGTTGTCTCTTCCCGGCCATTATGACCTCCTGCTTCAAATCCTTCCGCTACAACAGCATCACATCCCGCCTCTTGAGATTTCTTCGCAAATTTTGAAGAACTCACCACGTGTACAACGCAAATACCCTTTTCTTTCAAAATCCCTGTCCATGTTTTAGGGTTGCCGGCGGATGTAAAAACAATCTTCACTCCTTCTTCCAGGACAACCTGGATATGTTTATCAATATCAGGGTACAGCAGGGGTATATTTACGCCAAAGGGACGGTTAGTAGCCAGCCGACATTTACGGATATGTTCTCTAAAGACATCAGGATACATCGATCCGCTGCCTATAATACCCAAACCACCTGCATTACTGACAGCACTGGCAAGCCGCCAGCCACTGGTCCAGATCATTCCCGCCTGTATAATTGGATAATCGATCCCGAAAAGCTGTGTGATGCGATTAAAAAAAGACATCTGGGTTTATAGTTTATGGTTTTTTGTTTATTGTTCTTTAAAGTACAAGTTTCTTTATCTTTTGGAACATTCCACCGTAGGAAACCATAAACCATAAACCACAAACTATAAACCAGTAAATTTTGTTACCCTAAATCAATACTGGTATTGTCCCCAATATTCAATGACCGGGTTTCACCACGGAGATGGGTATCACTCCCGATTACGGAATCATCCAGCACGATATCAAAGAGATTGGAGAAGGCACCAATGATAGAATCTTTTACAATCGAATAATCGATCACGGTATTCTCACCGATGGAGACATTCGGACCGATGATTGAATTTTTAATGACACAGTTAGCCCCGATACTCACGGGTGGTATGATGACAGTGTTCTCATACTGCCCGGCATCGGTTTTGGCAGCAAATTTTTTCAGAAGCGTTGCATTGGATTCTAACAGGGTTTCTTTACGCCCGCAATCAAACCAGTTCTCGACCTTAAAAGATTTGAATTTCGCCCCCATTTGTATCATACATTCCAGTGCATCCGTGAGACTGTATTCCCCATGACTGCGAAGACCCTGCCTGATATTATTTTCCAGGCACTGGAACATCTGTTCTGATTCTTTCAGTTTATAAACCCCCACCAGGGCCATATTTGATTTTGGTATCTGGGGTTTCTCTACTACCCGGCTGATATAGCCATCCTCCTCGATCTCAGCCACCCCAAAATCCCGGGGGTCATCCACTTTTCTTACCCCGATCATCGAACAGGGGCTGTTCACGACTTCCTGTATATCATATTCGCAGATCGTATCCCCGAGCACAACAAAAACCTCGTCATGATTCACGATATTCCGGGTCAGGCGGATCGCATGACCCACACCCTGGCGGTCAGTTTGCTGCACATAATGCGTGGTAAGTTCGGGGTACCTGTTCTTTACATAGTCCCTGATCTTATCTCCCAAGTACCCGACGATAAAAATGAACTCAGTAACGCCAGCTTCCCGCAACTGGTCAATGATAATACTGAGAACCGTCTTTCCTGCAAGAGGTATAAGTGCTTTAGGCTGTGTGTAACTATGTGGGCGCAGCTTCGTGCCTGCACCGGCTACTGGTATAATAGCTTTCATTTATGAACCATACTGGTTTGGTAACTAATCAAAAGCCAACGAAAGTAAGACTTTTGAGATAAACAAAAATCCAGTCTTTAAAACCCAACACATTGACTGCTAACTTACTTTTGTAAGGCTGATCATTTATTAGCCCGGCGACAGTGCTACTATCGGCTTTTGTTGCGTCGCACACTTGTACGTCCGGTAATACTACTCAACAGATCTCTATGCAAAAAGATAAGCTCGTATTTGATCTCATCAATAAAGAACTGGAACGCCAGCGCAACGGAATCGAACTGATCGCTTCAGAGAATTTCACTTCGCTTGAAGTGATGCAGGCGATGGGTACCGTTCCCACCAATAAATATGCAGAAGGCTACCCGGGCAAACGATATTATGGCGGCTGTGAAGTTGTGGATGAAATAGAAACCCTGGCGATCGAAAGATTGAAGAAGATATTCAGTACCAGCTGGGCCAATGTACAACCCCATAGTGGTGCCCAGGCCAACGGGGCCGTTTTTTTAGCGGTGATGAAACCCGGTGAAAAATTCATGGGCCTTGATCTCAGTATGGGCGGTCACCTCACCCATGGCAGCCCGGCCAATTTCAGCGGCAAGACTTACCAGGCGATTCATTACGGTGTTACCAAAGAGGGTTTTGTAGATTATGATCAACTCGAAGCAAAAGCACGGGCCGAAAAACCAAAGATGATCATCTGTGGGGCTTCTGCTTACAGCCGTGATTGGGATTATAAAAGGATCCGTACAGTGGCCGATGAAGTAGGAGCCGTTGTATTTGCGGATATCGCCCACCCTGCGGGACTGATTGCAAGTAACTTATTGAATGATCCTTTTGATCATTGTCATATTGTAACCAGTACCACGCATAAAACGTTGAGGGGACCCCGTGGGGGTATCATCATGCTGCGCCATGATTTTGAAAACCCCTGGGGATTAAAAGATCCTAAAGGAAACCTGCGGATGATGAGTTCCCTGCTTGACCTCGCGGTATTCCCCGGCTCACAGGGGGGGCCGCTTGAGCATATCATCGCGGCAAAAGCTGTTTCCTTTGGAGAAATACTTTCCGACGGTTTTAAACAATACAGTAAGCAGGTGATCAGCAATGCACAGGCCATGGCCAAAGCTTTTGTGGCAAGAGGCTATCAACTGATCAGCAACGGGACCGATAATCATTTAATGCTGATCGATCTCCGGAATAAAGACCTGACAGGTAAGAAAGCCCAGGAAACGCTGGACAGGGCGCATATCACGCTCAACAAGAACGCTGTACCTTTTGATGATAAATCACCTTTCGTAACATCAGGTATCCGGGTAGGTGTACCCGCTGTCACTACAAGAGGCATGAAGGAATCACATATGGAAACGATCGTTGACTTCGTGGATAAAGTGCTTATGAATACCGGGGACGAAGCCCTGATCGCATCCGTAAAAACAGAAGTCAAAGGATTTATGCAGCAATTCCCCTTGTACCCGGAACTGGGCTAACTTAGCAACTCAAACTTATTTTTATGATCCAACGCCGGCAAACACTCTGGCTTTTATTGTCCACTGCAGCTGCCATCATGACCTTTATGTTTCCTTTTGTGACCGGCAAAGAAATGCTGAAAACAAATATAATGGCAGATAAAGTCGTGGATGCAGGAAGCAATTTCTTTATACTTATCGTGACTGGTGCATCACTGGTTCTTTCCACGGTCACCATTTTTTTATTTAAGAGCCGTAAACAGCAACTACAGCTTTGCCTCCTTGGACTGCTGCTGGCTGCGATTCTTATCGTTCTTTATATCTTACAGATGAATAAACTCATTAAGCCGGTACTGGCATTGTTTTGTATGCTTCCTTTTTTAATTCTTACCGGGTATTATATGGCTTACCGGGATATACGGAAGGATGAAAGATTGGTAAAATCACTGGATAAGCTGAGATAGCATTAAAGCTGGTCAACCCAAAAAAAATCCCTCCCGTTTTTGACGAGAGGGATTTTTTTGATAGCGAACTCTTTTTATTGCACCATAAACGTTTTGTTCATCACTTTCACGATATCACTTTCCAGCTGTATATTATACAGGCCCGGTTTGATACCGCCGGGAAGCTGGATAGTCTGGTTAATAGCTCCGCCAGTATGGATAAACCGCTGGCTATATACCTGCTGGCCACCGGCATTGAACACTCTCACTGAATAATTGCCCCTTTCCAGGTCGGAAGACTGGAAGGATACATACCCGGTTGTAACCGGGTTGGGATAAAGAACTATACCTTTTATATTCTTGTCAAGATTCACTTTTACGATATTGCTGAAACCAGTCCTGCCATCTATATCGACACTCTTAAGACGATAATAACTCACCCCCGGCAGCGGGTTAGGATCAAAGAAACCATACCTGGTTTCAACAAGCGAGTTTGTGGCTGCTACTTCAGCAATAGGACTAAATACTGAACCATTCTCAGAACGTTCTACCTGGTATTTATCCAGGCGTATTTCAGCATAAGCTGTCCATTCTATCTGGATGCCGTTTTGTTTTTCATAAGCTTTTATGTTTGATAACTTAACGGGAAGAACCGTGTTCACTGTAACGATAACACGACCAGCGGCACCTGCTTTTGATGTACCTCCTGAATTTCCTCTTCCGCCACCACCACCACCTGGCACAGCTCCTGCAATCCCATCAGGCGCTCCCCCATCATCTGCTCCTCTCCCGCCTCCACCTGTGCCGGCACCGCCTGCACCACCTGAACCTCCTGCTATTCCGGCAGCTCCGGCTGGTCCGGCAGAGCCTGTAAACGCTGATCCACCACCACCACCACCGGGCCTTACGCCAGTTGTAGTAGCTCCAACACCACCTGCGCCACCACTAAATCCGGTTCCGGTAATAACGACTCCCCCAACACCGCCTGGAGTTGCTCCGGCAGTAGAACCACCACCACCGGCTGAAAGGATCACGGAAGGAGTAAGATTTGAAAAAGTAGAAGCTGTACCTGCTACACCAGGAGTTCCCCCGACACCTACGACTACTGAATAAGATCCGGCTGTCAGCGTCACCGTAATGGTCGAGTATGCTCCCCCGCCACCACCAGCCTTTGCACCTGAACCTGAGCCAGCACCACCCCCGGCACCCCAGGCTTCAATAGTTAAAAGAGCGGAATAACCGGCTGGAACGGTATAGGTTCCGCTTGCATTAAATGTTTGACTTATTGGCTGGGAAAATCCTGTTGTTGTAATTAGTACCGACAGGACAATAGAACTTAATAGAAAAAAAAGGCTTTTCATACGCAGAAGATTTAGGTTAAAAAGATTTTTAAACCTAACCCGGCCTTATAGATGAATGGATTTTATTGCGGAAGCCGGATTGAGTTTTACTCTCGGAAAGTCCTGGCAGTAATGATTCTTTAGGATTAATTATACCTGGGAATTCTACTGCCTGACCCCTTAAGACGGGTCTAAAATAAGTAAAAACTCTTAGGTTTCATAGGGTTTTACCCTATTATTTATCAATCCTATCTTTGGATGAGGTCCGGTACCCCGGATGGGATGTCCCTTCTGTTTAGTTCGTAAGTACTGTAGGAGGTTGCCAAAGGGCACTAAATATATTCTGCCGTATGGCTTTGCTTGCTTTTTTTCAGGTTGGCGGGAGTACCTGCAAATACCAGTTCCCCTCCACCATCCCCGGCTTCAGGTCCGAGATCGATCACCCAATCGGCACTCCGGATAACATCTGTATTATGTTCTATTACAAGAATGGAATGTCCCTGTTCGATCAGGGCATTGAAGGAGATCAATAGCTTTTTTATATCATTAAAATGAAGACCGGTGGTGGGCTCATCAAAAATGAACAACACTTTATTATTGGATCTGCCTTTTCCAAGGAAAGAAGCAAGTTTTACCCGCTGGGCTTCCCCACCCGATAAAGTACCCGATGATTGCCCGAGTTTTACATAACCCAGTCCAACATCACTCAAGGGCTGTATAGCCCTGGCAAGATTTTTTTCTTCATAGAAAAAATTAATGGCTTCATCAACGCTCATCTCCAGCACATCATGGATATTCCTGTCGTGGTATTTTACTTCCAGTACTTCTTCCTTGAATTTTTTTCCGCTACAGGATTCACAGGTCAGGTGTACATCAGCAAGGAACTGCATTTCCACGACCTGTTCACCTTCTCCTTTGCATGTATCACAACGACCCCCATCTACGTTGAAAGAAAAATGTTTGGGTTGAAACCCCCTCATCTTGCTCAGGGGTTGCCGGGCAAAGAGATCCCTGATCTCATCATAGGCTTTGATATAGGTTACCGGGTTACTCCGTGAGGATTTGCCGATCGGGTTCTGGTCCACCATTTCTACCTGGGCAATACCTTCTATATCCCCGCTGAGCTGTTTATGAAACCCGATCTTCTCCCCGAACTCTCCTTTTAGTTTTCTCAAAGCAGGATATAATATTTGCCTGACCAGTGTTGTTTTACCACTCCCGCTCACGCCACTCACCACGCATAAGACATTCAGAGGAAATTCAACCGTGATATTCTTCAGGTTGTTCTGCCTTGCCCCTTCTACAATCAGAGAACGGTTCCACTTGCGGACCGTTTTCGGCGCTTCGATTGTTAACTCCCCGTTGAGGTATTTACCTGTCAGGCTCATAGGGTTTGAAATGATCGCATCATAATCCCCCTCGGCCACCACTTCTCCGCCAAGATGAGAAGCCAGCGGTCCCATATCAATAATATGATCGGCTTCCCGCATCATCATCTCATCATGCTCTACCACAACCACCGTATTACCAAGGTCACGCAATTCTTTCAATACCGTGATGAGGTTGGCCGTGTCTCTCGAATGCAGACCGATAGACGGTTCATCAAGTATATATAACGAGTTGGTAAGATTACTCCCCAGGCTTCTCGTCAGTTGTATACGCTGGCTCTCCCCGCCACTTAATGAATTAGCAAGACGGCTCAATGTCAGGTAACCCAGTCCTACTTTGAGCAGGGTGTCCAGCCGGTTATGCAGTTCGATCAGGATCCTTTTCCCTACTACCTTATCATGCTGACTCAATTTCCTGTCCAGTTCAGTGAACCATTGTTTCAGTTCCTTTACGGGCATAACACTCAGTTCGCCGATATGTACGCCGTTGATTTTTACATACAAAGCTTCTTTCCGAAGACGATACCCATCACAGTCCGGGCATTCGGTCCTGCCACGGTACCGGCTCAGCAACACCCTGTATTGTACTTTATATAACTGCGATTCCACATCCTTAAAGAAATCATTGATTCCATATACACCATCACTTCCTTCCCAAAGTTGTTTGTATTGTTTATCGCTCAGATCTGCAATGGGTTTATGCAGGGGGAAGTTGAATTTCCTGGCACCCTTTACAAAATTCTGTCTCCACCAATCCAGTTTCTCTCCTTTCCAGGGAGCAACTGCCCCATCAAATACACTTAAACGCCGGTCGGGTAACACAAGATCAGGGTCAATACCCAAGACCTGGGAAAACCCTTCACAGGTAGGGCAGGCGCCAAAAGGATTATTGAATGAGAAAAGGTTAGGTACAGGTTCTTCAAATTGCATCCCGTCGAGTTCGAAACGGTTATTGTAATGGAGAAGGAAGTTTCTGGTAGCGAGTGGCGAGTGGGAAGATGATTTTGTTTTTTTGGCTCCAGGCTCTGGGCTCCTGGCTCCCGGCCCCTGTACTTCAAGATAAACATCCCCTTCTCCTTCATAAAAAGCAGTACCAATAGAATCGGCCAGCCTGTGTTTATCATCCTCATCAAATTCTTTGGCGACGATCCTGTCCACAAGTATATGTGTAACCTTTTTAGCTTTTAATTCTTTATCACTCAATTCCAGCAACTCTTCGATCCTGTAAATCATTCCCGGCTCCTGGCTCCTGCCTGCCGGCTCCCGGCTGTACACTCTCGAAAATCCTTTCTGTACCAGTATATTCAGTTCCTCCTTTATATCACGGTTGGTATGTTGTTTGAAAGTGGCCAGTATAAAAATCTTCTCCCCTGCCTTTAAGTCAAGGATGGCATCCAGGACATCGGTCACATCATCTTTTTTTACTTCCTTTCCGGAGATGGGAGAAATCGTTTTGCCAAGCCGGGCAAAAAGTAAACGGAGGTAATCATAGATCTCGGTCATACTCCCGACTGTGCTCCGGGGGGTACGGGTGATTACTTTTTGTTCGATGGCAATAGCCGGGCAAAGCCCTTTTATATAGTCCACATCGGGTTTGTTCATCCGGTTCAGGAACTGCCTGGCGTAGGCGCTTAGACTTTCCGCGTACCGTCGTTGCCCTTCCGCATAAAGGGTATCAATAGTGAGGGAAGATTTCCCGGAGCCCGAGACTCCCGTAACAACAATCAGCTTATCCCGGGGTATTTCCACCGTGACATTCTTCAGGTTATGCACTCTTGCACCCTTAATCAGGATGTTTTCTGCGGAAATTACGGTCTTCGTTTCGGCGGGCTTTTTCCCTATTATTGTCTTTTCCATTACTGTAAATGCAAATGTAAAGCCTTATGTGGCTTTATGTTGAGTGCGTATTCTTAACATTTCCTTAAGACATCTTATTACAGATTGTTTTTACAAATGTTTGGCATTTTCCTGAAAAGGGCTATTTTTAGTTTCCAATAATCCTAAAAAATGAAAACCTTAAAACTTACCCAGCCTATCGCGTAAAACTTCTACACGTTTTTTTAACCGACCATTTATTGCAACCAATATCCACTGAACCATCTGTTATGCTATTGCATTGACGGAGCAACCTAAACCTGTAGGAGTTATGAAAGCTTTATTAAAAAAAACCGACCATGAATTAATCCATCTGTTTACAGATGGTAATATCGACGCCCTTGAAATCCTCGTGCTTCGTCACAAGGACAAACTCTATACGTCGATCCTTTTCCTGGTAAAAGACAAATACCTCGCCGAAGACATCTTCCAGGATGCCTTTATCCGCATTATTGATACCATGCGGGGCGGCCGTTATACCGAAGAAGGGAAATTCCTTCCCTGGGCTATGCGGATCGCGCACAATTTATGCGTAGACCATTTCCGTAAAGTAAAGCGTACACCAACTATCCGGAATGGCGAAGACAAAGATATTTTCGAAGTGCTTAATTTTTCCGAAGACAGTGCAGAAACCGTGATGATGAGAAGGCAAAGTCATGACCGTGTACGGGACATGTTACAAAGTTTACCTGAAGACCAAAGAGAAGTGATTATATTGCGTCATTATGCAGATATGAGTTTTAAAGAAATCGCTGCCGCTACCAATTGCAGTATTAACACTGCCTTGGGACGGATGCGGTACGGATTGATTAATTTGCGTAAGCTGATGACCCAAAAACAAATCGCTTTATAAGTTCTTGTCATTCTGTATCTCCATCCGGAGAAAAAAGAATTTTCTAACAGAATCTCTCTTTTGCTTGCCATACCGGAAGGCTGGTACAGAATGACACCAAATTGAAAGTCCCGCGTCCTGAGCGAAGTCGAAGGAGCGGGATTTTTTTATTTACTTGTTGTTCGGAAAGCGGCCAGCCCGCAAATCAGCCAGTCGGCAAATTCTTTGGCCTTATCTCTTTTTGCAGAATAATATTTTGGTTTGGTCATTACCTTTTCCTCTGTGTTCAGGATGATATACTGGGGCTGTGAAGTAGCCCCAAAATTCTCGGTTTGAAAAGTAGCCCATTTATCCCCAACCGTGATGATAGATTTTTCCACTCCCCCGGAAGTGGTAAAAGGGATCTGCTCCCTTAACGGAAGTTTTCTTCTTTCATCAACATATAAAGAGACTACCACGAATTCTTTATGCATAAGACTGTCTACGGCAGGATCGGTCCACACACTTTCCTCCATTTTACGGCAGTTGACACAGGCCCAACCGGTAAAATCGATCAGGACAGGCTTCATCTCTTTTCTTGCTTTGGCCAGTGCCGTTTCATAATCTTCCAGTGGCTTGAAACCTCTTTTGCAATTCACCGGGTTCGTATAGATGCTGTAACAAAGCGGTGGCGGGAATCCGCTGATGAGTTTAAGGTTGGCCGCTTTACTATTCGTTACTCCCGGTGCGAGATAGACCGCAACAGCTGCAAAAAAGAGGACAAATACGATCCGGGGGATGGAGAATCTTTTTAGTTTACCGCTGTGCCAAAAACGGAATACTCCAAGTAGATACAATACGGTTGCTACCGAGATCAGTATCCATATTCCGATAAATATTTCTCTTTTTAAAATACCCCATTGCTTTACAAGGTCTGCATTGGATAAGAATTTAACCGCCAGCGCCAGTTCGAGGAAACCCAATACCACTTTCACATCGGTCATCCAGCCCCCTGATTTTGGCAAGGATTGCAACCACTGCGGGAACATAGCAAAAAGAGCAAAAGGAAGACCAAGGGCTAAACCAAAGCCTGCAGCCCCCACCGTGAGTGGCCAGGCGCCCTGGTCGGCAACACCTACCAATAAAGTCCCTAAAATAGGACCGGTGCAGGAAAAAGATACAATGGCCAGCGTAGCCGCCATAAAGAAGATCCCGCCTACTTTACCCAGGCCCGACATGGAATCCATTTTATTGGCAAGTCCCGAGGGCAAGGCGATCTCGAACAATCCAAAGAAAGACAAAGCAAAAAAGACAAAGATTACAAAGAAGGTAATGTTCAGTCCAACGTTAGTCGATATCTTATTGAATATCTCGGGGCTGATGGCTTTACCTGCAGCATGGAAAGGCAACGTAATCAGGACATAAATAAAAAAGATAAACAGGCCGTACAAGACTGCATTCCTCACCCCTGTTTTGCGGTCTGTTGATTTATTGGTGAAAAAGGTCACCGTTACCGGGATCATCGGGAAAACGCAGGGTGTCAGCAAGGCAATCAAACCACCCAACAAACCAAGGAAGAAAATAGTAAGCAGGCTTTTATTGATGGTTCCATCATCTCCGCAGGGGCTTAGTGGCTTATTGATATCAATCGAAGCAATCTTTATCCTGCCGGTCGCTTCTTCTCCCCCTTCTAAAGCTATAACAAAAGAAACCCTGGTGGATGGATAGAATTCGTCCTGCTTTCCATACGTGTAAAATAAATCACCCTGCAGCTTTGCAGGTACGGTCCCCTGTATTTTGATAAGGGCTTTCCACCGGACACTGTCCTCGTAAACGCTGACTTTTGTATTCTCAAAAATAGGGCTGCTGATATTATCTTTGGGTTTTCCTTCCCGTATGAAGGCACCTTGCTGTGTGATGGCCGAATCCCCGAACTTCAGGTCAGTGGTCTTCACTTCCAATAATGTTTGATCCGGGGAATAAACCTGCCAACCATTGCTGATCACCCCGCTAAAAGTCAGTTCGTATACACCAACAGCAATTTTTTTGCTTTCCGTTTTCCAGGTCGGTACGGCCCCCGCGCTATCCTGTCCAAGAACAGGCAGCATAAAAAATAAAAAGACTGGAAAAGCCACAATTAGTTTCCGGAGCAGTGCCATCATAGTGTTTAAAAAACAAACGAGTTCTTTTGCAAGAACCCGTTATATACAAAAAAATTTAGTCCATTTTATTTGATCGCAACGCTAAAGTTAATCTTTTTTGGAGGCAGGCATTTTTTGTCATCGCAGGTCTGGAATTCCACGGTCCCGCTGAAATTCGTTTTCACATTTGACTTTAGCTTTATCTTTTGTACAAAATCAACCGTACTGGAATACTGGTGAGCGGAAACGCCGAGGGTCGCATCTTTCATTTTTTCCATTTTCCCGACCTCATTGATCTTTCCTTCGGTTTTGAACAAAGGATTGGGGAGGATAGTAAAAGTAGTGGGGATAGCGATCGCATCGTCAGGCTGGGACTGCGAATAAAGGTGCCAGCTATCCTGGATAGTTGCCTTCATATGGATCTCGTAGTTCTTATCGCTTATTTTAGTAACCGAAAAACTCCATCCTACCGGGTTCAGTTGCGCCTGGGCGGATAATGTTACCAGTAAGACAGCGATCGCAGCAATGATTCTCTTCATATTTATTTTTCTTGGAACAAAATTACAGAACAAAACCCGCTTGATTTGTTAGGAAAATGACAAACGGCTGCCCGAAAGACGTCCTCACTGGAAAACCAGTTGCTCCGCCATTAAAAGGGTTTTGATAATCTCCTGCCCGTCTGTATTTCCCAGCACGGGAGAACAGGCTCTTTCGGGGTGGGGCATCATCCCAAACACATTACGGCTGGCATTACAAATACCTGCAATGTTCCGGGTAGCGCCGTTGGGATTAGCTTCCGCAGTGATTTTACCTTGCTCATCACAATAGTAAAAAATGACCTGGTTACCGGCCTCCAGTTCATCCAGGGTCCTTTCGTCGGCATAATACCTGCCTTCACCATGCGCCACGGGTATCTTATATACCTTCTCGGGACCATTGGTAATAAAAACATTCCTGCAAACAAACTGCTGCTGGTCATTCCGGAGCAAAGCCCCGGGAAGAAGGTGAGATTCACATAGTATCTGGAAGCCATTACACACGCCGAATACTTTACCCCCGGCATTGGCAAATTCGGTCACACTTTGCATCATCGGGCTGAAGCGGGCGATGGCGCCACAGCGAAGATAATCGCCGTAAGAGAAGCCCCCGGGAAGGATGATACAATCTTCGGTGCTGAAATGACTAAGGTCCCTGTCTTTGTGCCAGAGCATACTAACTTCCTGCCCGAGATCATGTCCCAGTGCATCATACATATCCCTGTCGCAATTGGAACCCGGGAAAACGACTACACCAAACTTCATGCTTTATAATTGAGACGTAAAGATAATCATTAGATGATAGATGATAACTGATAGATGATAGTTTTCCCAGGTTGGCGAGGTTTCAATGCTTTGAAAACATTTATACTTTGAGGAACTATTATCTATCATCTATCAGTTATCATCTATTACCATCCTGGTCCATAATACTGGTAGCCCAGTATAAAAGCGACTGTAAGCCAGAAAAGAAGGATCGGCAGTATACGTAAAGAGGAGTAGAAATAAGTGCAGGCATGAAAAGCTGCAAAAGGAATGGCTGCGATTACCCAGTTCTCAAAGCTGTTGCTATTGTTTACAAAAGGAATAAAAATGGCGCCGAGCAGGTACAACAATAAAAGGCTCCATCCTTTTCTTACCTGGATCAGCATTTTCCGGAGGCTTTCCTGTACATAATACCCGCCGGCAAGGAAGGGTACTACAAGTAAAAAGGCGCTTCCTGCCAGCCAGGCTGATTGCTTTACTGTTGGCAGGCTGATGGAAAAATACGGCCAGAGATTCCCCCAGCTCCAGGCATCATTGATAAAAAGATAAATGGCGTAAAAATAAAAGGGCGTCGTGATACCGATAATACAAAGAATCCATTCGTTTAGTTTGAAAGGCCGCATTACCGCCAGGGCCAGCAGGATCCAGACGATAAAGGTCAGGGAGGGAAAGAAAAGGAAAGAAGCAATACCGAGGGAAAGACCTATATTAAAAATGGTCCCTTTGGCATTTTGCTGGTTATAGATGTTGAATAACCCGGCCAATACAAAAAGCAAGATGGTGTTTACGATCAGTGGTGCGGAAAAATAATTCCATTCCGGCAGTAAAGAGGTGATAAGCAGGTAAGCCATCCCGGGGAAATAGGTGGCGCGGCTCATCATTCGTTGCTTGTTCATGAACCCTGTAAGAAGAACCGCCTGGAGAAATAATAATCCAAAAGCCAGTAAAGGGTGGACGGATGGCGTGGTACGGACTGTTGGGGCCAGCAGGTCAAGGATCCATTTAAAAAGTACCCCATCGCCTTCCCGGTAAGAAGTAACATGCGGATGCAGGAACATCGGGAGTTTGATCAGTATCCCGAAAACAAGCAGCAGCAGGATATTAACCGGGCTTTTTTGTTTGAATATGCCGATCACGGATAAAGGACAGTATTAGTTTGCTAGTTATAATCAACTTTTGCAAAGCAAATATAGTTACGATAAGCACATGGTATAATCATTTGTCTTGCACTCACCTGTTTGCCATACTTAGGCATGAATTCATAGCCTTTATCGAGGTTTTTCAACGTAGGATTACGTATCATTTGCCCATCCGGCCCGATACTGTAATCGTTCAGGAGGTTATTCCTTCTCTCCTGCTGGTTAAACAGGAAATGGACCTGCCCGCCGGTATTCATAAGCTGGTAAGAAAGGAGGTCGTCAGCATCATCATCATACTGGCTTTTCCCCATCACGTTCGTCCATTCCAGTTTCCCTTCATTATTAAAAGAGAGCACGGTAATATTATCAGCATGATAGCGGACTGCCTGGTTGCTGCTGCCCCTGTTGGCCCACCAGAAATTATTATAATAAGGAGAGTAATAGCTACTGTTATTATAGGTGGACATATAGGGTGATCCGTATAAATAATCCCAGCGGTTCCAGCTGTTAAAGCGGGAAGTGGTATAATAGGATTCACTGCCGATGATAAAACCCCCGTCACGCCGGGCAATGATGTTCCGGATAAAATAATCATTGAACGCCATTTTTATGGTGGCATCACCCCTGGCTTCCCGACGCAGTTCTTCGGAAAAAACACTTTTGGTCTCAAAAAAGGGAACTCCTTTTATTTTATCCCAGATAAAGAAGTAAAACCCGTCTATATTTCCCCTTCGCTCGTTATAGAAAAAAGAGGTGAGCAAATAGCGTTTGTTGAAATTATCCACTTTGATATGGATCTCGTCCAGCCAGGTCTTTTCGAGGTTTAGTTCTTTGGCCACCAGTGTATCTTCCTGTGCATATTTGATCGATAATATAGCCCGGTTGATATTGTCATTATTATTCCGTGAAAATTTACAGAAAACCAGGTCTCCCTGGTTATCAAGTTGGAATTCACCCAGGTAATCATTACGTTCTTCCATGGGTATGGCCAGGCGGCTTTTCTTTTGTAATACCAGTTTATCGTCCAGCAGCATGGTGGTCATCAGGTAGACCCGCTTGTTCTTGCTGTTAATCTTAAAGACAACGATATGGCTCTTGTCTTCGCTGGTCATTACCGAATAGATCTTATTATTGGCAGCAAACCCGATTTGCGTGGTATCCACTTCAATCACATCCCCGATCTTTTTACCATAAGGATCGATCCGGGATGCCATACAATAAACAATATTCTTCTTCTGGTACTGGTAGATCATATAGCAAAAATCACTGTACGGGAAAAAATCGACATTGATCATCCGGTCATTGTCGGGCACATAGTCCTGTTCAGCCCTGGCGACCTGCTTCATGTCGTTATCGAGTACGGTGATCCAGCTTTTGTTCTTGTTATTTTTATAAATAAGAAAGTTACCCCCTACTTTTCCTGCTATTTCGAAGTCAAGCCGGCGGGTATCATCTTTTTCAGGTTCGGAATAAATGATCTTCTGGGCGGTGGCGGTCAGCCCTGTACAAAGGATCAATAATGGCAAAATCCATCTTTTCCCAGGCATAATAATCTGATTTTTTGCTTATTAAAGTTACAGGTTGCCAGCCAAAACCGGGCCTGCTTTTTTCACCGATGCAATCCCCGGAGCTATTACATCCAAAAAAAAGGAATGCTTTTTTGTTGCCGGCACATTCCGTTTACCCGGCAGGATACAAGGACGAACGGCAAGCAGCAAAAGTTTGTTGTATGAATTGTATTTTGCTATATACCTTTGCAAGCGACTCTTGCAGAATAAACAATCTGTACCCGCCTGCTCAACGGCTTTGGCGGGCAAGCCAGGAGACAAACCACAACTTCCAGAAAAGTGAAAATACCGACTAACAGGGTCACCGGAGCAGGATTACTTATTGCCTTAGGAATTATTTACGGAGATATCGGTACATCACCTCTTTACGTTTTTAATGCGATCATCGGCGGGCGTGTAGTCAATGATGCGCTGATTATCGGAAGCCTTTCCTGTATCATCTGGACGCTAACACTCCAGACCACGATCAAATATGTAATCTTAATTCTACGAGCTGATAACCGGGGAGAAGGTGGCACTTTTGCATTGTATGCCCTGGTGCGGCGAAGAAAAAAATGGCTGGTCCTTCCGGCGATGATCGGGGGGGCCGCGCTGCTGGCGGATGGGATCATTACCCCGCCTATATCCATTACTTCCGCTATTGAAGGTTTAAAACAGCTCCCTGCCCTGGGGATAGAAGATGGGAGTAATACTGTTATCATTATTGTACTCAGTATACTGGTTCTTTTCTTCTTTATGCAACAATTCGGTACCGCCTCTATCGGAAAAATGTTCGGTCCGATCATGTTCATCTGGTTCACCATGCTGTTGATCCTTGGGGCTATACATGTGGCTGACGACTTTGCTATTTTTAAAGCACTCAGCCCCTATTACGCTATTGAATTCTTAAAGAATTATCCTGATGGTTTCTGGCTCCTGGGTGCTGTGTTCCTATGTACTACCGGGGCTGAAGCACTCTACAGTGACCTTGGTCATTGCGGGAGGGGAAATATCCGTATGTCCTGGATCTATGTAAAGACTTGTTTGCTTATTCACTATTTCGGCCAGGGTGCTTACTTACTGTCGCATTATAATGGTCTTCATATAACCGAAGAGATCAAAAAAACACTTAGCATCAATGCTTTTTATAACCTGATGCCGCAATGGTTCATCATACCGGGGGTGATCATCGCAACTACCGCGGCGATCATTGCCAGCCAGGCGATGGTATCAGGGGCTTATACCCTTATCAGCGAAGCGATGCGGCTCAACCTCTGGCCCAAAGTGAAGATCCGTTATCCATCAGAGGCCAAGGGGCAACTTTTTATCGCGGCTATCAACCTACTGATGTTCTTTGGTTGTGTAGGTATCGTATTGTATTTCCGCAAAGCATCTAATATGGAAGCCGCTTATGGTCTTGCTATCATTGTTACGATGCTGATGACCACGATACTTTTTGCCAACTACCTGGTGCTTCAACGTGTAAAATCAACCTGGATCTATATTTTCCTGATTTTTTACCTTACAGTAGAACTCGGTTATATCACCGCGCTGATGGTGAAATTCACCCATGGCGGTTATATCACATTGATGATTGGTATGCTGATGTTCCTCGTGATGTATATCTGGTACCGCGCCCGGAAAATCAAGAACCGTTACGTGGAATTTGTCCGGATGGAGCACTATGTGCCCAAGATCCAGGAGCTGAGTAATGACAAATCGGTGCCCAAATATGCCACGCACCTGGTGTACATGACCAGTGCCAACAATCCCAAGGAGATCGAGCATAAGATCATTTATTCCATCCTGAACAGGAAGCCCAAGCGGGCGGATATTTATTGGTTCGTGCATGTGGATACTGTTGATGACCCCTATACCTGCGAATACAAAGTGGAACATATCATTCCTAACGATATTATTCGTGTCGACTTCCGTTTAGGTTTCCGGATGGAACCCCGGATAAATCTTATGTTCCGTAAAGTAGTCGAAGACCTTGTAGCCAATAAGGAAGTGAATATCATCAGCCGGTATGAAAGCCTGGCAAGCAGTAACACGGTGGGTGATTTCCAGTTCATGGTGATGGAAAAATACCTGAGCCAGGATAATGAACTTCCTTTTACTGAAAGGGTCATTATGAAATTCCATTTCTGGCTTAAAGAACACAGTCTTTCCGAAGAAAAGGGTTTTGGACTCGATGCCGCCAACGTAACAGTGGAGAAATTCCCGCTGATCGTCGCCCCGGTCACCAATCTGAAGCTTAAGAGAGTAGAAGATATGTGAAGTGGTAATGAGGATAGTTAGCTTCCGGAATCCCTCCTTTTTAATTCCGATCTTCCATTATATTTGAGCGGCTGCACTAAACGCCATTAACTATCAACTATTACCTATTATCTGGCTTTCCTGTTTTCATCTGGTATATCATCGGGGGCATCATTTTTTTATCCCTGCTTGTATTTTTCTTCCAGGAAAAATTAATCTTTAAACCCGAAAAACTAAAACAGGATTTCAAGTTTAAATATGATGTTCCCTTCCGGGAATACTTCTTTGATGTTGAACCCGGGGTCCGCATCAACGGTCTTCATTTCTACCGGGAGAATCCCAAAGGCCTGATCCTTTATTTCCATGGTAATACGCGGAGTATAAAAGGCTGGGCCCGTTATGCAAAAGATTTTTATCGTTATGATTACGATGTATTATTACTGGATTACCGCGGTTTTGGAAAAAGTACAGGGAAGAGAGGCGAAAAAGAAATGCTGGACGACATGCAATTTGTATACAACAAACTTAAAGAGCAATACGATGAGAGTCACCTGATCGTTTATGGCCGGAGTATGGGAAGCGGGTTTGCTACCAAACTCGCCTGCGATAACAGCCCCCGCTATCTTATCCTGGATGCACCTTATTTTAATTTTTTACGTGTCATTGAACGCTTTTTACCTATCCTCCCGGTCAGGATAGTTTTACGATTTCACCTGCGCACGGATCGCTGGCTGCCACGGGTTAAATGTCATACCTATATTATACATGGCACCAAGGACTGGCTGATCCCCATCCGGCACAGCGAGGCCCTGCAGAAGATCAATCCGCACATGATCACCCTGATCCACATCCAGGGTGGCGGGCATAATAACCTTCCTTCTTTTGATGAATACCACAACTTTATCAGGGATATTCTTAAGTGGTGAGTGGGGTTTGGCGAGTAGTTAGTAGGAAAAACACTTCTCGCCACTCGCTACTCGCTACTCGCTAAACCCTACTGGCTACTCGCCAAACCCCACTCGCCACTCTTGTTAATGAATATCTAAATGACAAAACTCCTGTATGTATGGTCTGTCATTTGAACGTCAAAGAGAAAAAGGAGGAACCATGAAACTGAAACTTTACCTTTTACTCTTCACTTTTATCAGCCTGCTGGCCGTCTCCTGTAAGACGGCAGGCAAACTTTATGAAAAAGGAAATTATGATGAAGCTGTTGAGCTGGCAGCAAAAAAATTGCAGAAAGATCCGGGTGATCCGAAATTGCTCAACATTATACAGGAGTCTTATCGCTATGCGGTAAATGATCATGAAGGTCGTGTACGCAGTAATGCGGAAAGTACAAATGAACTTAGATGGGAATGGATGTAT
Organism: Chitinophagaceae bacterium; assembly: GCA_039921505.1. Lineage (GTDB taxonomy): Bacteria > Bacteroidota > Bacteroidia > Chitinophagales > Chitinophagaceae > JJ008. The sequence continues at coordinate 88,431 of JBDSBR010000021.1, forward strand.
AATGATTACGTTTCCCTCCAGCGCATGTACCAGGCTATATATAAAGTGCCTGCTGTTTTTGATCTTGTAAAACCGCTCGATTATTCCTCTTATTTAATTACCTATAGTGAAAAAGCTGCGGAAGTACGTTATGAGAGGGGTCTCGCTTTTATGCAGCGTTATGATAAACAAAGCTACCAGGATGCTTACCGGGAGTTCCAGGCCGCTCTGCGGCTGAAACCGGGTGATCCTGATGCGATCGCGAAAAAAGAGGAGGCCTATGACTACGCGGTAACCAATGTCGTTGTTCTTCCTATGCAGCAGGAAGGTGGTTTTGTCTATAGTTCCTATACTACTGGTGGAAATAATTTTGATGACGATGTTGTCCGTCAGCTTCAATACAGTTCAGGCAATGAGTTTGTAAAATTCTACTCGGCCTGGGATGCAAGAAGCAAGAATGTCCGGACCGACCAGGTTCTTGATATGCGACTGGTCAACGTACATCTTGGGCGCTATAATGATAACCGCAGCACCAGGAGGGTCTCAAAAGAAATCGTGGTAAAAGAAACAGTTTATAAACCCGATTCTGTTGTCAGGGAATACGCAAAGGTATATGCCGATATAACCACAACAAGACGCACGATGAACTCCGATGCCCTGTTGCAGGTTAATGTAAGGGATGGAGAGGGACGCTGGTTATGGAGTGACCAGTTCAGCGGCAACCATAACTGGAGTACAGAATTCTCGGCTTATACAGGCGATGCAAGGGCGCTCAGTGAAAGCGATAAGCAGTTGCTGGAACGCAAGCCTTCTTTTGCCCCGACAGATGCTGTAATTGTGAAGTATATGGTGGACCAGGTCAGTAACGATGCCCTGTACAGGATCAAAAATTATTTTAACCGGTTTTAAGGGTAATGAGTGGGGGCTAGTGACGAGTAGGAAGGAAACAATTTTAATACCTCTGGCCACTAACAACTAGCCACATGTCCTTTTTTATTTTCATCTTTGCGGCTGATGAAAAAAATCAGCTTAAAAAAGTTTTGGAAATGGTTCCGTATTATTGCCCTGGTATATATTATGATAGGAGCCGCACTATATTTCCTGCAGGATAAACTGATCTTTCATCCCACTAAATTGCCAACTGATTATAATTACCAGTTTGATATTCCTTTCCGGCAAATTGATCTTCCTGTTTCCGATGAAAAAAACCTGAGCATTGTTCAGTTCACGGTTCCTGATTCTGCCCGTAAAGGCATTGTATTGTATTTCCATGGGAACCGCACCAATATCAACCGCTATGCAAAGAATGCCGTGTTCTTTACCCGCAACCAGTACGAAGTATGGATGATCGATTACCCCGGTTATGGCAAGTCAACCGGTAAAAGATCAGAACAGGCATTGTATGATGACGCCCTGCTCTTTTACAAAATGGCGATCGGCAAAGTATCCGCCGAGCATATTATCATTTATGGGAAATCCCTGGGTACGGGTATTGCTGCCCAACTGGCTTCGGTCAGGGATTGCCGGAGACTGATCCTGGAAACTCCTTATTATAGTATGGATGCACTTGCCAGGCACTATTTCTTTATCTACCCCGTAATGCCCATGACAAAATACGCGTTACCCACCTACAAATATTTTGAATACATCAACGCACCGATCAGTATTTTTCATGGCACAAAGGATGAAGTGATCCCGTATAAACAGGCCCGTTGGCTGGTCGCAAAAAAACCCGGAACTGAACTTATTTCGATAGAAAAGGGCAAACACAATAACCTTCCTGAGTTTCCTCTTTTCCATCACAAACTTGACTCCTTGTTTAACAATTAGTTATACAGCATACCACTTTTTCGGTATTGGTATTGGTGCAGCAAGGTTCTACCTTAGGGATGTGAAACCTTATCTCCCCCTCCTTTTTCTTTTTGCCTGCCTAAATGTATCTGCGCAGGAGGATCCGGGTTACAGCAACCTGTTAAAAAAAGTTCCGGAAGTTGAGCTTATTGACAGTTTGCATATTGATGAGACATTTCCCCAAGTAAGCCAGTTAGACAGCATGCAGGTAAAAAAATGGTTTTCACCCATCCTGGGTTCAACTAAAAATAACCGCCTGAGAAACAGGAACTATTTCCTGGCCGGTAAGATCACCACCAATGATAATTTCGACCTGCTGGTATTAATGGAGGAAAAGAAAAAAATTACAGACAGCAGCAACGTACAGGTGGTATATCTTATCAGCACCAAAAAAGACGGTACTTATATCGCATCGCTGGAAGCAGCTGTTGCAGGTATTAAAAAAAGATCGAGTTATAATACTTCTTCCTGGTTATATAAAGATAATAAGATCGTACTGGATTCAAAACTGCTTATCAATAATGAAATATCTTATGATGATATGGTCAGTTACCGGATTAACGGCAGGGGAAGATTTATCTTATCAGGCAAGGATGAATAATCATTCCTCAAGCAATATTTTGGACCTGCCAGCTTTTAATTTGTAACCCACCCCTATTTTCAACGCATAATTCCTCTCGCTATGACTTACGGGGAAATCAAAACAAACCGGGTAATCATATTCGCTGATAACATCCCGGATGATATCATACACGGGTTTTCCAAAAGGCCTTTCGGTATCTTTCATCTCAGTAAATCCCCCGATTATAAGTCCTGCCAGTCTAGACAATTTCCCGCTTCTTTTTAACTGGTGCAACATCCTGTCGATATTATAACTGTACTCGCCCACATCTTCTATAAACAGTATTCGTCCTTTTGTTTTAATATCTGAACCCGTTCCTGTTATATGCGCCAGTAAGGACAGGTTGCCTCCCACCAGTTCTCCCACCGCTTCTCCACGCCGGTTATAGTCATGCGCAGGACAGGCATATTTCAATTTTTTTCCTTCGAGTGCATTTTTGAGTGACTGCACAAATTCGTTTTTATAACCTTCCTCGTTAAATGCGCCTGCCATCGGCGCATGAAGGGACGAGATATAATAATTGCTGTACAGGTGAGCATGCAATACTGTTACATCACTATATCCCACGATCCATTTGGGTTGTTTACTGAATTTTTTAAAATCGATGCTGTCAATAATGCGTCCCATCCCATATCCGCCCCTCCCGCAAAGAAGGGCCTTTACTTCGTCATCATCCAGCATTTCCTGGAAATCAGCCAGTCTTTCTTCATCGGTTCCCGAGAAATAAGTTGCAGAATTGCCGCCTACTGTTTTTCCCAATTTTACCTGGTACCCCCATTCCTGCAACGTTTGGATACAGGTCTGTACTTTTTCCGCCGCCATATAACCTGCGGGGCAAACGATACCGATCGTATCGCCTTTTTGTAAATAAGGAGGGATTTTGATCATGTCTTTGTTTACTGCAAAATAAGTTTAAAAGTTCACGCGGGCACCAGGATGCGCAGAGAATTAGCCTCATAACCCTGCGTATCAGCGCTCCCGGGGTGATCCTGTCTCCCGCTTCTTTCAGGCCCATTTGGGCATTGCCCCCGTTTCAGGTATTTTTGCTGCTCATTTATTCTTTTTGAACCCTTTATGACCGATCCTAAACGATATTTAGTTACTGCCGCCCTGCCCTACGCTAATGGGCCATTGCATATTGGCCATATTGCCGGTTGCTACCTCCCTTCCGATATTTATGTCCGTTACCAGCGGGCACAAAAAAGAGATATCAAATATATCTGCGCCAGCGATGAGCATGGCGTACCCATTACCATCCGCGCACTGAAAGAAGGGATCAACCCCCAGCAGGTGGTTGACAAGTACCATGTAATGATGAAAGAAAGCTTTGAACAGCTGGGGATCTCCTTTGACATCTATTCCAGGACTTCCAATAAAGTTCATCATGAAACAGCGGCTGCTTTTTTTAAGAAATTATATGAGGACGGCCGCTTTGAAGAAAAAGAAACCGAGCAGTATTATGATGAAAAAACCAGCACCTTTTTAGCAGACCGGTATATCATCGGCACCTGTCCTGTTTGTGCCAATCCCAATGCGTATGGTGACCAGTGCGAAAGATGTGGCTCCTCGTTGAGTCCCGAACAACTCATCAATCCCCACAGTGCACTCAGTGATGCCGTACCGGTGAAAAAGAAAACCCGACATTGGTATTTTCCCCTCCAGGATTATGAGCCATGGTTAAAACAATGGGTACTGGAGGAACATAAGGACTGGAAGAATAATGTATACGGGCAGTGTAAAAGCTGGCTTGATATGGGTTTACAAAGCCGCGCTATGACCCGCGATAGTAACTGGGGTGTAAAAGTACCCAGCCCACCTGCACCGGAAGGAGGTGGTGGAAAAGTATTATATGTGTGGTTTGATGCCCCGATCGGCTATATCAGCGCAACTAAAGAGTTAACAGACCAATGGGCAGATTACTGGTGTAAAGAAGATACCAAACTGGTTCATTTCATCGGTAAGGACAATATCGTTTTCCATTGTATCATTTTCCCGGCTATGCTAAAGGCCCATGGAAATTTTGTATTGCCGGATAACGTTCCCGCCAACGAATTCCTGAATATTGAAGGAGAAAAAGTGTCCACCAGCCGCAACTGGGCTGTATGGGTGCACGAATACCTCAACGATTTCCCGGGATGCGAGGATGTGTTGCGCTACGTGCTTTGTGCAAATGCACCGGAGACCAAGGACAATGATTTTACCTGGAAGGATTTCCAGGACAGGAACAACAGCGAACTGGTTTCTATTTTTGGCAATTTTGTGAACAGGACTTTTGTCCTGATGCATAAACTGTCCGGGGGAAAAGTCCCTAAACTTCACGAAGACATACTGGATGACAATGATAAAGTACTGATCGCGGATATCGAAAACGCAAAAGCCGAAGTCCAGTCTGCTCTCGAGAACTATCGTTTCCGGGATGCTCTTTTCCAGGTGATCGATCTTTCCCGCAAAGGAAACCAGTATATGCAGAAAAAAGAACCGTGGATTGTTGTCAAACAATTAGCAGGAAATCCAGGTGTACAAAAAAATATTGACAACTGCCTGCATATATGTCTGCAACTATGTGCGAACCTGGCTGTTCTCATCAATCCTTTTTTGCCTGTTACGGCAAGAAAAATGCTGCAAATGATGAAAGTGGTAGACAAAATGCTCGACTGGGAAAATGCAGGTAAATTAAAATTGCTGAGTCCCGGGTACAGCTTAAGGGAACCTCAATTATTATTCAGGAAAATAGAAGATGAAGAAATAGCCAAACAGGTAGAAAAATTAAAAGCAGGATTAATAAAACCAGTAAAGACCTCCAACATGGAAGAATCTAAACCAACAGCAGGCAAACCCGTTTCCGAAAATCCAACGGCTGGCAAGGCGGAAATCGTTTATGATGATTTTGCAAAACTTGAATTAAAAACCGGTGTGGTAACTGCCTGCGAAAAAGTAGAAAAGGCAGATAAGCTGCTGAAACTGGAAGTTGATCTTGGTTCTGAGAAACGGACTATTATTTCAGGTATTGCTCTTCATTATAAGCCTGAAGAGATGGTAGGTAAACAGGTAATTGTTGTCACCAACCTTGCTCCAAGGAAAATGAAAGGGATTGAAAGCCAGGGAATGATATTGACAGCAGAAGACAGCGATGGTAAATTGCAGTTACTTCAACCAGAAAGCCCGGTTTCTCCGGGCTCAAACGTTAGCTAAGCGGTAAAAATCTCCTATTTCCGCTTTTTCAGGGCTTTTTTATCACCCCGGGGTATAGGCCGTTGAATTTCAGTAAATTCACAGACTAATTCTTCCGCACCTTGACGGTAAAACGCATTAATAAGAGATTATTCAGGATCGCAGGCATCATTCTCGGGATACTTATTGTATTGCTGACGGCTTTTCATTTCTGGTTTAAGGCGCATGCTAAAGGATTGATTGAAGATCTGGTAGAATCGAAATCTCATGGCAAACTGAAACTGAAGATCGGCAAGTTCCATTTTAATTATTTCAACAAAAATATGGAGCTGGAAAATGCTGTTTTCTATACGACCGATACAGCTACAGGAAGTACGGCCTATCGTTTTAGTGTAGAAAAAATAAAACTCAAGGCAAAAGCCATCCTCCCGATCGTTTTCAAAAAACGGATACTGATCGATTCACTCAACCTCATCAGGCCTGTTATAGTAGTCACCCGGCTCCGCGTGATCGATAAACCCGATAAAAAAACAAAACAAGATGTTTCCATTCCCGAGGAGATGGGAAAGGTTTATTCCTCCATCCAAGATGCGCTGGTTGTGCTGCAAGTAAAACGTTTCCAGATCGATGACGGCACTTTTACGCTCATCAATAAAATTGACCCGGGACAGTTACCTATGACGGTGACCAACCTTCATTTTCATATTGACAACCTCAAAGTAGACAGCAGTAAAACAAGGGCACAGGAGAAAATACTGTTCAGCGATAATATTGTACTGCGAAGTCATGATCAGAATATACTTTTCCCCGATGGACGGCACCGGCTTAGTTTCAGCGCGTTCCGGATCAACCTCGAAAAGAAAGTGGTTGAATTTGACAGTTGTACCATCGCCGCAACACGAACTGACAGTTCCAGTGCTTCTTTCGATGTTTTTTTTGATGCATTGTTCCTGACCAATATAGATTTTGATACCCTGTATAAATCAGAGGTCATCAAAGCTGATTCGGTGTATTGTGTCAATCCAAAATTCAACCTCCAGGTTGTAACGGGGAAAAAGAAAGGATCGAATAAAGCTCCCCCGAAACTGGAAGACATTATCCAGCAGCTCACCGGTGACCTGCAATTGGGTTACGTGATCGTTACCAATGCCGATTTTAATATTAAAACGATAAAAGACGATCATCCGAGCACGTTTACTTTTAGCAATAATAATTTCGAAATGCAGGGGTTAAGTATTGACCAGCAGGCGGCAAAGCCGATAAAGGTCAGAAGCTTTGCCATGGCCATCCGGAATTACGAAAATTTTATCAAGGACAGCAGTTATAGTATCAAATTTGATAGCATCTTGTTCAAGGATGACCAGATCACCCTCAGCAATTTCCTATTCAATAAACTGGAGAACGGGAAGATCATTAATAGCTTTAGTATTCCACAATTTAGCCTCCAGGGACTTTCCTGGGATGACCTGGTATTTGAAAAAAGGCTAAGAGCAGAACAGGCTATCATGTTCAGTCCCCGTATCAGCTATACTGCGCCGGGTAAATCGAAAGGCAAAGCAGGGAAACAAAATCTTTTCCAGTCACTCGGCGCTATCAATGAATACATGGACCTGCAATACCTCGATATCAGCAACGGGAGTATTGACCTGAAGTTCCGGAATAATCTCCGGGTACAATTGCAAAATGCCAATGTTTCGGTTCAAAGTAATTCGTTGCTTACATCTACCCGGCTATCGGGTATAAAAAATTCGCTGACCAACCTGAGTTTCAGCAACGGTATTATCCATGCGGGCAATATGACGATTGAACTGAATGATATCCGGTATGTCGGTAAAAGCGGGCAATTTGGCGCCAGCAGCATCCATGTAAACAACCATCAAAAATCGATCGGGATCAATTTAAAGGATGTTGCTGTGGATAAGATGCAGGCAGATGAGGTATCGGGTAATATTTTCGCGGATGGCGTCAGCTGGCAAAGTGGTGATATAGCTGTAAAGACTGCTCTTTCTGCCGGCAATAAGAAAGCTGATGCTCCCACTATCGAATTATTAAACGTGCATGGAGGCAATACACCTGTTCATATAATTATAGGTGGCAAGCAGGTAACTACTACGCTTGAAAATATCTCTTTTACTGAACTGGTAAAAAAACCGGGGAGTAAACTTAAACTGGAAGGGCTTGATATAACCGGGAGACAACTGCAACTAAAGGATAACAACCTCCATTTATCTGTTGCCGGTTATGATATTACCGACAACAGCAAATCTTCTTTCCGCCAGTTAACTTATAAAAATAATACAGGGAAGATGGAAGCTTCGGTTTCAATTCCATCCCTGACAGCTATTCCCCATATCCAGGCCATCCTGAACGGGGAAATTGCACTGGAGGCAATGAATATCAGCAAACCCGTTGTTGATATTCATTTACATTCAACGAAGGAACCTAAACAGGAAAATACAAACAACGGGTCTCCTATAAAAATCAGCGGTATACGAATGACGCAGCCTGTCATTCATTTTACAGAGGAAAAAGATAGCGGCCTGCTCTCGCTGAACTGGCAGGGTGAAAAAAACGCTTCGAATTTCCTGGAAGCAAAAGAGCTAAATGCCAGCACTGGTAAAACATTGATCAATGGTCTTAATTTTTATCTCACTGATTTTATTTTTACCAACCCCGGAGGAAAGACTTTCCAAACCGGGGAAGGAAAGGTCTCTGCACAGATAAAAAGCATCAAACTGCAACAGGAAGAGAAGCAGCCCCTGAATTGGGAAGCTGCTATCACCCGCTTTGATGCGCGGGATTTCCGTCTTGATAGTATTGGCAAAGCCAATGGAAATTTTGTTATGAAGAGTGGTACCGTTGAGAACCTCAGTGTGAGATCCTCCACTATCAGTAACCTCCGTGAACTGGTAGCTAGTAACAGGAGTTTTCAACTGAAGCAATTCACAGGGCATTACTATGATGACAACCATAAGATCGGGTGGTCGAATGCCGGCTATGACCGAAACAATAATACCTTCTCGCTGGATTCTTTCTTTTTCCGCCCGGCGCTGGAGAAGGATTCCTTTATTGCTCACCAGAATTTCCAGACCGATTATATGACCTTTCAATTCGGCGCCGCCAGTATAGGTCCTGTTGATTTGGACGCCTTAATTAAAGACAACAGGATAAAGATCGGAACTGCCAGTTTTGATAAATTCCTGTTCGCTGATTATAAAGACAAACAACTTCCTTTTAATCCAGGTATTATTAAACCGCTGCCGGTAGGCCTTCTTAAAAAGATCTCTCAGCAAGTATCCGCTGACTTGTTGCAATTTACCAATGCGCAGGTCGAATACACGGAAACAGGCGAAAAAACCAGGAAACCAGGCACCATTCCGATAACAAGGATGACCGTGAGAATCCAGAATGCAAGAAATTTTAATACCGGGCCTGCGGATAGTCTTACAATGCAGGCAACCGGTTATGTAATGGATAGCCTTTGGATAAGAATGAAAGTAAAAGAATCATATTGGGACAGCCTGGGCGGTTTCCTGATGACGGTGCAAATGAAAAGTGCCGATCTCACGGTCCTGAACACGGCACTTGTACCCTTATCATCGATAATGATCCAGTCAGGTTATCTCGATACGCTTAGTATGCGTGCAGTTGGGCGGGAATACCTTTCGCTCGGCGAAATGAAGATGTTCTACCATGACCTGAAAGTACGTGTGCTGAAAAACGGTGATACTGCCCGCAGAAGTTTACTGACAGGGTTGGCCAATCTACTTATAAAAAATAATAACAGTTCCCGCACCGGCAATGTATTCTTCATCCGAAAAAGGGATCGCTCCGCCATCAACTACCTGATAAAAATTGCCATGAGCGGCATTTCCAGCAGCATCGGCGTGAAGGGGAACAAGAAAATGATCAGGAAGTATAAAAAAGAGCTGGACGAAAGAAAACTGCCGCCGATCGATTTCGATTAGGCCCTGCTTCTTTATTTCTTATTGCGAGGCAAAGCCGAAGCAATCTTATTTCTCATTTTTGAGTACCTTATGTTTCAATTACTTTAACTATGACCGCTGCCCGGAAAAAAAATATCTTCTTTTATCTTTCTTTTTTTGTCCTGCTGACCATACAGGCACAAACCCAGGACGATTTCAACAATAAGCTTTCCGAGATCTATACAAATGCCAGTGATAAGAAAAAAGCCCTGGTATTGGCAAAAGAACTTTACAATATGGTCGGGAAGAAGAAAGACCTTCAGACCTACTCCAATTATTATTTACTAAAGAATATTTTTGAAGTCCAGGCTCCTGATGCTGTTTTGGCAAAGGACTGCGCCAATAAAGCTACCAAAGCTATGAATGCCCTGGTAGGAACCAGTACCGCTACGCCGGATACGACCAATAACCCGTTCAATCAATGGTACTATGTAATCTACCCGGCCCTTTTCAGTAACACCGATCCTGCTATTGCCGTTAAAGCCCTTGACTTTATCACTAAAAACCCTGAATATAAAAAGTTCGACAGCTATTATTATATTGCCTATGCCTTTGAAAGACAGGGCGATTTTATCCGGGCAAAAGAGAATTATGAAAAAGCGATCTCCCTGGATGAAAACGAGAAGGAGACGTACCATAGCTATCTTTTTTACACCAATTTCCTCTCCAAATCCGGTGATTACCTGAAGGCAGAAGAATATATCCGCAAAATAGAACAGCTTGCACGTACCGGTAGTGAGATGTTCCGGGATGGGTACAAGTCTGAAGCCATGGGAGCCAAAGTTGTTTATTACCTGAACATCGGAGATTATCAATCCTATATAAAATCCGCGGAAGAAAATAATACTTATTTATCCGGGCTCTGGCACAAGAACAATATAGCGCCCTGTGATCCTTACCCCGGCATCAATTTTACCACCTCCGCATATGGCAAAGAAATGCTGAAAGAATATGATGCTGCCGAACGGTTATGGAAAAGCCGCGATTCGGTGAATTACACCTGGGTTAGTTGCCATAATAAGACTTACCCGAATAACCAGTATTTCCCCATTTCGATGTACCCGGTCTATCTTATTAAAAGAGGAAAAAGCACCAAACTCCCGAAACCGGTTTCCTTTTTTATCAACGAAACAGAAGCACACTATAACAGTTACAGCCAGTTTGCCGATATCAGTGTCAACTTTATGCGCGCCACCCAGCTTGGTTTCCTCGGCAGCCCGCAATATCCCCAGGTCTTTAAACCCATTATGGAACAGGTAAAGAAGAACAGGAATTTCCGTGAATCAACGACACCTTTTGCCAACTATGCTTATTTCAGTATGCGGGATAAAAAAATGGAAGAAGCAAGAGGCGTTTACCAGGAACTGTTCACCTTAAATACAGAATGGATCAATGATATTATTTTTTCTTTTGGAGAAAAGGCCTTTGCTACCTATTACAATGCCAAGCTGAAAGAAGGATATGATAATTACCACAGCTTTGTAAAGATCGCCAAAGAAAAGCAGCCGGTTTTGTTCCCCCGGCTGGCAGAACAAGCTTATAACAATCTCCTTTTTACCAAATCCATTTCTTTAAAGGGAACCCAACGCAGAAAAGAAGCCTTCCTGAATGCGAACGATCCCACGATCACCCGTCTCTACGAAGAATGGATCGAAAAAAAACAACAACTGATCCGGCAATATCTTAAAACCGATGACCCTTCGGCGGTTGATACGATCAATAAGACCAACCAGGCGCAGCTAAAAAAACTCCAGGAGGAGGTCAACCAGCTTGAGAATGAACTGACGATCAAATCAAGGGATTTCAAGAAATACCTGAAAATCATTCCCCCCGACTGGAAAACGGTGCGTGACCAGTTAAAAGACGGGGAAGCCGCTATCGAAATGATCCGTTTTCAATGGAGAGATCAGGTCTATTATTCAGACACGGTCTTTTACGCAGCTTACATCATTACGAGAAGCAGCACCTATCCCGAAGTTATTTACCTGCCTGCAACGGCAACAGACCTCGATAATAAATATTATAAGGCTTATAAAAACAATATCAAATCAAAAACTGATGATGCCGTCTCATATAACCAATACTGGAAACCGATTGCGGAAAAATTAAGGGGAATAAAAAAAGTCTATTTCTCCCCGGATGGTATTTATCATCTTATCAATATCGCAACGCTTAAAGACCAGGAGACAAAAAAGTTCCTGCTGGATGAACTGGAAATCCAATACACCGTATCAGGAACCGATATAAAAAACAATACTGTAAAAGAAATCCGGACAGCCGTATTGTTTGGAAGACCATCCTACAAAACAGAGACAACTGCAACCGGTACCAGTGGCAAGCCGATGTCAAGATCCTGGGTCAATGGTTTCAGGAATGCGAATATACCCGACCTCCCGGGTACGGAAGCAGAAGTGCTGAGCATTAAAAAAGAAATGGACCAAAACAAGATCGGGGTTGATTATTACCTGAAAGAGCAGGCCACCGAAGACAAACTTTATAAATTACACAGCCCGGGAGTTTTGCATATAGCTACACATGGATATTGGTCACCTGCAGGAGAAACCGCCACCGAAGGATACCGTGTATTCAATGCGATGGCGAATTCAGGTTTATTGTTATCCGGTGTGGTCAACTACTACAGTTCTGGCACTTATCCTGATACCTATGATGGAATACTCACTGCTTACGAGGCACAAAACCTTGATCTCGAAAATACATCACTCGTCATCCTGTCAGCCTGCGAAACCAGTTTGGGTGCCATGGATGCGGGCGAAGGTATTTATGGTCTGCAGCGGGCTTTCCGGGCTGCTGGGGCGGGAAGTATCATTACCAGTCTCTGGAAAGTGGATGATAATGCCACGAAGGATTTCATGATCGCTTTTTACCAACAATACCTGAAAACAAAAGACCGGTCGGCTGCTTTCATTACCGCGCAAAAAGCCATCCGGGATAAATATATCTATCCTTATTATTGGGGAGCGTTTGTGATGATGGGGGAATAAGAATAAGAAATAAGGTTGCTTCGGCTTTGCCTCGCAATGAGGAATAAGGAATGAGAAAGTAAAACCCCTCATTACCCCTTTCTCAAAAACGCTTATCTTCGATTTATAAAATAGTTGCATAACTAACTATCTGGGTTGGTCGTATTGGAAACTACCAGCGACAAGCATCCAGCATCCAGAATCATAATTTATGAAACGTACTATCAGGAAAGTTGCAGTCTTAGGAAGTGGTGTGATGGGCTCAAGGATCGCCTGTCATTTTGCAGGTGTCGGTTTACAGGTATTACTATTGGATATCGTAGCCCCGCCACCCCCCGAAGGGGGGATTCCGAAACCCATTGATAGAAATAAGATCGTGAATGATGCGTTGACCGCTGCGATCAAATCAAACCCCTCTCCTGTTTACCATAAGGATGTCGTCAAAAAAATAAATACCGGCAACTTCGAAGATAATATGAAAGATATTGCCGGGTATGACTGGATCATCGAAGTAGTGGTGGAGCGTCTTGACATCAAGCAAAAAGTATTCGAACAGGTAGAAAAATACAGGAAACCCGGCACGCTGATCACCTCTAATACTTCCGGCATTCCCATTCACATGATGACCGAAGGAAGAAGCGATGATTTCAAAAAGAATTTCTGCGGGACGCATTTTTTCAACCCGCCCCGTTATTTAAGATTGCTCGAGATCATTCCTACTCCCTATACTGACCCGGAGATCGTTGACTTCCTGATGAATTACGGTGATCTATACCTGGGTAAAACAACCGTCTTGTGCAAGGATACCCCTGCTTTTATTGCCAACCGTATCGGTGTGTATGGTATCATGGCCATTTTTGGACTGGTTGATAAACTGGGTTTATCTATTGATGAAGTGGATGCCCTGACCGGGCCGCTGATCGGGCGACCCAAGTCTGCCACGTTCCGGACAGCTGATGTGGTTGGAATTGACACCCTCGTAAAAGTAGCCAAAGGCGTTGCGGATAATTGCCCGAACGATGAAGCCATCGAAAGTTTTAAGATTCCTGCCTGGTTAGATAAGATAGTCGCCAATAACTGGCTGGGAGATAAAACCGGCCAGGGTTTTTTCAAAAAAATGCCCCCGTCCCCTAAAGGGGAGAAAGAAATTCATGTGTTGAATTTGTCTACACTTGAATATGAGCCCAGGAAAAAACCAAAATTTGCTTCAGTTGAAGCCGCTAAACCCATTGATGATCTCTATACCCGATTAAAGATGCTCGTGGCGGGACAGGATAAAGCAGGTGAATTCTACCGGCTCTTTCATTACGGCCTGTTCTCTTATATATCGCATCGTATCCCGGAAATCAGCGATGAACTCTACCGTGTAGATGATGCCATGATGGCTGGTTTTGGCTGGGAGATCGGTGCTTTTGAAAGCTGGGATGTGCTCGGTATTGCCAAAACAACCGAAGCCATGAAGGCGGCTGGTTACAAGATTGCACCCTGGGTGGATGAAATGCTGGCCGCAGGAAATAAATCTTTTTATAAAGTAGAAGGCGGTAAAAAATATTCTTACGACCCCGCTTCAAAGACCTATAAACCACTTCCGGGTGGCGAAGCATTCATCGTCATGAGCAATTATACCGACAAACAGTTATGGAAAAACGGAAGCTGTCGTTTGTATGATCTTGGCGATGATGTACTCGGTTTACAATGGTTTACCAAGATGGGAAGTATTGGTGGAGATGTATTGTCTGGTATTCAAACCGCTATCGATAAAGCGGAGAAAAATTATAAGGGCCTCGTGATCGCCAATGAAGGACCCAATTTTTCCGCAGGCGCCAATGTAGGAATGATCTTCATGCTGGCTATCGACCAGGAGTATGATGAACTGGATATGGCCATCCGTCTTTTCCAAAATACGATGATGCGGGCACGGTATTCTTCTGTACCCGTGGTTACGGCCCCACACGGACTTGCTTTGGGCGGCGCCTGCGAGCTTAGTTTACATTCCGATAAATGTTGTCCTGCCGCCGAAACTTATACCGGTCTTGTTGAACTCGGTGTCGGGCTGATCCCCGGTGGAGGTGGTACCAAAGAGTTTGTACTAAGAGCCTCTGATGAAATGCATGAAGACGAACCCGAGACCATTACCTTAAAAAATCGTTTCCTGACCATCGCCACTGCCAAAGTAGCCACTTCAGCACAGGAAGGTTTTGGCCTGGGCGTGTACCGGAAAGGTCTCGATGAGATTGTGATGAACCAGGGACGACGTATTGCTGAAGCAAAAAGATCCGTGATCGAACTATCGGACAGTGGTTATACCATCCCTGTACAGCGAAAAGATATTAAAGTACTCGGCCAGTCGGCGCTCGGCGCTTTGTATTCCGGTATCCATGCCATGCGAACAGCCAATTATGCCACCGAACATGATTCAGTCGTCGCAAAAAAACTGGCTTACGTAATGTGTGGCGGCGACCTGAGTGAACCAACACTTGTTTCAGAACAATACCTGCTTGACCTGGAAAGAGAAGCTTTCCTGTCGCTTTGCGGCGAAAAGAAAACACTGGAAAGGATTCAAAGTGTGCTGAAGAGTGGAAGGCCGGTAAGGAATTAAGGTCTGACATGGTGTCTGACGGTCTCCGTCTGACCCTCCTGGTCTGTTATTTTCTCTACCCGATAGGTTGTTTTATGGTCTACCTGATGTTTTAATACACTTTACTCTGTTATCATACACATGCTTTTATTTTGATTTATTATCATTTTTGAGTTCTATTTATTCAAATGATAGCATGCCGTTTATTCCGCACACCATATATCATATTTATAACCAGGGGAATAACAGGCAAACTATTTTTTTTCAACGACGAGATTACCTCATCTTCTTAACGCTCTATAAACGTTTTTTTTCATCTACATGTTCAACCATAGCGTGGTGCCTGATGCCGAACCATTTTCATTTCATGATCCATACTAATGAAAACTGTTCATCTCTCGTAAAGCAGGGTGGAATTTACCTCGATCCCATAACTAATAGTATCAGGAAGTTACTGAGTGGGTATGCCAGGATATTCAATAATAACTACCGGCAAACAGGTTCTGTCCTCCGCCAGAAGACTAAATCAAAATGCTTATCAGAAATCCCGATCAGGGAAGATAGCCCGCACCAAGTGCAGGATTATTACGTCAACTGTTTTCATTATATCCACCAGAATTCTCTTAAGGCAGGATTAACGGGCCGATTGGAAAATTGGGAATTTTCTTCTTTCCCAGACTATGCAGGTCTGCGAAAGGGAAGCCTTTGTAAGAAAGAGCTGGCAAAATTACATTGCGGCTTCGACGAAGCGAGATTTTATGAATATTCATATAAAAAAGTAGAGGAAAAATTTATTGATCTTTTTACTTAAATTTAATGGTCAGACCGGGACGGTCTGACCACAAACCAGCATGAAAAGAAACCTTATCACATCCCTCCTGTTCCTGTGGACAGTAACCTGCTTTGCACAAAAAGATCTCTCAGGCACTTACAGCTATGCCTTCAAGCCGGAGGGAAACCCTCCCAAGGAAGCCGTGGATGCCGGCCGTTCCGGCAAACTAGTCCTGTTGAAAATCGACGATAACAAATACCGCTTCTGGCTGGATGTTGGCGCTGGCTGGCCCTCCTATATCCTGGGTGAAACCGACGGGACACTCAGTTTCGTGAATGATACTGCTTCCTTTGACAATACCTTCGAGGGTGCCAGCAATCCCTGTATTTTGAAGTTCAGGTACAATGAGGGTACGATCATCATCAATGGTTTCTCGACTTCTTATGATTGTGGCTTTGGAAACGGGGTAAACGCGGATGGAGATTATGCATGGTTAAAGAAACAACCGGCGCTTAACTATCAGTGGCTGCGAAAAGAATATCCCGAAGCTCCAACCATTGTGATCACGAATGATAAAGCCGAGTTATTCCGGGACGAAAGCCTGCTGTATCCTTTTACACCAGGACAATATTGCAGTAAAGGCGAGTCGATGCTGGGAATTATTCAAACGGAGAAAGCGGTTTACACAGAATATTTTAGTTCTTCCGGAAAATTCATATACGGCTGGCTCAAAAAGTCGGCTGTTAAATTCGGGAAGCCCGAATAACAAGATGGGCGCTGCGGAATTGGAACAACAGCAGTTGATTATTTCTTCACATATCATTACTTATGGTAATGTCGCCGGTACAGCACTAACAGAAAGAATGCGGGAGGAGATCGAAACGATGTGGAATGAACCTAAAGGCTGGCTGATACTGGATGGGTCACTATTTACCGTGGTTTTCAAAATCACGGCGTCTTTTGAACCAACAATTACCGACCTCGATATTTACCAGAACCTGGATCCACGCAATAATTATTTCCGTGTCGAAGAGTTTGCCCATGGTAATATTTCTTTTGTTGATGGAGTAGGCTGTAATACCGGTTATTTCAAACTGGAGAACCTCTATCAAGGCTCTACTACGGCTGCGCATGAATATGGGCACACGATTGGGCTGGAACACCCCCCTGACCTGGACCTGCGCGGCAAAGGTATACCGGGCATCATGTACCCAAGGGGCACACTGGTCGATCCGCTATACCAGTATGAACCGGATAAACCTGCTGGTACAAAGGGCGGGACACTCAACCCGGTAAACCGGCGTGTAGTACAGGAAGATATTGATAACTTAAAACTACACCGGTTGGAATTCGAGAAAGGAAAAGCTATCCTCGGCGACTTTACCAATTTCTGGCATCCGGATCATGCAGAAGCAGGCATGGCCTGAGATTTAATTAATTCCAGCAAGCGCTTTTTCAATAAGCGGATAACTGAAATCAAAACCGGTATCGCGTATCTTTTGGGAACTGACGGTTGCACTTTTCAGTACTTCTGTACTCATCTCGCCCAAAACTAATTTGAGTATAAACGAAGGAACATGAACAGGAATAAAAAATTTCTTCCTGCTCCGGGCCAATGTAAGTACCAGTTTCTTGTTTGATACCGGTTCTGGCGCTACTGCGTTATACACAGCTTTCATTTTATTCTCACCAATAGCGGAGATATACATGTTTACCAGGTCATCAATATGTATCCAGCTGGTGATCTGTCTCCCCTTACCCAAAATAGCCGCCAGCCCAAATTTGAGTGGACGGACAAATTCTTTTAAAGCCCCACCCTCCCCGCTCAATACTATTCCTGTTCTCAGTATGACCAGTCTTTTGCCCAACGCTATAACAGGAGTGATACTTTCCTCCCATTGCCGGCAGGTATCGCCCAAAAAATCCGTTGCGGGAGGGTCAGTTTCTTTAAATGAAGATCCCGTGTCCGGGTCGGGACCATACCAGCCTATTGCCGAAGCGCACACTACTGTTTTGATCTTATTGGGGATTGTTTTTAAACAATTTACAATAAAGCTGCTACTGTTCACCCGGCTGGCAATGATTTCCTGTTTCCGTTTTCTTGTCCAGCGTTTATCGCCTATCCCTGCACCCGCCAGGTGAATGATATGATCAGCTGTGGAGATCGCTTCTTTATCTATCTCTTGTTTTTCAATATCCCATTTCGCATAACTTGCGCCTGCTCCATCGCTGCTGGTCTTCCCGGTATTCCTGGTAAGAATAATAACCTGGTGCCCTTTCTCCAGCAATGCTTTGCCAAGCGCCTTCCCGATAAGACCTGTCCCTCCCGTAATAAGTATTATTGCCATGAAATTGCCGGTTTGATCTTAGCAGTTAAATAACAGGCCAGCCATCATATTGTTTTACCGGGAGAATTATAAACTTTATCTTCAAGCACAAATAAACCGGTTCGCATGAGTGTAATCCTCTCTATAAAAGATATTGCAAAGTCATATGGTGCTGTACGGGCGCTCAATGGTGTCTCTTTTGATGTCCCGCAGGGAAGTGTATTCGGGATCCTGGGCCCCAACGGAAGTGGCAAAACTACCCTGCTTGGTATTGTCATGGATGTATTAAGAGCCAACAAAGGTGAATTTTATTGGTTTGGCCAGAACGGTGCATCACCGGAACAACGAAAGAAGATCGGTTCGCTGCTGGAAACACCCAATTTTTACACCTACCTCTCGGGTACGGATAATTTAAAGATCACGCAGGCTATCAGCGGAAGAGGCACCAAAAAAGATATCGATGATGTGCTGAAAAAAGTGAATCTCTATGACAGGCGCTGGAGTTCATTTAAATCCTTTAGCCTGGGTATGAAACAACGACTGGCGATTGGTGCCGCGTTACTTGGTAATCCCTCGGTGCTCGTGCTCGATGAACCTACCAATGGGCTGGACCCGGTTGGTATTTCAGAAATAAGGAAACTGATCATTGAATTAAAAGAGCAGGGACATACGATCATCATGGCCAGTCACCTGCTGGATGAAGTAGAGAAAGTATGCACCCATGCGGCTATTTTAAAATCGGGCCATCTTATTACGACGGGTAATGTGGATGAGATCATGATGGATGAAGACGTAGTGGAACTCAGCGCTGCCGATATAAATAATTTATCCCTGGCGCTGAAACATTTCGGTAAGGAAGTGATAGTGGATGAAAAAGCACAAACAGTACAGATCGTTTTTCCAAAAGGAACAGCGAAAATGGAGGAGATCAACCGTTATTGCTTTGACAAGGGGATCGTGCTGACGCAGCTCGTATTAAGAAAAAAACGCCTTGAGGCAAGATTCTTTGAGCTCACCAATAATTGATGACCGGGTACCTCTTAGAAAAACGATAAAATGAACATGCAATGACAACACTGCTTCGTACTGAGTGGCTGAAGATGAAAAAGTATAATGCCTTTTGGTGGATCATGGGCATTACTGCACTTTCCTACCCCGGGGTTAATTACATAACTTATTTCGCTTATAAAGAAGCGACATCCCAACCCACCAATGCCAGCCAGCTAGCGAAAATTGCATTGGGCAATCCATTTACCTTCCCGGAAGCCTGGCATACAGTCGCCTTTTTTTCCTCTTGTTTTGTATTTATCCCGGCTGTCGTGGTCATCATGCTCATCTGTAATGAATATACTTTCAGGACCCATCGCCAGAATATCATTGACGGGTGGAGCCGGAGCCAGTTTGTTACCAGTAAACTCATCGATGTATTACTCGTATCGCTGATGATCACTATCCTGTATACCGCCGTTTCACTGGTCACTGGATTTGCCAACCAGGAAAGATTAATAAAAGATACCTGGGGCCAGGCCAAATATATTGGTTTGTTTGGTTTGCAAACCTTTGCCCAATTATCGATCGCCTTCCTCCTCGGGTTTTTGATCCGCAAAGCTTTTTTAGCACTCGGCGTTTTCCTGTTCTATTTTATCGTACTTGAAAATATTGCCTTCGGGTTTTTGCAATGGAAAGGAAGCCCTGTTGCAGAATACCTGCCCTTAGAAATCTCCGACCGAATGATCCCTAAACCCGCTTTTTGGGGAAAGCTTGACATAGAAGCTTATAACAGGTCAATAGCGGATATCCCGAAGCATATTTTTCTTACGATCGGCCTTACCGCTCTTATCTGGCTTATCTGTTACCGGATCAATAGCAGGCGGGACCTTAAGTAATCTTCATTGCAAATCATTATTTTCATAGTTTGGTATCCGATTTGTATAATTAAACCACCCGGCCCTGACACCCACCTCTAAAAAAATAAAAACGAACCAGTATGAGATCCTTACATGTCCTCTTCTTTGTTATCATTTTATCTTGCAGCCAGGCAAACCTCCATGCACAAAATTGTACACTTACCTGCCCGGCTCCCCTGGTAGTAAAAGCAGATAATGGTACAGAAGGAGCTATCGTAAATTTCCCTGTAATGACAGCTCCGGCAGAATGCGGCACCCTTACCTATACACCGTCTTCCGGTACTTTTTTTCGCCTGGGTTCACATAGCGTCATTATCACTACTTCCGCAGGTCAAAAATGCTCTTTTACCGTAACGGTAACCGATAATGAACCCCCTTCCTTGTCCTCTCTTACCCTTTCGAGAAGTACTTTATGGCCTGCCAGCAATAAATTGAAAAAAGTAAGTGTGAATTATACAACCTCCGACAATACGGGGAATGTAAAAACAGAAATTGCAGTCACCAGTAATACTACTGATGGAGTTAAAGATTGGGAAATCCTGGATGACAGGCTGGTAAGGCTGAAAGCAAGCCGTTTAACCGATGGATCTCCCAGGGTCTACCTGATCACTGTCACAGCCACGGATGAAGCAGGTAACAAAACATCCAGGACAACCAGTATCGCCGTTTCCAAAACAATGGTCGCGAAGAAATAATTCTGCGACAGGGAGAAGATATTAAAATACAATTGGCCTATATTTATCAGATGAGAAAATGCGGTTACGTGGCCATGGTGTTTGTATTGCTTTCTGTTAGCGCCAACTCACAGCAAAAAACGAAAAGGATCAACGGTCTTTACCTGCAATGGGGATACAATGCAGAATGGTATACCCGGAGTACGATCCATTTTGATATGAGTAACGGGAATGATTTTACGCTTCATCACGCAAAAGCACATACTAATCCCGGGTTCCAGACCATCATCGACAAACCTTTACAAATAACTATCCCACAGTATAATTACCGGCTTGGTTTTTATCTCAATAAAAAACATACAAAAGCGGCCGAGATCAATTTTGATCATGCCAAGTACATTGTGACCAATGGGCAGAAAGTACATGTAACGGGACAGATTGATGACAAGACCGTCAATGGCGACAGCATTCTTAATCCTGCTACTTTTTTACATTTTGAACATACCGACGGCGCTAACTGGCTGCATTTTAATTATGTCCAGCAACGGGTTATCGTCACTACGACAAAAAAACATAATCCCCTCCTCACCTGGTTATGGAAAGCAGGCGCCGGTATCAATATTCCGCGGACCGATTTTACCTGGCGGGGTGAAAGACTCAACAATAAATTCCATATTTCCGGGTATAATTTTGCTGCCGAAAGCGGTCTCCGCCTTTACCCGCTGAAAAAATTCTTCCTGGAGTTGACAGGAAAAAGCGGCTACGTGAAATATGTAAATGCGCTGGCGGACACTCCTACTGAAAAAGGGAACAGGGCCTCCCATGGTTTTGGCTACTTCGAGATCATCGGCACCTTCGGGTTTGATATTACCTGGTGATCTATAATATCAGTTGCCAAGATGTAACAGAAAACTCCGCCAATAAAATCCTGGCAAAGCTCCGGAAAGAAAAAAATTGTAATAACCAGGCATAACAATGCTTTGTCTATAAGCTACTCGGGCAAAAAAAACCCTCCGGTGGAAACCGGAGGGAACAACTAAAAAACACTAGCTAAATGCTCAGTGGCTTCATTGGAACGAATGAATAGCTCCGGCTTTAAAGCCGGAGCTATTCGTTAGTCAGGTTTCTTCCCGTCTAAAAAAGTATTAATACTGCTGATGTGTGATTGATTTTTGTCGTCCGTTTTAACCTCGTAGTTACTGTAGAAATTCTCTACCTGGGTATTGTTGTTATACAATTCCATATTGCGGCGGATATAAGCCGGCACAGTTTCAAACTCATTATTGGGGTCAGCAGCGTTAACATTGAAAGACAAGTTTCTCAACTTGTGCAATCGTTCGGCCGCCCTACGTTTTTGCTCTTCGGTTTCGTCCCGCAGCGCGGGATCCTCAACCTCGGTGGTCAAAGGTGTCTGAGCCTGATGGGCCAACGGCATATCCGCCGCAGGAATGTCATCTCTTTCTACGAGTTGCATTTGCAAATCAAGGAGTTCTTCCTCTTCTTCGCTGGCAACATGCTTTAAAGAGACCGGTTCTTCAGCAGAAGTTTTTGAGGTAACGACCTCTGGTTTGGATTCTGCGTAGATATTGGACGGTCTGGCCAGATAACCACCCGATGCTGCAGACACCGGGGTTGTACTAGTACTATCTTTTATACTGAGGATCAGCTCAGCATCGGTTTCTTTAATGTTAAGGGGAACGGTTCTTACTTGCGTTGTCGAATTTATACCTTCATCTTTTCCTACAATTGACATTTTGCTCACAGTAGTTGTCCCAGTAGTTTCCTGCGTAGTTTTACTAAGTATTTTTTCCTCTGGCTGCAATTCAAAATGGATGATCGCGGGTTCTTCATCCTGTCTCAGGTCTGTTATATCAATAACCGGCGCCATCATGACAGGCATTTCCTCTACCAGTGTAGGCATCAGGTAATCCACGGTGGAAAAGGTTTTCATGTCTTCTGTTTCTTTTTCCTCAGCCTTGAGGACAACAGGTGTAATAGCTGCGGGTGCCTCTACCTGACCTAATATCATAACGATCTTTTCCTCCGGTTTGACTTCTTCTTTTTTAGGTATAGGTTTAGCAAAGGGATCTTTATGTTCAAACCCGGTTGCGATCAGTGTGATCCCGATCCTGTCACCCAACGTACTGTCATAACCCATACCCAGGATCACATCGGTATTCTCACCTGCCTGGTTCAATAAATAATTCTGTATCACTTCTACTTCATCCATCGTGAATTCATGTTCACCGGCGGCAGAATTAATATTGATCAGTATCCATTTGGCACCCCTGATATCGTTGTCATTCAGCAGCGGTGAATTCATGGCTTCTTCGATAGCTTTGTGCGCCCTGTTCTCCCCGGATGCTTCTGCATTACCAAGAATAGCTACACCGCCATTACGCATCACGGTGCACACGTCTGCAAAGTCAACATTGATCTGCCCTGTACTGTTGATCACATCCGTTATACATTTTGCAGCAGTAGCAAGTACATTGTCCGCTTTTTCAAATGCTTCGCGCATCTTGAGGTTACCAAACTGGTGGCGCAGTTTATCATTGCTGATCACCAGTAAGGTGTCTACATAACCTTTCAGGATCTTTATTCCTTCTTCCGCCTGTTGCTGGCGTTTTTTTCCTTCGTAAGCAAACGGTGTGGTAACAATTCCTACCGTCAGGATACCTAGGTCTTTGCAGATCTTGGCAATAATTGGCGCGCCACCGGTACCGGTACCACCACCCATCCCGGCTGTGATAAACGCCATTTTGGTATTGACCTCCAGGATGCGTTTGATCTCTTCAAGAGATTCTTCGGTTGCCTGGCGACCGATATCAGGATTGGCACCGGCTCCCAATCCCTGGGTCAGGTGGGGCCCGAGCTGGATTCTGTTAGGTATGCCACTATTGGCCAATGCCTGCGCATCCGTATTGCATATAACAAAGTTTACACCGTCAATCTGCTGGCTGAACATAAAGTTCACCGCATTACCGCCGCCACCACCTACACCGATAACCTTCAGGATGGATGATTTTTCTTTTGGCAGATCAAAATGTATCATATGTACTTATTTAGTTGGTTTGGATATTAAGATGTTGAAATTTTTGAATCTTGAAATTTAAAAATTCTATTTTCTACAATTAAAGATGTTTGTCTTCCTCTTCCTTGAACAGGTCAATAATCCTGTCTTTGAACTTGCCCCAGAAACCCGTCAGGTTCTTTCTTCTGTTCATCTCCCTGTCGCTGACAGCTTCTTCTGCTGTAACTGCAACATCTTCCGTACTGTTGTTCTTCAGGCCATCGGGCACTTCCACGATTTTATAATCTTTTTCAAATTGTTTGCGGTTGTGCTCATAATCATCATACCCTTTCAGGATAAGACCGATACAGGTGGAGTAGGTTGGCTTGGCAAGTTCTTCGATATGGCCGCCCGCAAGATGTTCGTTAGGGAAACCGATCCTGGCAGGTAAGCCTGTAACATATTCTGTAAGTTGGATCAGGTGTTTCAATTGTGATCCTCCCCCCGTAAGGATGATACCACCATTCAGCATGCGGTTCTCCAAACCCACCTGCTTTAAATGGTAGGTAACAAAGTCCATGATCTCACTCATCCTTGCCTGGATGATATTGGCAAGGTTTTTTACGCTGATCTCTTTGGCAGGCATGCCTCTCAGGCCCGGGATCGTGATATAGGCATTTGATTTCGCTTCATTCGCCAGGGCACTTCCGAATTGTACTTTCATTTGCTCAGCCTGTGTCTTCAGCACTCCTAATCCTGTTTTTATATCATTGGTGATATTCTCCCCGGCAAAAGGAATAACTGCTGTGTGTTTCAATATGCCTTCATAGAAGACAGCAAGGTCAGTAGTGCCGCCCCCGATATCTACAATAGCCACTCCAGCTTCCAGGTCTTCCTGTCCCATCACCGCGGAAGAAGAAGCCAGTGGTTGTAAGACCAGGTCCTTTGTATAAAGACCAGCTTTCTCCACGCTCCGGTTAATATTTTTGATCGCGTTTTTATCGCCGGTGATGATATGGAAATTGGCGCCGATTTTCACGCCCCCGTACCCGATCGGGTTCGGGATATTCTGGAAATTATCCACGGTAAATTCCTGGGGGATCACATCGATGATCTGGTCACCGGCAGGGATATATGTCTTATACTGATCATCAATCAGCTGGTCAATTTCCTTTTGCGTGATCTCCTCTTCCGTCTTCTGGCGAACAATATCACCTCTTGTTTGCAGGCTTTTTATGTGATGCCCGGCAATGCCGACATACACTTCACTGACATCAAGGTTAGGGTTGGAAGCAAAGCAGTTTTCTAAAGCACTTTTAATGGCCTTGATGGTTTCATCAATGTTCAGCACCTGGCCATGCTTAACGCCATTGGAGTTGGATTTACCAAAGCCGAGTATCTCCAGTTTGCCAAACTCATTTTTGCGCCCGGCAATCACGGCGATCTTGGTAGTTCCAATGTCCAGACCGACAATAATGGGTTGTTCGTTGTTCATAATTGTTGTTTTTTAGTTGTTGTTTATCGAGATCGTTGTTTTTTTAATGCTTCCCTATGAAGCCTACTTCCTTATTTCTATTCCTCATTTCTTATTTCGTATTTAATTGTCCGTTTTCTTTGGCATCACCGCCTTCGGTTGTCTCTTTTCAGATGGTTTTGTTATATTTATTTTCAAGGGAGCTGGTTTATTATCACTGACTGCATTTTGCCGGGGTAAAGAGTTTGTTACTGCCTGCCCGCCGCCATCCCTTGTTGGGATGGCCGGCGACACTTTATCCAGGCGGGGGTTGGGATCTTTATGCTTCTCAGGGTTAATGATTGCCGGCAAATCGGTAGCGGGTGCGAGAGCCGGGTCAATGTCAATATCATAGCGTCCCGTTACTGTCATAGGTCGTATCAATGTATCATTTTGTGCATTTCTTGATTGCTGAAGGAGTTTCTCAACGTTCTTCCTTAACTGGATGGAATCCACTTTAGGATCTCCTGTGTACCGCGAAGCCACCACTTGCCCTTTATATTGTACATCGATAAGTTTATACCGGTCAAACCCCGTCTTACTTAATACCTGCTGGTAAAAGATCATCAGCCGGTGAAACTTCTGGCCGATATTCCCGCCACTTCCCAATTTTACAAGGTGATTTCCTACAACAGGAATCATTTCGAATGTCCTTTGCGGTGTAATATCAATTTGAGCTACTTGCGACATCCAGAATTCATCATTGATAATATAGTTCGCTGTTACCCTTACATCATTGAGTAATAAGCTGTCTTTTGCCGAAAGTTGTTTCTTATCAGGGAAACCTGTGAACACCGGTACCCTGGCACTTAATTTATCGGATAAAGGCATTTTTCTTCCGAGGCTGTCGATATAAAAGGAATTGCCTGTTAACGTAAACACTCTCGCTACCGGTTCTTTTTCCACTACGGTGATATGTAATATATCCTGGTTGTCAAAATATAACTCCGCCTCGTCGATCCAGGTATTCTGTTCCAGCATACTTTCCAGCTCATGCAGGTCAAAAGACACTACTGGCTGACCTTTGATATTTCCGTGGGTAGCATTGATGAGTAATTGCCCGACATCTTTTTTGTCAATAAAGAAATTATCCCGGGGGCCTTTTATAGTGATCGAATAGTCACGGCATTTCCCCTGGTTCTTTTTACTGATAGCCGCCAGCAGTAAGGTGAACATACCTCCACCGATACAGAGCCAAACGGCTATGAACAATACTTTTCTTATAGTTGTTTTTGCATTCACGCGTTATATATCTTTTAATTCATTCCTGATTGGTTCAACAAGCATATCAATATCTCCTGCACCTGCCGTAATCAATATTTCCCCGAATTCCCGGTTAAGGGTCTCATTATAATTTCCGCTGATCCACTTTATCAACGCCTCCCCGGTTAACACCCTTTTGTTTTCTTTCTTCATTTTAGCCAGGATCATTTCACTGTTTACCCCTTCCACAGCCAATTCCCTGGCCGGGTAAATGGGCAACAGAATCACTGCATCGGCCAGGTCCAGCACCTCCGCAAACCCTTCGGCCAGGTCTTTTGTGCGGCTGTACAGGTGCGGCTGGAATATTACCGTACATTTCCTTTGCCTGAACAGGGATTTGGCGCCGCTGATCAAAGCCCTTAACTCTTCAGGGTGATGGGCATAATCATCAATAAATACCAGCCGCTCGTTTTTGATCATGTACTCAAACCTTCTCTTCACTCCCCTGAAGTTCTCTACTGCCTTTTTGATCCTGTCCTCTTCAATTTCCAAAGAACTGGCTACCGCGATTGCTGCGACAGCATTTTCTACATTGTGCATTCCCCCCATATTCAACCTCACGTTTTCCAGTTTTTTATCTTTCACCGTCACATCAAACTCATAGCTCCCGTTTATCATCCTGATATTACCCGCATATACATCTGCATTTTCGTTTTGCAAACTATACGAGAGATATGACTGGCTTTTTAATTCCTTTGTCCGCGCTAACCCGAATTTCCCGATCAGCAAACCACCCGGCTTTACTCTTTTACTGAAATCAATAAAAGCTTCCTCCATGGCTTCCGCTGTACCGTAGATATCCAGGTGGTCCGCATCCATAGCCGTGATGATGGCGATATCCGGGCTTAATTTCAAAAAACTCCGGTCGTATTCATCCGCCTCGATCACGCATACATTCCGTTCACTGCTCCAGAAATTCGTTCCGTAATTCACCGCAATACCACCCAGGAAAGCATTGCATCCAAAACCGCTGTCCCGGAGCAAATGCGCTACCATTGTAGTAATTGTCGTTTTCCCGTGCGTCCCTGCAATGCATATATTAAAAGAACTCGCTGTTATTATCTGTAACACATCACTTCTCTTTACCACCTTGTATCCATTCTCCTTATAAAAAACCAATTCCTTGTGTTCCGGCGGAATCGCTGGCGTATAAACCACCAGGTCAACCTTTTTGGGTACCAGTTCCACCTTTTCTTCATAATGGACAGGGATCCCGCTTGTCTCCAGTTCCCTGGTCAGAACTGTCGGCGTTTTATCGTAACCACTCACTTTCACCCCGCCTGCATAAAAGAACCTCGCAATCGCACTCATCCCGATCCCCCCGATCCCGATAAAATACACGGTCCCATCCCGGCCTTCCCCGAAAGAGAAGGAGTACCGTTTATTTATCGTGCTCTTATCTATCATTCATCCACCGTTTTTCAATCCCCCCGGAAGGGGGTATTCATAAGGACAGTATTGGCTCGTATTCTTAAATCATTTCGTCCTCACCCTTCCGTCCCTCTCCCTCAGAGAGGGAAACCACATTTCGTTATTTACTCAATACTCTTTAAAACTTCTTCTGCTATTTTCATATCATCATGCGGCCTCACCCTTCCGTCCCTCCCCTTCAGAGAAGGAAACCACCTTTCGTTATTTACTCAATACTCTTTAAAACTTCTTCTGCTATTTTCATATCAGCATCCGTAATAGCTAATGCCGCAATATTTCTTTTCAATCCCTCCTGTTTAGCTGTATCCTTCGCGAGGTCAATTGTCATGGACACCAGTTTTTGTTTCGCTTCGCTGTCTTTTACCATCAACCCGGCATTTTTATTCACCAGTTGCATTGCATTCACCGTTTGATGATCTTCTGCAGCAAAAGGATAGGGTACGAATAAAACGGGCTTTTTAGCAACACACAATTCTGCAACGGTCATGGCCCCTGAACGGGCCACCACGATGTCAGCGGCGGCATACGCATATTCCATCTGGGTAATAAACTCGTTGACCCAAACTCCCTGCTTTCCCATTGCTCTCTCTTTTGCTTTTACCGAATACGGTTTTCCTGTCTGCCAGATAAGCTGTAATCCTGCGTTCAGCAGTTCATCCAGCCCTTTATCAATTGCCTCGTTGATGGATTTAGCTCCAAGGCTTCCTCCTACCACGAGTAGTGTTTTCTTTGTTTCATCCAACGAAAAGAATTGTTGCCCTACCGTTCTTGAAACCGAACTGCCCGCGATAGCTGCTCTCACCGGGTTCCCTGTAACAAGGATCTTTTCCTGTGGAAAGAATTTTTCCATTCCCCCTGTACCAGTAAAAACCTTTGTTACTTTCCTTCCCAACATGATATTTGCCCGTCCGGCAAATGAATTTGATTCGTGGATAAAGGTTTTGATTCTCCTTGCCTGTGCAAAACGTAGCACCGGGAAACTTGAATACCCGCCTACACCGATCGCCGCATCCGGTTTGAATTTTTTGAAGATGGTTCTTACCTGCAGAAAACTCTTCAGCAACTTAAAAGGCAATCCAATATTTTTTATCAAAGAACTCCTGTTGAAACCGGCTATATTCAACCCTTCGATCCTGTAACCGGCCTGTGGTACTTTCTCCATCTCCATTCTTCCCTTTGCGCCAATAAATAATATCTCAATATCCCGGTCGATTTTTTTCAAAGCATTGGCGATCGCTATCGCCGGGAAAATATGCCCTCCTGTTCCTCCGCCTGCTATGATCACTCGCTTGTGCCCCCCCCGCCCCCTAAAGGGAGAGCCAGGGTCTTTATTATTGTTATAACTTTCATTCATTCAGACTCTCGTTAAGCCTCCCCTTTAGGGGAGGTTTGGAGGGGTTTTCCTTCTAACTGCTCCACGTTTCTCGATACACTCAAAATGATCCCGATGGCCAGGCAGGTAAATATGAAACTCGTCCCTCCCATACTCACCAACGGTAAGGTCACACCGGTGACTGGAAACAAATTCACAGTGACCGCCATATTTGCCACGGCCTGTATCGCCAGGGTGAAACTCAGTCCCAGCGCCAGGAATGCCCCGAAAGCAAACGGGCATCGCTTATAGATCCTGATACACCTGTATAAAAAAACTAAATAGATAAACATGATGAACGCACCTCCCACCAGGCCATACTCTTCAATAATGATAGCGTAGATAAAGTCATTATAAGCCTGCGGCAGGTAATCTCTTGTCGTGCTGTTACCCGGACCTACACCAAAAACACCGCCTTTTGAAATGGCGATTTTGGCCTGGTTTACCTGGTAAGCATCATTGTCTGTTTCCTCGGTACCATACATAAAACTTTCCATCCTCCCTATCCAGGTATCCACTCTTCCAAATAATGTAGAGGAAGTTTTTTTTGCAACGACAACCGTCGTCTCACTTGTTGATTTTCCATGCCGGACGATCGCCGCCGATACGAGCAGAAGGATAGGCACAAGGGCAATACCGATCGTCAGTAAAATATGTTTGGTACTTACTCTCCCGATGAACATCAGCAGGAGACAACTCGCTCCCAGTAATAAAGCCGTCGATAAGTTGGCAGGTGCGATCAGTGCGCAGGTAAGTGCCACCGGGGCGATGATTGGCAGGAAGCCTTTTTTAAAATCTTTTATGACCTCCTGTTTTTTGCTGATCAGCCTGGCGAGGTACATGAAGAGCGCCAGCCTCGCAAAGTCTGAGGTCTGCATGGTCATATTGATCAGCGGCAGGCGTATCCAGCGGCTGCCTTCATTCATCTTTACGCCAAAGAACAGCGTATAGAACAATAATGGCAGTGAAACCAGGAAAGCAATCTGTGCGGCTTTCGAGTAAAAAGTATAATTGACCAGGTGGGCAAAATAAATGACCATGATCCCGGCCAGGATAAAGGCCACCTGCTTGAACAGGTAGATCTCTGTATTCCCTTTATAATTCTTGTAGGCCAATGATCCCGTGGCACTATAGACAGCCAGTAGTGAGACCAGGGTCAGCAATACCACCAATGCCCAGATAACTTTATCACCCTTGGTCTTATTGAGCAGGTTATTCGTATTGAAGGTATTCCTCAATTCATTGAACCGTATATCTCTTGCTATCTCCATTATAATTCTTTCACAACTTGTTTAAACTGGTTACCACGATCCTCGTAATTCTTAAAAAGATCAAAACTGGCGCAGGCAGGGCTGAGCAGCACGACATCGCCTTTACTGGCAAAATGAAAAGCAGCGTGTACAGCTTCTGAAGCCGTCGACGTATTCACAATCGTACTCATCGTATTGCCGAACGCTTCATGGATCTTCCGGTTGTCGGTCCCCAGGCAGATGATTGCTTTTACCTTTTCTTTGACCAATTCATCGATCAGCGAATAATCATTTCCTTTATCCACGCCACCAAGGATCAGCACGGTTGGTTTTGTCATGCTCTCCAAAGCATACCACGTGGAGTTTACATTGGTCGCTTTGCTGTCGTTGATAAATTCAACTCCCCGGACAGTTGCCACATGTTCCATCCGGTGTTCCAGGTTCTGGAAATTCTGCACGGCATCACGGATTTTTTCTTTCCTGATGTCAAGCGTGGTAGCGGCTACGCAGGCGGCCATTGTATTGTATTGATTATGCTTCCCTTTCAGGGCAAAATCAAATACACTCATCGTCGTAAAATCCTGTCCTGTCCTGATGTACATGTCCCCGTCTTTTATAAAGGCACCGTTTGGCAGTTCTCTTTTCATACTTATTGGCAGTTGGTTAGATTGAATATTGAATTGGTTTAGATATTTCATAGTTACTTTATCGTCGGCGCAGTAGATGAAATGATCACCCGCCTGCTGGTTCATAGCGATACGGAATTTGCTGTTGATATATTTCTCAAACTGGTATTCGTAACGGTCCAGGTGATCTTCCGTAATATTTGTCAGTATGGCGATCTCCGGTCTGAACTCCTTTATATCATCAAGCTGGAAACTGCTTACTTCCACCACGTAAAGCGAACTCGGGTGCCTGGCAACCTGTAAGGCAAAAGAGTCCCCGATATTTCCGACCAGCGCACAATCCAATCCTGCTTCTTTACAGATATGATAAGTGAGCGCTGTTGTCGTAGTCTTCCCGTTACTTCCCGTGATTGCGATGATGCGGCTATCACCTTTGAAGCGATAAGCCAGTTCGATCTCACTGATCACCGGGATACCTTTTGCTCTTATTTTTTTAACCAACGGCACTTTCTCCGGTATGCCCGGGCTTTTCATTACTTCCTCCGCATCAAGGATCCTCGCTTCAGTATGCCCTCCTTCTTCAAAGTCGATTCCGGCAAGCTGTAACTCGTTACGATACTCATCTTTCAAAGAACTTCCGTCGGAAAGGAATACGTCATATCCCTGTTGCTTCGCCAGCAGTGCGGCACCCACACCACTTTCGCCTCCACCCAATATGACAAACCTTTTACCCATACTTCCATACTGGCTGACCAGCGCTATAACCATGTTCCGTTTTAAACGATGTACGGAACATGGTTCTTCACAAGTATTGGACTTTCAAATACAACTGCACCACAATTCGATTGGATCAGAACACTGGTTTTCTCGGGGTCGGGATTCTCTGGTGGTTTTTCAACAATTATTTCTCAAAAACAATTAGTCTTATCTCATTTTCAGCGTCGCGATACTCAGCACAACCAATAACACGGTCACGATCCAGAACCTGTTCACTATTTTCACTTCGTGAAACCCTTTGACCTGGTAGTGGTGATGAAGGGGAGCTTTCAGGAACACCCTTTTACCTACACCCGATCTTCTTTTTGTATACTTGAAATAGCCGACCTGCAGCATCACACTCAGCGTTTCCACGAAGAAAACGCCACAAAAAATGGGTATCAGCAATTCTTTACGTACTATGATAGCTAGTGAAGCGATGATGCCACCCAGCGTAAGACTGCCCGTATCGCCCATGAAGATCTGCGCCGGGTAAGAATTATACCACAGAAAGCCGACACAGGCCCCGATCATCGCTGCGATAAAGATGGACAACTCCCCGAGGTCGGGTATGTACATGATATTTAGATAATCAGCAAATACCAGGTTACCGCTGGCATAAGCAAATATGCCCAACAAGACCCCAATGATCGCCGATGTTCCTGTTGCCAGTCCATCCAGGCCGTCCGTTAGATTGGAGCCGTTTGATACGGCCGTGATGATAAATATCACGATCAGTATGTAAAGAACCCAGGTATAATCTCTCCACGAAGCCGGTAATAGCTTTGAGTAATTGAACTCATGGTCTTTTACAAAAGGAATGGTGGTTATCATTTCTTTGGTCTTCACTAAATTTATTGTGTCACCATTTACCTGTTTTTGAAAAACGGTCGAATCGTTTTTTGGATTGGTCCCAACATATTCTCTCCAAATCATTACTTCGCTGTTGAAATAAAGTGTAGCTCCTACCGTGATCCCAAGGCCTACTTGTCCCAATATCTTGAACCATCCTGCCAAACCATCTTTCCCGCTCTTTTTATATTGGTCGCCCTTTTGTTGGGCCTGTCTTTTTCCCCTGAGTTTTAAATAATCATCAATGAATCCGATGATCCCCAGCCATACGGTGCTTACCAGCATAAGCTGTACATATACTTTTGTCAGGTTGGCCAGCAAAAGGGTGGGAATAAGGATCGCCAGGATGATAATGATACCACCCATAGTTGGTGTGCCTTTCTTGCTCTCCTCCCCCGGTAATCCTTCTTCGCGGATACTTTCACCGATCTGTTTCCTTTGAAGGAAATTGATCAGCTTCTTACCGTAAAAAGTGGTGATAAACAAAGACAGCAACACCGCCAGCAATACCCTGAACGTGATGAAGTCAAATAACCGGATACCCGGGAATCTGAATCCTTCTTTGTTCATCCAATGAAATAAATGGTAAAGCATTGCTGGTTTATAGTTTGTTGTTTATTGTTTTTAGTTCTTTTTAATTCGCTCCTCACTACATTTTCCCATCCTCACATCTTTACATTTCCCATTACTTATCCAACATCCCGAACATCTCTTTCACTATTTCTTTATCATCAAAGTGATTTCGCACTCCTTTTATCTCCTGGTATTTCTCGTGGCCTTTCCCCGCGATGAGGATTATATCCTCCGGTTTTGCCAGGCTGATCGCCGTCTTTATTGCTTCCTTCCTGTCAACGATCGAGATATATTTTCTTTTTGCCGCCGCGCTTAATCCTTCTTCCATGTCTTTTATGATCTGTACCGGGTCCTCGCTTCTCGGGTTGTCACTGGTGAAGATCACTTTGTCACTGTGCTCACAAGCCGCTTCTGCCATTACCGGTCGCTTTGTTTTGTCCCTGTCCCCGCCGCAACCCACCACCGTAATCACCTGCTCAAATCCTTTTTTCAATTTTTTGATCGTCGCCAGTACATTCAACAGCGCATCGGGTGTGTGGGCATAATCCACGATCGCGATCAGTTTCTCTTTCGGTGAAACGAGGTAATCAAATCTTCCTTCCGCTCCCGTTAGCACACTCAAAGCTGTCAGCAGTTCCTGTTTATCTTCTCCCAAACAAACCGCAGCACCATACACGGCCAACAGGTTGTATGCATTGAATTCACCGATCAGCCTGAAATGCACTTCCACCCCATTTATTGTCATGATCAGCCCTGAGAGTCCGTTCTCCAAAATCTTTCCCTTGAAATCGGCCACCGTCTTCAGGCTGTAGTAATACTTTTTCGCAGCCGTATTCTGAAGCATGACCGTTCCCCTTTTGTCATCTGCATTGCTGATAGCAAATGCCGTCGGGGATAAGGAATCGAAGAAGGCTTTCTTTACCCGGATATATTCATCAAACGTTTGATGATAATCAAGGTGATCATGTGTGATATTGCTGAAAAGACCGCCCGCATACTGCAAACCTGTAACCCTGTGCTGGTGTATAGCATGTGAACTTGTTTCCATGAACACATGTGTACACCCCTCCTCTGCCATCTGACTTAATAATTGATTAAGGCTGACAGCATCCGGGGTTGTATGTGATGCGGGTAGTGTTTGTTCGCCTACCATGTTCTCCACCGTACTCAGCAATCCGCATTTATATCCCAATCTTGTAAAGAGCTTATATAATAATGTCGCAATAGTTGTTTTGCCGTTGGTTCCCGTCACACCTACCAGTTTCAGTCTCTCCGAGGGTCTTCCATAAAAATTAGCAGCGATATAAGCTGCAGCCACAGCACTGTTCTCCACCTGCACATATTCAACACCCTCTTTCTTTACGCCAGGCATTTCTTCACACACGATCACTGCTGCCCCGCCCTCTATCGCTTTTTCAATGAACCGGTGACCATCTGCCGCTGCTCCTTTTATTGCCACAAACAAACTTCCTGGCCTTATTTTTCTCGAATCGATCTGGATATCTTTCACTTCAACTCCTGTACTTCCCGCGACTGACCTGATATTTACCTTATATAGTATATCACTTAATAACACATGCGCTGCTTTAGCTCAATTCAAGCATTACCGTAACTCCTTTTGCCAGTGCTGTACCCGGTGGCACAGATTGTGAAACGATTTTTCCTTTCCCTTTTACAGCTATCCTTACCCCCATGTTTTCCAGCAGGTAGACAGCATCTTTTAATCCCATTCCTCTTACATTCGGCATTACCTGCTGGCGGATCATTGTTGCTTTCATCACCGGACGGTAATTACTTGCATATACACTACTCCAGCTGTTTTGCGCAACTGAATCCGTATAAGAGATGTTCATTGTCCTGAATACATTCTTCAGATCATGGGTAAATCCCGCATAGAAATAAGCTGTACTGTCCTGGCGGGCAGCATAGTTCGAAGGATCTTTCTTCTCTACGTACATCGCATAGAGTTTTGTCGCGATCTCCCTGAACACAGGCGCAGCCAAAGTGCCGCCAAAGTGTGAAGCAGCATGAGGCTTCGTGCGGATGACCACGATACAAGTGTATTGCGGTTTGCCGGCAGGGAAATAACCTACAAAAGTTGCCTGGTAAACCCCATCGTCATATTTGATTTTGCCATCGGATACATGTGCCGTACCTGTTTTTCCTGCTACGGCAAAAGGCATATCCTTAAATGCTTTCCTGGCGGTCCCTTCTGTTACTACCATTTCCATCGATTCCCTTGCAGCTTGCACCACTGCGGGCTTACAAAGATTTTCTTCCATCACCGATGGAACTACCTGTTTGCGTACAATACCATTACCCTGGATACTGTTCACCAGGTAAGGTTTCATCATTTTCCCGTTGTTAGCGATGGCATTGTACAGGGTAAGTGTATGCAGGGGACTTACCTGTATACCATAGCCAAAACTCATCCACAGCATATTTCCTTCGGCGCTTCCTTTCTGATCAAGGGGAGCCATCATTGGTTTGGGAACATCTGTCAGGTCGATCGGGGACCTGGTATCCAGGTGAAAACGATGCATATATTCTTTGAGTTCAACAGGTCGCTGGATAAATGCCTTGTAAGCAAGTTTACTCATCCCGATATTTGAACTGTGCGCAAAACATTCTTTTACCGTAAGAAAAGGTTTGGGTGATCTTTCCGCATCCGTGACCATTTTAGTTCCTACCTGTGCACGGCCGGACCCGCCAATTTCAACCACATCGGTAAGCGCACTTGTTCCCTTATCCAATACAGCTAACAATGTTGCGAGTTTAATAGTAGAACCTGGTTCAGTTGCCCGGAGCGCATAATTGTCGTCTTCCCAGTAGCTGCCATCCTGCTGGCGGCCCAGGTTGGCCATAGCTTTTATCTTGCCCGTGGCAGTTTCCATAACGATTGCCGTTCCATAAGGCCCTTCGCATTGCAGCATCATTTTCATCAATGCCGTTTCAGTGATATCCTGGATATTTATATCAAGCGTGGTATAAACATCTTTGCCATTTTCGGGATCGGTTTGTGAACCTTCCACAGGTATCGCAGTATTCCCGGCGATATAACGGACCAGTTTAAGGCCGTCACGACCATTCAATACCGTATCATAGCTTCTTTCTAATCCAACATTCTGTTTTTTGGTTTTGCCGTTGCTGGCTACATGTTCCCTGGACAGGCCAACGGTCCTGTTTGCCAATAATTTAAAGGGCGTAAGTCTTTTGGTATTGACATCAACGATAACGCCGCTTTTATTCCGGCCCATCCTCACGAGGGGGAAATCACGGAATGCTTTATAGTCTTCGAAGCTTAATTTCTTTTTCAGCGGGTAGAATCTCTCTTCGTTCTTATAGGCGAGCTGCAGTTCTTTTTTATATTGCGCCGCCGATTTATCGCCAAAATAATTGGAGAGGGCGATAGCAAACGAATCAACGTTCTCTTTGAACCGTTTTCCTTTCTTCTCCCGCAACCCATCTGCGTTAAAATCAATATTGATATCAAAAGTGGGGATCGATGTGCTGAGCATCTGGCCATCTTCGCTGTAAATCGTGCCCCGTTCAGCCATCAACGGAACATAGCGCTGGTGCAGGCTGTCGCTCATACTGCGCCAGTGACTTCCCTGGAAACGCTGGATGTAGAAGGCCCTGCCGATGACAAGGAGGCTCAGTACTATTATACCGATAAAGCTGAGGTACACTCTCCACAATATGTCGCGTTTGACGTCCAATGTCCGCTGTTACCTGCCTTTAGCGAAGGCAGGTTTGGTTTAGTTGTTATTGTTCCTGTTATCCGTCCACCCCGGGTATCCCAGGGAATTTTTTAGTTCTTCCCGGTCGAATCTTTCAGTACTACCGGTGATTGCACCAGTTCTTTCAATCCCAGCGGTTCCACGGCTTTTACCAATTCGCTGGGCTTGCTTTGAAACATCACTTCACTCTTCACTGCTGTATACTCGTACCGCAGTTCTTTTACTTCTTTGGCCGTTCGGTTTATATTACGGATGGTCTTGTCAGCATAATGACCATTGTAGATATACACAACCGCCAGCAGCGCGAGGAACAAAAAGAACGGCACCTGTTTTACGATCGACTGATAATTCAGCCACCGCTTCCAGTTTTGCTGTCCTGGTTTCAGATCCCGTTCTTTTGGATTTTCCTGTTCCTGCATAATTGAGTTGTTAGCCCGTTAGTTCTTACCTGCTATAACCTAAGCGAAAGCAGGTTGGTTTTTCTTAGCCTGCCGCAGCCTAGCTGCGGCGGGGTTGATTTCAAAGGATATAGATTTCCTAAATCTTTTACCTTCTATGTTGATTGTTCTGAATTCTCTTTTATATCATCATCACTTTTTCTGCCACCCTGAGTTTCGCGCTTCTTGATCTCGGGTTCTGCTTCATCTCGCTGGCAGCCGGCAGTACTGGTTTTTTTGTGATTAATTTCAGTTCGTTCACCGTTTGGGAGTTGATAAAAGGGTTCTCTTCCGGCTCATCAAATGAACCGCGGCGAAAAAAATTCTTTACCAGTCTGTCCTCAAGGGAATGAAACGTAATGATGGCTGCTCTACCCCCTGGTTTTAACAAGGATGGGATCTGTTGAAGCATCTCTTTCAGTGCACCGAGTTCGTCGTTCACTTCAATTCTCAAAGCCTGGAAAACCTGGGCGAAGTACTTGTTGGGATTTCCTTTTACTATTTCCCGGACTGCATTTTTGAATCCATCGATCGTTTTGAGGGAAGTGCTGCCGCGAACCGCTGCGATGGTTTTGGCTAACGTTTTGGCGTTAGTGACTTCGCCATACTGTTCAAAGAGTTTGTGCAATCGTTGTTCAGTATAGTCGTTCACGACGTCAAAAGCTCTCAGGGTCTGCCGTTGATCCATCCGCATATCCAGTTCAGCGTTATAACGGGTAGAGAATCCTCTTCCCGCTTCGTTAAACTGGTGGCTGCTGACACCCAGGTCCGCCATGATACCATCCACAGCTGTGATATGGTGAAGACGGAGAAACCGCTGGAGGTGACGAAAGTTCTGAGGAACGAAAATGATCCTTTCATCATCCGGCTTGCCCGCCAATAAGGCCGGCAGGTTTTTCCTTGCATCATCGTCCTGGTCAAAAGCGACCAGTTTGCCTTTTGCATTCAATCGACCGAGAATGGCT
The DNA here is from genome assembly GCA_039921505.1 of Chitinophagaceae bacterium. GTDB lineage: Bacteria > Bacteroidota > Bacteroidia > Chitinophagales > Chitinophagaceae > JJ008. The sequence continues at coordinate 127,070 of JBDSBR010000021.1, forward strand.
TTGGAATGTCCGCCACCCCCAAAAGTGCAATCCACGTATATGCCGCCAGGTTGAATATCGAGGCCCTCTATCACTTCATCGAGCAGAACCGGTATATGATACTGTTCCTGCACGGTGAATGATTATTCAGGTTTGCCTCCGCCCAGCACCTGGTTACCCAGGTCACTTAATGCATCCGAAGAAATTGAATCAAAGAACTGTTTGTACTTATTACTATCCCAGATTTCTATTTTATCTCCTGTCGCCATCAGCACAATGTCTTTTTCCAGCCCCGCATACATCTTCAGGCTTGGTGGCAACAGTATCCGGCCGGCAGTATCGGGCTCCACGTAGGTGGCACCGTTCAGGAATGCTCTCCTGAATTCCCGTTGTTTGGGATCGAATTCATTCAGCCCGGTAATTTTTCCAAAGAGCGGCTCCCAGGTACCCATCGGGTAAAGAGCCAGGCATTTTTCAAATCCCCTGTTGATAACAAAGCGTCCACTTTCCCCTTTCGGCAATTGTTTTTTGAACCCTGCCGGGAGGAGGAAACGCCCCTTGGCGTCCAAAGTAGCCTCGAATTCGCCGAGAAAGCCTGTCATTATCAGGGGGTTGAGTCAATTTTAAAATAATTGACACAAAATAACACTTTTTCCCACTTAACAATCAAATTTTTAAAGATTTAATTTTTCCCCATCCCGTTTTGCCCTGGAACCCAATACCATGGCTGTTTGACTGAATGTTCGAGCACCGTGGGTTAAAATGCCTGTGAACTTGCTGTGAATAGCGGTGGATAAGCTGTGGATAGCCTGGATTGATCAACGGAAAGCGGTTATAAAAAAAGAGCCCTTACTTCGCAGGATATACATTACACATATGGCTTTGGCTGGGTATTCAGGAACACCACTATTGAAAAAACTGGGAATCAAACCTGGTATGAAAATATTACTGGTGCACCCACCCGAAGACTATTATTCATTAATTGAAACAGATATCCGGGATCAACTGGTAAAGAAGAATGAAACGCCTGCACTGGTCCATCTATTCGTAAAAAACAATAAGGAATTTGAATCGGAAATGAAAAAAGTAAAACCGGTTTACAAAAAGAACACTGAGCTTACTATCTGGGTATCCTGGTATAAAAAATCCTCAAAGATCCCAACCGATGTTACAGAAGACATCATCCGAAACTATGCCCTTAAAAATGACCTGGTGGATGTAAAGGTCTGTGCCGTGAGTGAGTTGTGGAGCGGCTTGAAGCTGGTTGTACCGTTGGCAAAACGGTGAGTTAGTATTTTCTACTTGTCTATCTTAAACTCCTTGGTGAGCCGGAAATAGTTTGTTGCGCGGAAAAAATCAACGGGGTAATAAATGAGCTCTTCCCTTTTTAAGATCGTTACGAAGAGCCTGTCATTCAATTTCTTTTTAACCGGCGTGAAATGACAGGTGCCCAGGCCAATACTGTTCAGCACTGTAGCACAGAATTCAGAACAGTAAAGCGTATCGTCGTTGTTCAGGCTGAAGGAAACGTCAAAAACGATCTTCCTGCCAGGATAACTTTTCAATATCCTTTTCATTCTTTGCATCTTCCGTCCTGTAGTTTTATATTCCCAAATACTGAAATAATATACATCAGGAGAAGCTATGAAGGAATTAACGGAATCGATAAGCAACGCATTATCATACCCTTTTAGATCACTAACATTAAAGATGCAGAATGAATTATTCTCTGTATACCCCACTCCTACATGGGTAATATTGGTATCCTTCAAATTAAAATGGCCGGCGATCAGGCCGGGTTTACTTGTTGTTCCCCGGCAAAAAAGGTAAATATTCTTATTGGAGAACGTGGATCGTTTGATGGATTCAAGCACTTCTTCCCGGGTTTGAGACAATGCTGCCCAACTATACGGGATAAATAAAATAAAAAAGAAACTGGCCCGCACTTTTTCAAAGTTTTCGGTAAAACCCAATGGCAAGCGAGGTTCTGTCGGTCCTGATCCTGTCCTGCGCTCGTTTATAAGATTGGATAAAATCTTTTTGTCCCAGTAATCCTATATCAAAAGCGAGAACAGGAGTAATCATGGTCCGGAACCCGATACAAAGCAGGCCAGCGCCATTCCATCCCAGGTTATTTTCCTTTTCCACCCGGTTTGATCCCCCGTTATTAATCTCTTTGTGGTTGAGGAAAAAATGAACAGGAGAAATGCCGACCTCCACAAATCCTGATGATCTTTTTGCCAAAGGATAATATTTTTTTAACGATACCGGCAGCATCACGAAATACTTCCGGTTAAAAATAGCCTCCCCGGTAGTGCTGGTATAATTATAACGTAAAAGAGAACCGCCGGCAAAGACCGAAAGGTAAAATTTCTTTTTGATCGTCCATTCCATCCCTCCTCTCACTCCGGTTTGCAACATGATAGCTTTACTATCCCGCATCGTTGCAACAGCATACCCGTAATCCACGGACAGTCTCAATTCCTGCGAAGAGACCTGCTTCGCAAAAAATACGGAAAGGGCGGCAATAAAATATTTCATAAAAAGAATTTTAAAAAAAGCAGGCCATGCTGCTGCATAGCCTGCTACACTGCTAACTCAATGCCCCCGCAACACCACCAATGACGGCACCACCTAACCCGCACAAAAAGCCGCAGATCGAATAACCGATCACTCCCCCGAGAATAGCACTTGCAGCGATACATTGTGCCCGTGTGCCCGGGCCCGACCCGTAAGGCCCATTGATCCAGCATCCTCCTTCCCTCGCGTTTGGAGCATCTCCCTGAGTTAACGGGTCCGCAATATGATATGCTACTGCCACTAAGGAGAGCACAAATTCTTTTTCACTTGACGGTATATCTGATGTGAGCAGCTGCTCAGTTTTTACACCCAGGTCTTCCCGGTAACCGTTATTGTCCAGGTGATGGTCATTATTAATGATACTTTTTATAAGACCCCTGGAAAAAGGAGACAAGGAACTGTTATCGATCACATTCGTATAATTGAATGCCGGGCTCTTCATGCTGTTTACAATCGTGGCTGTCATATCAACAGATACCTGGTTCTTCAAGGGGATACTTGCGGAATAATAGTTCAACGTTGCCTCACTAAAATCGGTCACCTTTCCTGTGCTAAAATCCTTTTTTATCATGCCGAGGGAATTGACATAATCAATCCCTGTCTTGTCAAAGGAATTATTAGGTTGTGCCCATAAAACGGCCGGCGAAAAAAGGAGGAAGACCGGTAATACATATTTTCTCATGGTCATAGTTTTTTTTGCCTACTCTGTTTCACCGGTTTTCGGCATTACCCGTGGCATCTGGCCCAATGATGCAACAAAACTAGTTGCCGCCAAAGCCATTGCCATGAGAAAACAATCATGAAAAATTGTTCTTTCCTGAAACCTTCCCGGTCAATGAAACAGTGTAATCAAATATTTTATCCTTTACAAAGATCTTCGCTTTTAAAATTGAGCAAACTATCCCATATAGTTCCGGGGAAAAAACCATTTAAATTTGTTTTTTCCGGTACAGGAGGCCCGATGAGGCAGCAGGAAATAAAGTTTATCTTTGATCCGAAAATACAACAGTTGGTAGCCATTTTGGACAGGCCTCACAATTTGACAAACACCTGAAACATATCCTTAAAATATTATTAGTTTTTGCAAGCCTATTTTATGGGCAATTTTCAATAGGACAAACCTCATATTGCGACAAATCAAAGATTTCAAAGGCTGACAAAAAATTAATTGAACAATTTTGGATAGATTTTAAAAAGGCTGTTAATAAAGAAGACAAAATCAAACTTTCCTCTTTAATTAGATTTTCTTTCAATTGCGACTATTGCATTCTCGACTCTACAAAAGACAAAAATTATGATTACTTAAAAGTGACTAAGAAATTGTTCGACAAGAAGCAATACAAAGTATTTTTTGACATTAAACTTAAGAAGGAAATAAATAAGCATACAACCTTACTTGACATTTTATCTATAACAACAGACGGAACAGGGAAAAAATGCGACTTAAATTTTGGATATGTTTCTGTTGAACCTTCAAAGAGTTGGGAAGGACAGCAACATTTTTTTACAATTGCAAAAATCAATGGCAAGTTTCTAATAACGGCTACCTGGACCGTTCCATAAACACACTAGTACAAAGCGGCTACCAACATTGGGTTTTATGACAGATCCCCGGACCATATCGATCCAAGATTATAGTTACATTCTTCCTGATTCAAAGATCGCCGCTTACCCCCTGGCTGAAAGAGACGCATCCCGTTTACTGATTTGCCGGGACGGCGCCATTTCAACCGACAGTTATAAAAATATCAGTCAATATATTCCCGCCGGTTCATTGCTGGTTTTCAATAATACCAAAGTAGTCGAAGCAAGACTTCTCTTCCATAAACCTACAGGGGGTGTGATCGAAATATTTTGCCTGGAACCACATGAGCAATACCCCGATATTACAACGGCTATGCTGCAAAAAGGGAAAGTATGGTGGCAATGTCTTGTAGGAGGGGCTTCCAAATGGAAGACCGGCCAGGTGCTGGAAAAAAAGATACCGGCGAACAACGAGATCCTGCTCAACGTAAAATACATAGAAAAAAGAAGCGGCTGTTTTATCATTGAACTATCCTGGGAGCCATCCAGCCTGAGTTTCGCGGAACTTTTACACGAGGTAGGCGCGATACCGTTGCCCCCGTATATCAAAAGAGCCGCTGAAGGATTGGATGCAGAACGATACCAGACCGTTTACGCCCGTTTTGATGGATCCGTGGCAGCACCCACAGCAGGTTTGCATTTTACACCCGCTATTTTCAACGCATTAGAGAAGAAAAATATTCACATAGATTATATTACGCTTCATGTGGGTGCAGGGACCTTTAAACCTGTAAAAAGTGAAACATTAGTGGAACATGAAATGCATGCCGAATTCATTGATGTCCCGAAAACCACGCTAGAAAACATTCTTAGCAATATTGAAAAGAATATTATCGCGGTGGGCACTACTTCCTTGCGAACGATCGAATCATTGTATTGGCTGGGAGTGAAAGAACGAGCAGGTGGTGGCGAGTGGGAAGTTGGAAGGCCAGGAGAGCTTTCACAATGGGAGGCTTATGAATTAGCCAACCAAAATGTTCCGGTAAAAGATGCGCTGGAAGCGTTGCTGAAGTGGATGGAAAGAAACAAACTGGAAAAAATAGTCGCCAAAACCCAGCTCCTCATCGCACCTGGTTACAGGTTCAGGATTGTAAAAGGGCTGATCACCAATTTCCATCAACCCAATTCCACTTTGTTGCTACTGGTAGCGGCATTGATCGGTGAGGACTGGAGAAAAGTTTACGATCATGCATTAAAAAATAATTTCCGGTTCCTGAGTTATGGAGATGGATGTTTATTATGGAAAGCTGATCCCTCTTACCACTTGCCAAACCTTACTGGCTTTTCTTGAGGGGAATATCCAAAGTGAATGTACTGCCCTTGCCCAGGGTGCTTTCTGCTTTTATATCACCATCATGTGCTTCGACCATGGTCTTTACATAACTCAACCCAAGACCAAATCCTTTTACATTATGTACATTCCCTGTATGAGCCCTGTAAAACCGTTCGAAGACCCTTTTTACCGTTTCCCGGTTCATGCCGATGCCATTGTCTTCAATCTTCATGACAAGGTTCTTCCCGTTTGACTGGGTGCTAAGTTTGATCACAGGGGGTGTATTTTCTTTGGCGTACTTGACCGCGTTATCCACCAGGTTATTCACGAGGTTGGAGAAATGGATTTCATCAGCGTTGATCAGGTCATTTTTTGCATTCAGTTCCATCTCTACTTTCCCATGTTTATCTTCCAGCTGCAACGTAAAATTATCCACCACATCTTTGATCACTTCATGTACATGGACAGGTTTTAAATTCAGGTCTACTTCCTGTCTTTCCAGTTGCGAGGCTTTTAATATGGTTTCCACCTGGCGGTTCATCCGCTGGTTCTCTTCTTTTATAATGCCGCTGAAATAACCCATCTTATCCCGGTCCTGTATTACTTTTTCATTCCGCATAGCGTCCACGGCCAGCGAGATCGTGGCGATAGGGGTCTTGAATTCATGCGTCATGTTATTGATAAAATCATTCTTGATCTTTCCTAGTTTTTTTTGCCTCAGCATAGTCTTAACGGTAAGATAAAACGCCAGTAAGATGATGATCGTGAAAGCCACCGAAGTAATAATCCGCCAGCGCAACGATTTCAATACAAAATTTTTAAGTGCCGGCACTACTACAATCAACGCTTCATCCGCGGAAAGATTCTCCAGCGCACTGCCGCTCGCCGGGGTTAGCAGGATTACAATCGACTTGTTATGAACGGAATCTTCATAGTAAGCGGCAAAATTCTCGGATTGCGTAGCCGTATAATTATCTACGCCATTTTTTGCAAATGAAATGACACCAAACTCAAACCGGATATCTTCCAGGTTATTATTCAAAAAAGCTTTTGCTAATTTGGATTTGATCTCATCTTTGGAGAACTGCTGCCCGATCGAGTACGGTTTAAAAATATCGAGGGAGAGATCATCAGGGATCATCTTCTTTTTTCCCCCAGACGCATAGCTGCTTTTGTGCTGTGATAACTCATCCCCCACTGATTCCGCCGCCTTATTCAGCCGCTCTTTGATCTGTTCTTCGCGGAGCAACACCATATTCTTTATCCAGGAGATCTGGATGGCAATAATCCCGATCAGTGACAGGCTTATCAATACCGTAATAATTGTAAACGTTCTTTTCACTTACTATGCTTATTAATGACCTAAGATAAGGTTTTTGTGAACCAGCCCACGGGCATGGGCTATCCCAGCAAAAATACAATGCCAGGATTGGTTCTTCTCCCCTCCGGTGGGTATTCATCGCTATTTTAACGGGGCTTTAGAAGAAAATACGGTCTTTTCTGCCGGTTCTACAAACAACCCTACTGTATATTAAAACGATTGATTTTTTAACAGGCTTTCCCGGAAAAGAATTTTCATCATAAATTGAACTATGATTGAACCCGCCCCCGGCATCTTACTGATCGCGGACCCTTTCCTGAAAGATCCTAACTTTCTCCGCACTGTTGTTTTCCTATGTGAACACAAAGAAGAAGGCAGCTTTGGATTTGTACTGAACAGGCAATATGAAAATACTCTCGATGAGCTGATCCCGGAACTGGAAGGTCATAAACTTCCTGTTTATTATGGAGGACCCGTCCAGGCTGATACCATTCATTTCCTTCACCAGTATCCCGATGAGATTCCAGGTGGCCAGGAAGTACTCAAAGGAGTGTATTGGGGAGGCGATTTTGACGCGGTAGTGAATATGATCAGCAAAGAAGAAATTGACAGTAATAAGATCCGGTTCTATATTGGTTATTCAGGCTGGGGTGAGGGCCAGCTGTCAACTGAGATGAACGAAAAGACCTGGCTAACTGTGAAAGCCACCCGCAAACTTGTCTTTCACCAGCAATACGAGGAAATCTGGAAAGATGCGCTCAAGCACCTGGGCGGTGATTACGAGATTATGGTGAATTTCCCGATCGACCCACAGTTAAACTGATCCTTATGCCGGAACGTCAATTCAAACAACTTTATACGATTCCGCAGATCCGCTTTTTTATCCTCCCGTTCCCTTTAGATGCTGCCAAAGGATTTATAAGAGTTCCTAAAAGAAATAAAAAGCCCTCCTGATCAGGTCAGGAGGGTCATAATTTGTTTTCACAATCCCGGATGGCTTGGTTTTTCAAGCCTGCCTTGAAGGCAAATTCCTTATTCTACAGCTACAGCACCTTCTACCAGCACTGTCACTTTATTGTTAAGCACTTCTACGAAGCCGCCTTGTATATCAAAATAGGCAAACTGGTGCTGTTTGGTTTTCAGCACTTTTAAACGACCGGCTTTTAAGGCACTTACCAGCGGTGCGTGTTTTTCCAGCACTTCGAAAGAACCGCTGATACCCGGCATCTGGACGCCGTAGACATCGCCGCTGTAGAGTTTTTTTTCCGGTGTTAATATTTCTAAAGTCATTTTAATTTGTTTGTGGTTTATTGTTTATCGTTTATTGTTCTTCGAAGGAGAAGGGTCTTTACAGCTACCCAGCTGCTCAACCCATAAACCATAAACTAAAAACTATAAACCTATTGTGCTGCTGCCATCAGTTTCTTCCCTTTTTCGATCGCATCATCAATACTGCCGACAAGGTTGAAAGCCGATTCCGGGTATTCATCTACTTCACCATCCATGATCATATTAAAACCACGGATCGTTTCTTCGATCGGAACCAGCACTCCTTTCAAACCGGTAAAGGCTTCTGCCACGTGGAAAGGCTGTGATAAGAAACGTTGTACTCTTCTTGCACGGCTTACTACCAGTTTATCATCATCACTTAATTCATCCAAACCAAGGATGGCGATAATATCCTGTAATTCCTTATAACGCTGCAGCATTAGTTTTACCCTGTTAGCGCAATTATAATGCGCTTCACCTACTACCTGCGGAGTCAGGATCCTGGAGGTTGAATCCAGTGGGTCAACCGCCGGGTAGATACCAAGGTCAGCGATTTTACGGCTCAATACCGTGGTCGCATCCAGGTGAGCGAAAGTTGTTGCCGGGGCCGGGTCAGTCAGGTCATCCGCAGGTACGTAAACCGCCTGCACAGAAGTGATCGAACCATTCTTGGTAGAGGTGATCCTTTCCTGCATGATACCCATTTCAGTAGCCAGTGTAGGCTGGTAACCCACCGCGGAAGGCATACGACCCAGGAGGGCCGATACTTCGGAACCCGCTTGTGTGAAACGGAAGATATTGTCTACGAAGAACAGGATGTCACGGCCCTTGCCCTGTCCATCACCGTCGCGATAATATTCTGCAATGGTTAAACCGGAGAGCGCCACCCTTGCCCTTGCACCGGGAGGTTCATTCATTTGTCCGAATACGAAAGTGGCTTTTGATTCAGCCAGTTCTTTCATATCCACTTTGCTCAGGTCCCATCCGCCTTCTTCCATGCTATGTTTGAATGCGTCGCCATATTTCATGATACCTGCTTCAATCATCTCTCTCATCAGGTCATTTCCTTCCCTTGTTCTTTCACCGACACCCGCGAAAACGGATACACCTGCATAAGATTTGGCGATATTGTTGATCAGTTCCTGGATCAATACTGTTTTACCCACACCCGCACCACCAAACAAACCGATCTTCCCACCTTTTGCATAAGGCTCAATCAGGTCGATGACTTTAATGCCGGTAAACAATATTTCAGAAGCCGTGCTGAGGTTTTCGAACATGGGTGGCTTGTTGTGAATGGGGCGACCACCTTTTTTAGAAACCGCAGGCAAACCATCGATCGCGTCACCGGTAACATTGAACAGGCGGCCTTTGATTTCATCACCCACCGGCATAGCGATCGCGATGCCTGTATCGGTTACTTCGGTACCTCTTTGGAGACCCTCTGTTCCATCCATGGCAATAGTACGAACACTATCTTCCCCAAGGTGCTGTTGCACTTCAAGTACCAGTGTATCACCATTTTCTTTTTTGAGTTCCAATGCATTGTAGATCTCGGGAAGTTTGCCATCGAACTGCACGTCAACTACGGCGCCGATGACCTGTTTTACTTTACCAACGTTTGCCATACTAAATAGTTTCTTGTTTCTGGTTTTTAAGTTTCTGGTTGGGGTTCTCTCTATCAGAAATTGTTCAAACTTTAAGAAAAATTCAAATGCCGGGGACCAGCATCTTTTCAGGCCGCAAAGGTAAGGGGGCAGCGTTAATCCGCCAATTAGAAACCCAAGGTTTTTTGAGCTGGGGAAAAGTTGGTAAAAGCCGGACCACAGCCGCTTCCCGGCCCCCATTCCTGTAGATCCAGGAAAAGTTTGTTGGTTACCTTGTTAGAGTGACTCTTTGTGGAATGGGGTCGATTCACGGGCAATATACCACACCAAAACAGGTCAGCATTGAAATGGAAAGTTTCGTGAGGTTTTTATTTTTTCAAACGGGAGATTTCCCCAATTGCCCGCCAGGGTAGCTACCAGCGCTTGTTTTTGTTTTTTAGAGTGTTCTTGTACAACTGACCGTTGAAGCACAGCCCGAGGGATCGGAAGCGGTTCCCGTGATCTGTGATTTCGAGCTGTTGATTGTGCAATTGCCCGTCGCGCTGACAGCTGTAAAACTGAATTGATTATTACTGACTGTACTGGTAAAATGTCCTGACAAATGCTGGCCACCGTCTTCTTTGAAATAGCCATACAGGGTATTACCAATAAGAAGTGCATTGATCATTCCGGATTCACAATTCGCCGGTCCTGCAGTTTTGGTAAATCGCCCTTCAAAGACCATGACCTGTTGATTGCTTTTTTCTTTAAACATAAAAGCTTCTGCGAAAGGGTGCCCGGGAATAGTGAAACTATTGACAACAGGGTTGTTTCCGTCCGCACTTACGGAGAATACAAGGCTCATTCCTGTATGACCCGTAAACAAGGCCTGTGAAATAGCAGCGCCACTCGTGATCACTGTGGTGGTAGAGAGGGTATCTTTTTGCCCGTCAAAGACGGTATATATTTTATTATCCCCATCCTGCAAATTGATATAAAAACTGCCCGAACTGCCGGTAATAGTCCCTTTGTATACTCCCCCGCTTTTATTATCATTTGCCGGCTGTGCGGTTATTCCTGACGGAGGGTTATTACTATCATTATTATCTTTTGAGCAGGAGAAGACAAGACTCAGCAATAACAGGATCGTTGCAGCGGTTTTTATTTGCTTCATAAAATAAATTATTCACCTAATGTAGCTGGAACAATAAGGAGGAGCAATACAATAATAACGGTATTTTATTCTACCAATAAGTTGGTAGCTACCTGATCAATCCTTTACTATAAGCGAATTTGATCAATCCCGCGAGGTTGTGAGCCTTGGTTTTTTGCATGATATTTTTGCGGTGTGTTTCCACGGTACGGTAACTTATATGCAGCGCCTTGGCAATTTTGTCGTTCGTATATTCCCTGGCAAGCAAATGCATCACTTCCAGTTCTCTTTCCGTCAGCGATACTACCTCTGCAGTCTTTTTCTCTGTCAGTCCCTCCAGGATGATATTCTCTACTTCTTCACTGAAATAATGACGCCCTTTCATCACCTTATGAACCGCTTCAACGAGTTCTTCCCGGTCGGAATTTTTCAGCAGGTAACCGGATACACCGATATGGACCAGTTCTGAAATAATCTCGCGGTCATTGTAGGTGGTCAGCATGATGATCTTTATACCGGGTTTTTTCTCTTTTAATAACTTCGCGGTTTCGATACCGTCAAGCCCCGGCATGTTGATGTCAAGCAGGCAAACATCGATATCTTTTTTTGCCACCAGGTCCATCACTTCGTACCCATTGGCGGCCGTGGCAATGATCTGGAACGATTCTTCCGACTGCAATAAGGATACGATACCGTCTCTCAGGATCCTATGATCATCTGCAATCAGCAATTTTATTTTATTCATACCGTCCCGTTTGTAAATATATTTCGTTACTCCTACCCACTTCCTACCAGTATATTGGTATTTATACAGGCGAATAGGGGATATCTATGATCACCGTGGTTCCCCTGCCCGGCAATGTATCCACATCGATCCCACCTTTCAGGTATTCCACACGGGAAATAATATTCCCCAGTCCGATCCCCTTTTTTATCTTCAATGCATTTTCATAATCAAATCCACGGCCATTGTCTTCTACCGACAGGTTGATATAATCCGGGTGCCGGATCATCTGTACGGTTACTTTGCTGGCTTCCGCGTGTTTAATTATATTATTGATCAGCTCGAGTACGATCCGGTAGATACTCATTTCAGTATGCTCATCCAGCCTTTGTTCAAAGCCATGCGAAGAAAAATGGATCTGTATACCCGCTTGAGAAGTGATATGGTTGATTAGGTTCCGCAAAGCTGCGATAAGCCCCAATTTGGACAGGGTAGCCGGCATAATATTGTGGGAGATATTCCTTAACTCACCCGATGCTTCATCGAGTAACTGCATGGCTACCTGGTAATTTTCCAACTGGTCCACGTTCATCGCCGGCTGGCTTTCCTTCAACGCTGATAATTTAAGTTTGGCTGCCGAAAGAATGGATCCCAGGCTGTCATGGATATCTTCGGCAATTCTTTTTCTTTCCTGGTCCTGTGTAGCGGCAATTGCATTGAACAATTCATTTTGTTGCCGGTTCATTTCCTGCTGGTAACGATTTTTCTGGCGCAACCGGTAGCGATTGTATAAAAAAACAAGTGTTACCAGGGCAAAGATGGAAGTCCCGATAATGATATTGCGCCATAATTTTTGTTGCTCCATGGCTGATTGCTGCAGTTGGCGCTGCTGTTCAATCTTCAGGCTGGCCTCTCTTTGCAGTATCTCCTGCTGGCTGGTTTCGGCATTGATACTGTCTTTGAGACGGGCAAATAAGGAATGATAGAGGTAAGCGCTGTCAAAGATTTTTTGGCCGGCAAAGGCAATGGCCAGTTGCTCGGCAGCGTCCCGGATATATTCACGGTGAATGATACTTTTGGCTACCCGGATGCCCTGTCGTAAAAAGAAAACAGCACTGTCCGGATTATGCAGGCAATTATAAATGGCGCCTGTATTGATATAATAACTCGCCTCATCATAAAGATTCATACCGCCGAGTTGTTGCCCGGCAATGAAAGTAGCGTTCAATGCAAAAGCCAAAGCCTGGCGACAAGCGCCCTTCAATTTATAAGCTTCCGCCATTTTATTGGAAACATAAGCTTCTCTTTCCTTCGGGGTAAAGAAGCTTACATCTTTCATAGAGCGGTATGTTTGATCAGCAGCCTGTAAAAAGAAAATGGCTTTATCATATTGCCCCCGGGCAATGCACAACTCGGAAAGATTACATAGCGCCCCGGCTTCTGAAAGTGTATCGTTAAGGCTCCGGCACAATTGCAGGTTAAGCTGGAAATATTGACCGGCCTCTACAAAATTCTTTTGCCGCATATGAATATAACCGATCACATTATTAAAATGAGCCATCCGGTTGGTATCTTTTATTTGCCCGGCCTTCGATAAGCCGGCAGAAGATATTTTCATAGCATTTGTATAATCGCCTGAAAGGAAATACGAATTGTTCAGGGAAGGCCGGCAGAGATGGAGTTCTTCAAATGAAAAATTGTGGGCGATGGCCGTTTCTAAGGCCTGCTGACAATAATAATTCGACCTCCTATAATCTTGTTGATTGTAAAACTCTATGGATTGATCGTAAAATGAATAGGTACGTGCAAAAGCATCTTTCTCTTCTTCCCGGAGGTTCAATGCCCGCCCTGACAGGTATGCCCCGTATTTACTATGAAAATACTGGATGTGCCCGGGGGTATGGCATTGCCGCTTGATGTTGGGTGCCGTTGTAATCCCTGAAGCTATAAAGACAGGCAGCGAGTCGATCATCTTCCTGTAAAATTTCACTCTCTCATGCTGCGGTTTTTTACTAACTAGTTGAGCCTGTACAGCATTACAGGAAAGAAACAGTAAAACTAAAAAGAAGGTAAGTTTCATAAACAGGTTTACGCACGTTTAAATTACAAAAAGCCAGGGAAAGGTATAATTGCCCGGCTTTGTTACATTTGCTTATGCAACTGATCGAGGTTACCGGTCCCGCTCTTTCCAGGGATTTTATACGGGTCAATAATCTTATTCATAAGGATAACCGCGCATACATCTTCCCGCTTGAGAAAGATGTGTACGAGGTATTTGATGAAAAAAAGAACAAGTCTTTCCGTCATGGCGAAGCTACCCGGTGGATATTAAAGAACGACCTGGGAGAACTGATCGGGCGAATCGCTGCCTTTACCAATAAAAAATACAAGAACAAAGGCGATGATGTGCCGGTAGGAGGTGTAGGATTCTTTGATTGTATCAACGAACAGGTGGCCGCGGATATGCTGCTCGATGTGGCCAGGCACTGGCTTATCCAAAAAGGAATGGAAGCGATGGACGGTCCCATCAATTTCGGCGAACGGGACCGCTGGTGGGGATTGGTCGTGAAAGGTCATGACATTCCTCCCATGTACTGTATGAATTTTAACCCGCCTTATTACCAGCAACTTTTTGAAAACTACGGGTTCCGGAAATTTTATAACCAGATCTGTTTTGCGATGCAGGCGAACCAGCTTATCCAGAAGAAATATTATGACCGTCACGCTGAATGTGCGAAAGACACAAATTTCAGTTCAGCCCATATCAAGAAGAGCCAGTTGGATAAGTTCGCGGCTGATTTTACGATCGTTTATAATAAGGCATGGGCGGGACATGGCGGTCTGAAACAACTGGAAGAAAAAGTAGTGAGGAAAATGTTCCATTCTATGAAACCCGTGATGGATGAACGTCTTAATTGGTTTATCTATTATAAAGAACAGCCCGTTGGGGTTTGGATCAACCTGCCCGACCTGAACCAGTGGTTCAAATACCTCAAAGGGAAATTCAGCCTCTGGCATAAACTTAAATTTCTCTGGATCAAATCAACTGTCAGCAACAAAAAATTTACAGGACTTGTATTTGGTATTATCCCGGAGTTCCAGGGAATGGGCGCAGACAGTTATCTTATCGTAGAAGGATGCCGGGTCATCCAACAATTAAAAATAGAGAACGGGCATTATGAACTTGGCAAACCCATTTATGAAGATTATGAAATGCAATGGATCGGGGAATTCAACCCTAAAATGGTGAATGTAGCCGAAACCATTGCCGGTAACCGAAGCCGTATACTGACCACCTACCGCTACCTGTTTGACAGGACAAAAGAATTCAAGCCTCACCCGATCCTGCACTAAAGAAGGACAAAATCCAAAATCACCCAAGTTTCTTAACTTGCCCACTCTAAAAAGCAGGTACTAGGAAACAGCGGTATGGATAAATTCATCGTTTCAGCAAGAAAATACAGGCCACAGACCTTTGATACGGTTGTAGGGCAATCTCATATCACCACCACGCTTAAAAATGCTATCCGGCACCAGCAACTGGCGCATGCATTCCTGTTTTGCGGGCCCAGGGGTGTTGGTAAAACCACCTGTGCCAGGATCCTTGCCAAGACGATCAATTGCGAGAATCAAACCAAAGAAGGTGAAGCCTGTAATGTCTGCCAGTCCTGTGTTTCGTTTAATGATGGAGCTTCAATGAATTATTTCGAACTGGATGGAGCTTCCAATAATTCGGTGGACAATATCCGGGACCTTGTTGACCAGGTGCGTTTTGTTCCGCAAACCGGGCGTTATAAAGTATATGTCATAGACGAGGTACACATGTTAAGTGCTTCGGCTTTCAATGCTTTTTTGAAAACACTGGAAGAACCTCCTCCCTACGCCATTTTTATTTTGGCGACAACGGAAAAACACAAGATCCTCCCCACCATCCTGAGCCGGTGCCAGATCTTCGACTTCAAACGCATTACTACAGCTGATACTGTTCACCACCTGGAAGAGATCTGTGAAAAAGAAGCTATCAAAGCAGACAAAGCTACTTTACAGTTGATCGCCCAGAAAAGCGAAGGCTGTATGCGGGATGCACTAAGCATCCTCGATAAGATCGTAAGTTTTACGAATGGTGAACTCAATTACAATAACACCCTTGAACACCTGAATATTCTCGATGCCGATTGCTATTTTAAATTACTCGATTGTATGCAACAGCAGGACCTGTCGGGCGCCATGTTGCTCTATGATGATATCAATAAGAAAGGCTTTGAAGGCGACCTTGTGCTGAATGGTTTTGCCGAATTCATTCGTAACCTCCTTGTGTGCAAAGATGAAAAAGCCGCAGGTTTACTGGAAGTAGTGGAAAGTTTTAAAGAGAAATATACCACGGCGGCAAAAAAAACAAACCCTGTCCTCCTGATCAGCGCCCTGAATATCCTTAACGAAGCAGAGATTAATTATAAGTCAGCCAGGAATAAACGCCTGCACGTGGAGCTGGCGCTCATTAAACTCTGTTATTTACAGCAGGCCATCCAGGTTTCTTCAGAAGGAATTTCACTGAGTAAAAAAAAAATAACTGATATTGCCAAACCGGTTGCTTTCCGGCAGATCCGGCCGTTTGGAATAAAAGAGACCAGTTTCAATTCGCAACCGGCAATTGGCAATTCCAAACCTGGTGAAGCAAAACTGCTCATCGAATCTCCTGCTACAGGAAAAGCAACGACAAAGGAAACAACTCTTCTGGGTACAGAACCCGAAACAAAAAACGAGAAACTTGAAACCAAAAAGATTTCTGCGCTGGGTAAGATCCGCCAGCAATACCAGGCAAATGGAAATCCGGCAAATGGAGTTGTCATTCATCCCCTGAACCAGGAAGAATTACAATTGGCCTGGACAGACTATGTGGTGAGGCTGAAAGAAACAAAGAATCCTGCTGCGCAGCCTTTTGAGCTTGCTTTCCTGCGAATAAAAGATAGTAATTGTTTTGAAGCCGTTGTTTCCAACAGTATAGAAAAACAATTCATCGAACAGGAAAGAAATAAACTCTTTACTTTCTTACAGGATAGGCTGAGAAACCGGGCCCTGCAATTCAATGTCATCGTGGAAGAAAAGTCAGGTGACAGACCGGTAATCGAACTCACCCTGACAGCAAAGGAACAATTCCAGAAAATGACAGAGTTGTATCCCCTTGTCCGCGAACTTAAAGATCGCCTGAATCTCACCCTGGATTACTAACCCCTGTTATCCCTGTTTTACCACCGATCCCGGAACGAACTGTATTCAGCATTTTACCTTAATTTCGGCGAAAATTAACAGGCGATGGCTGAAGTGATATTGATGCCCCGGCTAAGCGACACCATGACCGAAGGTGTGATCGCTGCATGGCATAAAAAGGTCGGTGATACGGTAAAAAAAGGGGACCTGCTGGCAGAGATTGAAACGGATAAAGCCACGATGGAACTCGAAAGCTATAAAGACGGTACTATTTTACATATTGGCGGCGATAAAGGAGCAAAGATCCAGGTGGATGACCTGCTCGCTATTGTAGGCAAACCGGGTGAAGACATCAGTTCCCTTACGAAAGGTGATAGTAAAGAAGCTGCAGTACAAAAAGAAACTCCAAAAAGCCAGGAGCCAGGAGACAAGAGCCAAGAGTCGAAAGCCAAGAGCAAGGAGCCCGGAGACAAGAGCCAGGAGTCGATAGCCAAGAGCCAGGAGACTGGAGCCAAGAGCACGGAGACGGTAACCAGCACCGGGCAACAAGCCATCGATGTTTCTAAAATGGATGAAATTGTGTTGATGCCCAGGCTAAGTGATACCATGGAAGAAGGTGTGATCGCTTCCTGGCATAAGAACGTCGGTGACCCGGTAAAGAAAGGAGATGTACTGGCGGATATAGAAACGGATAAAGCTACGATGGAGCTGGAAAGCTATAAGAACGGAACGCTCCTGCATATCGGCGCACAAAAAGGTGAAAAGATACCTGTCAATGGATTGCTCTGCATTATCGGCGAGAAAGGAAAAGTGGATGTGGATGTAATTCTTGCTGCTTTAAAAGAAGGGAGCAGCGCGGAGACAGGAGCCAAGAGCGAGGAGCGAGGAGCGAAGAGCGAGGAGATAGGAGACAAGAGCCAGGAGCCGGGTGCGAAGAGCGAGGAGCCAGTAACCAGCAATGGAAGAGTAAAAGCCTCTCCCCTCGCGAAAAAATTAGCTGCCGACAAAGGCATCGATATTAAAGTCATCAGCGGATCAGGTGATGGCGGGCGCATTATCAAAGCTGATATTGATAATTACAAACAGCCAGCCGCCAACCGTAATCTTCAGCAAAGCGAAGGACAGCAACCAACAACAAAATCTCCTGTGCCTGCACCGGTTTATACAGGCAGTACAGAAGAGGGCTATACAGATATTCCCAATTCGCAGATCCGTGGCGTGATCGCCAAACGGCTGGCAGAAAGCAAATTCAGCGCCCCGCATTTCTATCTTACGATGGAGATCAATATGGACAATGCGATAAATGCCCGTGTACAACTCAACGAGGTAAGTCCCGCCAAGGTCAGTTTTAATGATCTTGTTGTAAAAGCTGCGGCGCTGGCCTTACGCCAGCATCCCGCTGTGAATGCTTCGTGGTTGGGTGATAAAATCCGCCGCTACAGCCATATCCATATCGGTATCGCGGTAGCTATTGAAGACGGGCTGATCGTCCCCGTTATTCGTTTTGCTGACCAAAAGACGTTGCCCCAGATCGCCACGGAAAGCAAGGAACTCGCCGGCAGGGCCAAGAATAAAAAATTACAACCCAACGAATTTTCCGGTAATACATTTACCATTTCCAACCTGGGGATGATGGACATCGATGAATTCACCGCGATCATCAATCCGCCCGACAGTTGTATCATGGCCGTTGGAAGAATCAAAGAAACGGTTGTAAGGAAAAACGACAGCTTTGCAGTAAGCAATGTTATGAAAATTACCATGAGCTGCGACCACCGCAGCGTGGATGGTGCAACGGGCGCGGCTTTCCTTCAGACATTCAAAAAATACCTGGAGAACCCCATTACTATGCTCCTCTGAAAGTAAATCTACGGGACTGCTTTACAGTAAAGCTACCTAACCGGGTAACTTTTTTAATTATTATCATTGTTGTGGCAAGTTTATTGCGATTGTTTTAAGTACGTAAAGCCGGTAAGAGAATAACCTTAAATAAAAAAAAAGAGGTCAGTTCCTGGAAATACCAGCACGTGTTTTGCAGTTATTTAATATCCAAAAGAAAAGCAATGGATCAGCAGGAAATGCAGGAAAAAGAAATGATGAAATTTTCATGGACCGGTTTTTTCCTGGTAACAGGCTGTTCCAGTTTTATTTTTAGTATGGCCCTCAAGATCCTCGATGGAGCTCCTCCCCGGATCCTGTTATTAATCGGTACAGTAACTATTTCATTAGGCCTGCTGAATTGGATGATAAACTACTCCCTGTCATTACGGAAAAGCAAAAACGAGCAGCCTTCGCTTTAACAGATCCTATTTCCCGCTCCGGTCTTCCAGCAATACCAGTTTACCGTCCATTGTTGAAACAACAAGGTGGTTTTTATCAATGACCCTTACCGTATTGATCATAGAGTTATCGATTTTATGCACCCACGCTACTACCCTTTCTGAAGGATCAATACAATAAACTACGCCATTGCGGGTACCAAAGAAAACTCGTCCATTTTTTTCGATCAGCATAGAAGGAACATGTTCATACCCGAAACCACAATGAAGTTTCCAGGCAGCTGGTTGTTTTTCACGGCTGACTTTGTAGGCCACAATCGTATCCTGCATGGTCTTCCCATAAATCCATTCTCCATGGGCAGAGATCCCAATGGACTCCCGGACTGTTGCATCATTATTTCTCCAGAGTGTTTGCCCGTCCATTATATTGATAGCTGAAATATACCGGTCAGGTGCGACCACGTATACCACTCCTGCTTCAGCAACGGGTATACAGGCAGCAGGAGAGTAATTGCGGATAGAGGAACCATTGTTCCATTTCCATACAAGCGCCCCGGTATTTTTATCCAGTGCATATAAATTCGTGTCCCAGGCTCCAAAGATTATCTTATCTGCATACAATAAAGGCGTACTCACAACCGGCCCATCGAGCCCGGTGAATTCCCAAATCACCTTACCGGTGTAAAGGTTCAGCTTCCTGAAAACATGATCACTACTCCCGATATATACATCTTTCCCGTTGATCAGTGGAGCACCAAGCACGGCGGCCTTCGCAGCTGTCTTCCACCTGGGTTTCCCCGTCCGGTTATCCAGGCCATAGATATTGCCGTCTCCTGAACCAAATACAACGATCCCACCGGATACGGCGGGGGATGAAAATATAGCCCCTCCTGTCTGGTACGACCATTTTTCTTTGCCGGTCTTATAGGATACACAGATAAAAGTTCCGTTCTGGTTGCCTACCATCACATCATCTCCTGATACTGCTGGTGTCGAGATAATATTGGCATCGGATGAAAAGGTCCACACTGGTTTTATTTTATCATACTGGTTATTGACACTGAAATCGGGCCGGGTAACTTTCTTATTAGGGCTGTATTGCCTGACCTCTGTTTTTACCGCTGTCCAACTCGGGAAAGTCTGCTCCCCGGGTCTTCTTTCTGAGAAAATAAGTGAGTCACCAGTCACATCCACCAGGTTATAACCACCAATGGATGCTTTCGCCCGCAGGTTGGAACGACCCATTACACCGGGTGTTCCCTCAAAATTCATTGCTTTATTGGCATGGCCATGCCCGCAAAGGATAGCCCAGGTATTATACTTGCTGAGCCTGTCTGTTATTTCATACCAGTTGTCAAGACTGTTATCAATGGGATAATGATTTAAAAAGATCAGGGGTTGTTTGGGTTCCAGTTTTTTCAATTCCTGGTCCAGCCAGTTTACCGCGTCGCGGGGTATATGCCCATCGCTCATACGGAGGTAGGGACCTGAAGCACAACCAAGGAAGCGGATACCATTGTATTCAAAACTGAATTTATCATACCCGAAAAGATTGGTGAACATCACGCCGCCACTTTCACTCCAGCCAGTATCATGGTTTCCAGGGATGATATACCATTTCACGGTGAGGCTGTCCAGTATTTGTTTGGCCAGTTTTAATTCTTCGTTTGTCCCCAGCTCCGTAATATCCCCGGTCAATACTACGAAAGCTATATCCTTCATTGCATTGATATCCCGTACTGTCCGGCGCAGGTCTTCTTCCGAGGCGCCATTGGGTGAACCGATATGGGTGTCAGAAATAAAAGCAAAGCGAAAGGGCCTGAACTGGGACTGGGCCAACCCGGTAAGAAGGGTAAAGCACAGGATAAACAACAACTTTTTCATGGGCAGCAAGTTACTGAATTCGTTTTGGTGACACAAAACCTGTCAACTCTATATTTTCAATATATTTTGAAAATTCGAAAATGACGTCGTAGTTTTGTTTTATGAAACTTAACGAGGCCAAACAACATTTTATCAGCAGCTGGGGGGCTTTTGGAACCCATTGGGGAATCAACCGCACGATGGCGCAGATCCATGCCCTTTTACTGGTTAGTGCAGATCCTCTGACACAGGATGACATGATGGAACAACTGAACATCAGCCGGGGGAATACCAATATGAATATCCGTGAGCTGATCAACTGGGGCCTCGTGGAAAGGATCCTGTTATCCGGTGAACGAAAAGAATATTTTACCGCCGAAAAAGATATCTGGAAGGTCGTTAAGCGGATCGTGAAGGAGAGAAAGAAACGGGAACTCGAGCCCATGTTGCAACTGCTCGACAAACTGGAGAACGTAGAAGGAGATAAAAGAGATAAGCATGTAAAAACATTTGTAGACACAGTGAGCAGCATTAAAAAACTGGGGAAACAAGCGGACAAGACCCTTGACATGATGATCAAGGCCGAAGAGAGCTGGTTCGTAGGAACGATGATGAAGTTCTTTAAATAAATGTGCTGCGAGAATAGGCTACTAAGCAGGGAGATTTTGTAGCCTTTTTCCCTCCTTATTTAGGACAAAAACTATTATTATGAAACTGATAATTCCCAACTGGCTGATCATAGTTGGAGCCATCGGACAAATGTTTACTGCAATCATCTACCCTTATGTCAGACACGTAGTGTTTGACTGGTACACCGACATAAAGAAATTAAAACCCCTAAACCAGGAGATCGCTAAAACGTACGGTCATTATATACAGGGATTGAATTTTTCGTTTGGGCTGATCTCCATTTTGTTGACAGATGATCTGAAGAATCAAACGGGTTTAGCTGCTGCCATAACAGGTCTTATTGCTGCCTATTGGACGGGTAAGGTAATAACTCAATTCTCCTATTATCCCATGTATCAGATACCTAATAAAGCGATATTTAAAATAGGTGAAGTTTTAATGAATACTTTGTTCATTTCATTTTCAGTCATCTTCATTTGGCTTTTCCTATATAATCTTTCAGGATTTCTTGGAAATAAGTAAAGAGTATTAATGAAAAACAAAAAGATCATTATTGCCGGAGGGACGGGTTTTATCGGGGAAGAAATGATAAAATACTGGGGTAAGGAAAATCAGTTGATCATTTTAACCCGTCAATTGCCAGATTCAAAAAATAACCGAAACAAGTATAATTCTTTGAGCAAGGAAGATTTTCTTCATGTACGATTTGTAAAATGGGATGGTAAAACAACAGGCGATTGGGTGAAAGAAACAGATGCGGCCGACCTTATTATTAACCTGGCTGGAAAAACCGTCAATTGCCGGTATACACAGAAGAATAAAAAAGAGATCCTCGAAAGCCGGATTAATGCAGTGAAAGCGATTGGTGCCGCGCTGCAACAGTATAAAAAACCACCCGATTGTTGGATCAACGCTTCTTCGGCGACAATTTATCGTGATGCAATAGATCGATCACAGAATGAATATAATGGCGAATTTCATCCAGGTTTTTCTGTTGGAGTTTGCCAAGAATGGGAGAAAACACTTTTCGATCAGCCAACTCCTTCTACAAGAAAAATAGCCCTCCGAATGGCAATAACTCTAGGCCCGGGTGGAGTTTTGATACCCTATTTTAATTTATTGAAATTCGGCTTAGGCGGCAAACAGGGAAATGGTAAGCAAATGTTCAGCTGGATCCATATAGAAGATACCTGCAGAATGATTGAATGGATAACAGAACATAAAGAAATGAAAGGTGTTTACAATTGTTCGTCTCCCCATCCTGTAGCAAATGCGGCGTTTATGGATACACTCCGAAAAATAACCGGGACGAAAATCGGTTTACCTGCTTATAAATGGATGCTAAAAGTTGGGGCTCTACTGATCGGCACAGAAACAGAATTAGTATTGAAAAGCAGGTGGGTAGTTCCCACTAAAATGTTGGAAACGGGCTTTACATTCAACTATCCCTTCCTGGAAGACGCGTTGAAAAATATAATCAGTAAAATCCCGCGAAAACAATATCATTTATTTTGAACGCGAATTGGGCATAGCTTTGCACTATGAAGGAAAAGAAAACCCTGGTTCTTGGCGCTTCTGATAACCCTTCCCGCTACAGTTACCTCGCCATACAGCGCCTGCGCAGCCATGGTCACCCCGTCGTAGCGGTGGGTCGCAGGCACAGTTTTGTTTCCGATGTGGAGATCATGAAAGAAAAACAACCCTGGGAAGAAATAGATACAGTAACACTTTACCTGAACGCGCAACACCAGCGGGAATATTATGATTATATCCTCTCGCTGAAACCGAAAAGGATCATTTTTAACCCCGGGGCTGAGAATGATGAATTAGCAGCGCTTGCCCGAAAACAGGGAGCCCAGCCCTTAGAAGCCTGTACACTTGTAATGCTTAGCACCGGTCAATACTAATCCACCGTCGTAAAACGACACTACTTCCAGCCGCCTTATTATTCTTGGCACCCGCTTTGAACATATCAATGTACAAAGTCCTTAACCACCCCTCCTGTTGTCTTTATCCCCGTTGTGTTTTCTACCTGGCACATGCTGACTGCGCTGAGTTAAGCTGAATTTTAATCTTTTAAATACACCAAGATGAAGAAAATTTACATGGCCTTATGCCTGGTAACAATTTGCTGTAACCCTGACCTGTTGGCCCAGTACAGTAAACCTCCTGTAAATGAACCGGATTATAATAGGCCGGAACTATTCAGCAGCTTGCCGGCAAAAGTCATTATCCCTGCCGGGGAAATAAATTCCCTGTTTACCGCAGAACGAGGAAACAAAGTTAGTCTCGGACTGACAACCGATACCCGGAACCGGCTGGAAGGAGAAATAATTTCCATTACGAGTAAGTACGGCGACAGTATCAGGAGTATATCCATTGTCGCCAGCAATTTTAAAGGTGCCCGGCTGACTATCTCCCGCCTTATTACAAGGGAAGGAACCATCACCTATATGGGCAGGATGATCAGTTTTGCGCACGCGGATGTGTACGAAATGGATTATAGTGGTCAGCAGTTTTTATTTATCAAAAAAAATTGGTATGACCTCGTCAACGAATAAACCGGAAAGAGGATCGATAATAGATTAAAAAAAAATCCTATGAAAACTATTTTACCTGCAATCTTTTTGTTTTTTTCATTTTCCCCTTCCGCCATTGCCGGGATGCCCCTGTACAACAGTTACCCTTCCGCAACCGCAGTGATCTTCCTGGATTTTGACGGTCATACGGTAAATGGCACCAGCTGGAATTTTAACGGCCCCATAGTTTGCGGCGGCGCTGGACTTGACAGCAGCCAGATCACGGCGATCTTTAACCGGGTAGCAGAAGACTATCGTCCTTTCAATATCAATATCACCACAGATTCCGCAACTTTTTTGCATGCCCCGTTGAACCGTAGAATGAGAGTGGTCGTAACAACTACCTCTGACTGGTATGGACAGGCAGGTGGAGTAGCTTTTGTAAATTCCTTTACCTGGGGAGATGACAGCCCTTGTTTTGTATTCTCTGCCTTACTGGGCTTCGATACAAAAAACATTGGAGAAGCGGCCGCACATGAAGCCGGTCATACACTGGGATTATATCACCAGTCAAAGTATGATAACAATTGTCTAAAACAATCTGAATACAACTATGGTAATGGAGGAGGCGAGATTGGCTGGGCTCCGATCATGGGAGCCGGGTATTATCAAAACCTGACTTTATGGAATAATGGTCCTAACCCTTATGGGTGCACAAGCTATCAAAGCGATCTTGATGTCATTACCTCTATGAATGGATTTTCTTACAGGTCCGACGATCACCAGGAAAAGTTCAACCGGGCAACAAATATCAATTTCGGGAACAACCAGTTTACCATCAGTGGTATCATAGAACGGAGTACGGATAAGGATGTATTCAAATTCAACCTGCCATCACGCAAGCGTTTTCGTCTCAATGCTGTTCCTTATAATATAGGTACCGGGAACCAGGGCGCGGATCTTGATCTTTCTGTTACCCTGTTTGGCAACTCTGAAAAAGTAATTCTCAATACGTATAACCCGGGCCTCCTGTTGAATTGTTTCGTGGACACCCTGCTGAATGCGGGCACTTATTATATCAGGACAGAAGGAACAGGAAATATAAATGCGACAAACTATGCAAGCCTGGGTTCCTACTCGTTACAGGGACTTCTTGAACCCGATACTACGCTAAATCCGGTACACCCGGTCCTCGAAGGCCTTTTACTGAATGACCGTCACCAATTGAGCTGGGGCCGCAATACTGTCACAGGTGTTAAAACAGAGACACTTGAGATCGCATCAGACGGGAGGAATTTCGAACCTGTTTCTCCTGCACTTTACCAGCAACGGCATCTCCTTTATAAACCAGCAGGCGGTTCTGTCTTTCATTACCGGTTGAAAGTCGTCTCCGATGACGGACGTTCTACCTATTCAAATATTGTTAGTTTCAGCCAGAAAGCAGGAGTACAAGGTCCACGCCTTGTGAGTAACATAGTCAGTGCGAATACGATAACCGTCATGGCGGAGGGTGTGTATACTTACTATATCTCCGATCTTAACGGGAGGATTGTTTGCCAGGGAAAACTCAACAGTTACAGCAGTATCACCTGCCGCGGGATCAATACGGCAGGCATCTATATCATCCGTTTTGCCAATGATAAGGGGACATGGGACGAAAAATTTATCCGCCAGTAGTAGTTTCCGTACCTGACAAGCAACTATTTGACAGTTGCTTGTCAGTTTTTGTAACTAAGTACAAACCTATAAGGCCTAGTAGATAACCAACAGGAGAATTCGGGCTTTTACGAATCCCCCCGGGTACTACTGCCCGATTTTTCCCAATTCTTCTTTACGGGTTTGGATGCATAGAAAAAAATCACAAACCTTGTATCACCGTCCCCACTGAAAGCTGCAACCCCTATCCAAGGTTGCTTAACAATATCCTATTGACTTTTAAAAAAGTTCAAATGAAAAACCTTCGTACCTCCGTGTTATGCGTATGCGTTACGCTTTACAGTCTCTGCACAGCTGCACAGGCTAACAACAACCCAGTTCCGATCAACGAACCCAATTACAACAAACCCAAGCTCTTCCAGGGGCAACCGGACAATATCCCCGTTAACCTGGATAACCTGAACAGCTTATTTGGTAAACAAGTAGGTCTGCCAGTCAGCGTAAATCTTGCTGAGGCATCGAACTTCCAGTTTGATGGTCAGATAATTTCTACGGTCAGCAAGTACGACAATACTGTTCAGAGTGTTGTGGTGCGTTGCTCCAATTTCAATGGGGCACAGCTTACGATCTCCAAAGTGATTGATGAAAATGGGGTTACCGTTTACCGCGGTCGCATCATCAGTCTGCAACATGGTGATCTATATGAGCTCCAGCAGAACAATGGAAAATATGCGCTGGTAAAAAGAAATTATTATGATCTTATAAATGAATAAATTTTTGGGTAAATTTTTAATAGCGACCCGTTTTTACATCCGTATCCTTATCATCCTTTGAGTACCAATTTGAAAAACCTTAAATCCGTCTTGTTATGAGAAACCTATTACGCACCGGACTCTTCCTGCTGCTTTTTGCCAGCAGCCTGGCTACCAGGGCACAGGTACCCGTCCTCAGCAGTAACCCTTCGGCCAGCGCCGTCATCTTCTATGATTTTGATGGGCATACCGTAGCCGGCACCAGCTGGAATTTCTACGGCCCTATTGTTTGTGATCCTTCAGGGCTTACAAACCCCCAGATCATTGAAGTGTTCAACCGCATTGCGGAAGATTACCGTCCCTTCAACGTGAATATTACGACCGACTCTACCAAATACCTCGCAGCTCCTGCCAACAGGCGGATGAGAGTTATTGTAACAGTCAGTTCATCCTGGTATGGCTCCGCAGGTGGTGTTGCCTATGTTAACTCTTTTACCTGGGGTGATGATACTCCCTGTTTTGTATTTTCTGCACTCCTGGGATATAATGTAAAATACATCTCGGAAGCAGCTGCTCATGAAGCCGGTCACACGCTCGGTTTATATCACCAGTCTTCTTATGATGCCAATTGTACAAAACTCTCTGATTATAATTATGGCCAGGGAGCTGGTGAGATTGGTTGGGCACCGATCATGGGTGCCGGTTATTACCAGAATTTTACGTTGTGGAATAACGGGGCCAATTCTTACGGTTGTACCAGTTTGCAGAGTGATCTTTCTATCATTACCAGTGGGAATGGTTTCAGCTACCGCACCGACGATTATTCATCTGCGTTTAACCAGGCAACCAATGCGCCATTTGTAAACAACCAGTTTATCATTAGCGGGATCGTTGAAAAGAATACCGACCAGGATATGATAAAGTTTACACAGCCATCCGTGGGCCGTTTCCAGCTGACAGCCGTTCCTTATAACGTAGGAACCGGTAACTCCGGATCGGATCTTGACATGCAGGTAACCTTGTACAACAGTGCACAAACGCAATTGAATGTCTTTAACCCCGGAACGCTCCTGAGCTCCGTAGTAGATACGATTCTTAACCCGGGTACTTACTATTTGAAGATCGAAGGAAAGGGTAACCTTTATGCTCCTAATTATGCAAGTCTTGGATCTTATTCTCTCCAGGGAAACTGGGGTGCAAGTATGCTGCCTTTACGTACACTGCGTCTTCATGGCCAGATAAACGGCGACAGGCACCAGCTCAGCTGGTTAATTGATGCTGATGAACAGGTGGTCCAGCAAATACTCGAGGTTTCTACAGATGGCAGGAACTTCAACCCCGTTACACAATCGGATGTCAGTTCCCGTGCTTATGATTACAGACCCAATATCACCGGTCCTGCCCTCTATCGTTTAAACGTAACTTTTGATAACGGTCACCAGTATTATTCCAATATTGTTACGTTACGTAGCAACGGGAAAAATACAGGTCCCAAACTGGTCAGCAACCTGGTGGCAGCTAATTCTTTCGAAGTTACAAGCCCGGGTGTTTATAGTTATGCTGTTTATGATTTTAACGGTAAAACGCTGGCCCAGGGCAAACTGGTCAACGGCTCAAATATCATTACCCCTTCCAATATGACAAGTGGCATGTATGTAGTCCGTTTTACTAACGGAACCGAGCAGTGGATGGAGAAATTGGTACGGCAATAAACTTTTTCGGGTTCTGGTAACAGAACATTAATCCGTACACTTTGGCTAATCAGAGGTTTTCCTGTAACTTAGGAAAACCTCTTTTTTATGCGCTGGAGAAAATTTAATGGCGACCCGATTGAAATGCCCATCATTGAAGCTGTTGAAGCGGCCATCAAACGCGAAACCGAAAAAGGTTTCCGTCTGAAGGTTTGTATCGGCACCGATTCCCAGGTAAAAGGACAGGAAACAGAGTATGCTACCGTGATCGTATTCCTCCGGGAAGGACATGGTGGATTTATGTTCATTCACAATGAAAAAACCCGCCAGCAGTTCACCATCAAGGAAAGAATGCTGATGGAAGTGGCCAAAAGCATTGAGATCGCTTACGAGCTCTGTAACCTGTTTACCGTTTACGATGTGGATATGGAAGTGCACGCTGACATCAACACCAACCCGCATTTCAAAAGCAACGACGCTCTGAAAGAAGCGATGGGTTATATCCTCGGGATGGGCTTTGCTTTCAAAGCCAAACCTGAAGCTTTTGCCAGCAGCAGTTGTGCCAACAAAGTGGTCAACTGATCAGCCCCGCAAACCTTGTTACTGCGGGACGCTCCTCCTGCAAGCGGATCTGTCACCCCCTTTTTTTCCCTTTCCTCCTCAAACCAATAATAAGTACCAGCAGTAAAGCGGCCCCAAAGCCTATCCGGAGAAAGGCGTCTCTTTTTTGCCTGGCCCTTCTTTCCTGCTGCAGGCGTATGATATAATCTGTATTACGTGAAAAATCGTCCTGCACCTGCCGTGACAAGGCACTACTATCCACATTGCTGTGCGTGGAATCCGGAGAATTTTGAGAATGGGAAATAGGGGTCAATGATAATGACCAAAAAAGAATCAATAAAAGCCGTTTCCTCATTTTTTACAGTTTCCTGCAAAAATAAGGGTGACCTAAGGCAGTTCAATAAGTGGAGTCTTTAAGGCATCAGTTTTTAACTGCTGTGCCAGCATGACCCTGGAACCTGTTGCTTTGGCTCCGCTGTACATTCTTTCCATCTTCTTGCTGTCTTCCTGTGCAAGCGAGAAAGTTATAAGTACCATCACAAATAAAACAACCACTAAATTTCTTTCGGATAAGATATTCTTCATATAATGGCCTGTAATTGGTGCAAATTAGGCTAATATTCTTAAACCTTTATACCACGAAGTGGTTATTTTTTTAATGTTGAAAAACCACTATTTAAACTGGATATATATTTTAGCAAACCCGGTCTGCCATCTGTTTTAACAGCAGAAGTGATATAATAAGGTGGGGGCTGCTCCCATGTTTTTGCAAGGCTTTCCAGGAAATTTTGCACCTTCTTTTCTGTAGCCCCGGGCTTATTTTTGTCGCTTTTGGTAAATACCAATACAAACGGCACCTCCCATTCCCCGAGCTGGTTGATGAATTCCAGGTCAATCGCCTGTGGTTCATGCCGGCTATCGATCAGTACAAACAGGCAAACAAGATTTTCCCGTTTCCGGATATAAGACTCGATCATATTTCCCCAGTTATTCCGGGCTTTTTGCGATACGGTTGCCGCATATCCATAACCGGGAAGATCCACGAGGAACCATTTTTTTTTATCGGAAGAGATCACTTCAAAATGATTGATCAGTTGTGTTTTGCCGGGAGTACCGGAAGTTTTGGCAAGTCCTTTTTTATTCGTAAGCATATTAATGAGGGAAGATTTCCCCACATTGCTTCTCCCGATAAAACCATATTCCGGCTTATCCGGCGGGGGGCACTGCTTATAGGTAGGGCTGCTGATAATATATTGCGCGGAAACGATCTCCATAAGCCGCAAGTTAGCGGTAAACACAACCATAAACCATAAACAAAAAACCATTAACCTGCTGTACCTTTGCACCCCCATGTCAGACCCCTTACCTCACGACCATATTACACCTTTTAAGAATACCGCAGCCGGCAAGAAAGAACAGGTGGCTGAGATGTTCAATAAAATTGCGGGCAAATATGATATGATGAACCGCTTTCTTTCTGCCCGTACGGATATCGGCTGGCGCAAAAAAGCACTTCGTTTACTCAAAAAAGAGAGCCCGGAGCATATCCTGGATGTGGCAACCGGTACGGCTGATATGGCGATCCTTGCCTGTAAAATGCTGAAGACAACGAGGGTAACCGGTATCGATATTTCGGAAGGCATGCTGGACCTGGGGAGAAAAAAGATTGAGAAAGAGGGACTTGCCGGAAGGATCCACTTACAGACAGGAGATTCAGAAACAATAAATTACGCACAAAATACGTTTGATGCGGTGATGGTGGCATTTGGAGTTCGGAATTTTGAAAACCTGGAGAAAGGTCTTGCAGAAATGTGGCGGGTATTAAAGCCCGGCGGTCGTTTGATCGTACTTGAATTCTCAAAACCCCGCCGCAAAGCGGTAAAAGGTTTCTACAACCTGTACATGGGCCTGGTGGCACCACAGGTTGCCCGTTGGTTCAAACAAAACAAAGAAGCATATCAATACCTGAATGAATCGGCCAATGCTTTCCCTGATCGTGAGTTATTTACTGACATTTTAAAAAAAGTGGGCTATTCCGGCACGGAATTTAAACCACTAAGCTTAGGAATATGTTGCATTTACTCGGGAAGAAAACCGTTATAAAAAACAGGTGGGTATTGCTCAGTGGCTGGCTGCTATGTTGCCAGGGCGCTATAGCACAGTATTTGGGGAAAGCGGACCTTAATAAACCCGACCAGGATAGCAAACCCTATTATTTTGGTATCACCCTCGGAGCCAGTTCTGCCCGTTTTCAAACGGAACTCAGCCCCCGTTTTCTGCAGGACGACAGCATTTACGTAGCTGAACCCGTGAACTCCGGTGGTTTCAACCTTGGCCTCCACGTTACCACCCGTCTTTCTAATCGCTTCCAGTTACGTTTCAACCCGCAACTGATGTTCATGGAGCGCAATCTTTTTTATAAGCTACGGTTCCCGGATATTGACGGAATGTTAGAAGTTACTAAAAAGGTAGAATCCGTTACCATGTCCTTTCCTCTCCAGATAAAGTTCCAGAGCGACCGGATCGGCAATTTCAGGGTCTATACCCTCGCCGGTTTTAAAGCCGATATCGATATGGCCTCCAATGCCCGTAAAAAAAGACTGGATGATGTGGTAAAGATCGAAAAATATGATTTCGGCCCTGAATTCGGTATCGGGTTTAATTTCTTCTTTGAGAGTTTTATCTTCTCCCCGGAATTAAAGATCAGCAACGGGCTGCGTAATATCCATGCAAAAGATGAAAACCTGAAATTCTCCAGCGTTTTTGACAAGATACAGTCAAGGATGATCATTTTGAGCATTCACCTGGAAGGATAGTACTGAAAAAATAAAGTGTACCCTTTATTTCTGTCCTGCCCTTAAGCTACTTTCGTATTATCATCCTTTGTACCTTTAAACCTGCGATGGCACCACCTTCTCCTCGCTCATTTCTTAAACCTTTATCAAATGACGGGTATGAAAAAGATAAGCCTTCTCCCCCAACTTCTATTTGCCGGCATATCAGTGCTCTTCCTTTTCTCCTGCAAGGCGAAAAATAAGAACGACGGCAAGGAATCGATCAGCTCTATCAACCTCAAGCGGGGTGACCTTGTCTTGTGCGGACCTGCTGACAGGCAGTTAGGCACAGTAGATTTTGTTACTTCCTGCTCCCCGGGCACAAAAAAAGATTTTGATATTGCCATTGCCCTGCTCCATTCTTTTGAATACGATGAAGCAGAAAAAATGTTTGCAAAGGTCATAGATGCAGAACCCGGCTGTGCAATGGCCTACTGGGGAGTCGCAATGAGTAATTATCACCAGGTATGGCCCTCCCCTCCTTCCCGGGAAGAACTGGAAAAAGGCAGCAAAGCCATTTCTATCGCGCAATCCTTAGCAAAAGAGCCGGGAAAGGAAAAAGACTTTATTGATGCCATGGCTGTTTTTTATACTGACTGGGATAAAACAACCCACCGCTCACGAAGTCTCCGCTTTGAAAAAGCAATGGAAAAAGTATATACTGATTACGCGGGCGATATAGAAGTGGCTATATTTTATGCCCTCTCCCTTGTAGGAGCCGCCGACCCTGCAGATAAGACCTTCAGCAACCAGAAAAAAGCTGGCGGTATCTTAACTGCTCTTTACCCCGGCGCACCCTATCACCCGGGAATTGTTCATTATATCATTCATAGCTACGATTCTCCTGAACTGGCGATACTCGCATTACCTGCTGCCAGGAAATATGCTTCGATCGCACCTTCTTCGGCACATGCCCAGCATATGCCTTCTCATATTTTCACCAGGTTGGGTTTGTGGGATGAAGCCATTCACTCCAATCTCTTATCCACTGCTTCGGCTAAATGCTATGCTGAAGGCGCGGGGATCAAAGGGCATTGGGATGAAGAACTCCACGGCCTCGATTACCTGGTTTATGCTTACCTGCAAAAAGGCGAAACTGATTCCGCCCGCGGTCAGCTGGAATACCTCAGGAATATCCAGGATGTTTTCCCCGTCAATTTCAAAGTTGCTTATGCATTTTCAGCTATCCCGGCACGCTATTACCTGGAAAACAAAATGTGGAAAGAAGCCGCTGGCATGGAACTCTACCCGGCCAGTCTGCCCTGGTTAAAATATCCCTGGCAAAAAGCGATCTTTCATTTTGCCCGCCTGCTCGGGAATGTTCATACAGGTGCTATCGAACCTGCGAAAAGAGAACTGGAACAACTGAATATTATTTATGATACCCTTTCGGCACAGCAGGAACTGTACAAGGCCAACCAGGTGCTGATACAGGTAAGAACAGGTGAAGCCTGGATATTATGGAAGGAAGGAAAAATAAAAGATGCGCTGCAAAAAATGAACAGCGCCGCTGAGTTAGAAGATAAAACTGAAAAAAGCCCTGTCACACCCGGCGAAGTATTACCCGCGAAAGAATTACTGGCCGATATGCTGCTGCAACTGGATCAACCTGCCCAGGCTTTGATAGCCTATGAGGAAGCCCTTAAAAAACATCCCAACCGCTTCAATGGACTATACGGGGCGGGGCTGGCCAGTGAAATGTCAGGAAATACGCAGAAGGCAAAAGATTATTACCATCAGCTGGTTGCTGTTGCGAATACTCCGACAGCCAACAGGCCCGAACTCAAAAACGCAAAGGCTTTCCTTAGCAAAAAAAATGATCAGCACAGCTTTCTTAATCAATCTAAATGAAAAAAAGGATACTTATTCTGCTGCTCAGTTTACTGGGACAGGCAGCCAATGCACAGGACAGTTCATCTGTTTTTGAATCGATCTCCAAGGCCATGAAAGAATATGTCCTTGAAACTTCGGAAGTACCGGCTGACAAGATAACAGCAGCGATCAAAGAGTTAAGGTCGCTGAAAGGGGGTTTTAATATTAATGAAGTGGTAGAGTTTAAGATCAGCGAATCGATCCAGAAAAATGAAGGCTCCAAAGATGAATTACTGCAATTAAGCCGCAGTTTTCAAAATGGTTTAGGGAAAAAATGGCTGGACAATGCTGTTACCTGGATCTACCGGAAGCATTTTACTTATGAAGAACTAAAAGCGATGGTAAAGTTTTATAAAACATCAGCGGGACAAAAAATGGCCAAAGAGTTCCCGGTCGTCATGCTCAATTCACTGGCAGCGGCAGAGACTATTCAAAAAATACTAACGAAGAAATGATGACTGATCACATCAGAACTCGAATTCTCTCCTGCCGATATTGATCCGGAACCCGCCGGAGATAATCGTGGCATCGGTAGTTACTGCTGGTGCAGTCGTAATATCCAGTTTTCTTTTAACCAGGGAAAGATCGATATAGATATTCTCCCTGATCTCGTAAGAAGCCAGCAGTGATATATATACTCCTTTGCTTTGACGGCCATCACCAATATGGTATCCATAATCCCGCTGGCGATATACGGATGAATTCGGCAGGAAAATATTAGCTCCATAACTGTCACCGGGAAGATCCAGGCCCTGCTTCCAGGCGATGATCTTTACGATCCCGTACCAGCGTGGCGCCGGCTGGTACCGGGCAATTGCAATGAATTCCTGGAAATTAGCTCCCAGCGGGTGGGCTAAAGGTTGGTTATAATGAGAATAATTAGCAGTAGAATCATAATGCGAGTAAACAAAGGGACGAACACGGTTCATTTCCAGTTGCAGGTCGAGGTTGCTGATACCAAAGGCATCTATGTACTTACCACCTAATTGGATTCCCCATTTGTTTGCCCAATAACCGCTGTTCTTTTTAAGCTCCGAAATATTGATATCATCGAGCAGGAATTGTCCATAGACCTGGAAATGCTTTTTGAAGTTCAGCTTAAAATCCGCGCCGGCTACCGAATTGTCAAAGCTCCCGTTCTGCAATTCGATGGACCGGTAAAAGATCACAGGATTCAGGTACCCAAATTCAAAACGATCCTTACGTCCAAACATGACTCCTTCGAACAAACCGATATTCAGCCGCTTCATAACATTCACGTCGAGATGGTGCATCACCGCGTATTTTTTGGGTAACAGGCGGTTTTGCAAGATCGTTTCGGTGGGATGGAGTTCCATGAAAAGATTCTGGTAATTGAATTTCCAGATCCGGGTATTGAGTTTCAGGAACAGGATATTATTACTGAAATCACTCATGAATAAACTGCGGTAACCGTTCCCGATAAATTGCTTGTCATATCCAAAAGCGACATCAATGTATTTGGTGACATTGAACGTAAAATAACCTCTCGCATCAAAATAGTCATAACCCGTTCCTTTAAAAGCCTTATACAAACCAGCCCCGGGGACCGCTTTGTGATCAGTTACCCATTGCTGCACGTATGAAGGATCTCTCTCCTGGTTATCGGTGATATATATATTGAACCCGATCTTACTGGCGATCCTGCCCCGTACCGTCAATCCCCGCGTACTAAGAAAAAGTTTTTCGCTGTTGTTGTTTTCTTTAGAGAGAGCATATTGTATCACAGGATTGATGACAAGATCAAAGTCTTTAACATGCACTTCATAGAGGTTGGCAGGGGTCTTGTAAAAACTCCTGGCAATTGGTTTTTTACTGTTGTATTGCGCCAGTTCTGCAGCGGGGACCCATTCGAGATTATTCAGGTAAAAGCTGCGGAGATTATACCTGTCTGTTTTGGATAAGGACTTGTCACCAAACTGTTGCAGGTAATGCTGAACGCCATTAAAGGCGTATTTACGGCTCCAGGGTTTTGTTTTGGAAAAATTCAGTATCGAATCCTTTCCCGACTTTATTTCCAGCCGCTCCAGCAGGATATTTGCCTTATCCCCCTGCGGGAGGAAAGTAGTTTGGGCAAAACCGGCAAGGGGAAAAAGAATTAGCAGCAGTCTTACAAGGGTTTTTTTAAATTGCATGGCTCATGGGATTAGATTCGGGCAACAAAATATGCAAAAATATCTGATTAAAAATATACAGGTTGTCAACGAGGGCCAGGTTAAGACGGCAGATGTGTTGATAACGGGGGGAAGGATCGAAAAAATTTCGCCACAGATCATGCAGGGTATAGGAGGTGTAATAGAGATCAATGGCGAAGGAAAATATCTTTTCCCCGGTTGTATCGATGACCAGGTCCATTTCCGGGAGCCCGGGCTCACGCATAAGGCGAATATTTACACCGAAGCAAAAGCAGCCGTGGCCGGTGGTGTTACCAGTTTTATGGAAATGCCCAATACCATTCCCAATGCACTCACACAGGAACTGCTGGAAGAAAAGTATGTGATTGGGGCACACTCCTCCCTGGCCAATTATTCTTTTTTCATGGGCACGGGTAATGATAATACAGCCGAGGTATTAAAAACAAATGATAAGCGAAAAGATATTTGCGGGATCAAGATCTTTATGGGATCAAGTACCGGTAATATGCTCGTGGATAATCCCAATACACTTGATACCATTTTCCGGGAAAGCGGGGTACTGATCGCCACCCATTGCGAGGATGAAAAGATCATACGGCAAAACCTGGAAAGAATAAAAAAAAGCGGGAAGGAATTAACAGCTGCGGATCATCCTTTGATAAGGGATGAAGAAGCCTGTTATGCATCTTCCTTGTACGCCATCCAGATCGCCAAAAAATACGACACCCGGCTGCATATTCTTCATATCAGTACAGAAAAAGAATTGCAGCTGTTCACCAATATGTTCCCTTTAAAACAGAAACGCATTACTGCCGAAGTATGTGTGCACCATTTGCATTTTACCAGTGACGATTATGAACGGCTGGGTAACCGGATAAAATGCAACCCTGCAATTAAAGCAGGGCATAATAAGGAAGCATTATGGAAGGCATTGCTCGATGATCGCCTGGATGTGATCGCCACAGACCATGCCCCGCATACACTGGAAGAAAAAGGATTTGAACGAAATAATGGAAAGCTGCTGCCTCTCCCCCGGTTGGAAGGCGTTGGAGGCAGGTCCAACTATGAAAAAGCATATGCCGGGCTACCGCTGGTCCAGCATCCTTTATTGCTGATGCTCCATTATTATAAACAGGGAAGAATATCCCTTGAAAAGATCGCGGAGAAAATGAGCCATGCGGTAGCCGATTGTTTCCAGGTACTTGAAAGAGGCTATATCCGTGAAGGATATCATGCGGACCTTGTGATCGTGGATATGAACCAGTCAACCAGGGTTTCCACAGAGAATATCTTATATAAATGCGGCTGGAGCCCCCTGGAAGGGTTCGAATTCCCGGCTACGATCACCCATACATTTATAAACGGCCATCTAGTGTATGGAAACGGGTTATGGGATGAGTCTTTAAAAGGACAACGGTTGAAATTTAATAAATGATCAGGAGATGATCAGGAGATGATCAGGAGATGATAACTGATAGATAATAGATGATAATTCTTCAAAGAAAAATTAACCAATATAGAGCCACAATCTACCTTTAAATCAATAACCGCTTTGAAAAAACTATCATCTGTCAATTATCCTCTATCATCTGCTTTAAACTACCCTTTAAATCAATAACAGCTTTGAACAACTATCATCTATCAGTTATCATCTATTATCTGTCAAAACTATGGAGATAGACAAAACATCCTTCAGTGACATTTCGATCTTCCACTCCGAAGAAGAATTCTCTATTTTTCATAAACTGAATTTTACCCGCACCGTAGGGGGTCGTGAATGGCTGCGGAAATTCTTCAGCGAACCGCACGATGACCTGAAAAAGATTCTCGGTACACAACGGGTCATCCGCACATTCATGGAACATGTAAAGGACTGGCCAACGGATATCAGTAATGGTACGGTACTGGTAATGGACAAGTTCCTGGATTACCCGCTTGACCCTATCAGTGAAGCTCCTGCTTCTTTCAACAATATCCTGTACAAATGGCTGCACAGTGAAGACTATGCCATGGTAAAATATTCGGTTGGCCACTTCGCTGATTTTTACCGGGGTATTAAAAAAATTGCAGCATTGCTGGAAGAACTCGACCTCCCCGCGAATATCAAATTATATATCGACCGGATCAACGGACTGCTGAAAGAAGGCCCGTTACAAAAACTATCGGAAACAGAACCTTCCCAAAAATTTTCAACCCGCCTGAATCTGTATTTCGCCTACCATCTCCGTGGCCGTTACCGGGGCGGCACACTTGACCTGATAGATATCTTTAGCCGGCTGGATGCCTGGTATTCGATGGCGGTGGCTGTAAAGACTTATGGACTTAGTTTCCCGGAATTCACAGAACAACAAACACCGATGGTGGATGCCAGGGGTCTTTACCATATTTTATTACCGGAACCCGTAGCGTATGATCTCCAGATGGACCCGGAACATAATTTTCTTTTCCTGACGGGTGCTAATATGGCCGGGAAAAGCACGCTGATCAAATCGCTGGGCTCTGCCGTTTTCCTGGCACATATAGGTATGGGTGTCCCCGCACAAAAAATGAAACTTACCTTATTCGATGGTTTGTTAAGTAATATCAACGTGGTGGACAATATCGCCAAAGGAGAAAGTTTTTTCTTCAACGAAGTACAGCGGATCAAGAATACCATTGAAAAGATAAATAACGGGAAAAAATGGCTGGTACTGATCGATGAATTGTTCAAAGGTACCAATGTGCAGGATGCCATGAAATGTTCGCTGACCGTTATTAAGGGATTGATCAAAATGAAGAACTCGCTTTTTATTCTTTCTACTCACCTCTACGAGATCGGTGAAGAACTGAAGGATTACCCGAATATCTCGTTCCGGTATTTTGAAACCAATGTAAATGACGAGCAACTGGAATTCAGCTACCAGCTGAAAGAAGGGATCAGCAACGATCGGATCGGTTATGTCATCCTGAAAAGGGAAAAAGTGGTGGAGATGCTGGAGAAACTATAATCAAATCAGTTGGGCTAAAGCCATTTGGAGGGCTATAATTGCCACGGACTTAAGCCGTTTGGAGGGCTATAATTGCCACGGGCTTAAGCCCGTGGCAATTATTAAAAACTGAATGGGCTTTAGCCAAATATAAATCCAATGTTTTACTATGTACCAGGTTTTCCAGCTTTAATT
The DNA here is from genome assembly GCA_039921505.1 of Chitinophagaceae bacterium. Lineage (GTDB taxonomy): Bacteria > Bacteroidota > Bacteroidia > Chitinophagales > Chitinophagaceae > JJ008. The sequence continues at coordinate 165,718 of JBDSBR010000021.1, forward strand.
TTTTCTTTTTAAACAATCCTGTAACTTTTGTAAAATTGGCCTATGCGTTTTTCCCTTTTATTTCTTTCCCTTTCTTTAGCTTATTGCTCCAAGTCACAAACACCTGTCGATGTGTTGCACTACCGGTACGAGATCTCGTTGAACGATAAGAATGATACCATCTACGGTAGAGCAGAGATTACTTTTATCAGGACCGGGAATGCATTTGAATTTGACCTCACCGGATTGAATAACAAAGGGTATGGAATGAAGATTGACCAGATAGCTGACGTAAATATGAGCCCCGGAACTATTCCACATCCTTTAACATTAGACCAAAAGGGAGACAAATTACAGGTACAACTTTCCCTGGTGTCTCCGGATGATAAACGAATTACCACCAAAGGCGACACAATAACAATCGCTATCGGTTATCATGGCATTCCCTCCGATGGGCTCATCATTTCGAAGAACAAATACGGTCATCGCACTTTTTTTTCGGACAACTGGCCGAACCGGGCACATAACTGGATACCCTGTGTAGATGATCCGGCCGATAAGGCTTCGGTTGAATTTATTGTCACGGCCCCTGATCATTACCAGGTAATTTCCAACGGCCTGCAACTAGAAGAGAGAAGCCTGCCAGGTAACATGAAAATGACCTGGTACAAAGAAGATGTTCCGCTTCCCACCAAAGTAATGGTAATCGGGGTTGCCAATTTCTCCGTAGATAAATCAGGCATAGTAAATAATGTACCCGTCTACAGCTGGGTATTCCCGGAAAATAAAAAAGAAGGTTTTGCTGATTACGCTCCTGCCAAAGATATCCTTGGCTTCTATATGAACTATATCGGCGACTATCCTTACAGGAAATTAGCCAATGTGCAATCAAAGACCATCTTCGGCGGGATGGAGAACGCCAGCGCCATTTTTTATTTTGAGAATTCCGTAACGGGAAAAAAAGAACAGGAAAGCCTGCTGGCCCACGAAATAGTTCACCAGTGGTTCGGGAATATGGCCACGGAAAAAAGTTTTGCGCATCTCTGGCTCAGCGAGGGTTTCGCTACCTATCTCACTCATATTTTCCTTGAAACAAAATATGGAAAGGATAGCCTGGAAAAAAGGATGCGAAAGGAGCAGCAGGAGGTTATTGAATTTGTATCGCTTAACCACCGCCCGGTTGTGGATACCACAAGTGATTATATGCAATTGCTGAATGCGAACAGTTACCAGAAAGGAGGATGGGTCCTGCACATGCTTCGCAGGCAATTGGGTGATTCAGTTTTTCATAAAGCCATACGGACTTATTATGCCACTTATGCCGGGAAGAACGCTGCCACAAGGGATTTTCAAAAAATAGTGGAGTCAGTATCCGGGAAAAACCTGGAACAATTTTTTACCCAATGGTTGTATAGCCCGGTCAACCCGGAATTGAAAATAAAATGGAAATGGCTGCCGCGTACAAAAAAGATACAGGTCGATATTGAACAAGAGCAGGAGGATATAGTTTTTAATTTTCCGCTGGAAATTGAATTGATAGTGGGGAATAAAAAAATGATATTGCCCCTGATGATCGATGCTAAAACCCAACGCTTCTCCTGGCCTGCTCCAAAGAAACCATCCCAGGTCAAGGCAGACCCAAACACATCACTGTTGTTTGAAGGAAAGCTGGTAGAAGTAAAATGATTTTTTTAGCGGTGTTCCCCCGGAAAAGAAACATTACAGGACGTTGTTTACACCCATCTGCAGCGGCCCATTTCGGTTACCTTACCTGCATGTTGGTAAAAACTTTTGGCAGCGCCGTCTATGGTGTGGAAGCCATCACGATTACGATCGAAGTTAACTGGATCAGCAATTCCGGGAAGGATATGATGATCGTTGGTCTTCCGGACAACGCGGTAAAAGAAAGCCTGCAACGGATAGAAAGCACGTTCAAGACTAATAATTTCCTTGTGCCCCGGACCAAACTGGTGGTGAATATGGCGCCCGCAGATATCAAAAAAATCGGAACAGCTTTTGATCTCCCGATCGCACTCGGCATTTTAGGTGCTTCCGAACAACTGGAGAACAAAGAAGCCTTGGGTAATTATATCATCATGGGGGAACTTGCTCTCAACGGCGATATCCGTTCGATTAAAGGAGCTTTACCAATTGCGATACAGGCAAGAAAAGAAGGATTCAAAGGTTTGATAGTGCCGAAAATGAATGCAAAGGAGGCCGGTATGGTAAACAATCTTGGGGTCTTTGGCGTGAGTCATATTAAAGAAGTCATCGGCTTTTTTGAACAGGATGAAAAAGGATTGGAACCAACCATCATTAATACAAGAGAAGAATTCTTTCATTCACAATATGATTTCGAGATTGATTTCGTGGATGTAAAAGGTCAGGAGAATATCAAAAGAGCCCTGGAGATCGCTGCTGCTGGTGGTCATAACGCCATCCTGATCGGTCCGCCCGGTGCAGGGAAGACCATGCTTGCAAAGCGGTTGCCAACCATTCTTCCACCTCTTAGTTTGCAGGAAGCACTGGAGACTACCAAGATCCATTCTGTTGCCGGAAAACTGCCGGAAAATTCAACCCTGGTATCTAAACGTCCCTTTCGTTCACCGCATCATACCATCTCGGATGTGGCACTAGTTGGAGGAGGGGGTATTCCACAGCCGGGAGAAATATCGCTGGCCCATAATGGTGTTTTATTCCTGGATGAACTCCCGGAATTCAAAAGGACCGTGCTGGAAGTGATGCGCCAGCCGATGGAAGAAAGAAGAGTGACGATCTCGAGGGCCAAAGTTGCGGTTGATTTCCCCGCCAGTTTTATGCTTATCGCATCTATGAACCCCTGCCCCTGTGGTTTCTATAATCATCCTGACAGGGAATGTACCTGTCCCCCGGGTGCCGTTCAGAAATACCTGAACAAGATATCGGGCCCCTTGCTTGACCGGATCGATCTGCACGTGGAAGTAACGCCGGTTCCATTCAGTGAATTAACTTCCGCCAGGTTGCAGGAAAATTCAGCGCTTATCCGCGACAGGGTAATCCGGGCGAGAGAGTTACAGGAAGCGCGGTACAAAGAAAACCCTGGTATCTATTGTAATGCCCAGATCAGCAGCAAAATGCTGAAAGAGATCTGTATCATCGATACCACAGGAGCCAATTTGCTGAAAGCAGCCATGGAAAAACTCAATTTATCGGCAAGAGCTTATGACCGTATCCTGAAAGTATCGCGTACGATAGCCGATCTTGCGCAGAGTAACGATATCAAACCCGAATATCTCGCCGAAGCGATACAATACAGGAGTTTGGATAGGGAAGGTTGGGCGGGGTAAGAAGAGAATAATTGACACTCATGACATCAGCACCCATTATCACACAGGTAATACGTGCAATCTGTGCATCTTTTAATCTGTGGAATCCGTGGTTAAACTTTCTATAGCCTTTATCCATGAGCACGGGCATATCAACCAGGCGATGCGGGTTATATAGTGCAAGGATTTTCCCGTCATCTAACCGCTTTTCGTTTATTTTGCCCTTTACCAAATTGATCAAGCGTGTCAACCCCCTGTCTTATATGCCATAATGAAACCGGAAATGAATTGATCACGCTGAAAGAACTGCAGCTCGGGTTAGGAGAAACATTCACCTACCAGCTATGTAGCGGTTGTGGCTCGATGCAGCTGCTGGACCCCCCGGCTGATTTCACACGGTACTACCCTAATGAAGATTATTATTCTTTTACCTCCGGGATAAAAGAACTGAGGAAGCCGGGTTATTTAAGAACCGCCAAAGCCAGTTATTTATTATATGGCCAGCACAAAGTTGCTGGCTCCCTCCTTTCTATTGGTTATAAGTTGCCCGAGTTCTATGATTGGATGCTGGGCACAAAAGCTCAATTGACAGACGCCATACTGGATGTGGGTTGCGGGAGTGGCTTGCTCCTGGGCAAACTCTACAAAATGGGTTTTACAAATCTTATTGGCATCGATCCTTTTATCAATGAAGAGCATGATTTCGGCGAAGTAAAAATCCTGAAAAAGGAAATGGAGGAGATGACCGGTAAATTCGATGTGATCATGATGCACCATGCACTGGAGCATATGGCGCACCCGCTTGAAGCCATGAAGAAGGCCCATGACTTATTGAATGATAATAAATACCTGCTGGTCCGTATCCCGATCATGGGCAACTACGGCTGGAATACGTATAAAGAATACTGGGCCGGGCTGGATGCTCCGCGGCATTTATTCATTCCGTCGGAAAAAGGCATGCGACTGCTGGCGGAACAGGCCGGTTTTGAACTGGAGAAACTGGAATACGATACGGTTGATTATCTTATCTGGTGCAGTGAACAATACAAAAACGGCATGTCACTCTATGCAAAGGGCAGTCATATGCTCGACAAAAAGAACAGTTCTTTTTCTAAACAAAAGATCAGGGAATATAAAAAGATACTGGCCGATGCCAATGCAAAGAATTATGGAGATACGGCCGCATTTTATTTAAGAAAGAAATGATTCGTGCTAACAACTAATAGCTAATAGCTAACGACTTCCAGCCTGTTTCTCTCCCCTTGCCTGTTTGATAATCTCTACCAGCTGGCTGGCAAATCCTTTTTTAGAAAGCCGGAAAATCGTTGAGCGATGTTTCAGCATAAACCTGAAAAGAGGGAAAACATAACTCCCCTTCTCTTTGGCAGCATATAATTTCAGCAATTGCCGGTAAAAAGACTGGAAAGGTTCCCGTTCATGTTCCTGCATCAGCCGGATCCAGAGTAGTTTTTTCTTATACAAAGCAAAACGATCTTCCTTCACGTGAACATGATCTTTTCCAGGGAGAGTCTGGCTGGTAGAATGAGGATGCTGGCGGTAATGGGTCAGTACTTCATCAAGGTAATGAATGCCTCCCTGCTGGAAAGCCTGGTAGACGATCCATATATCATGGTGCACACCTGCCGGCATAGGCAGGCATTTCTCCAGTAATTGCCGGGTGATCAGCATACCATGTCCCCAGACACAACTGTATAAAATATACCCGCGGCTGTCCTCCCCGCTGTACATTCTTTTCAGATCAGACAACTTTTTGTTCATACTCTCCCCGCTTTCGTCCACCAGCAGGGAATTACTGTAGACAAGCGGGTAACTGCCGATAGCTGCAGCCAGTCGTTCGATCTTATTCTCCAGCCATATATCATCCTGGTCTGAAAAAGCGATTAGTTGTCCCCTGGCCTGTGCTGCGGCGAAGGCAAAATTGGCAGTAAGGCCTCCATTCTTTTCCTGGTAAAAAATGCGGATTTCCGGGTTTCCCCGGTAGTTTTCCAGGATTACTCTTGTATTGTCTGTGGAGGCATCGTCCGAGATAACCAACTCAAGGGGCCGGTAGGTTTGCCGTAAAATAGAATCGACCTGTTCAGCTACAAATTTTGCCCCGTTATGCGTGCAAAGCACTACTGAAACCAGCGGTCTTTCCATAAGGTAAAGATAGGATCAGAACAAAAACCCTCATAAATAGTTATAACATGCCGTAAAGGCGTTTCGGGGGATCGGCTTAACCGTAAAAAATCCTGAGATTCGTATATTCGGTGTCATTTCTGACAAAAAAACTGTGCCATTGTTGCCGTTTCAATTGCTGCTGCGATTTTTGCTCAGTCAGTTTTTCAATTCTTAATTGCTAGTATGAAGATCCTGATACGTTATTTAAAGCCCTATAAATGGCTGGTGGTGCTGGTCCTGCTTTTAGCCGCTATCAATATTGGCTTTTCCCTTATCGACCCCATCATTTTTGGAAAGCTGGTAGACCTGGGTAGTTACCACCAGAAAGTAAAGCCCCTGGAATGGTCAGAATTCCTGTTTACCAACAGGTCATATGTGGAGCCAGGGGTAAAGATGGCGGCAAAAGGAGCCATCGAAAAAACACAACAGAACAAGGTTATTTACGGGATAGTCTGGTTACTGATCGCTTCGATTTCTGTCGCTATGATCAGCCGTATCGCTAAAGCTTTCCAGGATTATTTTCTCAGCCTGATCACACAGAAATTCGGCGCTACCATTTTTACGCAGGGTCTGCAGCATGCGATGAAACTCCCCTACCAGGAATTTGAAGATGCAAGAAGCGGGGAGACCCTGAGTGTATTACAGAAAGTCCGGATGGATACTGAAAAATTCGTAGCCTCTTTTATCAATGTCCTTTTCCCGGTGATCGTAGGAATTGTCTTTGTTGCGGTCTATGCCACCACCATTCACTGGAGCCTCCCGCTTGTTTATTTCGGGGGTATTTTCATGCTGACTATTATTTCGAACCTGCTCAGTAAAAAAGTAAAGACGATACAGAAAAAGATAGTTGGCCAGACCACGGCCCTGGCGGGAGCCACCACGGAATCACTCCGCAATATTGAACTCGTAAAAAGCCTCGGGCTTACCCAACAAGAGGTATCCCGCTTAAATAAGAATACATTTAAGATACTCGGGCTGGAACTAACCAAGGTAAAACGTATCCGCAGTATCAGTTTTGTCCAGGGAACTTTTGTTAACACGCTACGCCAGGTGATCCTGTTCCTGTTAATGGTATTTATTTACCAGGGTAAAATGGGTGCAGGCCAGATCGTGACGATGCAGATCTTTTCGTTTTTCGTGTTTGGTCCTTTACAGGAAATTGGTAATATCATCCTGACCTACCGCGAAGCCCAGGCATCCCTGGAAAACTTTGACAACCTGATGAAAAAAGCACCAGAGCCCCAGGCTGCCAATCCCAAACACCTGGGACAGATCCAGACACTGGAATTTGATCATGTAGGCTTTAAACACCAGACCGCACAGCACAGGGCTATCAACGATATCAGCTTCAAGGTGAAAACCGGTGAGACGATCGCTTTTGTCGGACCTTCCGGTTCGGGTAAGACCACCCTGATGAAATTACTGGTAGGCCTGTACCGCCCGCAGGAAGGACGCATTCTTTACAATGGGATGGATGAGAATAATATTGATTTTGATGACCTGCGTAACCAGATCGGTTTTGTAACCCAGGACACACAATTATTTTCAGGCACTATTAAAGAGAACCTGCTTTTTGTCAACCCCGAAGCAACCGATGAGGAACTTGTAGATGTATTGACCAAGGCTTCCGCTAATACCCTGCTGGTAAGGGCGGAGAAAGGTCTTGAAACCATGATCGGCGAGGGTGGGCTAAAATTATCCGGTGGAGAAAAACAACGTCTCTCTATCGCACGGGCTTTATTACGCAAACCCAAACTCCTGCTCTTTGACGAAGCCACTTCCGCCCTTGACTCCCTGACAGAAGAAGAGATTACGGATACTATCCGGGAAATTTCCCGCGAAGGAATGCAGGTCACTATACTTATCGCACACCGGCTGAGCACTATCATGCACGCTGACCGGATCTATGTTCTTGAGAAAGGAGATGTGGTAGAAACAGGGGGGCATGATAAATTACTGGAAGAAAAAGGGTTGTATTATGCGATGTGGCGCCAGCAAATCGGTGAAAGAAAAAACAAACTCGCGCTTGTGTAACTATTTTTAATAACACCAACAAAAACATGAGATCAATAATTTCTTTGCTGGCCCTTTTTTTTTCAATACATGCCCACGCACAAACAGGGAAGAACTATATTCTCGAGGTCAATGGCGATACGGTTTCACTTTCATTAGATGAGGCGACCATCTTAAAAACAAAGGATGGCAGGTCGCTCAACATCAGGCTAAAACAAAAGGAAGTGATGACCTATTCGGACGAGACCATCACGTTTCAATACCCCGGTAATCTCACCGTGAGTAAAAAACAGATTGACAATATAGAACAGGTATTATGTATAAGCGGTAGCGGGAATGGATTCATCATCCAGAAATACAAGTCTGTTAACCCTGAAAACATGGTGGACCTGATGCTGGACGAGATCACTGGTGAAAGCAAAGATGCAGGTTACAAGGAAACCAAAGTAAACGTCGAAAAAAGACTCGGCTCGGGGCAGTTCGCTGCCGGGAAAAAATCCACCCTCGTGCTGGACGATGAAACTGATATTTTTGCCGTGTACGCAACAAAGATTAAAAAAGGCGGGATACTGATCGTGGAAATGATGGTCACCCCGGATGACAAGAAGGATATGGAAATATTTGAGATGCTCTGGAAAACACTCGAAATAAAAAATTGATGAGTTTCTTATCGGAACTTTTTGGCGGTAGCAGGATCAGGGAAGCTTTAAAAAAAGGGGCTATGGTCATTGACGTGCGTACGCCCAATGAATTTGACCAGGGACATGTGAGTGATTCAATCAATATCCCACTGGATCGCATTGCCCTGAATGCCGCCAGGATAAAAGAAATGCAAACCCCGGTGATCTTCTGTTGCGCTTCCGGCGCCAGGAGCAGCCAGGCGGTCCAGGTCATGAAAACAAAGGGATTAAAAGAAGTGTATAATGGCGGCAGCTGGCTGAAAGTGATGAAAATGATCCGGGGATTATAAGGTCAGGGATTTACTTTTATTTTCACCGTTTTTGCTACCGCGTGCAGTCCATGGTCCTCGAAACTGATCGATACCGTATAATCTGAAGCTACCGTTACCGCAGCTGTATAATTAATGCTGAAATTATAAGAGAGCACTCCATGTATCTCGTACTGCTGTTCTTTCATGACTGAACCGTTAGCATCATTCACGATCCGGATAGTTCCCCGGTACAAGCCATAATCATCGGCTATACGTCCTGAGACATTGATCACAGCGCCATTCACAAAAACCTGGTTGGCCGTAGGAGTATAAATATCGAGCACCGGTGCTGTTGTGTCAATGGGATTATAACTCCCTCCGCCGCCGTTGCTTCCATCATCTGCCGGTGCGCCTCCTTTTGAACAGGCCGCGACCAGCAGCAATAATATCCCGGCAAATAAAAGAGTGGTTCTTTGTTTCATGACTGTAAATCTAAGTTTCTTTTTTTTCTCCCCCACCCGGCCAGAGATTGGAAAATATTCCTCCCTGTAGCTCCTCGATATCGCCCAGTTCCAGCTCCAGTGCTTTGGTACTTTGTGTTATCTCGATCAATGAAATTACCAGGGAGATAAGAAGGCTTAAAAGACTGGTAGCAAAAACATACCTGGAAACTACCGCCCATTCGCTGTATATACTGTACATACAAATTACACAACAAAGAAAACTGAATATCCCCAGCGTTTGCATATACCTTACCAGCCGAAGCCGCAACCGGAGACTGTGTATCTGTTTCACGATTATCTTATTCTCCCCTCCCCGCTTATACTCATCGTGTAATTTCCTTACCAGGTTGGCTAAAGCAAGAAACCGGTTGGTATAGGCCAGCAATAAAAGACTGATAGCCGGGAACAACAGGGCAGGTGTATTAAAGGTGATTTCCATACTTAAAGTTGGCTAAAATAGTTCAATAGCCTATACAAAAAATAAGAACCCACCTACCCCTATCTATTATTTCTTACTTGCCAGCCCTTTTAATATCCTGAAAACAGAACACAGTATAAAAATACCACCCAGTACAGCAACAATAGATGACCCTGCGGGAAAATCATAGTGGAAAGAAAAACTAAGTCCCAAAAAACTGGCGATTACGCTGATAATAAAGGATATGATAAATACCCAAACATCCTTTTTTGTCAGCATGATTGCTGAAACAGCCGGGATGATAAGATAGGCAAATACGGGTATTACGCCGTTGATCTTTACTGCAAATACAATCGCCAGCCCGATGGAAATATAAAATAAGAAGTTCCAGATATTAAAGATCCCTACGAGGTGATTTTCACCGTTCTCAAAAGACTTGGTGAGAGAGAAAAATTTCCTGAAAAAAATGGCCTGCAAGAAAGCAATGGCTCCGAATACGATACTGATGAGTTCTATTTTTTCCCAGCTGACCGATAAGATGTTTCCAAATAATACTTCCTGGATATCCGAATCACCATGCGGGGTTTTGGAGATCAGCAATACGGTAAGTGCCGATGCAAAAGCATAAAGGATCCCGATAATAGCTTCCTGCTTCAATCGTTTGTCGCGGATATTGATAAACGACATTAACAACGCTCCCACCAGGGTAAAAATAAGCGGTATAGATGTCATACCCGTACCGATAAAAGCGGCAAAAGCAACACCCAGGGAAGAAATCTGGCCCAGGGCAAGGTCTACAAACACAATCCCTCTCCCGACCACATGCACGCCGAGATAAGATAACAGGATTCCTGTGATAACCGCCGCCGCGAAAGCTTGCACCATAAAGGGCAATTGAAACATTTCAAACATAATTTCTCTTTTTTAAGTACCGGTTTATTTAAGTGTTGCCGTCAACTGGCTGATATTATAATCGAACAGGTCGAAATAAGTCTTGATCGCATCAAAACCTCCAACTGAAGTCGCCAGTGTCAGTTCCTTTACACCGGTTTGTTTGGCCACCACATCCGAGGAAGAAGTGCTGAAGTAAGGGGAGGAAATGATCACTTTTATATTATTGGCTTTTACTTCCTTGATCACCTTTACGAGTTGCGAAGGGGACGGAGGGATGCCCGGCTTGGGTTCCATAAAGTCAACAATCTGCAAACCAAATCTTGTTTCAAAATAAACCCACTCATTATGATAAGCGATGATCTTTGCTCCTTTAAACGCGGCCATTCTTGCCTGCCACTCTTTCATTTTGGCATCGATCTTAATAAAGAAAGCCTGCAAATTTGCTTCATAAAATGCTTTATTGGATGGATCTACCCGCTCCAGCCCGTTTGCGATATTCCTTGCGATGATCTTACCGTTCAGCGGGTCCAGCCAATAGTGAGGATTGCCGTAAATATGAATATCGCCTTCTGCCCTGTTAGCAGAACTGGGAACCTGTAATAAATTAACTCCTGCAGAAGCATCGACATATCCCTGGGCTCCTTTCTGGATCTTATTATTTCTTGAACTCGAAAGCAATTGCGGTGACCAGCCTGTTTCAAGATCAAGTCCCACTGTTACAAACATATCAGCTTTTGTCAGGCTGATAATATAGCTGGGCTTAGGGTCCACGAAGTGAGGATTTTGGTAACCGGTTGCAATGGAGGATACGGACACTTTATTACCTCCTATCAGTTCAGTAATACTTTTTGTATCGGTGGTGGTGGTAACAACTCTAATAGTACCAGCCCTGCTTATGGAAAAAACACACAGCAGTATTATCATTAAATTAAATCTCTTTGTCATAATCGTGTTTTATTTTTTATAATTTTAATATGTCTTAATACTGGTGCGCCCCATGAGCACCAATAACGAATATCCAGCGCAGCCAGGCTTCATAATACCTTGGCTGGATATTATCACGGGTGGTTTTTCCTTCCAGTTCAATCTTTGAAAACTCCGTAGCATACCAGCCCCCCGTGAGTGAATAGGCCTGTTCAATAAGTTTATTATCAAAAGGTTTCTGTGCATAGTCATACCGTCCCGTCAGGAACCATCTCTTCGCCAGCTGGTACTGGATAAAGGAATACAGGCCGAAAGAACTTACTGATCGGCTGGGAGTCTGGTTGACCTTACTGAAATAGAATTCACTTTGCCAGGTCAGCGACCTGTAGGTATTCATCTGGACAGGCTTCCACTTGTAAGTCAGGTCGGCCGCAGCAATATTGGTTACCCTCGCAGAATCATTGGGACCGGAGATGCCGGTGATGCCTAATTCAAAAGTGGCATTATCATTAAGCGTAAAAAAATTCTTCAGGTGACCAAGGTATACAAACCGGTTCCCGCTGCTTCTTGTAAAGGAAGGTGTTTCAGAAAACCCTGAAGTAGCCTGGAAAATGAGTTCCTGGTAAACTTTTTTGGTAGGTAATAACCAGCTAAGGGAAACACCTTCATCATTCAGACCTTCTTCGCCAAAATAATTTACGTATGCATTGGGCATATCGATAAAGGGTAATGCATGTCCGTGTACGGGGTTAATTCTTCCGACAGCCTGTTTGAATTTCCCGACTTTTAACTGCAGGCGTGCGGGGAGTGACAGCGTAGTGAGATAACCTTCTTCTACTGCTACTCCATACTTACCGGTTTCGGGATCCCTTCCAAAGGAGATAAAGAAATCAGCTCTTGCATAAGGATCCACCACGGCCTGTAAAGAAATTTCTGTTTCGTTGAGCCATGCATCAATATTCTTTGGGCCTCTACTGGTATATGATCCCCTGAAATCGCCGATCACTCCGATATCAGGGTTAAAGGAAAGCGTGGATCTTGTTTGTTGTGGTGCAGGAGGCTGGGCTTGCATCTGTTCCTCAATTTGCTTTAGTAAAAGGGAATCCTTCGCGGTACTGTCCGCTGGCACCTGCGCTGAACATATATTGACCAAAAAGCATAAAGCCAATACAAGGATAAATTTTGAAACCTGGATTAATTTCATGAAATAAGTTTAGTAATCTTAAAAAGAAAATTACCTGGAGAAAGAAAGTCGGGCAATTGAATTAATCAGATTACAGGGGGACCTCTGCCGGGAAGGTTCGCGGCAGATCCGTAGCTGCAGGAAGAAGAAAAGAATACAGGTTTGTTCTGTAAAAATGTAAAAGAAACAGTGATGGCAGCTACCAGCGGCAGTTCCGAATCTTTCGAAAGCTGGAAGTCGCAAATGGAACAGCTGTTACTATTGGATTGCAGGGCAATGCCTTCATGACAGGAAGCAACAGCATTTTTTTCGTGGATATGAAAAACCTTTTCTGCATGGATAAAAACAAACAATGCAAGCAATAAGCCTGCAATAATCTTTTTACCGATTATAGGAGAAAGGAGCTTCACCCGGTAAAAGTAGCTCTTTTTAACGAATGCAACATTGCTTCATTTTTGAAAGATTAATCCTAACCTGTGAAAACAGGTCTTATGAACCAGACTTCCGGCAAATCCCAGTTCGGTGGTATCCCAAATATTATTAAATTAGCCAATGCCCGTTACACATATATACCTGAATTACAAATTCCCGGGTCTTGTTTTCCTGCTATTTCTTTTGGCCGTTTCCTGCAATAAAAAGGACAGAACGTATACAGATCCCTGCACCGGGATCAATTATACTATCCAGGTAACCAAAACAGAATCAGTTGGCAGTTCTGGCAATGGCACCCTTACAGTTCTCGAACCGAGGGGAGATACGATCTCCTATAAACTGAACAACGGCAGCTACCAGGCCTCATGGTATTTCACTGATCTCGCTCCCGGTAATTATATTATTACGGTTAAAAATCAAAAGGGATGCACCGACACGACTCAGGTAACGATCCTTAATTATGGCCCTAAATACAATTTGGTAAAAGAGATTATTATCGGCTATTGTGGTCCCTGTCATCGGAACGGGGGGATCGACGGGGGAAAGAATTTTGATACGGATAATAATATCATCAGTAGCTGGGACAGGATCAAGGCCCGGGCAGTTGATAATATCCCATCGCAAATGCCCGCTGCGCCCAATTCCCCGCTGACGAATGTTGACAAACAAAAGATTACTGATTGGGTAAATGCGGGTCACCGGCAGTCGGATTAATAAATAAGGAATAAGAAACAAAAAATAACAAACAAGGAAGTATGAAGATGCACCTCCTTATTCGTTATTCCTTATTGTTTATTTCTTATTTACCTCAGGGTCTCACTTTCATCATAGGTCTTACTTTCTGCGTCACCCCATTTTGCAAACGGGCATAATAGATACCGGTGGGCAAACCTTCCGCGTTGAACGTAATACTGTCTGTGGTAGCACCTGTATAATCTTTTTCCAGTAATGTCCGGATGACCCTTCCCAGTGTGTCAATAACCTGGATCAGTGTATGTCCGCCTGCAGTCCGGAAACTGATCTTAGTACTATCTGTAAATGGATTGGGATAATTGGTTATCAGGCTGTCTTCAGCAGGATCAGGCGGTGGTGGCGTAGAAGCGGAGCAACTGATATTACTTTTAAACAACGGCAGGGACTGCAATTGGGAATTGATATTTGGCGGATACAATCCATCCACGATCGTTTTATCCAGGCAAAACCATTTTTCCAGTATCGTTGAATAGATGCTCCTGAAGTCATACTGCATCGGTACATTATCGTTTACGGATGCATTTACGGGAATATCGGGGTTATTACCAAGCACACCAGTAGCTACTTTACTTCCAAAAAGAAACATGGGCGCTGCCGCACCATGATCCGTACCTGTACTTGAGTTCGATTTGATCCGGCGTCCAAATTCGCTATAGGTCATCCCGATCACCCTGTCCTGGACTTGTAAGAACTGAAGGTCATCCTGGAAAGCCTTACAGGCATCTGACACTCTCTGTAATAAAGTGGCATGCGCACCCGTCGTGGTATCAGCAGCATTTACTTGTACCGAATGGGTATCAAAGCCCCCAAAGCTTACCATGTATATTCGCGTCTTTAACCCCCCTTTGATCAGCCTCGCAACAATTTTCAACTGGTCGGCAAGGCTGTTGTTTGCAGGGTAAGTAATTTGTTGGGTTACCGCATTGGCGGCATTGCGGATAACCGTGGAATATTTTTGTGTTTGCTGGTTCACCAGCCGGATATATTTCAATTCTTTACCTGCCGGTGTAGCAGGGACAGGGTCGGTAGTTCCTGAAACAAGATTGTAAAAGGATGTCGCGCTGGTGATACTCATCCCCATATTTACAACGGGGCCCTGTGTCGTTAAGGTCGTGGTAGATCCGATCTGTATGGCGAGGGGATCCGTCATAGAAGAATTGGGATAACCGTTCGGGAAATTGGGATATTCGTAATTCAGGTAACGTCCTGCCCATCCGCTGAATACCTCCTGGTCACTGTTGGAGCCACTCATCCAGATATCTGTCGCCCGGAAATGGGAGAAACTGGGTTGCGGGTAACCCACAGCCTGGATAACTTTCATATTCCCGTTGTTGAAAATATTCTGCATGCCTGTCATGGCAGGATGTAACCCGGTTATACTGCTCCCTGCTAATGATAATATCCTGTTTTGCGGGATCGCTACATTACTCCTGGCATTAAAATAATTAGAATAGGTGGAAACCGGGATCACCATGTTCAGTCCATCGTTTCCCCCGGCCAGTTGAATGATGACGAGCACATGATCGGTTTCGGTTATCCCCTGCATGAGAGCCTGTACAAGCGGGGAATCTGCCGCAAAGGCTTTTACAGAATAGCCGTTTATCAATGCAGGCAGCAGGGTGGCCGCTGGTAAACCTTTTTGTAGAAATTCTCTTCTTTTCATTTTTACTGATTAAGATGAAAAAGACCTTAGGTCAACTGGTATTCTGACAGGTTAAAGAAATACTGGAACAACGATTTTAGCCGGTTATTGACAATATTGAAATTGGCAGTAGTCGGGCTGGAGATATAGGCCATCCAGGCATTTGTCCAGTAATAATCATAAAGCTGGTTGCTCAGCAGGATCTGTATTTTAATCGCTTTCTTTGATTCATACGACAAGGGGATACGGAAAACAAATCTCAATGCGTCATCAATCAGGTCGTTTGGATTCCCGGGGTTACTAAATTGCTGAACATAGGCAACCAGGTTAAAGATCACCCGGATATTATTCCTGGTATATCCTGTATTCACCATTGTATCGGTGTACTGGTTCCTTTTAGGAAGAGAATCCGAATTGATCCATATCTCGTGGAAAGCAGGTTCCTGGTAATAGGCCGGGTGCCCGGATACATTGGGCGGGTCATGCATGTTCTGGCCTGTAACCACCATATTGGCATAAAAGAAATTCCACATTCCATAATTGGTATTCCAATCAGCGGGCGGGGGAAAAACCGCATTCATTTCCCGCAGGGAGCCAATAATATGATCCGCGGGGCTTTTTATATAACAGCCCTGGTTAAGCACATCAAAGAAATGCTCGCTCTTAAATAATGCAGACAGGACAGTTTTAATATCATAGTTACTGTTGCGGAAGATCGTTGCCAGCGGCACTATCACATTGGTCTCCGTTGTTGCATCAATAGCATAATAAATAAAAAAGCGGTATAATTTGCGGCAGAGGAATTTCGCGGCTTCCTGGGTAGCAAAGATCATGTTGAGAAGATCAGTCAGTTCCAACTGGCCGGCCGTAACACCGGTCCTCCCAGTAATAGTAGTGTTATTAAAAAAAGCAGAGAATGTTTTATTGACAGTGGAATGTCTTGCTGCATTAAAAGTGCTGGTATAGTTTGTTGCATTGATTTGCCAGCCTGTCAGTACTTTGGCGGCTTCCTTAACATCATTTTCCGTGTATTGAGAACCCTGCCCTTTCCCGATCGTAAATAATTCCATGAGCTCCCGGGCATAATTCTCATCCGGGGCTGTTGCAATATTGAGGTAACCATTGAGGTAGCGGAGCATGGAAAGATCTTTCGTAACGGCATCCGCCATTTGCTTAAAATTGCCAAGAACATGCTGGCGTAACAGGTTATGCTGCATATAACTCCAGTTTCCCCAACCTACATCTGAAGCTTCATTTCCAAAATGATCGACCCAGAAGAGGAGCATTTTTTCACGGATACTCCTGTCCTGGTTGATAAGAACGCCGGTCCACCATTTTTTATAAGAAGCAATACGTTGTGACTGTACAGTGCCGTCATTATTGATATCATTGATCCAGGTAGTTCCCTGGGCAATATTAGCATCGGGAGTGCCCGGTTGCGTGGAAGTAGTATATTCTTTTACTGGAGGCGGCGGCTGTGCCACTACAGGATTCAATAATTCATCCACGGCCTGGCTCACCGTGCGGGTCCTGAAATAATCGACATCGGCTTTTGCCGCGCCGAACATGGTGCGTTTTAATAAATGAATGATCTCGTTCTCGGTCCAGGGACCTGCATAAGGATTCAGCCCTGAAGTAATATGACGGGAAGGTGCAGGCACTTTATCCCTTTTGCTGCGTTTGGCAGTCAGGAAGTCTCTTCTGTCCATAGCTATGATTTTGGTTCTGCAGGTAATACTGACCTTAAAGTTACAGTTTCGTTTAAACTCTTCCCGAAAGCTCTTTGGTTAAAAACTTAGTATAAAAAAACCGGCCACGATGGACCGGCTGAATACGAGGGTTATAAGTAGTTTATAAGTTCTCAATAATACCTGCGATACCCTGCCCGCCACCAACACAGGCGGTGACCATTCCATATTTCTTGTTCAGCCGCTTCATATCGTTCAGGTTCTGGATCGTCAGTTTACAACCCGTGCATCCAAGGGGATGACCCAGGGCAATGGCCCCCCCGTTGATATTTACTTTTGCAGGATCAAGACCGGCTTCCCGGATTACGGCTAATGCCTGGGATGCAAAAGCCTCATTTAATTCGACCAGGTCGATCTGGGAAAGATTCATACCCGATTGTTTCAGCACTTTAGGTATAGCAGCTACGGGACCGATACCCATGATCCGCGGGTGTACTCCTGCTACGGCGCAGTTAACCAGCCTGCCGATCGGTTTTAATCCGAGTTCATTCATCATCTTCTCCCCCATTACAATAACAAAGGCGGCCCCATCAGACGTTTGGGAAGAGTTACCGGCAGTAACCACCCCTCCTGCCGCAAAAGCCGGTTTCAGTTTTGCCAGGGCTTCGATAGAAGTATCTGCTCTCGGTCCTTCATCCGTATCCACCACATTTGTTCTTTTTTGCTTTTTGCCCTTTGCATCAAGGTATACTTCTTCCACGTTCACGGCAAGAATGCCAGATTTAAAATAGCCCTGCTTGATCGCGTTAATGGCTTTCTGGTGCGAGTTATACGAGAATTCATCCTGTGCTTCTCGACTGATCTTATAATCTTTTGCCACGGCTTCAGCCGTAAGCCCCATACTCAGGTAATAATCGGGATCTTCTTTGGCTATAGAATAAGCGGGAACAGTTTTCCATCCGGCTGTTGGCACAAGACTCATACTTTCCGTGCCTCCTGCAATAATACATTCCGCCATTCCGGACCTGATCTTGGCCGTGGCCATGGCGATTGTTTCAAGACCGGATGCGCAGTAGCGGTTTACCGTCAGTCCAGGTGTATCGAATCCCAGCGCACGGGCAGCAATGATCCTTCCTACCTGTAAACCCTGTTCTGCTTCCGGCACGGCGTTGCCCACGATCACATCATCTACCCGCTTTGCTTCCAGTTGCGGCACAGAAGCCATCAATCCTTTAATCACATCGATGGCAAGGTCGTCGGGCCGGTAAAAACGAAATCCACCCCGTTTGGCTTTCCCAACAGCGCTACGGTAACCGGCAATTATATAAGCTTCCTGCATATTAATAGTTTATAGTTTATTGTTTTTGGTTTATAGTTGTTCAACGTTGAAGTGTGTTTACTGTTCCGAGGGTCTCCTAACGATAAACAATAAACTATATACCAAAAACCCACTTGGTTGTTTATGCAACTTTCTATACCAAAAGTAAAGCGTCCAGCTTTATCAACCAAAAACGGGCATAAAAGTTCAATTATCTTCGTACCAGATATGTACAGGATACTTCGCAGCTTTCTTTTCTGTTTCCCCCCCGAATGGGTACATTATTTTTCGATGAATAGCCTGAAAATACTGACCCGTATTGGGTTTAAGCGAATCATTACACGGATATATAAACCGAAAGGAAATGTTCCCTATTCAATTTTCAATAATGAATTCTCAAATCCCGTAGGACTTGGAGCAGGTTTTGATAAGAATGCAAAATACCTGCAGGAGCTCGAATGCCTTGGTTTTGGATTTGTAGAAATCGGGACTGTTACCCCGCTCCCGCAGGCGGGAAACGATAAGCCCCGGTTGTTCCGTCTTCAAAAAGATAAAGCGCTGATCAACCGGATGGGTTTTAATAATGATGGCGTGAAGGTTATTGCCGAAAGATTAAGAAAATGGAAAGAATCACAACTCACGGCTCAAGGCTCAAGGCTCAAGGCTCAAGGCTCAAGGCTCATCATCGGGGGTAACATCGGCAAGAATAAGATCACTCCCAATGAAGAAGCCTGGAAGGATTATGAAACCTGTTTCAGGGAACTGCATCCTTACGTGGATTATTTTGTTGTAAATGTCAGTTCGCCGAATACGCCGGGCTTAAGAGAATTGCAGGAAAAAGAGTCGTTGCGAAAGATTCTTTCTCATTTACAAACTATCAATCAACTACAACTCCAACCTAAACCATTGCTCCTGAAGATCGCCCCGGATCTCACAACAGAACAGGTAGATGACGTAATCGACCTTGCCCTGGAAATAAAATTGGATGGACTGGTAGCAACAAACACCACGACCAGCCGCGGGGGATTGACGGCCCGGGATTCGCGGCTCACGGCTATTGGCGCCGGCGGTCTGAGTGGTCTCCCCCTGAAAACAAGAAGTACGGAATTGGTAAGCTATATTTCCCATAAAGCGGGAGGAAAGATCCCTGTTATCGCATCGGGTGGTATTTTTACAACAGCAGATGCAAAAGAAAAACTATCGGCAGGGGCATCACTTGTCCAGGTATGGACAGGTTTCATCTACGAAGGTCCCGGGATTGTAAAAAAGATCTGTAAATCATTATAAGTAAAGAAGCGTAATGGAATACCTGTTTACAAGTGAAAGCATTATCAGTTTTTTTATCCTCGTTGTCCTCGAGATCGTATTGGGTATTGACAATGTGATCTTCGTCAGTATCATCCTTAACCGGCTAAAAGGAGATAAGGAACAAAAAAAAGCAAGACAATTATGGATGATCACCGGTATACTCATGCGGAGTATCTTATTGATGGGTCTTGGATGGTTGCTTTCACAGAAGGGGAAAGCGGTATTTACCCTGGCTGGTAAAGGCTTTGACCTTGCCAGTATTGTTATGCTTGGAGGTGGACTTTTCCTGATCTATAAATCGGTGATGGAAATACACCACAAACTGGAGGGAGAAGACCCCAATGAAGCGCAGCGGGATAAAAAACCGTTGGGATTTGGCCAGGCCATCGGCCAGATCGTACTGATCGACGCAGTTTTTTCTTTTGACAGTATTATTACAGCAGGTGGAACAGCCAAACATGTGGAAATAATGATCGCCGCGGTCATAATCGCCATGATCATCATGTTTATGTTCAGTCCAAAGATTTCCGGCTTTATCCATAAACACCCTACCCTGAAAATGCTGGCACTTTCTTTTTTGGTAATGATCGGTATCAGCCTCATCATCGAAGGATGGGACAGCCAGGCAGCCCACCAGCTCCACCTCAAGAACTATATTTATTTCGGAATGGCTTTTTCCTTTGTCGTTGAGATGCTTAACATGACCATGATGAGCAGGGCAAGAAGAAAAAGAGCCCGCCTGGTCAAACTAAATGAACCTTTCCTGGAAAAAGAGGAACAAAGTGATTCCGACCAGGCTAAGTGAAACCTGCCCGTCAGGCAATCAATTGCAACAGGGTGGCCGCCACCACTCCCGCAGTTTCTGTCCTTAACCTTGTATTGCCGAGGCTTACAGCGTCAAATCCCTTTTGCAATGCCAGCTGTATTTCCTCCCGGGTAAAATCACCTTCCGGACCTATGCATACCATGCGATTTGCAGATATGCCGATTTGCTCATAACCCAGTTCTTTTTTTTCGTTTTCAATACAATGAGCAATAAATTTTCTACAATCATCAAATTTTCTCCTCATCAACTCTTCAAATGGAACCGGCTCCAGCAAAACAGGCAGCCATGTTTGCTGTGATTGCAGCATGGCACTGACGCAGATTCCTTTCAGCCTGTCAACCCGGAATTTTTCTTTCTCCGTCCTTTTACAGATCAGCGGTATTATCTCCCGGACACCGATCTCCGTGGCTTTCTCTAAAAACCATTCAAAACGATTGGTATTTTTCAGCAGGGAAATTGCAATAGAGACCTTCCTTGTTCCTTGTTCCCTGTATCTTACTCCTCTTACCTCTACCGTACAATGTTTTTTATTATTATCAGCGATGGAACAGGTGATCAAATTACCCTTCCCGTCAGTCAGGTTTAATTCTTCTCCCGTTTTCATCCGGAGCACCTGGACCACATGGCGGGATGTTTCGTCATCCAGCATGATTTCTTTTTGTCCTGTATCAAATCCAGGAATATAAAAAAAAGGGAGCGCCATCGTATAAAAATAAAAAAGTCCAACTATCATTGGACTTAAATTCTTTTCTTTTTTATCAGGGTTAAAAAGGAGTTTCGCCATCATCATCCGGCGGGAGGTCATTCATTTTACTGCCCGTCTGCACAAATACCCTTGCTCCTCCATCGCCGCCAGCATCACTGACCGGTTTCCAGTTGCCGGGAAGATTTGCACCGCCAAAGCCGGTACCGTCATCTTCGGTGAATTTCTGGATATGGAGCAATGCCCGCAGTTTGATCGTTTCAAGGGAACCGTTACGGTGTTTTGCGATCCTCACGATCGTTTCTCCCCGGTTATTCTCTCCATTCTCATTTTGTGTAATATCATAATATTCGGGGCGGTAAAGGAACATCACCATGTCTGCATCCTGCTCGATGGCTCCTGATTCACGGAGGTCACTCAATTGTGGCATTTTGTTCCCGTCTTTTCCGGCACTCCGGGTTTCCACGGCACGGCTTAACTGTGATAAAGCAATGATGGGCACACTCAGTTCTTTGGCCAGCGCTTTCAGGTTACGGGATATATTACTGATCTCCTGTTCCCGGTTACTGTTCCTGTTCTCACTGGTACCGCTCATCAATTGCAGGTAATCAATAATAATAAGACCGATATTATGCTTGTTCTTTAAACGACGGCACTTCGCCCTGAGTTCAAAAATGTTCAGCGCAGGTGTATCGTCAATGTATAAAGGCGCTTGCGCAAGCCGTTGAATACCTCTTGCATAGAGTTGCTTCATCTCGTGCTCTTCGAGTTTTCCGCGGGCGATCTTCTCCAGCCAGATCTCGCTTTCCGCTGCCAGGATCCTTTGGACCAGCTGACCTGCACTCATTTCCAATGAGAATAAAGCTACCGGTGTTGGTTTACCGGGATGCATTACCGCGTTACGGGCCAGGTTAAGGGCAAAAGCTGTTTTACCAACCGCGGGTCTTGCCGCCAGGATGATAAGGTCTGTATTCTGCCAGCCATAGGTAACCCGGTCCAGCGAAGGAAAGCCGCTTGGTACCCCTGTTACATCCTCATTCTTATGCCGGAGATCTTCGATCCGCTGAATGGTCTTTACGAGTACCGAGTCGATCGTATCAAAATTTTTCCGGAGGTGATTGTTCGTGATCTCGAATAATTTGCTTTCAGCATCATCCAGCAGATCAAACACATCTGTTGAATCCTCGTAGGCATCACCGATGATCTCGCCGCTGATACGGATCAGTTCACGCTGGATGAATTTTTGCAGGATGATCCTCGCATGGGCTTCAATATTAGCCGACGAAACAACTGCGTTGGTAAGCTTGGTAACATAATAAGGGCCTCCCACCATTTCAAGCTCTTCCTTGAAACGCAGCTCCTCGGCCACAGTCAGGATATCTATGGGCTGGCTTTTGTTGGAGAGACTCTGCATAGACCGGAAGATCCGCTGGTGCGCCTCGACATAAAAACATTCTGGTTTCAGTATTTCCACTACCGTATCAAAAGCACTTTTCTCCAGCATAATGGCACCCAATACTGCTTCTTCCAGGTCCTTTGCCTGTGGCGGTACTTTTCCATACACCATTGTTCCCAGGTCGAGTGAAGATTTTCTTCTTTGCTTGCGGTCCTTGTTAATATTTGTAAGATCCATTTCTTGTAGGGCGATAAAAAATTAAACCATTGATTGTATACCAATGACCTTGGGTAGATCTTCCAGTCTTGTTTTAAGAAATCGTTATCTCTTTATCAGTGGAATGTTTCCGTCAGTCAGTGAAGCGAAAATAAAGGTCTGGAATGATTCAACTCCTGATTTAAAAAACTTTTTCTTTCTGCACCATTTTTTCACCCCCCGTTCCGGGTTATCCACATTTGACTCCTGCCCAGGGTCGACGGCAATTTACCCAAAAGCACCCGTAAAAGCCCCGGAAGATTAGCTCAGCGGTGAAAAAAAACCTCATTCCGCCTCTATTTTTAACGCCCGGGCCGCAATAAAGGCGGCATGCGGATTGTTATTGATCAATAGTTAGTTCATCCTAACTCCTTCCTACGGCCGAAGCTGCTGCATAATAAGTTTTTTAATTCGCTAAATAAAACACTATGCAAACAACAAAACCCGGCAGCCACCCTATCCTTAGCCAGACGCAGAACAACACAACTCTTTGGATCGGTCATTTACAGGCCGACCTCAACGAACATTTTGGCGGGCAAACCTTTGCCTGCCCTTCTGATGGCTTGCTGAACAATATACAGGTCTATTCCTCTACAGTACACCAGCCTGGGGAAATGGCTTTGACCGTCCATGAATTTGATCCTGCTTCCAAAACATGGGGACCGGCTATCGGTAGTGCAAGCATGTTTTTAGAGAAAGGAGATGATTCCCGGTGGATCCGTTTTAACCTCCAGCCTGTTTCCCTGAAAAAAAATGCGACCTATGGTTTTCGCCTGCAATCAGACAATGCGTTGGTCGGGATTGGAGAAGCAGCCAGCAATGCCCAGCAGCCTTTTACTTTCGGGCATGAATGGAATGCCGATTCCCGCAATGAAAAAGGTCATTACTATAGTTATTTCAGCCTGGCATTCAAAGTAGAAATGTGTGCCTGACGTTATTAAGGCCATCCGTTATTTATAACCCTGCCCTGCAAAGGCAGGGTTTTTTTATGCTATTCCTCCTCCGCTGTTTCTTGCTCTCCTCTTATCTCTTCGTATCTTGTTGTAAACCTTTCCGATGACTGCTTCGAATATTTCAACGGCAGACTTCCTGCAGCAAAGCGGGGTCGAAGAGATCCTCCGTGAACTACGCGACCATTTTACTACCAGCAATAAAGAACTACTTGTTTCCGATGTTACCGATGCCGGGGGACATCAATATGTGGACCTCGTGCAGGAAGGTGGCGGTGTACTGGGTATCGCATTGGTAGGATATACTTATGTGCTGGAAAAAATGGGGATTCGCTTTTTTAGTATGGCGGGTACCAGCGCTGGTTCTATCAATGCGATGCTGCTCGCCTGTGCCGGGAACAAAGAAGAGGAAAAATCAGGGATCATTATTGATCACCTGGTGAAATTGCAGATGTTTTCGTTCGTGGATGGTATCCCCGGGCATTCTGCTTTTACCCGTTTTATACAAAAGGCCATCAGCAATATGCTGATGGGAAAAAATCCCATTAAAAGAATTTTTAACCTGGTGAAAGGAACAGTGATAACACTATTCACACTTACGATCGCCTGTTTCATCTGCAATTTTGCCTGGCCCGGTATTGCTAAATGGATCGGGCTGGCCGCGGGTCTTGCCCTGCTCCTCTTTATCCTGATTGTGTTTATTACCGCTACCCGTTTTAAACGCTTTGCAAAAAATGGTTATGGCTTAAATGAAGGAAAGGCCTTTCATGACTGGATCAGGAACCTTATCTCCTCTTTTCATATCCAAAATGATCCCGGGCAAAAAAAAATAGAGAACTACGCCGATTTTTCTCTCCATTTCATGAATATCCCGGAACTGTCCGTAAAGCCCGATTCCAGGCGAACGAATAACCTCCCGCCGTATATGCCGATGCTGACACTGATCACCTGTGATATCATTGCCAACAGGAAAATTGAATTCACCCAGATGTGGGATCTCTACTGGAGCAAACAGGAAGATGTTCATCCCGGTGATTTTGTAAGAGCGAGTATGTCGATCCCTGTTTTCTTTGAAAGCTTTACCCTAACAGGTATCCGTAAGAAAAGCAATTTTGCTGTTTGGGACAAACACCTGAACTGGCAGAATGAAAAAAAGAATATCCCTGATACCGTCCAGTTCATTGATGGAGGAACACTTTCCAATTTCCCTATCAATGTTTTTTATAATCCCAATTACCCGGTGCCGCGGATGCCCACTTTTGGCATCCGTTTACAGGATGGCGTGCTGGATGCAGCCAACCGCAATAACAATACTTTTTCCAGCTATATCGCTTCTTTATTTGCCACGATCCGTTACAATTTCGATCGTGACTTTATTACGAAGAACAGGGCTTATAATATGGGAGTGAAGAACATCGATGTACAGGAACATAACTGGCTGAATTTTTTTATGGATGATAAAGAAAAAATTGAACTGTTCCGGAAAGGAGCCCTGGCTGCGGCAGACTTCCTGAAAAGTTTTGACTGGAATCATTACAAGGAAGAGCGGCTGAAGAATTTCGAAATACAGCAGGAACATTTTGAGAACCCCAACAACATGAAAGTATTCCCCTACTCACAGACCTGAAGTATCAGTTCCTGACCATTTCTCTTGCATTTTCCATGGCAGCCGCTGTGGGTTTTTCGCCACTGAGCATTTTGGCGATCGTGGTGATCCTTTCTTCCGTACTGAGTTGCCGGATATTTGTTTTGACAGCATCCTTCACGATCTCCTTATAAACAAAGAAATGCGCATCCGCTTTACCCGCTATCTGCGGCTGGTGCGTGATGCAGATAACCTGTCTTTTTTCTGCCAGTTGTTTCATTATGATACCCACCTGGCGTGCCGCTTCACCGGAAATACCGGTGTCAATCTCATCAAAGATGAGGGTAGGAAGATCAACAGATGCAGCTACCAGCGACTTGATACACAACATAAGGCGGCTGAGTTCTCCGCCACTGGCCACTTTCCTTACAGGAAGGAACTGACCGCTTTTATTTGCATCGAAAAGGAATTCAATTTTATCGCTTCCATAAAGGTTTGGTTCAACTAGCCTGCTCTCTGCTTTCAGCGAGGCATTCGGCATTCCTACCTGTGCCAGGAGTTTGTTGACTTTTTCCTCCAATGGCTTTATTTGCTTCTGCCGGTTGTTCGAGATCATCTCCGCCTTTGTGACAAGGTCAGTATGCAACAACCCGGTTTCTTTTTCTTTTTGCCGGATGATATCATCCATATTCAGTACAGCCTGAAGTTTACCCCCAAGTTGTTGTTGTATATCCAATAGTTGTTCTGTTGAATTCACCCCGTGTTTTTTCTGCAGTTTATAACCCAGCGCCAGTCTTTCATTCAGCTGTTCGATCTTCTCAGGGTCATAACTGATATGATGGCTAAGCCGGTCCAGGTCACCGGCAATATCCTCTAATTCTATCTGTGATGACTGGAGTCGTTGCAGAAGTCCCGGCAATTCGGGATGATAAGAAGAATAAGGAAAAAGCTGGTTCTGCAGGCTCTTTAACTGCTGCATTACAGGTGTTTCGTTTTCCTTTAGTTCAAAATAAACCTTGTTGAGGGCTGTCTTGATCCCTTCCGAATTATTCAGCATCTTCAATTCCGTGTCGATATTTTCCAGTTCATTTTCTTTAAAGCCTGCATCTTCCAGCTCGGCAAACTGGAACCGGTTATAATCCGCTTCCTTATCGAATTGTTGTTTTTGTTTCTGTAATTCCGCTGTTTCTTTCGTAAGCTGGTGCCATTGATTAAAAATCTTCCGGTATTCATCAAGCAGCGGGAACTGGCCTGCCAATGCATCCAGCACCTCCCGCTGGAAATCACTTTCATTCAGTTCGAGCGTATCAAATTGCTGGTGAAGATCTACCAGCAGAGAGCTTAATGCCTGTAACTGGGTAAGATTAACCGGTGTGTCGTTGATAAAAGCCCTGGACTTTCCATTAGTACCAATCTCCCTTCGCAGCACCAGCTCTTCCCCGGTATCCAGTTCGTTCACATGCAGGAAATGGTGAACTGTTTCCCGGTTACCCGGTTTAAAGGTCCCTTCAATTACACATTTCTTTTCTTTGTTTACCAGCGTTGCTGAATCGGCTCTTTCGCCAAGGATCAGTCCAAGTGCACCAACAATAATGGATTTGCCCGCGCCTGTCTCTCCTGTAATGACATTCAGCATGCCTGAAAAATCAATTTCAAGTTCTTCGATGATGACATAATTCTGTATGGAAAGTTTACTGAGCATGGTCCTGCTGCAAATTAACCTGAATTCGCCAAGGAGATAAAATAAAAAACCCCCGGCGTTCTGGCCGGGGGAAAAATAAAAAAGGGTAATAATTTATTTGAGTTCTACTTTGCTGCTTAATTCTTCGTCAACGAGGATACGACCGCAGTTCTCGCAGATCATGACCTTCTTGTGTTGTTTGATCTCGCTTTGTTTTTGCGGGGGGATTGCATTAAAACAACCGCCACAGGCATCTCTTTCAACAGGCACCACTGCCAGGCCATTCCGGTAGCTTTTGCGGATCTTTTCATAACTGGCAAGCAGGCGGCCATCCACATGCTGCTTTGCTTCAACGGCCTGTTTATTGAAATGCTTTTCTTCTTTCTCGTTGGCGGCAATTATTTTTTCCAGTTCGCCTTTCTTGGTAGCCAGCACGCCTTCTTTCGCACCGATATTCTTTTTGGCTTTTTCCAGGGCCAGTGCTTTTTCAGCAATCTCTTCCGTAGCATCTTTGATATGCTTCTCTGCCAGCTTTACTTCCAGCTGCTGCATTTCCACTTCTTTATTGATTGCCTCGAACTCACGGTTATTCTTGACGTTACTGCTTTGTTTCTCGTATTTCTTCACCAGGGCTTCGGCTTCTTTGATGGCTGCTTTGCGCTGTTCGATGAATTCCGTTACGCCATTGATTTCTTCTTCGATACGGGTCTGGCGGGCATGTAATCCTGTGATCTCGTCTTCCAGGTCGGCCACTTCCATCGGAAGTTCTCCTTTCAGGATATGGATCTCATCCAGTTTACTTTCAATTTTCTGAAGGGTAACAAGGGAGGTCAGTTTTTCTTCAACGGAAAATTCTTTAACGTTTGCCATTGTATGATTTAGTTTTTTGAAGCTCAGAAGTAGTGAACCGGGTTGGTTTTAACTCCTGTTTTAAGGATCGCAAAGGTAGGGAATTTTTGCTCTAAAACCTCCTGTAAGAGGTCGATGGTGAACTGTTCGCTTTCATAATGACCGATATCCGCTACCAGCAGCCTTTCATTGGCATCAAAAAATTCATGATACTTGATATCCGCTGTTATATAGGCATCAGCTCCTGCACTTAATGCCTTGGAAATCAAAAAACTACCGGCGCCTCCACAAATCGCGACCTTCCTCACCGGTTTGTTCAGTAAGACCGTATGACGGATCACAGGAACTTTAAAAACAGTTTTGAGCATAGTTAAAAAAGCGCTTTCCCCGAGCGACTCAGGAAGTGATCCTAACAGTCCTGAGCCGTTTTTTTGCCAGCGGTTCGACAACGCCACGAGATCATAAGCCACTTCTTCGTAAGGATGGGCCTGTTTCATCGCCGCAACGATCCTGTTTTCAAGAAAGGAAGGGAATATTATCTCGATCCTTGTTTCCTCTTCCTGCTGCTGCTTTCCTATTTCACCCACAAAGGGATTAGTTCCTTCTCCGGGTTTGAATGTGCCTGTACCTGCCGTATTAAAACTGCATTCACTGTATTTACCGATATGTCCACCACCTGCTTCGAAGATGGCGGTACGGACTTCTTCCGCCTTACCGACCGGTACGAACGTAAAAAGTTTTTTAAGTGTGTTCTCTTTCGGGGACAGGATTGAAATATTTTCCAGTCCCAGCATCTCCGCAATCCGCCCGTTCACGCCATCGATTACGTTATCCAGGTTGGTATGAATGGCATAAATGGCAATATCATTTTTGATCGCGGTAATCACAGTTCTCTCTACATAATTCTTACCATTGATCTTTTTCAATCCGCCAAAAATGATGGGATGGTGGGCTATGATAAGGTTACTTTTTTTGGCAATGGCTTCCCTGACTACTTCCTCCGTTGCGTCCAGCGAACAGATGATGCCGGTGCATTCCCATTCACCCTGCCCGGTTATCAATCCTGCGTTATCATAAGATTCCTGCAACGAGGGGGGAGCTTTGGATTCAAGGAAAGAAATAATCTCATTAATTTTCATATCACCAAGTTAAGTATTTGCCTGCATCCGGCCGGCTCCCAACTGTCTTTTCATTATCTTTAAAACATGGCGCTTAACCCGCAGCAACATAGCATTCTCATCCACGAGATTAAAAAATCTTTAGGTAAAAAAGATAAGGATGAGCTGAGTCGCTATGAAATGGCAAAGGGTGCCTGGCGGGTTCGCAAAACCTTTCTCCGCGATTTTTTCTGCGGCGGCCTATTTGCTTTCGGTGGAAGTAGCCCTATATTCGATCCTCACCTACCTGGCTGCTTCCAAAACAGTTGATTTTATACTTGAAGGTATCGAAGAGTTCACCGGAGTAACAATCATTTCCCCCCATGCCGACGAGATCGCCGAGTTTATCAAACAAAAAATGGGCAGGGGTCTTACAGTTTACTCAGGAAAAAGAGGGTACGGGAAACGGTGCATGACCTATACAAATATGGATATCATTTTCACCGTGGTTACCCGCCTGGAGATCAACCGGCTGACCAACGAAGTGGAAAAGATCGATCCCAATGCCTTTGTAGTAATGCAAAGTATAAAAGATAGCCGCGGAGGTATGGTTAAAAAAAGACCGCTCAAAGAATAATATTTTCATGTGCGTAAATCTTTGTTGGCCAAGTCAGAATCTTTCGTATCTTTTATCCCTTTCCCACCCCTTTGGATAGCTTCATATCCATCTTTTATAAAAAATGATCTGACATGTTAAAAAGAACCATCGGTCGTTCCCTGCTCACCCTGTTGGTTATTACAGGCCTGGCCGGGACAATTAATGACAGTTCTATTTCCAAGAAAGAAAGAAAATATGCGATCAGCCTGATGAAGGAAACGCGGGATGATGCGATCAGCAGTACAAGGGGATTGTCAGAGGCACAGCTGAATTTTAAAGCAGCTCCTGAAAAATGGTCTGTAAAGGAATGTATGTACCATATAGCGGGGGCTGAAAAACTCTTATGGTCCCTGCTCGAAGGTTCTCTGAAAGGACCGGTCAACCCGGAAAAAAGAGCTGAGATAAAAGTGACGGATGAACAGTTTGTAAAGATGATCGAGGACAGGACCAACAAGGCCCAGGCCCCGGAACCTATCCAGCCAAAAAATACAGGATTTACTTCAATGGATGCTGCGGTGGAAGATTTTAAAAGCAACAGGAACAATCATATCAAATACCTGAAAAGTTCTACCGAAGACCTGAGAAACCATGTGCTGCAGTTGCCTTTCGGATGGATTGATGGTTACCAGCTTTGCCTGATGATCGCGGCACACAGTAACAGGCATACACAACAGATCAACGAAGTAAAAGCCAATCCAGGCTTTCCCAAATAATTAGGTTCCTGACAGTCGAAAAACTAAGCCCCTTGTTCGAAAGAACCAAGGGGCTTTCAATTTAAAAAGACCGCCGGCTATCGGAGGAAATAATCCTTTCAATAAAGATCATCTTTCCATCGGTTGTCATCCCTTCCACCACGACCCTGAATTTTTTTGTCCTGTCATTGTTGTAAAAAGTGACTGGTATCCTGGGATTGATATGATTTACAAAAATATCTGGTCGCCAGTCAAGGGTAATCCGGTTATCTGCCTTGTCCCGCGCTGTTTTATTTACTGTATAGTCAGGTGCATAAAACTCCTTTACGACTGAATAACCCTGGTATTTCAGCATATCTGCTGCTGATGTTAAACTGGTGATATCAGCATCTTTTTTTGTGTAAATAGCCAGTACCCCCCCGGCCCCATTCCCTACCGCACCCGCAAAACTGCTGAATACTTTTACCATGGCGACCTGGTCGGCTGGGATAGTGCCAATGACGCTCGCATCGGTTTCAATTTCATTCAAATAAAGTATCATCGGTATGGGTCCCATTGAACTGGCCGATGCAGTCTGACGGTAATAAACGACATAGGTAGCTCCGTCATTGGTCACATCGATCCCCGGAACTTTTGACAGCAGGTAATCAAATATAGTCGGGTACAGATCAGCCTCTTTATTATTCACCAGGTCGATCGTTTTATTAGCATCCCCCGAAAACATACCACTTACATATTTTTCCTCCATTTCTTCCAGGAGCGTTTTCTTTTTCACCTTTAATGTTATCCCCTGGAGCATGGTGCCGTTGGCTTTCATGATCGCATCATAATCGTATGCAAGTTTGGATTGGCTACCGGCCAACTGTGCTTCACTTATTATTGGCGGCAATTTTTCCATCAGGGGAAGATTAAAAAGCCGGGTGAGAGAATCAGCAGACAGGTTGACCTCGATATACTGGCTTTTCTTACCCCTGATATCGCTGAATAAGACCCGGGAAGTGCCAAAGAACATCATTGAATCGAGCCGGAACTGTCCCTGCTTATCTGTATTGACAATCTGCATGGTCCTTGTCGAATCGGACCCAATGATAAGGAGTAACAAGGGATTTTCTGCGAAGGGCTTTTTTGTACCCCGCAGGCTTACGCGCCCTGCAAGTGTTATATAGGAAAGGTCTTTATTATTTACAGTGGGAGGTCCGTTTTTGGTAAGCTCATTCCATTTGAATCGCCTCCACCCATTGGTCATCATCACCAGGTCAAGGGACATTTGCGCCGAGTCGTTATCAGCAGAAAAATAATAAGCCGGGTTATGAATATATCCTTTCAGATCGGATGTAAGCAAAAGACCTGAATAGATATTTTCCTGTCTCGATGGCAATAACTGGTAATCCGGGTCTGTGATGGAAACAGAAAAACTGCCGGTCACCGTATCTTTCAGTGAGATTGTTAAATGGTTCTTTGCCTTCCCTGAAAAATTTACGGTGTCCGCTATTAATTCAGCAGGCTGTATATACTCCTTGTTATTTACGAAGCACAATCTTTCCGCCAGTGGCAAGCCGTTCTTGTTAAAAAAAGTGATTTGCAGTATTCCTGAATGAAGATTTTTTGTATTGATAATACCCTGTACCTGCTCCTTCGCTGATTTAAAATCCTGGCGAAACACAACATGATGCTGCATTTGCCCGATCATGTAAGCAGCCTGGAAAGCAGGGTCAGTGCTCCGTTGATGGATCTCGAAAAAAAGACCCTGGGGATGAGGGATGATGGAAAGAGCAATTCCATTATCTGCCTTTTCCGGTAAATAATATTTCTTAGCCGTTGGATCACCATTGAGCAGCACAAAATATTTTTCATTGGCCGCGGGAGTAATTTCGAACAAACCCATTCCATCATGGAAACTGGCAAGGGAAGCCAGTTCCTTTCCCTCTTCATTTTTTACCTGGCCGCTGACATCTACGGGGAGGCCATTCTCATCGGTCGCCTTAAATGCTACTGTCGTTAAAAATCCCTTTACCAGGTTCCCGCCTTCGGGAAAAAATTCAAGCCGTGTTAATTTTTCTTTAGGAACGGCAGTTGCATTTGTTTTTTTTCCATTGATAAAAAGACTCCGGTGGTAAATAAAATCAGGATTGCCATTCAGCATTGTAGATGAATAGGCCCGGACCTGGTACGAGCCTGTAGACAAAGAATCCGGTAATTCAAACTGGCCGTTGGTACCCCCGAGAAAAACAGGCAGGATTTTCCGGCTAATTACGACAGCTCCTTCATTTACCAATTCAATATACAAAGAGGTGCTGATGGTATCCGGCTGGTAATCGGAGTACAGGTAAGCTTTGAACCAGGCGGTCTCTCCTGCCAGGTAATTATCCCTGTCAAAATGGAGGTAGGTTTTTTCGATTGGTGATCTTTCTGACCAGCGGGTCAGCGCTTCTTCAGGATTTTGACCATGAACTGTCAAAAAAACAAAAAATAAAGAGATCAGTTGCAGTAGACATTTTCTCATTGGAGTGGTTCTTGCTATGAAATTAACCCGTTGAGGCTAAATGGCAAAGCAACTATTTTTGTTACAGCAAAATCTTAACAAAGTCTTATTCCGTAATTTATCTATAGGATAAACTGCTGAATATCGTTAATTTGTGACATATTAAACCGGCATATGAAACAACTTCTTTTATTTATTGGTGGCATTTTGTTCCTTAGCGGCTGTACAAAAACAAAGGAGCAAATAGCCGAGGACCTGGTGGTGAAGGCGATGACCGATGGCCAATGGCATATCACCAATTTTGTGAATAACGGCACCAATATTACCGCCGACTTTACCAATTATAAGTTCCAGTATTACAGTAACCGGACCGTAGATGCCATTAATAACGGATCGGTTGAAAAAACCGGCACCTGGAACGGGGATGCCACTGCTATGACCACTTATGCCAATTTTGTTTCCCCTGCTTACCCTCTAAACCTGATTAACGGCACCTGGCATATTGACCGTAATAGCTGGACCTTCGTGGAAGCCACCCAAACCGTTGGGACTGAGATCCGGGTAATGAAGCTGGAGAAACTATAATAAGTATCCTTTTTCTTCGTTATTTTTGTTGCTGATCCGCCCCCTTTCCTTTAAACATTATAACCGTATTCCCGTCTCAATGCTGAGGCAACCCATTGTTGGTACGCAATCTGCAAGAGTATTACCGGAAAAGACTGATTTTTAGCATAGTTAGAGTTATCGGGGAAATTTTTTGCTGAAAGCAGCGCATTTTAAGCATATAAGTTTAAAAACCAGTTAGCTATTGAGGTCCAGACTTTACAATACCCTTACCAAACTAATTGCAGTATTTGTGATTATCCTGTCCTGGACCCCGGTCTCGGGGCAGGCTCCTGTTGCTAATTTTTCGGCTTCCCCCGTGTCTGGCTGCTCTCCCCTGATCGTTGTTTTTCGTGATCTTTCGACAGGCGGTCCCACATCCTGGTCCTGGGATTTTGGAAATGGGAATACTTCCGCTCTCCAGAACCCAACGGCTACTTATTTTACTCCAGGCACCTATACTGTTAAGCTTACTATATCCAATACAAGGGGTACCAATACCCTGACACGAACACAGTATATCACGGTCTATGAAGCCCCAACGGTTGATTTTTCGGCCAGCACCAGGAGTGGTTGTTTCCCTTTACGGGTACAGTTTACTGATCTTTCTACAGCTGGTGCAGGTAATACGAATGTGAGCTGGGATTGGGATTTTGGGAATGGCAGTCTTTCTTCTGCCCGCAACCCGCAGGTAACTTATGCTACTTCGGGCACTTATACAGTTACCTTAAAAGTTACAAATAATAAGGGCTGTGTAAAAGTACTGAGCCGTACCAATTATATAACCGTTACAGTAGGAGTCGCAGCGGGGTTCACCAATTCGATACCCACTGTATGCAAGGCCCCGGCAGATATTACTTTTACCAATACATCAACAGGGCCGCCTACACTAAGCTACCTCTGGGATTTTGGCGATGGTTCGCCTCTTTCTGCTTTACCCAATCCAACGCATACCTTTAATTCCAACGGAACTTTTATTGTTACGCTCATTACTTTTAGTTCCGCAGGTTGCCAGGATACTATGCGAAGTTCTCCTATTGTGATCGGTGCAAACGTCACTTCCTTTACTGGTCCAAGTAATATTTGTATTAATGAAACGGCAAATTTTATCAATTCATCAAATCCTACACCGGCCTCCATTTTTTGGACTTTTGGTGATGGAGGAACAGCCATTTCATTGAATGCATCTCATAGTTACTCCACTGCCGGTATTTATACAATTTGGTTATACAATACCTACAATACCTGCCGCGATTCTGTTTCACACCAGATCACTGTCAATCCAAGACCAGTAGCCGATTTTTCTGCGCCGGTAACATCAAAATGTCAACCGCCGCTTACGGTCAATTTCCAGGATCTTACCGCAGGAGGGGCCACGAGCTGGAAATGGGATTTTGGAGATGGTTCTCCCATTTCTAATCTGCAAAATCCCGCGCATACCTATAATTCATATGGAAGTTTTACGGTAAAACTGATCGCTTTCACCGCGGCGGGTTGCCCGGACACAATCATAAAAACAAATTATATTATAATCCGCAGGGCAACGATAAGTCTTCCTGGATTTCCCAAGCGTGGCTGTGTCCCTTATACAATCACGCCCATACCTACAATAGTATCTGTCGATGCCGTAACTTCCTATGACTGGGATTTTGGCGATGGCGGTACTTCTACCTCAGCAAACCCGGTATATACATACCTGGCCCAGGGAACTTACACCATCAGGCTGATCATTACCACAAGCAGCGGCTGCCGGGATACATTGACATTACCGGCTGCCGTAAAAGTTGGAACTAAACCGGTAGCTAATTTTTCAGCCATGCCGATCCCGGTCTGCGGACGCCAGCCGGTTTACTTTACCGATCTTTCTGTACCAGCCGATGAATGGAGCTGGGATTTTGGTGATGGGGGGACATCTTTAGTTAGAAACCCCGTTTACAATTATAATGATACCGGGTATTTTGATGTCAGGCTGATTGCCACCAATAATGGATGTCCCGATACCATCATAAAGCCGCGCTATATTAAAGTGCTGCCTCCTATTGCCAGGTTCGATCCTGTTCCAAATTGTGCCAACCGACTGCAATTTAGTTTTACCGACAGATCAATTGCCCCGCAAACATGGGAATGGAATTTTGGGGACGGTTCCCCGCTATCATTTGCGCAGAGCCCCACGCATATTTTTCCTGCACTTGGATCGTATAATATCAGGCTGATCGTTACGAATGGATCCTGCGCGGATACACTCATTCAAACCATTAAGCTTCTTGATGAACGTCCTGGTTTTAACGCCAACCAGGTAGCCGCCTGTAAAACTGCGAAGATTGATTTCGTTGTAACCAATATTAACGCGGCGAATATTGCTTCCTATTTCTGGGATTTTGGCGATGGCGGTACCATTACCGTAGGAGCTCCGAATGTATTTCATAATTACACCGTATCCGGCACTTATACTGTCACACTTACTGTCACTGATATCAATGGCTGTACTAACGTTTTCACAAGGAACAACTATATACGCATCAACGGCCCGGCTGCCGGGTTCAGCGCAACCAATACAGCTGGCTGCGCAGGCCAGTTGAAGACCACCTTTAATGATCTTTCTACCACTGATGGTGTAAATGCTATCGCGAACTGGCAGTGGGATTTTGGCGATGGTGTTGTTCAGAATTTCAGTGGGCCTCCTTTTCAGCATACTTACCTCAGCACAGGTAATTTCTCGGTTAACCTGATCATCACCGATGCTGCAGGTTGTAAAGACAGTATCAGGTTAAACAATATTATTACCGCCACGGATCCTGTGCCTGATTTCACTTCTCCTGATCTCCTTTCCTGTCCTAATGCCCCTGTTTCGTTCACGAATACTTCTGTTCCCCCGGGCTTTACCAGTCAATGGTATTTTGGCGATGGGGGGACCTCTTTTACCACTTCTCCCACCCATAATTATGCTACCCCGGGTGTGTATGATGTGAAGCTGGTGATACTCGATGCATTTGGCTGCGCAGACTCCCTGACCAAACTTGCTTATATCCATATTGACAAACCAGTGGCCAGTTTTACAGTCAATGATTCAGCCAGCTCCTGTACTCCTTTTGAAGTGCGCTTTACCAATACTTCCCTCTATTTTACTTCAGTCAAATGGGACTTTGGAGCAGGAGAAGGATTTTCGATCTTACCCAATCCGGTCCATTACTATTCTACTCCCGGAAGTTATACAGTGAAATTATTAATAACAAGTCCGGGGGGGTGTCTCGATTCAGCCTTTCACAATATTACGGTAAGTGATACGGCCGGTTCCAGGGTCGATTATTTACCTCTCTTTGGATGTAAGCCTTTATCGGTAGATCTCAGTACGTTTACACCCGGCATTATGGCCTCCTATTATTGGGACTTCGGGGATGGCTATACACAAACTACCACGACTCCTAACGTAACCCATATCTATACTTCTTATGGGAACTTTTTACCAAGGATAATTTTGGAAGATCCGTCTGGCTGTATCATCCCTTTGCAGAGTGTGGATACGGTGGAGGTGATTGGCGCAGCAGCCAAATTTGGCGTTGATAAAAAATTGTTTTGTGACTACGGCATGGCCAACTTCCTTGATTCAACCACTTTTAATGATGCAATCACCAATTATACCTGGAACTTTGGAGATGGAGGAACATCTTCCCAACCAAACCCGTCTCACCAGTATGCCTCACCCGGCAATTATACCGTGGACCTGATCATAAAAACACAACGAGGTTGTATCGATACGCTGACCAAACCCAATTTTGTAAAAGTAGTCCAGCGGCCCCTGATCGATATTGCCGGTGACACGGTGATCTGTGCCAAATCACCTTTGCTCAATACAGGATTTTTCCTTCAGCCTGATACTTCTGTTGTTACGTGGTCGTGGAATTTTCCAAATGGCAATACTTCGAACCTGCAGATCCCGCCGGCACAGGTCTATAACACGGCAGGCACTTTTATCATCACAAGTATAGCGACTAACAGCAGCGGGTGTAAGGATACTACCACCCAATCTATTTTAGTGAACCCGCTTCCTGTAATAACGATCCCGGGAGAAATGACTGTCCAGACAGGTTTCCCTGCTACGATACCCGTTACGTATTCACCCAATACGATAAAATGGTTGTGGGCTCCAGTAACGGGGTTAAGCTGCACTACTTGTCCGGCACCGGATGCCGGGCCCAAATTCAACACCTTCTACCAGGTATATGCTACGGATGATAACGGGTGCAGCAATATCGGCTCTATAGAAGTGATTGTAATCTGTAAAAATGCCAACATTTTTATCCCGAATACTTTTACACCCAATGGTGACGGAAGTAATGATGTTTTTTACCCAAGAGGAAAAGGACTGGACAGGGTGAAACTGCTGCGCATATTTAATCGCTGGGGTGAAGTCGTATTTGAGAAAAAAGATTTCCCTGTCAATGATGCATCGTTCGGATGGGATGGAACCTACAAAGGACGGAGGCCAATGGCGGATGTATATGTGTACCAGGCCGAAATATTTTGTGAGAATGGCGAAGTCATAAAAATAAATGGAAATATCGCATTGATACAATAATGTGTAAATATGAAGCGACTGATAAAATATATTTTCTTTTTCTTAGTACCGCTTGCGCTGGCTTCGCATGCAGGTGCACAGGATATTCATTTCTCCCAGTTCTTCGAAGCGCCTCTCTGGAGAAATCCTTCCCTGGCAGGGATATATACCGGGGATATAAGGGTGCAGACCGTTTACAGGGATCAATGGAACAGTGTTACCAATGCTTACAGAACCGGTTCTCTTAACGGAGAATATAAAATGCATATTGGTAAAAATGATGATTTTATCACTGCGGGGATGCAATTATTGTTTGACAAAGCCGGTACGATCGGCTGGACATCAACGCATGTACTCCCTGCCCTGAATTATCATAAATCGCTCAGCAGCGAACGTAACAGTTACCTCTCACTTGGTTTTATGGGTGGATGGATCCAGCGTCGCTTTGATCCGTCGAAAGCCACCACGAACACTCAATATGATGGAGGCGGCCTCGGTGAGAATTTTTCAAAAGCGCAATATAGTTACCTGGATGGAAGTGTTGGGATGAGCTATAATTCCATCCTCGGCAATAATGAAAACAATAATTTTTTCGTGGGTGCGGCCTATCATCATTTTACCAAACCCAATGCCTCCCTGTTCCAGCCAACGGGATTTGAGCTACATCCCAAATGGGTATTTTCAGGAGGCTTTCACCTGGGTGTTTCCGAATATGCTTATCTCACGATACAGGCCGATCAATCCATGCAGGGATCTTTCAGGGAAACCGTAGCCGGCGCCATGTATGGATTAAAACTGGGCACCGATCCGGTCAATCCACTTTATACGATCCATGCAGGGGCTTTTCTGCGATGGAATGATGCGCTGATCCCCGTTATAAAACTTGATTATCACCCCTACTCCTTCTCCATAAGCTATGATGCCAATATTTCCAAACTCAAACCATCCAGTTATGGCCGCGGTGGGTTGGAATTATCCATTTCTTATGTCGCTTTCCGTAAAGCTAAAGGCGAATACATGCTTTGCCCCCGTTTTTAAAAAAACAGCTCTCTATGAGAGCTGTTCGTGCAGGAACGGTTTTACTTTTTATTTGTCATCTCCTTTAATGAAATTGAACAGAAGCGCTGCAAGGATGGCCCCACCGAAGCAACCTGCCAGGTAGATCCAGATATTCCCCCATTCAAATGCTTTCATAACAGAAGCACCTACGGCAACTGCAGGGTTAAAAGCACCACCGCTGTATTCCCCAAAACAAAAGGCCATGCCCAGCACCGTAAAGCCGATCGCAAGTCCATAATAACTGTTTCCTGAATTCGCTTTTGCAGTACAGACATTCAATATTACATATGCCAGTGCAAAAGTTCCGAGGATTTCGGCAATAAGAGCTTTGGTCTGATCAATCCCCTGGTTAGCTGTAGCTGGTTGTTCTTTAAAAAATCCAACCAGGAGAGCAGCTGCCACAGCACCAGCTACCTGGCAGATCATATAGATGATTGCTTCCCCGGATTTTATCCGGCCGCGGATCAGCACCGCCAATGTAACAGCGGGGTTGTAGTGAGCACCGGAGATATGGCTTCCTGCATACACCATCACCATAAGCACGGACCCGATCGCAAAAGGATTTCCTGTTAACCCGATCGTAAGGAACAGGAAAAATGTCCCAATAAATTCTGTAACGTAATTTCTCATAGCTGTTGTTTTGGTCAAAAAAAAATAACGCCTGAATTTTCTGACAGTTATTTGTTACTTTGAAGGTAATTGAATCATTTATCGACTTATTCTTATTTTGTTCACATAAAAAAGATCAATGAAAATTGAAGCAGGACAGGTAGCCCCCGAATTTACCTTGTACAATAGTGATAAAAAAAAAGTAACCCTCTCTGAACTGAAGGGAGGAAATGTGCTGTTATTGTTTTTTCCCCTGGCTTTCACCAGTACCTGCACAGAGGAACTATGTTCAGTGAGAGATAATATCAGCTGGTATAATAATGTAAATGCAACCGTTTTTGGTATATCGGTAGACGCGTTGCACACGCTGGCAAAGTACAAAGAAGAACAACAGCTGAATTTTACATTGCTGAGCGATTTCAACAAAGATGTTTCTTCGGCTTACGGGTCGCTGTATGAGATGTTTGGTTATAATATGAAAGGAGTTTCAAAACGTTCGGCTTTTGTTATTGATAAAGAAGGTATCGTGAGGTATGCAGAGGTGCTGGAGAATGCCGGGGATATCCCTGATTTTAAAGCCATCCAATCAACCCTGGCCGGACTAAACTAAGTTTTCGTTAAAATCAGTTGAGATAGGGCTTATAAATCCTTGATTTATAATAGTTTTAAAACTAACGTAGTTTTACGTTGCATAGTTAAAAAATTCGGCCTACTTTTCGAATAATAAAAGTAAATTTGTTTCGTTGAGACGAATTCTACCCATATTATCCTTTATTCTGTTGATTGCCACTCACTCACAGGGCCAGTCTTCCAGAACGACTCCTCCAGCGGATAACGCCGACAGGGTCATCAGGTTATACCCTAACCCTGCCACCACTTATATCACATTTGATCTGCAAAATAATTATAAGAAAGGCTTATCCATTAATATCTACAATGGATTGCTTGGAAAGAAGATGTATGAAACACAGAACATCCCTGAAAAGCTTACGATCGATCTGAACGAGTTCACCCGGGGCATCTATATCTACCATCTTGTAGATCCTACAGGGAAGATC
Organism: Chitinophagaceae bacterium; assembly: GCA_039921505.1. Lineage (GTDB taxonomy): Bacteria > Bacteroidota > Bacteroidia > Chitinophagales > Chitinophagaceae > JJ008. The sequence goes on from JBDSBR010000021.1 coordinate 206,248, forward strand.
ATCGAGTCCGGTAAGTTCCAGGTTTCCCGGTGATTGCTTCGCTCCGCTCGCAATGACGTTTTACTCCGCTCGCAATGACTTGCTTCACTTCGTTCGCAATGACGGTTCGCTCGCAATGACGGTTCGCTCACAATAACTCCTCTCCTTTATTTTATTGTACTTGTATAACCAGGAATTTGAGGTATTGTGTATTGTCCATTCCCCTGATAATGGGATGATCGCCCGCTTGTGTTTGGAACGTAACCTGTCTTATTTTCCTTCTTGCATCTTTTGCTGCCAAATCAATGGTCTGGAGAAATAATTCAGGACTTACCAGGCTGGTGCAGGATGAAGTGACAAGAAAGCCACCTGGTCTCAGCAGTTTCATCCCGCGGAGATTGATCTCTTTATACCCGGTAATCGCTTTCTGGATGGTTTCCCTGCTTTTGGTGAAAGCCGGGGGGTCCAGCATGACGACATCGTATTGTCTTCCGTCTTTTGCCCATTGTTTTAATACATCAAAAGCATTCGCTGTTTCAAAACGACAGGTATCCTGCAGCCCGTTCAGGGCAGCATTTGTATTCGCCTGTTCTACCGCGTTTGCAGATATGTCAATTCCCAGCACGGATTTCGCTCCATAACTGGCCGCATGAATTTCAAAAGTACCTGTATAGGTAAAGGCTCCCAGTACTTCTGCTCCTTTTACAATATGCCGGATGGTCTTCCGGTTATCCTGCTGATCCAGGAAATAACCGGTCTTCTGCCCATTCTCGATATCTACATGAAATTGCAAACCATTTTCCTTAATAATGATCTTAGTATCGAAAGGAGCGGATAAAAAACCTTTTTGCTGCGGAAGTCCCTCCAGTTCCCTTACTGGAACATCATTGCGTTCATAAATACCTTTGGGTTGAAATATTCCCTCAAGGGCTTTTACAATAGCCGGTTTCCATACGTCAATCCCGAGTGCCAGCGTCTGGATAACAAAATAATCGTTGAACTTATCAATGATGAGTTGCGGCAGCGAATCCGCTTCGCCAAAGACCAGCCGGCAATTTTCAGTATAACCGAGTTTTTTCCTGTACTCCCAGCACCGGGCTATTTGCCGGTGAAAGAACTGGTCATTGATTTCGTCACTTTTATTTCTTGTCAGCAACCGAACCAGAATCTGGGATTTAGGGTTGATATAGCCCTTGCCAACAAACTTTTTATCATAGGTAAAAACTTCGGAGATTTCTCCCCCTCCTGCTTCGCCTTCTATTTTTTCCACTTCGTTGTTGAATATCCACGGATGGCCGTTCACGACGCGGGGTGATATCTTTCTTTTCAGGTAAACTTTAAGCATAAGGGGGTGCAAGGTACAGGAAGATAAGGAGAAGCAGAAAGGTTGATAGTCGCTCTCAAGGCTCAGTTTTAAGGTATTCTGACAGCCGCCTGCAGTTCCTGTCACAGCCAGACCTGCTCACCAGGGAATACAGGTCAGTTTGTCCTGAAATCGGCTGTTGGCAATATTCTTGACAAGCTTACCTTTGCAGTCAATTTTAAAAAAAATGGCTAAAAAAGATATGAAAGAGCAGGACGAAAACAGCCCCCATACTGATATCAATACAGATGAGAACCAGAGCGGCACGACCCATCTCAATGAACCGGTCGGCGAGGAATCAGAACTCGAAAAACTCATGACGGAGCTGGAGGAATCAAAGGACAAATACCTGAGGAAAGTGGCCGAGATGGAGAATCTCAAACGCCGCAGTGCAAAAGAAAGGATCGAACTGATCCAGACGGCCGGCAGGGATGTAATCACCGATATGCTGAATGTCCTGGATGATTGTGACCGGGCTCAAAAACAACTGGATACCAGCAATGACCCGGAACTGATCAAAGAAGGTGTGATGCTTGTTTTCAATAAACTTCGCAATAGTTTACAATCAAGAGGTGTAAAAGCCATGGAAACCCTTCACCAGGAATTCAATCCTGACCTTCATGAAGCCGTTACAGAGATCCCTGCACCGGAAGAATTGAAAGGTAAAGTTGTGGATGAAATAATGAAAGGATATTACCTCAATGATAAGATCATCCGTCACGCAAAAGTAGTGGTCGGGAAATAGAGAAAAGCTTTTAGCCATGAGCCGTTAGCTGTGAGCCGGTTCGTGGTTGTGGATACTCACAGCTAAAAGCTAAAAGTTAATGGCTAATAAAAGAGATTACTACGAAATACTGGGTGTCAATAAAACTGCTTCAGCGGATGAGATCAAGAAAGCTTACCGTAAAGTGGCAATGCAATTCCACCCCGATCGTAACCCCGGGGATAAAGCAGCCGAGGAGAAATTCAAGGAAGCAGCGGAAGCTTACGAAATATTAAGCGACGCCGATAAGAAGTCGCAGTATGACCGTTATGGACATGCCGGTGTGAGCGGGCATGGACGTGGGGGACATAGTGGAGGAGCTGGTATGAATATGGAAGATATTTTCAGCCAGTTTGGAGACATTTTCGGCGAAGACCTGTTTGGAAGTTTTTTTGGTGGCGGACAAAGAAGCCGGGGTGGCCAGCAACGAAGCCGTGGTGTGCGGGGCAGTAATCTCCGTGTCAAATTAAAACTGACCTATGAAGAGATTGCAAAAGGAGTTACAAAGAATATCAAGGTAAAGAAACATGTGGCCTGCGCTACCTGTGCCGGCAGTGGTGCCAAAGATAAAGGCAGTGTACAAACCTGTACAACCTGCAACGGCAATGGCCAGGTGAGAAGGGTGCAGAATACTTTTCTCGGTCAAATGCAGACGGTGACTACCTGCCCGGCCTGTAATGGCGAAGGAACTACCATCACTGTCAAATGCGGGAACTGCAAAGGCGAAGGCAGGGTATATGGCGAAGAGACCGTTAGCATCGATATTCCCGCGGGTGTGCAGGAGGGAATGCAATTGAGCATCAGTGGTAAGGGCAATGCGGGGGAAAGAGGCGGCCCGGCCGGTGATCTCGTTATCCTGATCGAAGAAGAAGCCCATAAGGAATTACACCGCGAAGGCCTGAATGTGGCCTATGAACTCCACCTGTCTTTTACGGATGCCGTTTTCGGCACCCAACTGGAAGTACCGACCATTGATGGCCGGGCAAAAATCAAGATACCTGCCGGTACACAAAGCGGAAAGATATTCCGGTTGAAAGGGAAAGGTTTCCCCGCGGTCAATTCTTATGAAAAAGGCGACCAGCTGATCCAGGTGAATGTCTGGACACCCCAGCACGTTAGCACCGAAGAAAAAGCGATGCTTGAAAAACTTAGCCATTCCTCCAATTTCAAACCACATCCCGATAAGAATGAGAAAAATTTCTTTGATAAGATCAAGGAGATGTTTTCGTAAACTCACCAATCCGTTCCACCGCCTTTCTTCTTTTTTACTTTTGAATAGAGTGTCCTTGCCTGTTGTACCAGGGTAACGAACTCTTTTTGTAACAGGTCGTCCCTGCCCAGCGAAGATTGAGCCAGGGTAATGATCTCGTTCCAACCGATGTTTTTAATAAACGGAGAGGTGCGGAGCAAGGAACCAAACATAGCTACCGCTGCGGAAAAATGATACTGTTTATCCAGGTCCGCAAAAGGAGTGAAAGTAAATTTACAGGTATGATTAGCGTAGAGTTTTTTGTCCGTATTCGGGTACTGGTATTGTAATTTGATATCCCCCAGCTTGCCGATTGTAAAATCATCTTTGATCGCCCCTTTGTTGATCTCTGTCGGCACGATCTCGAAAAGCGCCAGCATCGAATGACCGGAACCTATTTCTCCACCTTCGATGATAGATAAAGAGTCTCTGAGGGCGCCCACTTTATTGTCAAACCCGACCAGGCGGTATTCTTTTACATATTCTGGATTGAAATCAACATTCATGTAAACGTTATCGGCAACAGCATAAAGCGTTTGTGTGAATTCCTTCAGCAGAACCTTTTCGGCCTCTTTAAAATTATCCAGGTATGCAAAATTCCCGTTGCCTTTTTTTGCGAGGGTCTGGATTTTTGAATCCTTGTAATTTCCCATACCTACGCCTAAGCAGGTAAGGTAAATCCCTGACTCACGTTGTGCAGAGATCATCTCGTCCAGTTCCCCTTCGGTTTTAAGCCCTACATTGAAATCGCCGTCCGTGGCGAGTATCACCCGGTTATTCCCGTCCTTGATAAAATGGTTTTTCGCCACGCTGTAAGCCAGTTTTATTCCCGACTCTCCCGGGGTGCTTCCGCCCGGTGTTAGTTCATCGATTACTTTCAGGATCTTTTCCTTTTCTCCGCCGCTGGTAGTATTCAGCATCACACCCGTCACTCCCCCGTAAACAACGATCGATACAGAGTCTTTATCCCGTAGATTATTTACCAGCAGGCGGAATGCGGATTGCAAAAGTGGCAGGCGGTTGGGCATATCCATTGAACCTGATACATCGATCAGGAAAACAAGATGGCTCGGCGGTAAGGTATCAAGATTAAGTTTTTTGGAAGAAAGATTAATATAGAAGAGTTGATTATCGGGATTCCAGGGGCAGGTACTCAAGGTTGTCCGGATATTAAAAAGATCATTTCCTTCCGGTTCGTGGTAATCAAGGTTAAAATAATTCAGCATTTCTTCGATCCTCACCGCATCAGGAGGCACCAGGGAGTTAAGGGTGATAAACCGGCGGATATTGCTGTAAGAGGCCCTGTCTACATTCAGCGACATACCGGTACTTGGAAATTTCTTTGCATTCACAAAATGATTCTCCAGGATACTGGCATAGGTCTCCTCCCCGGTGAACCAGCTTTTTTGTTCGTCTTTTTCCAGGTCTTTGGTAAAAGAAGACAACTTATCTCTTCGTGCATTGGTAGCAGAAGCAGGCAGGAATTTAAGTTTCACGCTTACATACTTCTCGGCATCCACCAGTATCTTTTCGGTCCTGTACCCTTCAAAGGAGAAACTAAAGGTGTCGATCTGCTGGTAAGCTACTATGCCAAAAGTGCCCGATGAGCCGGTCCGGAAGATATATCCCGTCTTGTGCTGTTTGATCACCACATTTTGCAAAACATTGCCTGATTCGTCCTTTACTTCGCCCCGCACATAATATTGCTGGGCAAAAACGGGCAAATGGAACAGGATATAAGCGATAATATGGCAAACGGCCTTCAAGTGGATATTTTGGCATGATAAAATACAAAAAAAAGAGGAGAGCGACCGAGAAATTATACCAATTGATAGATCTCTTTCAGGTTACGGCCAAGCCCATCGTAATCAAGACCATAACCCACGACGAATTTATCAGGAATATCAAATCCGACATAATCCAGTGTAAGCGGGTAGGCAGTTGCTTCTGACTTATGGAGCAAAGATGCTATTTTAAGCGATTTAGGTTGCTGGTGCAGCAATTTGGGCAGGAAATTATGGAGTGTTTTACCTGTATCTACAATATCCTCCACTATAATCACTTCTTTACCAAAAAGATCATCTTCCAGCCCGATCGAGGTCACCACGTTGCCGGAAGATTTCATGCCTTTGTACGAGGCCAGTTTGATAAAACATAATTCTGCTTCTATTTCAAGATGTTTGAACAGGTCGGATGCAAACATAAAAGACCCGTTCAGGATGGCGATAAACAGCGGTCTCTTTCCCTTATAATCCTTACTGATCACTGCAGCCATTTCCCTGATACGCTGAAGGATTGTAGCTTCATCGAGGTAGGTTTCGAACGATTTATCATGTACTTTGATAACTGCCATAATATAAGTTCCTGTTTAATTGCTCCCCGGGTTTTTAATAACCGGAGTTAGTGAATAGCTTTCGCGGAGCGCCAGTTTAGGCATGGAGGATGACTTTGTTTTAAGACTCAGTCTCTCCCCGGCTGCCGGGCGTTCTTCTTCTTTCAGCCAGTTCAGTTCCCGGAGGCTCTCCAGTCTTATACCTTCCTGCTGTGCAATATCATGAAGGGTTTCACCGGGAAGAACAACATGCGATTCATTGATACCGGTTTTGCGTTTCCGCTGGAGGTAGATCAGCTGATCTGTTTCAGACTGTTCGCCTCGCGGGATCTCGTTGAACTCAAATATTTTGGAAAGATCAATATCGTATTGCCGGGCGATACCCAGGAAGGACATGCCTTTTTTTATAAACACCACTTTGGTTTCATTGATCCTGAACATACCTTCCGGGTAAACCTGTAGTTCGGTCTTTATAGTCACCGGGTCTTTAGCTGGCTCTGCAACAACTACCGGATTTTCACCTGTGCCTGTTTTTTCAAGTGCGATAAGTGTATAGTCCTGCAGGTTATAGGTTTTTATCATGTTGATCAGCACTTCCGGGTATTTCGGGTTGGTGGCATACCCTGCTTTTTTCAAACCATTGGCCCACCCTTCATAATCAGTGGGAGCAAGTATGAACAACAACGCGTAGCGCTGGCTGCTTTTTAAAAAATCAGAATGATCCCTGTACGAATCTTCCGGGGATGGGTATTTACGGAAACACTCCCCTTTTGCATCGTCATCATGCCGTACTGATTCACCGGTCCAGTTGGATTTGCATTTAATACCAAAATGGTTATTGGAAGCCAGCGCCAGTTTACTCATTCCCGCTCCTGATTCATGGATGCCCTGTGCCAATGTAATGGAAGCCGGTACACCGGTACGCTGCATTTCCGCTATCGCCAGGTCCTTATAGGTATTGATATAATTCGTGATCGCATCCCGGTTCTGCGCACGGGAACCCGGTGCTGCTAACAGCAATAAAAAAAGCAAATAGTTTCTGAATTTTTGCATCGGGTATTACAATTTCCGTATCAGGCACAGCCCGTCCCGGATCGTTAATATTACTTTTTCAATATCTGTACGGCTCCTGATAAGATTATTAAAAGCCCGGATCCCTTTCGCGCTTTTTCCTTTTACTTCATTTTCCAGCACCTGGCCATGAAAAAAAATATTATCTGCTAAAATAAACCCGTTTTTCCGCAACCGGGGTAAAACAAGGTTAAAATATTCAATATAAGCGGGTTTATCCGCATCAATAAATACCAGGTCCCAGGTTTCTTCCAGCCGGGGAATGATATCTAACGCATTTCCCGTATGGGAAATTATTTGACGGGAAAAAGAAGACCGGTCAAAAAATGACCTGGCTTTAACAGCGTCTGCCCCGCGCAACTCGATGGTATGCAATTCCCCACCCGGTTCCAGCCCCTTCGCAAGACATAAAGCGCTGTAGCCCGTAAAAGTGCCGATCTCAAGGATTCGTTGGGGTTTGATCATACAACTGATCATCTCCAGCACTTTTCCCTGGAGATGACCGCTTAACATAACTGATTCAGCATGTTCACGGAAAGTGAAGTCACTGACCTCTTTCAATAAAGGGTCTTCGGGGGAGGAAAGCTCTTCCGCATAGTTTTGTACCAGGGGATGAATCAACTCCATAGCAATGTTTAGGCAAAGATAAACTTTATACAGCCTGGAGTTCTGGCGACACAACAGCCGGTCTTTTCGAAATAAGCCAAAGCCCGAAAAAAGTAAGGATGCCGTTAATTAAGATCAGCTCATTCCCGATTTTATACCCGTGAAAAAGTGAATCAGAAATGTCCTGCAAACCGAGATTCATGTGCAATTTTGCTTCATACCAGGCAGGGTTACTCAGCATATCAATGCCCATGGCAAGCAGTGGAGCGATAATACAGACGGTCCATACCAGTTTATCGTTCAGGGTTCTTTTGGTCAATATACCGAATGCAAATAAGCCGAGTAGTGGTCCGTAAGTGATGCCGGCAAATTTTAAGATGAAGTCAATGATCAGTTTATCATTAATCCATTTAAAAAGCAGTACCATGAGAAAGAATACCAGTGCAAAACTGAAATGGACCATCAGCCTTGTCCTTTTCTTTTCTTTTTCAGTTCCCTCTTTTTTCTTCATTCCAAGTATATCAATACAAAAACAGGAGGTGAGTGATGTAATGGCCCCGTCCACGCTGGGAAAAAGCGCCGAGATCAGCGCAATGATGAAAATGATCCCGATTGCGCCGCTAAACGCACTGCTTAAAGCGATCGTTGGGAAAAGGTCATCAGCCGGCACTTTAATACCATTGGATGCAGCATAGAGGTATAGAACTCCTCCCAGTATAAGGAACAGGAAATTCACGATCATCAGTACGCCGGTAAACGTCATGATATTCTTTTGTGAATCCTTCAGTGTTTTTACACTGATGTTCTTCTGCATCATTTCCTGGTCGAGACCGGTCATGGCAATCGCGATGAACATACCCCCGATAATATGTTTCAGGGCAAATGAACTGGATTTTACATCCCAGTTGAAGATATGGTTATACCCCTTTTCACTCATCATATGCCAGGCGCCCCCGAAATCAGTACCCAGCGCTTTTGTAACTGCGATCACGCAGACCACGAGTCCTACTAACATTCCGGTGGTCTGTAATGTATCAGTATACACGATGGTCTTTACTCCTCCTTCGAAGGTATAAAGCAGGATGAGCGCAAGGATTACGAGCGTAGTAACCTCGAAGCGAATATTGAATTTGTCGAAAATGAATGTCTGGAGAACACTGATCACCAGGTATAATCTTGCCGTAGCACCAAATATCCTGGATACGATAAAGAAAAAAGCGCCTGCCTTGTGTGCATTGATTCCAAACCTCTTTTCCAGGTATGTATAAATACTGGTGAGGTTCATCCGGTAATACAGGGGAATAAGTACATAGGCAATCACCAGGTAACCCAGCAAATATCCCAGTACGATCTGGTAATAATAGAAATTTGCGCTGCCAACACCGCCCGGAACACTTACAAATGTAACCCCCGAGAGTGAAGTGCCGATCATGCCAAAAGCCACAAGCATCCAGTTACTGTTACGGTTACCGATAAAGAAAGAATCATTATTGGAATTCCGGGACGTGTACCAGGCCACCGTCAGGAGCAATATGAAATAACCTATGACAAAAGAAAAGAGAACAACTGGCGACATATAACAGGGTTTCCGTTAAATAATAGTTAGGGCCGATAATATCCGGTAAGGAATTTTGAAGATAAAGAAAATTGTTATCCCTTTGCCGCAATTTACACCAACTATGACGATACAATCACTTGCTGTTTTCTGCGGTTCCAAGAATGGTACTAATCCTTTATATGCGGAACATGCAGCTCAACTGGGCCGGATAATGGCGGAAAGCCAGGTAAGACTTATTTATGGAGGTGGCAGCGCCGGAATCATGGGCGTTATCGCAGATGCGGTCATGAAATATGGCGGAGCTGTTACAGGTATTATACCAAAACTATTACTGGAATGGGAAGTACAGCACCAGGGAATTACCGAACTGATCATCTGTGATGATATGCATGTCAGGAAAAGAACGATCTACAGTCTTTGTGACGCGGCACTGATACTCCCGGGCGGGTTTGGTACCCTTGATGAATTATTTGAAATACTGACATGGAACCAACTAACCATCCATAACAAACCCATCTTCATCCTTAACTCGGGTGGTTTCTATGATCTCCTGCTGCAGCATATCCGGCTGATGAAAGATGAACAATTTCTATATGAAGCGGCGGAAAAAAGTATCACGATCGTGAATCAACCCGCTGAATTACGGAGCTATTTTTAACCCGCTGCCGGCTCTTATTGAAACTCAATCCTCCCTTTTCTTTCCCTGAAACAGCGGAACCTGTATACCACCGCGGATGATGGGGATACTTCTTCCATAACCATCCGTATAAGGAGAGTTGGTATCTCCTGCGATATCAAAAAGAACCGCGAGGTAATAATGAGGCCCTCCTCCTCTTCCCTGGCGACCGGTAGTATAGCCACCCCCGATCAGGAAACTGTTCCCGTTGAATTTGTCGACCGTAGTAACATCACCGCCGGGAGGAATATATTTTTGACGGATCGTATTGTGCTCCACCTGTGCCTGGGCAAATAAAAAGCGGACCGGGTATAGCTTAACGAATGTACCCCCACCATATACACTCTGGTGGAGTTTGGCATTAAAAACATTATTAAAATCCCGGTAAGATGTATAGTTATAATTCACCACCAGTCCAATATCTGCCCAGTTGGTAAGACTATAGCCGAATACAGGGCTTCCGCCTACCAGGAAAGTATTGTTATAAAAAGCCAACGAAACGCTTCCGCCCGTAAACAGGTTTTCTTTAAAACTTCTTTTTTCTTTTTCCTCATCCTGTGCATGAAGCATCGTTATTACAAAAAAGGAGAGCAGGAATGATAAACCAATTCTCTTCATAATCATAGGAATTTTCTTATTTACTTTATATACTCTATATACTTAAGTACTCAACAAACCAGGAATTATCATACTCTTTCTCTAATCAAATATCTTACCTGCATTGAGTATATTATTCGGATCAAATATTTTCTTTATTTCTTTCATCAGGCGCAGTTGGGTATGATCGAATACGATATCCATGTACTCTTTTTGGACTAAGCCTATACCATGTTCACCGCTTAAGGTCCCGCCCAGTTTTTTTACCAGTACAAATATCTCTTTTATCCCCTCTTTTAACGAACCGTTCCAGGCCTCATCTGTTAAATCACCCTTAATAATATTTACATGCAGGTTCCCATCGCCCGCATGACCATAGCAAACAGAATGAAACCCATATTTTTTGCCGATATCCTTCACCCCTTTTAATAAAACAGGCAACTCGGCCCGGGGTACCACGGTGTCTTCTTCCTTATAGATAGAATGCGATTTGACAGCTTCTCCCACTCTTCTTCTCATCTTCCATAATTCCGCTTTTTGTTGAGCGTCATCGGCAAACAGGATCTCACCGCAGTCGAATTCCTGGACGATAGCAGAAATCCCTTCCATCTCCTCCATCAGTACATTCATATTATTCCCATCCACTTCGATCAGCAAATGGGCCTGTACATTCTCCCCTATCTGAACAGAGCTGGTATCCAGGAATTTACTGACCCATACCAGTGCATCCCTTTCCATAAATTCCATCGCGCTGGGTGTATAACCCGCCCTGAAAATAGCGCTTACCGCTGCACAGGCGTTCTCCGCTGCATTAAAAGGAACCAGCATCAGCAGGTCATGCTTTGGCAGCGGGATGAGCCGGAGTACTATTTTAGTAACGATACCGAGGGTACCCTCGCTGCCCACGAGCAGTTGTGTAAGATTATAGCCCGTTGCATTTTTTAATACATTGGCTCCTGTCCAAATGATTTCTCCTGAAGGCAATACGATTTCAAGGTTCAGTACATAATCTTTGACCACTCCATATTTTACGGCCTTCGGACCACCACTGTTCTCAGAAATATTCCCTCCTATAAAACAGGAGCCCCGACTGCTGGGATCAGGTGGATAGAACAACCCCTTTTCTTTTACGGCATTCTGCAACAGCTCTGTAATCACACCCGGTTCTGTTATTACCTGCAGGTTGCGTTCATCGATCTCCAATACCTTGTTCATCCTTTCAGTAGACAATAATACCCCGCCTAAATGAGGTAAAGCTCCCCCACTCAGGCCTGTGCCAGCCCCGCGGGGTGTAACCGGAATCAGGTCCCTGTTACAAATTTTCAGTATCGCGCTGATCTCTTCTGCGGTGCGTGGTTTGATCACCACTTCGGGGAGATAATGCAGGTCTTCGGTCTCATCATGAGAATAGTGATGGAGGGATTCTTCATCCACCAGTACAAAAGAATCTCCGGCTATCTTTTTGAAGGCTTCAAGATGCTTCGCGGTCAGGCGAAGACTGGCGGCTGTTTCCATGATCAGTTTTTCAATGATGAACTGTAAAAATCGGAATAATCAGCAATATGAGGAAAGGAATACTCAGTAGTTTTTAAAAGAGGGACACATGGACTCGCGGCTGTTCCCGTTATACCTGTCGATCACCCCCTGCTTGATCAGGGAGAATTCAAATGCGCCGCGGGTATTGTTATAGTTTTTCAATGTAGACATTGTCGCGTCATAACTAAACGTAAAGGTCATATCCTTGTATCCTAATCCTATCATAGGGATAACCGCATCCTTATACCGGTAATAAACGCCGGCGATCAGGATCTTTTCACCATCACCTGAAAGATTATAATGGGCATTCAATCCTCCCACGACTTCGTAAGATTTTGCCTGCAGGGAAGCATAGATATTAGGGTTCAGGATTACCCGGTCGTTCATCAAAAAGCTGCCATTTAAAAAACCGGTATAACGGACAGCCACCCGGTTGTCGACACCCTGTTGCTGGTCAAAGAAAGATTCTCTTGGCCGGTTGACATGCATGGCAGAGAAACCTGCATTGATATAAACTTTTTCTGTCGGGAAATAAGCATAGTTCGCCCCAACCTGTATATCGAGGTAATTGATATTATTGACATCGAGCTTGGGAGCAACAGCTGTATTGTGTACATCAAAAAATTTCCCGTTCCACTGGCTGGGAAAAGTAAGATTCGATGTATTGATGTTCTTATTAGCCCAGCCCACGTTAAATCCCATGCTCACAAGGCTCCCCGCATTAACCATCTGGTGATAGGCCAGGGATCCGTAGATCTTGGTAGAAGTAAGTGATCCTGTTCCGGCAACATCCCTTAATATAACACCACCGACTCCTAACCAGCCGGTGTTATCCCGGTTTTGCATGGTTTGAAAATCTCCGTACGCACTCATCGTTTTATAGGGAAAAGCAGTGATAGCCGCCCACTGGTTACGGTAATTAATTCCCAGCCTGTAATCTCCATCCGGTATAAACCCTGTATTTGCCGGGTTGGTCAGCAATGGAGAATTAAAGAATTGGGAGAAATGCAGATCCTGAGAATATGCACAGGGCATTAGCCCCAGGGCAAAAGTCACGATCATTACAATCTGGTTGCTTCTTTTCATTTTCACATTTTCAAATTTTCAAATTCAAACAATTACCTAATTAACGTTATATCTCCTTTCTTGGTTGTTTTAGTGCCATCGGAGAATTCTATACTCAGCGTGTAAGCATACACATCCATGGGTTGTACCACACCTTTTACCTTTCCATCCCAACCCAGGAAGCGGTTACCGGTCTCAAATACTTTTTGTCCCCAACGGTTCCAGATAATGAATTGCATTTTGGCAATACCGAATCCTCTTACCAATACCACGCTGTTGATATCGCCGCTTTGCGGGGTAAAAGCATTGGGTACATCGACCAATGGTATGATGATCGCCTGTACGGGACGGCAAATCGTACTGTCACAATCGGCGGCATTATAAGCTGTAAGGCAGGCATTGAAAGTACCGGTGGAATTATACTGGTGTTCAACCGGCGCCCGCGAACTTGTCAATAAACTATCTCCGTCACCAAACTTCCATTTAAACCTGATCGCATCAGGAGAAGAAAGATTGGTAAATACAATCGGCGTATTCGCAACAGGAGGAGCCGGCGAAAAACTATAATCAGGCACTGGTGCATCAAACACAGTGACAGTAAAGGTGGTGTCATGGGTAATATTACAGGTACCATTATTCGTAGCTGTAAGTCTTACAATATATGTTCCCGTATTTACATACAGGTGGGTTGGATTCTCCAGTGTAGATGTATTATCGGGAGAGGATGGATCTCCAAAATCCCACTGGAATGTTACCCCGTTCAATGATTTACTGGAAAAAGCTGCAGTGTACGGGATACAGCCCGTGGGTGAAGTGGCAATGATCGCTTTTACATTATCAGCAATACTGATGGTAAAACTGCTGTCATCAGGATTATTGCAATAGGCGGTATCCTTCAGGATCAGTTTTGGCAAATAAGTTCCCAGGGCAGGATAAGTATGCACCACGGCATTGGCCGGGCCTATTTTCGCAGCCACTCGTGGGCTTCCGTCACCGAAATCCCATACAAAAGAAGTGTCCTGGAATGGTCGCGACGGATCCGTTACGGAATTATTAGTAAACTGGTAGGTAAATTTAGGACAGCCCGGACCGATAGGTTGCCAGGAAGGTCTGAGATCAGCTCTCAGGTCTCCCACTTTTATGTTGATGAAAGACGAGTCCCTGACATTGCAGGTATTCGGATCAACTGCCACCAGCATGACCTTGTATACACCCACGGTATTATAAGTAAAGGAGGCAGTGGGTATAGTAGTGATAAGATCAGGTGGATTGCCGGGAACATAATTAAAATACCATTCGTAGGTCTGGGCATTTCCGATCGTATCTGTAAAGAGAACCGGGAGCGGAACGCAGCCTGCCGTATCCCTTACGCCATCAATGGCAGACCTGACCGCACCCGCCACACCAGCAAGGTTCATGGCAATTTTTACCATCGTAAGATTGCAATTGGGAGAACTATGTGTAGTGGCCCAGGCCCCGGGTGTTGTCGGGTAAGGGATCGCGGGTGATCCTAGCCGGCAGTTACCACAGATAGCCTGGTAGATTACACCATTCCGGTCAAACCGGCTTGTTCCTCCATCCACATGGTCTGTTCCTCCTTGCTGGGCCGTATTATTTTCTCCAAAAAAGCTCGCGAATAAAGGAGTAGCAATAGCCGCATCTTTTTTTAATACAAAGAAATAAAAATCCCTGCCGTCAGTAGTGGACTTAATCGCATCGGGAGTAACAGGCATTCCTTTTGTGCCTGAACTATTAAAATTATTATTACTGAAGAAATAGCCTCCCCAGCCAGAGATATAAACATTTTCACAGCGGTCAACAAGGAAAGCTATCGGTGAAATATTGGGCGTGGCTGATCCTGAACCAAACACAGTAGAATAAACATAAGCGGAAAGGTCGGGTTTCATTTTGGCGATGAACTGTTTTGAATTGGCATCATTATAAACAGCGTTGATAATGGGCCACGCCCCGGTTGTCTGTCCCATAACATAAGGAAACCCTTTGCCGTCAAACTGGATACCAAAGACCTGGTCAATCCCTGTTGTTCCCAGGTAAGTGGATTTGATCAGGGCAGATCCCGAATTATTTATCCTGGCAACAAACCCATCAATCGAAGGAAGACCTGTAGGTCCGGGCACATTGGCTGGCCCGATCGTACCGGAATGATCACCAAAAAAATTATCGCTTTCTGTGCCACCCCCTACATACAAATCACCGCCCGGACCAATTGAAATTACATAGGCCGCATCATCACCCGATCCCCCGAGAAAGGAAGAAAAAAGAACCGTACCAAGGTCAGGTGTCAGTTTAAGAACAACTCCATCCTGCGCCCCGCCGGGTACAGATTGAAAAGGTGTGCCCCGAAGGGGGAAACTGGTAGTTGCGTTAAGACCTGTTGATTGTGTACAGGAAGCGACATAAACATTTCCTGCCCCGTCGAGCACGACTTCACTGCGGCCATCATCACCATAGTTTTGTTGCAGAGACTGTAAACCGCGAACCGCCGAAATATTGACCCCGTCATCACTGGAACCTCCTATTTTCTTAGATCCGATCAGGTTGGTTCCTGTCGAATTAAATTTTGTTACAATAATATCAAAACCACCTCCCGGTCCAACCTGGCTGCCACTTCCGCCGGGATTTGCGAGTGGAAAATTTCCTGAACTCGATCTTCCCGCAACGATCAGGTTACCCTGGTTATCGACGACTAAGCTATGGGGTTGTTCATTTCCCCCACCACCCAGATAAGTAGCATAAATACGGTTGGAACCATCCGGGGAAAGTTTGATAATACCGATATCGATCGCACTGGCTCCGCTACCTCCCTGGAAAGTTGTTTGAAAAGCACCGGGAGAGGTAGGGAAACTACCCCCGCTATTAAAAACTATCCCGCCACCGTACATACTGCCATCGGGTCCATAGGTAGCTGTAAATCCCCAGTTATCAGCGGTACTCCCGGCAAAAGAACAAAAAACAACCACAGGGTCAATGATCAGGGTGGAAGACGGGTCGTAGTTCTTTACATCGAACCGGACAACGTTATCTTTAATATCATATTTGCAATTAATCTCCGCTTTACCGGCAATACCCGCCTGGTACGTATAAGGAGATGATTCTTTCAGTTCACCTACGGAAGTACTGATCATCAATTCCTTATTCTTTACCTGGAGCTTATCTACCCCATCATATTTCATAGCGATCCTGGAGACATCTCCACCGGGTCTTACAATGATGTCATATTTTAAAAAATCATTGTCTGTATAATAACGAACATCAATATTCGGGTAAACATCTTTGAGCGTAATAGCCTGGTAGATCTTACATCCCGATCCCCATTTTGAAGGATCGTTGCCAACAAAATAATTGTTGTAAGTAGAAATGATCTTATCTGGAACTTCTTTTATATCGGGACTGGCTCCCAGGAAATCCACATGGTAGGCATGAGAGTGAAGGACGATTTTATCATTGACGGTAACCAGCCTGCCATCCATGGTTTGCCCATGGAGAAACCTTGCTACATTGGCAAAATCAACCGGGTTATGCTGGACAACGGTAAACCCCCCTTCCCGGATATAAAAGTCCCCGTTGCTGACCTTGCCGAGGTATTTCACCCGGCTGTCCCATTGGCCCTTATTCTCAATAAATTCAATATTATTATAACTCTGTGCCCGTACCACCAGGGTCGGGATGATCAAAACAGTAAGAATGATAAAGTGTTTCAGGGCCAAATTATTTGTATTAAAATAACTAAAAATAACCAGATCTGGTTTGAAAATTTGTGTTAAGAAATCCTGTATTTGAAGGTTTTACTTTCCGGTGACCTCCACGAGTTCTTACCGGGGTTTTTCAGGATATTTTACTCCAGGCAATGCTTCCTTTTTGCTGCTGTAAAAAGCTTTTAAGCTGCAAATTTTCGGCCGAATTAAGATCTGGGTCTTTCTCCAGCAACCGTGCTGCCAAATTACCCGCCAGTTCCAGTAAGGGCCGGTCTTGGACCAGGCTTGCCAGCTTAAAGTTTAAAAGCCCGCTTTGTCTTGTTCCCTCTATATCTCCGGGCCCCCTTAATTCAAGGTCTTTTTCAGCAATTTCGAATCCATTATTGGTGGAAACCATGATCCGGATGCGCTCCCGGGCATCATTACCCAATTTTAAACCGGTTAATAATATACAATAGCTTTTTTCAGGTCCCCTGCCTACACGCCCCCTTAACTGGTGGAGTTGGGATAGCCCGAATTTTTCCGAACTTTCGATTACCATGACAGAGGCATTAGGAACATCCACTCCTACCTCTATAACGGTAGTGGACACCATAATCTGTGTATCTTTCTCAATAAACCTTTTCATGTTCAGCTCTTTCTGCTCAGCCGGTTGCCGACCATGAACCATGCTTATCCAATAGTTGGGTTCGGGGAAATAGGCTTTTACATTTTCATACCCTTTCATCAGGTTCTCATAATCCAGTTTGGCGCTTTCTTCAATAAGCGGGAAAATGATATAGACCTGCCTGCCTTTTGCGATTTCAGCCCGGATAAAATCCATCACTTTGCTCCGGTATGATTCATAACGATGTACAGTGGTGATTGGTTGTCTGCCAGGAGGCAGTTCGTCAATCACACTATAGTCCAGGTCCCCATAAGCCGTCATCGCCAATGTTCGTGGAATCGGGGTTGCCGTCATCACGAGCACATGAGGTGGTATCGCTGCTTTTTGCCAGAGTTTGGCCCTTTGTGCTACCCCAAACCGATGTTGTTCATCTATAATAACGATACCCAAATTCCTGAATTTTACTGTCTCCTCGATCACTGCATGGGTTCCTACCAGGATATTGAGCTCACCTTCTTCCAGTTCCTGTACTATTTTTTTGCGGGCCGCTGCCTTTGTAGAACCGCTTAATAATTTTACCGAAACATTCATTTTTGCAAGTAGTCCACTGATCGTTTTGAAATGTTGCTGCGCCAGGATTTCAGTAGGCGCCATCAGGCAAGCCTGGTAACCATTGTCAATAGCCAGTAACATAATAAGAACAGCTACGATTGTTTTACCACTGCCCACGTCCCCTTGTAATAACCGGTTCATCTGTCTTCCTTTGGCCGTGTCGGCCCTGATCTCTTTGATTACTCTTTTCTGGGCTCCCGTAAGGGAAAAAGGGAGGTGATGGCTATAGAAATCATTGAAAAATTCCCCGACGGTATCAAACACAACCCCTTTTGAAAAGCGATGGCGATTGGATAAGAGCAGGTTCATCCGCAGTTTGGCAATAAAAAGTTCTTCGAATTTCAGCCGTTTGACCGCTTCATCAAAGGCGGTGGCACTTTCGGGGAAATGGATCTGCCGGTACGCCCTGAACTTAGTTATTAGTTTCAGTTGCTGTAAAATGCCGGCGGGCAAATTTTCGGGGACATCCTTTTCCTGTAATAAACTCAACAAGGTTTGTGTAAGCTTACCGATCTGCTTTCCCCCAAGGCCCCGTGCTTTTAATTTTTCCGTAGATGAATAAACCGGTTCCAGGAAATTTTTTGGACCCTGTTCTGCAGCGACCAGGACTTCAAATTCCGGGTGGACCATTTGCGGCTGACCATTATAAAAACTTACCCTGCCATATACCAGGTAAGATCGCCCAGGTTCCAGGGATTTTTGAACCCAGCTTATTCCCTGGAACCAGGTTAATTCCAGGAAACCCGTTTTATCCTTCACCTGCGCTACCAGTCTTTTACTCCCCCGCTGGCCTGCGACATCCATACTTACAAGCACCACCATTAACTGTGCAAACTCGGTCCGGGGGTTGATATCACTGACCAGGTTTATTTGGGTACGGTCGATATGACGATAAGGATAATGTTCGAGCAGGTCGCCAAAAGTGAAAATATTTAATTCCTTTTTCAACAGGTCAGCCCGTTGCGGACCGACTCCTTTCAGGTATTCTATCGGGGTGGCTAATATGTGTGACAAGGAAGAAATAAGAATGCCTTTCCGGCAAAAATAACATACCCGGAGCTATCAACCTTAGCCTTGCAGATCGTGGATCAGGAGCTTTCCATCACTTGCCTCAGTGATTTTTCCCATAATACGGTATGTCTTTTTTTCAGGAACCGTGCAAATCCTTTGACCTGGCAGTAATTCATAAAAATAAAATAAAACGGGATGGCGAATAGACCGGCATTTTTCCCGGATCGCAGCATGAACCAGCCCGATAAGGCTAATAGATAAAAACCTGCCTGCAGGAAAAGGATCGTCATATAAAAATCAACACCCGGTTCATAAACCGCGATGAGGATATTGGTCAGGAACAATACAACGAGCAGGAACGGGCAAAATACCCAGCGCAGTACTCTTCTCGAGATAAACTGGAATGCCAGCAATGGATGTTTAAGTATATTCAAAGCATCGCGGAGATACCGGATAGATTGATAAGCCCCGGCGGATATACGCACTTTACGCTTTTCTTCTTCCTGTAATGAAACGGAAGCTGTTTCCACGGCAAACGCTCTCGGTTCATAAGCAATTTTATACCCCTGCAGGCAAACCTGCATCGAGATAATAAAATCGTCCAGTATGATCTCATCATCCAATTCCCTGAACAGGGAACTGCGGATAGAAAACAATTCACCTGCTGCCCCGATTACTGTGTAAAACCCGGCATCCAGTCTCTTCATCCAGGATTCATAACGCCAGTAAATTCCTTCCGCTTCTCCTACAGCCGAAATTCCACTGTTACGTAATATTTTTTTCTCCCCTGCCACCGCTCCGGTTCCAGGGTCGGCATAATGTTCCATCATATGACGGATACAGCCGGGATTCAGCAGACTGTTTGCATCGCTGAATATAACCACAGGGGTTTTAACCAGCTGCATGGCTCTTTTAATAGCTGCATATTTACCTTTTCGTTCCGGCTGATGAAGGAGGGTGATGGAAGGATACTGGCTGATGAGTTCTGCGGACCGGTCTGCCGACCCATCGGTTATAAAAACCAGTTGAAGTTGCCCGGCCGGGTAATCAATTGCCAGGCAGTTCCTAACCTTTTCCTGTAAAATCAATTCTTCATTATATGCTGTCACGATCAGTGTAACAGGGATCGTTTGCTCTATTGATATTTTTTCCCGGGGGAAAAAGAAAACAGTTTTCAACCTGTTCAACAGGAAGATTATTATTCCATAACCGGCGTAGCTATAGAATAAGATTGCCACACTAAACCAGAAGAAAAAAAATATTACTGACATTTCTTATAGGAAAATTACGGTATGTCCCGGGCAAATATCCCATTATCATACCGTAATCCTACAAGTTCTTAAGGGGAAAATTATTATAGGGTTCTCCACAATAAAAAAGCCTGCGTATTTCCGGAAAAGCAGGCTATTTTGTATTGAAATCCGCCACCCGCTTAAAAACCGGTATCTCATGAACCACCACCTTAACCTGCTTCAGCTTGACTTGTATTTCAGTGATTACAAGTTTGCACTGCTTAGTTTTATTACAGCGTTTGTAGTAACACTTATTGCCATTCCCCCTATCATCAGTCTTGTCAAAAAGTATCGTCTTTACGATCTGCCTGGTGACCGCAAGGAACATTCCGAGCCTATTCCGACAATGGGAGGGATTGCAGTGATGGCCGGGATGATGACAGCCCTGTTTCTTTGGTTCCCTTTCAGTAACCAGCTTGCCCAGGTTTGCTTTTTCTTTTCTATTGCTATTTTATTCGGGCTGGGTATTATGGATGACCTGAAAGATCTTTCAGCAAAATATAAGTTTATTATTCAATTGGCGCTCGCTTCCCTGATCGCTATCTCGGGTATACGGATCACTTCCTTTGAAGGATTGTTCGGGATCAATGAGCTTTCCCTATCAGCACAGTATACTTTTACTATACTGGCCATCGTTGGTATTACCAATGCATTTAACCTGATCGATGGGATTGATGGGCTTGCCGGTGGCCTCGGTTTTATGAGTTTGACGACATTGGGAATGTTTCTCACGATGAGCGGAGATATCAATACGGCCCTTGTTGCCTTTGCGCTGGCGGGAGGTATATTAGCCTTCCTGTATTTTAATTTTAATCCCGCAAAAATATTTATGGGGGATACCGGCTCACTGGTGCTGGGCTTTGTTATTGCAGTGCTTTGTATACGATTGATGCAGGTAAACGCCGTAGTAGCAGACCCGGTGTTGCCGCATGCGCCTGTTTTTGTATTGGGTATTGTACTTATCCCTGTCTTTGATACCCTGCGCGTGTTTACCATAAGGATATGGAAAGGAAAATCACCTTTCGTTGCAGATAAAACACATATTCATCATTTACTCACAAATACCGGTTTTAGTCATGGCTTTGCCGCCAAACTGATCTGCTTTATACACGGGTTTGTACTTATCGAAGTGTATTGGCTCAGGGGTCTCCAGCAGGAATTAATTCTCCTCATACTCGTTGCTTTTATGCTACTCATGACAATCCTGCTGAAAAACCTAAGAATGGTATTAGGCAGGAAACGCGCAGCTGATAGCCTTATCACATAGAAGAATCCCGTTTCCACTCTCATCATGGCCGGAAAATTTTCCTGTTGCTATACCCGTTTACACAAACCGGTTATAATATTTAAAAAGCTTAAGAACAAATAAACCCAGGTTATGGCTGGGAGGAAAGTATTCATTAAAAAGAGCAAGCGCCTGCTCGTCCTTCATAAATCTTTTGGACAGGTTGTTCCATATCTCAGGCCAGTTAAGATCTTTTTTATCCGCCAGTGTTTCATTGATGATTTCAAGAATAGGATCATTAATGGAACCCGATCCCGTCTTTTTTGAACCAATCACCTGCACATCAGGATTTATCGCTGCAATACTTATTGACTTGTTATATCCGCCGCAGGAGCCCAGTATCGCCAGTTTCACAGATCCGGTCAGCCTTTTCATGGTTTTATCCAAATGATAACTATGACCGCGGTGAACCAGGATGACAGGTTCCAGTGATTGCTCTTTTAAAAAAGCCATTAAACTATCCTGGGCCTTCAGGTCAAGTTCCTGTTTGATTTCCAAAGGCCTGTTTGCATAAATGACAAGGGATTGTTCACCCCGGGAACGGATACTAACCCAATTCGCATTTTTGGTGATCTCCCATTTACTGTTATCTGTATACCTCTTTAAAAAATTATTAAAGGAGATAATGCCATCTTCATCACCATAAAACAGGACCAGTTCCACGATCTGGCCCTTATTATTTTCCAGGGCTGTATGTTTAAGTATTTCATAGTCCCCTAATGTCGACCACAATTTGTCAACCCCGTTTTCCTGTTTGGTGAGGTTAAATATGGTTGATAAGATGCTGTAGAGCCGGATGCCAAGGAAATCCTGGTCGGTTGTACAGCGGCGTAAATTGGATTGCAGTTCAGCCCGGATCAATTCGCTGATTTCGCTGGCAGAACCTAGTGCGGCAAAGGAGTCGGCAATATCCATTGCCCTTTCCAATGCAGTGCTTTCATCCTTTTCAATACCAGAAATAAAACGGTGCAGTACCTCTATCTTTTTCTCAGGTGAAAGATGTTGCATAAAATCAACCAATACATTATAATTGGCAGCGAGGCGGATAAAGAGATGAAAATTATCATACTGTATCATCTCAAACAAGGAATCTGCCTGTTGTTCCCTGAAATTCTCCATTAACCTTTTATACAAACCGAGGTAGCTGGACGTATATAATTCATCGCCGCAGGAGGTTATTATATAATAAATATCCTGCGGGCGCATTCCTTTTACTGAAGCAAACCGGGTTGCCTCCCCGGAATTATGCAGCTCGTTGATCTCGTTTACATAAAAAGAAAGTGCCTTTTGCCGTACCCCGCGGCGTAACGGTTTGAGGAAAATTGACCCGGGATCATACGGCGTTATTGACTCCTGCAGTGTATTAACCAATAATTGAAAATATTTGGGCGCTTCCAGTCTTTTTGAAAGGATTTCTTCTGTTGTTATCCGGCTTTCAGCTATCCGCGCAGTAAATGGAAGTAATTCCGATACCTGCTTATCATTGGAAAGTGTTGCAATTTGCCTTACGTAAATATTGTTGCTGTTGCGGATATTGTTCTGTAAACCGGGGCCCTGTCGTTTAAGATAAGCAACAAGCCTTAAGGGATCGTCAGCTGCCGACTCCCACAGTAAAGAATCAGCATACCGGAAACCGGGTTTTTTTTCAAGGAACTGGAGAATATATTCAGGAGATGAAGCCACGCGTTTATATACGGCAACATCATCCAGTAATGAATATTCCTTATACTGGCTGAAAGCCACGGCCATTAACTGGCTGCGCTGTGGCCCCATAGGTACCAGGAGCGGGGTTAAAGGCTGGTGGGAAAGTATGGCCGTCAAAATTGTTTTGTAAGAATTCATGGCTGCAGGTATTTCGTACAGGTCCATTTTTCCCTGTTCGAGAAGGTGGGCAAGTTCCTTAATAAAATACTCCAGGCTTCTTTCTGCCTTTTCTTTATCAAGCGAACTCAATTTCCGTTTTGCTTTCAGGAAGGAATAAATACTATTTACTTCCGTTTCTACATACCAGGAAAGGGGGTAGATCATCGTGGAATCAACCGGCATTGCCTTCAGGCTGCGCAGCAGTTTTTCCTTTTCCCCTTTTGCCGGGTTATACACAGCAACTCCTGGTTGTGCAGACAGTTCACAGGATACAGTCAATAAAAAAGTAACAAAAAAATAAAAAATAATTTTTTGCATAATAAACACTTTTCAAATTCCCTCTATATTTCTCCTATATTCTTTTTAAAAACGTGCCAGTCTTTAAGTACCGCGTATATAACTGTAAAACATCCCCTGCTCAACCACATGATTTCTTAATTCATAATCATTTATAGGGACGAAAGAGAAGATTAAATACCGCTTGTAACCAAAACGGGGATTTTTTTGCCCACAGTGGTAACATGTCATTGGTACAGATTTTGAATCTTCTTATGAGAAAGAATTCACAAAATTTATTTTCAACATTCTTACATCTTATTAAAACAGAAAAATTAATTAATCAAAAATCAACTTTATGAAACGTTTATTTTTATTTGCGCTTTGTGGTTTTCTGCTTAACGCGACTCATGCGCAAACTGCCGTCGCTAAGGAACACTACACTGTTTCAGGCGGCTTACTCGGCGCTGCCAACCTTACTGAATTCAGGACTGATAAAAACGCTACACCCAGCGTTGATTACAAGACTAAATTAGGATGGGGTTTTGGAGGCTGGCTTAACCTGCCTGTATCCAACGGCTTTTCCATTGAACCACAATTGATGTATAATTCATACCAGTACCAGACGCGCAGTACAACCGCTGATCTTTTAATGTATGATGGTAAAATCCGGTATATATCGCTCCCGATTTTATTAAAATTACATACCGGTAATAATTTAGCCTTTACACTGGGTCCTCAATTCGATTTTATGACTTCGATCGAGGATAATAATAATGTTGCTACCGAAACTGAGTTCAAAAAAACAGCGGTTTCTTTGTCGGGTGGTCTGGAAGTTTTCCCCCATGGTCGGGTTACTGTATTCGGTCGTTATATCCTTGGTTTAACCAATGTTGATAACCGCGCCGATCATGGCGGTTCTACACGGGAATATAAAACCTCTGCTATCCAGTTAGGTCTGAAATTCAGGTTATTTGGAAGTAAAAAAACTGAAACTACTTACCAGGCAGCAGCAACCCCGGTTCCAGTGGATACTGATGGTGATGGCATTTATGATGATGTTGACAAATGCCCTACCCAGTTTGGTACTGCAAAATATAATGGTTGCCCCGTACCTGATAGTGATGGCGATGGTATCAACGATGAGCTTGATAAATGTCCTAACCAGGCCGGTCTTGCAAAATATAACGGATGCCCGATCCCTGATAGTGATGGCGATGGTATTAATGATGAAGAAGACAAATGTCCAAACCAGGCTGGTACTGCCAAATACAATGGCTGTCCCATTCCTGATAAAGATAACGACGGTATTAATGATGAAGAAGATAAATGTCCTGATATCGCCGGTGTAGCAGCAAACAATGGTTGTCCCGAAGTACCAGCTAACGTAAGTAAAACGCTCGGTATCGCAGCAACTCATATCACCTTTAGCTCTGGTACAAAATTCACAACCAGTTCCAACACTTCCCTTGACCAGGTGGTAACGATCATGACCGAAAACCCAGGTCTGAGGATCAAAGTGGAAGGACATACTGATAATGCAGGAGATGATGCTGCCAATATGAAGTTAAGCCAGGATCGTGCTGATGCAGTAAAAGCCTATATCGTAGGTAAGGGCATCAGTGCAGACAGGATAACCAGTGAAGGTTTTGGTGAAACGATGCCAATAGCAGATAATAAGACTGCTTCCGGCCGTTCCAAAAATCGCAGGATCGAGATTAAAATGGAATATTAAGAAGATTCAGATTTGAAGTTTAAAAAGAAAGTTTTCTTTCGAACTATGCTCAAAATAAAAGAGACCGGGTAACCCGGTCTCTTTTATTTTATCAATACATACACGATACTCCCAAAAATCGATATCGCTTTGCCGGGAATAAAAAGAAGCCGCCTTTTGGGTCATTCAAAATCAGCGGCAGGTAACCGGGAGATAACCCGAAATCGGTATTGACAGTACATTTGTTTTTTTCATATTTGTTTAGCCGATTCCCGCCCTCCTTGAAGATCCCCTTTCGTGCCTGCTAAAAATTTATTGCTATGCTCGAATCAGGTAACCAGGAACTGTTACCACTAAAAAAATAAGCTATGCCAACCCAAGCCGAACGTGCCAGGCGGATCTGGAATATGTTGACAATACCCGGACCTGAAAGAAGAAAGATTTTCCTGAAAAATGTAAATGAAGGAAAGCCTGTATTCACCATTAACGGCCAGGAACCTATAAAACTTTTTTCTGATTTTAATAATGACCACAAAGCCAGGGTAGAACTTCATCTCCAGCAAATGCTCTCGATCACAGCCAATGAAGGTAATTATGAAAAGGGGGTGGATAAGGCTCTTGATCATGTTGATTCCCTGGATGGAAAAGAAAACCCGGATCTGTTGAAATATACGCTCGAAGTGTACCTGCTTGAAAACGCAAAAAAACTCCCGGTACAAAAACCATCGATCCTTGTAAAAGAACCGGAACTGGTCGTATCCTCCGAGCATGTGCTCCCCCGTATGCGACTGGAATTTGCTACGGATACTGACGAGCCTAAAATGGACTGGTTCCGGGAGGACCCTTTGTTAAATGCGCATCACACGCACTGGCACCAGGTTTACCGGGATAATCAACGTGACCGTCATGGCGAAATGTTCCTGTATATGCACCAGCAGATGATCGCACGATATAACACGGAGCGGATCGCATTAGAATTAAATGAAGTGAACCCCTACGATGATCTACATCAACCGATCAGTATCGGCTATCTCGCAGGTCCTGATGGAAGGCTGAGCTTAGCAATTGGTGGTGACAGGCAACCCGATGCTTTTGTGAATCCAGATTTGGCGAATGGCCTTCTCACTCAACGGGAACGGCTTTCGCAGGCCATTGACCGGGGTAACTTTGATATCAATCCAGCTGCCCCGGATTCGCTCAGGGAAGAGACGAGAGCCGCCAGCCGCCTGGGATGGGAATTAGAAAGTGGTTACCATAATTCAGGCCATGGTGTAATCGCGAGTATTAATGATGGGGTGATGGGTGCGACAATCTTTGCGATACGGGATGTTGTATTCTGGGAATGGCATAAGGGCATTGATAATTTGGGAGCCCGGTGGAGGCAGCGGTTACCGGCGTATAACCTGGGGGCCGAATCCAAACCGCTCCGGATCCGCAAAAGCGTAGATCAGCAGGGCAAGCCGTTTACACCGGACCTGATCCTTTCTTTCCTGAAAGATATTCCTGGTATTGATGAAGCCGGGTTTAATGGCGAGGCTGTCGGTAACACTGCTTTTGGTGGGAATAACTGGAATACTGAATTCATTTCCGGAAGCTTAAATTTTGATAACCATGGTAACCAGGCAACAATCAAGTACACAGATAGCTTACAAACTTCAATGAAATCGGGAACTGTCAAGTACAGACTCAACGGGCAGGAGAAGAATTATAAATATCCCTACCTGGCACACGAACCATTCGGCTACTTTTTAAGACTTGAGAATAAGGACCTGGTTCAAAAACAGGTAACGATCCGGATTTTTATAGTGGCAGAAGGCAAACAGGAAGATCGCAGAATGTGGATCGAGATGGATAAATTCCTGCAAGAACTTCCGCCACAATCCAAAGTGGTGGCATTCCGAAAAGATTCAGAAGCTGCAGTGATCAGGAAACCAGCAGTGCTTAATCCTGCTACTGAAAATATCGACTTCGATCCGACAAAGATTGGGGACAATAATGCCCTTTGTGATTGCGGCTGGCCCTATCATTTACTTGTACCAAGAGGCACCAGGGCAGGTATGGGTTTCCGGATAATGATGATGGTGACGGATGCAGCCGTTGACCTGGTAGGACCAGAACCCGAGTGCGGATCATTGAGTTTTTGCGGGGCGACGAGTAATCTCTATCCCGATAAAAGACCATTGGGCTACCCTTTCAACCGTAAGTTCAATGCGAATGGAACCGCGATCACTAATACAATCGCAGCAACCGACAATATGGGGTGGCGGAGTATTACTATCAAGCTGGTATAATTATGAGTAAACAACCCGTAATCGAATTATTTATTGATCCTTCGCTAGATAGTGCAGCCGATATTCGTAGTGCTATCCGCAGTGCAATGAGCGAACTAGTGCTGATGCCGGACTGGAAAGAGTATTACCCCGAAGCTGAGCTTGTCCCAACCTACCTGGTTAAGAGCGGTATTAACAGTCTTGCTATAAATGGCATCGTATGCTTGCAAGGCATGTTGAAGTCACCCACCCAGGATGAGATGGTGGAATTGTTACGCAATGGCGGCTCCGGCAAGAGAAGATTCAGCTGCTGGCGTGCTATCAAAAACCACTTTTCCTTTTTGATGGCCGTGGTCATTGGATTTTTTCCCAAATGTCCTTTTTGCTGGGCCGCTTATATGAGCCTGCTGAGTGCATGGGGCATTAAGAGAATTCCTTATCAACCGTGGCTGCTCCCGGTATTTTGCATTTTGCTGCTGGCAAATATCGTTTCCCTATATATGACAAGAAAAAAACATCACTATGGCCCTTTGTTGTTTTCCATAGCCGGGGCTTTCTTAGTGATTGCGAACCGATACTGGTTCGAGGATATATCCATCATGTATGCAGGTGTCGCCCTGCTGGTGGCAGGATCCTTATGGAATAGCCTGTCAAAGCGGATGGCCAGTTCAGTGAAACATTATTTTATCGGTTGGCGAGGGTGAGTTATTTAATAACTCAACTACAAAGTCAAAAGTGATGCTACTTTCCGATACAGAATTTACCTATCCCCTATTTGTAAGAGTTTTAGCGATTTCTGTAACACAATTAGTAACAAGATTTAGGGAGCCTAAGGCAATGTGTGCTTTTAAAACGACTTGCCACGGCTTTGAAAAAAGAGTTTAATTGGGCGTTTTCCCTTTGATTCACTTTTCCCGCCTTTTTTGATGTGCTTTTAGAATAGGAATTCCATATCTAATTTGAAGAACAGTCGGGGAATTCGGAATTAAACCATTCAATGATATTTACCATTTGATTTACTTCAGGAATATTTTTGTGATCTTTAGGGTTATCATAAGTATAAAATCTGTAAATTCTTGAAGTTGCAACTTCGACTGAATAACTTTCACCGTCTATGCTTTTTCCTTTAGTCCCGGCTACTTTTTCCATATTTGGGATTGACAAAATCTCTAGATCAATAATTTTTTGATCCATGTTCCCCCAACCGCTTTTTGGTGAAATTGGTATCGTTTTTAATTTTGCCACTTTATATCCAACTAGTGTCGTATCAAACTCTGTGTCGAAACAATACAAATTACCGCTCCAGACTCCATTATCCTTTTTAATCTGTATTAATTTATCCATACTCATATCGGGGAACCAAATTCTAATTTCAATATCCGACACTCCGTCACCTAGAGAAGATAAATTCATCTGGGAGGTTATCTTTTTAACATCAAGATATTCTAATGAAGTGTCTCCATTTTTCATTATTGGAACTTCCCGAATAAATAAGTCTTGAAGTGAACTTGAGTCTTTATTTTTTATACGCTTTTCAGTTGATCTTTTAAGGTTGCAAGACAATATGGAAAAAAAAAATAAACATATAAATATTTGATAATAAAATTTCATTTAGAAAGATTTAGGTTTTGATCTGATTTGATTAATTGTATACCTCCTCCGCCTTGGTTCGTATCTGAAATTTAAAGACATCCGGGATGCGTGTCCCACGTATCCCGGATGCAGGCATATCCTTATTCGTCATTGTGCTGGTTTTATGTTTTGATTTATCCGGAAGAAATTATCCGGGTCGTACTTTTTCTTGATCTCCGCCAGCCGCTGGTAATTAGCTCCGAAAGCGGATGGTACAAGATCCTCCCCTTCGCTGATAAAGTTAACGTATACACCCCCTGTAGCAAACCGGGCAGTAGCTTCGAACAATTTCCTTGCCCAGTCGATGCATTCTTTATCTGATCCCTTATCCTCCCAGCGGGTATGAACATTCATGACGAAGTTAGGGTCCCTGTGAGGATAGGCAGTAGCATTTACAGGAACGCGGTTGACTGCTCCACCTAAATTGCCTATAAAGATCTCGCTGAGCGGCGATGGAAGTTCCCCGACATACCCGGTTATTGTATCAATAGCTTCATCCGTGAGTTCTGCAAAATTGTGTGACTTCCAATAATTCCTTGCGCCAGGTGTAAGCAATGGGTCAAATGCCTGTTGGAACCCGGTGAAGGGTGTTGGACCAACCACATCGGCTATCGGTTCTCCAAATTTTCGTAAAGGTTCCAGTAGCTTTTCGCCTTCCTGCATATCCCCTGCATATACAACCGCGATAATAAATATTTCTTTACCATGAACATCCGCTGGAAGAAAAGGAAGTGGCGGAGCTTTACGTAGCACAACCCAGCAGGTAAGCTGGTCAGGCGCTTTGGCAACAAAATCCCGGTAATACCTGAATACCTTATCCGCCTCGCTAAATGGATGAACGATCAAACCTGCCAATAACATGGGTCCTATGGGGTGGAGTCTGAACTTGAACGAAGTCACGATCCCGAAATTTCCGCCACCGCCCCGGATAGCCCAGAAAATATCAGGGTTCTCCTTGTCGCTCGCGTGCAGCAGTTTTCCATCTGCAGTGACAATATCCGCCGACAAGAGGTTATCAACGGTAAGACCCAGGCTACGGCTTAGCCATCCGAAGCCGCCACCCAACGTAAGACCGGAGATGCCGGTAGTGGAATTTATACCTACTGGTGTAGCTAATCCGAAAGCTTGCGTTTCATGATCCAACATCCGTAGGGTAGCGCCGGGTCCAACTGTGGCGGTCTTTGCATCCGGGTCAACACTTACCCCGTTCATCAGGGAAAGATCAATCATAAAGGATCCATTGGCTGAAGCCTTTCCGGCAATATTGTGACCAGCACCTTTTACTGAGATCAGCAAGTTATGTTTGCGGGCAAATTTCACACAGCTGATCACATCGGCAGCGCCGGTACAGCGGGCGATAAGAGATGGGCGAAGGTCGATCATCCCATTCCAAAGTGTTCTTGCTGCTTCGTATCCCTGGTCCTCCGCTTGCAATAAACTACCGAGTAACACGGATTTGAAATCATTAAGAACAGCTTCAGCAAGAACCGTCTCCCGACCGTCCATACTGTTAATTTTTAAGTCAGGCATATATGGTTGATTTTTGCAAGTAATTTTCTCGCAGGATCCGGACCCTACCACTTCTTTGGCAAGGAAAAAGTTACATATTTTATTTTACTCCCAAAAATTTGTCACAGGAATTAGGAGGAAGTAATGCGGAAGGAAGATGTGCTACTTTCCGATACAGAATATACTTATGCCCTATTGATGAGGATGTTAGCGATTTCTGTAATATAAATTGTAACAAGATTGGGGCAAATAAATTGTAGAAATCAGCAATTGATTTAGGATTAATTTAAAGAATGACCGGGTAATTTGTTCGAACCAGGGATAGACAGAATTAAAGATAAAAAGAGAAGGCAGCAGAAACCACCCTGCGTTGTTGGGCTAACTTTTTATACAAAAATTCAACTCGATTGAAAAAAAGCCGGGGTTTCTACCCCGGCTTTTTTTCAATCCGAAAACTGTATTTAATACTCCAGTTTTAAAAACTTAAAAAGAGCAGGTAGTAGAAACCACCTGCGTTGTTGCGTTAACTTTTTATACAAAAAATTAAACGTAACATGAGAAAACTTTAAAAATATGTGCCCGTCAACCCGGCATTAGTGAACTATTTTATTGTCTTTTTCACCCGTTCCCCTATCAATTCATGATAACCTTCTGCAAGCCGGGGCCAATCCCATTCTTATCTGGCTCTTAAATACTTTGCAACCAGGGAGAACAGCCTTGATGCAGGTCCACCACCATACGTAAATTCAAAATATAAGGTCTTGGTAGCAGGATTATACCGCTGGGTTGATCCAATGATATCTGTTCTTACAATGGGAGATGTCATGGTTATCCCGGAAACGCTTGTGATGTTAGTGATCAGGTTAGTGATCGGATCTACAGTGATCAGCGGTTCATAACCGCCCGGAAGTTGAGATGCCTGGCCTCCCCAATATACAGGGCTGCCCACATGCCACTGAACGGCATTCGCGCCCGCAGTTTCAAAGTCAACTTCATAGGTTCCAACACTACCTGTTAAGACCGCGTCACCTGCTCTTAAAGCAGCACCGGTGATCTGGTAGTGACCATCCAGCCTGTTTTTGATACTGAACAGGATGAACAAGGTCTTCATGTTAGAGGCGACAATATAGCCTCCGTCAGAACTGGCAATAGTAAGACTGATTGCATAGGTCCTGGAAGGATCAAGTGTTGTTGTGCTTGTAACATTGATTGGGATCTGCGCGTTACGTGCACCTGCGGGTATGATAATCGAAGAAGCTACATTATATACAGCCGGTGGCAATACCAATACCTGGTTTGTACCGGTTAGGGCATGGGATGTATTATAAGCAGCTACATCTGCAGTGGTAGTGTTGGTAAAAGTTACATGCACATCTGATGTGGCAGCATTGCCTGTCAGCAGGTTAACATATACATAACCATCAACAGCCTGTAGTGATGAACTTACATTCAGACCAAAGGCCTGGGTCTTGGTTGCTAAGGGAAATCCAACGCCGGGAGGCTGAGAGTCCGGGTCATTGATACCATAAGTACCATCTTCAAACCCCTTATCTTTCAAACAACTGGTGAATGTAACTGCCAGTGCTGCGAAAAAAAACATTGTTAAGAGTATTCTTTTCATATTTCTGATTTTAAAATATCAAGTTTAGTTAAGGTCCCAGAAGATACGGCTGCTGAACGGATCAATGGTTCCCTGCGCGCCTACGTTAGCCGAGTTATAGTTATATTCTGTTTGCGGATACAAGTACCTCACCGGTATCTGTGTAGATGTGTTCTGCGGGGCTACAGAGATTGTAGGTCCGGCAGCGAATCCACCCGGAGTTCCATAAGTAAAGTGAGTCGTTGATGCTCCGGCCATGGTTGCTACGGATGAGAAGGGAACGCGCCTGTAATCTGTCCATACTTCCAGGATATTGACCCCATTCAATGCAAACCATTTTTGTGAAATGATCGTAGCGATACCACCGGGAGCATTACCGGGTGTAACAGGAGGAGCTAAATAATCCACATCCGGGAAACCTGCATTATAAGCTAAATAGTCAGCCAGCGCCCCGGCAGGATTGCTGAGCCCGAAATACCTGAAGCTTTCCTGTATTCCACTCTCCATTAATGTTTTTGCCGTAGGACCTGAAGTAATGAAACCTCTTTCTCTTGCTTCCGCGCGAAGGAAATAAGCTTCAGCTGCAGTTAAAATAGACTGGGCAGAAGTAGCTGATTTATATACACCAGGACCGATACCGGCCAGGACAGGTGCCGCATTAACAGTTGAAGGAGGCAAGCCATAGGCAACTCCGATCAAACCACCTGTGCCCGCTTCATATAAACGTGCAGCACCATAAGTAGACGCAGATGTACCAACACGGGGGTCTCCATCACCTTTGTAATAATCGATACCCCATTTGTTAGCCCTGTAATAAACGTTGTTAGCTGTTTGGGCTCCGGTTGTAGTAGTCTTGTAAGCATTAAAAAAAGGATTGGGCTTATCAGATTTATAACCGGGTTGTGTTTGCGCATCCACCGTTAAATAACCACTCCCCTCTGCATTGATAATATTGATCTCCGTGGTTTTGTTGATGCCTGCTACCGCGTAAGCATGGATCAGCATACGCAGTTTCAGGGTATTTCCGAACTGGGCCCATTTCACTTTCATAGCCGCTACATTACTCAATGCTCCGTTTACAGGATCCCCGAACATGATATCATTTTTCCAGATATCTTTGTTACCGTTGGTAGCTGTAACGGTAGCGCCTTTGATAAGAGTTATACCGGTATCGATCTGGCGTAACAGGTCCTTATAGATGTCCAGGGCATTGTCATATTTAGGGGTAGGATTACCGCTCCCTTTCAGAGCCTGCGTATAAGGAACATTCCCATAAATATCCACCAGTCGCTGATAATTATGTGCTTTCATGATACGGGCAATACCCTCATAAAAGTCAGCCCCTGCCTGATGAGCTTTCTTCTCAACGATATTATAATCGTAATTGTTATCATAACAATTGTTCCAGCTGCCAGTACCATAGCCGGTAGTGATCTGGTAAGTTTCCTCGATCAGGTTGGGAGCATATGTACCTGACCTGGCCCAGAAGCCCATCCAGTTCTGGATAGGGCCCAGCGTGGTAGCAATATTGTTACCGGTTGCTTCCAGCGCAGCAGGGAGTACAACATCATAAGTAACAGAACTGTCGGTAGGGTCGTTCGGGTTCTTGTTGATGTTGAATTTTGCTTTATTACAGCTGCTCCCTGCAGCGATAATTATCGCTGCAAGGGAAGTGCCATATACTATTTTTTTCAGTTTCATGTCTTTATAATTTATTGGTTATAACTGAATGTTGATCGTAGCCCCGAATATCCTTGTCGGAGGTGTATTCTCCAGGCCAGTTACCCCCTGTGAGTTACCAGTATTATTGGAAAATTCCGGGTCTGTCCATTCGTTTGATTTAGGAAGGAACATAAACAGGTTTCTTCCGCTCAGTGTGATGTTCACCCCCTTAACTGCATTCTTGGTAAAGGCAAAGAGTTTGGCAGGTACGTTATAACTCAGGCTCATTTCGCGGACCTTCCAAAAATTCCCACTCACCAGGTAATTTGTATTAGCGGCAGTGTTTATTTGCTGTGACCAGAAATTATACCCCCCGGTCATGTAGATGTTGGTATTGTCAACATATTTTGATCCGTCGAAATAAGAAGAATTCGGCATGATGAACGGCTGACGGCCATTCTGACCACTTCTTTTAGAAACACCGGTAAAGTCCATATTGGCCCCCAGGTTGCCGGTGTAGATCTGGTTACCACCACGGTAATCCGCTACCGCGCTGAAAGAAAGGTTTTTCCAGTTAACATTCAGGTTTAAACCCACTAGATCGCGGGGAGCTGTCTGTCCGAAAGGCTTGATCGTAGGATCAACCGTGGGAAGCCCGGTTGTCGTATTAACAATAACCCGACCCTGATCATCCCTGGCGTAGTCTGTGAGCTGGAAAGTATAAGCCGGCTTACCAACAATTACATAGTTACCGTTTCCGATACCCAGTTGGTCAACACCTTCGATGATCTTTGTAACCTCGTTCTGCTGGCGGGTATAGTTTACTTTAAAATCAATGGTTACTTTACCCAGTTTCACGAGTGGAGTCAGTTTCAGGTCAAGTTCCAGGCCATCATTATCAAAAGAAGCCGCATTCAGCCTCGCATTAGTAAAACCTGTTGCTCCGGAATAAGCCACGTCAACGATCTGGTTAGAGTTCTGCTGGCTATAGTAAGTAGCTTCCAGGTTGATCCTGTTTTTCAGAAAACCTACTTCAACGCCTACTTCTTTATTTTTTACAAACTCAGGCTGGTAGGAAGGGAGTCTTAACAGGTTGTTGGCCGTGTAGCCTACAAGTGATCCGTATGGGAATCCATTGCCAAGACCATACCGGTTCTCCAGGCCATATGTCTCAAGGTTTACGTTACCGGTTTTAGAATAAGCACCACGGACCTTCAGATAAGAGATCACTTTACTGCTCTTCAGCGCAGGTATCGCCTCGCTCAGCAGGAAAGAAAGGCTGGCGCCTGGATAGAAGAAATTACTTGCATCAAATGCCTCGTTTACATTTCCATAAGGATCGAAAAGGCGGCTGTTGATATCATAGCTGCCAGTAATTTCCGCGAAAGCCCAGTTGTTATATCCAATTCCCACTTTACCGAAGAATCTTGCCAACCTGAATTTGAAAGTACCTTCATTCGCAGTTGTCAATTCACCTTTACGACCGATGATATTGAACAATTGGGGGAAGGCCAGGTTAGTACTGCCTACGTTAATAGCTTTGCTGTTGTCTTCACGGAAAGATTGACCAACTAATGCGTCTAACTTAAAGTCACCAAAACTTTTCCTTGCAGTTGCAAAAAACTCAGAGTTAATACGGCTGGAAGTAGCAGAGCCATCAACCACTTGCGCTGGCAAGTCTCCTGACTGGGCAATGGCTTTACCGGAGGCCTTTGCAAAAACACCATATTGTAAAGCATTACCGGTTACTTTTGAAGTATTGTTAGAGAGAGTTGCACCCATACGATAAGTCAGGTTCAGCCAATTGGTTGCTTTGAAATTCAGTTCAAAGTTTCCGAAGATGTCTTCTGACCTTCCTACCTGGCGGAAATTATCAATCATGTAGTAAGGATTAGAATAATAGTCGTTGAAATATCCATCAGGACTAGAGAAATAATCATGCCTCCAGTCTTTGAAACGGGTAATAGGAATTTGCTGGGGTGTGTTGATCAGGTTATAGTATACACCAAAATCGCGGCCGTTACCAAACGTGTTGCCGGAGGTGACATCATAGTTACCCTTTGTATAGTTAACGCTGTAAGCAGCTTTAAACTTGTTGTATTCTTTGTTAGCTGCCATGTGTATAGATACCCTGCGGTTCACATCCTTAGGCATTACACCCTGGATCAGCACGTTTTGTGCACTCAGGTAAAAATCACCAGTAGAGAAAGAAAGATCTGTCTGGTTAGTAATACCTGTATTCCAGAAATGTAATTTTTCTTTTGGTATTGCCTGGTAAGCAGTGAGATATTTCTCGCCATTGGGACCATCACGACCGATCTGGCGCATAGAACCATCAAAGGGATCGCCATAACCCTGGTTCTCGATAGGGTCGTACTGACCAATACCATATTGATTTTCAGAAGAACCAGAACCAAATTGTGATTGTAGCTGGGGCATATAAGACACTCTTTCTATTTGTATTGTATGTCCTACACTTACGCTTGGTTTTGTACGGCTTCCTTTTTTGGTAGTAACTACCAGGGCGCCGTTGGCACCATCCGGACCATACACAGCTGTAGCTGATGCAGATTTCAGGATCGTAACGTCGGTAATGTCATTGGGGTTGATTGAACTCAGGTAGTTCAGGGAGATGGGAACACCATCAAGGATCAGCATCGGCTGGTTGTTACCAGTCAGTGAGCGGATACCACGGAGGGTAATCCTGGTGTCACCGAAAACGCCGTTATTTACTGTCTGTACATTCAAACCCGAAACTTTACCAGTTAAACCGTTTTGGAGATTAATTGCTTTTGCCTGGGTAAGCTCCGTGGCTTTTACTTTGGAAACTGAATAACCCAGCTCTTTTGGCTGGCGGGTTACTCCAAGGGCAGTCACAACTACTTCGGTACCGGCAATAACAGTTCTTTTAACTGATATTGTTATCGCACTCCCGGTTCCAACAGTCGCCTCAGTAGCTTCGAGGCCTGCGCCTGATACTACTAAAATATCGCCAGTCTTGGCCACAACCCGGAATTGTCCGTTATTGTCAGCAGCAACGCCTGTACGGGTTCCTTTAATTCTTACGGAGGCTCCTGGCAAAGCGTCTCCCTTTTCGTCGGTCACAGTACCGGTGATTGACCGGTTCTGGCCAAATGCCAATGCAGCAAATAGCATTAACATTGTAAACAGTGATGCGATTTTTCTCATTCCGTTTTGTTTTAATAATTTTAATTAATTGAGATAGCGACAGTGTTAAGGCAGTGCTAATTAATATAAATGATGCACAGGGAAAGGCGCAAAAAAGACGAAGCCGTATAATTGGCTTATCAACTACTAAGATGATTGGCTCTTGAAATATTCAGGCAGAATTTGACAAATGATCTGAATGCTTGCCAGGATACAACTATCCTTGTATCCACTTTTTAAATACGGGAGCATTGTGTGGGCTGACTGAAAGGGATATCCCCGGCTCGGGCAGCATAATTATCTCAATTTTCCCTTTGCCCAAGTTTTTAAATTTAGAAATACCGTTCAAATTGACGAGGTGACTCTTAGTTGCCCGGAAGAATATTTTTCTATCCAGCATCTCCTGTAATTGGATCAATGGTTTGTCAACGAAATACTTATTTCCGTGTATATCTATTAGAAATGTGAGGTGGCTTTCCGTGTAGAAATAAGATATATTATCCAGCACCAATGGAATATACTCCTGCCCTTTCCGGACAACAAGGCGCCTGTTCCCGGCACTGTTATCCTGTCTTGCCTCAAAACGGCTGATAAATTGAGCGAGAAACTTGTCCCGAAGCCGCAGGTACCATTTTAATGCAGCAACTATCTCTTCCTCTTCAAATGATCTGGATATCCAAAAAAACCCCTTTTGAAACACTCCTGTAGCTGCTTCCCGAAGAAAGTCGTCACCCATAAATACAATCGGCGAAAAAAGATCCTGCTCAGAAAGTATTTGTGTTAGGCCGGGATGGTACTTTTTGAAATCGGCAAATATCAGGTCGGGAGGAGTGTTTTTTTTGAGCCATGCAGATAAAGAATCTAGATCGCGGAATGTTCCGGAAATATATAATAGTTGTTCATTTTTGCTCAATAAATTAGCCAGGAGATCATTATCATTATTATTTTCACCAGCTATAATTATCTTAATCATATTTCTGCACTTGAAGCAATTCTATATAAAAAGGTGATAAGGAAAAAATGTTTGCCCCCTCCACCTGTAAATCAGGCATGAAAAGACATGTTTGCTTCGCACTGATTTTACCCGGCAAAGGCCCCCTATGATCAAAATCTGCCTATTATGGATGCCTCATGTCAAAAATTGTCCTGTTTATAACAACTAAGCCAGGAACAGCAGTTGATTCAATAATTTACTATCAAATAAGGGGAATATTCCACTAAACTATATGGTTTCCAACAGCCAGTATATTAAAATAGTCAACTCGGGAAATAAGGATGTTCTGGAGAAGCCAGTCAATGTCAACATCATTTATTTTTCAACCCTCCAGGAAATCTACATTCAGAATGTATTCAGGAACTTTAGTGTCAAATACTGTGTGGAAGGCACCATGAGGTACCAGATCGGAAGTAAAAAAATTGAAGTTCCCAAAGGGCATTTTTTCTTCGCGAACAAACAACCTAACTGTTTTGGTTTTTCTTACCAAAATGATACAATAAAAAGTCTTTGCATTGATATCAATCCCACCATGGCAAACGAGGCGTTTACCCTCTTGAAAAAAGGGCAGCCTGATTTTGACAACCTGCTTTGCGGAGAATTTATGCAGGCGAATTTTTTAGAAAATATCTATTACGCTAAACATTATGCTGCTGGATATACGATCCAGAAACTTGTTCATTACCTGGTAAATGACCCGGAGGAGATAAAAGAATTGAACGAGGAATGGTTCTTCGGCCTGACTGAACATGTCATTCTCCATGAAACCAGTATAAAACAGTCGTTGAATAATTTAAGAAAAGTAAAACTCTCTACAAGAGAGGAAACTCTTAAGCGGCTGCTTAAAGGCAGGGAATATGCCAATGATACGTCTTTAACCAACCCTTCTATTAAGGAAATTGCCCGGCATTGTATGATGTCCGAATTTCATTTCTTCCGGTCTTTCCGCAATGCATTTGGCCAAACGCCTTACAACTATTTACTTGAAAGAAGGTTAAACCATGCAAAAACTCTTCTGGCGGGGAAAAACAAGCCACTGACAGAAATAGCGTCCCTATGCGGTTTTGCAGATCTTTTTACGTTCAGCAAAGCTTTTAAAAGAAAATTCGGCACCGCGCCCTCATTCTATCAACATGGCCTTCCGGAACTTTAATTGGTAGACGTTACGGCAGGATATTTTCAACCTTTTATTTTCACGATGTCAAATGCTGCTGATTTGAAGACCGGAGAATTTCTATTCGGTTATCGGGATACATTTGAACGGTAAAGACCATTAAAACAATTTTATGAAGCTTTTGCTCTTTTTTTCACTTATTATAACTCTTCTTTCCGCTTGCCGGAATCCACCGGGAAAGACAGCATCTTTCCGACAGGATGGATCTGACCATGGATATTATTCCGGGAAGGATATCAGCGATCTTAAACCACTTTGGACGTATGAGACAGGCGCAGCAGTCCGCTCAACTCCGCTACTGGATGACAACCGGCTATACGTGGGTAGTTGTGACAGTAATTTCTATGCCATTTATTCGAAAAACGGTAAAAAGATCTGGACATTTAAAGCCAGAGCAGCGGTTAGTTCCAGCCCGTCGCTATCAAATGGAATTTTATATTTCCAGGACAGGAGCAATACGCTGTATGCCCTTAATGAAATGAATGGAAGAGAAAAATGGCAACTAAAATTGGGCAATTCTGTTCGTTATGACTGGGGCTTTGATTATTACCAGTCATCACCCCTTATAGCAGTCAATACTTTATTTATTGGCAGCGGGGATGGCAACCTGTATGCACTCGACCCGGATAATGGAAATATAAAATGGAAATTCAATTGTACTTCCATGGTTCGTTCTTCACCTGCTTATTCAAAGGGGATGATCGTTGTAGGTGATTGCAAAGGAAGACTCTATGGAATAGATGCAGCAAAAGGAATAAAATCGTGGCAATTCAATACTACCGGCGATACACTTGACAATGAAAAAGAAGGGTTCGACCGACAGGCAATCATCGCTTCGCCTGTCATCAAAGACGATATAGTAATAACAGGAGGCCGGGACGGTTATTTATACGCAAATGATCTAAAGACCGGAGTACTTAAATGGAAATATGATTACGAAGTGTCATGGGTTATCAGTAGCGTGGCGATAAAAGATTCATTGGTCATCAGCGGGACTTCTGATGGGCAGTTCATAAATGCCCTCAATCTTTTTACCGGGAAACAAATCTGGAGAGCGTCTACCGCTGTTGTCTGGGCATCCCCGCTTATAGTTGGCAATACGGTATTATCGGCCCAGGTTAATGGCTTTATCTATTTGCATGACCTGGCTTCCGGGAAAGAAAAAAACAGGATAAGGATCGGTGACCGGTTTCATTCAAGCCCCATCTACAACGACGGGCAGGTATTTGTCGGGAACGATGATGGGAATCTGTATGCTTTTACTGTATCCGATGAAAATAATAAACCAGGTAAGTCAAAGAGGGCTGTCTTCTGGACGAAAGATTTTTCCGTACGCCGGTATGGACTTGATGCATATCTCAAAGATTATTTCGTTTCAGAAGGATATGAATTACTGGATGAAGATACATTTGCGGAGTTCATGGAAGCCCGGGTGCGGGACAGGATACCCAGCATGGTAGTATTAGCAACTAATTACTTCCCCGAAAAAACAGTTGCCGGAACAGCCGGGAACAGTCCATTGTATCAATATCTCCATGCCGGAGGTAAAATCGTAACGACAGGCCTCAATCCTGCTGCTTTCTTCATCGATTATAAGACACGGAAATTCGAGGGTCTTGACTATGGTCTTTCAAAAAATATCCTGGGTTTTGAATACCCCTACAAAGACCTGAGAAGTCATAAAGGTTTTTTTTCATCCACTCCTACCAAAGAAGGTCTGAAATGGGGTTTAACAGGAAAGGCGATTGGTCATAGCGGTGTAGATACTTCCAGGGCAACAGCACTGTCAATGGATGAAAATGGCGACGCCGCTTACTGGGTAAAAAATTATGGTTTTAAAGAAGGCACCGGTCTTGTACAGTTCTGGATCACCCCTGACAGGCTGGACCTTGTCGATGATCTTAAAAGAGTGGCGGAGTTCGGCTTAAGATAAACCATCATTGTTCGTTCCCTCCCCCGCTAAATTGATTTATCGTCCTTATTAACAAATCGCGGATACTGCAAGTATCGCGGCCGTGTTCGTAACAGTTTTATTGCAACTTATCACAAATAAAATGCCCGTTAAAACCCATTCCCGTTATTTATAACAGCAAAATATTTTTAAAAATGATAGTAAATAATAAACAAGGCTGGAATCGCTTTTCCTTCGCGGCAATAGTTGTGTTGATAACAATACAGCTACCGGCACAATCAATAGAGATGACGAAAGAACAAAGATCCCTTATTGATGCTGAGCAAAGTTTTGCAGCTACCGCGCTTTCCCAAAACATCAAGACAGCATTTAGCCAGGTATTGGATGAAACGGCTGTTGTGTTCAGGCCCCAGCCAATTAATGGCAGGTGGGCTTACTACATAGATGCAAGGCCTGATTCTGCCTATCTTTTTTGGAAGCCTGAATTCGTGGATGTTTCAATTGGCGGTGATTTCGGGTATTCTACCGGGCCCTGGTATGCCAGGCGCAACAAAAACACAACAGAAGGTCGCAAAGGCTTCGGTAATTTTGTTACGATATGGAAGAAAGATAAATCTGGTGCCTGGAAAATTCTGCTGGACAAAGGAATTGGGTATTCTGCTGCCGGTGAGAGGCAAACAGGATTAGCGGTTCTTCCCATTGATAAAAAAATATCACCCATGAAAATAGATATCGCCAGTATAATGGCGATCGATAGCAAATCTTTCGCGGGCAATGAGTTAGCTCATTATACAAACAGTACCCTGTTGCTGCAAAATGGAAAATGGCCTTTTCATCCCGGGAATGATTCCCTGACGGCTGAATACAAAGATTATGATTCCTGGGAACCATTAAACGGAAGTGTGGCTCCTTATGGAGATATGGCCTTTACATATGGGAGGTTTAATGGTTTTATCAATGGTAAAAAACAAGAAGGCTATTATTTAAGGATCTGGAAGAGGAACGACAAGGCAGAATGGAACATAGTCCTGGATCTGAGAACAGAAAATTAAGTATCTGTTCAGCTTTATGAAATATGATCCGCAGGTCGTTTAAATACTCCAGGATGCATTAAAACACTTGATTTTTTGTAGCTGAGGTCATGCAGAATAAAAGTGGAGACTGTGACTTCACCTGACTTTACAGTTTTTTGCAGTTGTATCCTGTCCGGTTCAAAGTATAATTTTTCGAGTGCTGTCACGATATAGGAAAAAAATATAGATTAGATTTTTGCAGTTGCAAAGGCAAGGCATATTCCCCGTTGTCGAGCCCCCTGAACTCGTGAACCTGGTCTCCGACAATTACCCGTAAAGAAAGAATGGAAAGCCCGCTCTCATTTTTACATTATAACCTGACCCCTTTTTTTGATTTTAGCCATCTATACCACTTGATTACCTGTTCCTATATAACCTGTCTTATCCTAATTGAAATGATAGTTAAACTTGCCAGTTTACTTATCGTTAAGATTTGTAAGCAAGTTTAGATCTGTAGGCCCAGGAGTAGGATTACCTCCATCAAGGATAAATTTCCAGGTACCGTCACTTTGCTTTTTCCAGACTGTTATGTAGTTGCCATACAGTATCGTATCCTTATTACCTGGAAGCCTGGTCCTGATTTCCCAATCACCAAAGGCACTCGCGAAGTCCCCTGCATCTGCTACTTCAACATGAAGGGGTTTCCAGGTCAGCGTGGGAGCATCAGCAGGACTCCCAGTATCCTTTTTAAATTCTTCAATTAATTGGTTTCTCCCGAAAGTGGCGGATTGGCGGGGGTTAAGCCGTACCATATTCTCAGCAGCATACGCCACAAATGCCTTTTGATAACCGGAGTCTGCTGAAAGCTTACTAAATGCGATATCGGCGCTTATAACTTCGTTTTTTACTTTTCCCAGGTCAACGGACTCCTTTTTTTTAAGGGTACAACCGGAATAGAGGAATAAACAGATCGAAAGGATAATAATTGATTTCATGATTTGAGTTTTAGTAGAAAAAATTCCTGTGCAAAAAAATGAAACAGGCAGCTAACCTCATTTCAAATGTTATATACTTAAAACCGGGTGTTACAAAATGCAGATCCCATGGTTAATACCAATTGCTTAAAAGTTGGTCATGACCTGATTTAAAAAGTGCCGAATTTTTTCTTGGTTCCATCCGCAAACTGACCCATAAAACCCCACCCATTGGTTACTCCTGAAACCGCTACCAGTAGGTTATTCTTCCCTTTCTTAACTGGCAGAAAAACAGTGTTTGCCTTCATTTGTTTATCAATATCACCTCGGTAAAAGGGTCCTTTCAGAAGAAAGGAATTATTGCCTGCAAAAATCTTGTGATCGTTAAAATAAATAAAACACATGTTTGAATATTCAAAACTAAACGGTTTCAGGCCATCCGCATTTTCATCCCATTCATACCGGAGCCAGACCATATCGTTGGAATTATTCCTTGAACTGCCCCATATTTTCTTTTTAGCATACCTGTTGATATTAAGATACCCATCTGGGTCTGATATCGTCTCCTCCAATTTTAATGAAGCGACTGAAGTTTGTACTCCATCAGAAGGAGGTTCAGTGAAAGCAACGGGCCCTGAAATCCACCATTTTTTAATAGCATCGGGGTTATAAAGCAATTTTTTTGTTATAGCTGGTAACTTTTCTTCTCCCGTAGCCTTTCTGTAATTTAGGTTAGAAAAATAAGCTCCGTTTAGTGCCCACACACCTATATGCCCCTGCTTGTTCCCTGTTCGCAGGCTGTCTATGTATAAGACAGCTGTATCCTGGTTGAGTAGGTATATTCCCGCTTTATCGCCTTCCACGATGATCTTCATGTGTATCCATTGATCAGCAGGGTAAACTACCTTAGCCTGGTATTCCGGGAAAAACTGCCAGCTAAATTCCCCATTAAATACAGAGCCAAACTGCAAAGCGTCGGTGTAACCCGATTTGGGATAGCGAATATATGCTTCTTCGTAATTATGGTTTGCATCTATACGAAATGCCAGTCCTGACATCAACGTGGTTGCCATATCCACCTCGATCACTCCATCTGTAAATTGAGAAGCAGGTAAATAAGCAAGACCCTTGTTTAAAAAAAAAGCTTTCCTGCCCAGGTATTCTTTTTCTTCTAATGTACCAATGGTAGTTTTCCACTCAGCCGAATTTTGGGCATGGACCCTGGTAATTACCAAAATAAATAAAATTAAAAGGCATTGCTTTTTCATAATGCTTGATTATAAATTGATTATTAATAAAAGATATCCCGGTGTCCGGACAAATCAGGCATAAACAAAGACAAAACTGTGATATACCGGGGGCTTACGTTATGAACACCTCTATAAATGTTATGACCTGCAGAACAGGTACAAAGGGTTTAAATATCTATTCCCGATATTTGTTTATATGTATAAGAGCGCGTATAAGACCATTTTTGTCCACGTATTGTTATGGTTATTATTCTTCGGGGTCATCGCTTATGGTTTTACAATTACCCTGGATACAATCATCACC
The DNA here is from genome assembly GCA_039921505.1 of Chitinophagaceae bacterium. Lineage (GTDB taxonomy): Bacteria > Bacteroidota > Bacteroidia > Chitinophagales > Chitinophagaceae > JJ008. The sequence goes on from JBDSBR010000021.1 coordinate 250,881, forward strand.
ACGGCACAGGGCACCACGAAAACAAACTTTACACTTTTACCCGTTCGTCTCGAGCTATATGGCATGCTCTTCAAGGTTTCATTTTTCTATTCCGGTATTTTTTACCTTTTTCCCAGGTTTTTTAAAAAGAAATTAAAATTTGTATTTTTTATCGCCTTTACTACAAGTATCTTTTTGTTTTACATCCTGGAAACATTCTTATTAAGATCATTCGTCCTCGGAGATATGTTTTCCAGGAATATTTTCACCACCAAGTCTTATACCTATTATTTATACAGGGTCAACCCGCTCATGTATTTTATTCTCGCTATCCTGACGTTCATCTACTTCTTCATCGCTGAATGGATGCAGCACGAGAAAACAAAAAATATGGTAAAGCAGGAACAGTTGAAAACAGAGCTTTCCCTGTTAAAATACCAGATCAATCCCCACTTCCTCTTTAACACACTAAATAATTTCTATTCTATTGCCCAGCAACACAATGTGGGAACCCTGGAATCAGGCATATTAAAGCTATCCAAAATGATGCGGTACAACCTATACGAAAGCAACCAGGATACGGTCCACCTGAATAAAGAAATAGACTACATCAATAACTATATCAGTATTTATAAATACAAGTTTGACGAAAAAGATAATTTTGACCTGACTTTCGTGGTAAGAGGTGAAACAGGAAATAAGCATATCGTTCCATTCCTGTTTTTGCCATTAGTGGAAAATGCATTGAAGCATGGCTTTCAGTACAACAAAAAATCTTTTGTACGTGTAGCGATCCATATCCACACTGATTTTCTCGAAATCGACGTTTCCAATACCTTCCACCCGGATTACAAGGTTTTAAAAGACAGTTCAGGTATAGGATTGGCAAATATTAAGAAAAGACTGGCCTTGATTTATCCAGATACTCATAAATTTGAAACCAGAGAGAATGATAATATTTTCTACGCTTATTTAAAAGTTCCCCTCCATGAATATCAGGACCATTATAGTGGATGATGAACCCAAAGCCATAGAAGTTCTTGAAAGATATGTCGCGCGGATCCCTTTTATGAGCCTGGAAAGGTCATTTAGAAACCCGTCCGAGGCCATTTCCTTTATCAAAGAACAGAAGATCGACCTGGTGCTCCTTGATATCAATATGCCGAATCTCTCCGGGATTGAGTTTTCAAAACTAATAATACCCGGAACACAGATTATTTTCACTACAGCTTACCCTGAATTTGCCGTACATGGCTTTGATATCAATGCAACTGATTACCTGCTGAAACCAGTCGAGTTTGACAGGTTTGTTAAAGCGATCAATAAAGCCACGGACCTTATCCAAACCAAGAACACGATTACATTCAATAATGAGGTACTGTTCTTTAAAAGCGGAACCAAAATACATAAGGTAAATACAGAAGATATCCTGTTTTTCAGTAAGGAAGGAAATTATTTTTTTATTCATATAAGGAACAAAATAAATATCCTTATCCGGACCAATTTTGCTGACCTGTTCACCGTTTTGCCTCCTAATAAATTCCTAAGAGTACATAAATCCTATATAGTCTCCATAAAAAATATAGATATAATAGAAGGGGATGAAATAATCATTGAGCAGACGAGGATACCCGTGGGTCTTAATTATAAAAACAACCTGGACCAGATTCTTCCAAAATAATCACGGTAACAATTTCACTAACAGGATGCATCCTAAAATAAAAAGGGGTGCTGTAGATACAGCCCCCTTGCAAACCACAACTATCTGCTTTTCCCTATGAGAAGGATAAAACTAACCACGATTTTACAATAACAATTACCAATGATTTAAAAAGCAAGTTTTGACAAGTAACGGTCTTCGGTAGCCATTTCGGTTCATAGGTAGCGGGTAGCGGAAAACAAGAAACCTGCATTGGCAACGTTAGCTAAAATCTGCAAAAAATAAGCAGCTCGTGGAAACAAGCTGCTTAATTCGTTAACATGAAAAACTTACTAAAGAGGAAGTCTTCCCATTAATCAATGCAGTGTAAAAGAAATAAACTTAAAGCTGTATTAAAAATCGTATTCCCTCATATACCTGGATCAATACCTGAGGTACCAAAATACCATCCTTAAAATTAATCCCGGCAGAAATTGACATATAGTTGTAAATCATCAGCACAGCGTTTAACCCCCATCTTTCCTGTTTATTTCTCCGCCTGGTTCGTGTCTGAAATTTAAAAAGACAGCCCGGGTGCTTGTCTCACGCATCCGCTCTTAAAACTCTTCCCATAAATCTTTCAGAAAATTAAATGTTTTTTCATTCAACTCATAGTACCTCACTGATGAATACATATAATCATATGGATCTGTGGCTAATTGCCAATGCTCAGCCTCCGCCTTGGTTCGTGTCTGAAAATTAAAAACACAGTCAGGAAGTCGAAAAGATGAACCTGTTTATTATTTTGCTTCGTGTTCGCAAGACTGGTTTCTTGTAGTTGAATATGGGCACGGTTTTACTTTCGGTTCGTTGTTCAGCATTTGCGATGTTCACCACTATTTGTGAGTTACTTTATATAGGTAACCCGGCTGTTAACCGGGCTCTCTGCGTTTTGATCTTAGCGTGCTTTTTTCTTTGGATCCGCTTTCTTCTGTGCTGAGCTTTTCTTTTTTGTAGGCTTATTCTTCCTGGGTTCAGCTGTCTTTTTTGGCATACAATTAAATTTAAGGTAAGTGAATTATTTACTTAGGGCTGCAGGGTATTTTCTTCCCGTTTTTCCATTTTGTCCCATAAGTAAACAAAGATATGCCTATTGTCTCATTTGGCCTGTTTTGTAACTGCCTGGAATGTGCGTCTGTAGTGATACGGTCATTTCCCGATACAATACTGAAAAGCCTATTCACTACGAATACATTATCATTCATGAGGAACATTTGAGGTACAACATTTACTTTACCCAAGCAAACTATACTTTACTCCATTTTTATGCAGCTAGTCAAAGAACACTGCAATTTATTTTAAGTATATGATAGAATAATTTTTTCATCAATATTTTTTCCTATTGGGGCTTGTATAGGATTTTATTTCCACGAAGAATTCAGAAATGGCGTTATAGTTAATAGGCTATCACTAGGTCCAGAATTTTCAAAATCTCTTTGTAATCATCGTTATCTACTTTAGTTTGTTTAGGCTTAACTGTTTCATTCTTTGTATTATTTAATACTCTTAACTTTTCCTCTGTCAGTTTGCTCCGTCCTTCCTTCAGTGAATACCTGATCAGCAGTTGTATAAAGTACTGATAATTCTCCTCTATTTCCCAAACATTATTACGGCCGGTCTTCAAGTATTGTTTTGCTAATAAATTCCTGGCGATCATAAACCGGTAAAAGAATATGCGTGTCTGTCTAGGAGTAAGGGCAGGTGTTTCCAGTAGAGATTTTCTCAATAATTCAAATTCCGGAGCTGAGAGCTGCTCATGGCCTTTGTGGTATACCTTATCGTTGAGAGAGATTTCAATCGTGTCTGAAAGCCTAATAGTATCGGTCACTTCAATCTTCTCAGGGGAAGTCACCACAGCTGGTGTGTTTATGTTCACTGACTCCGATTCTTCAACTTTCCTTTTGGAAACAAGTATATCATCAAATCTTTTAACATTGACATCTTGCCTTTCCTCTTTCGACAATTCAATAAAAAACTCATCCCTTTCCCTGGCTGATAATTCACCTAACCTGATACCTAGAATAAAGAGTTTATCAAAATATTCCTTTACGAGCATATTCAAATCAATCGAACTACCAGATGCCTCAGTCAATGACTGGTATTTTTTATGAATGGCCATTTGAAGGATTCTCTCATCAATGGAAACCAGCACTGTCAACCATTTTGAAATCTCGATATCCTCGAGTATCACTCGAAGCGAATCAATGATCTGGATGATTTTATTCTCATCACATCTATCAATGTCTTCTACTACTAATACGATCTTCTTTCCCTGAAAATGAGTAGTCCATATATGTAATAATGATTTCAGCTCCTGCTGTATTTCTGCCTGCGCTCCCAAAAAATGTTTGAAGGACATCTTCTTATTATACTCCGTAAACAACGCTGAAACTGTTTTCCGGTTCCGGTAATAAATAATGATAAAACTTATCAAGCCATAACTGAACAAGGCCGCAATGATGCTTATTTTGTAGGCTATAGGTATCAGGGCGATTATTATTGATATAAGCAGGGGGATAATGACATTCCAAATCTTCCAAGAACCTAAGCGATAATAGTTCAACCGGAGTCGCCGACATACACCTTCCCACCAACCCTTTGCCTGCTGATAGTAGCTATCTTTAAATAACTCATACAAATAGCCCCAAATCGCAGGTGTATCCTGGTATTTCCAAGCATGGAATTCTATTTTGTCATATGATTTGGTTTGCTCAAGAATCTTCCAGGTCTCTTTCAATAAAAACGTCTTGCCTCGCCCCCACTTGCCAAATATCCCGATCATTCCTTCTTGCTCCTTTTCCGGTAGTTTTTGAATCAGCTCTGACAATTCTTCCGCAACATCGGTCACATTCAGGACGGGGTCGATATTATGTTTATCTTTAAAGAGGAATCTTCGTTTGCGGAAAAGAATTAAGTTTTGACTCAGCTCAGTAGCTGCGAGGTGCACTTTACTGTATTCTTCGACTAATTCATTAAACCATCCGATCACATTGACGTATACCAAGTATTCGACCTTACCAGTATCTTTTTTGAATTGATCAATATATGTTTTCGCAACATGCTTGAAGTTGAGCCGACCGGCCCCTGTAGCCAATAAAGGAAGGCTTACAATCTTTGCCTTAAAATTCTTTGCATTCTCCCTGATATTTGTACAAACCGTACGTAAGATCTTTGTGCTTGATCCTTCCGTTCCAACTACCGAATAAGCCCAGGCAAATCTTATTCCATTGTTTTGGGGCAATATCCTCACATCACCGGCTGTTCCCTTGGTTGGTTTTTCAATATGGAGCTCTTTAACTTTAGAGGTGATTGCTGATTGAACCGTTCCTTCTGTTGAAACCGGCAGCACAACAATATCCACATTTTTGAGACTTGCGTCCTTAAACAAATCTCCAAATAGGAAAGTGATATTATTGATGGAGAAACTATTTTTTTCTAGCTCCGTATCGGCACCCCGGTATATTTCGGATTCAATCTCAAAATCCTGCAAATCAGACCAGGCAAACAATTGAAAAAAGCTGTAACCAGCGACTGGTACCTGAATATGTGTGGGTGCAATTCCCTGTGCGTTGATGTGAATGATCAATTCTGCGTTGATCGTGTCATGATGTATATCAAGCGAGACATTTCCTTTGGACTGGTAGGATTCAAAAGTTTTGAATATAGTTTGCTCAACCTCCCGCTTTGCCTCTGAGTATTGATATTGGCTTATTTCTAATTTTTCCGGGTGAAGCCAGATATTGGTTTGAGGTCTGTCTCCGACTACGATCTGGAAGTCGGGTTGATTCTTAAACCCATGGCGTATTTCCGGGCTAAACTCTACTGTTGAGTTTCTTGAAAACCGCAATCCAAAACGCCAGTAGTCGGTACGTGGGTGCAGGACAAACCGGTAAGTTTGACCTTTTAAGGGAAAGGGATCACCCGGGTAAATGGCGTCATTGATCTCTCGATCCCCAATTCCTGTAAAAACATAAGTTATGGGCTGAGCAAACTTTGCCATGGAGGATTGAAGTATGGTGGTTAAACGGAGATTACTTAGAAAATTAAGTATTCCGGGCGAATTATGAGCACCGGACCTAGAAAAACCAAACTTTAGATAAACAGGCGTACCCGGTCTATTGGCTGGACCATCACTTTACCAATCAAAAAATCTTTTCCAGCCCGATTTTTTCCTTTTGCTGCGTTTCCCTGATGATGTGTAATCGTCATCCCAAACGTTTACCCAAACGATCCGGTTACGGCGCACAAAATAATGGGAGCGGCAGGGAAAATTCCAATTGCCGATGGAAGGATCAAGCGTGACGGTTTTACCATCAAATGTAAAGCTCCAGCGATCCGGATCGAGGGGTGTTATCACTTCCTCACCGCAACCGCAGGCGCATCGGTGGATGGCCACGGTATGCAGGATTGAAATGTATAACACCCCTTCCTCCGGTTGATCGGGTATCAACTCAACAAACTCAGGACGCAATATCATGGTTCGCTAATTGAGATGAGTTAACCGAATAAAGGGTATGGAATTCATGGTTGAGGTCGGCATAAAAACCGAACATCCTCTTCCAGCGCAGCACCGCCATTGCTGCATTAGCCATATTGAGTTCCGCAATCTGGATATTATCCCGGTATTCGCGGTCGCCGTCAATATCAGCAAATGAAACACGCTCCGGCAGATGGTCGTATTTACCTGCACTGGCGGTGGTAACACGGAGCATGACCACCAGGCTGCCGTCCACCCGCTCTACATCCATGCCGGTGTCCACGAAGGGCACTTTCATTTCTACCAGCCTCCTGAACAGGAATTGTTTAACGGATGGTTTGTCAATACAGATAAAGATGAAATCGTAGCCTCCCAACTCATCAACATTCTCTTCCGTGATATAAACCGGGTGAGCCACGATCCCCTTGTGAAAGATTCCATACTTCTGTAAATAGTACGCCACTTTGGTATAGCCTGCTTTGAGATCCTCCGGCGTAGCGGCACCGGGAGCGCGATAACTGTTATGCTGCAAAAAAAGATCGCCGTCATACATGTGTATTTCTGCAACCGGGCATTTTGCCAACAGGTCCAAGACATAAGCCCCGGTACCTCCCAGCCCGATTATCGCTATTCTCTGACCTTTGATCTTATCATTCAGTGGCAGGATACCCGCACGACTGGAATTGGTATCCAGGTATCCGAATACCGAATCTTCTTCCTTTGATTCGATAAACCGAAACATATTCGCTTTGACATCGGGATCAATCGCCTGCGCCTCGCCGGTCAAAATGGAAATGTAAGTGGTCATCTTTTCATAATAGTCCCGGTAAGGCTGATCAGGACGGGCCGAGAAACGGTGATCGATGGTAATGGTATCACTCAGTTTCATTTGCTGACTTTGATTCCTGATCCCTGTAATTGGCATACCATCGCGTTTGCTGGGAAATTCACCAATGAAATAACATACGTGATTATCCGGTTGAGCCGTTGTTTGGGAATTGGCCAGCGTTAAAACGCTGACCAATGTTCCAAAAGCAATGGATTTCCCGGCGGTAACGTAGGGAACATCATGAACCAATAAATGCCCCTCACGTATTTCGACGCTGTATCCTTCATCCCGAAGGCGTTTCAGGTCTGGACTATGATTCAATAGTTCTGCCGACATGGAAATTCATTTTATGTTTAACAAATAGGGTTTCGCCAACAGACATGATACCTTCGGGATTTTCACGCGGCCCGTTCTTGTAGGTGACTGAATACTTCACCAGCGGGTTGGTATCATAGCTGCCGTATTGTAAGATGACTACCTCCTCGAAGGTGATCGTCTTCTTGTTCCAAGGTTTTTCCCGCGCATTCACTATCAGGATAACCTTGTGATCGACCTTGCGGGAAACAAACTCCTCGATCCCCGGTCTCGCCAGGTTTACCCAGGTGTCGTCGGTGATCAACTCATCTTCCCAAGGTTTTTCGATCTTCAGCCAGATCTCTTCATCGTCGGGAATATTACCCACTTTGCGCAGCCGCGCACCCCTGATGTACTGGCTGGCCGATTCATGCTTTTTACCCTTTAATATATAAGGCAGTGTACGCTTAATGAAGAACTGCTCGATCCCCGGTCTCGCCAGGTCAACGGGTTCACCGGGTTTTAATTTCTCATCCTGCCAAGGTTCGCAGATCGCTAAAAAAAGCTCTGCATCCGCCGGCAAGCCAGAAACTTGCTTGATCTTTATATCTGTCATAAACTGCTTGTGGCTCTCGAAGGTCCTTCCTTCCACCACGAATTTCAATTTGGGGTGAACAGCCTGTCCATCCCCAATTTTATTTTTTGTGCTCATGTGAACTGATTTGCGCCCCGTTTTCATAGGGTAAGGCAAGGGCGATCCCTACCCTGTAAAATGGTTTTGGTGAAGCGGGGAAAACGGGCAGCATTAGCTGCCTGTAACCAGCCAGTCACCGGGATCCTGATCCCGGCGACTGAACCAGTAAAAAACAGGCTGGAGAAAATTGATGGGAGGATGTCGTCAAGTCCAAATAACACTATATTTGGGTTGCATAAAGTCTGAAGGCATCCCCTTCAACTTCTACCGGTAAGGCCTGGCTTTACCGGTTTTGTTTTTTCAGGATGTATTATCGAACATGGATTTATTCTTTTAATGGTTTAGCAATTTCACTCCTCGCATCGTAAAGGTACGATACAGATATCAAAAAAGCATCAATTTGGGAAAAATTTTGGACACAAAACATAAAAATAATGTGGATAAATTAACTTAACTAATTTATAATGACGTATTTATGTAGACTGTATATTCGGCAAGAAATTGGACAACAAATAGGTATATTTTGCCGTTATAGTTGTCCATTTTTGTAAAACTTCGCTACTATGACATATCACCGGGATTATCCTCACCTGACTTTTCATCGGCAATGGGAACTGAATACAAAATGCCTGCTTACCCTGGGCGAATCTTTCTCCCTGGTACGTGCAATCAGGAATACTCCTATCATGCCGCAGTACCGTCATAAACTAATGGAAGTGTCCTTAAGAAAGGGCGCACAGTCGACAACTGCTATCGAAGGGAATACCCTGACGGATGAACATATCGCCAAGTTGGTGGAAGGACAAAAATTGCCGGAAAGCCTGCAATACCAAGGTATAGAAGTAGAGAACATCATCAATGCCTTTATAACACTGTTACAGGAAACAGTAGACGAAAACAATGATCAGCTAATCACTCCTGCACTATTGTTACGTTTTCATAAAATGGTAGGACAGAATTTAGGTGATCATTTTGCCGCCAGTCCGGGACATTTCCGGGATGGCGATGTTGTTGTGGGAACTTACCGTTGCCCCGATTACCGTGATGTGCCAGAGCTCGTGAATGCTTATTGTGAATTCCTGAGAACAGAATTCAGATTTGATCCAAATCAGGAACATGACCTAGACCAGTTTATCACCACATTTGTTGAAGCTATAGTTGCGCATGTTTATCTTGAATGGATCCATCCTTTTGGTGACGGAAATGGAAGAACAGGAAGGCTGATAGAATTCTATGTCTTATCAAGAGGTGGAAATCCAGATATCACCTTGCATATTCTTTCCAATCACTATAATGCAACGAGATCGGAATATTACCGGCAGCTAGAAAAAGCATCCAAAACGAAAAGTCTTTCTGAATTCATAGAATATGCGTTGATCGGATACCGGGACGGCTTATTGAATATCCAGGAAAATATCCGATCTAGTCAGCGACAAATCACCTGGCAGAAATATGTCTATGATGTTTTTGACAATGTAGAGATCGGTCAAAAAGAAGTATTCAAGAGAAAAAGGTTACTTGCACTGGAAATCCCGATCGACAACGATTTTACATTAGAGCAGATCCCAGAATTAAATATCATACTGGCCAGATTATATTCCGGCCTTTCAGAAAAGACATTGCAACGAGACGTCAATGAACTGATCGCACTTGAGATATTACAAGAGCATGAAGATGGCATACATTATTCCGCTAACATTTCTGCTATATTGAAAATGGTTCCAAAAAGAAAGGAACTGATCAAGCACGTGCTTTCGTCAGAAGGGAACCAGTAACTTGGTCCAGGATACCGTCAACAAATTGTTTGCGTACTGGAAGCGAAGGGCTATAATTACCGCTAAAATATTCAGTGGGCCAGATACGGCGTAATCCTTTACGGAATGCTTCCATGTCCAATTTGGGGTTTTCTTCCTTCACCCTGGCCAAGAATTTTTCTAAATATTCTTCACTGCGTTTGAGGTCGGAGGTGGTCCAGTCATCGACTTCGAAAAGATCAACCCCATTTGTAAAATATTTCAGGAAGTTCAGGCAGAATCCCACACAGGTCATGTATTCGGGGAAATCGCCAAGACTACGAAACTTGCCATCTGCATCATATTCCGCCCCCACATAGAAGTAACCAAATTTGGGTTGCGCTTCTTTCAACACGATCTGGCAATGGGCAAGGAAAGCCGGCGTCAGCGCCGGCTTGATAAATGAGAACACTTTGAAGAAATAAATGTCCTTATCATTAACATCTTCGAGCAACACATCCTTACTAGTGAAATGAAACAATTTGCTCTCTCCATTATACCGTACGAAAATCCCTGCATGCTGAACCTTTCCACTCTCGACCAGCACTGCGGCACCGATGATATTATCGGGCAGGTCATCGGTATTGCACTTCAATATTGTTTGGTCATCAAACATTCTCCAGCTATGCTTTCGCCAGTTTTTTTTCAAACAATAGCTCCAGTTCCTTTAACAGCAGACCCAGAATTTCTGATTCGTTAAAGGGACGGGACACAATCAACAAGGTTTTCAAGACATTCAGGTCGCTGCTCTCGGTATTGAATAAGCGCAGGAATTTCCGATAAGTCCCATAATCCTGATTCTTCAAATATTCCTGACATCTGTAATGCAAGATTTTCAGCGATTCAATTTCATCCTCTGAATTCTCCATGTCTTTAATGAACTGGCTGAACCTGTTGAACAAATTTTGCTGAGTCTCCCAATACGAATCGCACATCACATACTCTTTTTCTTCGCCTTTCTGAGTCACCCAAACACTTAACCAGATCTTTTTGTATAGAAAAGCTTTAGCCTTATTCGCTTTTAATTCGGTGCATTCAATAACCAGCGCCTTTTCTTGTTTAGCCACTTCTACATGTATATTTGGCTTTTTCCCTCCTACTGCCATGAGCCTCCCAGTTAGAAATTCAATATTAGTTTTTACCGGCGGTTTTTCTTTCCTACGTGTCCTTAGTTTTTTTGAAGATTTCAAGTCCTCGATAATAGATATCTTTTTACCTTTTCTATAAAAATTAGCCTCATATTCTGCACCATCCTCATTGAGTACATTTTGAATCCTACGCCATTGTTCTACTAATTGTTTGTTCGTCGATCTGCGTTCAATAACTTGCCGAAACTTAGTTTCAACAGTTTTAATTTCCGAGCCTTCAACACAGATTACCGCTGACCCCTTTCTAACACTGATTTTTAGATTTTTATTCTTTGAGGTTAATTCTACAATACCCGTTATTGATTGGATTATGACAACAAAGACTTTTGCAATTTCAAGTGACATGTCCTCCAAATACACATCCTTTTTTTGAAGGTCGTGAGTAATCTTAAATTCTAATCTATCGTCTGACATTTTTGGTTGCAATTAGTTAAATATACAAATTAAGATCCCCTTTTAATAAAGTATTTCCTGACTCTGAAAAAAACAGAATTATTACTTAGTGGAGGAATTTATTGCCATTCTAGTCACTCAATAGATTCTTCTGAAGATATTTATCGATTAATTCATCAACATCAGCGGTCTTATCAAACTTTCCTTCAAACCACTCAAGAATTTTTTTCCTACTAAATCTGTACTGCTTACCAATTTTAAAACTCGGAATTTCCCCAGACATTGCTTTGGCATAAATAATATGCCGGGGTAATCCTACTAATTTAATAACATCATTAACGGTTAATAATTGATCATATTGATCGATACCGTTGCTACTGCTTTGGGGGCTTCGATAAACAATTAACCTTTTCAGGTTCCGAACTGATGCTTCCAAATCATCAATACGAACTTCCAGTCTTTCTATATATTCCTGATTCAATAGTGTCAAACTTTAAATTTTTACCTTATTTGATGCTTTTGCTCTAATATGATCAGATACTTTCGCATAAACCTGGGTAGTTTTAACATGTTTATGGTTCAACATTTTACTTACAACATAAATATCTTCACCTCCTGAAATCAGCGATGTGGCGTACGTATGTCTGAAGTTGTGAAACGATATTTTCTTTCTTATCCCTGCATCAAAGCACCATTCTTTTATAATTCTGTTCGTTCTGGCATAACTAAGCTCCTTGAATATTATCTCATCATCACCTTTCTTCTCTCCCAATAACCTGACAGCCTGATCGCTTACATAATGCTTAAATGGACGCTTTGGCTTTGGGTCTATAATCAATAAATACCACGAGTTAAGTTGGCATTCAAAATGAAGGTCTCTCCACCTAAGAATTTCGATGGCGCCATATCGCATTCCAGTCAAAATAGAAAACATTGAAGTTCTGTAGATCAATTCATCTTCACATGGGGTTGTTTTGAGCTTTTCTATCTCTTCAGAAGTAAGAAATTCTCGTTGTTTTTCCTGATTCCTGATCCGATCAACACGTTGCGTATAATCCTCCATAAGATAATTGTCCTTAAACGCCTTCTCAACGAGTGTAAGAAATTTATCAAAATAAGACGATGCACTATTAACATCAAGTTTGGCTGTCTTCGACTTGAGTGAATTTGTGGTAAGCAAAAATTCCCTAAAACGTTCCAGGAAGAATTTATCAATTTGTCTGAATTTGACCTGAGACCCACAAAACCGAGCTAAATACTTTAATGTACTACTGTAATGAACTACGTCAGTACCCGCTCGTGCCTTTCCCAAAATAAAGTTGCGGGAATAGTACATGAAATCACCATTGAGAACGTCTTTATTAAAGAGTTGATTCTCCTCCATTGCCAGCGAATTCATCCTTCTGAAATAAATCTTCTCGGCTATTTCCCTGCTTAGAGCATTGCTTTTTTTCTCAAAGTCTGTTTTAGGCTCTTTTATAATATATAGCCCCAGGAATTCTCTTCTGGTATGGATTTTCTTGACAGGATTCCATACTGGTGGATAATAATCAATATAAAGGCTAACTCTGTTATCCCGTATTTTCTTCTCTCTCAGTTTTCCTCGCATAATTCTAACTCACTAAGTCGGCGAATGTACACGGTAAAAAACTAAAGAGAATGTGAATAAGAGACAAGGTTTTGTGATTTTCATTTGTACCTCTAAGATCTTGACATGATGGGTACATACGAGGTACAAATTGTTTTAATAATATCCCTCTAAAATAAAATCGTCTTTAATTTTCAAGCAGTTGGCTTTCCGGACTTAGTGGAAATCTACAATCTCAGAAAATAAAACTATTTGAAAATTAAATGATTATGAAAATCATTTTCCGATACAGAACTTACTAAAAATATAATCCAGCTGGTCCTCGTTCGTTATTTCTCCCGTAATGTCACCGAGGTAATGCAGGCATCGGCGGATATCCAGCGAGAGCAGGTCGCCGGGAATTTTTTTATCAAGCCCTTCTTTGATATCGGCCAGCGATCGTTGCACTTCTTTCAATGCATGGTAATGCCGGGCATTGGTGATGATCGTATTCTCCGTTTGTACCTGTCCCTTCAATACAGCATCCACCATTCTTTCTTTCAATACTTCGGTATGAAGCTGTTGCCTGGCGGATATGAACACGATCTTATCGAGCTCACCGAATCTTTCTTTGGCTTTGTCTTCCCCCGCTATATCGATCTTATTGGCGACAAGCAGGAAATTCAATCCCTGGCTCTCCATCTCCAGCTTCTTCTCTCCTATCTCTGACCCTGCATCACCAGCATCGAATAAATACAGCACCAGGTCCGCCTGTTTCATTTTTTCCAGGCTTCTTTCCATCCCGGCGCTTTCGATCAGGTCACCTGAATGCTGCCGTATACCCGCTGTATCGATCAGCCGGAAAAGTATCCCGTCAATATTGATGATCTCTTCGATCGTATCCCTGGTAGTACCGGGTATATCGCTCACGATCGCCCGGTTTTCATTCAGCAAGCTGTTCAATAAAGTTGATTTACCCGCATTTGGTTTGCCGATTATCGCTACGCTTACGCCGTTTCGTATAACATTTCCCAATTGAAAAGAAGCAATTAGTTGTCCCGTTGCCGACTGCATTTCGCTGACCAGGGAATAGAATTGCCCGCGATCGGCAAACTCCACATCTTCCTGGCTGAAATCCAGTTCGAGTTCGATCAATGCGGAGAACCGCAACAATCTTTCCCGCAGGTCTTTTAACTGTTGGGAGAATCCACCCCGCATCGTATGCAGGGCCGTTCGCCGGGAAGCGGCTGAGTTGGCTGCGATAAGATCCGCTACTGCTTCGGCCTGGGCCAGGTCCAGTTTGCCATTCAGGAAAGCCCGCTGGGTAAATTCACCAGGTTTGGCCAGCCGCGCTCCTTTTCTAATACAGGCTTCGATTACCTGCTGCTGTACATAGGGAGAACCATGACAACTGATCTCTATCACATCTTCACCTGTATAAGAACCGGGGTTGCGGAATACGGATACAACAACTTCGTCCAATATCTGTTGCTCTTCTTTTAAATAACCAACATGAAGGCTGTGAGAAGCTTGCTGCAGCAGGTCTTTTGAAGGGAATAATTGATTCGCGATCAGGATGGCATTATTGCCGCTAAGACGGATAATACCGATCGCGCCGATACCGGGGGGAGTGGCCAGCGCCACAATGGTATCATCCCAGCCGCTGAGTTTACTTGACATTGGAACAAAATTAAGACCTCACCCCGACTTTAATATGGTTTATGAATGGATCTCTTTTTTACTGTATTTCAATTCGAGTTGCAGTACCCGTCATTGCGAGTTTCCTGTCCCGTCATTACGAGTTTCCCTGTCCCGTCATTGCGAGCAAAGCGAAGCAAAAAAAAATCCCCCGACTATGTGCCGGGGGATCAATGTTTTTTCAGGTTCTATTTATTCACCCTGCACCTGGAAAGTGATGGGCTGTTTGCGATAAGCTTTTACCTGGCGGCCGTTCTGTACGGCGGGAGTCCATTTGGGACCTTTTTTGATTACCCGCATGGCTTCTTCTTCCATACCATATCCATGATTCGTCAGGGCTCTTACATCACTGATATTTCCTTCTTTATCCACTACGAACTGAACCATGGTTGTATAAGTTCCTTCAGGTGCTCCGTTATCGGTAGCTACCTGGCCATTGGCATTTCTTTCCAGGTATTGACGCCATTTACTGTCTCCGCCGGGGAAACTGGCTTCAATTTCTACTTTGTCAAATATCTTGTTCTCGTCATCGTCTTTCTTTTCCTCAACGATTTGTTTGCCTTCATCGATAGCGACAGGGGTAGAGATATTATTATCTTTTATTCCTTCCTGGTTTATTTCGGCAATTTTTACATCTTTCAATTCCTCCTGTGGTGGTGGTGGCTTTTCAACTTCCTCATCCTTTTTAATAACAGGGGGAGTGAATTGTTTCATCTCCACTTTGGGAGGATCTACTTTTGGCGGCGGAGGCGGCGGAGGTATGATCTTTTTTTCCTCCTGCTTGATGTCCTGCAGGGTCACCTCGTTAATTTTTACTTTGTTACTATCGTTTCCCGATAAAGTACTTGCCAGGACAGAACCTAATAATGCCAGTAAGGCAATAGAAGCTGTAATAACAAGGGCACGGGTAATGCGGCGGTTATAAGTTTTTCTCAACTCGTAAGCACCATAATCCTTATTCCTGTCTTCGAAGATCAGGTCCAGGATGTCAGCGGATAATATTTTGTTGGCTTCCATACTTAACGTTTTAATTTAGATGCTGGTGATAATCATATTCCATAATTACTACCAGCCTATTTCAGGTTAGGATTTGTTTTTTCCGTTGCCTGGATCAGTTCATATTCCTGTGGTAATATTTTTACCATGGCATAGGTCTTAACCTGGTTGATGGTCATCTCATCAAGAATATCGACTGTATTGGAATACGTTGCATCCTGGTCAGGTTTGATCACCACCACGAAGTCCCTGTCCTTACATGCGTTTTCCCAATCGGGGTCTCCTTTTTTCTTGGCCGCTTCCTGTTTTTTCGGACAGGTATCATCATGAACGTGCCGGCTGATCACATCTTTTTTCTTATCGATGATGATCTGGCGGATACCCTTATACGTAGTCTGCTTGAAGTTATTACCTGTAGCATCCACGGTAAGTTTTCCTTCATAATAATATACCTGGTTTCCTTTCCCCAGCATAATCGTTAATACACCGGACTCTTTTACTTCGGTCTGGTCCTTAGGATCAGTGATATCCTTAGGCATATTAAGGTCCATGGTCGTCGGGGTCGTCATTGTTGCGGTGAAAACGAAAAAAGTGATCAGCAAAAATCCCAGGTCCACCATCGGGGTCATGTCCACACGGGTAGAAAGCTTTTTAGCTTTTTTCACCCCCGGGCCTTTTTTGTGACCACCATCGCCACCGCTATCTATACTTGCCATATAAAGAGGTCTTTAATTGTTAAAACTATTATTTCTTTAACCGTTTGTTATACTTGTCAAATTCTGAATTGCTCGGAACATCATCCAGTGATGTCACCAGGTTATATTTAAACTCATCGTTTCTTTTCAATGCGCTTACTATCGCTTCGAATGCCGGGTATTTTGAATGCCCATCACCTTTTATCAGGTAATTGAGCGTTTCCCCGGCAAAAGCCTGTTTAGCTGCACCAATCCACCAAACGAGTTCGTTCGTGGCAGAATCCATGACCGGGATACCAGGTTGTTTGATGCCCTCCTGTGTTTTCGTATCCATGGCGAGGAATTGTTTTAAACTGCCAAAAGGAACACCCACCATATAGGTCTGACTGAAATTGGCCATTTCAGCCGGTGTCAGACCCAGGTTCCGGCTGCTGTTCAGCGACTGGATTACGGCATTATATTTACTTTTATCCTTTTCCGACAGTACCGTAAAATATACACGGTTGCTTGAATCAACAGTGATCATTACGGCATTGTTTTCAGGCAGTTTTTGGGATATAACGGAACCCGGAGTTGTAATCGGTACAATTTCCGGTGGCTTAAACTTAGTAGCCATAATAAAGAAAGAAAGGATCAGGAAGGCTATGTCCACAAAGGGGGTCATATCCGTATCCGTACTCTTCTTCGGTATTTTGACACTTGGCATTTTTTACAATAGTTTAGAATTGAGATGAATAGGTTTTCAAATTCCATATAAAAGCCTGCTAAATCCTGCCTTATTTGTACAGGGAAGCAAAACTTTGTGTCAGGGTAAAACCTGATTCATCTATGCCATATGTAATTGCGTCAATCTTAGTAGTAAACACATTATACATAATCAGGGCCAGGGCCGAAGTTCCGATACCCAGGGCCGTATTATACAAGGCCTCGGATATACCGATCGCAAGGTCACCGGCTGCGCTACCGCCCCCTTCGCTACCCAGGGCAGAGAAGGATTTGATCATACCGATTACCGTTCCGAGAAGGGCGATAAGGGTACCCACTGATGTAATAGTAGAAAGGAACACAAGGTTCTTTTGCAGCATAGGTAATTCCAATGCTGTTGCTTCTTCTACTTCTTTTTGTATAGCGATCACTTTTTGGTCGGTGCCAAGACCGCCTTCGTTGATCATTTCTTTATAACGGCGTAAACCCGCTTTCATCACATTACCAACAGAACCTCTTTGTTTGTCGCACTCAGTCAGTGCTGCATCTACATTGCGGTTAGCCAGGTGGTACTGCACTTTACGGATAAAGTCAGAAATACTACCACTGCCCAGCGCTTTGCGGATCGTCAGGTACCTTTCGATAGAGAATACGATCACCATCAACAGCATACCGATCAGCAATGGAACGATAATACCACCCTCGTAGATCCTGTGCAGAGAATCTTTTGGTTTGTGGTGTTGGGGCCAAAACCAGCCTGTACCCTTTTCTTCAAATCCACTAGGGTTACCCAGCACAAAACGCCAGATACAATAACCGGCCACGACACAAAATATTGGTGCAACCCAGGAGATAGCATTACTACTTTTTTTGGGTTGTACTGATGTGGCCTTTACGGATGCAGTTGGTTTAATTTCTGCCATGATCTTAATTTTTTAGTTTTTTTTAAAAGTTAAATACTAATCCTTTTCAGAGCTACAATGCTAAGAAAAAAGTCTATAAAAAAATCCCCTCTCTTCCTTTTTTTAGGTAAGGGAGGGTCAAGTTAAGGATTTTTTCCCCCCGAACAAGTCCCTGATTGATAATTTGATAAGAAAATCCTACAAAGACCGGGCCTTAAGTGCCGCGACGGTCATTCATAACGCAAAGCCTCGATAGGATTGAGTTTCCCGGCTTTGAGTGCGGGGTACAAACCGGCCAATAATCCGACTATTGTACAAATAATGATTCCATATAACACCCAATTCCAGGGCACCACGAAACCAGTGTTCAATACTACAGAAAAAATATTCCCGACCATGATACCGAGAATGATCCCGAACAGGGCCCCCAGTACGCTGATAATAATGGCTTCCAGCAGGAATTGACGACTGATCATTTTCCCTTTTCCGCCAATGGCTTTTATAAGCCCCACTTCCCGTGTCCGTTCCGAAACTGAAACCAGCATGATATTCATTAAACCGATGGCCGCACCGATCAGGGTGATCAGGCCGATGACTGTTGCTGAAATAGTCAAAAACCGAAGGCTGTTCATGGCCTTCGCCGCGATACTGTCGCTCCGGTCAAGGATAAAATTATCTTCTTCGGTAACACTCAACTTCCGGACTCCCCGAAATACACCTTGTGCCTCTCCCATAGCTTCTCTTACTTTCAGCAGGTCCTGCGTCATCACCGCGACTACAAAAGAAAATCCAACCGGGAAATTTTGTGTTACATTCCGGTAGCTGGTAATAATTACATTATCCCTGCTAAACCCAAAAGTGGAACCACGGCTTTCCAATACACCCAGCACCCGGTACGGGATATTGTTGATCCGTATAACGGCATTCTCAGCCCGTTGTATTGATTCCCTGAATAATTTTTTCGCTACATCATATCCCAGTATACAAACATTGCGACCGGTCTGTACATCAAGACGGTTCAGGTTGCGTCCCGCCTGCAACGAAAATCCGTTCAGCAATAAATAATTTTCATCTCCCCCAAAGACCGTGACATTAGGATTGGTCTTTCTTGAATCCGTAGAAGCGAGATTATTCCTGTTGCCAAAAATGGAAATGCTTTTAATGGCAGGAAAATCAAACCGCGCTGTAAAAAGTTCCGCTTCATCCAGGCTGATCAGCCGGCCAAGGTTGGAACGTCTTTCTTTTCTTTTTCCTTTTTTGGAAAGTTTGATCTCCCGGTTGCTCCCGCCAAAAAATGTACTTCTTTCCTTATAGCGTACCGTAAAAGCGTTGGCACCCATGGTGGAAAAACTCTCCGTGAATTTCTGGTTCATGGCCTTGATAGCGGTAATGATCCCGATCAGCGCCATGATGCCAAAGGCAATGATAGCTACGGTAAGCCCGGTGCGCAATTTATTACTGCGTATCGTGCGCAAAGCCAGTAAAAAAACATCACGAAAGACCATAACATAACCCTGTAGTATATAACCGGGCGTGTAAAGATAGGAAGGGAAGTTATCCGTAAGGGCCAGGACGATCAGAAATAAAACCAGTTGAGCAGGAGGTCGGGGAAAACACCGATAAGGATCACCAATACCGCCAGCAACAGCATTGTCCACCTGAAAGCACCTGACACGGGTTCGGCAGGCCGCGCGTCCCCTTCTTTGAAATACATGGCCTGAATCACACGGAAATAATAATAGGCGCTCACCGCCGCCATCAATACCGCAAAAATGACCAGCCACAAATTGTTGCCGGCTTCCATCGTTGCTTTCAGCATGTAGAATTTGGAAATAAAGCCGCCTGTCAGCGGTATGCCGGCCAGTGATAAAAGAAAGATGGTAGTGGTTGCTGCCAATAAAGGTTCTTGCCTGGCAAATCCATTAAAGCCGTCAAATGTGTAATCATTCATTTTGATCAGCACAGCAAAAATTCCGATCGTAGCAAGGCTGTAAGCTGCTGTATACAACAGGAGTCCTTCCTTTGAAGCCGCGTTCATCGCATACAGGGAAAGCATCATAAAGCCTGCCTGGGCTATACTTGAATAAGCCAGCATTCTTTTTACACTCTGCTGGAAGACAGCGGTGATATTTCCTACAAAGAGAGTGGCTACTGTGATAATCCCGACGAGCAATTGCCAGTTTTTTTGAAGCCCGCCGAAACCCTCATCAAACAACCGGATAAAAGCGATGAATACAGCCGCCTTGACAATCGTTGCCATAAAGGAAGTGAAAACCGACGGCGCGCCATCGTATACATCGGGTGTCCAGAAATGAAAAGGAGCAGCAGATACCTTGAAGGCCATGGAAAACAGAAGCAGCAGCATCCCGGCTATCAACAGGACGGAAGGTTTGGCCTCTGTAACTACACGGATATCACTGATATCACTGATAAAAAAACTACCCCGGGCCCCATATATCAGCGCGATTCCCATCAGCATCAGGCCGGTTGAAAAAGACCCCAGTAAAAAGTATTTCAGCGAAGCTTCGTTACTCTTCAGGTTCCTCTTATCACTCCCCGTTAAAATATACAGTGGTATGGAAATGATCTCGATCCCGAGGAAGAGGATCAGCAATGATTTAAAAGAAGAAGTAAGTGTTATACCACAAAGGATAAAGAAGATCAATGCAAAATATTCTGCATAATTGACCCCCACTTTTTCCATATCCCTCGCCGACAGCAACAGGTACAATAAGGTGGAAGCAATAGCGATACTGTCAAACAGCAGGGCAAAGCGGTCAAATGCGATCATTCCCTTTGTATCAATATGAAACAGGACAGTTCCATTCATCTCCAGGATATTGAGGAGTAATAAAAGGAACATTCCCCCGGTCGCCACCATGCGGACAGCGCTTTTCTGTTTCAGCAAAAAACTGCTGAACATCATGATCACTCCCAATAGTGCCGATACAATTAATGCATTCATACGATCCTGTTATTAATGCTTCCTGATCAAAGGAAGAATATCTGCTTTTTTTAAAATGGATGCGGAAGCCCCGTCTGTTATATTCAACATCAACTGCGGGTAAATACCGATCCAGAAAATGATTACCACGATGATCCCCAGGGCCAGTTTCTCATTTAACCGGAGATCAAGAACCCTCTCTGTAAGCGGGTTGGTTTCACCATAAAAAACTTTCCTGATCATATTCAATGTATATACCGCTGCCAGTATAATACTGATACCTGCCAGCGCTGTAAATAAGACCGCGTATTTCGTCCCGGCGGAATTAAAGATCCCGTTGAACATCAGGAATTCCCCCGGGAAGGCATTGGTAAGCGGCAGCGCAATATTGGCAAGGGCCACAATCACGAATAAGATAGCCATGGCGGGAGCTTTCTGTGCCAACCCGCCCAGTTCAGAAATTTTTCTGGTACCGAACTGGCGTTCTATCAGCTCTACCACGATCCACAACCCGATGATATTGATACCATGGTTGAACATCTGTATCATCACTCCCTGCATGCCGCTCTGGTTTTCCGCGAAAACAGCGGCACACATCAACCCGATATGCGCAATAGAAGAATAGGCCACCAGCCGTTTGAGATCATCCTGCTGTATAGCGATCAGGGAAGCATAAATCATCCCGATGATAGCCATCGAAGTGACCACATCGCCCCATTGATAGGAAGCAATCGGCACTACCGGTAACAGCCAGCGAAGAAGGCCAAATACTCCCATCTTGACCATAACACCGCTCAGTACCATCGTTGTAGCCGTCGGGGCCTGCTCATAAGTGTCGGGCTGCCAGGTATGAAATGGAAAGATGGGCATTTTAATGGCAAAAGCAGCAAAGAATAACCAGAATACAAACTGCTGTTGTTTGGCGGAAATATTGACCTGGTAAAAAGAAGCAATATCGAATGAGTGGTTGACCGTATGTGACTGGATATAAAGTATACCGATCAGCATCAGCAACGATCCCAGGAATGTATAAATAAAGAACTTAAATGTAACGGCAATCCTTTTTTCGCCCCCCCATTGCGAGCAGAGAAAATACATCGGTACCAGGGCAAGCTCCCAGAAAAAGTAAAACAACAACGCATCCATGGCGAGAAAAACACCCATCATACCTGCCTGCGCGAGCAACATCAATGCAAAGAAATTATTAGAACGTTTGTAAGAACTTTTCCAGGTAGCCAGCAGTATCAATGGATAGGCAACAGCATTGAGCAGGCAAAGCAGCTGACCCATACCATCAAGTTTTACCGAGAAACTACTGCCCAGTGTCTGCATCCATTCCGCCTTGTACTGCAGGTAATTCTCCTCTTTCAGCAGGGTTAAGCCCAGCACCGAAACCGTTAATGTGATCAAGGATGACAGCAATGCCCAGTAACGAACCAGGCTTTCCTTCTTAATAAAGAAAGTGGCCAGGCCAGTAAGCAGGGGAACCAATATCAGTAAAACAGGGATCATATTATTTTCTCAGGAAAAATTGTAATGCAAAAATCAATACCATACTGATCACCATCAGCAACACATAATTACCCACCTGCCCGCTTTGTAATAAACGTAACTGGCGGCCGCTATAGTTGACCACGCGACCCACTCCATTCACGAGCCAGTCAATCACTGACTTCTCAAAAACTTTATTGAGAAAATCACCAAGCTTATTGAGCGGGTTCACAATTAATTTTTCATAAAGCTCATCGACATACCATTTATTCTCCAGCACTTTACCAAAACCTGTTTCTTCCCGCTGCCGGTAATTCCTGAACCTGGACCAGGCAAAGATGATCATCACCACTACCAGTGCTGTTGATAATCCCATCAGTATATATTCGGTGGAAGCTGTCACAGCATGTCCTTCATGAACCGCGATGACCGGCGACAGGAATTCACCCAGTTTATCTCCCCCGTGCATGAACAGTTCAGGTATCCCCACAAACCCACCGATGACAGAAAGCACTGCCAGGATGATCAGCGGTATCGTCATAGCAGCAGGGCTTTCATGGAGATGATGTTCCTGCTCAGTTGTACCCCTGAATTTTCCTGTAAACGTGATGAAGAATAACCGGAACATATAGAAAGCCGTCAGCAACGCCGTGAATAAAGCAATGCTATAGAGAAGTGGATTCCGGGTATAGGCACTTAATAAAATGGCATCTTTTGAAAAGAACCCGCTAAAAGGCGGTATACCCGCGATTGCAATACAACCGATCAAAAAAGTGATATAGGTGATCTTTAATTTCTTGCTTAGCCCTCCCATTTTCCGGATATCCTGTTCACCGCCCAAAGCATGTATCACACTGCCGCTTCCCAGGAATAATAAGGCCTTGAAGAAAGCATGTGTCATTACATGAAAAACAGCAGCGGCATAAGCGCCGGTACCGAGGGCAAGGAACATAAAACCCAACTGGCTTACCGTAGAATAAGCCAGTACTTTTTTAATATCATTTTGCTTTAATGCGATAGTAGCTGCCAGCAGGGCTGTCGCCAAACCGGTATAGGCCACAATATCCATGGTAACAGGAGACATGGAATAAAGCAGGTTACTCCGGGCGATCATATAGATACCAGCAGTTACCATCGTAGCAGCATGGATCAGGGCGGAGACCGGTGTAGGTCCGGCCATCGCATCCGGCAACCATGTATAAAGAGGTATCTGGGCACTTTTGCCGGTTGCCCCGACAAAAAGTAATAAAGTGATCGCAGTGATATCAGCGGTTTTCAGTTTGGCAAGATTGGCAGGACTGAACACTTCATTGTAAGAGACGGTGCCAAGTTTAGAGATCAGCCAGAATATTGCGATGAGGAAAGCCAGGTCGCCAATACGGTTCATGACAAAGGCTTTATTGGCTGCCTTATTGTACTCTGTTTTTTTGAACCAATACCCGATCAGTAAATAAGAACAAAGTCCCACGCCTTCCCAGCCTATGAACATGATCACGAAATTGGCACCCATGACCAGGAGCAGCATAGAGAATACAAAGAGGTTGAGATAAGAGAAATATCTTCCGAAATGTTCCGGCTTCTCTTCCTGCATATAGGAAGCAGAATACACATGTATCAAAAAACCTACTCCAGTTATTATCAATAGAAAAATCGAAGACAACTGATCGATCTGGAAGGCAAAGGGGATCTCCAGGTTACCTACCGAGAGGAAATCGAAATAGTTTGCCACATGGGTATTGCCTCCCCTGACCTCCATGAATACCCAAACACTTATAATAAAGGATGCCAGGATTGTTCCGCAGCCCACTAAACTTACCATGGACTTTGACAACTGTTTTCTTCCCAGTCCATTGACCAGGAAGCCGATCAACGGGAGAAGCGGAATTAAGTAGACTATTTGTAAATCATTCTGCATATACTGTTCAAGCTATTAGCTAATAGCGATTAGCTGTTAGTTTTTAATGTTTCAACCTGTTTAAAAAATTCACATCAACCGAATGGATATTCCGGTACATCATGACGATAATAGCCAGTCCCACACTCACTTCCGCTGCCGCCACCACCATGATAAAGAATACAAATATCTGTCCCTCCGAGCCAGCTGTGGTGGCTATGTCACCTGCCGTAACCGCGACTTTATAATGCATTTTTGAAAAAGCCACGAACATTAAATTAACTGCGTTCAGCATCAGTTCTATACACATGAATATGATGATCGCATTGCGACGTGTCAGCACCCCAACGATACCAATGCTGAATAAGGCAATGGAGAGGAATATGTAATAATTGATCGGCATATTTATAAAAAGCATTTAGTGATAAGCCATTAGCTGTTAGCTTTTAGCTAATGGCTTCTCTCATTCTTTCTTTCCTATCACTACAGCGCCCACCATCGCACTTAAAAATAAAATACTGCTTATCTCAAAGGGCACTACGTAGGTAGTGAACAATTCTTTTCCCAGGCTTTTAATAAGACCTATACCGCCTTCATTCACCAGGGCCTGCTGTTGTTTTATATCGGTGTCTTTCAACGCGGCTACCAGTACGAGCAGTAAACAACCCCCTGCCACAGCGCCGGCCAGTTTGAGCCAGCGATTCTTCCGGGGTTCGGATTCCTTGTTCAGGTTCATCAGCATAATCACGAAGAGGAACAATACCATGATGGCCCCTGCATACACAATGATATTTACAATAGCCAGGAACTGCGCATTCAGCAGGATATAATGACCGGAAATGGCAAAGAAGGTGGCGATCAGCCACAGTACACTGTATACCGGGTTCTTATTGGTGATCACCATCAGGGCGCTGAACAGGGCCACGATGGAAAGAAACCAGAATAATATTTGTGTAATCGACATAAACTATCAGCAGCCGGCTGCGGGCCTGGTCTTTAATTTTACAATCATTTTTTCATCGTCTCCCTTTCGCCTACCGCTTTCTCATACGCTTCTTTTTCCTCTACCGGGTGCGGGATCAGTAAGTCTTCTTTCTTATAAATAAAACTTTTTCTTCCATAATTCGCAGGCACAATACTTTGCGAGAGATAGATCGCATCTTTAGGGCAGGCCTCTTCGCACAGACCGCAGAAAATACAACGCAGCATATTAATCTCGTACCTGGCAGCGTATTTCTCTTCCCTGTATAAATGCTCCTCACCTGGCAGTCTCTCTGCGCCTTCCATAGTGATCGCCTCGGCCGGGCAGGCCACGGCGCATAAACCACAGGCGGTACAATTCTCTCTTCCCTCTGCATCCCGGTTCAATACGTGCAATCCCCGCCAGACTTTGGAAAAACTCCTTGTCTGTTCGGGGTAGTTGATGGTCGCTTTTTTCTTAAACAGGTGACTGATCGTAATCCCCATCCCCTTAAGGATATTCCAGAGATAGATGCTCTCGAGGAAGGTCATCGGTTTACGATCCACTTGTTTTGCTCTCTGTGTTAACATACTTTATAAAAGTTCGCAAATATATTATTAATAAGTTCGAAAGACCGGAAGACAGAAAGACCGAAAGAATATTTCATTTAAACAGTTTTTCTTGCGGACTTCCGTTCTTCCCGACTTTCCGTCTATTTCTTTAGCCACAATATCACCGCCGCAGTAATTATCATATTTACAAGCGCCAGCGGTATCAATTTCTTCCATCCCAGGTTCATCAATTGGTCATAACGGAAACGGGGGATTGTCCACCGGATCCACAGGAACACAAAAAGGAAGAAGGATATTTTTGCCATGAGCACACTGAAACTGATTGCCGACATCCAGAAGGAATTCAGGCCCCACGAGGCTTCGTTCACAAACGGTATATCATAACCACCGAAATACAACGTGACCATCACTGCACTGCTGACAAACATATTGATGTATTCAGCAAAGAGATAAAAGCCCAGCTTCATCGAAGAATATTCCTGGTGGTATCCAAAATTTAATTCGTTTTCCGCTTCTGCCAGGTCAAACGGTGTTCTGTTACATTCTGCCAGTGCACATACAAAAAAGATGATGAATCCAAGTGGCTGGTAAATGATATGCCAGCCGTTCTGTACCTGGTTGGCAACGATCTCACTCATTTTTAAAGAGCCCGTCATGAATAATACAGCGATCAGCGCCAATCCCATCGGCAATTCATAGGATACCATCTGCGACGCACCCCTGATGGCAGCCATCAGCGAAAATTTATTATTCGATGCCCAGCCACCGATCATGATACCATATACACCTACGCTCACGATACCAAATACGAGCAGGATCCCCATGTCCACATCTGCAACCTGCATAGGAATCACATTGCCACCCTTGGTGACAAAAGGAGCCGCCCAGGGAATCACCGTACTGGTGACAAGCGCAGTAATCATTGCCAGCGCAGGGCCGAGTATAAACAGGAACTTGTTGGAAGCAAGTGGGATGATCTCTTCTTTAAAGAATAATTTCCCCCCATCAGCCAGGGGTTGAAAAATTCCAAAGGGTCCTGCCCTGTTGGGTCCACGCCGATCCTGCAACCAGGCCGCCACTTTTCTTTCTGCATAGGTCGTGTACATGGCAATAAAGAAAGAGAGGCCGACGATGCCGCCGATCAGCAATGCTTTTTCCAGTAAAAACCACCAACCTATGGATAATAAAATCATATCTGTACCTAATTAGTTAGTCAATAGAAAAGGTCTGTTTACTATTCACCATTGACCATCCTTTATTCAATTCCAAATGTCTTACTCGTTGCCGGCCCGGGCAAAGCGCTCAATTCCACTTTATTTATATCGCTAATACTGTGAATATCCATCA
The DNA here is from genome assembly GCA_039921505.1 of Chitinophagaceae bacterium. Lineage (GTDB taxonomy): Bacteria > Bacteroidota > Bacteroidia > Chitinophagales > Chitinophagaceae > JJ008. The sequence goes on from JBDSBR010000021.1 coordinate 277,959, forward strand.
ATAGCTTCGGATCCCTGCCACCCATCACTTCCGCGATGGTCTCTTTGGGCTTTTGTAAACCTTCGTAATGTCCCTGCGAGATCACTGAATGCCGGTTGATCTTTGTGGGCCCTTCGACAATCCAGTCATTGATATGTTTTTTATCAAAACGGCAGGTATTACAGATCCAGCCTGGTTTGTTTCCTCCCCCGCCGGGACTGGCATAACTCTGCACTTCACCCCATTCATCTTTCCTTGCTGTTACTCTCAGTACATCATCTCCCCGCTGCCATAAGGTTACTTTACCACAGCAAGTGGGGCAATCCCGGTGTGCATCCACGGGTTTGGTAAACCATACCCTGTTCTTAAAGCGGAATGTTTTATCGGTCAATGCTCCCACCGGGCATACATCGATCATATTCCCGCTGAAATCATTATCAATTGCTTTGGAAATATAAGTAGATATCTCTGCGTGATCGCCCCTGTCGAGTATACCATGCACGCGCTGGTTCGTTAGTTGATCTGCCACATACGTACACCGGTAGCAAAGGATACACCTTGTCATGTGCAACTGGATATAGGGGCCTATATCTTCTTTTTCAAATGTTCTTCTTTTGAATTCATAACGGGTGCCTTCCTTTCCATGGTTATACCCAAGATCCTGGAGATCACATTCACCAGCCTGGTCGCAGATGGGGCAATCGAGCGGATGGTTGATCAATAAGAATTCAACAACACCATTTCTTGCGTCCAGCACTTTTTCACTGGTTATATTCTTTACCACCATACCATCCATGACATTCGTGCGGCAGGAGGCGACCAGTTTGGGCATAGGCCTGGGATCTGCAGTGGATCCTGCGGCAACTTCCACCAGGCAGGTCCGGCATTTCCCACCACTCCCCTGTAATTTGCTGTAGTAACACATTGCCGGGGGCGTAACATCGCCACCGATCTGCCTTGCAGCATTCAATATAGTTGTACCCGGCGCCACTTCGATCGTGATATTATCAATCGTGACCTTGAAATTGGCGGGTGGTTCTTTTTTTATTTCGTCTGCCATAATTGTTTCTCGCAACGATCGCAGCGGAGCAGCGACGCAACGGTTTATATTTTATTAGCGATCCTGTTATTGACCAGTTCTATATCAACAATAGCATATTGAGTTTTCGCTGCGAACTTAATCCTTTGCGTTCGCCGCGGGAAACCTTATACTTCTGCCATAATTGTTTCTCGCAACGATCGCAGCGGAACTGCGACGCAACGGTTTATATTTTATTAGCGAACCTGTTATTCTACCAGTCCGGGATTAACAATAGTATATTGAGTTTTCGCTGCGAACTTAATCCTTTGCGTTCGCCGCGGGAAACCTTATACCGGAACCGGAACATGTAATGGATCAGCATAGCCTGCCAACCCATAATTTCTTCTCAAACAATCATCAGGATTATCAACGTGCCATTCAAATTCATCCCGGAAATGCCTGATCGCCGCTGCCACCGGCCACGCGGCCGCATCACCCAATGGACAGATCGTATTTCCTTCGATCTTCCGCTGGATATCCCAGAGCAGGTCAATATCCGAATGCTTTCCCTTACCATTCTCGATGTTCAATAATATCTTTTCCATCCACCCTGTACCCTCCCGGCAGGGAGAACACTGGCCGCAACTTTCATGACGATAGAACCTTGCCAGTGTATACGTATGCCGGACCACGCACTGGTTATCATCCAGCACGATAAATCCGCCCGAGCCCATCATTGACCCCGTTGCAAAACCTCCGTCAGCAAGACTTTCGTAGGTCATCATTCTTGGCTCTCCTTTGGCTGTCTTTAATAAAAGATTAGCAGGCAGAATTGGAACTGATGATCCTCCAGGGATACAGGCTTTCAGTTTTCTCCCGTTAGCAATACCACCACAATATTCATCACTGTAAATAAATTCTTCTACAGATATCGCCATATCAATTTCATATACACCCTGCTTTTTGATATTCCCACAAGCGGAGATCAGTTTGGTCCCGGTTGATTTACCGGTGCCGATCTTAGCGTATTCCTCACCGCCTTCATTGATGATCGGAACTACAGCCGCGATCGTTTCTACATTGTTTACTACCGTCGGGCAATCCCACAAACCTTTTACCGCAGGGAACGGTGGTTTGATCCTTGGGTTGCCCCGTTTTCCTTCCAGGCTTTCCAGTAACGCCGTTTCTTCCCCGCAGATATAAGCCCCGGCACCTCTTTGTACATAGATCTCACAATCAAAACCACTGCCTAAAATATTCTTACCCAGGAAACCATTATTTTTTGCTTCGGCAATGGCCTGCTCCAGTATATCCACGATCCAGTCGTATTCACCACGGATATAAATATAGGAACGGCCGGACCCCAATGCATAAGCCGAAGTGATCATTCCTTCAATCAGCAGGTGCGGGATGAATTCCATCAAATAGCGATCCTTGAATGTACCGGGTTCGGATTCATCTGCATTTACGACGAGGTAACGCGGCACTCCTTCTGGCTTAGCGAGGAAACCCCATTTCATCCCTGTCGGGAAACCAGCGCCACCACGACCTCTCAACCCGCTTTTTTTCACTTCCTCCGTAACCTGGTCGGGCGACATTGTTTTTAATGCCTTCTCTACACTACGATACCCACCCTCACGACGATATACATCATAGAGCCTGATGTTCTCAACCTGTGCTTTGTCCAGTAATAATTTTCTTCCCATATTATATAGAGCCATTAGCTGTTAGCTAATAGCTATTAGCTTTATTTGACTGCCTGTCTTGCAAACAACAACCACCGCTTTCCCTTTCTCACCCATACTTCCAGTACTTTCAGGTGGTAAATGCCGTTGTTTCCGTTCAGCGTCACATTAATATCTGCCACAAATCTTGCATTCGCCATATTGCCATTGATGATCAGCTGTACACTGTCTTCTTTATAGCTATTATAATTCATAGACCCCGTTTCCAGGTTACTGATCAAATCAGTTTTGGTTTCCACCATGCCATTACTATGCCCATAACTAAGCCCTTTATCGGTCTGCTGGTTAATAGAAACGGTATTACTATTGACCAATGCCTGGTGAAATTCCCTGATTGTCATTGACAGTTTTTCCTCGTCGGTCTGCGCATTGGCTGACAAACAGGCAAAAAACAATATCGTTAATAATGTTTTCATTTTACATCCCTGCTCACAGCCTGCCTGCCAAACAATTTCCAGTCATCGTCTTCTTTTACCCAGACCAGCATCATACTAAAGTGCAGTGCTGTTACTGTGCCATCTGTTTTGTTCTCGTTTGCGTCAAACAGGTATCTTACAATTGCCGTTTTCTTCGTTCCGAATATCACCTGGATATCTTTTAAAGAAGTGTCCTTATACACCGACCTGTTCTTCGCTATACCCGCGATGGCTTCCTGTCTTGTCTGGAGATTACCGTGTGAATGCCCGTAGCTTACGGTACGTGCAAAAAGATCCTTGAGTATCAAACTATCCTTTGTACCAAAAATGGTTTGACTGAGTAACTGTGTCCTTGCAATGATCTGCTGTTCATCTTTGGCAGACTGTGCAACAGTTTGCAGGGCAGCCAGCAAACCAAGAAGAACAAAGTAATAGTTGATTTTTTTCATGTTAATTATTAGCAGCCGATTTGTTTCTGCACTCGTTTATTAACGCATCCACTTTTTCTTTCGTCAGGTGTTCCCGGTAATTTTTTCCAAACTGCATCATCGGCGCATATCCGCAGGCACCGAGACATTCCACGGTCTTCAATGTAAACAGGCCATCAGCACTTGTCTCCCCGGGTCTTATACCCAGCTTATCATAGATATAATTGATAATCTCATCGCTCCCGTTCAGCATACAGGGGCCGGTCTGGCAAACTTCGAACATGTACTTGCCCACAGGTTTTAAATTGTACATACTGTAGAAGGTCGCCACTTCGTAAACTTCGATCGGTTCCAGCCGGAGCAGTGAAGCCACATAATCCATGGTCTCCGCACTCAGCCAGCCGCCAAATTCCTGCTGGGCCAGGTGGAGTACCGGGATCACCGCACTCTTCTGTTTGTCTTCGGGATAAAAATTAATTATCCGTTGTACTTCTTTTAATTTATCGTCAGAAAATTTTAAATTCATGATCCTATCATTGAAATCACCCTTCGATAAACTCAGGGTGACATTTCGTTATGCATCAAGTTCTCCCGCAATCAGGTTCAACGAGCTCATCGTCATAATCGCATCACTCAGCATTGAACCCTTTGTCAGTTCTTCGAAGGCCTGGTAATAAATAAAACAGGGTCGCCGGAAATGCAGGCGATACGGGGTTCTTCCACCATCACTGATCAGGTAAAACCCGAGTTCACCATTCCCTCCCTCTACTGCCTGGTACACTTCTCCTTTGGGTATCTCCGTCTCTCCCATTACAATCTTAAAATGGTAGATCAGTGCTTCCATTTTGGTGTACACATCCGTTTTTTCCGGCAGGTAATATTCTGGAACATCGGCATGGAACACTTCTGCTTCGGCTCCTTTGAATTCCTGCACTTTGTGATAAGCCTGCTCAATGATGCTTAAACTCTGCCACATTTCTTGTCCACGAACAAGCCAGCGGTCATAATTATCTCCTGTGGCGCCCACAGGTATCGTAAAATCAAAATCTTCGTAGCTGCTGTACGGGGTATGTACCCTTACATCATAATCCACTCCTGCTGCACGGAGGTTAGGACCGGTAAAACCGTAATTCAACGCTCTTTCCGCACTGATAGCCCCGGTACCTTTTGTCCGGTCCATGAAGATCCGGTTACGCTGGAACAGGTTCTCAAATTCCTTCAGCACTTTGGGATACTCAGCCAGGAACTTTTCCAGTTTTTGAAAAGCTATATCATTAAAGTTCCGTTCGAATCCGCCGATACGGCCCATATTTGTCGTAAGTCTTGCACCGCATACTTCCTCGTATATCTCGTAAATAAGTTCCCGGTATTGCATCACATAAAGGAAACCCGTGTAAGCACCTGCATCCACTCCCACGATCGAGTTGCAAATAAGATGATCGGATATCCTCGCCAGTTCCATAATGATTACCCGGAGGTAATCCACCCGTTTTGGTGTTTTTACACCCAGTAATTTTTCACAGGTTATATGCCAGCCCATATTATTGATCGGCGAAGAACAATAATTCATCCGGTCTGTAAGTGTAGTGATCTGGTAGAGTGGTCTTCGTTCGGCAATTTTTTCAAAAGCCCGGTGGATATAGCCAATGGTTTGTTCGGTGGACACAATGCGCTCCCCGTCGAGTTCCAGGATATTCTGCATCACGCCATGCGTCGCCGGGTGGGTAGGCCCCAGGTTCAGCGTGGTCGTCGTTTTCTCGATGCTTCCTTCCGGTAATTTGATATGTTGCTCTGACATAAAGAATTTGAAAATTTGAACCCCTCTTTTCATCGGGAGTGGCAATTTGAAAATTTTCCAGCCCCCGATTCATTCACACATTTTCATTTTTACACATTATCACATTTAATTTATACAATTGGTCTTCCTGTTTCATCAAGCTTATCGGCTTCCGCAGTGACCGTTTGCCGGTCATCCGCTTCATTGGTGTCCGTTCCATACCCCGTAGCCCCGCCCCTTCCAAACATTTCATCATCCTTATCGATCCGGGTCTGGTCTTCGAGCGGGAACTCTTTCCGCATCGGGAAATAATCCATTTCATCCACGTTCAATATTCTTTTCAGGTTCGGGTGCCCGACAAAATTCACCCCATAAAAATCATAGGTTTCTCTTTCCATCCAGTTGGCCGCGGAAAATAACCCGGTGGCGGTATAAATATCCGGCTGGTCGATACCGGTAAACACTTTGAACCGGATCCGCATATTCGCTTCAAGGTTATGCAAATGATAAACAACGGCGAGTTCTCTTCCTTTATCCGCAGGGTAATGGACAGCACAGAGATCCGTCATAAAACGGAATTTCAATTCTTCTTCATCAAATAAAAAATTGAGGACTTTCAGGTTGAGTTCTTTAGGTGCTTCGAATGTGAGCATACCATAAGGTTCTTCAAAACCAGTTACCTGTCCGGGGAATTTTTCAATTAAACGTTGCCTGATATATTCGTTAGTCAGCATTCAGCCTTAAGCTTTTAGCCTTTAGCGTTTAGGCTAAGGCATTTTTTATTAAATCTTTATACCAATAACTAATAGCTAATAGCTAATAGCCAACAAACTTTACTGTATTCCGTAACTTTCCAATAACGCTTTGTATTGCTCGCCATTCCTTCTTCTCAGGCTTTCCTTACCAACCAGGTCCTGCACCCGCATCACACCATCAATAATAGCTTCAGGGCGTGGCGGGCAACCGGGCACATATACATCCACGGGTACCACCTGGTCAATCCCCTGTAAAACACTGTAGCTATCGAAGATTCCGCCGCTGCTGGCACAGGCCCCCACAGCGATCACCCAGCGGGGTTCAGCCATTTGGAGATAGACCTGTTTGACAACAGGGCCCATTTTCTTTGCAATAGTTCCCATTACCATCAGGAGATCACACTGGCGGGGGGAAAAACCCACTCTTTCTGATCCAAACCTTGCCAGGTCATAATGAGAACCCATGGTTGCCATGAATTCAATACCGCAGCAGGAAGTAGCAAAGGGAAGCGGCCAGATAGAATTCTTCCTCGCCAGGCCGATCACCTTGTTCAGTTTGGTGGCAAAAAAACCTTCCCCCATACTGCCTTCCGGCATTTCCGCCATGCTGATATCCGCCTCGAGCGGCTTTTTAATCAGGTTATATGATACTGGACGAGCCATAAAAATTAGTTAATTTGATAATTTGATAATTTGATAATTCAATAATTAGTATAACAAAATATCACTGGTCTCTGTTCATCGTCAATTGGCTAATTAGCACATTTTCAAATTAATCTTCCCATTTCAAAGCACCTTTTTTAATTATATATACGAACCCGCAAAGGAAGAATCCTACAAACATGGTCACTGCCCAGAACCCCTCCCAACCAAGTTCTTTAAAATTTACAGCGTAGGGATAAAAAAAGATCACTTCCACATCAAATAAGACAAATAAGATAGCGGTCAGGAAATATTTAATCGCCATTGGCTGGCGGGCATCTCCATGCGATTCGATACCGCTGGCAAAATTTTGCAGTTTATCCGAAGTTTTTCTTTTGGGACCCAATAAATGGGTGACGACGGTGAGAAAGACCACCAGTCCGACAGCAATAAAAACCTGTAGGGCTACCGGCAGGTAAGACCCGGCAGCGGCACTGTTCAGACTGGTTTGTAAAAAATAAATCATAGGTTATACCCTGTCTGCAAAAATAAGGTGACCCGCTGAAAATACCTTATTTAAATAGCTTTTCCAGTGCCCCATTTCCCTTGCATCTACCCTTTATTAATGAAAAATCCCCTACCAAAAAGGCAAGGGATCTTTCGTTGTAAAAGAAGAAAACCGAGTTCTTATTTCTTGACAACAGTGCTTTTCTTTACTGTCGTTGCTGTCTTGGGTTTTGCCGCCGGTGCCGGCTTGTTGGTACCATTCCGGGTCGATCCGGGTTTTGTTGCCGGCATCTTTTTGATCTGGTCAATATAATTCTGGATCGCAGGTGCATTGGTAGCATCAGCTTCCAGCCATTTAGTGAAAAATTCGAGTGATTTTTCCTTATCCTTTGCAACATTTACATAGTATGCTGCGAGGTACCTGACCGAATTAATGTATTGCTTCCTGAATTTTGCTGTATCCTTTTGAGCAAAATCATACAATTTTAAGGCATCCGGTACAGCAATACTGTCCTTTTTCACAGAATCGAGCAACTGGCTGTTATTAAAGGCCCATTCGTATCCATATACCTGGTCAGGGAATTTTTCTTCCATCGCTAACGTCGTTTCCCTTGATTTAGCATTGTTATTGGCGAAATAATAAGCCAGTGTCAGGTCGAAATAATCATTGATAATAGGCTTGGGTTTGATCTCGATAAGTTTTTCAAGCATTTTAGATTGTCCTAAATACTGTTTATGCGCTTTGAAATAGTCAGCTCCTTTTTTCAAAAAAGCGACTTTCGCTTCAATAGTAGTATCTAATGCAGCACCCTGTAAATAGGTGTTATAAACTTCTTCTTCACTTCCGCCGAGCTGGCCCAATACCAATGCTTTTGTCTCATAGTCTGGCAGGATGATATCATCAGGATTTTTTTTGGCAAAGAACATGTCACTGTATTTTTTCCCACTTACATAATTGTTCCTTGCGCTGATAGAATCACCGCCTTTTCTTAATGTATCTCCTTTTTGTAAATAGGCATCAGCCAATAACCTGTACACCTTGGGCTTGGTAAGGTCACCCATAGCCACCACTACACTTTCCGCTTTTGTTATGGCGCTGCTAAAATCTTTTCTTGCCCAGCCCAGCTGCGCATAGAGATATTCATCCTGGATATCTTTTTCGGGCAGCTTACTGCTGATATACTTCTGTAATTGTGCTTCTGCCTCGGGGAATTTAGCACGGAAAAAATAATAATAAAACAATTCGTAGTAAGCAGGCGTGTAATTAGGATCTCTTTTCAGGGCACTGTTCAGGTACTCAGTAAACAAATCCCAGTTCTTTTGTGATTCAAACAATTTCGCCAGGCGTAGGTCAGCGATCGCGAAAGCAGGATCTATTTCAAGTGCTTTTTTATAACTCTTATAAGCGTCACCACCACCTTCTCCTGGTTTAGCTTTACGATAAGCATTACCTAACTGTAAATAAATATCAGCACTTTTCTCGCCCTTGTCAGCAGCGGCGAGGAGTTTTTCAATCGCATAATTGTAATCCCCGGCCTTGGCTTCTGCATTGGCACGGCCAACTGCCGCAAGGATGGCGGGATCATCTCCCTTTCTTCCCCGTGTCATTGTAAGCGCCGTTTCAAAATGCTGGCGGGCTTCGTTGAGTTTATTCTCCCGCAACTCAACATGTCCCAGGCCAACAAGCAACAAAGGAGCATTAGCGCTGCTTTGCAAAGCTTTTTCATATAACAGGCGCGTATTCGCTACCCTGGCCCCGGCGATCTCATCCATTTCCAGGTAAGTTTGACCCAGCCAGTAAGCGGCTTCAATATTATTGGGATTTGTAGCTAACAATTTTTCAAAAACGCCCGTGGCGCTTTTAAACCTGTCCGCATACAGGTGGATTTTGCCCTCCTGTATGGTCTGGGCTTTTAGCCCGCTTACCAGGAGTAAACCGGAGGCTAAAAATGTGATTAGGGTTTTCTTCTTCATGTCTTCTTCTTTTAAGTTTGTAAATATTAATCAACGCTTCTTTTACTCTTTTTTATTCATTCAACCTGACCGGCCTGATTCCAAAGTTCTTTTGTGCCGGCGCCAGGTACGCTCTTCTGAAAATCATCTGCCCGATCTCTCCACTCATGAAATTCGCGAACGCAGTTCCCAGCCCTTTGTAATTCTCCTTGAGGATATAATTCAAATCCCGTACCATAGGATACCGCTTTATGTAAATGTTTGCCTGGTAAGCTTTAACATATGCGTCAGGGATGTCTGTACTTTCGATCGACGCAACCCGTACTTTCTTCAAAAAGCTCAGTTGGGCGGTGTCTTCAGGGTTACCGATCCAGCTTACGCCGATAAAACCTATCACACCGGGGTTTTTGGCCACATAATCGATCACTCCCTGACTGCTGCCGGCCCCCATGGCTTTGGGAGTGAGGGAATCTCCCCGCAACACAGAATCGATGACAAAACGCACAGTACTGGTTGCTTTTACCCCGTCAAATACAGGAATTAAACTTTTCTTAAATCTTCCGGTAAGTACCTGTTTTATCTCTTCCATCGTAAACAGGGAGTCCGCTATCGAGGGGTGTACGATCACTACAATAGCATCCCTTGCCACCGTCATTGTTCTAGGTGATCTTTTCAGCGAATCCACGATAAAAGCTCTTTCATCATCGTGACAACGACGCGTGGCAATCACCATCCGGATACTGTCGAGCAGGAGGTCCTTAAAACATTCTGCTTCAGGTTTGTACTGTACCAATATCGTTGTGCCGGGATGGTTTGCTTCATAGACTTTCACCTGTTCATCAAGTACCGGTTTGAAAGACTCATCTGCGCTTACATTGATGGTGCCTTTCCGGCCATTATCCGGAAGTTCATTTTCTTTTTCCTTAAATGATTTGCAGCCGACGGCGGCGATACAGAGTAAAACCAATAGTATAAAAGAGCTGCTGCCTTTCATGGTAGGGGCAAAATTCATCTGAAATATTTTTTTTGATACCCCCGGTAAATACGCCAGGTTCCATATATAATACAAACAGCTCCAAAGATCTTGTCGATATCATTGGGCGGGAAACGCCGGTTGAAAGAAATATCCCCGAATTTTTGCCGGAAACAAAAAACGACCCCTGCCAGCAGGATGATAATGCCCATGCCATAATCGAGCAGCGACCTCATCAGTGAAATTTGCTTCTTTTTTTTCCTTTCATATTCGTCAAACATCCGGGGCATTTTAAGGGCTGGCAAATTATTGAATTTTACTCTTCCACCCCGATAAATGTTACAGGCAGTACATAGCTTACAGGAACGTTGATACCATTCTGAATGGCGGGCATCCACTTCGGCATTTTTTTGCAGACCCTGACCACTTCATTATCGAAGCTATCCCCGCCACTGGTCACAATCTCAAATGTATTGACACTGCCATCTTTATCTACTTTGAACCTGATCCTGACCACTTTCTTTTCGCCTGTCTGCAACATGTCTGGAGTCGTAAGATAACGGGCCAGGAATTTTCTCATGGCTTCGGCTCCGCCCGGGAATTCCGGTTCTCTCTCCTGGATAATAAAATCAGTCTCCTTTACAGGTTGCGAGGGACCACCTCCCAAGACCGTTTCAACAGGCGGGATGATCTCCTTTACTTTTTTATCCTCCGGTTCCCCAACAACATTCTGCACAGAAACTGCTTTCTTTTCCAGGTCTTCCACGGATGCCATTGGATCTTTTACGAATTCTACAATTTTCGGAGGCGTGAATTTTGCCTGGGCGGTTTTCTTGGTGACCGCTTTTACTTTGACGACTTCTTTAAGCGGCACCTGCTCTTTGGGTTTTGGCATTTCAATCGCCCTGATCACTATTCCGTCTTTCTCCATTTCAACTGCTGTTGTAGAAACAGCATTACCCTTCAGCAGGCCGGCTGTAACAAAAAGAAGGATCACAGACATTCCTGCACCGAGTGCTGTAAGTAAACGGTGATTATATCCTTTCCGGAGCGCATAGGCTCCGTAATCTTTATTGCGGTGCTCGAAGAGGATATCGAGTAAACTGGCCTGTAAGATCTCCTTGTTTGTCATGCTGCTTTGTTTGGTAATTAGATGCCCTTTGGCAGATTAATCCATAACTGGGCCGCGGGGTGAAAGCTGGAGATTACCGGCGTGGAAGCATGCAGGCGGGTTCTTATCTTTGCCGCATGAAAATTTTAATGGTTTGTTTGGGAAATATCTGCCGAAGCCCGCTGGCGGAGGGTATTTTGCAGGACAAAGCCTTTAACGCTGGATTAACCTGGAGTGTTGAAAGCGCCGGCACCAACAGCTACCATCTTGGTGAACCTCCGCATCCATTATCCCAGAAAGTTGCCCGGCAACACGGTATTGATATCAGCCGCCAGAGAGCAAGAAGATTTACTGCAGAAGATTTTGCTATCTATGATAAGATCTATGCGCTGGCAGCTGATGTAATAGAGGAGATAAAGCGCATCGCTAAAAATAAATTCGACGCTTCGAAAGCAGAATTGCTGATGAATGAATTATACCCCGGGAAGGATATGGATGTGCCCGATCCCTGGTATGGACCGGAACCGGGCTACCATGAAGTGTATGCGTTGCTCGATAAGGTATGTGACAGGATCATTGAACAATACACCCCAACCCCTAAAGGGGCTCTGCAAGAAACAATTAATCAGAAATGACTTTATAAATGGCAAAACCATCGCTACCGCAAGGGACAAGAGATTTTGGGCCGGAGGTTGTCCGAAAGCGGAACTATATTTTGAATACGATCAAAAATGTATTCGAGCTTTATGGATTCGAACCCCTTGAAACGCCTGCCATGGAAAACCTGGATACGCTGATGGGCAAGTATGGAGAGGAAGGAGATAAACTGATCTTTAAAATTCTGAACAATGGTCTTGATAATGCTGACAAAGAAAAACAAGTAAGAGAGGATTTTGAAAAGCTCCTGGCCGGCAAAAATGTAAAAAACATTACCGAGAGAGCATTAAAATATGATCTCACCATTCCCTTTGCCCGTTATGTCGCTATGAACCAGGCCCTGTTGACCTTTCCTTTTAAAAGGTACCAGGTTCAGCCTGTATGGCGGGCCGACAGGCCCCAACGGGGAAGATACCGGGAATTCTATCAATGTGATGCGGATGTGGTAGGAAGCAATTCCCTGCTTAATGAAATTGAATTAGCCAATATCTACGCTGAAGTATTCAAGCAACTGGGTCTAAAAAAATATGAACTACGGATCAATCACCGGAAAATTCTTACCGCCCTGGCAGAGCAATGTGGTGGTGCTGATAAAATGACTGGTATCAGCAATGTCATTGACAAACTGGATAAGATCGGCCTGGAAAAAGTAAAAGAGGAATTGCAGAAGAAAGGCCTTTCTCCCGAACAGATCAGCACCGTTGAAAAATACCTTTCCATTTCGGGTAACAATGAAGAGATTATTGCAGGTTTGACTGCTTTGATAGGCGATAATGAAACAGGGAAGAAAGGCATCGAAGAAATTAGTCATGTTTTAAATAGCCTAAAACATCAAACTATAAATATCAAACCAGACCCTGCGCTTGCACGCGGGTTAAATTATTATACGGGTATTATTTTCGAAGCCGATCCACCGGCTGAGGTAAAGATCGGAAGCATCGGGGGTGGCGGTCGTTATGATGACCTTACCGGGTTATTCGGTGTACCCGGTATTCCGGGTGTAGGTATCTCCTTTGGCGTCGACAGGATTTATGATGTCATGGAAGAACTGGCACTTTTCCCGGCAGAAGTTCATGTAGGAACACAAGTCCTTTTCTTTAACCTCGGGGAACAGGAAAGCCGGAGGGCTTTTGAATTGTTGCAGCAATTGCGGCAAAAAGGCATCCGGGCTGAACTGTATCATGAGTCTTCCAAATTCGACAAGCAATTTAAATACGCAGAAAAAAAGAATATCCCCTGGATCGTCATTCTCGGGGAAAAAGAACTGGCCGATAATACCTGTAATATAAAGAACCTGGATACCGGCGAACAGCAGACCATTGCCCAGTCCGCATTACCAGCTTTTAGATTTTAAACCCGGCAAATGAAAAAGCCCGTTTAGTAATAACGGGCTTCGATTTAGTTTAATAATTATCATTATCGCCGGCGCCGGTTTTCCTCATTAATAGCACGGGAGATCGCTATCCCTTCAGTTTTTGTTCCTTCCATAATCACATCACCGGCCTGTATCTGGACACCGGTTATTTTCCCTTCTGTCCGTTTAAAGGTTGCCGTTCCGCTATAGGCAGGGATCTCAAAAACATCTACCGTAGAAGTCTGTTTGAATTCAGTGGCGCCCATGGCTGAATTGGCCATCAGGGTTCCGTTTTCGACTTTAAATGTTATTTCGGCTACTGGACTTCCATCCGGAAATTTGAATTTGCCGGTATACTGTTGTAACGTGGTATCTGTTTGAGCATTGACGGCTACGAAGGCGAGCAGTACAAACAGGGAAAGAACTAATTTTTTCATATCGTATAGTTTTATTGCGATGGAAATTACTGCAAAAAAATTACCGGGCATATTAATTTACCATATTCTCGTAAATCACCGCGGCGCCCTGCCCAACACCTACGCACATCGTTGCCAGCCCATATTTTGTCTCCCTCCTTTTCATTTCATGTAATAAGGTAGCGGAGATACGAACCCCGCTGCATCCAAGGGGGTGGCCCAGCGCTATAGCACCCCCGTTCACATTAACAGTATCCACATCAAGCCCGAGATCTCTTATACAGGCAAGGGATTGCGAGGCAAAAGCCTCGTTCAGTTCGGTAAGACCGATATCCGTTATGGTCAACCCGGCTCTTTGCAACGCTTTTTGGGTGGCCGGTACAGGACCGATCCCCATTACAGCAGGGTCTACACCGGCAACTGCCATAGAACGGATCTTTGCCAGTGGTTTTAATCCATATTTTTTTACTGCCGCCTCACTGGCCAGCAACATCGCCGCCGCGCCATCGTTGATCCCCGAAGAATTACCGGCGGTTACCGTACCATCTTTTATAAAAGCAGGCTTTAACTCACTTAATTTTTCCAGCGATGTTTCCCGGGGATGCTCATCCCTGTCAATTATTATTTTTTCTTTTCCTCTCTGTATTTCAATCGCGGTAATTTCATCCTTCCATTTAGCTCCCTCTTTGGCAGCAAAATATTTTTGTTGTGAAGCCAGGGCAAATTTGTCCTGTTCCTTCCGGCTGATACCCCATTGTTTTGCCACGTTCTCAGCTGTCTCTCCCATCGTATACGGGTGATAGAGCGCTGATAAGTTCTTATTGATAAAGCGCCAGCCCATCGTTGTATCAAATATCTCGGCCGGGCGGCTGAAAGCTTCTGCGCTTTTGGGTATTACAAATGGCGCCCTTGTCATACTTTCCACTCCGCCCGCAATAACCAGTTCGGCATCCCCGCAGATCACCTGTCTTGCCCCATCCATAATAGCCTGCAATCCCGAGGCACAAAGACGATTCACGGTGCTGCCGGCAACCGATACCGGCAACCCGGCAAGCAGTGCTGCCATCCGGGCCACATTCCGGTTGTCTTCACCCGCCTGGTTGGCGGCTCCGGCGATCACATCTTCTATCGCATTGCTGTCAATGGAATTATTTCTTTGTAAGAGGGCTTTGATCACATGAGCCAGGAGATCATCCGGCCGGATCGAACTCAATACACCGCCATATTTACCGATCGGGGTCCTGATTGTATCAATGATATATACCTGGTTCATGCTTTTGCTTTGACCGCAAATATCCGTGAATTCATTTAATCCATAAATGAGTGGTTATCTTTGCAGACAGATGAAAAAAACAGCTAAGAATATACGCCATCTCAGTTTAGCCGAACTGGAACAGTATTTCGAGGACATGGGTGAAAAAAAATTCCGGGCAAAACAGGTATATGAATGGCTGTGGCTGAAACCGGTGCAAAGTTTCGAGGGAATGACCAATATCTCGAAAGAACTGCGGGCACGGCTAAGCGACGAGTTTACCCTTCCGGGGCTGACGGTAGATACTACCCAATATTCTGAAGACGGAACGATCAAATCCCGTTTTAAGACCCATGATGGTCATTTGGTGGAAGGAGTATTGATCCCTACCACGGCAAGGTTTACGGCCTGTGTTTCTTCCCAGATCGGCTGTTCCCTCAGTTGCAAGTTCTGCGCTACCGGTTATATCGACCGGAAAAGAAACCTGGAATTCGATGAGATTTATGACCAGGTCGCCATCCTGAACCAGCAATGCGAAAAAACACATGGAAAGAAACTAAGCAATATCGTTTTTATGGGCATGGGCGAACCGCTGCTTAATTATAAACATGTCTTAAGGTCGATCGAGCGGATCACTTCCCCTTCCGGGATGGCGATGAGTCCAAGACGGATCACCGTTTCAACAGCCGGGGTGGCAAAAGGTATCCGGCAACTGGGTGATGATAAGGTAAAATTCAAGCTGGCGCTTTCCCTGCATGCTGCGACTGACCAGAAACGACACGAGATCATGCCGATCAACGATACCAACAATATCAAATCACTGACCGACGCCTTAAATTATTTTTATAAACAAACAGGGAACGAGATAACATTTGAATATATCCTGTTCAAGAATTTCAACGACTCGCTGAAGGATGCTGATGAACTGATCAAAATATATCGCCAGGTTCCCGCCGACCTGGTCAACATTATCGAATACAATCCCATTGATTTTGCCAAATTTGAAAAACCCGAGGAAGAGAAAGTGCAGGCATTTATGGACTATCTTGGGAAACACCGGGTCAACGCCCGCCTTCGCAGAAGCCGCGGAAAGGATATCGATGCGGCCTGCGGGCAATTAGCCAATAAAAATTAATCTCTTCTCATCATATTCAGCGCTTCTACTTTGTTCTGTACATGCAGCTTCTGGTAGATATGCTTGATATGCTGTTTCACTGTTTCATGACTGATAAAAAGTTTTTCGCCGATTTCTTTATAGATCAGCCCCTGGGCCAGTTCCTGGAGTACTTCCTGTTCCCGGTCACTCAATAACTCCGATACTTTCTTTTCCTTGGGTTGCTGGAAACTGGCGATCACCCGGCGGGCTATATAAGGGCTCATGGGAGAACCGCCATTCTTGAGCTCATCGAGCGCTGCCAGTATCTGGTCACCGGAACTATCCTTCAGAAGATATCCAAGAGCCCCGTTCTTTAATGCAGAAAAAATAAATTCATCGTCGTCAAACATACTGCAGATAATACACTGAACTTCTTTATTGGATTGACTGATATGCCAGACAAGATTCGCCCCGTTCATACCCGGAAGTTTGATATCAACGATTGCAATGCCGTTGAGCTTGCTGATAAAAGGCAGCGCCTCTTCCGAGGAAGAAAATACTTTTCCCACCTGGTAGTTATTGCTTCCTTCCACGAGTGTTACAAGGGCTTCCTGGTAATCCTTGCTATCTTCAATTATGGATACAACTGTCTTAATACCTGTAAATTAAGGCAGTAAAGCGTACAAAACAAGCCTATATGAAAACAAGATAAAATAACGACATTAAAGCGAGATCACCGCTCATCCAACTTCTACGAAAGTTTTCAGAGTATGATTAAACTTCGACAGCGGTACCGGGTCTTTTAAAAGTCAATTTTTTTTATTACATGCCGGGCCTGCTTTGGCAAAGCTTTAGCAGGCAAGCCGAAAGTTACCAAGCTGTTTCGGCGTCCAAAAAAACAAAAAATTTATAACCATGAAAAAAATGATCTTCTCCCTACTGGTATTGTCGATGGCAGTTGCCGCAAAAGCCCAGGAAATCCCTGAAAGAAAAACAGATAAACCCCCTATGATGGAAAGAAAAAGACATCACGGGGATATGGATATGAAAAAACTGGACCTGACAGAGGACCAGAAAGCAAAGTTCAAAACGCAGAATGAAAATTTCCGCCAACAAATGGCAGAACTGAAGAAGAATGATAATATCACCGTAAAAGAATGGAAAGCCAAAGCTGAGGGCCTTCGTAAAGATCATAAAACAAAGATCCAGGGCATCCTTACCCCTGACCAGAAACAAAAAATGGAAAAAATGAAAGTGGAAGGAAAGACAAGAGAGGAAGGAATGAGGAAGGAAAGAGCTGAGAAAATGAAGACCCGTCTTGGACTTAGCGAGGAACAATCCATCAAAATGGAATCAAATCGTAAAGTGACCGGTGAAAAAATGAAAGCCATTCGTGAGAACAGTTCCCTGAGTGAAGATCAGAAAAGAGAGCAAATGAGAGAACTGCATAAGAAACAACAGGAAAACATGAAATCCATCCTTACAGAAGAGCAACAGAAGAAATTAAAAGAATCTCATCACCAGCATACTGAAGGAGACCGGAAAAAACCAGCCGCGAAATCAACAACTATTTAATACGATCCGTTCTTTAGGAGAACTAAGCCCTCTGCCCAGGCAGGGGGCTTTCCCATTACATGGAAGGGTAATGCTTATCTTTGCGCTTCACTACTGTTGTAAAACAGCAAACACTCACATGAAAAAGAAATCAACCAACAATTTCAGCCAGTTTACCAAAAAGAAAAGTAACGCTGCTGTTAAAGAGCAATTCAAGCAGGAAAAGAGAAAGTGGAAAAAGGAAAGAGAAGAATTTTTTGAAAAGAAAAAGTCGGAAACCCGGAGCCAGAAGCCCGGTGCCAGGGGCTCAGACAATCCTGTTGTAGCGCCCATAAATCCAAGGCCTGTAGGGCCGGAGCTCATGCCCCTGAATAAATTCGTAGCCCATTCCGGTATATGCGGGCGGCGGGAAGCAGCGGAAATGGTAAAGAAAGGACTGGTAAAAGTAAACGGCGAGACCATTACTGAACCAGGCCATAAGGTCAGCGCGAAAGATGAAGTAAGGGTAAATGGAAAGAAGGTCTTCCGTGCAAAGAATCTTGTCTATATTTTACTGAATAAACCCAAAGACTATATCACTACTACTGATGATCCCCAGGGAAGAAAGACCGTACTGGACCTGATCAGCCGGGCCAGCCCGGAAAGAGTATACCCTGTTGGCCGGCTCGACCGGAATACCTCAGGGGTATTGCTATTTACCAATGACGGTGAGCTTGCCCAGAAACTCACCCACCCCAGCAACGGGATAAAGAAAGTTTACCACGCTACCCTGAATAAAGCACTGGAGAAAAAAGATTTTGAGCAAATCCTCAAAGGTGTCGTGCTGGAAGATGGTCCCGCCAGCGTAGATGCACTGGCCTATGCAGACGCAAAAGACAAAACACAGATCGGCCTGGAAATTCACAGTGGCCGTAACCGTATCGTGCGCCGCATTTTTGAATCGCTTGGCTATGATGTAAAAAATCTTGACCGGGTTATTTTTGCCGGGCTTACCAAGAAAAACATTGAAAGAGGTAAATGGCGCTTCCTTTCTGAAAAAGAAGTGCGGGACCTGAAACATTTTGGAAAGGGAAAATAAGTCAGTCCTGGACCACCCAACTGCCGCTAATTAATTTTCATGAAAATTTCGGAATTAATAATTTTTGAAAATCAGGACCTGGTTGCCATCAACAAGCCAGCCGGGCTGCTTTCCATCCCCGACCGCGAGGGGAAAGAAGTCTCTTTAAAAACACTGCTAAAAGAAAAATACGGAAATATCTTTACCGTACATCGTCTAGATAAGGATACCAGCGGGCTCATCGTTTTCGCAAAGAATGAAGCAGCTCATAAACACCTTTCGCAACAGTTCGAGGAAAGACAAACTAAAAAAATATACCGGGGACTGGTCATTGGATCACTGCCGGCTGGAAACGGAAAGGTGAACGCTCCTATTGCCGAACACCCCGCGCTGAACGGGACCATGATCATTCACCGCAACGGTAAAGAATCATTAACGGATTACGAAGTGCTGGAAGATTTCAGTATCTATACTTATGTACAGTTCCGGATACATACCGGTCGTACACACCAGATACGGGTACATATGAAAGAAGCCGGGCATCCTATTGTTTGTGATCCACTGTACGGAGATGGGAAACCCCTTCTTGTCTCCTCATTGAAATCCCGGTTTAAGTTATCCAAAGATGCAGAAGAAGAAAAACCGATACTCGGGCGTCTTGCTCTCCATTCTTTTCAACTTGAATTTAAGGGAATGGATGGGAAATCCATCAAACTGGAAGCCCCGCTGCCAAAGGATATGCGGGCAAGTTTGCAACAGCTGGCCAAAAGAAAAAAAGGCAGGTAACTTTTGTAACTGCCTTTATTTATCGTAGTTCATTCTTCCTTAATCAAGGTCAGGTTGCGGTGTATAGCGCAAATAAGGTTTTATCACTTTAACCCCTTTTGAGAATTTTTTGATCGCGTCTTCTGTAGAAACAGCAGGAACAACGATTACGTCTTCGCCTTGTTTCCAGTCGGCCGGTGTTGCCACGCTGTAATTCGCAGTAAGCTGAAGTGAGTCTATTACGCGCAATACTTCCACAAAGTTCCTGCCGGTAGATGCCGGGTAAGTAATAATTAGTTTGACCAGTTTATCGGGCCCGATCACAAACAGGGATCTTACGGTAGCAGTAGCGGAAGCGTTAGGATGGATCATATCATAAAGGGTTGAAACTTTCCTGTCCTCGTCAGCAATAAGCGGGAAATTAACCGTGGTGTTCTGGGTCTCGTTGATATCCTTAACCCAGCCTTCGTGCTTATCCATCGGGTCGACACTTACCGCCAGTACTTTTACATTTCGTTTGGCGAATTCTTCTTTCAGTAAAGCTGTTTTGCCCAATTCTGTCGTGCAGACAGGTGTATAATCGGCAGGATGAGAGAACAGGATACCCCAGCCTTTACCGAGGTAGTCATGAAAATCAATATCCCCGGCCGTTGTCTTTGCTGTAAAATTTGGTGCAGCATCACCCAAACGTAATCCCATAATACAAATTTTTAATGATTACAAAAATAACAGTATGACTTTATTCTACAAAATTGATAGACTTTTTATATTACCAGGTCTTGAAGCGTACGGTTTTCCAGGATTTGCAGGGTAGCATCCCTAACCTCGATCATCATATCGTGCAACCCGCAATTCTTTTCATCACAGTTTTTACAACGTTCATAGAAATACAGGCTTACACAGGGCAGCATGGCAATTGGGCCATTGACCAATCGTATTACCTGTGCCACTTTCACTTTAGAAGGCTCTTTTTTTAAAAAATAGCCTCCGCCCTTTCCTTTCTTGCTTTCCAGAATCCCGGCTTTCTTTAATTCCAGCAGTATATTCTCAAGGAATTTCAGGGGGATTTTTTTCTTTTTTGCTATCTCGGATATCAATACCGGCCCTTCATTGAATTTAGCGGCCAGGTAGGTCAGGGCTTTGAATGCGTATTGTGATTTCTTGGAAAGCATATGCCTGTTTAACGGATTACCAATTCGTAATTCACCGGTGAATTCTTCTTCAGCATAGCTGACACCCCGCAATATTTATTAAGGGAGAGTTCGATCGCCTTTCTCACTTTGGCTTCATTCTCTTTTGCCGTACCGATATGATAAGTCACCAGGATATTCCTGAATACTTTTGGATGTTCCTGCGTTTGTTCCGCTTCTGTATCAATCGTAAGGTCAGTAAATTTCACCCGCATCTTTTCAAGGATATCCACTACGTCGATACCTGAGCAGCCGGCGAGTCCTGCCAGTAAGAGTGCTTTGGGACTAAACCCGTTTTGTTTGCTGCCATCGAGTTGAATAACATTCTTTTCCTGCCTGCTTTCAAATTCGTCCTTTTGTTTCCAGGTCGTTGTTGTTTTCATGCTGCTCCGTGTTTTTTATTCTTCGAAATATTTTCCAGGGTCCAGTCGATCCGGGTTTCAAAATTATGTTGTCTTACCGGGCAATCCGTTTTATTACAGATTTTACACTGAAATGGGAGGCATCCGTCGGAATGAACAAATAACTCCAATGACTCCCCAAATTCTTTCCTGATCAGTTCTGCCAGTGCATCGATCTCCCGGTGGGCTTCATGGACATTCAGGTACCAGGGTACGGTCAGATGAGCATCGACATGCAACACCGTCCCGTATTTTATTACCCGGAGATTGTGCAGGTCTACCCAATTCTCGCGCCGGCTGGCATTCAGTGTTTGCACCATTCTTCCCAGCAATTTTACATCGGCCTCATCCATGATACCTGCAATGGATCCGCGCAATATCTTATACCCGGTATAAATGATAAAAAGCCCAAATAGAAGCGCAACTGCGCTATCGATCCATTTATAACCTGTAAAATAAAGCAACAGCAGGCCGCCGATTATCCCAATGGTGGACCAGGTATCGCTTTGCAAATGCCTGCCGCTGGCCTTCAAGGCGAGTGAATTATTTTTCTTTCCAGTTCTCAGGCAAACATACCCCACGATAAAATTCACCGCAGCGGTTGCCGCAACCAGCCAGATTCCATAGTCGAGTTGTTTTAGGTTAACCGGGTGGATAAGATGCTGAACCGCCTTGTAAAGAATGATTGCACCTGCTGCGCCGATCAGTGTTCCTTCCATGGCCGCCGATAAGAATTCCGCTTTCCCGTGTCCATAGGGATGATCATAATCGCGGGGTTTGGCGGCAACATACAGGCTGTACAGGCCAATGAAACCGGCAACCACGTTAACAATACTTTCCAGCGCATCAGTAAGAATGGAAACAGAATGTGTGGAATAATAGGCAAGAAATTTTACCGACAACAGGAGCACCGATACCACTGCGACCCATTTCTGAACATAGAGATTTTGTTGTTCTGTTTTCAATTGTGATCACGGGTTTTATTCGCCTATTTTTTCTTTTGCGTATTTGAGCCATTCCGCCCGGGCATAAGGTAAAAAGGAAGCCGGGGCCGAAGCGAAATCCTTTTCTGTTTCATAGCGGCCAAAGCTCCGGGGTATTGCTTCTGTATCATCCTCTACGTTGGGTAGTTTTTCCAGGTTTACATCCGCTTCAGTGACAGTAAACCTGGACTCGGCACTATATGGCACCCAGGTACTGCCAGTCAAAGCATATTTCTTTCCATTCTCGTACAAAGCCAGTTTCATAAGTGCCGGGGAAACATCCCCCCGGCAGGCCCTGATGTATTGGATTTTTGTCTCGGCAATTCCATCCCTGTCAAGGTCCGTCACCGTTATGGAGCCCGGTACAAAATTAATAGTCAGGTCGAGTGGACAGGATCGCTCTTCCTCGTTCATGGCCCATACCTCTTTATAGCCGTCGTCTTTTTTTGCATAATGAACGGCATGCAGTTCCGCTGATTGACCCTGTTCACCGAATTCATCCTTCCGCTTGTCATCATAGGGTAACACATAAGAAGTGATAAAAATATTTTCTCCCAGGTTGTCATTCCATTTCCAGGCTTCCTGTAGCTGACCTTTTATCTTTACCTGGGATGGAATGTCAGTGATGGAAAGTTTTGTTGCGGAAATGCTTACCACGTAGGCCGGATCGTTCATCCTGGCCGTATCATCCATCACTTCGCGGGAGACTGTTTTTTTGGAAGAGGAGTTACAGCTTAGCAACGAGATAATTAAGCCGGCTAAAAGATATATCCTCATAGCAGTTAGTTTTAGGATGCCGAATATACAGAAATAAAATCGCCCTTATTGTCCTGAACAATAGCCAACCAGTGATGATTTGTAGTATAAAGAAAAGCCCTCACCTTTTATTGGAGCTGAAAAGGCCAGCCAGGAAACGACCTATCTTCTGGTATAATTCCTTATTGAAAAGATTGGAATCTCTCATGGCCTTGTAGATAAGGAATATGGCAATGGTACCGAGGATAAAGATCGCCATCCACATACCTGCAAAGGGAGATAAAGTGCTTTCCCGGGCCATTTTTTCCCCGGCATTATTTGAAAAATAAAAGAGAAGGAAGAATATGATGGCAAAGATGAGCGGGGTGCCCAGTCCGCCTTTACGGATGATCGATCCCAGTGGCGCACCGATCAGGAACAGGACCACGCAGGCCAGGGAAAGTGAGATCTTGCGATGCCATTCGATCTGGTGTCGCCGAAGGTTTTTTTCTCTTTCTTTTAAAGAGGCGGCAATGGATTCGGCATTCAACCGTATCGAGCCGGCGATACTCTGTACATTCTGGTTCACATTGGCTACAGCCGAATCGGCCAGTATATTTTCAAAGGTTTTAATACTTGTATCCCGGTGTACAGCTGTCGTTGTCCAGGCTGAATCCATTAAACCGGGGAACCGGAATTGCCGGAACAGGTCTTTTGCCGATTGCTCTTTTAACTGGTTATTTTCTTTTTCCAGCGAATCAATTGCTTTCTCCAGTTGCCGCATACTGAACATCTTTTCGTTATTCTTATTCACACTGTCGGCTGTTCGGTTATTGAAGCCAAGCGAACTGAGGTCGAATTGTTTTTTGTATTCTTTAAACCCAATTCGGATGAATTCAGTATTCCCATCCCCGTAACTCCCGCCCCGTTCCTGGTAACGCCATCCATCCCGGAGATTGAATTCCAGGAACCGTTTGTTCCCGGTTACCCGCATGATCCCGCTTTTGGCAATGATAAAATTATCCTGCAGGGAGTTGCCCTGTTCGTATACGATCACATCCCTGATCACGCTGTCATTCGCTTCTTTTTTACCGATCTTAATGGCAAATTGCGGGATCTTGTCATAAAAAACACCTTCTTTAAGATCAAAAGCAGGTTTGGCAAAAACAATATCCGATAAAAGTGTTCTTGTTTTCAGGTTGGCCACCGGTATGATATAATTGGAAAAAAGAAAAGCGACCCCGCTGATAAGTATGCTGACGAAAAACAGGGGACGCATAAAACGAAGTAAAGAGATTCCTGCTGATTTGATGGCAACGAGTTCAAAACTTTCACCGAGATTACCGAATGTCATCAGTGAAGAAAGCAATACAGCCAGCGGCAAAGCGAGGGGAACAAGGGTGGCGCTCAGGTACCAGATAAATTCCAGTATGAGTTTTGTACCAAGACCCTTGCTCACAAAGTCATCGATATACAACCAGAAGAACTGCATCACCAGTACCAGCAGCGTTATAAAAAACGTAGCGATAAAGGGGCCGATAAAGGCTTTGATGATGAGTTTGTCTAGTTTTTTGAACACTTACCTTTAGCTTATGAATGCAGCAAAAATAAGGCTTTCGCCAAAGGAGTTGGAACTGGTAACACAGCCGGGCTGGATTTTAACAAAGAACGGCATTATTGAAAAAGCGATCATGCTGATGGCTTCAGTCCAGGCGAAACAGGATGAGCACCTACGATCATATACCAACAAGCTTCCTCCTGAAATCACGAATTCCACCCCGAAGATTTCCCGGGGTGAGAAATACCTGGGCCTGCCTTATGTCATGCTTGATTACCCGCGGTTGTTTGGCAAAAAAGATGTTTTCGCCATAAGAACACTTTTCTGGTGGGGAAATTTCTTTAGCGTAACGCTGCAGCTGGCAGGTTCATTCAAAAAAATATCCGGTGAGAAAATAGGGAACAGTTATCAAATGCTTGCCGAAAGAGGCATCTATTACTGCACCGGTGATAAACAATGGGAACATGATCTTTCAACAGGAAATTATTCACGGGTGGCAGACCTTGATGAAGAGGATTTTCAAAACACTATCAGGGAAAAAGATTTTGTGAAGCTTGTCGCCAGGATACCGTTAGAACGATGGGATGATGCAGAGGAACTTTTGTTGGATGCATTCAGTCAAATGGTTAGTTGGATCAGCTAACCTCAGGAGGGATCAACTTCCTTATTTCTTATTCCTCATTTCTTATTCCTTATTTTTTGGGATTAGTTACCGAGCCGGTGAAAGAGCTCTTTCACCTGGTAGTCCCATAACATACTCTGGTCTTTGATATCTTTTTTCTCCGCGAAATCTTTGATGATAAGTATGGTCTGGTTGGTGATCTCCGATTTTTCAATGCGGAATTCGAAGAATTCTTCTTTGGGGGCAGTGAGCCAGTGAAAGCGGATATATTTATCTGCTTCGCTCTCGATCAGATCTGCTTTTTCAAAAGTACCGTTCCAGCCAAAATAAAATATATTGTCTCTCTCGTCTACTTTATCGGCGAACCATTCTCCAAGGCCTGCCGGGGTGGAAAGGAATTCGTAAAGGATAGATGGTGAGCAGCGAACCGGGAACTCAAGCGTGTATATTTGTTTACTCATTCTTCTTCTGGTCTAAAAATCATTGCGATAGCTGCAATAATAGAAAATAAATCATTGCGGCAAAATATTTTATTTCCCCCTGTTCTTAACGTCAACCAAACCAGTGAAATAAATTGTATTTGAAATCGTTAAGAGTATGTCAAAATAGATTTGGCCAGAATTGCCTTTTGGGGTAATTTGCCTTGAAGTTCAATAAGTTCTGAACAACCAATGAAACCGGGGTGGGTATTTTTAGAGTCATAAGTTACCAATCTTATTATTCTTAACCCTTTAAATACACCATTTTTAAAACCATACCTATGAGCATGAGACAACTCAAGATCACGAAATCTATTACTAATCGTGAATCCCAAAGCTTAGAAAAGTACTTACAGGAGATCGGCAAGGTCGAACTCATTTCCCCAGAAGAAGAGGTCAAATTAGCCACCCTTATTAAACAGGGCTGCCAGAAGTCGCTTGACCGGCTGACCAAGGCGAACCTCCGCTTCGTGGTATCCGTAGCTAAACAGTATCAAAACCAAGGGCTTTCCCTGCCCGACCTGATCAACGAGGGAAATCTCGGGCTGATCAAGGCTGCGCAGCGGTTTGATGAGACCCGGGGCTTTAAATTCATCTCTTATGCCGTCTGGTGGATCCGCCAGAGCATTTTACAGGCATTGGCTGAACAATCCCGTATAGTCCGCCTCCCGCTTAATAAGGTGGGGCTGACCAACCGCATTCAGAAAGCTTATTCCCTGCTGGAACAACAATACGAAAGAGAGCCCTCTGCCGAAGAACTTGCCGAAGTACTGGATATGGATATCGAGGAAGTAACGGCTACGTTGGGCATCAATGCCCGCCACGTCAGTATGGATTCTCCCCTGTCCGAAGGCGAGGAAAACACCCTGATCGATGTACTCGAAAACACGAATGCCGATAAAACCGATGGGGAACTGGTTCACAATGAATCACTCAAGACCGAGATCGACAGGAGTCTCAAAACCCTGACCGAGCGGCAGAAAGAAGTGATCTGCTTTTTCTTCGGGATCGGCGTCGACCACCCGATGAGCCTGGAAGATATTGGCGAACGTTTCAGCCTGACGCGGGAAAGAGTGAGGCAGATCAAGGATAAGGCCATTACTAAATTAAAGGCATCGAATCGTTGTAAATTGCTCAGGACCTACTTAGGCACTTAATTCATCAACTTAAAAAGATAATAACCGCAATAAAACTTTACATTTTTATCTTTGCAATTCTTTTAAAAGTGAACATTTGATGTTCACTTTTTCTTTTGAAAAGGTTGTCAGGCTGAGTTTATCGAAGCCTGTTAAAAAACAAGGTGATCACCCTTCGATAAACTCAGGGTGACAGCGAAAATGAATTGAAGATATGTTCAACAGTTTACAGGAAAAATTAGAAAGCGCTTTTAAAAACCTCAAAGGCCAGGGTCGAATCACCGAACTCAATATCGCAACGACACTAAAGGAGATCCGTCGTGCCCTCGTGGATGCGGATGTGAATTACAAGATTGCCAAGGAATTTACCGATAAAGTAAAGGACAAGGCTGTAGGTGAGAAAGTGATCAATGCGATTTCGCCCGGGCAATTGATGACCAAGATCGTCAAGGATGAACTGGTGGAACTGATGGGCGGGCAGGAAGCGACTTTTAATGCAAAAGGAAATCCTGCCATCATTTTGATTGCCGGTTTACAGGGTAGCGGTAAAACAACATTCAGCGGGAAACTGGCGAATTTCCTGAAAACTAAAAAAGGCTTCTCTCCCATGCTTGTAGCGGCGGATATTTACCGTCCTGCCGCGATGGAACAACTGAGAGTGCTTGGTGAGCAGATTGGTGTGGATGTCCATATTGAACTGGAAAATAAAGATGCGGTTGATATTGCCAGGAATGCAGTAAAAGAGGCCAGGAGTAAGAACAAAAATGTACTCATCATTGACACGGCAGGTCGTTTGGCAGTAGATGAAGTGATGATGACCGAAGTGGCGAACATAAAAAATGCTGTCAGTCCACAGGAAATATTATTTGTTGTTGACAGCATGACCGGCCAGGATGCGGTGAATACGGCGAAGGCATTTAATGAACGGCTAGATTTTACGGGAGTGGTATTAACCAAACTGGATGGTGATACAAGAGGGGGTGCTGCGCTCTCCATTAAATACACGGTGGAGAAACCCATTAAATTCACCAGCAGTGGTGAGAAGATGGATACCCTCGATGTGTTTTATCCCGAGAGGATGGCACAGCGTATTCTCGGGATGGGTGATATCACCAGTCTCGTAGAAAAAGCCCAGGAACAATTTGATGAGGTCGCGGCCAAAAAACTAGAAGCCAAGATCCGCAAGAATAAATTTGATTTTGCCGATTTCAAGACCCAGCTCGAGGCCATCAAGAAAATGGGGAATATGAAAGATATGCTGGGAATGATACCGGGGCTGGGGAGTAAAATAAAAGATATTGATATCAACGACGATTCCTTTAAAGGCATTGAAGCCATGATCAACTCGATGACCCCGGCAGAAAGGGCCGATCCCGACCTGATCGACGGGAACCGGAAAAAACGAATTGCCAAAGGTTCAGGTAAGGATATCCAGGAGGTCAATAATTTCATGAAGCAGTTTGAACAGATGCGCGGGATGATGAAGAATATGAACAAAATGGGAGGGCTGGGGAGAATGATGCCGGGAATGAAGAAATAGAGGGAGGGCTGGGGTAGGAAGACCGAAGTCCGGAGCTCCTCAAAAAAATGACAAAAACCCCAGTTTTCTGTTCATTTCAGGGGAAAAGATTAAAAATTATGACTGGCTTCGGACTTCGGTCTTCCGACTTTCTTACTATATTTGCCGTCCGCACTTTTCTAAGTGTTGGGCTTAACAATTATTGTTTAACAACGTTAAATTTCTATTTAATGTCAGCCAAAATCCGTCTTCAAAGACACGGGTCCAAAAAGAGACCCTTCTATTTCATCG
>JBDSBR010000022.1:0-35324 GCA_039921505.1 Chitinophagaceae bacterium
AAAGGCGTTTTATGCTGGTGCCAGATCCTTTCCAGTTCGCTTTTCAACGTGCCATAATATTTCCCTTCATAGACCATCTCCCATTCCACGAAGTCATGCTGTTTTATTCTTTCCTGGAAATCCGCCAAGCTGATAAAATAATAATCCACTTTGTCTTTTTCCTTATTCCGCGGTGAACGGGTGGCACAGGAGATCGAAAAACCTAATTGGCCTGACAAGACTTTTAGCAAATGCCGGGTTACCGAGGTCTTCCCTGCACCGGAGGGAGCCGCGATGATAATGATTTTATTGCCAGGATGGGAAGGCATCTGCAAAGAAAGGGAAAAAACACCTTACTATTACCCGCTCCCCGCTTCACACACACATCTCACAGGGAACTTGCGGATCTTCCGGGGTACATCAAACACGTGATGCTCATGCGAGTGCTTCACAAAACCAGTCAGGCCGATATGCAGATGGTATTTTGGATCATTACCCTTTGTGTCAATTACCCATAATGAACAACCATGATTTCTTTTCAGCTTCAATCCTTCTACCCAGCCGGACGCCACCAGGTTAAGCAAGGTATCTTTCCAAAAAACAGCGCTGTCGATCCGCATGGCATATCCACTGTTAGGCATCCTGTCCGAGCTGTCATATTTTAATTGCCCGTTATTAATATGATGATTTTTGAGCAAAACACTCATATAACTTTCCCACTCCAGGATCGTGGCTACATGCCAGCCTCCGGGACAAATAAAATCCAGTTCGCTGTTGGAATAATAATTCCCGTCTTTACAATCTGCAGGATCCTTATTGTAATTCGGGCAAAAGGATTTACTGGTTTGAAATCGAAGGTTTTCCCGGAGCCATTTCTTACCAGCAATCACAATGGTTTTATACTGATGACCGTCGCGGTCGTCGGTGAATATGCCTGTCTGGGCATTCGCGATAACCATTAGCAACAGCGAAAGGCTCAGCAGCAGTTGTTTCATTGTTATAAATGGAATATGACTTATAACGGAAGGGTTACTGTTTTAGTATTCCGGAATGCAGCGCTTCTTTCATAAGTAATGATCATGACCAGGTCATCCTTTTACGATTGTTTTCAGGAATGATTGCATCGTTTCAGACCTGCCTAAGGGTTCCAGTAAAAATATAAAAAGGTTTACTCCAATAGCTAACCAGGTAGCTGGGTGTTTGAGTTTGCCGTATTTCCATGCCCCCAGGAGGATCATTGCTAATATAAGTACTTGCGTAAAGTAAAGCGGGATCATAATATTTATATTGGGCCACTCTTTTCTGTGAATGTCATTATATACATTTCCCATGCCACGGCCAAGAGCCGGCATCATAATAATAAATACAGTGGATATCAACCACCAGGAATGATTTTCGATTTCTTTTCGGTGAATGATACTTTTTATTACAGCAAATCCAAAGGCTGTCATCATAACAATTTCTACAGCAGCAACACCATAAAAGAACCAGGGTTGAAATGGCCCAAAGTCACCGGGCCTTTCCAAAGCATGTTGGGAATTTGCAATATCCCTGTTCATCATACTCAGCGCTGTCAGGCAAACACCGCCTGCTATGAACATTCCGATGATACCATTAGTTCTGTGCCTCGCCATTTGACCATGTGTAGCAAAGTAAGGTTGGAGTATCAGGTAGGCATACCAAACCGTACCTGTCCAGTAATGAATATGAACAGACCAGGCGTTTTCGGAAAAATCACCCCAATAGTCTTTGAAGATGCCGAGCTGCATGATGACCATCGGGATAATCATCCATTTGTGCAGGCTTTTATATTTATTCATTGCGGGTATGTTGCTGATCATGTTTATCTATTTCTTTTCATAACTGATAATGACCACCAGGTCCCCTGTCCCGGTTTGCTTTAATCCATGCGAACTTCCGGGAAGGGTCAATACAGCATCACCGGTCTTTACCATAAAGCTCCCGCCATTCATCGACATTTCGCCGGTACCGGCGGCAATATAATAGATCTCTTCTTCTTTTTGCAGGTGATAGCCGATCGCGGATCCGGCGTGTAATATCCTTTTGGTGAACTGCAGTTTTGAACCAGTCGCGGCCTTAAAGAATTTATATGCAGTGCTGTTGCCTCCGCCCTGGTGAGGACCCGGCTCATTGACAGCGATATCCTTCTCCTGTTCCAGGATATACCCTGCCTGGGGCGATCTTCGGGCAAAAGCGGAGGAGAAAAAAAATCCGGCTGAAAAAAACAGGACTGCGACCATAATTGTCCTCGTAAATTTCTTCATAACGAAGGATTTAAAGTTAATGCGTTATTTGTTGCAACAGGTCCTTTACGCCAGCAAACCATTCTGTTTTTAAGATGCTTAATACGATACTATCCCTGCGCCCGCCACTGGCTGTAGGCATATGATTCCGCAGGATACCTTCCTCTATGCAGCCGATGGCTTTCATCGCGGCCACACTCCGGGCATTATTGGCATCGGCCCTGAATTCCAGTCTTTCCATTCCCCATTCTTCAAAAACAAAGGTGAGCAATAATAATTTGCAATGCCGGTTCAACCCGCTCCGCTGGAAATCCTTTCCATACCAGGTATAACCCAATTGCGCGCTCAGCCAGGGTTGCTGGATATCGTAAAACCTTGTGCAGCCGGCATAGCGGTTCGTTTTTTTATCAAAGACGATAAAGGGGTATTCTTTTTTATCCGCAAGATTCTTTACAGCTGTGCTGATATAGTTTTTTAGATTTTCTTCACCAGCAGCAGTCACCAACCCGAATTTCCATATCTCCGGCTCCTGCAGTGAAAAGGGGAGGAGATGTTCAGTATCATTTTCCTGTAAGGCACGGAGCATTACTCTTTCATCTTCGAGAACAGGTTGTTGCTGGAAAATATCCTTTGTCATATTATTAAAATCACTTTGCTGAATACCATTCATTATATTTATTAATAAGGGCTATCAATTCTTTCAGGTTGTACCGCTTTTCCCCGTCATTCATAATCTCTGTATTGTCCTTGATATAAGGTTCCAGGTCTTTTTTGCGGAATGAGGAGAGGATGACCGGCCTGGAAAGGACGGGTGCGGCACTATCGGTTTTGGCGATATAATAATTGGTGGAGCTTTGTGAAGTGCTGGTACTGCCGGGTTGCTCTACACCATTGATCGTTGTTCTTTTTGTGGTAACGGTCCTGTAGCTATATTCAAAAAGATCTATAGAACCGGCTACTAGTTTTTTAAGGAACAAGATATTTGCCCTTCGCTCCGGGCCAATCAATACTTCCAGGTCCACCGAACCATAATCATATTTCCTGCCCTCGTCTTCCAGGCCATACCCTGTTATAGTTCCACCGGCAAAAAAAGTAATTTCTTCGCTATTAATCAGCAGAGTAACAGCTCTTTGGCTATGATCATGCTTGCTGTCAAATAAAACCTTACATTTTATCGTATCGGTTCCTTTCAGTGCATATCCTTCTTTAAACTCTTCAGGGATATGTTTGGACTGGGCGTACGGGGCAGAAATCACCCCCCCAAAAAGAAATATTAATAAGCAAGTCTTCATCCGTTTATCCTTTTTATATCGGCCCCTAATTTTCTCAACCGCCCATCGATATCCTGGTAGCCCCGGTCGATCTGTTCGATGTTCTGGATAATACTTTTTCCTTCGGCACTGAGTGCAGCGATCAGCAGGGCCACACCGGCCCGGATATCGGGAGAGCTCATCGTGATCCCGCGTAAGGCTTGTTCCCGTTCGAGTCCTATCACTACCGCACGGTGCGGATCGCAGAGGACGATACGGGCGCCCATATCAATAAGCTTGTCGACAAAGAATAACCTGCTTTCAAACATTTTCTGGTGAATCAGTACCGAACCCTTTGCCTGGATTGCCGTCACCAATACGATACTTAAAAGATCAGGCGTAAAACCCGGCCAGGGATGATCATAGATAGTCATGACAGAACCGTCCATGAATGTTTGTATCTCGTACATTTCCTGCGCCGGAATATGGATGTCGTCACCATTAAAATTCATCTGTATGCCCAGCTGCTGGAATTTCTCCGGGATAATCCCGAGATGTTCGATACCAGCGCCTTTGATCGTGATATCACTTTGCGTCATGGCAGCAAGACCGATAAAAGAACCTACTTCGATCATATCCGGTAACATCCGGTGTTCGGCGCCTGCCAAATATTCCACACCTTCAATGCTCAGCCTATTGCTGCCAATACCTGAAATTTTTGCGCCCATTTTATTCAGCATCCTGCACAGTTGCTGTATATATGGTTCACAGGCTGCATTGTAAATGGTTGTTATGCCTGTCGCCATAGCACCTGCCATGATGATATTCGCTGTACCGGTAACAGAAGGTTCATCCAGTAACAGGTCTGTTCCTTTTAAATGAGGAGCTTCCAGGTGAAAGAAACCGTCTTCTTCATGGTAGGTAAAACTGGCGCCCAGTTTTTCAAAACCAATGATATGTGTATCCAGTCGTCGCCTCCCGATCTTGTCCCCGCCCGGTTTGGCGATAAAAGCTTTCCGGAAACGGGAGAGCATTGGACCCGCAAACATGACCGACCCTCGGAGTTTGCCGCTTTTCTTTTTATAGGTTTCACTGTGCAGGTAATCAATATTCACGTTATCGGCGCGGAAGACACAGGTATCGCGGTTTATTCTTTCCACGCTTACATTCATATCACCCAGCAATTCGATCAGGAGATTCACATCCAGTATGTCGGGAATATTGCTGATAGTAACGGTCTCCGGTGTTAGTAATACAGCACTGATGATCTGCAGGGCTTCGTTCTTGGCACCCTGAGGAATTATTTCTCCCTGTAGTTGCCGGCCGCCTTTTACTTCAAAAGAATGCATTCCTGGATAATTGAAAAGTAATAAGTATAAAAGTAAGTAAAGGTATAAATAGTAAATAAGTATATAAGTAAATACAGTAGCGGCCTATGGTGTTTTCCTTGGGGATTATAAATAAAAAAGTTGGTCCCTTTGCTAAGACCAACTTATATACTTATTTACTTTATATACTTATTAATACCGTTTCTTCTTAAACCCGCCACTGCCTCCGCCACCACGGTTATCACGTCCATCATTCCTGCGGGCACCGCCCCCTCCGCCACCGCGTTGCTGGAATTTACCACCACCGCCTCCGCGTTTACCGTAACCGCCCCTGTCCCTGTTTTCCTGCTGGGGACGGAAGGCTTTTACATAAGGGGTGTTGGTAAAGATCAGCTGGCCTTTGGTGATCCCGTTTAATTCGCTTTGTATTGCATCGTCGTGTACAATCTCTTTATGCCAGTTGTTATAGGCGAGCTTCATATAATAAGCGATCGCGTTGGCAAAGCCCAGCTTTTTTTCCTCGTTTTTTTCTTCCAGGGCTTTATTGATGATCACTTCAAGGTTCTTACCAAGGTGAGAAAATTTGGGATAGCGCTTTGGATAAGGAAGAGGGTCAGGTTTTGCTTTTAAAGTTTCCCGGGTCGGTATCGGGTAAGGAGATTTTACATCGAGCGTGAAATCGGAGATCAGGAATAAATGATCCCAGAGTTTATGACGAAAGTCTTCCACATTTTTCAGGTGCGGATTCAAAAACCCCATCAGCTCGATAGCTGCCTGTGCATTTCCCTGGCGGCGCTCGGGGTCTTCGATTGTCATAATATGTTCAACCATCTTCTGAACATGGCGTCCATATTCACGCATCGTAAGATGATTTCTTGTGGTATTGTACTCCATATTATCTACATCCATAGGGACAAATGTAGAGAAAGGGTTCAAGAGTTTAAAACTTCCTCTTTAAAAGTTTTGAAAAACAAGACCTTATATATAGCCAAGTGCGATAAAAAAGAGGAGATAAAGGGAAGAACCGGATGATTTTGGGCAAAAAGAAAGGGGCCCCGAACCAAGGCCCCTTTTACAAGCCACCATCCTCTTCCACCTAAGAGGTCGTTTAAAGTAAAGTTGAGAGACACAATTTTAAACCTTCCGCTGTTCTTTTTCACTTACCGGGTCGCTGTTGTGTTCTATGTAAAAGATCGTAATATTTTCCGGCTGAAATATTATCAAATTTGATACCAACTCTTCTTTTAACCCTTCTTTGTTTCATATTAAATTTTAGAGTTGTTGAGGCTTCGCCTTTTATATCTGCCACATCATTGTCATATTTATCCCGGGGCACAGAGCATGCCTTCATCAGGGCTGCAGAAAGTGCAATCAGCGAATTGGGGTAAGAGTATTTCATTAGTCCGGTGTTGATTTCCATTAGGGGATCTTATAAAATTACCTCGCCAGTCATACCCCGGCAATTGTAGTAATGCCCTTTTTTATAAGCCGTATTAAACGAATATCCACAGAAAATGTTCCTGTTATTTCCTATGTAAGAAAGAGATCTTTTACTGCGTAAATACAACAACCAATACCTTTGCCTGCCCTGTAATAAGGCGGCAACACAGAAATGACCATCGCTGTTAATACAAGATTCCTGCTCGCGGATTACCTGGAAGGCTATGGGAATTTTATTTATGAATCATTCAAACGTATAACAGCAGCACATCCCGAACATGAATTCATATTCATCTTCGATCGTCCATATGACAAAAAATTTGTATTTGGCGCGAATGTAAAACCTGTGGTAACAGGTCCGGCAGCCAGGCATCCGTTATTATGGAAACTATGGTATGATATTAAAGTGCCGATGGTTCTCCGTAAATATAAGGCCGATGTATTCGTTTCCTGCGATGGCTTTTGTTCGCTGAGTACCAGCGTTCCGCAGTGTCTCGTGGTCCACGATCTTGCTTTCCTGCATTATCCTTCTTTTAACCAGCGCTCCCATTTGAGTTTTTATAAAAAATATACACCCAGGTTTTTGGCTAAGGCAAGATCTGTAGCTACAGTATCCGGGTTTTCAAAAAAAGATATTGATGAGCAGTACAAAATCAAAATACCTGAAATAGATATTGTATATAGTGCAGCAAAAAATAGTTTCTCTCCCTTGAGCAGCATAGAAATGACCGCTGTAAAAGACAAATACACGGAGGGCAGGGAATTCTTTCTTTATACTGGCGCTATTCATCCCCGGAAAAACCTGATGAACCTGCTGAAAGCTTTTTCGATTTTCAAGAAAAGGCAGCAGACCAATATGAAACTGGTCCTGGTGGGACGGCTGGCCTGGAAATACGATTCCTTTAAAAAGAGCCTGGACTCCTATAAATACAGGGAAGATGTGCTGATGACAGGGTATATCGGAGAAGAGGAGCTCACGAAGATCACAGCTTCTGCCTATGGATTGATTTATCCGTCTTTGTGGGAAGGATTTGGGGTGCCTGTACTGGAAGCCATGCAATCTGCCGTGCCTGTTATTACCGCGGCTGGTTCCGCAATGCAGGAGATTAGCAACGGGGCCGCTTTATATGCAGATGTAAGCAGTCATACTGCCCTGGCAGATAAAATGATGCTCTTATATAAAGATGAGAAACTAAGGAAAGAACTTATCCAAAAAGGACTGGAAGCAGTGAAAGAATACAGCTGGGACAGGACAGCCCAACTGCTGTGGCAGAGTATTGAGAAAGCGGCGGGTAAAATACCATCACGCTGAGACCGCCGGGCACACCGATAATTAATAGCTCTTGTCTCTGCATCCCTGTGCTTGCTGCCCGGTCCTCTATGACTGAATCAGTACCTTTGCCCTCTTTTAAATCTTGTTATGAATAAATCTACGATCACGATCGATGTACACACGGATGAGAATAAAGTTCCTGCTACAATTGCCTGGAGCGCTTCGGATACTACTGTCGAAAACGTACAAAAAGCAAAAGCCATGATGATTTCTTTCTGGGATGGTGCGGAAAAGGCGGCTTTGCGGATTGATCTCTGGACAAAGGATATGATGGTGGATGAGATGGCTGATTTCTTTTACCAGACACTCATGACCATGGCTGATACTTATGGCCGTGCCACCCAGTACACTGAACAGGTAGAAGAGATGAAAAAATTTGCTCATGATTTTTATGATAAATTCCGGGAGAAGCAATTGAAAGAGAAGAAAGCTGACTAGAGAGAAGTCCGGGGTCCGGAGTCCGAAGACGAGGTTGTTAACTGAATATTCAATACAGGAAAGCCTCCGGTCCTTTCGGGAATAACGATAAACCATAAACAATAAACCACAAACTCTTCATATGTCCTTAGAACAAAAAATAATGACGGATCTTAAAACCGCCATGCTTGCAAAAGATGAAGCAGCATTACGAAGTCTCCGCGCGGTAAAAGCGGCTATCCTCTTAGCCAAAACTTCGGAAGGAGCGGGAGGAGAAATAAAAGAAGAGGACGAAATAAAGTTGCTCCAGAAATTAGTGAAGCAGCGTAAGGATTCCCTCGAAATATTCCAGCAACAAAACCGGGCGGATCTTGCCAAAAAAGAGGAGGAAGAAATCGCGGTGATAGAAAAATTCCTTCCCCGGCAATTATCGGCTGAAGAAATAAAAGCCGAACTCGGGAAGATCATCCAGGTTACCGGTGCCAGTTCGCCTGCAGACATGGGAAAAGTAATGAGCGCCGCCACCAAACAACTTGCTGGTAAAGCAGACGGGAAGACGATCTCTGCATTGGTTAAAGAATTATTAGTCAGGTGATTTACAGCTGTGTTTCCTGCTTTAAGGATTGTTTATGAGAAGGAAATTACCGGGCAAGGTTCTTTATACGTTTAATACTAAACCACTGAATGTTTCTTGATCTTTTTTTTGCAGTCATTCTTTTGTTAGCCGTATGGAAAGGCTACCGGCGGGGTCTTATCGTTGGTTTGTTTTCCCTGGGGGCTGTAATCATTGGCCTGGCTGCCGCTATGAAACTTTCCGCGGTCGTCGCGGGTTATATTGGGAAAGCCGTCAAGCTGTCCGATGAATGGTTACCTGTTATTTCTTTTATTGTTGTTTTTATCATTGTTGTTCTGCTGATCCGTCTCGGTGCCAACGCCATCGAAAAAACCATCGAAGTCGCCATGCTGGGCTGGGTGAATAAACTGGGCGGTATTGTGCTGTATGTTGTTATTTATACTGTAGTCTTCAGCGTATTGCTTTTTTACGCGGAACAGGTAAAGCTGCTGCAACCGGAAACGATCAGCCAGTCTGTTACTTATCCCTATGTTCAGCCCCTGGGACCCAAAGTGATTAATGCGTTTGGTAAACTGATCCCTCTTTTCAGGGATATGTTCGGAGACCTCGAGCATTTCTTCGATGGGGTGGCTAAGGGGATTTCAAAATAAGAAATAAGGTTGCTTCGGCTTTGCCTCGCAATAAAAAATAAGGAATGAGAAAGTGGGTTATGCTTTCTATTCCAGTATTTTTGACTACAGATGTTTGACCGGGATATTGATTATTAGACCATGGTATTTCCGCTCCATCCAAAGAAAATATATGCGGCTTTTATACCATAAGTAATTTAAAAAGGGCCTCTTGAACGGGAAACATGTCCGCAAAACAAGGCCGTTGCGCATATATTTGCCCTGATTGCTATCCTTTTATACAGTAAACCGCTTATTTTTTGCGCCAAATCGATTATTTTAGCAGCGGAGAAAGCACAGAATTGACTGCCCATGGATTTCGAAATCAAACAACAGGACAAGTTCAGGTATATTGAAGAAGGCAACGGGGAACCGCTGGTCCTTTTGCATGGGTTATTTGGAGCCCTCAGTAATTTCAAACCACTGATCGAATATTTCCGTCAGCATAACCAGGTGATCGTACCGATGCTGCCCCTGCTGGAAATGGATATCCTTCATACTTCTGTTGGTGGTCTTGCCAAATTTGTCCATAGATTCCTGGAAGCAAGAAATTTGGATAAGGTTAACCTGTTGGGTAATTCATTGGGTGGTCATGTTGCGTTGGTGCATACGCTGAAACATCCTGAACGGATCAAATCCGTAATTCTTACCGGCAGTTCCGGGCTTTTCGAAAATGGGATGGGTGACAGTTATCCAAAGAGAGGGGATTATGAATATATCAAGAAAAAAACCGAACTAACTTTTTATGATCCCAATACTGCTACCAAAGAATTGGTGGACGAAGTATATGGTATCGTTAATAACAGGATAAAAGCGATCAAGATCATTGCCCTCGCAAAAAGCGCTATCCGCAATAATCTCGGGGAAGAGCTTAACCAGATCAAGCAACCCACACTACTGGTTTGGGGAAGTAATGATACCATCACACCGCCTTTCGTAGCTAAAGAATTTAATAAACTGATCCCGAACAGCGAATTGCATTTTGTCGATAATTGCGGTCATGCGCCGATGATGGAAGTCCCCGCGGAGTTCAATGCCATACTGCATAAATTTTTGAAAAAGCTCAATGAGCCTGCAACAGTTAGCTGATCAATGTTGTCTCATTGGAAACAACGCCGCTATCCATGTTAACCCGTGAATTACGATCACAAACACTTCCCAGCCTGCACCTCTACGACAAGGTGTACCAGGCGCTTCAATTAATGAATGATAATCAGGTCACTCATCTTCCTATAGTTGACGGGGATAAATATGCCGGCATTGTAAGTGAAGACGATCTCCTGCAGGCAGAGAATGACAATGCGGAATTGCAGACACTCCAGCAATCCTTTGCCAATACATCAGTTAACGAAGAAGAACATTTCCTCAAAGCCGTTCAGATAGCTGCGGAGAACGGGTTAAGCGTAGTCCCGGTTGTTACTGCCGAGAACGAACTGGTAGGCACGGTCGTTTATAATGACCTGCTGAAATATGCTGCCGAATTTATGAGCCTTAATGAACCAGGCGGACTGATCGTGCTGGAAATGGAAAATAATCAATACTCTTTTAACGAGATCAGTAAACTGGTAGAAACCAACGATGCGCAGATCACCCAGCTCAATACCAGCAATGACCCGGAAACAGGCATCATTCTGGTTACCATCAGGGTTAACAAACCGGATATATCTGATATCGTTGCTACCTTTCAGCGATATGAGTATAACGTAAAATATTTCTTTGGAGAAGAGTTATATACCAACGAATTGCGTAGCAATTACGATAACCTGATGAATTACCTGAAGATCTGACTCCATTTACCTGTATTTTACACTGTTGAACCCGGCTTGTTAAGATATTTTATACTGCCTGTTTCATAATGGGGGAAAAAAAATACCATATCGGGCTCATCATACTGTTGCTATCATGCCACAACCTACTGGCCCAGACCGTTTTGCCGGATACAACAGCCCCTGCAAATTCTTCTTTTGTCGTTGGCGACATTATCATCACCGGGAATAAGAAAACGAGGCCCGATATCATTCTGCGGGAAATACCTTTTCGTACCGGGAATGCCTACACCTTGCAGGAACTGGTAAAAGAATTTGAGACCGCCCGACGGCAGTTGATGAACACCGCCCTTTTTAACCATGTAATCGTAGCGGCGAAAAATTTTGATGGCACCAGGGTAAATATCATTGTGGACCTGAAAGAACGCTGGTATCTCTTCCCGCTACCTTATTTCAAACCCGTGGACAGAAACCTAAACCAATGGCTTGTCGAACAAAAAGGAAGCCTCAACCGCGTGAATTACGGCGGCAAGGTTTTATACAACAATGCAACAGGCCGC
The DNA here is from genome assembly GCA_039921505.1 of Chitinophagaceae bacterium. GTDB lineage: Bacteria > Bacteroidota > Bacteroidia > Chitinophagales > Chitinophagaceae > JJ008. Next base: position 11,580 of record JBDSBR010000022.1, read on the forward strand.
AATGATAAATTCAGGTTGTGGCTGATTGCAGGTTATACCAAACAGGTTTCGGTTAGTTATGATCGTTTATACATTGATAAAAAATTACACTGGGGACTGAATGTTGCATTGGCATTGGGCAAGAACAGGGAGGTTAATTATAATACGATTAATGACAAACAGGCTTTTATAAAAGACGAAAATCAATACCTGCGCAACTTTGCCAATGCAAGCGCAGAACTGACGTACCGGAAAGCTATCCGGACCCGTCATCGTTTTGGTATCCGTTATACGATGGAAGAAGTATCCGATACCGTTAAATCCCTGAACCCCTCTTATTTTAAGAACGGGCGAAACCGGTTTCGTTTCCCGGGTCTTTATTACAGCATGTCTTATATTGACCTTGATTATAATCCTTATCCTACAAAAGGATATGCAACAGAATTCATGCTCGCCAAGAATGGATTTAATAAAGCCACGAATATGTGGAGCCTTTCCGCCAAAGCTTCGGCAAGCTGGCACCTGGGATCAGCCAAAACATTTTTTAATTTGAATTTATTTGGGGGAGTCAAGCTTCCATTCCGCCAGCCTTATTTTAATCAACGGTTTTTAGGATATGGCGATATATTCATGCAGGGATACGAATACTTTGTAATTGATGGAGCGGCAGGTGGCTATATAAAGACAACGCTGACCCGCGAATTATTCAATTTTAATATCAGGATCCCGGGCTTCAGAGGCAAGGAGCCCCAACGAATTCCTTTCCGGATTTTCGGAAAAACATACGGGAATACCGGGTATGTATATAATCCTGAACCCGGGGAAAACCAGCTCTCCAACAAAATGCTATACTCGGGAGGTGTTGGAATTGATATCCTTACTTTTTATGATGTTACCTTCAAGCTGGAGTATACCTTTAACCAGTTAGGTCAAAACGCGCTATTTTTACACCGCAAGAGTATTTTCTAAGCAATGAAGGCAGCTATCTACAGCAGGATCATGGAGGAAGGACAACAGAAAGATGTCCAGCTATTTTTTGATGAACTGGCCAAACAAAAAATAGAGCCTGTAATATTCCAGCATTTTTTTGAACAAATCCGTCCCACGATCAACCTCCCGGCAGGCACACAGACCTTTGCACTATCAGAAGACCTCACCGAAGAAATAGAATTTATTATCAGTTTGGGTGGTGATGGAACACTACTTGACACGGTGACCCTGGTAAAAGACAAAGACATTTCGATTATGGGGATCAATTTTGGACGTCTTGGGTTCCTCGCCAGTATTGGCCGCGATGAGGTACGGGCTGCAGTAAAAGCCATTGCCCAGCGCACCTACGTTACTGATAAAAGGACCATGATCCACCTGGACGCCAACCTGCCCTTGTTTGGGAATGTTCCCTATGGTCTCAACGAATTTTCCCTTCACAAAAGAGATGTGGCCCCGATGATAAAAATCCATACTTACCTGAACGGGGAGTTCCTGAATACATATTGGGCTGATGGATTGATCGTAGCCACCCCGACAGGGTCAACCGGGTATTCTTTAAGCTGTAACGGACCGGTCGTTTTCCCGGAATCCGGGAGTTTTGTGATCACACCCGTAGCCCCGCATAACCTGAATGTTCGCCCTATTATCGTACCCGACGATAATGTTATTTCCTTTGAAATAGAAAGCCGGTCGGACCAGATCATCTGTGCCCTGGACTCCCGCCGGGAAATTGTAAGCAAAAATGTCCAGTTAGCCGTTAAAAAAGAAAGATTTGACCTGAGCCTTGTCAGGCTGAGCGAGAACAATTTCCTCCAGACCCTCCGCAATAAACTGACCTGGGGACTGGATAAAAGGAACTAAAATAGCCTTCGGACAAAAGAAAATACTATTTTTAGCGTTCTAATTAATCCCGAACCATTTTATTACAGTTATGATGAAAAAGCCTGTTGCAGTTGTTGTGTTTTCGATCATGGCCCTTTTATCGGGCACCCACCTGAAAGCCCAGGATGCTATCGTGCAGGAAGGTGAATTTGGTATTGGAGTGGGTGCTGCTCATTATTTCGGGGATCTCAACACCAAGGCCCGTATCAACAGGGCTAAAATGGCCGCTACGATCTTTTTCCGTAAAAATCTTGGTAATTATATTGCCGTCAGGGTCGGTGCCAGCTTTGCACAGGTAGGTTATTCCGATCAATACAATACCCACAATACTTATATGTACTCCCGCAACCTCAGCTTTAACAGCAAGGTTTGGGAACTGACTTTACAGGGAGATTTCAATTTCTTCCGCTTTATGCCCGGGGAGCCACAATACAGTTTTACACCCTATATTACTTTTGGTGCCGGTGTATTCAGCTACGATCCTTATGCTTACTTACGCGGAGAAAAAATACCGCTTCGCCAGCTGGGTACCGAAGGACAAGGCAGCAGCTTATATCCTGACAGGAAACAATACAGTTCAATGGCGATCTGCATTCCTTTTGGTGGCGGTTTTAAATATGCATTAAATGAAAGAGTGAATATCGGGTTTGAAGTATTGCACCGGTTTACCAATACGGATTACCTGGATGATGTCAGTAAGACTTATGTTGATCCCGCTGTCTTTCCTCCCAATCCCGATGGCAGCACTTCCACGGCTTTATTAATGAGTGACAGGTCATACGAGATCGGTGAACCCATTGGTATTCCTAACCGCCAGCGCGGTAACAGCAAACAGAAGGACCAGTTCGTTACGGCCATGTTCCATGTTACTTTTAACCTCCAGTCGTACCATTGCCCTACAGCTAAGTAGTATTCTTTTTTCTATTTTAGGTTAAGAGGCCCGGAATTTAATCCTGCCATTGCTTTAAACCAAATTACAGGATCGCATGTCTATCATCCTGCATCATATTTCTTAACCAATATTTATTACTATGCGCCTGACAACCATTGTTTGCAGCACCCTGCTTATTGCTGTTTGCAGTCTTGCAACTGCATTCAAATCCGCCCCCAAAAATACCGGTAACTGGTTTTTTCTCGAGGATAAGAAAGTTGGCTTTGGAGTGGATCATGATGTGATCCATTTCGGCAACTGGAAAGATGATGTGCGCCAGGTAAAACTGAAAGTAACCGATGGCCCCCTGAAGATGTATGATATGAAAATTTATTTTGACAACGGCAGTGTACAGGATGTACAGTTGAGAAGCCGCTTTAACCAGGGTAGTGAAAGCCGGGTGATTGATATGGACGGAGGCTTACGTCACTTGTCAAGGATCGAATTCTCGTATGAAACAAAAGGATTTGCCAGGGGAAGATCAAGGATCGCTGTGTGGGGAAGAAATTAAGTTTTTCCAGATCTCCTTGTTGATTCGTAATGATTTAGTAAGGAAGTCTCAAAAAGAGTGATTAACACAGAGATACAGAGAAACAAAGTAACACAGAGAGATCAGGTTTAAAACTACTCTGTGTCACTCCTTAACTCTGTATCTCTGTGTTGAAATTCTTTTTCTTTTAAGACAGCCTCTTTTTTTGGGAATACTGTTGAATCCCGCGAATCCGTAATAACTTTGCAGGCGCTGGCGACAGCTTTTATTATGTCATTACTATTGGAAAAAATAGATAAGAATAATCTCCCCCGGCATATCGCTATCATTATGGATGGGAATGGACGCTGGGCAAAAGAAAAAGGAGAGGACCGTCTTTTTGGACATTTTCACGGTGTAGAGAGTGTCCGTAATATTGTTGAAGGCTCAGCGGAACTGGGGATCGGCTATCTCACACTGTATGCATTTTCTACGGAAAACTGGGACCGGCCGGAATATGAAGTAGTAGGATTAATGGAATTACTGGTCAGCACGATCCGCAAAGAAGTGGAAAGCCTTGACAAGAATAATATCCGCCTGCATGTTATCGGTGATATGAATATGCTTCCTGACTATGCCCGGAAAGAGTTGAATGAAGCACTGGATATCACGAAGGAAAATACCGGGCTGAACCTTATTATGGCCCTGAGTTACAGTGGGAGATGGGAATTACTCAATGCCGTGAAAAGCATCGCCTGGGAAGTAAAGAATGGCCAGCTGGCCGTCGAAAATATCGACCAGGATACACTTCAGCAATACCTTTGCACCAGTAATTTTCCCGATCCCGAACTGATGATCCGCACCAGCGGTGAATACCGGATCAGCAATTTTTTACTTTACCAGCTTGCTTATGCCGAACTCTATTTTACCCATGTCCGCTGGCCCGATTTCCGGAAAGAAAATCTTTACGAAGCCATCCTTGACTACCAGGCCCGGGAAAGACGGTTTGGCAAGACCAGTGACCAGGTAGTAGCAGGCTGATCCGGGTCAAAAACCCGTCAAAACAGCCTAAAAACCCCTTCAATTGATATTAATGTCCTTATTTGGGTTTTTTAGCCTTTTTCTTTAACAAAGACTTCAATTTTTTACCGTTATTTTGCCGCCTCAATCAGGGGGGAGAGCCTGTAAACCAAAAAATTGAAGGCTGCTTTCGCACATTTTCAGACTGAATTTGAATAATCAACCATGCAACGACTTTTACCCAGGCTTAGTGTAACATTGATGGCTGCGGTTGTATCCGTATTCACTTTACAGGCACAGGATACCCTTCCAACTACTTCTGTAGATCCCAAACTCATCGAATGGCAAAATGCTAAAATTCCAAGAGAGTATTCAATCGCTAACGTAAACATTACAGGGATCAGGCATCTTGATACTTCCATTGTTTATTCTATTGCTAACCTTCAACCCGGCGATAAATTCATGCACCCTGGAGAAGATATTTTTGCGAAAGCTATTTCCGCTTTATGGCGTCAGAAATTTTTCTCCGATGTGCAGGTCTATATAACACAAGTGCAGGATGATAAAGTATGGGTGGAAATATATGCACTGGAAAGACCACGTCTTGGTAATTTCAAATTCGTCGGAATAAAAAAATCAGAGGAAGAGGATATCCAGGCTAAAGTGAATCTTGCCAAACAAACAATCGTAACGGAAAATACACGCCGCGATATTGCAGAGAAAGTGAGTAAGTATTTTACGGAAAAAGGCTACCGGAATGTAAAAGTGCGCCTGGAGGAAAAGCCCGATACGGCTTTTTCCAATTCGGTTGCGATGGTCATCTATATTGACAAGGGAGTGAAAGTACTGATCGATAATATCCGTTTTTTCGGTAATGATAATATTGACGGGCTGCGGCTGAAAAAACAAATGAAGGGGACAAAGGAGATGAGCAAAGCCACCCTGCATCCTGATGAGGAGCAAAGCCCCTATGGTGTGAAAAAGAAATATTCTTTCAGCGAATACACCAAGGACTGGGGGTTTCTTTCTCCCAGCAAGACAAAAAAAGCACTGGATCCCTATGTCCGTTTCAAATTGAGCGGCGCCAAGTTCGACGAGAAAAAATATGACGAGGACAAGGACAAAGTATTGAATTATTATAATGAAATGGGATACCGTGATGCGCAGATCGTCGCCGATACCGCGTTAACAACCAAAAGCGGGAATCTCAATATTGATCTTAAAATAGAAGAAGGGAGACGTTATTATTTCGGCAATATCACCTGGAAAGGGAATTCAAAATATTCTGACTCTTTATTGAATTACTATCTCGGGATCAATAAAGGCGATGTATATAATCTTGCGATCCTTAACAAACGGCTTGGTAAAGAACTTTCCCAGGAAGGTGGCGATATCAGCGGTTTGTATATGGATGACGGCTACCTGTTCTTCCGGGTCGAACCGGTGGAGACCTCCGTTTACAATGATACGATCGACTATGAAATAAGACTTACCGAAGGCCCGCAGGCCCGGATCAAGAATGTTACGATTGCCGGTAACGAAAAAACCAAGGATTATGTAATCCGTCGTGAATTGCGGACGATACCGGGTGAGTTATTCAGCCGTGCCGATCTTATCCGCTCACAGCGTGAATTAGGTAATCTCCAGTTCTTTAACCAGGAAACGATCAACCCGGGTGTGGTTCCCAATGCCGATGACGGGACAGTGGATATTAACTGGAAGCTTGAAGAAAAATCTTCCGACCAGCTGGAATTATCTGCCGGTTGGGGTGGTGGTGTAGGACTTACAGGAACGCTCGGTGTTACCTTTAATAATTTCTCTATCCGGAATATCTGGAAAAAATCGGCCTGGGATCCTTTGCCTACAGGCGATGGACAGAAATTGAGTTTGCGGGTACAGTCGAATGGCCGGGCTTATCGGTCCTACAGCGCATCCTTTACCGAACCCTGGCTTGGAGGTAAGAAAAGGAATTCATTGACGGTTGGTATCAATAACAGCAAATATTCAAATGCCTTTGATCCTTATACAGGAACGATCGACCGTAAAAGATCGGACACGAATTATTTAAAGACAACGGGTGTTTCTGTTTCACTGGGCAAACAGCTTAAATGGCCTGATGACTTTTTCAGTCTTATTTATACACTGAATGTTACACAGTATAAACTCCGGAACTATCCCATCTTCGACGGGTTGAAAGATGGAACATCCAGCAATATCAGTTTCAAGATAGGTTTACAGCGCTCTTCGGTGTTCAACCCGATCTTCCCGACCAGTGGTTCTAATTTTATTGCCAGTGTACAGCTTACACCCCCTTATTCATTATTCAATAAGAACCTTGTCAATTCTTCCAACCCGTATAAGACACCGGAATACCATAAATGGAAATTTAATGCTGAGTGGTATGTACCGCTGGGTAAACCAACGGGTGCAGATAAGAACCGGCAGTTTGTGCTGAAGATGGCAGCCAAGTATGGTTTCATGGGTCGCTATAACCGTAAACTGGACTATTCACCTTTCGAGAGGTTCCAGGTAGGTGATGCAGGATTGACGAATAACTATGGTTTGCTGGGATATGATATTGTTGCCCACCGTGGTTACCCTGTATATGAATCATCTGACCCCACCGTGAATCCTGACCAGCAAAGCGCCAATAAATTCTTTACCATATTTAATAAGTATACACTGGAATTACGGTACCCGCTGGTAACTAACCCCAGCAGTACGATCTATGCATTGACCTTTTTCGAAGCAGCCAATGGCTGGCATGATTACAAGGATTATAACCCGTTCAGGCTCCGCCGCAGTGTAGGTGTCGGGATGCGTTTCTTCCTGCCGATGTTCGGTCTGCTTGGCTTTGACTATGGTGTAGGTCTTGACCGCCTCACACCGGGACAAACGGGGTTAAAGGGTGCTTCGCGTTTTACCTTTATGCTGGGTTTTGAACCGGATTAACCGCACAACAATTTTCAAACTTTAATTCATGTATATGAAAAAGATCTTTTTACTTGCCTTTTTACTGGCAACAGCTACCATCGGGTTTTCCCAGAAATATGCTGTTATTGATACCCGGTATATCCTGGACAAAATGCCGGATTATAAACAGGCGCAGAAACAACTGGATGATATAGCAGCCGGCTGGCAAAAAGATATTGACGGAAAGCAAAGCGAACTTGACGGCATGTATAAAACCTACGAGGCCGAACAGGTGATGCTGAGTGATGACCTGAAGAAAAAAAGAGAAGATCAGCTATTCAATAAAGAGAAAGACCTGCGGGACTTACAGCGCAAACGCTTTGGTTTTGAAGGGGATCTGTTCAAAAAAAGACAGGAACTGATCAAACCCATCCAGGACAAAGTCTACAATGCTGTCCAGAAGATGGCTGTATCAAGAGGATATGATTTTGTGCTAGACAAAAGTGAAGGAATTACCATTATCTTTGCCGACCCAAAACTGGATAAGAGTGAAGATATACTGAAAGACCTGGGGGTGAGATAAACGTTAAAGAATTCACAAGCGGGCTTAAGACAGAACGACCTGACAACGAAACCTTTTAAAAAGCAATCATAATAGGCAAATAATACCGGTATTTACCGGACAAAAAAACAAACCAAATGAAAAGAATTCTCAGCATTATGGCCCTGGCTCTTACACTGTCTTTTGCAACCACTGCAGGAGCACAGTCGAAGTTTGGCTATATCAGCGTTGACAACATGGTAGGACTGATGCCGGAAACAGCAAAGATTGATGGTTTGCTGGAACGTTACCAGGCGGATTCCATTAATCCCCAGTATGCGCAGATCGTTTCTTTATACCAGTACAAGGACAGTGTGTACAGGGATTCATTAAAAACACCACCGGCTGTCCGCAAACAGATTGAGCAGGAACTTCCTACCCTGATCTACCAGATCCAAAACTGGCAACAGATCGTAAACCAGGCTACTGAGAATAAGCAAAACGAATTGCTGGCGCCTATTTACAAGAAAGTATATGATGCCATCAAAGCAGTCGCTAAGGAAAAAGGGTATACGCATGTGTTTAATAAGGAAGCTTTCCTGGTAGCGCCGGACGGAGATGACATGATCACTGCTGTTGCAGCTAAGCTAAAAGTGACGATACCAAAGGCCAACCCCGGGGTTGGTAAATAGACCTCCAACAAAAGATATTTCTTTATAACCCCGGCAATTTGCCGGGGTTATTTTTTACCCTGTTCCCGTCATGCTATTTTTGTGGTATGCAAAAGCAGGGCCCTATCGGCGTATTTGATTCTGGTTATGGAGGTCTGACGGTCTTAAAGGAGATCATCCATAAACTGCCCGGGTATGATTATCTCTATCTCGGGGATAATGCAAGAGCACCGTACGGCAACCGTTCCTTTGATACGGTCTATCATTATACACTGGAATGCGTTAAATGGTTTTTTACGCAGGGCTGTTCGCTGGTTATCCTCGCCTGTAATACCGCTTCTGCCAAAGCGCTGCGTACTATCCAGCAAAATGACCTGCCTGGACTGGCACCTGGTAAAAGGGTGCTGGGAGTGATAAGACCTACCGCAGAGATCATCGGCACTTATTCGGAAACACAAAATGTAGGTATACTGGCAACCAACGGAACGGTTCTATCCGATTCATACCCGATGGAGATTGCGAAATTCTTCCCGGCCCTGAAGGTTTTCCAGGAAGCTTGTCCTATGTGGGTTCCTCTTATAGAAAATAACGAGCACCAATCGCATGGGGCTGATTTTTTTGTCAAAAAGAACCTGCATAATATTTTCGAAAAAGGGGAGAACATCGATGTACTACTGATGGCCTGCACCCATTATCCTTTATTACGGGATAAAATAGAAGAATACCTGCCGGTGGGCGTTAAACTTATTTCTCAGGGAGAGATCGTAGCAGAGAGCCTGGCTGACTATTTGTTGCGGCACCCGGAAATAGAAGCCCAATGCAGTAAAAAAGGGGAACGTCTTTTTTATACAACCGATTCTACAGAGGATTTTGACAACCATGCCACTATTTTTTTTGAAGAACCGGTCGCGTCAAAACATACTGACCTGGCTTCGGTCGCAGGTTAAAGAACCTGCCGCTATTTTTTAATCTATTATTGAAATATGAGAACTGCTTTAACCTTCCTGGGGATTTTCTTGCTGCTGCTTGTTACGCAAAGCTTTCAATGTGACAGGGGAATCTATCCCTCTTGCGATACATTTAAAACGGATACGGTACTCCTGAATACATCCATTACAAATCCAGCTTTGGAGTACCATCTTTACGATACGATCTGGCTGACCAGTACTGTCACAGATACCTATTCCCCGTTATCCGGTAATCCTGTCTCTTTTACCATTCCCACGGAGGTTCTTTATCTTACCGTACAGCCTTATGCTATACTTACCAGTAATTCTTTACCCAGCCTGCAGGTTGCAAATATTGAATTCAACCCGGTTGTAAGGGAAGGCCTTTTACAATACCCGGGTTATATGGGCTATATCTATCAATACAGGAGACTGGCACCGAACAATACGCTTATTGCGGGACTGGTACCGGGACGAACCGGGTTATATTTAATTGAAATGAACCCGGGTACTTATATCTATAGTTCTTTCTCGGTATACAACCCGGCGGATCGATGCACCAATTATTCCGGGGTTTCCAATCTCCCGGCCGCGCAGCAAAACAGGAGCTACTGGAATAACCTGGGAGTAAGTGCGCTCTCTACTGCGGTGAGTTATGGATCCCATACTGTTTCGATAAATATGCGTAATTATTTAATTGTCAAAGTGATACCTTAAACGCGAATTACCCGGAGTTTTTTTGAAAACAAGCCCCTTCCTGCCTTCCTTTTAGCCACTAAACCCTTACCTTTGCCATCCTTTCACAAACAGTGGGTGTGGTGACCTGCTGGTGAAACTTGAAACCTGGACCGTTCTCCCGGTTCGCATTTCAAACTCCGCCCAGGTCTCGGGATGCTGTGGCAGTTAAACGTGAAAAAAGAGTAAAACAATGAAACGTACATTCCAACCTCATCGCAAACGTCGCAAGACAGTCCATGGCTTTCGTAAGCGTATGGCAACTGCTAATGGCCGCAAGGTATTAGCAAGCCGCCGCGCTAAAGGCCGTAAGAAGTTGTCGGTTTCCGATGAGAGTAAGTTGAAATAATTTCCGACCCCGCAGAAACGGGAGGATCAGATTATTGAATAGTCCCGGCTGTAAAACGCCGGGACTATTTTATTTTTATAAAAGCATGACACGGAAACTGACACTGGGAAAGAAGGAACGACTGAAAAGCCGGAAGGCAATCGAACAGTTGTTCAAAGAAGGACGGCGGTTCACCGTCTTATCGTTCAGGGTATTCTATCTTATCACGGCAGGAACAGGCCTGAAATTTGGAACAGGTGTCGGTACCCGGAATTTTAAAAAAGCAGTGGACAGGAACAGGATCAAACGGCTGTCACGCGAAGCCTGGCGCTTACAAAAATCATCCCTGCAAAAAGAACTGGAAGATAAGAAAGCAGGACTTCATATTTTTTTGATCTACACGGGGAAAGAAATGGTGGAATATCGATTTGTGTTTGAAAATTTAACAACGATCATTAATAAGCTGGCAGAACTGGTTCATGAAAACAATACTCCGCATTCTTAGTTTACCTTTTATCGCCCTGATAAAAATCTACCAGCTGGTGATCTCACCGTGGCTGGGACCCAAGTGTCGCTATACACCCACCTGTTCTCATTATGCCGCAGAAGCTTTAAAAAAACACGGGCTCTTCAAAGGAATGTGGCTGGCCATCAAACGGATCAGCCGTTGCCATCCCTGGGGCGGAAGCGGGTACGATCCTGTACCCTGACCCTCGACCATTGAAAATTGAGCATTGATTTATTGAATATTTTAATAATAACACTCAATACACAATGTTCAATTCTCCTGGATAAGGCAATTATCAAGGAGGATGTGATTATTTCTTTTCTATTCTAAAAATTAATTCTACTTTGTACGACTAAATTTTCTTTTTAACCATAAAACCACTTGCATGAAAAAAAAATTGATCTACCTGGCCATAACAGGTCTGTTAGCAGGAACCATCTCCTGTTCTTCTAAATCCGGAGGTTCCTTTGAAAGTGATGTAAAGAAAATGGCCGACTATCGCTGCCAGGTACAAAAACTGTCTGCCAAGGACCCCAGTGATGAAAAATCAAAAAAAGAACTGGAAGACGTAACAAAAGAAATGCAGGAGTTCAGGGATAAGATGGAGAAAAAATACGAAGACAAGAAGAACGATAAGGAGATGAATGATAAAGCGGACAAGATCATGGACGAAGAAATGGCGAAATGTAAATAAATGAAGACGCTACAAAACTGAAAGCCTCCTGTAACTTCAGGAGGCTTTTTATATTATAAATCGGTCTTTCGGATCAGGCAGGTTTAAAGCGCTCTTCAACTTTTTTCCAGTTGATTACACTCCAGATAGCCGCGAGATAATCCGGTCTTTTATTCTGGTATTTCAGGTAATAGGCATGTTCCCATACATCCACGCCAAGCAGGGGAACACCGGTTGTTTCTGCTACATCCATTAAAGGATTGTCCTGGTTGGGAGTAGAACAAATATCCAGTTTGCCATCTTTTTTTACGATCAGCCACACCCAGCCGCTTCCAAAACGTCCAACACCTCCTAAAGCAAATTTGGTTTTGAACTCATCAAAAGAGCCAAAGGCTTCATTGATTGCTTCTGCTAATTTCCCGGATGGTGATCCCCCGGTCCCGCCAGAAGCAGGAGAGGCAAGGCTATTCCAGAAAAAAGTATGGTTCCAATGCCCGCCTCCATTATTACGGACCGCTGGTGAAATGGATCCCGCTTTTTCGACAAGATCTTCCAGCGATTTGTTTTCGTTGGCTGTGCCGGCAAGGGCTTTGTTGAGATTATCTACATAAGCCTGGTGATGTTTGCCATGATGTATCTGCATGGTCAAGGTGTCGATATAAGGTTCCAGTGCATCATGTGCATATGGTAACGCAGGTAAGGTAAATGCCATAACTAGTAAAATTTAAGAGTGAATTTATACTTGGATAACAAATTTACTGATGTTGGGTTGTCCGGAAACCGAATGAAAAAATTCTTCCCTTTTTCGGAAAAATAGCTTTTCAGGAACATAAATTCTAAGTGAAAGCAAAAAACCGCAAAAAAAGGGGATAATTTTTTTATGCGGGTTTGATGGTTATTGCAGCTTTATGCGTAATTTTTTGCAATGTTTTGCTGATTGGTGCAGGTTACTACCGGAATTACGCATCCATTTATATAACCAACTTTCAATTGATTGCTTATGAAACAAAAATTGCTCATGGCTTGGATGATCCTTTTGATCTCCATGCCGCTGGTTGTTATCAGCCAAACCCGGCAGATAACCGGCACCGTAAAAAACAGTAATGGAGAGGCGGTTCCATCCGCCAGTATCCAGCAAAAAGGAACAACCAATGGTGTGATCGCTGATGCCAACGGTCGGTTCACTATTTCTGTAACAGGCAATTCTCCTGTCCTGGTTATTTCTTCTGCAGAATTCACCACTATTGAAATTGCAATCGGGAGTTCTTCCGCTTACGATGCTGTATTAACCGAGGGAGGAACAATGTCGGAGGTGCAGGTGACTGCTCTTGGCATTTCACGGAAGCAAAGATCTATTGGTTATTCCACTCAACAGGTAAAAGGGGATAACCTGACATTGACCAAAGAACAAAATATCATTGGATCATTGTCCGGTAAGATATCGGGAGTACAAGTTACCGGTGCATCTGGTGCAAGTATGGGCGGTACCCAAAAAATAAAGATCCGTGGGGTGAATTCCCTTGGGGGAACCGATCAGCCACTGATCGTTGTAGATGGAACACCGATCTCCAATGCCAACTATGCCGGAAGTGACAAAGCAGATTATGGCAACCTGGCACAGGACATCAATGCCGACGACATCGAATCAGTGAATGTATTAAAAGGTCCAACGGCCTCCGCATTATATGGTATCAGGGGACAATTTGGGGTGATCATGATCACCACAAAAAAAGGAAAGAAGGGTCCAAAAAAAGTGAACGTGGAATTGAATTCAGCCTTTTCAATTGAAAAGGCAAGTAATTTTTTCCCCCTGCAAAATGTATATGGTGGTGGTTCAACCCAGGTTTGGAGAACATTGCCAAACGGAGAAAAATATATAGACATGAGTATTGATGAAAGCTGGGGTCCAAAAATGGATGGCACACCCGTTCGTCATGTTTTTAGTTTTTACCCTCAGGATCCCGAATATAAAAAGCTGATGCCATTTGTTGCCCAGCCTGATAATATTGAAGATTACTACCGGACTGGCAGTAATATCAACAACGGTATTGTAGTTTCCGGGGGGAATGAAAATAGCACGTTCCGCCTCAGCTTCAACGATGCCAGGATACAAGGTGTAGAACCTAATACATGGTTAAGAAGAAACAACCTGGGTCTTAGCGCCGGTCTTGATCTGACCAAAAAACTCAGCATGATCGCTAATATTAACTTTGCTACCAACTCCGCACAACGTCCTACGCAAGGTTCTGAGTATGGCGCAAGGTATATGGTACAATGGTTCCAAAGAAACGTTGATATGAAACGGCTGAAAGAGTACAAGTATGCCGACGGCACTTTTAAAAACTGGAACCTCAACAGGCCCAGCACCACAACCGGCGAGATCACGAATTTCAATCCCCTTTACTGGAACAATCCCTACTTTGAATCCAAGGAAAATCTTAACAATGATAACCGGGACAGGTTCTTTGGTAACGTGGGTGTTACTTACCAGATATTGCAAGGTTTAAAGCTGAGTGGTTTTCTTCGATCTGATCTCTATACCCAAAGCATTGAAGAACGTTCAGCGTTTGGTGGAAGAAGAGTGCCTTCTTATTCTAATGGAAAATACCAGAACCGCGAATTTAACTACGAGTTTCTCGCCTCTTACGAAAAAAAATGGGGTGATCTGACAATGGACGCCAATATCGGGGGTAATATTTATAAAAGAAGGTATACAGAAGTTACCGGCGCCACGGCAGGTGGATTGATCTCTCCGAATTATTACACCCTGGCTGCTTCAATTGACCGCCCGATCATCGGTTCTTATTTATTAAGAAAAGAGATCCGTAGTCTCTATGCGATGACGTCATTCGGTTATAAGAATACCTACTTTCTTGACGCCTCGATCCGGAATGATAATTCGTCAGCACTCCCGGCAAGCAGTAATTCGTATTCTTATCCTTCTGTCTCCGGAAGTTTTGTTTTCAGCGAACTCCTGAAATGGAAACCGATGTCTTATGGTAAGCTACGTTTGAGCTATGCAAAAGCAGGTTCTGATCTGTCGCCTTACCAAACGTCATTTGTTTATTCCCTTGGAACGGTTTACACCTCTACACCAACCATTCCAACACTGGCAGTTCCGGATAACCTGTCCAATCCCAATATCAGACCCGCCTTCGCCAATTCTTACGAGGCCGGAATCGACCTGCAGTTCTTTAAGAACAGGTTGGGGATCGATTTCACGTATTATGTACAGAAAAACAAAGACCAGATACTGCAACTGGATGTATCGGGAGCAAGCGGTTATGGGTCTACAACGATCAATGCCGGTTTGATCCAGAACAAAGGCCTCGAACTAACACTGACTGGTACGCCGTTGAAAACCAAAAATTTTACCTGGGATGCAACATTTAACCTGGCCCGCAACAGGAACATGGTCGTAGAACTGGCGGCAGGACTTAATACTTACGCTTATGGATCTACGACTTATTCAAGCGTTACCAGTTTTTTGAATTCCTATGTTGGTCAACCATATGGTAGCCTGGTAGGAAAAGCTTACCAGCGTGATTCTGCAACCGGAATGATCCTACTCGGTACGAATAACCTTCCACTGTATACCGATGCCACTCACAATTTTGGATCAGTATTACCCGACTATACGGGAGGTATGCAAAATACATTTACCATTTTTGGATTTGAATTGAGCGCAATGATCGATTACCAGTTTGGCGGGCAATTCTTCAGCCGCACAAAAATGTTGCTTGCTAAAACCGGGATGGCTCCTGAAACTGCTGCGATCAATGACAAAGGTAAAAATGTCCGCGACGCACTCGTTGATGGTGGTGGATTTCATATATATGGTATTTCGGCTACCTCCCACCAACCCGTAGATGCATATGTAGATGCACGTGCTTATTACAGAACCGTCCTCGGCACGCATGTATATGAAGAATGGCTGTATGATGCTTCTTACATTAAGTTAAGGGAAGTAAGACTGGGCTATACTTTCCAGAAAAAAATGTTAGGCAGGCTTCCTTTCAAGTCCATCCGCGTAGCACTGATTGCCCGTAACCCCGCCATGCTCTGGCAAAAAGCGCCAAAAGGACTTGATCCTTCTGAACTGTCAACCGGTGGACAATCTATAGGCTGGTATGAGTCAGGACAGGCTAATACGGTTCGTTCATATGGGTTAAACCTCAACTTCAACTTCTAAAAAAGAGACTATGAAAAAAATATTCATTTATATCTCGGTGGGTTTATTCGCAGCAGGCTGCAATAAATTCAAAAGCGATATTAATACGGATCCAAACCGCCCCAGCAAGGCTTCCGGCATCCAACTGATCGCCAATGCAGAACTTTCCTTGCCGGGGTTAAGTTCTTCCCCGCAGGGTGAATACCATGCGCAATACCTTGGTGAAACCCAATACCCCGGAGCATCTCTTTATCCAGATGGAGGCACAAGCTTTTATGGGTTATACCAGGGACCATTGATGAATTTACAGACGGTCCTTAATTCAAACGAACTTACTGTTCTTGAGGGACCGATAGTGAATCAAAAGGCTGTGGCCAAAATACTAAAGGCTTATTTTATCTGGCATATTACCGACCGTTGGGGTGATGTACCCTATACCGAGGCACTCAAGGGCTCGGGAGATTTTACACCTGCATATGACAAGCAAGAAGTCATTTACGATAGTATTTTCAAATTGCTTTCGGAAGCGAATGCGATGATCGTTCCGGGAAATATTGCAAATGAGATCATGTACAATGGAGATATCAATAAGTGGAAGCGATTTGGCAATAGCGTACACTTACTTGCTGCTCTACGTTTATCAGAAGTAAATCCTACTAAAGCGACCCTGGAATTCAATAAAGCGCTTGTCGATGGTGTAATGACAGCCAATACGGATAATTTCACTTTCCGCCATATCGCTGACGCTACCAATCAAAGTTATTGGTATGGACAGGTGGTGAATCAAAATCGCGTTTGGTGGGCATTGACAGAAACCCTGGTGGATTACATGAACCCGATCAACGACCCACGTTTACCGGTCTACGGGAAAAAAGCCAGTGGTAATATTTATAAGGGTATCCCGTTTGGGTTAACTGTAGGTGTTCCCAATACCACCAGTTATTCACTCATGGGAGACTCGATCTATGCACAAAATGCCAAAATATATCTTGTGACCTACGCACAGGTTCTTTTTGCAAAAGCAGAAGCTGCAAAACGCGGATGGATCCCGGGTGGAGACGTAGATGCAAAACTCAATTATGACCTGGCGATCGACCAGTCGATCCGTCAATGGACCGGGACCAATGCAGGTGTAGCCGCATATATGTTGCAATCAGGTATTCCATATAATCCAGCCACTGCCTTGCAACAGATCGGAATGCAACGCTGGGTGCATCTTTTTATGCATGGATTTGAAGCATGGGCTGAATGGAGAAGAACGGGATTTCCAAACAATCTTGTAACACCAGGGGGACGCGCCATTCCGCTACGACACGCTTATCCTCCAAATGAAGTGTTTAACAACGGAGCCAATTATCAGGCAGCGGTGCAAAGCCAATTTGGGGGTGTGGATGGATTGTATGGTAAAGTATGGTGGGATAAACCTTAATATCAGCAGTTGAGTAATAACGGGCCGCATGGTGAAAACTATGCGGCTTATTTTTTCAACCGGTTCAGCTTTTTGCCCTTATCAGTAAATGTTTCCACAATCCCGCGGGTCTCCAGGTCCAGGCGGATAGAAATGGTATACCAGGGAATAGACCCTTTAAACGAGGGCATTTTTTTGCGGACTGTTTTTACTACATCGTCCGTCAATTCGGTAAATGTTTTTTCCCTGCTTTTTTGAAGACTTTTAAGGATCGCATCCTTAACGTTGTTATAGATGACCGCATCCATTTTTCTTTCCGTACCGGTAAGGGGATGCGTGACGATGATCTTCCCGGTTTTTGCAGGATTGGCCATGCTTATCTTTTTTTCTTAAAAAAATCTGTCATGAGTTTGGCGCACTCGTCCTTCATTACGCCCCGCACCAATTCCGTTTTGGGATGAAAGGGCCAGTTGGTTCCCGTCGTTTTTTTATACCCGTTCTTTTCATCATCAGCGCCATAAACGACCTTACCGATCTTACTCCAGTATACAGCACCGGCACACATCAGGCAGGGTTCTACAGTCACATATAAACTGGCTTCGGGAAGGTACTTGCTGCCGAGGGAATTAAAAGCCGAGGTCAGGGCAATCATTTCCGCATGCGCCGTCGGGTCATTCAGCCGCTCCGTCATATTATATCCCCTCGCAATAATCTTTTCGTTAATGACTACTACAGCACCAATAGGAATCTCGTCATCTTCGAGGGCCCGTTTGGCTTCTTTTAAGGCCTGCATCATATAGTACTCATCGGTCATTGGGCGGGGAGTTTTGCATAACTTCAAACAAAATTACAGGTAATGGCAGATATTGCTTCACTGCAGCGGATGCGGGAATTCTTTAACAACGGGATTACCAGGACTTATGCCTTCCGGAAAGAACAACTCAAGAAATTAAAAGCTTCCATTCTCCGCCACGAACAGGGCCTCTATGATGCCCTTTATACCGACCTGAAAAAAAGCCCGGAAGAAACCTGGGTGACCGAAACAGGTATGGTGATCGCTGAATTGAATACCGCCCTGAAACACCTGCGTCACTGGATGCGACCGGAACTGGTGGCTACCAACCTGCTTAATATGCCTTCGGGGAGCCGGGTGCTGAGAGAACCGCTGGGTGTGACTCTTATTATCGGTCCCTGGAACTATCCCTTTCAATTGTTGATCAACCCGCTCATAGGGGCAATTGCAGCAGGAAACTGTGTCGTACTGAAACCAAGTGAATTTGCTCCGGCCACCGGGGAGGTTATGAAAAAGATCATTGAAGAATCTTTTTCCCCGGAATATATTTTATATGTCCAGGGAGACGGAGCTACGGTGATCCCTGCCATGATGAATAATTTTTCTTTTGATCATGTTTTTTATACCGGCAGTACGGCGGTAGGCAGGATCATTTACAAAATGGCCGCGGAAAGACTGGTACCCGTTACGTTGGAACTTGGTGGTAAAAGCCCCTGCGTGGTTGAAGCCGATGCCAATATCAAGGTGGCGGCACGCCGCATCGCAATGACGAAATTCTCCAATGCAGGACAAATGTGCGTGGCGCCGGATTACCTGCTTGTTCATGACTCGGTTAAAGATCAATTGCTGGAAGCGTTAAAAGAAACCTTGCCAAAATTTTTCGGTGATAAACCCGAAGACAGTTACAATTATGGGAAAATAATCAATGAAAAACAATTTGATCGAATCAGTGCTTACCTGTCAAGCGGAACAATAGTCTATGGAGGCCGTAGTAATAAAGACAAATTATTTATTGAACCCACGATCCTTACCGGTATTTCAGCAACTGCACCTGTTATGAGCGATGAAATATTTGGTCCTGTGCTACCGGTTATCCCGTTCCATACGATGGAAGAAGCCAAAGCGGTGATTGACCGGCATCCTAATCCACTGTCTTTTTATATCTATACCTCCAGCAGTAAAAAGGAAAGAGAATGGCTGGAAGCAGTGCCGTCAGGTGGTTCCTGTGTCAATAATTCCAGCTGGCACCTGACCAACCATAACCTGCCTTTCGGCGGCAGGGGGTTTAGCGGTACCGGTTCTTACCACGGGAAATATTCCTTTGAGACCTTTAGTCATAAAAAAGCAGTGATGAAGACCCCGACCTGGTTTGATCCCAATATCAAATACCCGCCGTTTAAAGGGAAATTGAAACTTTTTAAATGGGTGATCCGGTAATGGCAGGAAAACGACCATACCGAAAACTTAAACGGTTGTTGATTGTTCTTTTACTGTTCATCCTGGCATTTATCGTTTACGTTGAGATCGCAAACCGCAATTCAAAGAATATGACTTACCGTCAAAAAGTATTGAAAGCAGTCTACCCCGCTTTTATGTGGTTCTCCAAACTTACCGGGAAGAATACCAGGGAATTGTCAGGCACTAAACAACCTCCTGTTTCATTTTACTCGCTCAGGGCCATATTGAATAACGGGACCGTATTTGATTTTGCCGGTTTAAAAGGGAAAAAAGTAATGCTGGTCAATACAGCCAGTGACTGCGGCTATACCGGGCAGTATGCTGACCTGCAGCAGCTGGCGGATGAGTATAAAGATAAGCTGGTAGTGATCGGGTTCCCCGCCAATGATTTTAAAGAACAGGAAAAAGGAACCGATGAAGAGATCGCTCAATTCTGTAAAGTCAATTTTGGAGTCAGCTTCCCGCTGATGAAAAAAAGCGTGGTGATAAGATCACCGGAACAGAACCCCGTTTTTCAATGGCTTACTGATTCTGCAAAAAATGGGTGGAACGATAAACAGCCTTCCTGGAATTTTAGCAAGTATATTGTCAACGGGGAAGGAGCCCTGGTCCATTATTTTGGTCCTTCTATTTCCCCAATGAGTAAGGAGGTGCTGAGTGCGATAAAAGAAAACTAATTGCGGGGCGGAGATTGGCCTGGCTCTTGTGTTGATGGACCCGTTAGCGAAAGAATTGGATCTTTGTCAATATAAAATTAAAACTATGATGTACAACGATATCATCGGGAGCATCGGTGTCGGGCTGATCCTGGTCGCCTATTTCCTGAACACGGAAAAATTATTGCCAAAGGATGGAAAGCTTTTTTTTGTTATGAACATTATCGGCGCTTCCATGGCCTGCTATGCTTCCCTGCTGATCAACTATTGGCCTTTTGTAATACTGGAAGGAACCTGGACGCTGGTATCCATTTATGGGTTAATGCGGGCGATGAAGATCAAAATGACCTGATCAACTGAAAGTTTATGAATATAGTTCTATCACCTGTCGCTACAGTCCGGAATACCCGTAATGAACTTACCGATGATTTTTGGGGAAGTGTTACCAGTGAAATACAGTTATCAGAGAGCGTTCCTGCTGAAGCGTTTGACGGTATCGAGGAATTTTCACATCTCGAAGTCATTTTTTATTTTAACCAGTCTGACAAATCAAAGATCGTTTTCAGCGGGCATCCCCGTGGTAACAAAGAATGGCCACATGTCGGCATCTTTGCCCAGCGTAAAAAGGACCGGCCCAATGCCCTCGGGCTGACGATCGTAGAACTTGTAAAAAGAGAAGGGAATAAAATAGTTGTAAGATACCTTGATGCGGTGGACGGTACTCCCGTGCTGGATATTAAACCGGTGATGAAAGAATTCCTGCCCGTGACCCACCTTCGACAACCGGGATGGTCTACTGAGTTAATGAAGCAATACTGGGCTTAATTGATCGGGCATTTTTCATGATAATTCACGAGTTCAATAGCTGTTTTCTCAAACTCGTAGCCGCTGTAAGTAACCGCTATCTCATCAAATACTTCGTTGATTTCTTCTTCGGTCTTTAAGGTCACCAACCGGTTGCGGAATTCTTTGATATTGGGCAATCCTTTTAAATAATTGGCATAATGCCGGCGCATTTCATTGATCCCTACCACCGGATTTTTCCATTCGATAGATCTTTTTAAATGTTTGCGGCAAACATATAACCGGTCTTCAATAGTGGGAGAGGGAAGATGCTCCCCTGTCCTGACAAAATGCTTGATCTCGTTAAAGATCCAGGGATAGCCAATGGCGGCACGCCCGATCATAATGCCATCGACTCCATAACGGTTTTTATATTCCAGCGCTTTCTCCGGTGAATCAATATCACCGTTTCCGAAAATTGGGATCTGTATTCTCGGGTTGTTCTTCACCTTACCGATGAGGGTCCAGTCGGCTTCGCCTTTGTACATCTGTGTACGGGTACGTCCATGAATGGCCAGTGCTTTGATGCCAACATCCTGTAAACGTTCGGCCACTTCTTCAATATTTCTGGTTTTATCATCCCAACCCAGTCTTGTTTTTACTGTAACAGGCAACGAGGTGGATTTCACAACCGCGGAAGTCAGCCGGACCATCAGGTCAATATCTTTTAATACACCCGCACCGGCACCTTTCAAAGCGACTTTTTTTACCGGGCAGCCAAAATTGATGTCCAGCAGGTCGGGATTAGTGACTTCCACAATCTTTGCCGCGAGAGCAAGACTTTCCTCATCACCCCCGAAAATCTGGATACCGACAGGGCGTTCATAATCGAAAATGTCGAGTTTTTTTCGGCTCTTGATGGCATCCCGGATCAATCCTTCACTGGAGATAAACTCCGTGTACATCAGGTCAGCCCCGTTATCCTTGCACACCGCCCGGAAAGGGGGATCACTGACATCTTCCATGGGAGCCAGAAGCAGCGGGAATTCAGGAAGTTGTATGCTTTCGATCTTTACCATTCAAAATGCAATTACCTATTTTTGAGCCTGCCTGTTGCAGGTAAACCTGCAAATTTACGATCTAAACAGCAGAGTTTCTGCAGGAAGTGGTCAGTCAATACTGGCCTGATTATAGAATAAAAAAAGACCTGATGAAAGGATTATTAAAAGGAAAATCGGCCGGTACACAATTATTGATAGTCGTTTGTATTGCGCTGGTCAGTTTTTTCCTGCTGGGATTACTCGGGACGGTGGTTCTTTCTTCCATAACAGGTGTAAGTCTCCTTCAGATGAGCGATCCTTCAAAATGGGATTTTTCCAACCCTGCTACACTTACTTTCATAAGAGGGATGCAGGTGATACAGTTTTTTGCGCTTTTCCTGGTCCCGACCTTTATTGGTGCAAGACTGTTCAGTACCGACACTAAAAAATACCTCGGGCTAAAACCTCCTTCCAACCTGGTTTATTTTATTGCAGCGGTCGCGCTCATGATGCTCGCTATACCATTAGTTAACTGGCTGGGAGAGTTGAATAAAAATGTACATTTTCCACCAGGTATAGAAAAATGGATGAAGGATAAGGAAGATGAAGCGGCAAGGACTGTACAGGCATTGTTGTCAAAACATAGTATCAAAGATCTTTTACTGAATATTGTTTGCATAGCAGGGTTGGCGGCAGTCGGGGAAGAATTGTTGTTCCGGGGAATAGTGCAGCGGCTCCTTATCAAAATATTTAAAAACCCCTGGGCAGGGATTATCGTAGCGGCCTTTCTTTTTTCCGCCATGCACCTGCAGTTTTACGGGTTCCTGCCCCGGTTTGTACTGGGAATCCTGTTAGGAGTTATCTATTGGTACAGCGGCAGTCTATGGACCTCCATCCTGGCACATTTTATTTATGACGGGGCGCTGATCACACTTGTGTATTTCAATCCTGCTATGGTAAACGAGGACTCGCCGGTGAAGATGAATAATATCGCCCTGGTGGCATCCCTAAGTTTTGTGATCGTGGTGCTGATCGTGGGGTGGATGAAAAAAACTTCCAAAGTAAGTTATGCGGAAGTGTATAAAGATGATTTCGTGCCCGAACATCCTTTCTAAATTCATACGATGGCATTCAACTGGCAGACATTCCGGACAAGAACCATTTCCTCCTTTATTTTTATGGGGGTGATGCTGACCGGATTGCTCTGGAACCAGTGGAGTTTTCTTGCCCTGTTCACTCTTATTCATTTTGGATGCTGGTGGGAATATTTAAAACTTACGGAAAAGATTCACCAAATCACTTTACATCCGTATGCCAAAATGGGATTTATGGTGATGGGGTTTGGGTTGATGCTTTGGTTCTGCGGACCGGCTTATACAGTAAATGGATATGGG
Source organism: Chitinophagaceae bacterium (assembly GCA_039921505.1). Lineage (GTDB taxonomy): Bacteria > Bacteroidota > Bacteroidia > Chitinophagales > Chitinophagaceae > JJ008. Next base: position 34,870 of record JBDSBR010000022.1, read on the forward strand.
GTAAAAGAAAATCTTTCTTTACCAATATCAGTCGCTGGATTTGCCTTGCTTCTAATGGGTATTTTTCGGTCAAATAAAATCAAGTTAAAAGTATTTGGAACAGCAGCATTGGGATTGTTATATATCTCGTTGAGCTGGGGATTAATGCTTGACCTTTACCAGACTCCACTAAGCAGTTATAGCCCCGGGACCGGGAGTAAAATGTCCCTGCCGATAATTATTATCGTTAGTTTATGGATGAACGATACAATGGCCTATCTCGTAGGCTCGATGATCGGTAAAACGCCGTTGACAAAGATCTCTCCCAAAAAAACCTGGGAGGGAACCTTAGGTGGTATCATAATGGGGATTGCGATAATGATCTTACTGTTCCCCTTGCTCTATGGTCATAAACCGGGTGACTTTATCTCCCTGCTGGGACCCGTTGCAGCCGTTGCAGCAATTACCGGTACCCT
>JBDSBR010000023.1:0-13557 GCA_039921505.1 Chitinophagaceae bacterium
GAGGGCGGCAAAAATGCGGAAAAAACTTTCAATAATCACCGACCGGCCTGCTATAATTAATTTTCCGGTATAAATTGCCAGGCAGGCTTTTTCACATCTGTTGAACTTTTAAAAGGGGTTGACCGATTTATGACAAACAATTTTATAAGAGAAGGATAAACGATTATAAATCTCCTGAAATGCAGGCTGGTGGCGGGCTAAAAAAAACTTAAACCTGTTGTCGTTTTGTTAAGTTCCTGACTTATTTTTGCGCTCGACGAACGGATTTTATCCACATTTTTCAGTATCAATTGTGTCTATGATTCCTTGTAAACCATTGGCCAAAAAACTAACGCTGTTTGTACTTTCCCTATTTGTTTTTTCCGCGATTAATAATCTTTCGGCACAGAATGCAGATGTAACTGCTGGCAAAACTTTGTTCATGAGCAAGTGCGCCAGTTGCCATAATCCCCTGAAAGATGGAACAGGGCCGGCTCTCAAGGGAGTTGAAGAAAGACACAAATGGGCAGACCACAATGAAATCTTAAAATGGGCGCATAATCCGCAGGCCTATATGGCTTCGGATCCTTATACTCAGGGACTGAAAGCCAAATTCGGTTCGATGATGACTGCTTTCCCCGATCTTACTATAAAGGATATTGACGCGATCATATCTTATGTCAATGATGCAGCTAAACCCCCGGTAGCCGGTCCAGGTGGTTCGGAGGGAGATACAAAATCATCTAATAATAACGCCATTATTTTCGGGGTCATTTCCCTGATCTTGGCGATCATCGCTCTTATATTAATGCAGGTGAACAGCAACCTGAAAAAAATGAGCGATGACGCGGAAGGTATCCTGCGCCCGGAACCCGTGCCTGCTTACCGCAATAAAGTTTATATAGCCATGGCCTCCCTGCTCTTCTTTGTAGTAGGCGGTTATTTTGTTACAAAAGGCGCCATCGGCCTGGGTCGCCAAAAAGGTTACCAGCCGGTTCAGCCTATCTATTATTCGCACAAAGTACATGCGGGAATCAACCAGATCAACTGTCTTTACTGTCATGGCTCGGCTTGGGAAAGCAAGACAGCCGGGATACCCGCGGTAAATATCTGTATGAACTGCCACAAGGCGATCACCACTTATGAAAAAGGGCCCAAACTTTATAATGAGAACGGCGATGAGATCAATGGTTCTGCAGAGATCGCCAAATTATACAAGGCTGCCGGTTTTGATCCTGCCAAACCCACTACCTGGGATCCAACAGCCGCCAAACCGATCGAGTGGGTAAAGATTCATAACCTGCCCGACCATGTTTATTTTAATCACTCACAGCATATCCGCGCCGGTAAAGTACAATGCCAGACCTGTCATGGTGAAATCACCGCCATGGATGAAGTGAAACAGGTCTCCGAACTGAGCATGGGCTGGTGCGTGAACTGCCACCGCAATACCAAAGTGGACTTTAATTACACCGAAGGCAAGGGAAATAAATTTTACAGCATTTACGAGAAGTTCCATAATGATATCAAGAATCACAAGATGGATAGCGTGACCGTGAAAGATATCGGTGGGTTGGAATGTCAGAAATGTCACTATTAATTAGCCAATAGGCTAATGTGCTGATGAACTAATTGAACATCAGCATCAGTCGAAGATCCGTAAGAGTCAGCATTTTAGCAAATTATCGAATTAGCACATTATGAGTAATAAGTACTGGCAAAGTTTCGGAGAAGTGAATGACCCGGAGAACCTCAAAAAACTCTCTAAGGATGAATTCCTGGAAGAGTTGCCTTTTGAAGGATTTGATGATAAAGGACTGCTTGATGCCAAAGCTCCCCGCAGGGATTTTTTAAAATACCTCGGCTTTAGTACCGCAGCCGCAACCCTGGCCGCCAGCTGTAAGATCCCTGTGAGAAAAGCTATTCCTTATGCCAACAAACCGGAGAACCTTGTACCGGGTGTGGCAAAATATTATGCGACTACTTATGTACAGGATGGTGATGTGATCCCCGTGGTAGCCAAAGTAAGAGACGGGCGCCCGATCAAGATCGAAGGAAATGAACTTTGTTCTTATACAGGAGGCGGTACATCCGCAAGAGCCCAGGCTTCAGTGCTTGATCTTTATGATATGTACCGCGCAAAATTCCCGGTCCATCGCACAGCAAGTGGCAGTGATGGAAAGGACGTAAAGTTTAACGAAGTCCCCGGTTTCGAACAGTTTGATAAAATGGTGGGTGATGCCATGAAAGCAGCAGCCGGTACGGTAGTATTGCTGACCTCTTCCATTGTCTCTCCTTCTACAAAAGATATTATTGCAAAGTTTCCCAACTTAAAGCATGTTCAATACGATGCCGTTTCTTACAGCGGTATGCTCCTGGCCAACGAAGCCAGTGGATTCGGGAGAAAATTACCTTCTTACGATTTTAGCGCGGCCAAAGTAATCGTAAGCCTCGGCGCCGATTTCCTTGGTACCTGGCTCAGCCCTGTTGAATTCGCCAGGGGCTATTCCAAAGGAAGAAAAATTGATGAGAAGAACCCTTCGATGAGCAAGCATTACCAGTTCGAAGGACATTTAAGTATGACAGGTTCGAATGCCGATGAGCGTTTCACCCATCGCCCTTCTGATACAGCTGCTGTTGCACTGGACCTGTTGAATGCAGTTAATGGGACAGAAGGCTCACCCGCTGTTTCCGATGCAAAACTTGAAGCGGGTATTAAAAAAGCAGCGGCAGACCTGAAAGCCCATAGCGGCGAAGCGCTGGTAGTATGCGGCAGCAACGATAAGAATGTACAACTCATCGTTAATGCGATCAATAATGCGATCGGCGCCAATGGCAAAACGATCGACTGGAGCCGTCCCGTCAATTACCGCCAGGGTATTGACAGCGAGATGAATGACCTGGTAACTCAAATGGATGCCGGGCAGGTGGGAACATTGATGATCCGTGGCGCCAACCCTGTGTATACTTATTTTGATGCGGAAAAATTCAAAGCAGCGCTTAAAAAAGTAAGAGTGACCGTTTCATTTAATGAGAAGATGGATGAAACAACAGAACTCTGCGAATACATCCTGCCTGATCATCATTACCTGGAAAGCTGGGGTGATGCCGAAGCAAAAGCCGGGCATATCAGTTTCATGCAGCCAACAATATATCCTTTATTCAAGACCCGTCCTTTCCAGACTTCTTTACTAAGATGGAGCGGGAACAACCAGGATTATGAAACATATTTTAAAGAATACTGGACCGGCAAACTCGGTTCAGAAGATGCGTATAATAAAGCATTGCAGGATGGTGTAAAAGAAGATGTTGCCGCCGCAGCAGGAGGAGGTTCTTATGGAGGTGGCGGTTTAGCCGAAGCTACCGCTGCGATCTCTTCTTATAAAAAAGGAACCGGTGCTGAACTGGTTCTTTACCAGAAAGTTTCAATGGGTACGGGTTCGCAGGCAGGCAATCCCTGGTTACAGGAATTACCTGATCCTGTTTCCAAAGCAACCTGGGACAATTATGCACTGATCTCGATGGTAAAGGCCAAAGAGTTAGGAATAGTGCTTGATACGGATTATGAATATTACCCGCAAAAACCGGTTATCGAATTAACGATCGGTAAGCACAAAATGGAGTTGCCGATATTGGTATTGCCGGGTATGAATGCAGATACTATCGCAGTTGCGGTAGGTTATGGAAGGAATGAAGCGCTTGGCGTAACAGCTGCCGGTGTCGGTACGAATGTATACCCGCTTACTTCTTTTAATGGCACAACCGTTGATTATGTGGCAACCGGTGTAACAACGACCAATCTACACAAGAAATATAAGATCGCGCAGACTCAAAAACATAACTCTTACGAAGACCGGGAAGAAGTGGTTAGGGAAACGACCCTGGCAACCTTCAAAAAAGAACCCAATGCGCTCCCCGAATACCGCCAGGAATTGCAGGATGCTTATTATAAGAATGCGAATGGCAATTTCAATAATGCGACTTTATACCCGCAGCATGAACAGCCGGGTATTAAATGGGGAATGAGCATCGACATGAATTCATGCTATGGTTGTGGCGCCTGCGTGGTAGCGTGTAACGCGGAGAACAATGTTTCTGTTGTTGGAAAAAGAGAAGTGCTCCGTTACCACGATATGCATTGGTTGCGTATTGACCGCTATTTTATTTCTGATAAAAATGATCCTGACAACCTGAAAGGTGTGGTCTTCCAGCCCATGCTTTGCCAGCATTGTGATAACGCGCCTTGTGAGAATGTTTGTCCTGTTGCAGCGACCAACCACAGCATGGAAGGTATTAACCAGATGGCGTATAACCGTTGTATCGGTACAAGGTATTGTGCCAACAACTGTCCCTTTAAAGTTCGGCGTTTCAACTGGGCTGATTATACAGGAGCTGACAGCTTCCCGAATAATCGTGATCAGCAGCTGGTGGGTAAACTGGACACCGTGATCGAACAGATGAATGATGACCTGACCCGTATGGTGCTGAATCCTGACGTAACGGTACGCAGTCGCGGGGTGATGGAAAAATGTTCTTTCTGTGTACAGAAATTACAAGCCGCTAAACTTGATGCTAAAAAAGAGAACAGGATCCTTAAAGATGGCGATGCCAAAACGGCGTGCCAGATGGCTTGTTCAGCAGACGCGATTGTATTTGGCAATGCGCATGATAAAGACAGCGCCCTAAATAAAGTTCGTAACGAGAATGTGCAGCGCAGCTTTTATGTACTGGAGCAATTGCACGTCTTACCGAATATCACGTACCTGGCTAAGGTTAGGAATACGGAAGAGATTATTGCAGGCGAACACCATGATGCAGAAGGTGATAAAGGAGAAGAAACGCATAAGGTAGACAGCACCCTGCCTTCAGCGGTGAAGCCGGAAGAGACGCATTAAAAAATAAAAAATAAAAAATAAGAAATAAGAAATGAGGAATAAGGAAGTTGAAGGGGTTGAGAATTGAAAAGAATTTACCCCGTAGGGGAAATGTCGGTAGAAATAGGAATGGTGAATAGAAAAAAATTACCCCGTAGGGGTAAAATGTCGGTAGAAAATAAGAAATGAGGAATAAGGAAGTACAGGCAAGAAGAAAGTTGACTAAAAATAAAAGCTAAAAGCTCGGGCTGATAGCTAAAAGCTAAAAGAATATGGCATTACTCAGATACGAATCACAGGTAAGACCGGCGCTGGTGGCAGGCGATAAGGATTATCACCAGGTAACCGAAGATATTTGCCGCCCGGTAGAAGCCAAACCATCAAAGTTATGGTGGATCGGTTTCCTTATCTCCGTCGCAATGCTTTGCTTTGGAATACTCTCCGTTACCATGGAGGTAATTTATGGAACAGGGCAGTGGAACCTGAACAAGACGATCGGCTGGGGTTGGGATATCACCAACTTCGTATGGTGGGTAGGTATCGGTCACGCCGGAACCCTGATCTCTGCGATCTTATTATTATTCCGCCAGGGCTGGAGAACAGGTGTGAACCGTGCGGCGGAAGCGATGACGATCTTCGCGGTAATGTGTGCGGGGCAGTTCCCGATCTGGCACATGGGTCGTGTATGGAATGCCTTCTTTGTTCTTCCTTATCCAAATACCAGGGGTCCGTTGTGGGTGAACTTTAACTCACCGCTTCTCTGGGATGTATTCGCGATTTCAACTTACTTCACTGTATCCTTATTATTCTGGTACTCCGGTCTTATTCCTGACCTGGCCACTTTGCGTGACAGGGCGAAGAAGAAATGGAGAAAGATGTTTTATGGTGTGGCAGCTTTTGGCTGGACAGGAAGTACCAAACACTGGCAGCGTCATGAAGCGCTTTCACTGGTATTGGCCGGGTTGAGTACACCGCTGGTATTATCAGTACATACAATTGTATCCTTCGACTTCGCCACCTCGGTCGTTCCTGGATGGCATACTACGATCTTTCCCCCTTACTTCGTTGCCGGCGCCATCTTCTCAGGTTTCGCGATGGTACAAACACTGCTGGTGGTTACCCGGAAAGTGTTGGGGCTGGAAGAATACATTACCCTCGAGCATATAGAAGTGATGAATAAGGTAATTGTATTGACGGGATCAATCGTCGGTATCGCTTACCTCACCGAATTGTTCATGGCCTGGTATTCTGCCCAGGAGTACGAGAACTTTGCTTTCTTCCAGAACAGGCTCAACCTGAGCAGTCCGTATGGCTGGAGCTACTGGATCATGATGGGATGTAACGTATTGTCACCACAGATCTTCTGGTTCCGGAAAATGAGAAGGAACCTGGTACTGACCTTCTTTATGTCTATCCTGATCAATATTGGTATGTGGTTCGAACGTTTCGTGATCATCGTTACTTCTGTGTATCGTGACTACCTGCCAAGCGCCTGGAGTACATATTATACGCCGACGGTCTGGGAGGTAGGATTTTATATGGGAACATTCGGGTTGTTCTTTACCTGTTATTTCCTGTTCTCCAAGTTCTTCCCGGTCATCGCGATCGCGGAGATCAAGCATATATTAAAACGCAGCGGCGAGAATTATAAAGAAAAGATGACAGAGATAGAAAGAGAAAGCGCAAATGAGTTCGTGGACAAGCATGGGCATGACCATGGTGCGTAGCCCCTGTCCCCCTAAAGGGGAGACTTAGGGCAGGAAGCTGAGATGAATTTGACAGAGAAAAAAATGACAGGTAATAAAATATTTTTTAACCGATTCCGGAGTTGCGCAGGGCAATCAAGTGAGGCGATTACAAAATCCGGAGTCTAAAAGCCCCTTTAGGGGTTTGGGGTATGAGTGTAAAAAAATTTGTAACGGGAAGTTTTTATGACGAAGCGGTATTATTCCCGGCTGTAAAAAAGACACGCCGTGCCGGGTATAAGATCCATGATGTCTTTACTCCTTTCCCGATCCACGGGCTGGACAAGGCAATGGGTCTGCGCGATACCAGCCTGCATACAGCCGGTTTCGTCTATGCGATCACCGGTACTGCAACAGCGGTAGGTTTTATTACCTGGGCACTGACGATCGACTGGCGCCTGAATTTTGGCGGTAAACCATTCTTCGCGTTACCAGCCTGGATACCTATTACGTTTGAACTGACGGTATTGTTTGCTGCCGTGGGAATGGTTCTCACTTTTTGTTACCTCTGCCAACTCGCCCCTTTTGTAAGAAAGGATCATTTTAATCCCCGCTCCACCGACGACACTTTTGTCATGGCCCTGGAGTGCACGGATAAAACAAATGAGGAAGAAGCGATAACTTTTTTAAAGAGTCTTGGCGCTACGGATGTTGCCGTACAATACAAGGAAACAGGTTGGTGGCTGGGCCGGTATGATAAGGAGACGAAACGATTTGAAAGAAAAGAAGAAGCGGTTCATTAAATAATTATAATAACTGACGATGAAAAAAATTTGGATCATCACGGGATTTGCAGCAGCGGTTATGACGATGGTTAGTTGCAGCAAAATCCGCCGCAGCCCGGGAAGAGCATACATGCCGGATATGTCTTACAGCCGGGCTTACGAGACCTATGCGACCACCGAAGGTTTGCAGAGGGAAGGAGTTCATTATACATCTATGCCTGTAAAAGGTACGATCGCGAGAGGTGATATGCTCAATATATATCCTTATGCGAATGATTCGGCAGGTTACGCGTCATCGGCCGGGGTAACCAACCCGCTTCCTGCGCTTAGTGCGAAAGATTTTGTTGAGGCATCAAGACTATACCTGGTGAATTGTGGTATTTGTCATGGCGAAAAACTGGACGGGAACGGGCCCTTATACAAAGACGGCAATGGTCCTTATCCCTCCAAACCGGCTACGCTTTCGGGTGATCCCAAGTACATGGCCATGGCTGAAGGTACCATGTTTCATTCGATCACTTATGGTAAGAATGCAATGGGAAGTTATGCATCGCAATTAAGTACGCAGCAGCGCTGGATGATCATACATTATATCAAGGAGAAGCAACAGGCAAGTGCAGGCAGCAACAAAACGGCTGCTGATTCAACAGGCAAAGCGCCGGTGGATACAGCGGCAAATAAAATGAAGTAAGAGCGATATTTTTTGAAGCAATAATAAACGAACACTGATGTCAATACGGGAAAAATTTGTAGTACCAAAGCGATACAATATCGTCGCCATTACGCTGATGATTATCGGCGTATTAGCGATCCTTGCATTATATGTAACACATGGCGCAAAAGATGATGCGCACGAACAGGCCCGTTTCTGGGGTTCGCTGCTGCAGAACAGTGTGTATTTCTTATTGATCGTGAATGCTGTCATGTTTTTTCTTTGTGCGCTCACACTCGCCTGGGGCGGATGGCAAACGGCTTTTCGCCGGGTGTCTGAAGCTATCTCTACCTGTGTGCCTGTTATCGGGATCATTTGTGGTGTCATCCTGCTTGTTATTTGTTTTGGCGGCAACCACGAATTGTATCACTGGACCAATACAGAGCATGTCAAACATGATAAGATACTGACCTTTAAAGCAGGGTTTTTGAATAAAGGATTTTTTGCTTTCATGACGGTATTTACTATTGTAGCCTGGTCACTGCTGGGCTGGAAAATGAGAAAACTGTCACGCAGTATAGATGATAAACCACTGACAAGGGAAGAAGGGAAAAAATACATGTGGAAAAACACCGTATGGGCAGCGCTGTTCATCGTTGTATTTGCCTTAACGGTTATGTCCTCCATTCCCTGGCTCTGGCTGATGAGCATTGATGCGCACTGGTACAGCACGATGTACAGCTGGTATACTTTTGCAAGCACGTTCGTGGCGGGGATAGCGTTGCTTACTTTATTTATCGTATTCCTGAAAAACAATAATTACCTGGAACTAGTCAACGAGGAACATTTACATGACCTGGGTAAATTCATGTTTGCCTTTTCCATTTTCTGGACCTATTTATGGTTCTCCCAGTTCATGCTGATCTGGTATGCCAACATCCCGGAAGAAACAACTTACTTCAAACCCCGGATACAGGGACCCTATAGCGGAGTCTTTTGGCTGATGTTCATGATTAACTTCCTGGCGCCATTGCTGATATTGATGCGGAGAGGCTCCAAAAGAAATTATTCGACGATCACTTTTATGTCATTGCTGATCATCTTTGGTCACTGGTTGGATTTCTTCCAGATGGTATTCCCAAGCCCGTTGACAGATCCCAAAACAGGAGAAACGCATGTACCGATGATATTATATGATTTTGGTGTGGCAATGGGTTTTGTAGGACTTATCCTGTTCGTAACAGGCAAAGCGTTAAGCAAGGCGCCATTGTTGGCGAAGAATCACCCTTTCCTCAAGGAAAGTGTGATCCATCATACGTAAGCGGGTGAAGAAAGAGATTTGATATTATTATTTGGAATTTAGATACATAGATTATGCAAACATTTTTCATAGTTGCAATTTTAGGATTGGGTTTTCTGATCACATTTCAGATCGCCAAGGCCAGTGAGTATGTTGGCGTTTTGCGCGGAGAAGAAAATGCCCGCAAGCAAACGAACCGGATCAACGGGTTCTTGCTGCTGGTATTCCTTATTGCAGGCCTGATAGGTGTATATTATTGTAACGTGAAATTGCGGGGAAAGATATTGGGTGAAGCCGCTTCTACCCAGGGTGTTGATATCGACCGGATGATGTGGATCACTCTCGCACTTACCGGGGTCGTTTTTGTCATCACGCAGGTGGCGCTTTTCTGGTTTGCTTATAAATACCAGGCTTCTGATAAAAGAAAAGCTTATTACTATCCCCACAATAATAAACTCGAACTTATCTGGACAGTAATACCTGCCATTGCATTGACGGTTTTGGTCGGCTTTGGACTTTTTTACTGGTTCAAGATAACAGGAGAGGCGCCTAAAAATGCAATGGTGGTGGAAGTGACCGGCAAACAGTTCGGCTGGGAGTTTCGTTACCCCGGTCATGATGGTCCCGATGGACAGGGAGTATTCGGGAAAAAATATTTCAAACAGGTTGACCCGGGAAAAAATAATCCCGCCGGCCAGTTATGGGATGATCCCGCTAACCATGATGATGTTTTTGTTGAACAGGAAATGCATATCGTGGTCAATAAGCCGGTTAAGCTGATCATTGGCTCCAAAGATGTGATCCATGATGTGGGACTTTCGCATTTCCGGATGAAGATGGATGCGGTACCGGGTACGCCCACTACAATGTGGTTCACTCCAAGGTTCACGACTACTCAAATGAAAGAAAAAACCGGTAACCCGGATTTTGTATATGAATTATCATGCGACCAGATGTGTGGCAAAGGGCATACAGGAATGAGAGGAGTAGTGGTCGTGGAAACACAGGAAGAATTTGATGCCTGGCTGGCAGGGAAAAAACCACAGTACCTGGTAGCCAACCCGCAGTTTGATCCGTCAGTAAAAGCAGATTCCACGAAATCTGCTCCTGCCGCAACTGTCGCATCAACTGAAATGAAAACAAGAAATTAAGACCGGGCAGCAGCTGTTGCCGTAAAATAAAGATTATGAGTGAAGCAATGAATGTACATTCCGGAGTGGCCGCTGCACATGCGGGGCATCATGATGAGCATCATGGTCATCATAAGGAATCGTTTGTTTCGAAGTACATCTTCAGCATGGACCACAAAACGATCGGGAAACAGTTCCTGATCACCGGCATGATATGGGCTATCATTGGAGGTTTGTTTTCGGTACTGTTCCGTTTGCAATTAGGTTATCCCGACCAGTCCTTCCCGATCCTGGAAACTTTCTTTGGTCATTGGGCAAAGGGCGGACAGATACAGCCGGAATTTTATTATGCCCTGATCACGATGCACGGAACGGTACTGGTATTCTTTGTACTGACAGCCGGGCTGAGCGGAACATTCGCCAATATCCTTATCCCGCTTCAGATCGGAGCGAGAGATATGGCTTCTCCTTTTCTTAACATGCTTTCTTACTGGTTCTTCTTCATGGCCAGTGTGGTAATGATATCTTCCCTGTTTATTTCAACAGGTCCTGCATCAGGTGGCTGGACAGTTTACCCGCCTTTAAGCGCCCTGGGCCAGGCTTCGGAGGGATCGAAACTCGGGATGGACCTCTGGATCGTAAGTATGGCGTTGTTCGTTGTGTCTTCCCTGCTGGGTGGTCTGAATTATATCTCCACTATCCTGAACCTGCGAACAAAAGGAATGAGTATGACCCGTTTACCATTAACGATCTGGGCCATGTTCTTTACCGCGGTTCTCGGGGTATTATCTTTCCCTGTATTATTATCCGGGTTGATACTCCTTTTATTTGACCGTAACCTCGGAACGAGTTTTTACCTGAGCGATATTGTCGTGAATGGTGAAATATTACCAAACGAAGGCGGAAGTGCGATCCTCTTCCAGCACTTGTTCTGGTTCCTGGGCCACCCGGAGGTATATATTATATTATTACCCGCCATGGGAATGGTGTCGGAAATATTATCCGTCAACAGCCGCAAACCAATCTTTGGATATATGGCAATGCTGGGTTCGCTGTTTGCGATCACGATCCTGGCCTTCCTGGTTTGGGCGCACCATATGTTCGTGACGGGATTGAACCCGTTCCTGGGTTCCATTTTCGTATTGCTGACCCTGTTGATCGCAGTTCCATCGGCTATCAAAGTATTCAACTGGCTTACTACTTTATGGCGCGGTAATATCCGCTTCACCCCGGCAACCCTGTTTGCCATTGGGTTTGTAAGTTTATTTATATCAGGTGGCCTGACAGGTATCTTCCTGGGTAACTCGACTATTGATATTCACCTGCATGATACCATGTTCGTGGTGGCCCACTTCCACATTGTAATGGGAGTGGCTTCTTTCTTCGGGATGTTTGCCGGTGTGTATCACTGGTTCCCGAAAATGTTTGGCCGCTACCTGAACAGCACACTGGGGTATATCCATTTTTGGGTAACTATGGTCGGTTCTTACCTGATCTTCTGGCCCATGCATTATGAAGGACTGGCTGGTATGCCACGCCGGTATTTAGATAAGAGCAGCTGGGTTTCCTTCCGGAATTTCGGCGAACTCGATAAAATGATCACGATCGTTTCCATCATCGTATTTGCAATGCAGCTGATGTTTGTGTTCAACTTCTTCTATTCCATTTTCAAAGGAAGAAAAGTGACAACGCAAAATCCCTGGGGCGCCAATACACTGGAATGGACTACACCCATCCGTCCGGGACATGGCAACTGGGAAGGAGAGATCCCTGAAGTACATCGCTGGGCTTATGATTATGGGAAGGATGGAAGAGAGTTTATTCAGCAGACAGAACCGATCGGGGAAAATGAAAGTAAGCATTAAGAAATAAGGAATAAGGTTGCTTCGTCTTTGCCTCGCAATAAGAAATGAGGAATAAGGAAGTTGAAGAGTTTGAGAATTGAGAAGATAAAAATGTGAATTGAAAGGAATTACCCCGTAGGGGTAAAGGGTCGGTAGAAAAAGGATCGTGAATTGAAATTGAATTACCCCGTAGCGGTAAAATGTCGGTAGAAAAGGATCGTGAATTGAAAGGAATTACCCCGTAGGGGTAAAACGTCGGTAGAAAAGGAATCGTGAATTGAAATTGAATTACCCCGTAGGGGTAGAATGTTGGTAGAGAATAAGAAATAAGAAATGAGAAATAAGGAATAAGGAAGTTGAAGGGTACTGGAATTGAAATGAATTACCCCGTAGGGGTAAAATGTAGGTAGTGCCGGAACATAGTTTTTATTATGTTCTTATAATAAGCGGAAGCTAGATGAAGAAGATCAAAGATTATTTGCAGCTTGTCAAGCTTTCGCTGAGTATCATGGTGGTGTTCAGCAGCGTGATCAGTTTTTTGCTGACACAGGGATCGGAAAACTATGTGCGGGGCACCTGGACAATGATATTCTTGCTCTTTGCAGGTGGGATGCTGGTAACAGGAAGTGCCAATGCCATCAACCAGGTTGTTGAAAAAGATACGGATGCGCTGATGAAACGGACGGCTAGCCGCCCTGTTGCTTCAGGACGTATGAGTGTAACGGAAGGATGGGCTTTTGCCATCATTACCGGGGCGCTCGGGGTATTCATACTCGGTTATTATTTCAACTGGCTGGCGGCGGGTCTTGCGGCATTTAGTTTGTTTCTCTATGCGTTTATCTATACGCCATTGAAGAAAGTAAATTCAATAGCGGTACTGGTGGGCGCTGTTCCGGGAGCATTGCCTTGTTTGATCGGCTGGGCAGCGGGTGATAATGAATTAGGAACCGGTGGCTGGGTGTTGTTTGCCTTCCAGTTCTTCTGGCAGTTCCCCCATTTTTGGGCGATTGCCTGGGTGGCACACAAAGACTATTCGACTGCCGGATTCAAATTATTACCGGCTGAAGAAGGCCCGACAAAATTCACTGCGATGCAGACGATCGCTTATTCGCTGTTGCTGATCCCGGTCACGCTGGCGCCTTATTATACCGGGATGTGTGATTATCATACGACGCAGGGAAAGATAAGTTTGGGGTTGATCATGGTGGCGAATTTTTTCATGATCGGGAGATGTGCGACGTTGTACAGGAAAATGGATGTGGCTTCGGCAAGAAAAGTGATGTTTGGAAGTTATATGTACCTGCCGGT
>JBDSBR010000024.1:0-16733 GCA_039921505.1 Chitinophagaceae bacterium
GCAAACCATGGTAGCAAAGACGGATGTATTCATCTGTTAACGCATTAATATCGGTTGGTTCTTTCACGCCACTGCTGCTGCGGCTGTGTTGCAGCATCCCTTTTACAATGGCATCGGCACGTTTGCCGTGGTGGTTTATTTTTTGTTCATTGTCTTTAATATCATTAAGTATGCTTTTTAATTCATCAATATTTCCTTTATAAATTTCTTCTTTGGCTTCCTCAATCAATTCGGTATTTACTTCAGAAAAATTGTTTACAAAATTCAACGGATTTTGAATTTCATGCGCAATACCTGCGGTGAGTTCTCCTAACGATGCCATTTTTTCTGATTGAATCAGTTGCGACTGGGTGGCCTTTAATTCTGCTAACGTGCTTGCAATCTTTTCGTTTTGCTGCTGCAAAATAATATTAGCCTTTTGTTTGTGACGGTTATTCCGATAGAGTAGTAAACCGATGACCAGTAATACGCCCAGGCCCGCAAGTAAGGAATACATTTTTACTCTCTCACGGCTCTTTGCTTTCTCCTTTTCCAGCTCTCTCGCCCGCAATTGTTCATTGAAACCGATATTTTGAAACGCCTTTAATCGCTTTTGTTCAGTGATTTGCAAGCTGTCTTTTATCACCGTCGCCTGTTTCAGGTAATAAAAAGCCCTGCCTTCTTCGCCTTTATTAACATAGATACCAGACAGTAGCACGTATACCTCTGCCAGCCTCGCAGCCTGTTTCAGCTCACGATGCGCGTCCAGGGCCTTACTCGCGTAGAAAAGCGCTGAATCATTCCTATTCGTGAGTTTGTACAACCTGGTTAGTTCAAGATAGGCATCGGCCAGTGTAGCAAGATTATTCTTTTCCCCGCCTATTTGAATCGCCATTTTCAGGGGTGATTTTGCCAGCTCGAACCTGCCGGTCATATTATAACTATAGCCGATTAATACATAAGACATCCCTTTATACTTGGATCCCGCCGAAAAGAAAGGAAGTGATTTATTGGCAAAAAATAAGGAGGAGTCATAATTTCCTGCATCGCTGAATGTCTTACCCAACAACCCATAACCAATTGCAACTGTTTCGGAATCATTGATCGTTTCCGCGATCCTTACTGATTCCCTGTAGTTTTCAATTTCCTTTTTCCTGTCACCAGTCAGGCCATACAATAATCCAAAATTGCCATATACCACGGATAATGTCCCCAGCCTGGTAGTGCCGTCGCTCTGGCCCCAACTAATGGGATATGGATCTCTTACCTTGTTGGTGCCTTTCAGGATTTCTAATGCCTGAAGGAGTATCATTAACGATTTTGGATAATCACCCAGCAGCAGGTACATATATCCCTCCCCTGTTAAAATATCGGCTTCGTTTATTTTAAGATGGAGTTTCCGGGCCAATGCAAGCGCTTTTTCCCGGTACCAAAGAGCACTATCCCGGTTGGACTCTCCATAGTAGATACCGATACTGCTATATACATCCATTTTCACCGAATCGTTTGCCGCCCGGGTTAGCGTCAGGTGAAGGCTATCCAGTTGTCCCGATCCTTGCGCCCATAACGATGCCTGTGACAGAACGAACAATAAAACCTGGAAATATTTTCTCATTTCGTTTTAATGTAATTACAGGAGGATGATAAATATGGAACCTACCCCGTCTTTTGTTTCCACCCTTAATTCACCACCATGTGCTTTTACAATATCATAACTGAGTGATAACCCCAATCCCGTACCCTGCCCCGTTGGTTTCGTAGTAAAAAAGGGTTGAAATATTTTATCCAATACTTTTGAGGGAATGCCCCCGCCATTGTCTGTAACGCTTATTTCGACCTTACCATTTATCTTTTTCGTACTGACTGAAACAGTTGGCTCATAGCCTTTCTTATCCAGTTTTCTTTTTTCATCCACTACATAAAAAGCATTGTTGATCAAATTGAGAAGCACTCTCCCGATATCCTGTGGAACGATTAGAATATTCCCGATATGCTCATCAAAATCTGTTTTTATGGTCGCGTTAAACGATTTGTCTTTTGCCCTGAGTCCATGGTAGGACAACCTCAGGTATTCATCGGCCAGCATATTGATGTTGGTAAGTTCTTTCATCCCGTTGCTGCTGCGACTATGCTGCAACATACCTTTTACGATAGCATCTGCTCTTTTACCATGGTGAAGGATCTTTTCTTCATTCGCTATCACATCATTGGCAATGCTTTTAACTTCTACCGTATTCCCCTTTTCAATCTCCTCTTTTAATTCTGCCAGCAATTCCTTATTTACTTCCGAAAAATTATTGACAAAGTTCAACGGGTTCTGAATTTCATGAGCGATCCCGGCAGTTAGTTCACCCAGAGAGGCCATTTTTTCTGATTGGACCAGTTGTTCCTGTGTTAATTTAAGTTCATTCAGCGCAGATTGGAGTGATGCGTACGACTGTGCATTGAATAAAGCTGCCGATGTATAGGAAGCCAGTGTTTTCAGGATATCCAGGTGATGCCTGGTATAGGCATCATTTTCATAAGATTGCACCGAGATAAGACCAATAATTTTATCTTTTACCTGGAGCGGCAGGTAAATAAGCGAATGGGGATTTTGTGGCGTGCTTCCATCCTCCAGGATGACCGAGGTCGGAACGGTGTAATCAATATCCTGCAGGTAATTGGAGAAATCCTTTTGGATATCATTAATAAATACCTCTTTGTTATTCTCAATACACCATACGGCCAGTTGCGTTTTATCACCCATCTTCCGTTCGTAAGGCTGAAACCGTTTTCCCTGTTCAATGGCCAGGCGGTATTCGATCGCCTCCTCCTCCGGTTTATAAATGCCGATACCAAATACCGTTGCATCCATCAGTTCATTCACATTTTCATATACCGTATTCAGGATAGTATCAAGGTCAAGCGTAGAAGTAATGTCACGGCCTATCTTACTTAGAACCGATACACTGTTATAGGATTGTTCAAGTTGTTCTGTCTTTTTTTCGAGTTCGTCATTCTTTTCCTTCATCACCACGTTGGTCAGGCGGTTGATCTCTGCTTCCTTCTGCAGTCTTTCCATTTCGTATTGTATGTTCAGGTATTTTTGTTTGCTTTCCTGTTCATCTTTAAAAACTTCCGATTTGTATTTATGGTAGAGTTTGTAGTGTTGTACAAATGATTGGATATCTTTTTCGCTTTCATATAATTCGGCCAATGCTTCATGGGCCTTATAGATCATCGCTTTGGCTTTAATATCTTCCGCCACTTTCAGCGATTCAAGGAAATGAGCTTTGGCCTTGCCTGCATCCTGCTGGAGAAATGATATTTTCCCCAGGTGCAACAAACAGTCCGCTTCACCTACTTTATAGCTGATTTCCCTGCTGTTCACAAGACTTCGTGAAAAATATTCCTGTGACTCCTCCAGCCGATTTTGTTTTAAAAAAAGATTCCCAATTGTAAAAAGAGCGTCTCCTTTCATTATCTTTTGTGAAGATTGTTCACTAAGCCGGAGACACTGAAAGGAGGCGTCATAGGCTTTTTCCATCTGCCCGTCATTCAGGTATATTTCTGCCATACAATCCAGCACCCGGGGCTGCAGGTCACTGGAAGCTTTGATCTCTTTACTCAGGGTCAGAGCTTTTTCCAGGAATTCAAGTCCTTTTTTACGGTCGCCAAGAATTACGCCGTACACATAGCCCGCCCCGTTTAAAGCATAGGCCCGTGCTTCTATATTTCCGGCATCTTCACTGGAACGTAATCCTTTCAGGAAAAAATCAAGGCTTCTTTCAATATCCCCCATGTAATAATACAGGGCGCCAATCGAGACATACGATTGTGCTTCCCCGCTTTTATCACCGAGTTCCGAAAACATGTCTTTTGCCTGGAAGGAAAGTGTTGTCGCGGTTTCAAGATTAGAAAGATAACGATGACTTACGCCCATATTACGGATGGCATAGGCCAAACCTGCCGGGTAGTTATATTCTTCTGAAAGCTTTTTGGCTTCGGTGCTTAACTCAAGTCCCAGTTTGGGCTGGGTAATATGTACCTCCCAGGCTTTGTTATTCAGGTCATCTATCTTCTTCATCCTTTCAGCCGATACAGACTTGGGTGCAACTAGCAGTTCATCCATAACTTTATTTTAACTGGTGGGTAATTGTATAATAAATTCACTCCCTACTCCTTCTTTTGTTTCCACTTTTAATTCTCCCCCATGTGCTTTGACAATATCATAGCTTAATGATAATCCCAGCCCTGTTCCCTGACCCGTGGGCTTGGTGGTAAAGAAGGGCTGGAAAATCTTATCCAGTACCTTTTGCGGGATGCCATTACCATTGTCCTTTACAGACACTAAAACCCTGTCTCCTTCTTTTTTGGTGCTTACTGTCACGGTTGGCTCATACCCGTTAGACTGCTGTGTTTTCTTTTCATTCACTACGTAAAAGGCATTGGTGATGAGGTTAAGTACTACCCGCCCGATATCCTGTGGAATGACCCCGATACTGCCAATACTTTCATCATAATCTGTTTTCATAGTGGCATTGAAAGTTTTATCCTTGGCACGCAGACCATGATAGGCCAGTCGTAAATATTCATCTGCCAGTTTATTGATATCGGTGGGTTCTTTGCTGGCGCTGCTGCTGCGGCTATGCTGCAACATGCCTTTTACTATTCCATCCGCTCTTTTGCCGTGGTGATTGATCTTTTCTAAATTTTGTTTAACATCATCCGCTATGGCTTTTACTTCAGCATAATTACCTTTTGCCACTTCTTCCATCATTTCGTCGATCAATTCATTACTTACTTCACTAAAATTGTTGACGAAATTGAGAGGGTTCTGTATCTCGTGGGCGATGCCGGCCGTGAGTTCTCCAAGAGAGGCCATTTTTTCGGATTGTACCAGCTGTTGCTGTGTTTGTTTCAGGTCCACGAGGGTTTTATCCACCTGCTGCTTGGCTGCCTCCAGCTTGTTGAAATCTTCGTACCGGGCATAGGCTGTAGAAAATGCATCGGCTACCGATTGAATCAGTTTTATTTCGGCTTCACCCAATTGAACTTTATTGCCTACATACAACATGCCCTGCAGGAAAGGAAAGAAGTGGAGGTAGAACCCTCCCTGCGGAATACCTGAAAGGTATTGGTCCGGGGCGGTGATGGTACCCTGTTTCATTAAAATATCGGCGAATGCCGTAAACTGGTCTTCTTTCCAATGATCGATATAATTTTTATTCTTGTGCCAGTTACTTACTACCTGCTGGATATTTCCCGGCGTAGTATAAGGCAAATGAAAAGCGCCGATCGCTTTTCCATCCGGTGTTGACAGAAAAGTATGGATCAGCTGTTGTTCTTCATCCATGATAAATACACCACAACGCATAAAAGGAATACCGAGTATGGTGAGTTCCTGCCAGATCACGGGAGTAATCCTTTCCAGGTCCGCAATGGTACGCATGGAAGCGATCTCGGCACGGACCCGGTCAAGCGCCGCTTGTTTGACTGTTTCCCTTGCATTTGTTTCTGACTTCTGTAATTCTATATACCGCCTGTAGGTAAGCGATACCACCGCAGTGAACTTCCGGAATATGCGTAATTCTTCTTCCGTCAACTCTTTCTCTGTCCAGGCAAAAACGATTCCTTCCTTGAAAGAAAAATAGTTTCCGTACTGGGCGGTACTATCCGGGTAGTCGGGAAAGTCTACCTGTGGTTTCATGACCTGGTAATACTTTTTAATATCCGGCCCCGTCAGCACAGGGAAATAGTCGGTTTGCGACTTCCAATGTTCAAAAATATTATCCAGTACAGGGTGACCGCTAAGTTTTAATTTCCCGATCATTTCATAAGATTCCCCCTGTTGCTGGGCCGTGGTGGCAGACATCGTTGATGTACGTTCCGTTTCATCCAGCTCCCCGACACCACAACGAAGCGGTATGATCCCCAGTATCTTCAGTTCTTTGAAGAATATATCGACGGTGGCCGACAGGTCCTGTGAGCTGTGCATGGACATGGCTTTGCCGCGAACTCTTTCAAGAGATGCTTCTATTTGCGCTTCTCTTGCCTGGGCTTCTGCTTTTTTGAGGTCAAGATAGCGGCGATAGGTTTGGCCAAATACGCCTGCAAAACGCTTAAAAACCTGGGAAGCCTCAGAAGTTAGCGGTTCCTGGGAAAAAACAAAAAGTGATCCTTCGGGAAAAATGAAGGCAGTGTTCGATTGTTTATCAGGAAGTGATGCTATATCGTAACGGATCGGGTAATGCGGAGAATTATTAACGGCCCTGAAATAATTTTTCAGGTCTTCCCCTACCAGTTCATAAGAGATAATCTGCTCCTTTTTCTTCCATGCATTGTATACACCCATAAACAAAGGATGTGATCTCATATCCAACTGGCCAATGATCAACCCGACATCTCCATCCTCTTTGGAAGATGCTGTCCATACTTCCATTTGTGTTATATCATGAATGATCGCAATTCCACAGCGAACTGTTTCGATATTCAATTTCACCAGTTCATCAAACATAGTCGCCACTGTGTCTCCCACATCCTTGCTATTATGCATAGCCATCGTTTTACTTCTTACCCTTTCCAACGCAGCTTCGATCAGCGCTTCCCTGGCCTGGGCTTCGGCCTTCTGGAGATCGAGGTAGCGCTTATAGGTCAGGTCAAAGACTCCCGCGAAACGTTTCATTACTATTTTTGCTTCCTCCGGGAAATCCGTATCACGGAAAGCAAACAAACCACCCGAATTATAAACCGACACATTGCAATACTGGACCTGGTCATTCGCAGCCTGGATCATTTGCGATTGGGGTAATTTGAATTGTGCGGTCTCCACGGCCTTATAATATTGCACCAGGTCTTTGCCTTTTAATACATAATAGAAATCTTCCTGTCGCAACCAGGCTTCAAAAGCCCCCTGCAGTAAGGGATGGATATCGAAAGATTCATCGCCCGAAACCTGGACAGGTTTTTCCCCGTCTTTAGAAGTAACCCATATGTTGCCGGTCCTGCTTTCCTTATTTAATACACTGATCCCTACACGCAGCACACCGAGATCCAGTTTATCCAGTTCCTCAAAAACCACGGCAACGGCAGCCTGGAGATCCTCGCTTTTATGCATGGCCATGGCTTTGGAGCGAACCCGTTCCAGGGCCACTTCTATCTGTGCTTCCCGGGTCTGTGCTTCCGATCGCTGGAGGTCGAGAAAACGTGTATAGGATTGCTCAAATACTTTAGAGATCCGCCTGATGATAGCATTTTCTTCTTCGGTATAAGGCAGCAGCTGGTAATTAGCAATTGAGAGGATCACATTCTTTGAGACCACGGACGAGGAGGAGACCCCCGGTGAACTATATATATATTCTTTTCTTTGCTCAGGGATAACGTCTTTCAATTTGGTGTTGGCAAAAGCATAATCGAAGAATTCATTTTTTTCCGCGAAAGAGAGTGATTCAGTAAAAAATTCATTCCCGGCTTTCGTCATCTCCGCGAGGTTCCTGAAAATGAAAATATCGGCAGCCGGGAAATAAATATTGGCAGGTATTTTCAGGCCGGGAGTGGATATCCACCAATCCCCACCGCTGGAGGTATAGTTGATTATAAAATTGGCGGTATCAAACCGGAATCCAAGCTGGGTAAATTGTTCGGTAACGACATTAATGACCTGGTGAAGTTCATCGCTCTTATGCATAGCGAGTGAGCAGGAACGAACTTTCTCCAATGCCGTTTCGATCTGGGCTTCTCTTGCCTGTGCCTCAGATCGCTGGAGGTCGAGGAACCGTGTATACGTGCCATCGAATACGGCGGCAAAACGTTCCAGCAACTGTAAAGTTTCCCGTGGCCTTGGTTCGGAGGTGGCTAAAGAAAGAGCACCTTTTGAAAAATAGGCAATACTGATCACCCGCCTTTCTTTTATCCTGCCGGGTTCCATCTTCACCGGGGTCAGACTATCCCTGTATTTATTGTATTGTTCAAGTTCTTTGCCGGAGATGTCGATGACCAGTGTTTTTTTCTCCTCTTTCCAGCCTGCATAAAACCTGCGCATCACTACAGGTTCATCCAGGGAAACGGTAACCACTTCTTCCCTGATCTTGCCGTTGATCGTGGTCCACAATTCCAGTACGCCTTCTTTTTCATTAAAAATGCCGATGCCGAGTTGTTCAGGATCTTCACCCAACTGTTCAAATTGCTGTAAAAGGACATAAGCCGTTTCTGCAAGCTCATCACTTTTCTGCATGGCCATTGTTCTTGCACGAACTCTTTCCAATGCCAATTGTATCTGTGCTTCTCTTGCCTGTGCCTCTGATCGCTGGAGGTCAAGGAACCTTGTATAAGTGCCATCGAATACGGCGGCAAACCGTTCATATAACTCGATCGCTTCACGCGGCCGTGGACCAGGTGTAATGATGCCCAACACACCTTTTGAAAAGAAAGCGATGTTCTCCAGTCGTCGTGTTCCAAAAATTTCCCGGCTCACAGGAGCTCCTAAATCTCTCAGGTGCTGAAAATAATCCTCCAGGTCCTGCCCCTGCAGGTCAATACAGATCGATTTTTTTTGCGCTTTCCATGCTTTATAGCTCGGGTTGATCACTACCGGTTCGTCGAGCGAGATCTTTACGGACCGGTCCATCTGGAAACCGCCATGCAGGGTAGCCCAGATCTCTATCACCTGTTCTGCTTCATTGAATACCCCGATAAAAGTTCGCTCGGGCGCCTCTCCTAAACCACTTAATTGTTCGAACAAGACCGTGGCAGTAGCAGACAACTCCTCGCTTTTCTGCATCGCCATGGTACGGCTTCTCACTTTTTCAAGGGCTGATTCGATCTTTGCCTCGCGTGCCTGTGCTTCTGCATTTTTTAAATCGAGGAAACGTTGATACACTCTTCCGAACTCTGTTGAAAATTTTAATACAATTTGTTCTTCCTCTTCGGTCGCTTTGCGAACCTGGTTCATGCCGATATATCCGAATGGATGTTTCCCGGCCGTATGATAAATGCCATCGGGATAATCATCTGGTGTAATACGTGAATCTTCCGGCATGGAAGCAAATGACTGATGAAACACCTGCCAAACTTGTGGCAGCGATTCTTTGGGAAAATGCAGGCGGTTAATGGAAAATGGTTTTCTTGCTCTCCATTGATCAGTCGCTTCTTTCCATATATCCATAGCATCTACGTCAACTGTTTGCTCACCAAAACTCCGGTTTCCGAATTTGCCGGTCTCCCGGAAAGTAAACTTATTATTTTCCATATCGAACACCGTCATATGGGTTGACATGGGTAAAATGCCCAATACATCAAATTGATCACACAAAACAGCCAGTACTTCATCCAATTCATCTGAATGATGCATGGCCATGGCTTTTGCCCTTAATCTTTCCAATGCCGCCTCGATCATTGCTTCTCTTGCCTGTGCTTCTGCTTTTTTCAGATCAAGGAAACGGGTATAGGTACGTTCAAATTCGGTAGCAAAGCGACCCAATATCTTTTTTTCATCGTTGCTCAAGTCGGTTTCAACCATTACGCCAAAGCAGCCGTATTTCATGAAGGCTTCTACATAATGTAATCCGCCAGGAAAATTCCCCGGTTTTAATTTTTCAGCCCCTTCAAACAAGGCTGACCACGCGGCGAAATAATTTTCAACTTCCGCAGGAGGTACAGCGTATGAATGAATGGGTTCATCGCTTTTCCAATCAACCAGGCACTGCGCAGTAGCGGGTTCATTTCTATCAAGCGGGTAATTGATCGCTTTACTTTTAGGGCCTGTTGAAGTACTTCCAGTTTCTTTCCACGCAGCCCAGAATATATGTTCTTCTTTTTTTTCATCGGGTAACCATAAAAAAGAAAATGCTGAATTAATACCCAACGACTGAACTTGTTCATGAAAAACACGTAAAGTATCGTCCAGCTCTTTTGAATGCTGCATGATCATACTCTGCGTACGTGTACGTTCCAATGCGGCTTCGATCTTTGCTTCCCTTGCCTGTTCCTCTGCTTTTTGAAGGTCAAGGAAACGTCTATAAGTTTGCTGGAATACCTTTCCAAAACGCATCAGTATCGCATTCTCTTCATCTGAATAAGGAGTACCTGAAAAATTTTCGATGTACAGGCCAATATTCTCCAGCAATACAGTTGATGCGGCAAGACCAGGACAGCTCAAAAGAAACTCCTTTGATTCCTCCGGCAAACCGGGGACGTGCTTAAATAGCTGTTGGTAAAAATTATTTTTTTCTTCGAAAGCCAGGTTAGTGGCAAAGAAATCCGATCCTTTTTCTTTGGCTTCATTAAAACAGTTGTAGTATACACAATCAAAATAAGGGATCGTGACCTGGGAAGGAGCACCGATATGGTCAGCTATCCAGATATGATAATCATCCCTTGCCTTATAATCCATCACAAACCCTGTATGCTCAACCCGGATATTTAAGTGAACGAACTGGTCGTAAACAACCTGGATCACCTCTTTGAGCTCTTCACTTTTTTGCATACCCATTGTCCGGCTCCTTACCCTTTCCAATGCCGTTTCAATCTGTGCCTCTCTTGCCTGTGCTTCTGCATTTTGCAGATCAAGGAAACGACGATAGGTCATTTCAAATACTTTGGCGAATCGTACCACCATCTCCTCCTGTTGGGCTGCTAAACGTTCCTGCCCGATTATAAATAAATATCCCTGGGTGAAATTAAAATTATAGATCGCCGCGGTTTGTGGAGATACAGATAAAAAATCTTCAATGGAAAATGGAATATTATGTTTTGCAAAAGTTATTTGTATTTGCTCACCAACCCAGGTTTGATGTTCAAGCGTAGCCTTTTCATCTAATTCAATCATGGCAAAAGCTTCCTGCTTTTTCCAACTTGACAAAATAGTCCGCATTACTCCTGTCCCGGTATGAGGAAACACAAATGGGATCGGGGGAATTTTGCCATCGACAGGGTTGATGCCGTAATACAGCGCATTTTTTTCCTGCTCGTTTACAAAAGCGTATGAAATAGCCATGCTTGTAATTCCAAGGATGGTTAATTCTTTATATACAAGTTCTGCAGCATCGAGCAATTGATCTGTTTTGTGCATAGCCATTGTCCTGCTTCTCACTCTTTCCAACGCTGCTTCGATCTTTGCTTCCCTTGCCTGTTCTTCTGCTTTCTGCAGATCAAGAAAACGGGTATAGGTTTGGTCAAATACCTTGGCAAAACGCTTAAACACTTCTGCTTCATGACAAGGCATTTTTGTTATCACTACGAGATACCCGTGTGTAAAATAAGCACAACTTAATTGTTGCCATACCGGCTTTGGAATACCTGCTGTAGCCTGGGCATCAAATGCAGCCTTAGCAACGGGTATGGTCATCAGCCATTCATAATGCTTCTGCAATTCTTCGCCTTCCACTACTTCCTCATGATAAGAAGAACCTTGCAACCATCCTTTATAAATATTTTCGTGAGTTAAATCGCCTGTATTTGGCAAAATTAAATCAGGCATATATCCATTGCCACCACTTAACCACCATTCATCAACTGGTTTATTTTTATCGCAAAGCACAAAGCCGCAGGTCCAAAGATCAGGAACCAGCGTATTCATTTGTTCAAAAAGTGATGTCGCCGTTTCACCAAGTTCCGTACTTTTTTGCATTGCCATCGTCCGTGAACGAACTCTTTCCAATGCTGCTTCAATCTGTGCTTCCCGTGCCTGTGCTTCTGCTTTTTGCAGATCATTAAAACGGGTATAGGTGAGATCAAATACTTTTCCAAAACGTGCCAGGATATCCATGCTCGCTTCCGATAATGGTTCTTCACCTACAGTTTGTAAACCTCCGAAGTTGCTGAAGGAGAAAGAGCAAACATATTTTTTTAGCACTTTTGATGCTGCCTGTGCCGCTTCCGGGGTTCTCTTAAATTCTGTTTCCCGAAATAAGTAATCATCATATACTTGCTTTTCTCTGCCTTCAAGTACATAGACATATTTAGTTTTTCTTTCTTTCCATCCTTTCAACATCGCATGGTGATAAGGATAATCTTCAAACCTCATGTAATAAGATTCAGGCGCCTTATCTATATCCGGGTTGGCTGCCCAAACAGTATTAGACATGGAACTTTCATCTATGATATTAATGATGCACCATGTCAGGGCAAAATCAAGTTTAGTTAACTCTTTAAAAACGGTGTTAACTAATTCAGATAATTCAACTGAATGCTGCATCGCCATAGCTCTTGCTCTCACTCTTTCCAATCCCAGTTCTATTTGTGATTCTCTTGCCTGTGCTTCCGCCTGCTGTAGGTCCAGGAAGCGGCGGTAGATCTGGCCGAATACCCGGGCAAATCTCACCAACAGATCACATTCACTTTCAGAAAGTGATTGTTTGGTAACTACATTCAGCGATCCTTCTGTAAAGAAAAAAGTGTGGAAAGTTTCCCCTGGATTAAATTTACCCTGGTCTGAATAAGAAATAATGGAGGACATGGCCTCATAATATTTTCTAACTTCATCACCGGTCAACGAAAATGTGAAAAAGAGTTTTTTTTCTTTCCACGCCTTGAAATAACCTTCCCAGAATGGATGCTTCTTCAGGGGAACAAGCCCCAGTATCTTGTTGGCACGTTGTTCTATTAATTGTGATGACCAGATCTCCACCGTTTCAGCTGCCTCATCAACAATACCCACACCTGTACGGAGCGCTTCAATGCCCAGTGTTTTTAATTCCTGGAAAAGGACGACGGAAGTATCTACCAGCTCCTCGCTTTTATGCATGGCCATGGACCTGGCGCGTACCCGCTCAAGTGAAAGTTCTATTTGCGCATCTTTTGCCTGCGCTTCGGCCTTGGCAATATCGATATATCTTTTATAAGCAAGGTCAAATACATTCCTGAACCGCTTTAATATGGCCAGTTGATCCTGGCTTATTTTTTTAAAAGTGGAGATGCCAATGGAACCCGAGTCAACAGAATAAAAATAATAATATACAGATAAGATACTTTCAAGCCTCGTATCTTCATATTCACCATTCTTTCTCCTGAATTCTTTCCAGTCTTCTAGCGCCTTTCCTTCTACGACAAATTCAGTAAAAGCATCTTTGGCGCTTTTCATCTGCTTGATATGGCTATCCACCTGTGCATTCTGGCCATATGGTATCTCCGTGATATTACCGGAGGCAAAGTCAGAAAAGTCGTAATCCAGCAAGTATTTTTTGTCATCATAAAAAATACTGATCATGGTATTCCGGATTTCCGTAAAACCCAGTTGCTTCAATTCCTGGAATTGTGCCTGGCAAATATTCAATAGGTCCCCGGCTCTCATCATGCCCATGGCCACCGCACGTACCCTTTCAAGTGAACTTTCTATTTCAAGTTCCCTGTTCTGCGCTTCTACCGCTTTCCTTTTCTGTTCCAGTTCTTCAATGGTCTCTTCCAGTAAAATGGCCGTAGTGCGTTTTACTTTTTCAGTACGATCGAGCTTGAACGCAAGTATCTCCATCTCCTTATCCGATTCCCTCACCGATCTTTCCAATACTTTTTTTTCATCGTCACTTAAATGTGCCGACTGCTGAATTGAATCCAATAATTGCTGAAGCTTCGGGTTCATCATCTTTCTTTTAGTACTACGCAACAATTAGTGAGGTTATGCATTTCTAAATTTCCCCCGTTAGCTCTCGCCAGTTCTGCATTGGAGAAAAAGCCCACCATAGGTACGTTCCATATATTTTTCAACCCTTCTATTTCCTGCTGGATCATCGGCCCGAGGGCGACCTGCCGGCCGGCGCAACTGAAGATGATCACGGCATCCGCTTCAGGCATTTCTGTTGCTTTCAGGTTTTCGCAATCACTGATTACCTTTTCCACCACGTCAAAATCAGGTGGCAAGGAAAAGCGCACTTTGGAACCCTGTGGCACTGAGCCGCTGCAATAAAAAGAATGATCATCCCAGTCTAATTTCAGCCCGGGTCTCATCACCGGGTCACCAGCTTCCCGTTGCATCTGCAGCGGAAAATTAGTGGCGATCTCCAGCATCAGGTTTTTATTGTCAGGCGAAACGTTTTCAATACCCCCATATTTTGCCGTCAGGTCAAGCACAGGAATATCATCCACCGTATATACATGGTTGCCTTCACTCTTTGTAACGGTTCGTACGGTGCCTACCGCCTTCCAGCCACAGGTGGCGCGTCCTTTTATTTTGATCTTATCCTCATCCAGCACCAATACCACCATACCATTCGTACTCTCCCGGTTGTTGGTAAATACAAATTGTTCAGAAAAACTATAGTTATCTCCAGCCCCGCCTCCATATACATTTACCTGTTTCCCGATAACATCTTCAAAGCCCAGGAGCAACTGCTCCGCGTCTGTTTCCGTATTGCTGCAGGAGACCAGGAAGGCCGGGCGGGCAAATTTTTGCAGCGCTGTTTTTGCCAATGAAGCGGCCCTCTCCCGGTATTTTTTATCCGGGTATTCTTCAAAGATGATCCTGAAATAGTCCGGGTTCATATCCAGCAACATAATGGCCGCGGATCCCTGGCCTGTTTGTTCATCAATAAATTCCCCATTGGTAGTAGCGCCAAAAACATGGATACCGGCATCATCAAACAGCTTAACTATTGCAGCGCGGTCTATTTCGATCGAAGCAAAAAAGATTGCCAGTGTTGGTTTAAAGCCATCGGCCGTGTTTTCCTGTAAAGCAGATTGGATTTCCGCAGTAGAATTTCCTTTGATTGATTTTGCCCTCATGAGGTGCTGGGTAGTCAGGTTTAAGGGGCCGGAGGTTAAAAAATGAATTTACTCAATTTTTTCTTCTCCTAACAGAATAAGAATGAGGGGGATAAGCCTGAAAAGACCATCAGCATTCCTTCTCCAGCACTTCGACGATGCGCGAATAGAATTCTCTCGCTCTTTCGGGTGTGCTGCCGATACAAACCACCCCCAGCTTACCGTATTGTGACAAGGCGCCGATAAGGTGAAACATTACCCCTTCCTGGGAAGTACCATCATAATGCAGGTCGTTGACCATGGCAATATCGATCAGGTCATGCGGGCTGAGACCGCGGTATTTATCATTTTTTAAATTATCGGAACAGAAATAATAACGCACCAGGTGTCCTTTCGAGGTATAATAGATCCCTTCTTCAGCATTATAGATGCCATCGGTCAGGAACTGCAACATCAGGAACGGGTGCGTAGTGCCTCCTTTACGGAGGTTGATCTCGATCGGGTAATGTTTCCACCCATCAGCTTCCTTTACAGATATAAAATCAACAGCAAAACGACCCAATACTCCTTTTTGCTTTAATGCTTCTGCCACTTTCCTTCCCATCACACCGAGTTCAACCGCATAAGCCGATGAAGCCGGGAAATCGCCCCCGATATAGACCTGGCCACTTTCTCCCCCCAGTTCCTGGTCATGGGTAGAAATGATCTCTACATTTCCTGTCGGCGTGATCCTGCATTGCACGGAAGGTGATTCTTTAATTTCGCCTTCGAGGAATTCTTCCACGATTCCTCCCATCGCTTCGAATTTTCGGAGAAAGACATCATAGGAAAGATCCGGGGCCACCAGTTTAAAATTCGCTTCCAGGTTTTCGTGCACCCATTGATCAAGGTTTTCGGTCTCGTTATAATTCTTATAAGAGAATACAGCATTTCCATCACCCGAAAAACCATCATTCATTTTTACAACGGCTTTCCGCAAGGCCGGGTTTTTTCGTTTTATTTTGATGAGTGCTTCGATGATATCTTCAAGACTGTTCAGGTCTTCTATACCGCGCGGGGGGTTCAGCCCGCACTCGCGGAATATCTTACGGCCATGACTCTTGCTTCCCAATTCGTAAAGGTCGGGATCGCAGCCATAGATCGGGAGCTGCAATTGCACAGCCAGCGAACGTTCCTGTTCGGTAACAATAAAACAGGACATATGCGCTTCATGGTCGGGAGGAATAATATCTTTGATCCGCTGGATGAGCCGGGGTCTTTCCAGAATTTTTTCGATCAATGGTTTGGGAGAAGAATCGTGGCAACTGAGTAGTGTCAGTCTCCGCTGGGCATGATAACCGGTGATACCCGGCAGCATGTGCAGGTAATAATCTATGATAACCGGGTCGATCGTCTCACTCGTAACATAGATCACGTTGGTGCGGGGCATTCGCAGCAACATCAGCATACAAAGGAGGCGCTCCTCGTAATGATTAACACCGGTGATCTTAGATAATATTTCCATATCCATCGTTAAGGATGGAATGATGATCACTGTTCTTGGAGCCAGTTTATCCGGGAATACATGTTCGAACTGCTGCGGGAAACGCTCCTGTATTTTTTTGAACCGGATCGCTTCTGCTACGGAATCCCTTGGCGGCATCCCAGGTTTGCCATTCATTACCGGGCTATTTTTTTTCACTGCTGACATTTCTTTATTACTCATTTCTCCCGGGTTTTACCCCGGGGCTATTGATATTTGACCCTTTCAGGGTCTTCAACTTCCTTATTTCTTATTCCTCATTTCTTATTTCTCATTTCCCCCGGGTTTTACCCGGGGCTATCGATATTTGACCCCTTCAGGGTCTTCAACTTCCTTATTTCTTATTCCTCATTCCTTATTTCTCATTTCCCCCGGGTATTACCCCGGGGCTATTGATATTTGACCCTTTCAGGGTCTCCAACTTCCTCATTTCTTATTCCTCATTTCTTATTTCTTATTCCTCATTTCTTATTTCTCATTTCCCCCGGGTTTTACCCGGGGTTATCGATATTTGACCCCTTCAGGGTCTTCAACTTCCTTATTTCTTATTCCTCATTCC
>JBDSBR010000025.1:0-58311 GCA_039921505.1 Chitinophagaceae bacterium
TTCCGGTAATAGGAGGCGTTGTTACAATGATCACATTCGGTGTCTGGTTGACTGTTACGGAAACAGGACTTGATACGGTACAACCAGCAGCATCAGTAGAAACAAGTGTAAAAGCATTCACTCCCACGGGTAGCCCGCTTACAGTGAAGCTAACGTTGGAATTGTTCGCCCCGGATACAACAGGCGCCCCGATATTGCCGGGACCTGTCAATGTATGGGTATAGTTACCAACTGCAGCGGATCCTGAAACAGTTGCCGTAATTACGGTAGTACCAGGTGAGCAGGGTGCAACAGGTGTTGCAAGTATATTGGAATGCACCAGCACACTGACTCGCACAGGGAATTCAACAGTGTTGGCGGAACCACCCCCGTTTGAACAGGTGACAGTAACTATATAATAGGCTGTGCTTGTTGCAACAAAGTTATAAGAAGCAGATGTAGCACCGGGTATGATATTGTAAGGTCCGCCAGCAACTGCAGATGATTTCCACTGGAATGTAAGACCAGTAGCAATTGTATAACCATTAAGGGTCAGGTTAACCGGGCTGTTCTTACAAACAGCTGTTGCCGGGCCGGAAATAGATCCCGGTGAAGGAACACCAGCACAGGGTGCTGCACAGGTAAATGTCTGGAGATTCAGTCCCCATGAATTCAATGCACCTCCGTCACCGCCAGCATCGTCACTTATAGTAATGGTCCAGATACCATTGGGATTTTCACCGATAAAGGCGCCCAGCGGTTCTTCTGGTGTCAACGGTGTTGCTAAAACAAGGTTTGCATAGACATTGTCAGTGACCATTCCATTATTCGTAGTATAGGGAACCTGTCCGCCCGGGTTAGCCTTATCATTCCAGAGCGTTCCGGCAAATACATTATCAAAACTTGACCCGTTATCCGTGGTAAGCGTAACTACAGTTCCTGCTGGAGAAGTAATCGTAATATCCAGGTCACCGTTAAAAGTGTGTGTAATATTCGTCAGCACATCTACATCAAGTAATTGTGTGCCGGCACCTGCTACATTGATTGTTGAAGTGACAACTTGTGGAGGAGCACCGGTGGTGATGACAACGGGAGTGTTGTTGGTAAAAGAGAAATTGGTTGTAATAGGCGGGGTCGGCATCGCGCCAAGCTGCATTGACCAGGAGTTCAATGCGCCACCATCGCCGGCTGCATCATCACTGATTGTAATAGTCCAGACGCCATTGGGGTTTTCCCCGACAAAGGCGGCAAGTGGTTCTTCGGGTGCCAGTGGCGAAGCCAGGACATTATCGGCATAAACCTGATCCATAGCTAGCCCGTTATTGCTCGTATAAGGAACCTGTCCTCCCGGGTTGGCCTTATCATCCCAAACCGTTCCGTTAAAAACATTATCAAAACTGCCTCCGTTATCAGTAGTAAGTGTAACAACCGTCCCTGATGGTGAAGCAATCGTTATATCAAGGTCTGAGGCAAAAGTATGCGTAATAAAAGTAGTCAGAATAAGCCTGTATAAGTAAGTAGGTGCTCCTGAAACAGTCATGGTTGAGGTAACAACCGCAGGTGCACCGGTACTGATAGGCACAGCTGTTGTATTATTAAAAGTGAGGGAAGTTCCTGAACAGGGAACAGGAATAGGAGGGGCTACGGAACAACCTGTAATACTAATACCATCAATAAAAGCTCCTACGGCGGGTACACTGTTGTCAGAAGCACGGCGCCATCTCAGTTTGACAGGTTGTCCATTGGCTGCAGCGGGGAGGGTAACTGTTGTTGTAACAAATCCGCCACTGTTCCCGGTCCATGCCTGGCGACCTCCGATGGGGCTACCAAAATTCACACTGATCGTTCCGTTATAACCCCCGGTGATAAATGCACCACCGGCTGTAATGATATCAGTAAAAGCAGCACCATTGATGGAGATCTCAAGCACCATACCATCAAAACCAGATTCCAGGTTATTGGACCTGCGGAAAGTTAATTGTGCAGCGGGAGAACTTATAGGAAAAGAAATTGACGTAAGCCACTCATCTGAAACACAATCAGGGTCATTGGTAGAGGCCGAATTGGGTGGGCTATCAAATGTACCGCTATTGGTTACCCAGGGGGTGGAATTAGCGCAGCCGATAGTTGTTGTAGAAGTCCACCCTGCCGGTAAAGCAGGCGCTACAACAGCATCAAAATTTTCGGAACATTGCGCCGCTGTTCTTGTTGCAGAAACGCCGAACACAATAGCAGTAAACAGAAAAGCGTATAGCTGTCTCATAAGCAAAATTTGGTTGATTGAAATAAACCCTTCTTGTGGAAGGTATTTGGAGGGAAAGTTATGATTTTTTTCAACGGTGGCAAGTTTTAGCCGGAAAATATTAAATATGAAAAAGCGTTATATAAATCAAAGCTTTAACCCCATGAAAAAAACCCGGTATAGTGCTCTGCTGGTTCTTCTGGTTTCCCTTCCTGTCATGGTTTCCGCCCAAATGATAACAGGGGTCTGGAAGGGCAAAATCGACCGGCAAAAAGTGGAAATAAAAATCATCCAGGAGGGCGACAGCCTTAAAGGCAATTCCTACTATTACGAATCCGCTACCCATTACCGTAGTTATAGCATCAGGGGATATTTTGACAGCCAAACCAATGAAGCTGTTTGGTGGGATGACCAGTTACTGGAAGAAAGGTCAGGTCGGTTTACAGTCAGTCAGCCCGGCAGAATCCCCATGCTTTCCCGGGCCAATTTTAACTGTCCCGGAGGGGGTAAAATGATGCTGGACGGACAGGCGTCAAAAAAAGAAGAGGAGACCAGGATAATAGGAGATCTCCATCTCGATAAATCCGGCAGTCCTTTTTTTAAAGATGAATGGGATTTTGTGATTGAAAATTATACGGTAGGGGCTAACGATCCGGATCTTATCGACAGTATTGCCCATCTAAGCCGGCCAGCAACCGGGATCCCTGTTGAAACTGCAAAAACCGTCAATGAAAAGATACCTGGGGAGCCCGTTTATCCTGTTGTAAAAGCCCTGGTAAAAAATGAACTGCCCCCGGAAAGACCCCAGCCGGCCGGAAAAACAACGGTGACGCCAGCGCCTTTAACCATCGAAGAAAAATTCACTTCCCGTATAAAAACATTTATCAGGGAGATTCCTGTCACCGGGGACTCGGTCGAACTCCGTTTCTATGATAATGCGGAAATTGACGGCGACTCCATTTCTCTTTTCCTGAATGATAAATTGTTGTTCCAGCATATACGTCTTACCGGGAATGCATATATAATTAAGTTGGCCCTGAGCGAACTGGCAGCAACAAATGAACTGATCATGGTAGCGGAAAACCTTGGGTCCATACCTCCCAACACGGCTTATATGGTTGCCGTGGTTAATAAAGAACGCTACGAGGCCTACCTCGCAAGTACGGAAGGGAGCAGCGCGATGATCAGGCTGGTGAAAAAATGATCCTTCATACTGAAATAAAAAACCCTGTCGCGTTCAACGACAGGGGTCTGTTATTCTTTTCTTTCTTACTGTCAATGTCCAAGAATGATCCGCTTCGCTCCTACCTTCTTGCCTGTTGAATTCCTTACTTCAACAATATAAATACCTGCCGGGCGGCCCGAGATATCTACATCTATTGCCGTGTAAGGATTCAATGTGCCTACAGATTTATGGTATACCCTTGCTCCCTTGGCATCATAGACGCTCAGGGTTACATTCTCATTCACCTGGTTATAGAATCTAACCTGGAACCGGCCATCATTCGGGTTTGGATAGACGAGCAGGTCAGAAGAAACTGCTGCGCTGACTTCCAGGTTCGCCGAGGTGGATGTGCATCCGTTCGGATCGGTATAAACAACACGATAGATACCTACATCATCAACTGTAAGGTTCGCCAGAACAGGTCCTGTTACACCCGGTATAGCTACTCCATTCCTGAACCAGGTATAAGTTCCACCTGTCGGGATAGTAGTGGCGGTGATCGTTACTGTTTCTGTCGGTAAAAGTATCGGAATCCGCGAGGTCGTTAAAGTGATGCTGGGCAAGGTATTTACATACAATGATGCAGCATTCGAGGTAACGACCGTACAAAGACCATTAATGATAACACGGTAGGTGTTGGTATTCTGACTGACAACTACATTGTTCAGTGTAAAGGACGAGGCATTCGTACCAACATTCACCCAGCTGCTGCCATTCCATTGCTGCCACTGGTAACTAACCACATTGCTTGCTGTAACGGTAAAGGTAGCAGTGCTTCCTGCACAGACGGTCCTGTTGGCAGGTTGCACAGAAATTACCGGTAACTGGCTGTCGGTAACCGTTATAGTAAACGAACAGGTAGCGAGTCCGCAACTATTGGTTGCTGTCAACGTAACTGTTGTAACACCTACGTTAAAGGCTGCGCCACTTCCGCTGCCACTTCCGCTGCCGGTTGTTGCCCCGCTAAACACATAAGTGAGTACTGCAGGTGGCGTACCAACTACAACAGGAGTATAGGTTACAACTGCTGTACAGCCGCCTACCACGCTTGGCGCCGTGATATTTGCCGGGCAGGTGATAGTTAACAGGTTGTTCACTGTCACTGTTGCCGTGATCGGCGTGCCAGGACAACCATTGGCGCTTGGCGTGATCGTAAACGTAACCGTTACTGGCGCTCCTGTTGTATTGGTCAGCGTTCCACTGATATTACCTGTACCACTGGCAGCGATTCCTGTTACGGCCACGGTATTATTTCTTGTCCAGCTATAAGTAGTTCCGGAAACTCCTCCAGTAAGTACTATAGGTGTAATCGCAGTACCGGTACAGATCGTCTGTGCTGCCGGCGTCGCTACTGCATTCGGTGTCGGGTTCACTGTTATGTTCACGGTCACAGGTGTACCTGTACATCCATTCGCTGATGGCGTGATCGTAAAGGTTACCACGACTGGTGCATTCGTTGTATTAGTCAATGTACCGCTGATATTACCCGTGCCGCTGGCCGGAATACCTGTTACTGCTACTGTATTATTTCTTGTCCAGTTAAAGACCGTACCCGGTATTGTTCCAGACAATACGATCGGGGTAATGGCCGAACCTGAACAAATGGTTTGCGGGCTGAGATTAGAACCGCATCCACTGATATTATTAACTGTTAATGTTCCGATACTCGGACAGGTTGAAACACTGTTGGTACCCTTGATACAACCAGAGGCAACAATATTACCATCACATCTTACTTCCCAAAGGCAGGAGTTGTCATTAAAAGCACCCTGTGCCTCGATAAAGAAGGAGAAAGGCGCATTCGTTGCCGGTACTGTTGCAGATGGGGTTGGTGGAGGACTGAATCCATATGGACCCCCGGTTAAGACAACGGTGCCGAGCGAATTGGTCAGGGTCCATGTAATCTCATCCGCCCAATCACCACTACCTGTAATGATCACCTGCATACCACCCTGGCTGACTGTCGGTGTTGGAGTTACAAGTACCGTAGCCGTGACCGGCGCACCCGGGCAACCGTTTGCTGTTGGTATGATCGTGAATGTAACGGTGATCGGTGCATTGGTCGTATTGGTCAGTGTGCCTGCGATATTACCCGAGCCACTGGCTGCAATACCCGTTACAGTTACTGTATTATTTCTTGTCCAGTTATAGGTTGTTCCGCTTACGGCTCCTGTGAGTGCTATTGTTGTAATAGGAGTTCCGGAACAAACATTCTGTGATGCCGGTGTTGCAATGGCGGTAGGTGTTGGATTTACTGTAATGGTAAATGTTTTGGGTGTTCCCGTACAGGTTGTCCCCGCATTGGTATACGATGGTGTGACAGTAATTGTTGCCGTCACGGGTGTTGTTCCTGCATTGAGGGCAACAAAGGAGGCAATATTACCCGAACCGCTCGCCGCAAGACCAATAGAAGTTGTATTGTTGGTCCAGTTGTATACGGTACCGGTCACTGCTCCGCTAAAATTAACGGCTGCGGTATTGGCATTCCTGCAAACTGTTTGGTTAGCTACTGCATTTACCGTTGGAGTTGGGTTTACCGTGATAGTAAATGTTGTGGGCGCTCCGGTGCAGCTTGCTCCATTGGTATAGGTAGCGGTTACGGAAATTGTTGCAGTTACCGGTGTGGTTCCTGCATTCGTAGCTGTAAAACCGGGTAAAGAAGTTCCGGAACCGCTTGCTCCCAACCCGACTGTTGTATTATTATTATTCCAGTTGAACGTAAGTGTTCCACCAGCCAGCCAGGTTCCGGCATTAACGATCACTTTAGCAAAATCTCCTGACCAGGTTGCTGCAGACCCAATATAAGCTGTGATACCTACCACTCTTCCTTTATAAGCGATGAGGGAATTGCCATTATCCCATTGCGCCACTTCGGTAGCCCCCGGAGCAAGCGGCACTACATTATGAAAATTAGAATTCAGTGCGGCGACGCCCGTCATCAATGGATGACCTGCGGTATAGCTACCTAGGGTATGCGCCGCAACGTCCAGGTTGCTGGTAGAAGTATACGGAGAATAATTCCCGGTGATCCAACGGCCTGTTGGACTGTAAGGTGATACATAAAACGTAAATCCTAATCCTGTAACAATACCATTAGCATCAACATAATCAGCCAGGTTATTACCCAATGTTACCGGGTCTAAATAAGGAGAATTACTGAATGGTATTACCATTGAATATTGTTGCATCTGCGCCAGGGAGGGTGTTCCTGCTGAGGCATCAAACAGGTCAACCTGGATCACTCCTGCTATTGCAAGCAGGTTATTCCTTAATTGCGTCGGTTGCGAATTATCTGAATAGATGATCAGTAGTTTACCGTTAAAGTTACCACCGGTGGGACTGGTGAAGTTGAATGTTCCTGTTGGCACTACGGTTCCGTTACAAAAGGCCTGGCTGGTAACCGGGTTCACAGTGGGTAGCGGGTTCACAGTGAGAGCCGCTTGTGCTACAGGGCGACAAGACGGATCTATTGGTACCGGTGATAAGATCGCATAGATTATATAATTCCCACTCACCGGGAAGTTTGTTGTTGTTGTAGCGACCGTTCCTCCTGCCGTCAGGCTTCCGTTTGGTACAGTCGCGATAACAGTACCTCCAACATAAGGGTCGGCCAATCCTACTGTCGAATATTTAAAGGTGATACCATAAGTAACTCCCATGGAAACAAGCCCGGACGCAGTAAGCGTTACTGTGGAATTTACACATGCCGAACCGGAAGGTGATGTTGTAACAGTTCCTATTGTCGGGCATACAGCACAACCACCCGGACCCGTCAGGTTAAACCCAGTACTTGCCTGGCAACCATTTGCTGCGGTCACTATTACGTTATATTGACCTACAGTCAAACCGGATTGATTCTGCTGACCGGCCACAAGACCCGAACCACCAATCGTGGACCAGGTAAAGGTATAAGGACCAACAGCGCCACTCATCGATAACTGGATAGCTCCATCCGCCGATACGCAGGTTGTTGGTTGTGTTACTGTAGAACCTATAATCGGTAATGGGTTCGTATTTACAGTTACTGATCCAGTCATCGTATTAGTACAAAGCGTAACTGCTTTAGTCGCAATAACGGTATAAGTTCCCACCGTTGTTTGTAAACCGAAACTGAAAGCAGCGCCGGTTCCGGCTACGGGTGCGCCTGTATTAACAGCGTTCACCTGTAATTGATAATTCACGCCCGTTTCAGAACCATCCAATCCGACAAGAACACCTGCTCCGCCGACACAATAGTTACCACCGCCGGTTACATTAAAGAGTAGTGGTAGTGGGTTGATGGTTATCGTGACAATGTTTGAAAAAGCTGTTGCGGCACCTGATGCGCAGGTGACTTTCAGGCGGTAATATGTAGTCGAAGAAACTACTCCTGTTGTCAGAACAGCAGGGTTCGTTTGTCCGCCAATATCAACAATATTACTTACGAAATTATCATTAGAAGATTGCCATTGATAACCGCTCCCTGGCCCTGCTGAGTAACCGCTGGCTGTAATAGTGGGTGTACCCGATACGCAGAATGCAGTAGAGCCGGTTGCTGTACCTCCAACTGCACCATTACAACCTGGTATTTCATCAGCCCCGAGATCCGGGGTGCTGGCATCCCTCGCCTCACAATCTATATCCAGCGTTACTGGAAGAGCTGTTCCTCCGGCATTCAATAAAGGATTAGCACCAGCAACAAGATGAAGATCTGTAGCCGATACAAAGGTGGGCGCTATACTAACAGAATTGGTCTCCTGGCCCGTAGCACTTTGCCAGGCTGCGAGGTCAAGCCGGTCCGTTCCTGAAGTACCCAAACCGCCTGTTTGGCCAACAAATCCATTCGCCCCGCTTACATAAAGATCATTGTTGCTGGATGACATATTGCTAAAGGTGGCCGAGGCTGTCCCGATGCAATACATTTTTCCTGAACTGGATCCTGTTTGTGTATTGATGAAAATATTATTCTTTACAATGATCAGGGGGTTCGAACCTGCTATGGCAAGACCATAAGAGGGGAAGGTAGCGGCATTACGACCGCCTGTCTGTGATATTGTATTATGAAGTATTTGTGTGATTGAACCTGTTCCGCCACCTGCAACAATAGCAGCACAGAAGTCGTTAGCAGTTGACGCAGTACGGATGTCCCTGATCATATTATTTGCTACTACGTTCGTTCCGCTTGTTACGGTATTGACCACAATTCCAAATGCGGAATAACCAGTAGCATTCAACTGTATGATGTTGCCAATTGTGTTATTGGACACCAGTGCATTTGTAACATCATTACCTGTAAAGACTGTTACCGAGTTGGAAGGAACAACGCCCAGGACAATACCAAAGGTAGTACCGGTATTACCGGTGGTTCCATCGTGCATGGTAATGTTCTCGATCTTATTTGCAGCGATCAGGATACCATCTTCATTACGGACAAGGATACCGCCGATCTTGATATTGTTGGCAGTAACGGGATCATTCATCAGGTTTTGAGCGATGATAGTGCCGGTATTTTTTACCGCTGCACTCAAACCACCGGAGTAGATACCATACTGGCATTTAGTAATGCTGTTATTAACGAACTGGTTGTTAATATTGCTTGTTCCGGCTGATGTAATGCTGATCGTTGAACTACCGGACCCGATACCTAATAAGGTTGTTACATTCGAATTACCTGTGATATTACAGTTCTTGATACTGTTGTTTGTTGCAGCATCTCCGCCCGCTGTTGTTTGTAACCAAACGACAGCGCTGGATACACCAGCATTCGTATTAATAATAGTCAGGTCTCTTGTTGGAACTGAAGCCGGACAGATTGAATTCGGAACAGCACCGATGGAACCATCAATAGTTACATTATCGGCCCCGTTCAAAGTGACCAGTCCTGTAGTAACACTTCCGGTTAAAGTAGTTACCACTGTCGGTTTAATGATTAGTGTATACGTTCCTGCGCAGCCATAATTAATAGGATTTAAAGTATTCGCCCCGGTTTCTGCAATGACCGGGTCAATAATATTCGCAAGTACATTGGCGGTCAAACCCCCGCTGTTGATCGCGGCGAATAAGCCACCGGGCCCTGTCAGTGAAGGATAGGTTCCTGCCGCCCCGATCGTTACTGTACCACTTACTCCACCGCCGATAAATGTAAAATTATTGATCGAACCACTGATCGGGAAAGCCGTCGCAGTAAGCGCTACACTGGTTGGCTGTACCGCGAAGAGGCCAGTGTTGATCCCAACGATGGGCGTTGCTCCAAGATCCTGGGCTACAACAAAGTATTGTATAATATCACCTCCAGCTACGCCTCCGAATATCAACGCGTTATCAATAACAAGGTTGAAAGGATTGCTTGCGTTTGTAGCCTCTGTATATTTCCAGCCATCTGTTGTATTATCATTAGTGGCCGGAAGCACATTGGCATTGGTAGATTTCTTAAAATAGATCCTGGGTTTTGTACCGGGAGCCACATTCACACCACTTGGGTCGGTAATGGTAGCACTGATTGTCCGGTTTGCGATACACAACGTACTAGCAGGTTTGGTATATACGATCACCGGGCCTACTATGTCCTGAACTATGAAATTTCCTGCATCTGCTCCCATATCTGTAGGAGTAAGAGCTGCCCTTGCCTGCCCGTCAAAATCATCTGTTACAGCTGCGATAGGAGTACCCGCTGATTCGATAGGTGTTGGAGTGGCTGGTTGAATATGCAGGTCCCCGGTGGCAGAAGTACCTGCCGGTGCAATGAACTGCGGGTTGGCGGCAAAACTGTTTCCATCCTGTCCTGTAGCGGTGCGCCAGTCGGTAAGCGTTGGTACAATTAATCCATTAAATACACCACAAACCCCATCAGTTCCTGTAAAATAAAGATCATTAAAATTGCTGGTTAATCCTGCAGGGTTCGCTGCAGTCCCGCCTACCCGGATAGCGATATTACCTATACCACCAGAAGCATTGCTCCGCGCATTCCAGAATATATTGTCCTGGAAATTCCGGTTATTCGTAACCACATCGCTAAAAAAACAATAGGTGTTTGATGCTGATACAACACCCGAACCGCCTATATACACGCTGTTATGATAATAATTCGCGGTAGCACCAGCAATATCACGTATCCCTACAAAGGAGAACCCGGTAGTGATGGGATTTCCTGCCGCATCAAGACCAAGCCTGACTATGTTGTTTTTGAATGTTGCGGTACCCGCTCCCCGCATAACAATTCCAAAAAGCTGGTTAGCCGTAAGCGTTGAAACAACGTTAATGGAATGCACATTGTTTTTTTCTACAGTGTTCGCTGTGCTTCCAAAAGTCAGGTCCATAGAATAGATCGCACCTGCCGCTCCACCTGTTACTGTATTAACCAATGAATGGATCGTATTGGAAGAGATTGTGCTGGCGCCGGTAGCTGCGTTAGAAACAACAATTCCTGCCATCGTAACTACAGCACCATTAGCGTTACCCGACATATTTCTTACCACGTTATTGGTGACTGTCAGGTTTGGTCCTCCGGTCGCCTGGATAGCATACATGGCATAGCTACCAGAGATATTATCAGTGATCGATCCTGCCGCAGCGCCACCAATCGTATTACCAGAAAGAGTAACATTTATACCCGTGGTACCTACAATGAATATCCCCCTGAAACCAGTAGTTGTTCCAGTACCCCCGTTATTGATAGTGATACTCCCGATATTATTGTTACTGACAACAGAGTTATTAAAACTAAAATCCCAGATACCAGTTACGGGATAGGTATTGGCCGTAACTGAAGTCTGAGCAATCACAATTGTTGAAGAACCATCCAGGCTTCCGATCGTATTACCTGAGACATTGAAAAGACC
The DNA here is from genome assembly GCA_039921505.1 of Chitinophagaceae bacterium. Classification (GTDB taxonomy): domain Bacteria; phylum Bacteroidota; class Bacteroidia; order Chitinophagales; family Chitinophagaceae; genus JJ008. The sequence continues at coordinate 11,264 of JBDSBR010000025.1, forward strand.
TCCTCCGGAGCCAAATCCAATACCTGAAAAACATTGGTTATTGCCTGCCGTACCATTCCTGGCTGAATTCTGATTAAACCCGGAAATAATATTGTTCTGGATATTCGTAACAGTAGTGGAATTAGCGTTAGGCGCATCAATACCCCTTATTTCATTAGTAGATCCCGATATCGTGGTCGTACCTGTTCCGTTTGCAGCCCCGAAACCGATCACATTCCCGGTAACACTAAACACGCTGGCGGTGGTGGTAGAACCAGTTAAAGTAATACCAGTATAGCGCAATATCGTTGAAGTGAAAGTCCTGGCAGCAGTCTGGTAGATCCTGTTATTGGATATGGTGCAGGTTTGGTTACCTGTGCTCATAACGATACCTGAAACGCTTGCAGTGGCAATGAAAAAGTCAAAAATGTTATTATTATTAATGATATTGCTGGTGTTCCAGGTAGCCGCTGATGTTGTGGTACCTGCTGATAAAATTCCTTTCGTTGGTAGGTTAGTACCTGCAGGTCCGATATCACAAAGACTTATCGTATTATTATTATTTCCTCCTCCGGTCGTAGTACTAAAATAAATATTTCCCCCGCCTGTTGTGTTCGCCGACGTCGAGGATCCAAGTACGCTACAACGGGTAACTGTATTGGTAGTTGCCCCGTTAATAAAGCGTATCGTAGATGTGTTCGCAGTTGCAGAAGCCGTAGTATTGGATATGGTCAATGAGTTACCGCCTGAGTTCAATCCATCCAGAGACACATTATCCGCGCCATTGAAATCGATCAATGGAGAACCGGCCGTAATAGCGCCGGAAATGGAACGTGCCGCTCCGCCACCTGGCTGGATGGTCATGGTAGCCCAGGGTCCACTGCTTTGGTTCAATACTGCACCACCTGCCGGTTCGGTTGTATTACCTACTATCGTGACGATAATGTTGTTACCGGTTTGCGAACTGGCATTGATTGATGTGAAGGCCGCATTCAGTGTCGTATAAGGACTGCCTGCATTTGTTGCAGCGTCAGACCCGGTAACCGTTACATTTTGTGCAATTGAAACAGCTGCAAACAGCATAGTCAGCAGCAGGAAGTAAATTTTCCTCATAATCAGAGTTTGGTGGTTGAAGAGATGGGGTGGAAGTTATTGACAACTTCAATTACCTAAGATATTCTTTTTTTGTTCTTCGCCAAGTTTATGGGGTCTTTTTTGAGAAAAAGTAATCTTACGCAAGATCTGAGACAACACTTGAATAATAATAATAAACACTGCAGATGACCCACCACTAAGGTTGATTCAGCGGCTCATCCTGAATTCATTGTGTAAAATAAATGATGGTTCCCCTTCAAACCGCACTTCCCTGGCGGTGAGATGTTCACCGGCTTTGTGTAATAATATCCTGTCCCATTAAACCACCACGTTCACCATTTTTCCTTTAACATAAATGATCTTCTTCGGAGTTTTACCTTCCAGCCATTTCTTCACCACCTCATTTTCAAGAACCAGTTTCTCCACTTCCGGCTGTTCCGCATCCAGCGATATGTTCATGGTGGTGCGCAGCTTACCATTTACAGAAACAGGGTATTCTTTACTGCTTTCGGTGACGTATTTTTCTTCAAAGACGGGATAAGTGGCGTTGAGAATTGAGGCCCCCTCTCCTTGCTTCGCGTTGCTCGCAATGACGGGATTCGCTTTGCTCGCAATGACGGCAGAGGGGACTTTGGAAGATCCTATTAATTGATAAAGTTCTTCTGCTATATGCGGTGCATAAGGAGCTAATAATATCAACAGCGGTTCAAGGATCTTTCTTTTGTGGCATTTCAAATCCGTAAGCTCATTCGTCGCGATCATAAAAGCGCTCACACCCGTGTTGAAACTAAATCGTTCGGTATCATTTTCTATTTTCCTTATCGTATGGTGCAATACTTTCAGGTCCGCTGCCGAAGGTTCTTCATCCGTAACTACAAGACCCTTTACTTCATCGAAAAACAGTCGCCAGAATTTTTTCAGGAAACGATGCACGCCTTCAATACCCTTGGTATCCCAGGGTTTGCTCATCTCTACCGGCCCGAGGAACATTTCGTACATGCGAAAAGTGTCGGCGCCGTATTTGGCGACTAAATCATCGGGGTTGACGGTGTTAAATTTGGATTTTGACATCTTTTCAACTTCGGATCCACAGATGTATTTCCCGTTTTCCAGTATAAATTCAGCATCTTCAAATTCATTATTCTTCCATTTTATAAATGCAGCCGTATCTAATTCAACTCCATCCACTATATTAACATCAACATGAATTGTATCGGTTGAATACTGGTTCTTTAACCCGGCTGAAACAAATTTATTGCTGCCATGAACCCTGTAAACAAAACGGCTGCTCCCCTGTATCATTCCCTGGTTAACTAATTTTTTATAGGGTTCATCATGGCCGATAAGATCGAGATCATACAAAACTTTCGTCCACATCCGGCTGTATAATAAATGTCCCACCGCATGTTCGGTTCCGCCGATATACAAGTCCACCTGGTTCCAGTAATCTGATGCTTTCCTGCTACAAAATTCTTTCTCATTACGAGGATCCATATAGCGGAGAAAATACCAGGACGAGCCTGCATACCCGGGCATCGTGTTTGTCTCCCTCACCCCCTGCCCCTTCTCCACTTCGTGGAGAGGGGTGGGAGACTCCGTTCTTTTCTCCCCTACCCTTGCTTTGATCTTGTCTTTTACTTTGTAGGGATGTGCTGTTATTTCTTCATTCGTAAACCGAATCACTTCAAAACCAATTTCGTTAAGCATCCTTGTTCTTTCTGCATCATAAAATTTTTGTTCTTCCGTATTATGATACCCACCATCTGCTTCTACGATCAATCTTTCCTGAAGGCAAATAAAATCAACAATATATTTATCTATCGGGTGTTGCCTTCTGAACTTCACACCCAACCTACTATCCCTGAGGAGGTCCCACAATATAGCTTCAGCTTTAGTATGTTCTTTCCGCATTTGTTTTGCCAACTCATACTGCAAAGGCGTGTAGACCGAATATTTAGGAACTCTCGCCGCCCCCTTCTCCACAAGTGGAGAAGGGTTGGGGATGAGGGCCCAGTCTGTAATGTTAGCAAGTGGCCCTTCCCCGTCAGGTCCGGGCTTATAACTGTCCACATGTGGTAATTCTAAAGGCAATTCATTTTCCGGCAATGGATAAGCGATTCCATCTTTCCAGGTAATTGGAAAGGGCTCCCCCCAATAGCGTTGGCGGCTGAACGCCGCATCCCGCATTTTATAATTCACTTTTCTTTTGCCGATACCTTTATCTTCCAGCGCCTGTATCACCATTTCGATAGCATTGCTCATCACCATCCCATCCAGGAACCCTGAATTCTCTAGGGCAGCATCTTTTGTAGGATTCGCTTCTTCTCCATTATAATAAGGACCGATAATATTGGTAATGGGTATATTGAAATGCTTTGCAAATTTGTGGTCCCGTTCATCGCCGCAGGGCACGGCCATGATGGCCCCTGTTCCATAACCAGCCAGTACATACTCAGAAATCCAGACAGGTATCGCCCGGCCATTAAAAGGATTGAGCGCATACGAGCCTGTGAATATCCCCGTGATCTTTTTCTCTGCCATGCGTTCTCTTTCGCTGCGGCTTTTGACATAAGCGATATATTCTTCAACGGCTTGCTTTTGTTGCATGGAAGTAATTTCTTCAACCAGCTGATGTTCGGGAGCAATAACCATGAAATCAACACCAAAAATGGTATCAGGACGAGTGGTATAGACTCTAAGGCGTGAGACGGGAGACGTGAGTGGGTAACTTACAGTTGACGACTCACGATTGACGATTTGAAAATCCAGTTCAGCACCAGAAGATTTCCCGATCCAATTGGATTGCATTTCTTTCATCGCATCACTGAAGTCAACAGTATTCAATCCCTCCAGCAACCGATCAGCGTATTCCGTTATCCGAAGGTACCATTGACGTAATGTCTTTTTAATAACGGGATGTCCTCCCCTTTCACTCACCCCGTTCACCACTTCATCATTGGCGAGTACGGTTCCTAATGCTTCACACCAATTCACTTCGCCATAACCACAATAGGCCAGGCGTCTTCTCATGAGGATCTCCGCTTTTTCTTTTTCTGAAAAAGCTTTCCATTGTTCTGCCGTAAAATGTTTACCCGGGATTGGATCCCCGGTTTTGGGCATCGCACCCTTCGTTTCATACTTTTTTACCAGTAATGAAATGGGCAATGCCTTTTTCTCCGTGTGACAGAAATAACTATTGAACAATTGCAAAAAGATCCACTGTGTCCACTTATAATAATTCGGGTCGCTGGTTTGTACTTCCCGGCTCCAGTCATAGCAAAAACCAATATTATCCAGCTGTGATTTGAAAGTCGCGATATTTTTCTTCGTGGTTACGGCAGGGTGCTGGCCGGTATCCAGCGCATATTGCTCCGCGGGAAGGCCAAAACTGTCAAACCCCATCGGGTGAAGTACATTAAACCCCTTCAGTCTTTTGTAACGGCTATAAATATCCGAAGCGATATAGCCTAAGGGATGACCGACATGCAGCCCCGCACCGCTCGGGTACGGAAACATGTCGAGGACATAGTATTTTGGCTTCGCGGAATCATTGGACACTTTATATAGCTGTGATGCCTTCCATTTCTTCTGCCAGTCTTTTTCAATTCTCCTGAAATCGTAGTCCATGCCTTCAGCCCCTGAAGGGGCGTTTGTATTAATTCCTTTTTTATCTTCTTTATTCATAATAGCTATCCTGTAATTTATTCATCACATTAACCCGTGACAAGTAAAAATCTTTAACAAAAAACTCGAACTTCAAATGGCAATATGAACCCGGCGCAATCGTTTAAATGGGCAGCAAAAATACTGATTGTAGCCTTAAACTGCTATTTTTGCTGGTCACCCGGGGCTCCTGGCCGGGGGCCGTAATCCATTAATCTGAAAAATTCTATTCATGTCTCAATCCGGTAAAGCTTCTATCAAACGCGGCAAACCTTCCTATTTCATGTCCATTCTTGGTGTCACCCTGGTATTATTTTTCCTTGGTATTATCGGGCTGATCGTTATCAATACCAATAAGCTTTCCGATCACTTCAAAGAAAATGTAACGGTAAGCGCTTACCTGCGGGGCGACCTGAACCCTAAAGACAGCGTTGCTCTTGTGCAATATATCAGTTCGAAACCTTATATCCGCGAATTCACTTATGTTACCAAGGAAGTCGCCAAGAAAAAATACATGTCAGATGGGAATAAGGACTGGAGTGAAGTACTCACCGAAAATCCACTCCCTAACAGTGTTGACTTTAAGGTAAAGAACAATTACCTGAATACCGATTCACTGACTGCAATCAAAGCCGATCTCGAAGCCCAGACCTATGTGAGCGATGTGGATTATCCCGCCGCGCTGATCGGGCAGATGAGCAAGAATCTTCGCAATATCAGCATCGGTATATTGATCCTGGCAGTCGTATTATCACTGGTGGTGATCGTACTGATCGACAATACCATCAAACTGGCCATGTTCAGCAACCGCTTCCTTATCAAAACCATGCAGATGGTAGGAGCCACCCGCTGGTTTATTGCCAAACCGATGAATCTCAGGGCTGTGATCAACGGGGCTATCAGCGGGGTGATCGCCACCGCGGCGGTAATCCTCTTCCTCTTCGTGATTGAAAAATTCATTCCCGAAATGAAAGTGATCCACGATAACAAAAGCCTGATCCTGCTCTTCCTCGGCCTGATCATCCTGGGTGTGTGTATCACTGTTTTCAGCACCCATCGTAGTGTGATCAAGTATTTGAGAATGAGGCTGGATGACCTGTATTAAAGGTCCATTGTTATTTGTCCATTGACCATCGTCGAAATTTCCATGGACTATGAACCATGGACTATGGACTTTTTCCATAACTTGCATGCCTTAAAGAAACAGCAATGAGCAACGAGAAAACTTCACCTTCCATATTTACTAAAGATAATTACCGCTGGATGCTGATCGGGCTGGTAGTGATGGCTATCGGTATGATCCTTTTGTCAGGTGGCGCCAGCAACAAAGACCCCAATGTATTTGATAAAGCGGCTGTGTACAGCACCACGCGAATTACCATTGCGCCTATCCTGATCCTTGCAGGACTGGTGATCGAAATATTTGCCATTTTCAGGCAGCCCAAACAAGTGACCGGTTAATCCCGGCCGGTGTAAAAAATTTAAAGCGGTCCTTTCGGCGCCGCTTTTTTTATTTTAAAATACCCATTAACTTACCGTCCTGTTCCCGTAAACCAACCCATTGTTCATGACTATCTTTGAAGCTGTTATTATTGCTGTAGTAGAAGGTGTGACTGAGTTTCTTCCTGTTTCTTCCACCGGGCATATGATCATCACCAGTTCTTTGCTGGGTATCCAGAAAGACGAATTCACCAAATTGTTCGAGATTTCTATCCAGTTCGGCGCTATCCTGGCGGTTGTTGTATTGTACTGGAGAAAATTCTTTGCATTCAAAAAATGGCAGTTTTATGCCAAACTCGTTTTGGGTGTTATCCCTGCGCTGATACTGGGGTATTTATTTTCGGATAAAATAGATGAATTGCTGGAAAGTCCCACGACCGTGGCGATCGCGATGCTGGCAGGTGGTATCGTTCTCTTGTTCATCGACGCTTTTTTTAAGGCCGCTACTATTGAATCGGAAGAACAGATCAGTTATGGTAAAGCTTTTATTGTGGGTTTATGGCAAACGATTTCCATGGTACCGGGAGTCAGCCGCAGCGCTGCCAGCATCATTGGTGGTATGTCGCAAAAATTTACGCGTAACCTGGCAGCCGAGTTTTCTTTTTTCCTGGCCGTACCAACCATGTTTGCAGCCACGGCCTATTCCCTCTTCCTGAAAAAATGGCCGCATGAAGGGGTGGTGAGGAAAGGCTACCAGGTCATCACCGAAACACCGGGTAATATCAAATGCTTTATTATTGGCAATATCGTAGCGTTTGTAGTGGCCCTGCTGGCAATCCGTTTCTTTATCAACTATTTGAAAATATACGGTTTTAAATTATTCGGGATCTACCGGATTGTAGCCGGCATCATCCTGTTGATCTTATTATTCACCGGTGTGATCCGGGGATAGAAATTTTTTATTTATCAAAAAAACAAACCAACTATGAGAAGATTATTCGTTCTGGCAGTGCTCGTAACACTTGGATTGTCGGCCTGCACCGACAACGGTAAGAAAATAATGGTAGAAGGCACCAAAGGAGAGATTTATTACAAGGGTGATGGTGTAACAGAAGACGATGCTAAAAAGACAGGGCAGTTCTTAAAGGAAGTATTTCTTTCCCCCGATAAAGGTGCCAGCATCCAGGTTACCCGCGATGCTGAAGTATATACCCTTCGTTTTGTTTATAACAAAGATGTCTATGATACGCTCAAAGGGGTGGATGATCAATTCAAACTACTGGCTGCAAAAGCTTCCAAAGAAGTTTTTGGCGGTAAAAAAGTGACTATCGCGCTGGCTGATAAAAACTTCAAGGATTATAAGACTATTCCCTGGGATGATGCGGTAGCCAAATCACTCGAAGCACCTCCTGCTCCTCCAACCACCAGCCCGGACCTGGCAAAAAGCAAGGAGGAATTTGATCACCAGAAAGCCAGCGGCATTGATTTTTACTGGAAAGGAATTTCCGATGAAGAATCAAAGACGATTGCCGACTATATCGTCAAGAATGGCGCTTTTTCAGGAGGAAGTACCGTGGAGATTTATATGACCAAAGAAGGAGATCGTTATATTATCCGCTTCCCGATGATTGAATCGGCCCGTACCGACCCGTCCTATATTGCTGAAGTGGATAAAGTATCAAAACAGATCAAGGAGAACGTGTTTGCCAATCTTCCTTATTCTTTTTATATCACTGATGAACAGCTCCGGACAGTAAAAGCATGGGATTATTAAGATAAAGAATTTCAACACAGAGAAACAGAGTAACACAGAGATCAGGCTTAAAACTACTCCGTGTAACTCTGTTTCTCTGTGCCTCTGTGTTGATCACTCTTTTTTATTCCCAAATGAGAAGGGTTTACCTATTTTTATACAATAACTCTGATCTATGCAGACGGCTTCCAAAAAAGTAGTGAATGGCTGGGCGATGTACGACTGGGCCAGTTCGTCTTACAACCTGGTTATAACCTCCACGATCTTTCCCACTTACTTTGAAGCGATTGCTGTTGATGATGCCAGCGTTTCCAAGACCACCGTTACATTTTTAGGCCGGCAATTCGAGAATACTGCTTTATATAACTATGCTATTGCCCTCGCCATGCTGCTGGTGGCTATAATGTCACCGCTGCTTTCTTCCATTGCCGATTACCGGGGAAATAAGAAGAAATTCCTACAATTCTTTCTTACGATGGGTAGCCTGGCCTGCGCAACAATGTATTTTTTTGAAAAGGATACCCTGTCACTTGGATTGATCTGTGTTGTTGTAGCCTGTGTGGGTTTTTGGGGAGCGCAGGTATTTTACAACTCCTTTCTCCCGGAGATCGCTGCACCGGAGGACCGTGACAAAGTCAGCGCACGGGGTTTTTCTTATGGCTATGTAGGCAGTGTGTTATTACAGGTTATCTGTTTTGGTTTTGTGTTTGGCATTGCGGAAGATACCGGCGCACGAATATCTTTTCTCGCCGTCGGTCTCTGGTGGTGGGGCTTTGGCCAGTTTTCACTGAGTCGTTTGCCCAAACCTGTCCCGGCAGGAAGCGGTGATCTACAGAAAAATATCTTATCAAAAGGCTACAGCGAGTTGGGTAAAGTATGGACCCAGGTAAAAAAGCTTACCCGGTTAAAACGTTTCCTTCTTTCGTTCTTCTTTTATAATATGGGGGTGCAGACGGTGATGCTCGTTGCGGCGCTCTATGGAAAAAGTGAATTACGCCTGAAAACGCAAACACTGATCATTGCCATATTGATCATCCAGCTTATCGCTATTCCCGGGGCCATCGTAATATCAAACCTATCCTCAAAAATCGGAAATATTAAAACACTGATGATCCTGGTCCTGTTTTGGATAATGATTTGCGTAGTTGCCTATTTCCTGCCGGTAGGCGGCACCCTTGAATTCTGTGCACTCGGTGCCGGTGTAGGGTTCCTGATGGGAGGTGTTCAATCCCTAAGCCGCAGTACATACGCCAAACTAATGCCGGAGACAAAGGATACAACCTCCTTTTTTAGTTTCTATGATGTCACGGAAAAAGTTGCAGCGGTGGTTGGCATCGTCAGTTTTGGATATATAACAGAGCTTACCGGTTCCCAACGTGGTTCAGTGCTTGCATTGGCCAGCTTCTTTGTGATCGGACTGCTCCTGTTATTTTACACAAACGCGGCTAAAAATAAAGCAGCATGAAACTTTACTCGGTAAATACCGGCTATTTTAAACTTGATGGCGGCGCCATGTTCGGCGTTGTGCCCAAAAGCATGTGGAATAAAATCAACCCGGCCGATGCCAACAATCTTTGTTCCTGGGCGCTTCGCTGCTTATTGATAGAAGACGGGAACCGGCTGATCCTGGTCGATAACGGGAACGGGGATAAACAGGATGCCAAATTCTTCAGTCATTATTATTTACATGGCGATGATACCCTGGATAAATCACTGGCGAAATATGGTTTTCACCGCGATGATATCACCGACGCCTTCCTGACCCATCTTCATTTCGATCATTGCGGCGGCTCGATCATGCGGGAAGGAGATAAATTGGTACCCGCGTTTAAAAATGCCGTCTACTGGAGCAACAAAGCCCACTGGGACTGGGCTGTTCATCCCAATGAAAGAGAGAAAGCTTCCTTTCTAAAAGAAAATATCCTGCCCATTGAAGAAAGCGGGAAACTGAAATTCGTTGAAACCAGCGACGGGAAAGACGGAAAACTGGGACAAACTTTTTTTGATAATAATATTTCGATCAGGTTTGTAAGCGGTCACACGGAAAAAATGATGCTGCCGCAGATAAAATATAAGGACCGGACGATTGTCTACATGGCCGACCTGCTCCCCTCGCAGGGACATATACCGCTTCCCTATGTAATGGCCTATGATATGTTTCCCCTCACCACGCTCAATGAAAAACGTTCCTTCCTGAAAGAAGCGGTGGAAGGCGACTACACGTTATTCTTTGAACATGATCCCGTTTATGAATGCTGTAACCTGCAGCAAACAGAGAAAGGGGTGCGGGCGAAAGATTTCTTTAAGCTTGAAGAGATTTGAGGAATGGAAATAAGAAATAAGGAATAAACAATAATTAATAAGGAAGTTTGGAACGCTTCGGAATAGGAATGATACTCCGTCCTTTAAACGACCGGCTCCGGACTTCGGACTCCGGACTATCTCCTCTTCAACAACGAACTTAACGGGTGCCGCAGGTTATTATAACTCATCATGTCGATTTTTACTTTCCCTACCACGATCGGGCTTTCTACCCTCACCGGGATATGATTCAGGTCATCACTGACCCATACGGTCATGTCTTCGCCCCCTTCAAAAATAGTACCCTTGAGCAGGAGAGGCTTGATCTTGATCGCCCTGAATTTTCCATAACGGGTTTTAATCTCTTCCTTTCCCAGGTAACGGATATAGAGGTTGAACACTTCGTTATCAAGGAACATGGAGAACGGGATTTTATCCTCGGGTCGTAATTTGGAAAAATCGATATTGCGGGCATAGTACATGGCGCTGACAACATCCTGCACACAGGGCGGTACTTTGAATACCCCATCGGTGGTCACCGCGGTATTCGCCGATTTATTGAAAGTAACATTCTGGTATTTTTTATACCCCCCTTCGTTTACATTCCTTACAAAACGAAGCGGCTGCATCGTTGCGGTATCGATATACGATTCATATTTATCCCTCACTTTATAGATCCAATCATAGGAAGAATTCGTTTTTCCATCCCCGACAATATGGTACACGGGCCGGTTATTGACAGTTTCCAGTTTACTGGTAAATGTCGCGTTGCCGGCATTTACATAAATACCCGCTACGGCATAATAAACCGTGAAAGAAACTTCTTCATCCACTTTAAAAGAAATATTATTGATACCGCAAAAATTATCCGCGGGCCGGTGAGGATTGGTGGAGAAACCAAAGAAGCACAGGGTCAGCAAAATAAAAAAACTAATGATCTTCTTTTTGGGCCGCATATAATTTTTTTATACTTAAGATGAGCAAACTCCCCACGATCGCCGGAACGATCAGGTTAATGAACCAGATTCCTGCCGTTGCAAATGTCATTCCCAGCCCGTTCGCGCTGTACAAACCCACGATGGTGGTTACTACTTTTCCCCGTTGAGCCAGTTCCGCGATAGCGATCGTTGGTATCACCGCCATCACCAGGAAAGACACGCTTACCGTCCAAAAAACCTGCCACCAGCCGATATCCACGTTAAATAAACGAAACAGCAGGTAATATTGTATAATAAAGACAACGAATCTTAATACTGATAATGACAAAAGACGGAGTAATAATGATGCACTGAAATCCTCCAGTGCCCTCACCAGGTAAATAAAGCGCTTGTTTCCGGGTAAGCGGTCTACCCATTTGATCAGCCAGGGAAGACGGAAATAAAACAGTGTTAAAACAAGAATGGCTCCCCCGGTTCCCCATAGTATAACCCTGAACCAAAGCGGTGAAATAAACCCGGCCTTTTCAATACCCGGTTGCAGGATCAGGAGGCCAAGTCCTCCCATTAACAGGGTAACGATCAGTTGGCTGAGACTTCCAACGATAGTGAGCGAAATTGTTTTAAGACGATTGCCTTCATCCATGTATAACACCCGGCCAAGGTATTCGCCCATCCGGTTGGGCGTGCTTACGGAAAAGGAAACACCGGATAAAACGGCTTTGATCGCTTTTCCAAAACTAACGGGCTGTATTTTTTGAATAGACATTCTCCATTTCACAGCTTCGATAGACCAGTTCACAAACATCAACAGGATAACAATGATAAGGTTCCAGATCAGGGGGCTGCTGAAGGATGCCCGGATCTGTAACCAGGCCTGGTCCAGTCCCGGTTGCCGTCTGACCTGCTGGTAAATAGACCAGGACAACCAGACAAACAGCAAAGGGCCGAGGAAGTAATTGATGAAGATTTTGATATTCCGGTGCAGCTTCATTAATCTTGTAAAAATACACCCTCCTTGCAAAAGCCTCCCAAAATAATACTCGGTATTGATCCCGGTACCCTGATCATGGGATATGGCGTAATTTCTATAAGCGCTAACCAGGTAACCCTGCTCGAACTCGGTGTATTGAAACCCGGGAAAGTTAAGGACGGCTATAAAAAACTCCAGTTGATATTTAATACCGTGAGCGGACTTATTACAAAATACCAGCCCCATGAATTCGCCATTGAAGCCCCTTTTTTTGGCAAGAACGTACAAAGCATGCTCAAGCTGGGGCGGGCACAAGGCGTTGCTATCGCTGCGGCCATGCGGCATGGCCTGGAGGTTACGGAATATTCTCCCAAAAAAGTAAAACAATCCATCACCGGTAATGGCAACGCGGATAAGGAGCAGGTGATGAAAATGCTCCAGACTTTATTATCCTTCAAAGAAGTTCCCAAACACTATGATGCCACTGATGCACTGGCGGTGGCGATGTGCCATCATTTTCAATCGAATTCGATTATTGGAAAAACAGCTAAAGGTGGCTGGGATGAATTTATTAAGAAGAACCCGGGAAGGGTGAAGAAATAGCTCTGCTCTGGAAAAAAGGGGATGACTTAAAATCATATTTACAAAAAGAATATCATTTGAAGAATGATTAGCCAATGAACTACTTTTCTCCAAAAACAGCAGCAGAGCGGTATTCAAAAGGACGGCCTGATTTCCACAGTAATACGATACAGCATATCAAAGATTATTTGCAGCTTGACAAAAAACTCGATAGGGCTTTAGATGTCGCTTGCGGTACAGGTCTTTCCACTAAAGCCCTGCTGGAAATTGCCACGCATGTTTACGGGACAGACAGCTCGCAGGAAATGCTGAACCTCGCGGCTAGCCCGGGCAACATAAATTATTCGCTGGCAGCGGCAGAAAAGCAACCGTTTCCCGGTAACAGCTTTGATTTGATCACCGTTAGCTCGGGTGTTCATTGGTTTGATATTGATAAATTCCTGGCCGAAACCCACCGGCTTTTAAAAAGCAAAGCATGGCTCGTGCTTTACGAGAATCATTTTATTGCCGAAATGTCCGGCCAGGATAACTTCATCAACTGGTTCCCGGATGTTTATTTAAAAAAATATCCTTCCCCTCCCCGTAACAATTCCTATACCTGGACCAATGAAAACCTGCACCCAAAGCATCTCTATTTTGTAACGGAAGAACGTTTTAAGAATACTGTTGTTCTCAACAAAAAACAACTGGCCCTGTATTTTACCACGCAAAGCAACATCATCGCAGCAGTAGAAAAGGGTGAAACAACCTACGAACAGGTTGACAATTGGCTGGACACTGAACTGGCCTCATTTTTTGACAATGACGATACGGAACGGACGATTTATTATGGCAACTGGGTTAAGTATATCCAGCGGGCTGACTAACCTTACCAATGCTCCCCTTTCAATTCCCAGACATTACTTTCCCAACTAGTCTCCTCCAACTGTTTCTGCGAATTATCAAAAATTCACCGGAGGGACTAGTTGATAATAGAATGTAATTTTATCGTGCGCTGGCGCTTAGTCGTTCAAAACCCGTTGGATGAGAAAGTAAATATACCCTTAAATGGTTATTGCCGTTTTCGGTTTTATTGTGTATTCTTGAGATGAGACTAATTCTACAAGCAATGAAATTCTATTCTTATACATTAACCTTTAAACCAAAACGAAATGAATAAGAACGGACCAATTATTTTTATTGAAGACAACATTGGTGACCAACTAATGTTTACTATGGTATTTGAAGAACTCAATTATAAGAATGAAATTCTTTTTTTTAATGATGGACAAGAGGCACTTACATATTTGACCTCAAATAGTACTGAACCTTTCATTGTTTTTTCTGACATAAACATGCCAAAATTGAATGGTATGGAACTAAGAAAGCAAGTTCACGAAAACGAAGATATTCGACTAAAAACTATACCGTACTTATTTTTCACATCAACTGCTCAACAAGAAACTGTTATTGACGCCTACTCTAAATCTGTTCAAGGATTTTTTGTTAAGCCCTCGAGTATCGAAGATTTAAAGTCATTAATTAAAATTATAGTTGAGTATTGGAGTAATTGTGAGTCTCCAAATTATGTCAAGTAACTTTGTCCCCGTTCCGAGAACTTGAATATGCCAGGAATTATTTAACTGGTATGGATATTCATCCTGATGCAAAATCTCATAATTGCGTAAATCAATAACTGCTTCACAAATGAAACCCTTAAGTGTTTTACTTCTACTATTGATTACTGCCCTTGATCTCTTCCAACCAGTCTCCTCAAACAGGTTCTGCGAATGATCACAAATATATCCAGCGGTAGACTAAACTTAACAATGCTCAATGTTTAATTGCCAGGAATTCCTCCCGAACCGGGTTAAGCAACAATACTTTGTCTTAATATTCTGTTGTATCCTTCTCCTGGCCGGTACAAGACCATTAACTAATTCATAAAATGCCTAGTTTTGGAGGTTCAGGTACATTAAAGGTATGTGACGACAGAGCATGAACAAAGACGGCCATATAGTGGTAATAGAAGACGACGCTGATGACCAGGAGATCCTGGCTGATATTTTCACCATCCTGGATTATAAGAATCCTGTCATTTATTTCTCCGATGGAGAATCAGCCCTCCGGTTCCTGGTAGAAACGAAGATTAAACCCTTTCTTATTCTCTCCGATATTAATATGCCCAAGCTGAGCGGGTTTGAACTGAGGCAAAAGGTCCATACCAATGAGGACCTGAACCTGAAATGTATCCCCTACTTATTTTTCACCACCACTTCCAACCAAAAAGCGGTTGTCGATGCGTATTCTCAATCTGTCCAGGGCTTTTTTGTAAAAGCGAACAGTACCGATAAATTAGCCCGGACCCTGAAAACGATCATTGAATACTGGAAGGAATGTGAAGCGCCTAATTTTACCCCGGAATAA
The DNA here is from genome assembly GCA_039921505.1 of Chitinophagaceae bacterium. Taxonomy (GTDB): domain Bacteria; phylum Bacteroidota; class Bacteroidia; order Chitinophagales; family Chitinophagaceae; genus JJ008. The sequence continues at coordinate 26,391 of JBDSBR010000025.1, forward strand.
TTCTTTTTAACCCCGGCAGAGGGTCTCATTGTGAATTGAACGTAACTTTAATAGCAGTTACAAATTCTATTAATTAGTTACCATGAGTCCTGGTAAATACAACCGAAGAAAATTCTTAGGCGCTCTTTCAGCCGGCACTGCCGGTAGTATTCTTTTAAATACGATCTCTCCTTTTTCCGGCAATGCCCAAATGAATGCAGGTGTTCCCGGCAATGATTACCTTTTTACGGAAGGTCTTACCTACCTGAATACCGGTACTCTTGGCCCCTGCCGCCGGGAAACGATCGAAGCAACGCAAAAAGCCTGGGAAGGTCTGGAATCCTTCCCGGTGAAGTTCTATGGAAAATCCGGCGCTGAATCGCTGGCGGAGAAAACGAGGATCACCGCGGCACGGTGTTTTGGTTGCGATACCGGTGAGATGCTGATCACAACCAGTACTACCAACGGGATGAATGCTGTTGCACAGGGTTTGCGCCTGAAGGCAGGCGACCGTATCCTTAGCACCGACCAGGAACATGGCGGGGGTATTCTTGGCTGGCAATATTTTGCCAAACACTATGGCGTCGTGATTGACCTGGTAACGATCCCGCCGGGTGAAAATGACAGCGAGGCAATAATAAAGAGAGTAAGAGAGGGCATAAAAAAAGAAACAAAACTTATCAGTATCAGTCATGTCTTTTCTGCCACCGGACTCCGCGTGCCGGTGGCAGAGATCTCAGCGTTGGCCCGTTCGAAAGGGATTTTATGTATTGTTGATGGCGCGCAGGCGGCCGGGGCGATCAGGGTAAATGTAAAAGAACTGGGATGCCATGCCTATGCGACCAGCGGTCACAAATGGTTGATGGGACCAAAAGGAACCGGCCTGCTCTACCTTTCAAAAGATGCACAGGACTTTATTCGCCCGATGCAGTTCGAGGAATCCTACACTACTTATAATGACGGAAGCGGTGTTGTCAATCTTCCCGGAATCTTAGGACTGGCTGCGGCGATCGAATATCTTGAATCGGTGGGTATGGATAAAGTAGAAGAGCATAACTTGTCCCTTCGTAACCGGTTGTATGAGCGGCTTTCGAAAATAAAGAAGTTGAATATCGTGAGTCCCCAGGCAGGCCCGCTCGCTTCACCTATGCTGGCCGGCATCATTCCCGCCACCATCGAACGGAGTTCTTTTGTAAAAATGTTATTGGATAAACATAAGCTGGCTATCCGTCCCACGCATAAACAATGGTTCAATGGCATACGGTTCTGCTGCCATATTTTTAATACGGAAAAAGAAGTGGATTTTGCGGCTGATGTGCTAAAGGAAGAACTGGGATGATGAATTCCGCCAACAGACAGGCTGGTATACACTAACTATTAAACCTTTTCAAATGACTAACAGGACCAGGATCTCAACTGTTGTATTCTCTGTCTACATCCTCCTTGCTTTTTATGTGTTTGGCGCCGGTATGGTAAATGCACTAGTGGCCTACCGGACCTGGCGTTGGGTAGGCCCCAATGAATTTCCTAAATTTCATCAAATAGACAGTTCGCTTATTATCCCGCTGTTTGTTATCTTCTTTTTCTTATCCTTCATTCCACAGGTACTGTTATTGTGGTTCCGGCCCCTTGTCATACCCCGCGGGTTTGTCTGGCTGGCGCTGCTTTTCAACCTGGTCGTCCTGGCTTCAACGATCACTGTTCAAATCCCCATGCAGGCAGAGCTGGATAAAAAGTTTTCCCTGGAAGTAATTAACCGGCTTATATCCACCGATATGATCTATCGCAGGATACCCATGCTTTTATTAGCCCTGGTCAATTTCATCATGTTATATAAAGTAGTGCGGCATTCCGCTAACAGACCCGGTATTTAATATTACCATCCCCATGCACTGATGAAACAGTTTTCAACAACAGGCGAGGGAATCGAAATTGAAATAATAACCGGGGAGCTATTCTTTATAGACCCTCTTTACCTGGGTAAAATTGCAACAACACCCGACAGAATAAAGAACACCGAAAAGAGCAGGGCTAAGGAGTATATTAAATGGCTGGAGAAAGAATTTTTTCCCTTTGGCGGGGGAACACTTATAGGTTATAAACTTGTTCCTAAGGATACAGGTATATACAGCTTTGATTTGAAGTCCATGAAATTATTTGATGAGGATAACGAGGAACTGGAATCCCAGTCTGTGCAAAAAAACATAACAAGCTTTGGAGTCGATTCGGGTTCTTTTTTGATAATCGATTGGGTAAATTTCCAAAAGATCTTTGAACTGGTCAAATTTGATGATCTTCTCCCTGATCAACAATATTTTGACAATATCAATCAACAATTAGGGAATAAAGGATGGGGCTATGTTTTATCACCCGGTATTGACTCCGGCTATGTGTTTGAAGGCGATGGCTCCTACTTAGTTGAATAACGTTACCCTCACAAACCCGTTTTATAAATAAGCTACTATTTTCTCCTGGGCTTCCTTCAAGCTCTCCTCAGTAGCCTTTGGCTTAGCCTGCGTGAAATTCAGGTCATTTGCCGAATTGATCGGGATAAGATGGATATGCGCATGGGGCACTTCCAAACCTATTACACTTAAACCGCAACGGTTACAGTCAAATGCCTTTTCAATAGCATGGGCGATTGGTTTGGCGAAAAGAAGCATTTCTCTTAAGTATTCATCAGGCAGGTCAAAAAGTTTATCGGTTTCGGTTTTGGGGACTATCAGCACATGCCCTTGCCGCAAGGGGAAGATGTCGAGAAAGGCAAAGAATTTTTCATTCTCGGCGATCCTGTAACCGGGTATCTCACCAGCTATTATTTTAGAAAAGATTGTCATACCACCTGTAGTTTTTATTTTAAAGGAAGAGAGATAATATCGGAGTCTTTTAAACAAGTCACTCAAAGCTATTAACTTCCTGAAATAAAAAAGCCCCCGTAGTACGGAGGCACCCTTTAAATGCTCAGGGATTTTTATGCGGTAATATCTTCGATCTTGAATTTAAGCACCCCGGCAGGGGCTTGTACTTCGGCAGTCTCTCCCACCAGTTTCCCCAGGATTCCTTTCCCGATCGGTGAAGTAATAGAGATCTTGCCGGCTTTCAGGTCGGCTTCTTTTTCACTGACAATCTTATAGGTCACCTTTTTTTGGGTGCCGAGATTGGTCAGCGTCACTTTGGTAAGGATAGAAACCTTACTGGTATCAATATTTGCTTCATCCATTACCCTTAATATTGCCAGCGATCCTTCGAATGAAGCGATCTTGGCTTCGAGTAATCCCTGTGCTTCTTTGGCCGCATCATATTCCGCATTCTCTTTCAGGTCACCTTTTTCGCGCGCCTCGGCAATGGCCTTGCTGGCGGCGGGACGGTCCTTTCCCTTCATCCGCTGCAGTTCTGCCTTCATCTGTTCCAGTGTTTCTTTCGTCACGTATTGAATATCACTCATGTTCACCTCCATTTTTAAGCCGTACTGATGATACGGCGACAAAAAAATAACAACGCCCCAGGTTGAACTGAAGCGTTGCATTATTAATACAAATATAAAAAATATCTCCTGAAAATCCTATTATACAAACCCCAATTTTTCAAGCAAAATCACCGCCATTTTATAAAAAGATTCCTGGCTATAGCCTGCAATATGCGGGGTAATAATCACATTCGGCTGCTCCAGCAGCCAGCCAAGCCGTTGTTTTTCAGCAGCAGTATAAGAGCCCAGGTCCTCGTTGTCCAGGACATCCAGCCCGGCCCCTGCAATCCTGTTCTCCCTGAGCGCCAGTGTCAATTGATCCGGGTCGATCACTTTTCCCCGCGAAGCATTTAAAATATAAGGCCTGTTTTGTAGCGATTGAAAAAATGCCGCACCGGCAATATGAAAAGTTTCTTCCGTAAGCGGCACATGAAAACTGATGACGTCAGCGTAACGGCATACCTGTTCAAGACTCGCTTCTTTTATATATTCACCTCCAAAACCAAATTTATATTTGTCGTAAGCCAGTACAGTTACACCGAATGGGTACAGTAGTTTCGCAAAACTGCTCCCTGTATTACCAAACCCGATGATACCGACCGTTTTCCCGCTCAGTTCCGTTCCGCGGTTCTCATCCCTTCGCCATAATCCTTGTTTCACTTCACTGGTAGAAACAACTATTTTATTCATCAAAGCCAGCAAGAGGCCCAGTACATGTTCAGCTACTGCATTCCGGTTTCCTTCCGGGCTGCTTTCACAACGGATCCCTTTGCTTTCCGCGTAGGCAACATCAATAAGTTCCATGCCGCTTCCCAGTCTCCCGATCCATTTCAGATTAACGGCTTTATCCAGCAGCGGTCTATCCATCTTTATTCTTGTTGTCACCACCAACCCTTCTGCTTTTTCAATGCTGTTATATAATTCCTCCACGGTAATGGCAGGCTGGTATAATACCTCATACCCATATTTCCCGAGGATCTCTCCCAGACAAGGATGCGCTTTACCGGTTATAATGACTTTTTTCATTGCATTTTAAAACTAAGTGCTGCGAATTGCTCCACGGTTAGCTGCTCAGCTCTTTTATTAAACAATTCATCCTGCAATATCGCTGCATCAAACAATCCTCTTACCGCATTCCGCAGGGTCTTTCTCCGCTGGTTGAAGGCCGTTTTTACCAGCAGGAAAAAATCCTTTTCACTCTTCATCGGTAAGATCTTTTCCTGCGGCAACAACCTGATCACGCCGCTTTTTACTTTTGGCGGGGGCTGAAAGGACCCTTCGGCCACATCAAACAGGTACTCCACCCGGAAAAAAGCCTGTACCAGCACGCTGATCACACCATATACTTTAGAGCCTTCCTTCGCGGCAACACGCTGGGCCACTTCTTTCTGGAACATACCGATGGTACACTCAACATCTTCTTTCCATTCCAATATCTTAAAAAGTATTTGCGTGGATATATTATAAGGGAAATTGCCCAGCACCGTGAATTTGCCGCTAAAGGGTTTTTCGATGTCCAGGAAGCTCTGTTGAATTAGCTTTCCTTTTAAGGCCGGGTAGGTTTGCAGGAGGTAACTCACTTTTTCTTCGTCGAGTTCCACTGCCTTGAGATCTGTTCCTTCCAGTCCGATCAAATACTTCGTTAATGCACCCCCCCCGGGACCGACTTCCAGCAATTGAGTGAACGGGCGTTCCTGTAAGGCCGCTATGATCTTACGGCAGATATTCTCGTCTTTTAAAAAATGCTGCCCCAGCGATTTTTTCAGGGTGTACATGCCTGCAAAATAACTGTATTTAGACGGGGAATATTTGAAAAAAAGGAAAGCTAGTCACGAGATTAATAAAGAGTAGGTTTAACACAGAGGCACAGAGAAACACAGAGATCAGATCAAAATTACTCCGTGTAACTCTGTTACTCTCTGTCCCTCTGTGTTGAAAATAGGTCAACGGCTCAGGACAATTTTTTTACCAAGCATTTCCTTGCCCAGGATCACAACCACCTGGTAACTGCCATTAGGTTTACCTGATAAACCATTCAATGGTATCACGGTAGTACCTTTTCTTACAGTGGTATGAATTGCGCTGACCTTCCGGCCGGTTTCATCATAGATCGATACTTCTGCTTCACCATCTTCCAGTGAGGATATTTGTAATCTGGCATCCTCTTTTACCGGGTTGGGAAAAACAGCGATACTGTTCTTGCTAAGATCGGATAACGATACCAGGATGACATGGCTGAATTTATCGTTGTTGTTGATATCTTTCATCCGGATGCGGTAATAGATCCCGGGCACGGCTGTACGGCTTATATCATCATTGTACGCGTAACTCATGACATGCGGGGAGGAAGGATCCGCATCGACACGATTCAGCGGTTCAAAATGAATTCCATCGATACTTTTTTCAATGATAAAATATTTTACATACTGGTTTTCCAGTACCCGCCAGTTAAGCTGCACGGTTCCTTTGTTTAACATTCCCCTGAAATCCGCCAGGTTATTTTCCAGCACGAAGCAGTTGGCAAAGCGATTGATCGTGATCGTATCGGAGGCATACATAGAACAACCTGCCTGCAAATACTGTTTTACTATATAAATACCCGGCGTATCAACTGAAATGAGAGGACCTGTGGTAGGTCCTACAATACGACCATTCGGCGTAGACCATTGGTAAAAAGATGTAGGTGAAGGATTGACCACGTAAATCTGGGCCACACTTCCTGTATCGCAGATAAAAGGTGTTTGCGTAACAATATCGGCACGGGGAGCAAGGAAGAGGTCGGTAGGTGCCACAAAATCTTTTAACTCTGCTGTAAAAGAGGCCGAAGCCCTTGTCTTTACCACGATCCGGTTAAAAGGTGTTCCGCAAATATCACCCCCCAGGAGAGTAACCGGATCAAGACCGAGTTTACTAAGGTTCACGGAGAATTCCATGAACTGGTCCCTTGCATAATTCAGGGAAAGCGTGTTGTCCTGCAATACAACCCGGAAAGGGCCGCCCCATGTATTATTAGCGGATCCTAAACCGGTATAAAAAGCGCCGGCTGTCTTTGGTAAGATACTCGCATACCCGTAAGTGGCACCGGAGCTTGCCCCGTCAAACTGCCCGCTCCAGTTAAAGGCCGTCGGCGTAACGGTCTGCCAGACTGTTTTCTGAACCCAAACCCGTGCTTCAATATTTGTTAAGGTAGAACTTTGGTATTCGGCTGAAAAAATGATGTCACCCGGCTTGCTAACATTCCCGGCCGCATCAAATTGCCAGCTTGTATGGCCGAAGTCGGGCCCGTATCCAAACCATTTGCCGGAAGGGCGATCATAATAAATATCGGTCTGGTACATTTCAAAATCGAAATAGCGGTTACCGGTCGTGTTGTCGAGAGACAAGCCGCCAAACAACCATAAAGAGTCCGTCGTATTCGGGCCGGCTCTTCGTACATGGACAAACATATCAAGGATATCATTCTTATCAGGAATGGACTGCACACCACCTGTCCAGTTAACAGGGCTCATCCCGTTCTTGTCAGATCCGGCAGTAAACACCGTTGTATCATTTCCATGATAGTCTCTTACCCAGATGGCATCCAGCCAAAGCCTGTTGTTAATGATGGAAAAAGCGGGCTTACTCATCGTACGGTAAACAGACTGCATTCTTTTGGGCCAGGGAGAAACGTCGGACAGGTAGGCAGCCACCAGTGCGGCAGCGCCAGTGGTATCTATTACGGATTTTCCTGCTGTATCGGTTGCGACCTGGTTGTACCAGTCATCGTTACCCGTCTGAACAAACCCGTTAAAGAAATTGGCTCTTACATCCGCATCCACACCAAACCTTGCTTTAATGGAAGGCACAGTGATCTGCGAATAAAGCTCGAGGCTAAAAAGCTGGAAAATGATAATTAATCGTACAATTGTTTTCATAGGCACCTCCTTTTCGAATAAGGAATACTAACTCACTTTGTAAAGGGTAAAGAACGACCCGTTCTTTACCCTTTGGAACCAGGTTAATGACTGACGATACGTTCAGTAGAGATCATCGACATAATCGTTCCGCCAGACATCAGGAACCCGATCACCCGGTAACTGATAAAGCCGGGTGAAACATTCATATCCTCATGTTTAAAGGAACGTTCGTTACCGCAGTTCATGGAACAGATATTATCCCATGTTGAATACGGATCGCCGGGATCTTCATACGTTTTCTGAACAATAAAACCACTCACACCAGAATTCTGGTCAAGACCCCATGTGGCGGTAATGCCCCTGCCCTGATGGTGTGTCCTGAAAAACGCAAAATTAGGAGCCGGTGTGTTTGTTGTTTTAATAACCCCTTTCGACTTTCCCGGACGAACAGGAGTTATCCAGGAAGTTCCCAGGATCATGATGGCCATCGCCAGTACGGATAATAATGCTTTCATAAGATGTCGTTTTTATAAGCTAAACCTATAAAATCTGCAACCCTGGTACAAGGTAGGAGCCCTTCTGTTTTTATCTATTAAAAAGCGAGTACTAATCTCGGCTTCCGGGTTAGTCCCGGAAGCGTTTTTACTACCCGCAAAAGATCAAAAAAAGCCCTCTCCGGCAGGGAGAGGGCTTAGCTATTTGATACTGTGCTGGTTATTTGAATTACAGCTTTTGGAGTTTTACCTGCTGGTCAATTCCTTCACCTGTTACTTTCAGGTAATACGAACCTGTAGCTAACTTACTCATATCAACAGAGAAGAGATTACCACTTCCCTTTTTAAAATAAGTTGAGTTTTGCAGGATCGTCTTTCCCATAATATCGATCAGTCTCCATTGTGCACTTCCGTCTGCAGGTGCCGTAACATTGACTTTTACTTCGCTCAATACCGGGTTAGGAGAAACTGCTATCCAGGCGCTGATATCTTTCAATGAGATTGTAATGATATTTGAATATTTGATGGCGCCGTTTTGATCTACCATTCTCAGCCTGTAATAGAATATTGTTGCTCCCAAGTTCACGACGTCCTGGTCAACCTGTGAATAATTGAACGTATTACCCGGAAGACTGTTACCGTTTGCAGCTACCGTTCCAATAGTATTAAAATTGATACCGTCGGTGCTTCTTTCTACATCAAAATAGGAGGTATTCCTTTCATTCTCTGTTTTCCATTTCAGCAATACCGTTTTGTTTGTCTGCAGCGCTCCGGTAAAGGTCAGCAGGTCGAGCGGTAACGTAAAGTTTACGCTTGAAAAATAAAAAGAAGAGAAGCCGGTGATACTTCCCTGCAGCATATAACCATTCGAGCCATGTGCTTCTGCGTAAAGGGGAGTGATCAGCGTGGTAGCCGCAGATGCAGCGCCACCGCAGGCATCACTATTCTTCAGGATCTTAAGGTCAGTGATCCCGGAAACACCACCCAGCGGGTCTGCGTCAAGCGCATCAAATTCGGCTTTGGAAATATACAGCCTGATCTTCACCGCACTGGTGGGCTGGTATTGTGGCGTGATTGTTATATTCCTGTCCAGGTAATGTGTACCATTCTTGTTCCTGATCGAACCAGAATTTTTATAGAAAGAAGAACTGACCGTACCCAGCACATTACCATTGGCATAGATTTCCGCCATGATATTTCCGTCAGGACCCGTAATGGGCACCCAAATATAATTGTTGGTATGATCAATAGTTACTGTGGTTCCTGTATTACACGTATTCACGGTACCATCTGTTACATCGATTGCGGTGGGGATAGTGCTTTTTCCTCCATTATCTGCATAACCCAGGAAAGTATATTTCTGAAGGCAACCTGCGCAGGTAGGCACTACAGGGTTACCGGAGCTGGGTCCTGAACTGGTGGTTGACCTGTCCATGACCACATAAATTTCTTTTCCGTTGGGTGCAAAAGCAAGATCACGGAAACGGTTCTGGCTTCCAAAATAGCTTACCGTATCTGCTCCGTTAGTTGGAATGATCGTTGTACCGGCAGGGCCGAGTTTAAAACGTAAGACCCGTCCCCACTTGAGTGAACTGATGACAAGGGAATTCTTCCAGCCGGGCATGATCGTATTTTTATAGATATCCATCCCTGACCATCCTTCTGAAGGCCAGCCACCGTTGGATGGATTCGTGAGCCAGATATTATGGATGATAGCTTGTGTCTGCGGATAAGCAGAAAAAAGCGGGTCTTTATAATTTGGAAGAGCGGCGGCCGTGCCTGCCTCATCCGTAATAATGGGACAACTGCTCGCCGAAGTATTCGGTGCACCTGCGGATGAAGTATTATAGTTATTATCGGATCCATACCCGATTACAATAGGATGCCCGTAATTCTTATTCGATTCGATGATATTTAATTCATCATCACTATAAGGACCGTGGGAGGATCCATACAGGATATCTCTTTCCGCATCGTAGGCAAAACCCTGGTTATTGCGTATACCAATAGACCATACGGCGCTCTGTACGCCAAGCGTGGCAATATAAGGGTTATCGTTGGGGATCCAGGCTGATAAACCCGCATCACCATCCGTAACGAGATTGAATCTTAATATTTTCCCTTCGTAAGAAGCGGGGTTCTGGGCTTTGTTGGGACGAAGGCGGTTAGCAAACTGGCCTGAGCCCATATCACCTGAACCATAAAATAAATAATAAGTACCTCCTACCGGTGCGATCACCATACGTTGCGAGTTGTGATCACTGCTGCCGGGAAGGGTATCACATAAAGAAACCGGGGATTCAAATTTGTCGGTACTTGTATTGTAAGTAAACCGCACGATCCTGTTGATATAAAATATACCATTCGGGTCTGTATTGCTTACATAACTGTGTACGTAAGAAACATACGCGTAATTGATCGGCGTTACGGGGTCAAGGAATTTAGGATGCAATGCCAGCCCCGCAAATCCTCCCTGCGGATTATTGGTGCTTATATCGAACTGTGCGTTAAAAGTATTATCAGGCGCAGAAAAGAACGTACTGCCCTGCGACACATCGAGTACCGTGGTTTTTACTCCTGTAGAAGGATCCATGCGGTATACTTTATATCCTTTTGCTTCGGTGATCCATAGGTTGTTATCAGGGCCGTAGGTAACTTCCCAGGGATCTTCTAAAATGTTAGTCGCGGAAAGAATTTTTTGCTCAAAGACTTCTTTCATACGCCCGGAAGAATAAGTGACCTGGGCGGTTGCCGTAGCAGTAATTGTAAATGCCGAACCTGTGGAAGTTCCGCCTATCGGTCCTGTACCTGCAGAATAAACCCTGATATAACAGGTTACTCCGCTGGCTACTGTAGCAGATAAACTTGTAGTACCGCAGGCAACAGAAGTTAAGGAGCCGCAAGTACCGGAAAAAAGCTGGAGCCTGGCACCTGAAGCCGAAAGGTTTGCTCCCAAAGCTGTCAAACTAACATTTACATATATACCTGATGGAGTGAATTTGTACCACACATCATCATCGGGGTTACCGGTACAACCGGTAGGGATAGCGCTGCTGGTTGATGCATTCCAGACCGTCCCGGCATTATTTGCCACGCCATTTGTAAGTGTTACTGCACCTGCACATTCATCGTTCGCAGGAGGAGGCGTATAGGAAACACAAACCGTGAATCCCCATTTACCTGAAGGAGTGGATGTGGGAGCGCCTGTTTTATAGAAAACCCTGAAATAATAAAGGGTGTTAGGGCTTAAGCCAGAATAGGTAACCGTGCTGGCAATGCTATAACAACCCCGGGAATTCGTGGTGATCAATCCCGCACAATCGGTAGCAGTGAACATTTCAACATAGGTATTGGTACCATCAAGATTACTTCCCCCGCCGGTAGGGGTAACATCAATATCAACTGACGTGGTCCCTGCAGGTACGGTAAAAGTGTACCAAACATCATAGGTAGTACCACAGGAACTGGTTGGACTTCCTGTAGTTGTTGCTGAGTACAGAGTCCCAGCTGTTGCACCACAGGTTGTTTGTGGAGTCAGGTTGGCTGACGCTCCGCATAAATCGTTGCCAGGAGGTGCGGGTGCGGCCAGGGATTGCTTTGTCATCCCTACCAGTAAAAATAGGGATAGAATCGTGGTTCGAGTAGTGGATTGTAACATGGTTTTAAAAGGATTTGGTGCTCAAAAATATATATTAACCCCTACTCTTTAGTAAGCACTATTACGCTTTTTTATATGGGAAAAACACTAATAATAATTAAGGGTAAGTGCTATTGTCTTTGCTAATTAGATACCCTTATTTTGTCAACTGTCCATCATCCGAAAAACCAAGTGTCCTTTATGAAATGGTATGTCCAGCCGCTTAAGGCTTTCCTTATTATAAGCGGCATTCTCTTATTTTCCTTCAAAAGCATGGCCCAGCCGGCCAATGATCTTTGTAGCGCAGCAATCTCGCTGACCTCGTCTACCACCTGCGTTACTACAGCCGGAACTATCAATGCTGCCACTTATACACCACCGCTTACAGGTTGTGGTGCTACAAATAAATCTGATGTCTGGTATTCTTTTGTTGCCCAGTCAACCACCCAAACCGTAACCGTATCATCGGCTCCCTCGCAGGTCCGCCTCCAGCTTTTTTCGGGTTCCTGCGCATCCCTGACCTCTGTTATCTGCGGGAATACTACCCTCACCGGAACAGGTCTTACGATAGGAGCCACCTATTATATCCGGGTATATACCCAAAACAATAATACCGGTACATTTAATATTTGCGTAACACATGCAGCACCGGCCAATGATGATTGTGCAGGCGCTGTTAGTTTAAGTTCCAATACTACCTGCTCGAATACTACCGGTACATTAAACCTGGCTTCCGCTAATGGTGCCACTCCGCTTGGTTGTTTTGGTGCCGGCACTTATTATGATGTCTGGTATTCTTTTGTTGCCCAGGCCACTACTGAAACAGTTACAATAAGTAGTTTGGGCGCAAATATCACAAACCCGCAAATTCAACTATATGGAGGAACCTGTGCAGGCTTAACAAACCTGGCTGCCTGCGGAACGACATCCGTCACCAAGGCTGGGTTGACAATCGGCACTACATATTATGTACGTGTTTCCAATTTAAATGCAAATCCTTCCGGGGCGGGAACAGTCGCTAATTTTAATATCTGTGTTATTCATACTCCTCCTGCCAATGATGTTTGTTCAGGAGCTGTATCATTAACTTCAGGAACGGCCTGTGTAAATACGGGTGGGACATTAGTAGGAGCTTCGTATACAACGATTTCATCGATCGGTTGCGGAGTTGCAAGCCGGAATGATGTATGGTATAGTTTTGTCGCTGTATCAGCCAATGAAACGATTACGTTATCCTCCGCACCGGCCAACCCGCGGATCCAGCTTTTTTCCGGCACCTGTGGCACCCTTACATCGGTGGCCTGCGGAACATCTTCGCTTGTAGCAACCGGTCTTACTGTTGGCGCTACTTATTATGTCAGAATTTATACAGATCCCAATACGATAAGTGCATCGAATACATTTAATATTTGTGTTACACATACGCTGCCGGCTAACGATAACTGTGCAGGAGCAATATCTTTAACATCACTTACGGCTTGTGTCAATACTGCCGGCACTTTAAACCTGGCAACAGCGAGTGGCGGAGTAGCAGGATGTTTCGGGGCCGGGACTTATTATGATGTCTGGTTTTCTTTTGTTGCCCAGGCAACTACTGAAACAGTTACGATAAGTAGTTTGGGTGCAAATATCACAAACCCGCAAATTCAACTATATGGAGGAACCTGTGCAGGCTTAACAAATCTTACAACATGCGGTACCACCACTATTACTAACGTAGCGCTAACTATCGGGACTACCTATTATGTACGTGTCGCTAATCTTAATGCTGATCCTTCTGGAGCAGGCACTGCTGCCAGTTTTAATATCTGTGTAACACATATCGGGTTAGCAAATGACCTGTGCCAGGGAGCCATTACAATAACTTCCGGCACGAGTTGCTCCCCTACAGCAGGTACTTTAGTGGGAGCTACTTATACGGCTGGTCTTACTGACTGTGGCGGCTTTGGCAGTGTTGTTGATGCTTGGTATAGTTTTGTTGCACAATCACCCATTCCTGCTATAACAATTACCGGTTCAACCACACGTATTGAGGTTGAGATCTTTTCCGGAACATGCGGCGCCCTCACCTGTTTGGGAGGAACCACAGGTAATGGTTCACCGAAGACCTTGAATGTAACAAATCTTACTATTGGTCAAACATATTATGTCAGGTTAACAACTAACAATAATTCAACCCCAACTTTTACGGTATGTATCGTGGACCCTACTGTTGCTTCACCCCCGGCGAATGATAATTGTTCAGCAGCAACATCTTTAACTCCTGGTTCGTCTTGCATTAATACCGGAGGAACGTTGGCCGGTGCAACTGTTTCCAGCCCTGTTGTTGCCAGCACCTGTGGTACACCTGGCGCGGATGTGTGGTATTCTTTTACAGCCACCTCTAATTTTCCTACCATTTCATTAAGCAGTATAGGTTCAAGTATACAATCAGGTACTGCATATATACAGATACTTTCAGGTACCTGCGGTTCGCTTACTTCACTCTATTGTACCAGCGGCGTTGCTGCTACACTAAGTTTAACACCCGGGGGTACGGGTTTGGCGATTGGCACTACTTATTATGTAAGGATCTATACAAGTAGTACGTACACAGGCGGAAGTAACTGGGGATTCAATATTTGTATAACGAATCCTTCTTCGTCAACAACTGCCGTGGTGGATTATAGTAAAAGTTATATCAACGTCACTAAATTAGCTACGGGCGGAAGTGTGGAACCCGGTGATGTACTGGAGATCAGGGCAACATTCGTAGTACGCTCAGGTACGGTAGACAGCGTTGCTTTCTATGATACCTTACGTAATAATAACGGGTATAGTTATTTGAGCGGGAACATGTCAACTCAAACCAACGAAGGCAAAGTTTATGGTGGTCCGTTTACGGAAGCCCTGGATGGGGATGCCGGAACTTACGCCGTAGTACCATCTACTTCGGACTCTGCCATACGGATCAGTATGGGTACAGGTGCCACCGGGTATGTAAGAGGTACTCTTCTCAATACTTCCAAACCTTCGTTTTATACGAGCACCTGTATCATCATGGCAACTTACCGTGTGCAGGTAACTGCCAACTACGATACCAAGATTAACTGGGGCGGAGGAGCGTTCACCTACAAGGATAATGCGACAGGAGTGATGAAATTGATATCCTTTAAAAATGACAGCCTGGCTGTTTATATCAGCCCGGGGTTATGCTCAAGCTCACTTTCCTCCGTCAATAAAGTAGGGATAGAAACAGACGGAACATTTAATACACCTTCCAACCCTGCTCCACTCGCCAGGAACCGCGGTACTTCCACAGCGGTACCCAGCTATACTTATGCAACTTTCAAAACCGGCGGTGGCCCACAGGACTACTTTTATGGTATCACCAATAATACAAGCGCGACATATACTACCAGCAATACATTTGGAAAAGGTGGTACCGTTCCGCAGCGGGTATTCGCCCTCTGGGATATCATCGGTGACCATACCGGTGCTACGAATACATCAAAAGGAAACCCGCCCTGTGATACTACCCTACCAAAAAGCGCCAGCAACCCCTGTGGTTATATGCTGGTGGTGAACGCGGCCTACAAAACGGATACAGCCTTCCGTTCTACCGTCAGCAATCTTTGTCCCAATACGTATTATGAAATCTCGGCCTGGGTAAGAAATATCTGTTATAAATGTGGTTGTGATGTGAATGGTGTCGGCGCATCTGGTGGCGGGTATATTCCTTTCGCTACAAATGACTCTTCCGGTATACCTCCAAACCTTGCCTTCCAGGTGAACGGGCAGGATTATTATTCAACTGGTAATATATATTATACAGGTACCGGTGCAGGTATAACTCCAACAGCTTCAGATTCGGTCAATAAATGGGTGAAACGCGGATTCGTTTATAAAACAGAAAACGCGCAAACCAGTTTTGAATTGCTGATCCGTAATAATGCGCCGGGTGGCGGTGGTAATGACTGGGCGATTGACGATATCGTGGTGGCAAGTTGCCTGCCTATCATGACCTATTCACCTTCTCTTAGCCCAGCAGTATGTGATTCAAATACGATAACCATTTATGATACCGTAAGATCGAATTACGAGAACTATACTTATTATAAATGGCAGCGAAGTACAGATGGTGGCGCTAACTGGACAGATATCACCGGCAACCTTGGCCCGGCCACTCCTGTCTGGAATGGTACGGCCTGGGAATACGTAGCTTCATATACGATCCCGCCGGCTTTTACAACCCCCGGACATAATAGTGATCAATACAGGATGATCGTAGCGACCACTTCGGGTAATCTCGGTAATGTCAACTGCCAGGCCACGGACGTGGTAAGCATCATCACCCTGAACGTGATCGACTGCGGTATACCGTTAAAAACCGATATGCTCTCGTTCAACGGGCGGTTGATCAATGATCATTCGAATCTTTTCTGGAGTACAACCAGCGAAACCGAACCACTCCGTTTTGATGTAGAAAGAAGTAATGATGGAACCAGCTTTACGGTAATAGGATCAGTAAACAGTAATAATGATTACAGGTCACAGGTAAACTATTATTCCTTTACAGACCCCCAACCTGTTACAGGGAAAGCCTGGTATCGCATTATCATGGTGAATAAAAGCACCAATAAAAAGCAATCACGTACCATCCAGCTCACCAACGGGCTGAACCAGTTCGAGATCGTCAATACGGTCAACCCCTTCACCGACCAGGTATTGTTTGATGTGATGAGTCCCGAAGACGGCAAGATTGATGTGGCCCTCATCAGCATTGTCGGGAAGACCATCCGGGAGAAAAGCTATACGGTCTATACCGGGGTAAATGGTCTCAGTATCGATAATACCAATGGACTGCCGGCCGGCATGTACATCCTCCAGGTAAAAAATAAGGACATCATCATCAGCCGGAAACTGCTGAAAAAATAAAACAAACAAATTGCTTATAAGGAGCCGGAAATATTCCGGCTTTTTTTATGCGGAAGGGTAACTATATACCTCTTAGACCACAATTTGTGGTACGGCGCAGAATCGAACTGCAATAACGGATTTTCAGTCCGTCACCTTGACCACGTTGATAACCGCACCAAATAAAAAAGCCCCGCATTTGCAGGGCTCAATATTTTAAACATGAAAAAGTTTAATACATAGCCCTATTGTTGCTTCTAAAGCAAACAAAACAGAACATTGTATTTATAGTTTGTTTCATGTAGAGGGCAAAAATAATAAATATATTGATACTATTAAACAAAGGTAGTGGGTCAGTTTGAAATTTGATGCTTGACCGAGTAAGCAGGTTGTTTTGTACCTTTGCTGCATGGCAAAGAAAGTAAAAAAGAAATAAATTAATCGTGAAGGAAAATTATAAAGAGCATTGGGACAAAGTGTTTTCTACAAAGCAGCCAAATGAAGTAAGCTGGACACAGCCAATTCCCAAAACCTCGCTTGACTTCATTCATAGCTTTAATATAACAAAACAGGCATCTATAATAGACGTTGGCGGTGGGGACAGCCAACTTGTTGACCTTTTACTGAATGAAGGATTTGAAAATATTACCGTTCTTGATATTTCCGAAAAAGCATTAGAAAGGGCTAAGAATAGGCTTGGCAAAAATGCTGATAAAGTTAAATGGGTGGTTTCTGATATTACTCTTTTTAAACCTTCAGAAAGCTATGATGTTTGGCATGATCGGGCAGCTTTTCATTTCCTTGTTGCCCCAGACCAAATAGAGGCTTATCTAAGCGTAGCCAGTAGTGCAGTTTCGGGCTATTTAACCATTGGCACATTCTCTGATAACGGGCCTACAAAGTGCAGTGGTTTAGAGATAAAACAATACAGCGAAGAACGGTTGCAGGAAGAACTATCAAAGGGGTTTAAGAAAATAAGGTGTATTACTGAAGATCATGTAACGCCTTTCAATACAGTTCAAAATTTTTTGTTTTGCAGTTTTAAGCGAAATATTTCAAACTGACCCACCACCTAAACAAGTGTTTCATATAAATTTTGACAACTATATGGGAGTAGGTACAAAAAGGGAAATTCGGTTTATATCAAGAAGTCGATTTTTCATTTCTAAAGACTTCCATTATTGTATAATTGACTCCGGTCTTTGCTTCGCTAACTAACCAGTCTTCTGCTGACTTTCGGTCAGGCAACGAAGCGGCAAAGGTTAAACCGAGTTTGGCAAAACCAAAAAAGCTATACCAGATGGGTTTTACCTTATATACAATAAATGCATGATTGGTTATTTGTGCCATGTTAATTATTTACTTAAAGATAGCCTATTAACTATCCCTTGTCCCAACTGGGGTCAGTTTGAATTATGATACGCTATGTCATTCCGAACGAAGTGAGGAATAGATGGGCAATTCCGACGAAGGAGGAATCTAAAGACAGATTCCTCCTTCGTCGGGCTACAAAATCTTCATTTTATCCTTCGCTGCGCTCAGGATGACAAACCTGGTCATTCAATAGAATTGTTGTCGGCTAATTCAAACTGACACTACCCCCAACTGATATATAGTTGCCTAATTTTTTTAACTCTTCATTCAAAGCATCTGCAATGCTTTTTAAGGAAAGAGTATACCTGCTACTTTTACCATTTTCTATCGAAGACAATTGGGTAAGGGTTTAATACCGCAAGAGTTAGATTCATTGACAAATAAACTCGAAGCTCTTAATGAGGAACATGAGAATTTTAAAAAGTCAGAGGAATAGACCGATTTCAATTTACCCCTACATGGTCCAACTGGTATATAGTTTCCTGCGCAGGTAAAATTGCGGGGATTGATGCTATTATCAACCGGAAAATCAAACCTGATCTGAACTTTGCTGCATCTTATGCATCTTTCTATTTTATAATGGTGAATTGCTTTGTTATGATCCCTCCCCCGCTCTTCAACCGAAGGTAATAGACGCCGGCCGGCAGGTTGGTTGTTTCAGCATAAGTAAAACTATTACTACCGGGTTCCAGGTGTTCCGCATACGACCTGACCGCCCGCCCGATATTGTTGATCAGTTCAATACGAATAGTTCCAGCTGTTGTGGAGTTGACCGTAACCTGGAGTGGCCCTTTCGCGGGGTTCGGAAAGATCTGCAGGTCCTGTGTTACACTGCCGGGACGACGGACTGCAATGATATTACTAAGGCTGGTCCTTCCGTTGGTGAGTGCTGTTCTCAACCGGTAATAGATTATATCCGCCTGTATTCCATTGATATCATCATTCGTAGTATAAGATTGTTCCTGGTTAGTAACCGGTCTGCCCGCAACCAGCTCCGCATCCCGGAAATTAATCCTGTCTGTACTTCTTTCTACTGTAAAATTCGAGGCTTCCTGCTGGCACATAACCTGCCAGTCGAGTCTTACCTGTTCATCCACCAACACCGCTTTGAACGTAATAATATTACAATTAAGGACATAGAAAACACAGCGCCAGTCACGCTCCGTCGGGCAACCCATGCCGGTTGCTATCCAGGTATGCTGAACTGTGGTTATCGATCCGGGTGTAGGGTCGCCACTTACAGAACCGCCATTTCCCATATAAGCAGAAGTGGCTTCGGCGCTCGCATTATTATTATCAAACCGGTTATCGAGTCCGTCTCCATCCGTATCAAGCCCTGTCAGGGTCACATTATCATCAGGCATGCCGTTAAAGTTCAGATCGTTGCCTTCCACGATATCGGTCAACCCATCACCATCGGTATCAGCGTCGAGGTAATCGGGCACGGTATCGGCATCTTTATCAGGCGGGTGAATGCCGTCGCCTCCGAATCCATTAAAGTTATCGTAAGTATTATCAATTCCATCCCCATCGGTATCGGCTGCAGCCGGTAAAAGATATCCCGGGGTTGTCATTCCTTCAACGTTATCGGGAATACCGTCATCATCCGAATCGATATCATAAGGATTCGCCCGCTGCGCAGCTTCTGAATTGACCAGGGTAAGCGAACCCATAGCTGCGATCGTTGTACTCCAGCCATTCACATTATATGTTCCATCTATACGCCCGTTCCAGTCCGCATCTGTGAATTGTGCTTCTTTTACATCGGTAATACCATCTCCATCGCTGTCAAGGTCATAAGGACTAGGCTTACTGTCGCCATCCATATTTTTATTGGGCCATGAATCGGCGCGGCCATCATTGTTGCCGTCGGCACCGGTTTTTAACAGCCCGGACACGGAGTTCTCAGCAATATTGTCATTACCCACATCACCATCCAGTGCATCGGTATAACCATCTCCGTCCGTATCGGAATAACTATCCTGTTTGCCATCGTTGTCACTGTCTGTACCATATACCTCCATATTATCCGGGATGCCATCATTGTCACTGTCTGTGTCGAGGTAGTTAGGAATACCATCTCCATCGGTATCAAGTGGTCCTAAACCAAGGTTGGAATTAATAACGCCTGTGTTATTCGCATCCACGTTTTGTGAAAACCCGTCATTATCTGTATCCGTATAATTATCAATACGTCCATCCCCGTTGGTATCTACTCCAAAGCTTTCCACTGTATCGGGTATGCCATCATTATCACTGTCCAGGTCCAGGTGATTGGGAATACCATCGAGGTCCTTATCCATCGTATCATTTACTCCATCAGCATTTACATCGATATACCCCGGGAAATTTGCATCGTTGAAATTGGGAATACCGTCATTATCAGAATCGGCACTGGGATCGAAATTATCATTGAATGCATCTGCGTTATTGTCAATGTAACCGGGGTATTGGGGATCGCACCAGTTCAGGTTGGCATCTGCGTCATGATTACCCCAGGCCAATGCATTATTCATTTCTACGTAATCAGGTATCCCATCATTGTCATCATCGATATCAGGGCAGGAGGTAATAAAAATATTTATTCTCGCCGTATCCGAACATCCCAGTCCATTGTCAAACCAGGCCCAGTACGTATGCGTCAGGGTAACAGGCACGGAAGGATCGTATAAATTAGCAGGAATAAAAGGTTGTGCGGAATAGATCTGGTAACCTGCATAGCGTCTCCACGGGATCAGTACCGATGTGGAAGGACATACATTGACCAGTAGAGTATCGGAAGGAACAGAACAACTTCCTGAAAAAATATTGATAACTGGTCCTTTGGTAATACAACCGGATACATTTACGCCGCTGGAATCATACAGCGCCGAACCCGAGGTCTGTCCTGTATAATCAATCCTGGCCGAATTACTGATCGTACCCGCACAGGCAAGAACACTGCAGGATGAAGAAAGAATAACATCAAACTGTACAGTACTGCTTGTTCCTGCCGAAACTGTCCCTCCTGCCAAAGCAGTAGCTCCCGTACCCAGGCGGAACAACACCCTGTTATTGGTATTGTCATAATTAGCCTGGTCATCACCGGTCACATCAGTTTTTGCTATACCCCCGATCTTTAAACTTCCGCGCAGGTACGTGGATCCTAAAGGTATATTGTCCGTAACAATGGTATTCGTACTGGCATCATTTCCAACATTCTGGTAATTGATAATATAACGTATACTATCACCCGGTTTAAGTGCTCCACCGTTTATATCCGTAGCTGTTTTATCAAAACTGAATGTGGGATTATATTGTGATATCGATGTAGAAAGAACATGCACAAAATAGTTCTCACTGGGGGAAGCAAAACGGATGGTTGCCGATGATTTATTATTCCCCAGTTGCAGGTTACCCGTGTTGGGAAGATCAAAAATGGAAGCGTCATACCCAAGTGTGTTATTAAACGCCGGGCTTCTCGTAGTGACCACTGTTCCTTTATAAGATATTTTACTGTTCCAGGCATCATTCAACCCGTTAAGTGGAACAGTGGTTGTAGCCAGGTTATAAAAGCTGGCTGCGCCGCTTTGTTTAAAAGCAAAAGAGTCAGAAGAGGACCTGTCTCCGTCATATACCACGGAACCTAATTCGCAACTAACTGTACCGGAAGGAGGCGTAAGGAACCCGGTGATAGGCACATCAACGGACGGGTCACCCAGGTTAATGATCACCGCCCCATCAAATACAGTTAGATTCCTGGGTTGTAAGGAAGGGTTGGAGTACGCTACCACGATGGTCCAGCCGCCGCAGCCATTCACGACACCAATCGGGCCCAGTACATTAGCCGCCTCATAAGTACCATTGGGTGATGTTGCATTCAGCAATGCAGTAATATCTGCAAAACATAAATACCCTGTATGGTTAAAACCTGCTGTTGACCACGCAAGACTATGCTGGTTGGTTTGCTGTGAATTAATAAGTGTGTAACTGGCGCTGCCCGGTATCTTTAACTTGATCGTTTTTTCCGCATCACCCGTGATCCAGGCACTGTCTGTACCGCTTGTGCCCTGGTCGGCGCCCCAGTACAATCCTGCCCACAATATATTAGAACAGGAAGGAAGGCCGAGGTCCGCGGTAGAAGAGTTAAAGGTTGTATTCGCGTAGTTGCCCAAAAACTCCAGGTCAAAAAGCATATCCCGGATATTCGCGGTTGAAGTGTTTGTCTGGTTGTGTACCTCAACGGCAATAGTATTATTACCGGATACAAATTTTGAAGCCGCTACCTGTATCGTCACATATTCATTGGCGCCTTCAATATTCGTTGCAGGTACTGCCGGGGTTAGGTAAGTGATAGGCGCAGCAAGAAAAGCATCCGCATATACTTTAACACCGTTCACATATACGATAGCACCATCGTCTCTTCTTAAATTGATCGTAAAATCAGTATACGTCGCTACCGAAGGAATGTTGAATGTTTTCCTGAAATAAGTAGTCGGGTAGGTGGCATTACCGGGATTATTCGCAAGCGTGGTCCCGGCATCATTATAATGAATTACCGCATTGCCCAGTCGCCACCAGGTATCGATATAGGAAGACTGGTTCCAGTTATTTAACCGCCCCGTTCCTACTACCGCTGTGGTCACCGTATCATGGAAACGCCAGGAAGACCCATAACTGATAAGGGTAGCCGGAAGCGTGCTGCTACCATCCATGTCTATATTAATTGCCGTGCCTGCATTATCTTTTGAAGTTCCGGCAGGCGGAACTTCTCCTGTGCCAGGGTTGCCTGAGCCGATACCCGATGTGGAGATAATGCTGTTTGACACATAAGCGATATTACCCCGGACCGATGAGTTATAGTAACGGGCAGCAAAAGGCCGTATCACCTGGGCTTTCACCCCGGATCCGGCAATCAACAATAAAAGGTACAGGTAAATCTTTTGCTTCATAGAACCGCGTTTATTCTTCCACTACTGAATGCTGACTTTTTGTGACAGCGATTCTCCTTTTTCGTTCTGAACTTTCCATATATACACACCTTTATTCAGACGGATCTCTTTACGTGACATACCCGGGCCAAAATTGGCTGATTCTGTTTTCCATTTCCGCCCTGACAGGTCATAAACCTGTACTTCATAGAAGCCGGCAGCAGCCGTACTGATCTGCAAGGTCAGTGTGTTATTATAGGTTGAAATGGTTTTTACATCAAAGGTTGCCGTATGTGAATTATCTATTTTTTTCACCCCGATATATTGCTTATGATTATCTGCATCCGTTTGTGATAACCGGTAAAAACTGGTTCCCGGAAGCGGGAGCTCATCGGTGAATGAATAGGATTGAACAGTAGAAGCAGTACCGGTTGCCTGTACGTTTCCAATAGCAGTATAATCTATTGCATTGGAAGAACGTTCAACGGTATAATAGTCTGCATTGATCTCGGACGAGGTTGACCACTTCATTATAACTTTCCTGTCGACCAGGGCAGCACTGTAAGAAAGCAAGGATACAGGCAGGGTATTGGAAGTGGTTACGGCAAATTGATCGGTAACGCAGCCGAACGCATCCGTAACCGTATAATTGGTTGTGGTATTGGAAGAGGGAGATACCGATACTGAACGCGTTGTTCCGGAAGTCGCCGTCCAGGTATAGTTTCCCGTTTGTGGCCAGGAGGCCGTCAACTGCTGTGACCCGCCATTGGGTATTGTATAATTGGTGGTAGTGTTGACATCTTTCATGATGGTAAAATTGTCAAAGGTTGTACCATCACGACGGATGAATTTTGCATCAAGACGGTTATCGTCTACTTCAAAATAAAAGAACCCGCCGTCATTTACTGAATAAGGAAACGCATTATGCGGATATCCTGCCTGGGTGTTGCCACTGGCGCCCGTTGAACCTGCTACTACATAGACGGTTCCGTGGTTAGCAGGGCTTGAATTATAAACATAGGGACAGGTGGCATTGCTGGTATACTTAGCGCTTGAAGTACTCACTGCATGAGTGCCTGCGCTGAAAGTTGCTTCCAGGCCGTAATGACCTTTAATAAGATAGG
Organism: Chitinophagaceae bacterium; assembly: GCA_039921505.1. Classification (GTDB taxonomy): domain Bacteria; phylum Bacteroidota; class Bacteroidia; order Chitinophagales; family Chitinophagaceae; genus JJ008. The sequence continues at coordinate 50,167 of JBDSBR010000025.1, forward strand.
ACCGCTCATAGTCATGGCTATGACCATTGATGATCAGGTCCACACCTGCATTTTCCAGGATGCTGATAAAATTCGAGCGCATCGAGATCAGTTCTCCTTCCGAATCTGAGTTGTGACTCCCCATCGTGTAAGGAGGGTGATGCCAGTAAGCAACGACCCACTTTTTGGTGTTGGCTGCCAGGTCACTCTGTACCCAGGCTGCCTGGGCACTCCCGGCAGTATAGATTCTTTTGTTCGCTTCTTCCCCATAGGCATCAAGTGCAAGGAAATGGATATTGCCGATATCGAACGAATAGTATTCCTCCTTGCCCGAAGCCACGCCACCAAGTTCACCGGCACCCGGAAGATCAAAAATCGAATAGTAAGGCACCGCATGGTCATCCTGGCGGGTCGGATCGTTGGCATAATCATGGTTCCCGGGTGTAGGATACAATTTGTGGTTGAGTAAAATATTAGCGCCGTAGGTACCAAAAAAATTACTGGTATACTCGGCATCTGTACCTGCATTATAGGCATTGTCACCCAGTAGGAGCCACGCATCCGGCGCATCGATACTGTTACTTGCCAGGTAAGTCTGGTAACGGGTAAGCGATTCCGACTGGTAGGTAACACCGTTTACACCCGCCGAGTTATTCGTCGTGTTCTTGCCGCAATCACCAAATGCTGCAATCCTTATTTTCCTGTTCGGCGTCGCTGAAGGAAGAGTAGTGAAAAAATTACTCGCACTTACCTGGATTACGGTAGTGCTGGTACCAATACTATAGAAATATTTGGTATCTGCTGTCAGCCCTGATACGGTTACAATATGCTCTGTAACAGAACTGGCATCGTCTACAACGGTAGCGTAAAGTCCTGAAGCCAGGTAAGAGCTGCCTATGCGTACTCTTGAATTACTGGCCACGTTTGTACGCCAGTGGATTTTGATGGAGGTTTGCCCGCCTGACTGGAGATAAGCGCCGCGTGTAATCGTTTGTGAAAACACAGGTGCCTGTTGCCAGCTTAGTAGCAAAAACAATACTGTTAATCTCAGGGTAAAGGGTGGTTTCATAAGATCGGATGTTGGTAATTTCAATATAAAAGTGAATATTGTTATATAATAAAGCAAGGCTTATTTTTTTGAACTAATTCGTTGACGTAAAAAACATAAGTGCAAATACCTAAAAGGAATGTATTTTAGGCTGGAACTCAGGTATGCAGGAAAAAGACGGTGTACAAATCATTTTTAAAAATGGTAAAAATCACTAGAATAATTACTCCCACTATTGCAGCATTTATTATTTTCATGCCGGCTATTTTATTGCACTACGAACCCGTTTCTTTTTCTACAGATGTCGACAAACACTACCAGGAGCAATTAGAAACATGTAAAAAAAAATTACACTTTTTCCGGGACGGCTGCCGGAAAAAATCCGGGCGTCCATCGCTATTGGCACAGTTCTATGCAGCAAGACTTGCCTATAAAAAACTTGCTGTTATAACAGAGTACTTTAACCGGTACGAAACTTTTTTCCTGAATAATCCTGCGCTCGAAAGAGTGGAAGAAGATCACCCCGGTAATATTATTGCCCCGGCCGGTTTCCAGGCGATTGAGCAGGTGTTGTTCAGCAATTGGAATAACAATTCTCCTGCACAGATGGCGCTACTGGCCAGCGATATGCTTTCTGTCATCGAACGATTGGAAAAGGAAACAGACAGGGCTTATAAATTCAGTAAAGAATTGATGTGGGATGCTGTAAGGTCCTCCCTGCTGAGGGTAATGACCATGGGGATAACAGGTTTCGATTCTCCTCTTGCTCAATATTCACTGGTGGAAGCAAAAGCCAGCCTGGAAGGGAGCAGCGAACTTCTCGCTTTGTTTAAGAAAAATCTAAGCCAAAAAGAACAAGCGGAACTTGCTCCTTTATTTATATTGATTAAAAAATGTAGCGATTATCTTGCCAATCACTCCTCTTTCAACAGTTTTGACCGGCTCAGTTTTATTACCATTTATATCGATCCGCTTTATAAGCAACTCCTGGCCGCCAGGAAAAAATTGAACATCGGTATCCCTGAAGGAAATAACCCGGTCAATTTCGATGCCAGGTCCATCTTCGACCCGGACGCATTTAATACCAGTTTTTATTCTCCCGGCCAGGATTATGCACCCACTCCACAACGGATTGAATTGGGGAAAAAACTTTTTTCAGATCCGCTGCTTTCCGGTGATCAAACCAGAAGCTGCGCTTCCTGTCACCTGCCAGGCAAGGCTTTTACGGACGGTAGAAAAACAGCGCTGGGTCTTGATAACAAAACGATACTGGCCCGTAATACTCCTACCCTGCTGAACTCGGCGCTACAGACAAAACAATTTTACGACAGCCGTGCGGATATCCTGGAAAACCAACTGGATGAAGTAGTACACAATGTGTCTGAAATGAAAGGATCACTGGGAAAAACTGCTGGCGACCTTAAGCGATCACCTGAATATGCATCTCTTTTTCGCAGCGCCTACCCGGACAAGGAAGATCCAATAACTCCTTATATAATTGCCAACGCGATCTCCTCTTATCTCCGCTCGCTGGTAGCGCTTAATTCCCGTTTTGACCAATATATGCGCGGTGACAAAAGGAAAATGAATGCAGCAGAAAAAAACGGCTTTAACCTTTTCGCGGGAAAAGCCAAATGCGCAACCTGTCATTATATTCCCCTTTTTAATGGGCTGGTTCCCCCGGTCTTTACTGAAACAGAATCCGAAGTGCTCGGTGTACCTAAAACAACGAACAAGAATCCGGCGGAACTGGATGACGACCCGGGAAAATATTCATTCACCCGTTCGGTGATCCATAAATTTTCTTTTAAAACTCCTACACTGAGGAATATCGAATTAACGGCTCCTTATATGCACAACGGTGTTTACTCCACGCTGGAAGAAGTGATCGTTTTTTACAATGATGGTGGTGGGAAAGGTCTGCATATCGCACCGGCCAACCAGTCACTTCCCTTTGACAAACTCCAGCTTAATAAAAAAGAGAAGGCCGACCTGGTAGCTTTTATGAAAACACTGACAGACACGGCTTACCGGTCCCGCTAATCCCTGTATTTACCATTACCAATCGCCTTAAAAACTGTATTTTTACTGTTTAAGTATAACAATGAGCCAGATAAAACCAGTAATCGGGATCAGTTGCGGCGATCTGAACGGGATTGGCATCGAGCTGATCATTAAAACCTTTTCTGATATCCGTATCCTTGATTTTTGCACTCCCGTGATCTTTGCCTCTAACAAAGTCATAAACTTTTACCGCAAATCAGTTTCTGAGAATACGTTCAATTACCAGAACACGAAAGAGTTTACCCGTATCAATGCCAAACAGGTCAATCTTTTTAATTGCTGGGAGGAAGATGTGGCTATCAATCCAGGCCAACTCAGTGATACAGGGGGCAAATATGCAGTGCTCTCCCTGCAGACTGCCGTAGCGGCATTGAAACAAAAACAGATCGACGGACTGGTTACGGCGCCGATCCATAAAAAGAATATTCAATCACCCGAATTCAGTTTTGCAGGACATACGCCCTATTTAAAAAATATTTTTGCTGTCAATGACGTGGTCATGATGATGTGTGCCGGTGATTTCCGCGTTGGGTTGGTCACTGAACATATACCCGTGGCAGAGGTTGCCACACAAATCACGAAAGAAAAAATTCTCAGCAAACTGGCCATTATGCACCAGAGTCTCCAGAAAGATTTTGGTATTGATAAACCACGTATCGCTGTATTAGGTCTAAATCCCCATGCCGGTGATGAAGGCCTGATCGGTAATGAAGAAGAAACGATTATACGCCCAGCTATCAAAGAAGCCAAGAATAATAATATGCTGGTGGTAGGTCCTTACAGCGCTGATGCTTTCTTTGCCCGGCGGAGTTTTGAACGTTTTGATGCCGTGCTGGCTATGTACCACGACCAGGGCCTGATTCCATTTAAGGCTTTAGCGATTGGAGAGGGAGTGAATTTTACCGCCGGTTTGCCGGGTGTAAGAACCTCCCCTGATCATGGAGTTGCTTTTGATATTGCCGGGAAGAATAAAGCAGACAACTCTTCTTTCTTAACGGCTGTTTTTGAATGTATCGATATCATCAACCGGCGTAACGGTTATACAGAAAGCCGGATGAATCCTTTGCGTAAAATGACCCCGGCCATACTGGCCAACGCCAAAGATGAAATAATTGATGAGGGGTAAGCAGATATTTCCTAAGAAATTTGATTTAACATAGAGCCACAGCGTTTTTGAGTTACACAGAGAATCGTTACCGGAACAAGTCTTCTGTGTTTCTCTGTGCCCCTGTCTCTCTGTGTTGATATCTGACTACTTGAACACAGCATCAGGCACCCCTTTATTAATAACGTAGCTGGAATAAACAATCTCTACTTTTCCCTTTTTGTTTTTCAGCCTATCGGGGTTGCTGTCTTTCCTGGTTCCGTCATCATAGTCAAACGTAATACCCTTGGGTAATTTATAATCCTTCGTATTAAAGGAAAAGATCACTTTATCGGCCAGCCCGTACTCCGCATACTTTCCATAACTCATTTCGAGTTCATAAGTCCCGTTCTCACGGGTAGTAGTTTTTGCTTTTTTGATAAGGGATTGTGTCTCGTCAATATAAAGAGTGGACAATACCACATCCGAATTCTCATCTTTGGGAAGCAATTTGATAACCCGCAGGTTGGTCCCGGCCTCTTTCCCCATATCAATCATATCAAAACCTGTCGTATTGATAAAAATATTATTCAGGTTGATGTTCACGGAACCTTTGGGAATAAAAGAGATCCCGCTTTCATTGTTGATCCGGAGCTTATTGGGCTTTTTGTAGTACACTTTAACCGTAGCTATCGGCGCTTTGATAAAGATGACATTGGTCTTCATTTTACCCTTCGCTTCGTAATCATTCACTTTTTCCAGCTTCGCTTTCACCCTGTTCACGATCTCCTCGGCGGTTTGTGCCTCCACGATCATCCAGCTGTTAAGCAACACAAAAAATAAAAACAGTTTTTTCATAGTCATTTTTTTAAGTCAGGATATCTTTTCTCCGGAATACCCACACCGCGGTGCTGAAAAAGACGATAATATAGACCAGGAGGATGCCCAGGCTCCGCAAAATTGCCGGGAGGTTTTCAATACTCCCGTTGATCGTGGTGCCTTCCGCATCTGCCTTTACATAAAAAAATCCCTTCCAGGCCACCATATGCGAGGTAAAAAGATAAGGTTTCACCGTCTGGTCATAAATGGGGATATTCATTTCCGAGAGAATAGTAAACACAATCACGATACTCATCGTGGCAATAATAGGACCGATGGAATTTTCTGCAAAGACACTCAGCAGGAAAGCCAGCGCAGAAACGGTAGTCAGGGCCACTGCCGCATAACCAAAGGCAGCGAAATATCGCCACAATACGTCAAAGCTTTTCATCTGTTCGATCCCTTCTGAACGAAGGACCACCAGGTCATTGGTACCAAAGATGAGCATGCTGCCAAATAAGGCCAGCACTGCCATCCAGCAAAGCAGTGCCAGTGTATAGATCACGGAAGCTGCAAATTTCACCAGCATATATTGCGTACGGCTGATCGGTTTGGTAAGCGAAAGCCGGAGCGTGCCCATATTGGCTTCGCCGGCAATCGAATCTCCCGAGATCAGCGCTATCAGCAAAGGCATTTGAATCAGCAGCGTATTCAGGATCACAAAACAGATCAGGTAGCCATTCAGCAATTTGTTCCTGAAATCATCGCTGATATCAAAAGAATCTTTAAGATTGTTCAGCAACAGGTCGATATAGGACTTGCCATCAAATTTTAATGCGACCTGGATCAGGAATACGATGGCAGCGATAGCCCCGAAAGCAATATACGTACGGGGTCGTTTGAAAATTTTAAATAACTCAATTCTTAACAGCTTCCACATACAAAGGTTTGAGGTTTAAGGTTTGAGGTTTAAGGTTGTTCTCAACACAACCTATTCCCCTGCCAGTGGAAACATTTTGAGGTAAGTAAACATTCATCATTAAATGTGAAACTTTAAACATATTCCTTCCCCGAGGTTAAGGATAAAAAATAATCTTCCAGTGAATGTTTTGAATGAAGGGAGATCACGTTGATGTCCATTTGTACCAGTTCTTTCATCAGCCCCGGGACTTCGTTCCGGTGCAGTTTAAGCAACAGGCAATCGTTTCTTTTTCCCGAGATGAATTTTTTCAGGCCTGATTGCTGTAATTGCTGCCACGCTGCCGCATCGTCGGTCGTCTTCAATTCCACGATCGTCTCTGCCGGGTCAAAAAGTTCATTCACTTTTCCCTCCACCAATTTTTTCCCTTTGTCAATGATGAGCATGGAATCAGCGATGAGTTCCATCTCGCTCAGCAGGTGGGAGGAAATCAGAAGTGTTTTCTTCCTTTCCTTACTCAATAAAAGGATAAGGTTTCTTACATCGGCAATTCCCTGCGGGTCCAGCCCATTGGTAGGTTCATCCAGGATGATCAGGCGGGGATCATGCACCAGCGCAGTTGCGATACCCAGTCGTTGTTTCATTCCCTGTGAATAAGTCTTTACTTTACTGTGGGCCCTTTCTGCCAGCCCTACCATCGATAACTGGTCCATTAATTTTTTTTCGGTGACTTTCACGCCGCTCATTGCCGCAAAAATCCGGAGGTTCTCCAGCGCTGTCAGGTATTTATAAAGATCAGGCCGTTCAATGATCGCTCCCACCTGTCGCAAAATTTCCCTGCGATGCTGCCGCAGGTTCATACCGAAAATTTCAATTTCCCCGGCACTGGGCTTTATCAATGTCAGCAGCATCCGGATGGTCGTAGATTTACCTGCGCCATTTTGTCCAAGGAAACCATAGACCTGCCCGGCACCAACTGTGAACGAAAGATCATTCACCGCTTTTACATCCTTAAAATCTTTGGTAAGATGCCTTACCTGTATGATCACACTCATGATTGATTATTAGGGCAAAACTAGTAAAGGGATCATCTTTTTGCTGACCTGTTTGATGCTTTATGAAAATATTTATTTGAAAAGACTTGCAATTACAAGCGCCAGTCAGTAGGTTTGTTTTCGATTCGGAAAACCACATATACCCTGGTAAAACTACGATAAACATCCGTACCTGACCTCCGCGTTTCTTCTTCAGGTACAGACAGTTTACAATAGCTTCCTGGTATAATTCTCTCAGCCGAAACTTACATCCAATATTTCTGTGGGCCCTTTGACTATCCGGCAGAACCGGAACAAAACCCTAAGAAATGATCAAATCAGTTACTTTAATAATTCTCATACTTCTAAGGATTGGTTATCAATCGTCCGATATTGGAGGAATCACCCCTTTTACAAGCCCCCTACCAGTGCCGCAGCCGGCTATTCCTGCAAAGGTTCTTACTATTAATGCCAGTATCAGTAATAATAAAGTTGTATTGAACTGGGAGGTAAGCCAAAATGAAACTGCCGACCAGTTTGAAGTGGAGAAAAGTACGGATGGAAAGCATTTCTTCCTGGCCGCGCTTGTATTTGGCACCGATAAAGCGGAGAATGGCAGTTACCAGTTTTATGAAAAAGCCGGCAACCAAAAGATAGCTTACCGCATCAAGGTCATTAATAAGAACCGGGAAACGGAATACTCCCGGGTGGTAGAAATTAACCCTAACGTTTAAAAAATAAACCTATGGCTGGTTCTGTAAAGAAAATATGGCAACAGGAATACAATCGTCTTAAAAAAGTAGTTGAAAAAATAGTACGCCCGAAAAAAGCAACCCCTCAACCACAGTTTGCTTTACAACCCATACGTACTAAAAAATATTTGAGGGGTACTGATCTTCGTTAAGTCTTTCATACACTTTAGAGTACCAACTGAGAATGAGGCCCTTTTTCCAAAGGGCTTTCTCTTTTACACGTAGTTCTACCAGGAGGATTGTTTGGGCAAAACAGGGGTATTCTTCCGGACGATCCCGCGCAGTTGGTTATACCTGCATCATAGTCTTCGTAAATTTACGGGAGTTGTTTTATTAGTTTACACAGCAGAAAAGGGTATCCGACAAAAACAACCCGTATCAATTCTCCTGGAAAAAATTGAAATTCGTAAATCTACGAAGCCCTCTCCCACCGTACATTACAGGGT
>JBDSBR010000026.1:0-166532 GCA_039921505.1 Chitinophagaceae bacterium
ACGTACTAAAAAATATTTGAGGGGTACTGATCTTCGTTAAGTCTTTCATACACTTTAGAGTACCAACTGAGAATGAGGCCCTTTTTCCAAAGGGCTTTCTCTTTTATACGTAGTTCTACCAGGATGATTCATCGGGTAAAAACAGTGTATTCTTCCGCAGGATCCCGCGCTGTTGGTTATACCTGCATCATGATCTTCGTAAATTTACGGGGGTTGTTTTATTAGTTTACACAGCAGAAAAGGGTATCCGAAAAAAACAACCCGTATCAATTCTCCTGGAAAAAATTGAAATTCGTAAATCTACGAAGCCCTCTCCCACCGTACATTACAGGGTTTTATTGAAAACGAGCTTTTTAGCGTAACGTAAAAATATATATTTCAAAAAGCTTGCAACAGTAAAAACTCTATAGTAGATTTATACCGGAAGTCACAAATATCCCCGAAAAACTACGTTAAGCGTCCGTACCGGTTAAACCCTTCTTTTCTCCCTCACCTGTATTGGCGTTTTCAAAAAAGATCACTTGTTATTTTTGTCGATTTTCGAATACCGTATTTATTCGTATTAAGAATAGTATATCTGCACGAGCAGTAACCCGATTCAACCCTAAGAAAATGAAACAAATCTTTACCCTATTAACGGCAGTATGCCTTCTTGCATCTGAAAAAGCAAGTACACAGGTTGTATTAAATGAATTGTATACAGACCCCAGCTCTGGTAACCACGAGTTTTTCGAGCTATACAATACCAACCCCTCTAATGCCAGCTTTTCAGTAAATAACATTACCATGGTGACCTTCTTTGATATTTCTGGTCAGCGCGGGTTTTATGTCCTCGACCTGCCCAATATGAGTGTTGCTGCCAGGGGTTTTTTTGTAGGATCGGCCGCCATTCCTTTTAATTACCAGGGACACACGAATTCGACAGCTTCTGATTTCAACTGGAATGATGCAGCTTTAGCAGCCAACCAGGGATCCCTGAAAAAATGGGTACAGGGTGTTGCGAACCCCTTCGATGGAAATCTTTTTTATGACCAGGTCGCTTTACCAGCCAATTTTAATGATTTCTTTTACAGGAGAACAGGAAGTGGTGCCTCTTATTCTATATTCCTTTACAATAATGGTCAGCTGATCAATTCCTTCATTGGCGGAACCGGTGGAAGTGCTACAGTTTTGACCGTGATCGTTAATATGCCTCCTTTATTTGTAGATATGTCAGCTGCTTCCACAGATTTTACCATCACGTTTACCGGTTATGGAACCTTACCGGTGGAAAGTACTACCCAGGAGACCGGAAGTGATAATGGATATATCCGTGATATGGACGGCGCCTGTGGGACCTGGGAAAAATCAAGTTCTTCCAAACAACATACTCCAAAAGCCAGTAATGGCAGCTTAACATCAAGTGCCGGAAGTGTTTCTGTTTCCGCCGCTATTTCCCGTGGTACAGCTGCTACGGGTTCCACAGTGAACTATGATGTAGTGGGTGCGCCTGCGAGTTATTTTCCTATTGAACTCCAGGTTTACACGGATGTTGGCGCCAGTTCCGGTGTACTGGATGCAACAGATAGCTACGTTGAATCCAATACGGAAAATGTTCTCAGCGATGGTCCTTTTTATACAAAATTCTATCCTTATACAGCGCATGTATTGATAGCCGTTAAAACCAATGCAGGCTGTCTCGATAAGATTTTGTTCATCCCTAATGCACTAGTCCTTTCGGTCAACATGATCTCGTTCACCGGAAGCCAGGAGAAAGAGCTTGTAACCTTGAACTGGAAGACAGAAGCCAACGAAGAAGCCACCCGGTTCGAAGTGGAAAGAAGCAGTAATGGAATTGATTTTACCAGGGTAGCCATTGTTACTGCCAGCGGTAAAGAAGGTCATGAAGAGTATTCTTTCACCAGCACTGCGCCAATCGCAGGTAAAGGAATCTACCGGTTAAGGATATTTAATAAAAGTGGTAAAGTGGAGTATTCCTCTTCGCTCATTTTTGAGAATAAAGAAGAAATGAAGGGCTCCTTCACCATTCTTAATAACCCGGTGAGTGATAGATTGACAATGCGTTTCGAATCAGCAACCAGCCAGTCAATGGACATCATTGTTGCAGATATGAGCGGCCATGTGCTAATACAGCAAAAAATGAACAGCAGCAAAGGAATCAATATACTGAGTATCCCTGTTCCGGCCGCTATGAAAAGCGGGACGTATATCGTTGGTCTTTCCGACGGCAACACGCGGTATTCCGGTAAATTTATAAAGCAATAAAATAATGTAATTATCTGTCAGCGCCGGGGATCACGATCCCCGGCCAAGGTAAGACTGGAGATTGGTAACATACTCTTCGAAAGCCCTGATCCCTGGTTTGGTTATTTTACAAATGGTCTGCGGGTAATTGTCCTTGAATTGTTTGATCACGTCAATATACCCGGCATCCTTTAATTTCTGGATCTGCACACTCAGGTTCCCTGCTGTGGAATTGGTCTTCTCGCGGATAAATGTGAACTCGGCTTCTTTCACACTGATAAGGAGCGACATAACAGCCAGTCTTAGCTGGGAGTGTAATATGGGATCTAGTTCTTTAAACATGTGCCTGCGCTAATTCCCGTTTTGCTCTTTTATAATCCCTTTCCATGATGATGCCGGGTACCAGCCAGGCGAAAACAGCTGAGAATGCCGTTAGCAATAAATCAATTTTAAGACTTGTGAAGATGGTAATGATGCAACAGGCCCAGCAAAGCAGCCCACCCCATAACATGGGCCTGAACTTACAGGCCGCACCGGTAATAAAAGTGGGGATACCGTAAAGCAACAGGAAAAGCGGTGCAATATATTCACGTAACAGGAACGGGGAAACATGCCCTGTTAACTTGTTATATTCTGCTGCAACGGGTTCCCAGCCACGGAACATGGCATTAACAATAAAGATCATCAGGAAGATACTAATCCCGAAAGCCAGCCAGAGCCAACCCATATAGATATCATCATAGGTTTTTACCCTTCGTTCTTTTCTTTCCCGGATCGATAGGAAGATCTGCGGGACGATGGCCAGGAAAGTAAGCCAGTAGATATCCACGGGCGATTTAAACCCAAATTGTAGTTCGGCCAGTTTTTCCAGGGCACAGATACTGATAACGACGCCCCACATGATTGCACTCATGCCGGTATCATGTTTGGAATCTTTCGCCTGGTTGATCATCGTGGCGATGAGCTCAAGGCTTTCTTTTTCGGTTAGTTTTTTTTCTTCCATACCCGTCTGTTTGTGCAGCCCTGCTGCATGATGTAAAACCGCGCAGCCGGTAAACAAGCTGCCCGGGAATATTATTCCTGCGTCAGGAAATATTTCACTTGACCAAGCCCCCAGTTCGGGTGAATAGAACTTGCAGGCTTAAAAGTTTCAAATTTTTTACTGGCTTCCTGGAACAACTTCTTTCCTTCTGTTTTGCTGCCACCAAACTGTTCCGGTGTATAAAATTTATCAATTCCTTCGAGCAGGTAAACTCTTGGGTTTTCCGGGTTTAATCCTTTGGCACTCTGCAGGGCCTGTGCGGCTGCAGTGCCGTAGGTCATATAACGGCTCATCGGGTCGGCCATCATCCTGCCCGTGTTATACATTTTTTCCAGGCAAAATAGTTCGGAGTTATTTTTTTCCAGCTCCTGCGCTTTTTTCAACATGGGCTCCGCTTTATCCATCAGCGGATCGATCTTATCCACTTCTTTTATCTGAAAATACATATTGGCCTTATTGATATTACACAAAGCAGCGTAATAGAACGGCAGCCATTGTGTTTTTTCGGCATTCGCGATCCGCTCAAAAGAATTGGCCAGGTCGGTGAGACCGTCCTGGGTATGGGTAGTATCTACGGCTACAACCAGGGCCTCCATAGCTTTTACATATTTCTCGCTTTGCGCCATTACGGTTACCGCCATCAACGAGGCGATCAGGATAAATGATACTTTTTTCATGATAGATTATTTAGTGTGATAGGTTTTATAAATAGTTCTGAATAATTTTATAGCCCGTTATTGATCACTTCATCACTCCGGTCAGTACCAAAACTGATGAAGGCCCCGATAAAAATGAACATCCTGGACGAAGGTACTATTGCTTCTTTCCTATAGCCGTTATAAGAATACTGGTAGCCGTAGGTTTGTTTGAAGTTGAAGATATTGCTTACCTGGAATACATACACCGCAAACGATTTGGCATCTTTCTTCCCGATCGAAGGCAGGTAATTCAATGCGAAACTCACATTATTGTAGTCAGGAATGGTTCCCCGGTCATTGAATTTGTAATGTGTACCGTCAAAGCCTATATTATAATATGGGCGCCCGCTCGCATAGTTATAGGCCAGGTTAATATTCAGTTTGATCGTTTGTACGAATTTCTTCACGATAAGAGAAGCGGTATGTTTTGCCGCGAAATTAGGTGTGATAGCGAACGGGAAATTCAGAAAATCTCTTTTGGTATCAAGAAAGGAATAAGAGATCCAGTAGTCGAGGTTTTTGATCGTTTTTTTATCTCTCCAGAAGAATTCAATGCCTTTTGCGTCGCCAAAGCCTTTGTTATTAATTGCTGCGTCGGTAAAACCGACAACCCCTGTTTTAACGAGCCGCTCATACTTTTTATAAAAGATCTCCGTCCGGAATGATTGCTGGTTGAAGACCTTCTGGTATTGGGCAATATAATGAGTAGCTTTCATAAAGTCCAACTCGTTGGGAGAAGGGAGATATTTTCGTTCGGGGTTTTGGTAAAAGATACCATAGGCCAGGGAGACCTGGCTCCCTTTCCCCAGTTTATAGGCAAGGGAAAGCCGGGGTGCAATATTGGTTTTTTCCAGGATGGAAGAGTGTTCAAAACGGAACCCTGCTTTTACCGCCAGGTCGTTGGTAGCATACACATCTCCTTCTGCAAAAAACGCCTTGATGTGTTCTTCCAGCCCGGATGGGTATTGCTGCCCGTTATAGGCAGTATAGACCAGCTTATCATTGCTGTAATTATACTCGGAACCAAACCGGAGAGCATTTAATCCTTTCAATTTTTTTTCAAGGACGATCTTGGCATTGAAATAATTTCCTTTTGTATCCACATGGAATTTTTTGAACTCCAGTCCCGACAGTTCCACATCTGTTTTATTCATATCCTGCATCGCCCCGTCGATATGATCCTTGTTATTCGAATAAGAAAGCCCTGCATTCAGTTTCCATTTCTTCGTAAGGCTTTCTTTCCAGGCCAGGTTATGGTAAATATTGTTGTTGCTGATCGCGAACTTGTCCAGGTAATTCAGTGAGTCGATACTGTTGGTAGTAAACCCGAGTTTACTGCTGCTGAAGTAGCCATAATATTTAAGCATACCTGTTTTGGAAGTTTTGATCCGGAAATTAGCATCGGCATTATGAAAGGCGGGTACTTTGGAATAATCCTGTTTTTGTTTAATCACGCCAAAGGCAAGGCTAAGATCCGTGTAACCATAGCTGGCTCCCCAGGACGATTTCTTATCCTTTGCCAGGTGCTGGTAGCCGGCATTGACGCTTAAAACGGTAATACCAAGATTGGCAGATGATTGTTCAGGAAGGTCAATGGATTCGAGTATCAGGGCGGAAGAGAGGGCCTGGCCGTATAAAGCGGAATAGCCACCGGTACTGAATACGGTGCCTTTGAATATAAAAGGAGAAAACCTTCCGAACTGGGCAATATTAGGTACGCTGCTGTAGAAAAAATTATTTACCAGTGTGCCGTCGATAAATGTTTTTGTTTCGGCGGCCGTACCTCCGCGAACATATAATCCTTCACTCTCTCCTACCTGTTGCGCCCCCGGAAGTGTTTTTAAAGCCCCGGTGATATCGCCATTGGCACTGGCAGTAGTTACAATATCAATAGGGTCCAGGACAGCTGCTGCTTTTTTCCTGTCACTGGCTTCAAAAGTGCCAGCCGACAAAACGACCGCGGTCAGTTCGCTGATCTCCTGTTTAAGTGTGGCATCAACTGTCACGGTACCTGTTTCCAGTTTGATCGCCTGTTCAAAAGATTTATAGCCAATATTGGAGATCACCAATACCTGTTGTCCTTTTTCAGTTGTTTTAAAAGAATACCTCCCGGTTGAATCCGCCGTAGCACCATCATAACTATCCTTGATAGAAACACTGGCTCCGACAACCGGGTTGTTTTTATTGTCCTTAACTATCCCCTTAATAGTCGTCTGGGCGAATCCTACCTGGCAAAGCCCGGAAAAAAAAATAAGGATCCATCCAATTGTAAATCGCCGCATACAAAACCCGTTTGAACAACAAACATAAAGTAGTTTATATTATAAACCAAATTATTTTTAAATAAAAAAACCGTCCCGACTAAGTCAGGACGGCTGGAACCCCTATCAAAATATGCTTATTGCTTTACTATTTTCTGCTGGGCAGTTTGGCCATCGCAGGTAACCCTTACGATATAGAAACCAGGAGCCATATTGCTCACATTGATGGTCTCGGTCTGGCTGCTGTTGCCTGTTTCAATTTTCTTAGCTACCTGGCCGCTTACATTTACAACTTCATAAGTAGCTTTCTTACCCTGCCAGTTGTTCGGTATCGTAACACGCAGTTCATTGCTTACCGGGTTAGGAAAAGAGAGGATGCTGATTGCTGTCTGATCTTGTTTCCCGGTGCGGATGATCCGTGTAGATGAATAATCAGCTTTGCTATCGATATCCACCTGGCGGAGGCGGTAGTAGGCAACCTGGTATAAAGAAGAAACAGTATTGTCGCTATACGAATAAATTTTTTCTGTTGTACTGTTACCGGCAGCCATTACAGTGGCGATATCCGTAAAGTCAGTTCCGTTATAGCTTCTTTCGATCACAAAATGACTTGCGTTGATCTCTGTTGAAGTAACCCATTTAAGGTCAACCTTGCTGTTGTTCAACTGCGCTGTGAAAGATGTTAATTTTACAGGGAGTGTCCCTTCAACGATCGGGTTAAAATCACAGCTACCAGTGCTATACAGGGAAGCGCCGTTAACAACCACATTATCCAGTATTATACGTATGTTACCATTACCATTGGAACCGCTGATCCTTAATACCACCCTGTAATAACCAGGAGCTATCGCGGAAAACGTATGAACATACTGTAATACAGAAGCAGGAGTGTTAGCGTCCATAGTAATACTATTCAAGATTACCAGATTACCGGCAGGATTTACCAGGCCAACCTGTATCATACGGAGCGCATTTGCTCCGAGGGCCTGGGTAAGTTGATAATCAAAGCTGACCGTCGTGTTTGTAGAAGCAACATTCAGGATCGGTGTATACAGATCGACCTTGACATTATTGTTAGGCGCAGGGGCCGTATAGAGACTGGTCCCTTCAATTACCTCACCATTCTGGTTGGAAGTAGTCGTACCATTCAGGACCCAGCAACTGCTTGTCAGGCTACTGACCGTTGAACTGTTGAAATTTTCGGAAAAGCTCTGTGCTTTGGAAGTTAATACTACAAAGAGAACTGCGGCAGAGAGTACAAATGTTTTCATCACTTTCGTTTTAGGGTTACGGGTTATTTTTTGGGGAACCTGCCCTTCGATCGCAATGAAAGCCGTTATGTGAGTTGAAACAGACCGGGACGTATATTCCCGTTTTAGAGAGGTATGTTTCAGGGGTCGGATTTCGTCGTTTTCTAAGGGATTGTTCGATTCGGAGACAAACATACTACGCAGTTTTTTTACTTGCAAGTTTTTCGCGGATTATTTCGCAAGATTTACCGTATTTTCTGTAGTAATTATACGATTGGTGTTGATTATCAATGACTATGAAAACAAAATTGCTAAAAATAAATTTAGAAAAAGTAAAACATACAGCTTATTTCCGGGGTAATTACCCTTCTTCTGAATCCACTTGCTGTAGTTTTTACGAAGCCGTCGTTTTTTACAATAGTATAGAAATAATGGTAAATACTTACACGGCTTTAGGGTGTGCCGGTTTACCGTAAGTACAAAAAAAAGCGACTCGGGTACCGGGTCGCTTATAAATAGATAAGGAATTAACTATGCTTTGTATTGAGGGATCAATCCATTAGCCAGTTCTACCATCTTCTTCAACCCGTCTTCAGGCAGGTTTCCTTTTTTGAACTCCGCCATCACATCCGGCAGTTTGTTATCCATTTCCATCAGGAAATGTTCTTCAAACTCTTTTACTCTTTTTACCGCTACATCTTTTAATAAACCGTTTGTTCCGAGATAAATGATTGCTACCTGTTTTTCTACGGCGAAAGGTGAGTATTGAGGCTGCTTCAGTATTTCCACGTTCCTGGCACCTTTATCAATTACATTCTTGGTGGCAGCATCCAGGTCACCCCCGAATTTAGAGAAGGCTTCCAGCTCACGGTAAAGCGCCTGGTCAAGTTTCAGTGTACCGGCCACTTTCTTCATGGATTTGATCTGTGCATTACCACCTACACGGCTTACCGAGATGCCTACGTTGATAGCAGGACGTATGCCGGATAAGAAAAGGTTTGTTTCAAGAAATATCTGCCCGTCCGTGATCGAGATAACGTTGGTAGGAATATAAGCAGATACGTCACCCGCCTGTGTTTCGATGATCGGCAGCGCTGTCAGGGAGCCACCGCCTTTTACAAGGTGACGGATACTGTCCGGAACATCATTCATATTCTTAGCTACCTTATCATCATTGATAACCTTTGCAGCTCTTTCCAGCAAACGGCTATGGAGATAGAATACGTCACCTGGATAAGCTTCACGACCCGGGGGACGGCGTAATAAAAGAGATACTTCGCGATAGGCAACAGCCTGTTTGGAAAGATCATCATAAATGATCAGTGCGGGACGGCCGGTATCACGGAAAAATTCCCCGATCGCCGCACCTGCGAAGGGAGCATAGAATTGCAGGGGTGCCGGGTCAGAAGCAGAAGCCGCCACGATCGTGGTGTATTGCATAGCGCCGGCATCTGTCAATGTTTGCATCACACCGGCGATGGTAGATGCTTTCTGGCCGATCGCTACATAGATGCAATAAACAGGTTTGCCTGCTGCAAAGAATTCCCGCTGGTTGATGATCGTATCGATACAAATAGCGGTCTTACCAGTCTGGCGGTCACCGATTACCAGTTCCCGTTGCCCGCGTCCGATCGGGATCATTGCGTCAATCGCTTTGATACCTGTTTGCAAAGGTTCTTTTACCGGCTCCCGGAAAATAACCCCGGGGGCTTTTCTTTCCAGCGGCATTTCATATAATTCACCGGTGATCGGTCCCTTACCATCAATGGGTTGACCTAACGTATTGACCACCCGGCCGGCCATTCCTTCTCCAACCTTAATAGAAGCGATCTTCCCGGTACGCTTTACTTTTGACCCTTCTTTAATAGCTCCGCTCTCTCCCATCAAAACAACACCGACGTTATCTTCTTCAAGGTTCAGGGCAATCGCCCTTACACCACTTTCAAATTCCACCAGTTCTCCATACCGCACATTGCCCAATCCATATACGCGGGCAATACCATCACCCACCTGGAGCACCGTACCTACTTCTTCAAGGTCTGCTGCAGCATTGAAGTTGCTTAACTGCTGGCGCAGTATCGCTGATATTTCATCTGGTTTAATCTCTGCCATGTTAGAATGTTTATCGTTTGTTGTTTATTGTTTATTGTTTATCGTTGTTTTGTCCGAAGTCCGAAGACGGAAGTCCGGAGACGTTTCCCTTTATTCAATAATTCTGCTCTGCCTGCCGACCCCGGACTTCTGACTCCGGACTACCTGATCTTATAAATAAAATCATTGTTCTCAAACTGCTTGGCGATCGACCGCAGGTCGTAGGCGATGCTCGCATCCACCAGCTTGTCTCCTACCTGCAACACAAACCCACCGATCAGGTCCGTGTCAATCTTCTCTTCGAGTTCTACGTGCTGGAACCCCGCTGTTTTCTTTACCTGTTCGATGATCGCTTTTTTAACCTCTTCTGTAACAGGAGAAGCCGTTGTCAGCATGATCGTCTGTATATCTTTCTTTTGTTTATAAGAGCTGATAAAAGCAGCGCTGATCTCGGGGAGGTTACTTTCCCTTCCTTTCGTAATCAGTAACCGGTTGAATCCTGCAGTCATTTCGCTGATATGACCCGTAGTAATCGCTTCGAGTATCTTCTTCTTGGTATCGCCCTTAATGACCGGGCTGCGCAACAGGTTCACAAAATCACGGTTGCTTTTACAAACAGCATTAAGCCATTGCATATCGGCAAATACTTTTTCCAGTTGACCTTTTTCAATGGCCAGGTCGATCAGTGATTTCGCATATCTCGTTGCTAAACGTGGATTCGGCATCTTATAGCTTTTAGCTCTTAGCCTTTAGCTCTTAGCAGTCCCCTTATGGCTAACAGCTAATAGCTAACAGCTTCTTTTTAATTCATTTTTACTTCGTTCACCAGCCCCTTGATATGGGCTTCCTGCGCTTCTTTATTCGCCAGTTCTTTCCGCAGAACTTTTTCACTTACTTCGATCACCAGTTTTCCTACCTGGTTCTTTACTTCTGTCAGCGCAGCCATTTTCTGTGCGTTGATAGCTGCCTGGGCTTCCGTAACTATTTTATTGGCTTCTGTCTTTGCTTGTTCCTTCGCTTCGTTGATGATCTTATCTTTTGTTTCTCTTGCTTCTTTGAGCAATTTGGCTCTTTCTTCACGGGCGGAAGCCAACAAAGCTTCGTTCTCGTTCTTCATCTGTGCCATTTCCGCTTTCACTCTTTCGGCAGTCGCCAGTGATTCAGCAATTGTCTCTTCTCTTTTTTTCAAGCCTCCAACAATCGCAGGCCAGGCGAATTTTTTCAGGATGAAAAAAACGACCAGGAAAGCGACCAGTGTCCAGAGCAACAGTCCCAATGCGGGTGTAAGTAATTGCATAAAACAATCAATTTGAAAATTAGCTAATGTGAAAATTTGAAAATGATTCCCGTAGAAATATGATTTCCAAATGCTCAATAATGATATTCAGTACAAGTGTGCGACGCAAGGGACGATGATTGTAGTACCACAGGCGATTACATCAAAACACTTAACTATAAAGAACTTTTAGTATCCTTTCGGACTCTTCAAACTCAGGTCTCCCTTTAGGGGACAGGGGTTTTAAGAACTGCATCCTCCGCCCTGTGCTTCGGATGCAGTAGTTTTTTAGAGCACCATCGCCAACAGACCAATGATGATCGCGAACAACGCAGCTCCTTCTACCAGGGCGGCAGTAAGGATCATGTTGCTACGGATATCATTGATTGCTTCCGGCTGACGGGCAATCGCTTCCAGGGCACCTTTACCGATCTGGCCAATACCAACACCGGCACCGATCGCACCAAGGCCTGCGCCTATAGCACCACCAGCATTTGCCATGTCTGCTAAAAGAAATAAATCCATAATTGTGATTTTATATTGATTAAAAAAAAACTTAAATAATTACTTCTTCTGCATGACCATCCACATCATCATGCCCGCCTTCCATTGCCTGCCCGATGAATACCGCCGTCAGGAACGTGAAGATATAAGCCTGGAGGAATGCCACCAGTATCTCGATAAAATAGATGAAGATGGTAAACCCGAGTGACAACGGGGTAAACCCGATCCCCACATATTTATTCAGCGCCCCGAAAATAAAAATCAGTGATATCAGGCAGATGATCAGTATATGCCCGGCCACCATGTTGGCAAACAACCTTATCATCAATGCAAAAGGCTTGGTAAATACTCCCAGGATCTCAACCGGGACCAGGATAGGTTTTACTCCCATCGGTACCGGTGGGTTAAAGATATGTCCCCAGTAATGCTTGTTGGTACTGAACATAATGACGATAAAAGATATCACCGCCAGGACCATGGTAAAAGTGATATTACCTGTAACATTGGCTGTGCCCGGAATCAGGCCAACTATGTTGTTGATAAGAATAAAGAAAAAAACAGTAAGCAGGTAAGGCAGGTATTTCTGGTATTTATGTCCAAGGTTTGGTTTTGCTACATCATCTTTGATAAAGTTGATGACGGTCTCCATCGCGTTCTGCATCCCTGTTGGTGCAGAAGTAACCCCTTCTCCTTTTTTATATCGTTTGGCTACCGCCAGCATGATCCATACCAGGAGGGTAAGGGCAAGTATCATCTGCACTACGTTGCGGGTAAGTGAAAAGTCATACACTTTTACACCTGTATCAAGCTCCCCATTTTCTTTAACAGGGATGATCTGTCCGATATTGAATTTTTTTGGATCCAGTTTCAGCTCAGCTATCTTTTCTTCGGTTAATATCGCATAACCCTTGAACTCATGCTCCCCGTGATGGAACCTGGATGACATGAAGCTGCTGAAACCTCTTTGTGGCGAGTAAAGTAATACAGGTAAAGGAATGGTGACATGCTTGTCGGTACCGCCGGATTTATAAGAGAGGAAATGGAACTCGTGGGCGTCCATAATATGACCAAAAATCACTTCGTTGGCATCAAATAATTTCTTCTTTTTCCCTCCTTCCTGCACCTCCCCGGTGGTATCCTTTTTTCCCTCTCCTGGCTGGGCCAAAACAGGCAAAGAATTCACTGCAAAAAATACGCTGAAAGCCGCTACCAATAAGGATTTTAAACGTCCTGAGATCATACCTAACCTGAAATTTGCGGCAAAGATAAGGGGGTAGGGTTTAAAAACCTAACCTCACCCCGTGTTACATGCCGTTAATAAACGGGTAATTTATCCAATCCCTCTCTCCTCCTGGAGATGGGGATTGGGAAGATTCTTTCAATTGGATGCTAATGCTTTAGAGGTGAGGTTCAGGCTCTTTTGGAATCGAACTGGAGCTGGTATAACTTAAAATAATATCCCTCCCGGAGCAGCAATTCCTCGTGGGTGCCCATTTCCACAATTTCACCCTTATCCAGGACGATGATCTTACTGGCTTTCCGGATCGTGGACAGCCGGTGGGCGATCACGATGGAGGTCCTGCCTTTGATCAGTTTATCAATGGCCTGCTGGATCAGCATTTCACTTTCAGTATCCACCGAAGAAGTGGCTTCATCCAGTATCAGGATCGAAGGATTGTAGAGAAGAGCCCGGACAAAAGACAGCAATTGCCTTTGTCCCAGCGATAAGGTAGCCCCTCTTTCCATTACATTATAATCATATCCACCCGGGAGCCGCATGATAAAATCATGCAGGTCGATCAGTTTCGCCGCTTCGATCACTTTTTCACGCGGGATGTCCGGGTTCCGTAATGTAACATTATCGATCACCGAACCCGAGAAAAGAAAAACGTCCTGCAATACCACCCCGATATTCTTTCGCAGTGCATCCAGCTGGTACTCATCAATACTGACATCATCAATTTTTATTTCTCCCCGCTGGATATGATAAAGACGGTTCAGCAGGCTGATGATCGTTGTTTTACCGCTGCCCGTATGACCAACAATCGCAATCGTTTCCCCCGGCGCCACCCGGAAACTAAGATCTTTCAGCACGTAGTTCTCTCCCGTGTAAGCAAACCAGACCTTGTCGAGTTCAATCTTACCATCAATCCTGGAAGGAGCATAATTTCCTTCCCTGTTGATATAATCTTCGTTATCGAGTACTTTAAATACACGTTCACCCGCTATGATCCCCATCTGCAACACGTTGAACTTATCAGCAAGTACTCTTAAGGGCCGGAATAATAAATTCAGGCATAGAATAAATGACATGATAGTTCCGGCAGGCGCTTTCTGACCTGAACCATACCAGACGATCAGCCCAATAGATAGTGCCAGTACTATCTCGACGACAGGGAAGAAGACCGAATACGCGAAAATGGCTTTGATATTGGCATTCCGGTGTTCTTTATTGATATTTTTAAATTTTTCTGCTTCTCTTTCTTCCGCCGCGAAAGCTTGTACTACGGACATACCCGTGAGATGTTCCTGTACAAAAGCATTCAGGCTTGCTACGGCGTTCCTCACTTTAAAAAAAGAGCGGTTGATGCTTTCTTTAAAATAATAGGTCGCAATAAGAATAATAGGAAAAGGGATCAGCGCCATCAGTGTTAATTGCCAGTCGGACCAGAACATAAAGGCCAGCACGCAAACGATAGAAAGCAGGTCCGCGATGATCGGCACCAGCCCGTCGGAAAAAATATCATTGATCGATTCGATATCGTTGATCGTCCTCGTCGTTAATGTCCCGATCGGTGTTTTATCGAACTGTGAAAGATTGAGCCCCATGATCTTTTTATAAGTAGCAATCCGGAGATCCTTTACGACGGATTGTCCCAGCAACGCCGTTGTAAAAGAGAAAAGAAACCGCATGGCGGTCTCGGCGATTATCAGCCCGACCTGGATCAGGGTGATATTGATGAGCATGGCGGTCATGGACCTGGCGATATAGGTATTCACCGTAAGTTGTATCAGCAACGGGCGAATGGGTGTTATCGCTGCCAGTACGACTGCCAGTACCACGGACAGGTAAAATTTTTTCTTATACGGAGCTGCATAGTGAAAGACTCTCCGCAATAAAGCAAAATCAAAAAAGTTTTTTTTGTCTTTTGACAAGTGGGTGTAATTAGAATCGTAAAATTAAACAGAAGACGGTGATAATAATGACCTCCTGTCATTATTCGATTTTATCCCCGCTATTCACCCATTGCAATCTTGTAGGCTTTGATAAAGAGTGCTCCAAGGTTTTTGTAAGGAGGTACATAATCGTCGAAGATCTCGTCGCTCACCATTTTGTCAAGCTCTTTCCAGAAAGGTATCCATTCAATATTACTCCCTGCTCTCAGTTTCTCCGCCAGGAGCTTTAAGAAGGGGTTGTTGACAGGCACATCTGCTATTTGTTTGGTGCCGACAATATGTGCATCCGGCGCTTTTTCCAGGATATCATGAATCATACGGTAGCCACCGCAGGAACCCATGAAAACAATCTTTGAAGTAGGAAACATCTGCTCGATCGTGTAAGGCGCGTTATAACTATGCCCCCTGTTGACGGTAACCGTCGGGTGAAGATGACTGGTCTCAAGATATTTGCACAAAGCTTCCTGTGCTTTCGCATCTTCATTGGTTTCCTCGGGTAGCGGACGGTTGAGGTAGATCGAAACAGGGCTTCCTTTTACTGAACTCACGGTGACCCATTGAGGATTGCTGCGATCGGTCTTCCAGTTGGGAGTATTGAATAAATTCAGGATACCGGGGAATACCCCGATCCCGTCTTTGTCACCATAAATAAATACCTGTATCGTGACCCTGCCACTATCCATCGCCAGCGCTTTAAATGGAACTTCATATACCGGTGGAATGCCCAGTTCTTTGGTCAGGTCAATTTTATTGGAAGTGTCGGCCGAAAGAAAAAGATTATTCAGGATATTATAAATCGCCATCCCACGTTTATTATTGGCGGCAATATTGCGCTCCTGGTTGATCTTTACATTTTTCAGCATCTCGTTGGCCAGTGGTTTGATCGTCTCCACGATGCTGGCATAGGAGTCTGCTACATCCACACCATCTTCCAGGCCGTTACCCCTCTCAAGTTTACCAACAAAAGCTTTCATCAGTTTTTCCGCATCCGTTTCATCATCGGTAAGTCGTTTTGCCGGGAATGTTCCCAGGAAATTGCTCAGCATGTTAAATCCCGCGGTCATTTTTATAAATTTCCTGTACTTATCGAAATGAAGCGATGCCAGTAAGGAATCTCCCTTGTAATTTATTTTCTTCATCATCAGCGGGTACACTCCTTTTACAAAACTGGAGGTATACATGGATCCGTCGGCTGATACTGCGAGATAATAGAGTTCTTCTGCACTCAGTTGCTGAATCGATCTGAACCGCAGTTCAGTATTCTCATTATGAAGACCATTGATGATATTGACAAAATTCTCTTTTGCCTTTCTTTCCACCCTTTCCCGCAGTGCCATATATTCAAAAGCTGTGTCTTTATTGATAGCCCTTCCGAAATATTCCATTTGTGTCTTTACAAGCAGTTTGTAATAAAGTAAAGAATCGTCTTTGGCGGCATCTACTTCCTCGAAGGTCATTTTGCCGTTCACGATATTATCAAGGAAAGGGAAATACTGTTGCCCGTTCTTGCTCCGGGCCATTTTCACGATCGTTTTTATGAAGATATCATCAGTGATATTACGGATCACATTTCCGAGACTGTTGCTGGCCTGTGCAAAATCGTACAACTGCCCGGCATATTTCCTTTTATCAAGTGTTCTGACGAGACTGTCTGCAAAAGGCATATTGGGGTTATCCCGGAGTGTAGGCAATGTTTTCTCAGGATGAAGTGTACAATATTTTAATACAACCGCTTGTTGCGCGCTTTTATACCCGCTGTTCTTTTCGAAAGTGGTGTTGTCGGCTTTGATCACCGAATAAGCTGTCTCGTAAGAGAGCGAACCAAAAATGGGTTCTATAGACAATCCTTCCTTATCATACTGGACGCATTTCTCATAAGCCGTAAGAATATCAGGAAGCCTGGCCGGGTTTACTTTTTTAGAAAGTGTATTCCGGTTAAAGAATTTCAGCAAATAATCAATACCCCGCAGGTATTTTACTTTGCCCTGGTCTTTAAGGAGACTATCGGTTTCAATCTTGCATTGCAATGCATCTACCCGGCTGATCAGGGCCTGGGTAAGAAGAAAATTGATCTCATCGTTGGCAGACGGTGTGTATTGGTTGTCATTCCTGCCATCCGATTTCAGGATCAGCTTTTGCTGGGCATCAATATAATCATGGAACAATTCCCGGTTCTTGGGTGGTTTGCAGTTGGGAGTATTTTTCTCGGTTGCCGATGCAAAGGATGATTGTGCTGAAACAGCCATCCCCGGCAGGAGAAAAAGAACAGGTAGAATAAGGTATTTGGTAGTTGCTGTCATAAGGATTCGAAACCCAAAGTTACTAAGCCGCGTTTAAATGCTCGTTTTACAGGGTTTTGTACTGATATAGACGGATTTAGGGAGGAGAACGCTGTCTGGGTCAGTAATAAATAAAATAGCCAGTCTATCCTGGATTATATGGTATTAAGTAATTATTAAGTCTCTGTAAACTAGGTCCCAAATTTTACTTCACCCTTATTTCCTGTTAGGTTTGCCAAAATTTCCCAGTATGGAAACCAAAGCCCGGAAGGTCCTGATTGCCGATGACGAACCGGACATTTTAGAAATATTGAAATACAACCTTTCCAACGAAGGGTACGAGGTGATCACTGCCAAAGACGGTGATGAAGCGCTTGAAAAAGCCCGCCGCAACCTTCCTGACCTGGTCATCCTTGATGTAATGATGCCCAAAAAAACGGGGGTGGAAGTTTGCCAGTTATTAAGAATGCAGCCCGCCTTTAAGGAGACGCTGATCATTTTCCTCACCGCCGTCAATGACGAAGGCACGCAGATAAAAGGCCTGGAAACAGGCGCTGATGATTATCTCAGTAAACCCATCAGCCCGAAAGTATTTCTTAGCCGCGTCAATGCCCTGTTCCGAAGGTTGAATAAAACAGAAGCGCGGATCCTTACGATCGAACACATTACGATCGATCCTGAACGTTTTATCGTAAAAGTCGGGGACAGTGATATAATACTCGCTAAAAAAGAATTTGAGTTGCTCTACTTACTGGCGTTGAAACCGGGGCGGGTCTTTCTCCGCAACGAGATCCTGAACCAGGTATGGGGGAATGATGTGATCGTTGGTGACCGCACCATCGATGTACATATCCGTAAGATCCGGCAAAAACTCGGCGTTGATTGTATAACCACCGTGAAAGGGGTCGGCTACAAATTTGAGCTATAAATCAGTTCGTGGTCAATCCTGTTAACTTTGCAGCAAATGAATAGCTAATAGCTAACAGCTATTAGCTATTAGCTATGAATCTTTCCACTAAAAATATTTCCCCCCGGCAGCTTTCTGCATTGACGGCCTTTGTGCTGGCTGTGCCGGTAAGCCTGCTTGTTTTTGTTGTAGAAAAAGACTGGCGATGGGCTGCCGGATCGTTGGTGATTATTTTTGGAGGCGCCTTTTTACTGATATCCTTTGTATTGGAAAGGTTCATTTACCGGAAGATCAAACTTATTTACAAATTCATCTACCAGACAAAAGCCACCCGCAAAGAAGAGACCTATTATAAATATGTGTTGCCGCAAAAAAGTATTGATGAAGTAAGAGAGGATGTAGAAGCCTGGGCAGAGGAAAACAAACAGGAGATCGAACTGCTGCGCAAAAACGAACAGTTTAGGAGGGAGTTTTTACAAAACCTATCCCACGAATTCAAAACGCCTGTCTTTGCCATACAGGGCTTTGTGGACACCTTGCTATCCGGGGCTCTTGCAGACCCGGATGTCAATAAAAAGTTCCTGGAAAAAACTTCTAAGAATGTAGACAGGCTTACCCACCTTTTAAATGACCTCGATGAAATATCCAGCCTCGAAAGAGGTGAGCTAACTTTATCTAAACAGAATTTTGTAATCCAGGACATTGTAAAAGATGTATTCGAAAGCTTGTCGGTAAAAGCGGATGCGGTTAATATAGACTGTACGATCAAAAAGGGGTGCGAATCACCGTTGGTTGTTTTTGCGGACCAGGAAAAAATACGGCAGGTATTCAACAACCTGGTAGAAAACTCCATCAAATATGGCAGGCAAAACGGCAGCATTACCGCCAGTATGTATAAAACAGATGGTAAGCATATCCTGATCGAACTTACGGATGATGGGATCGGTATCAATGAAAGGCATTTACCCAGGCTGTTTGAACGATTTTACCGCACGGAGGAAGGTCGCAGTATTGATATTACAGGTAGTGGTCTCGGTCTCGCTATCTGCAAACATATCATCGAAGCCCATGGCCAGGCTATCCATGTACGGAGTACGGAAGGAGTTGGCACTACGGTGGGTTTTACACTGGGTACACGGAAGGATTAATACCAGTCCCTCCCTTCTGCAAGTCCTTTTAAAAAATCAGCGGCTTCATTACTCATGCTGGTGCTGGCCAGTTTTCCCTCCACGCTTTGCAGGAAATGACGGCAGCCTGCTGTATAATTGAACGACACATCACCTGTTATTATTCCTTTTTTATAAAATAGAAGGTTACCATTATACCCGCATTTATAAACTTCAGCAGCTTTACCATCCACGTACGCGGCTAGTTTTTTTATGGCTTTGTTTTCTGTCGTGGTCAGCGTTTTTTCAATATTGTTAGTCTGCGGGGTATTAAAATTGATGACCAGGCTATCGCTGCCTGCCAGTTGGTTGGTTGCTCCTGGGCCGTTCCCGGTACAGGAAAAGATACCGGACAGGAGAACAAAAAAAGCGAAAATTTTCACAGCTATTGTTTAACGGAAGGTACTTGCTGTTTTGGGGATTCACTAATAACTGAACTGAATTTTTTAAAATTATCAGCGGATAGATTTTTTGCAGTGATTGAATCACCGTAAAAAATATCATTGCCATTGTCGGTAAGCAACTGTAATTTATCCAGGGATAACTGGCCGCCTTCATATACCGGTATCACTCCTTCCACATTTAATCCCGCAAGTGCAAAAGAATTCACCATCACCGGTGCATTTGTTGCCTGTCCTGTCCATGTATACACAGCCGGTACCAGTTCCGCGCCGCAACTACCTGCAATGATCACATAACTGCCGTTCGGCATTCGTATGATATCCCGGATTCCCCGCCCTCCCAGGTCGAGCTCGATGGGATCTCCTATCAATGGATCACCGGCCTGCGAGCCATTGTTGAACCATTTTTCAAAATTCATAACCGGTGCAATCACGGCTTTGGTGCGAATGGTGGCTGGTACCAGGGGCGCCCTGAAACCGATATAAAGGGTCTGGTCATCCGGTCCAAATACCATCCCTTCTATATTAAACCCGTCCGCCTGTTTGGCATTTTTTCCGGCAGCGGCGCTGGAATCGAAATTATACCCGTGATTGTTCCCCCATACCACCAGTTGTTGACGCAACTGGCAATACCCTGCATTACTAAAACTGGCAGCGGCGCCTTTTCCCGAAACCCTGACTGCAAAAATCCTGTTGCGGTTTGGCTTGATAAAAAAGGCCCCGTTATTGCTCATCGAACCTATCCAGTAAATGACAGAAGGATCGCGGATACCGCGTACCCCGGCTTCCACATCTACCTCCTTCCACTTGCCCGCAAAACTATCCGTTAGCGCCAGGGCATTCCCCAGGTTATAATCAAAAGACTTTACAGGCAGTCCTGAATGATTACGGTTATAGAGATATAAAGAATTTGTCTCATCGTTGGCAACAAGCATATAATTATTGTCAATAACAATAGCAGCAGAAGCATCGGCAATCCCTGCATGCCAGCGTTTACCCGTTGCGGTTGTCGCCTGTGATGCTGCATAATTCAACATATAGGAATGACGCCGGGGCCCGTCCGTAACAGTAACCGTAATCATAGAATACCCGGCCGCAACTGCAGTGATCTTCAGGTTGCGGGTAACACCATTACCAGAAAGAACAAGGTTTGAATCCGGTACTACATGGGTATTGCTGCTGGATGCCGTTATTTGTAAATCTCCGAAGGGAGGAAGATCCTCGCCGATAGTGAAATCAATTCCCAGCAGGCTGACCGGGTCATCCGCATCGTTGATGAAGGTGCTGACAGAATAAGTGCTGTCGGGGAGCATCATCATTCTCCGGTCTGCATCACCTGACTCCTCTACCGCAGCGGCCTTACTGCCACAGCTGTATAAAGCCTGGACAGTCACAGCAGATATAATTACCAGTAAGAATGATTTCATAAAACAAGAATGATAAAATGGCTATATAGGGGGAACATCATGATTCTGCATGTTATCCAATGAGTCTGAAATTACAATACAGGGAAAGATGAAAGCAGCCAAATTTCACCAATGGGTGGATTAATTGTTTATACGGCAGGTTTCCTGAGGAGAATGGGGGAAATAGAAAAAGCCACCCACGGCCTGTCCGGCCGGGGTGGCAAACTGCATGAGAATCTGCACCTGACGGTAGTTACTAACTTAAATAGATGCAGTCCGGGATAGATGAAAGAACTACTATAAAGATGGAGAAGGTTTATTACTGTGCTGTTACGGTAAGATTACCATAAGATGAAATGTGATTTTTAATTGCCCCATCCGGCCTATTTTTTTAATGGCTCCCGGCCAGTGAATGAAGACATATTTTCTTTGTGTCCTTAGTGTTTTCGTAGTGTTCTTTGTGTTCCAAAAAAAATAGGAACACAAAAAAATTAAAAAAGCATCCCGGTCATGCCGGGATGCTTTTCTTTCTTAAGATTACAGAAGTTAAAATTTAGTCCAGTTCTTCCACCAGGTATCTCCTGCTGCGCAGGCACCTTTATAGGCAACCGTTGTAAATCCCGTTGCAAGTTTAGGATGTCCGAATGAAGCCCCGGTAACTGCAGGTGAAGCTGGTGCGGGGTTAAAATCAGGAGCGGTATAATTAAAGGGAGCACTTAATTGTACATCACTGCAATTGGCCAGGATACTGTTCCCATAAGCAGGCGTATTATACCAATTGGTGATGGTGGCGGTGGTATTGACAGTGAGCGGTGGATTCGCATTACCGGTAATGCTGTACAAAACAGGATTAGTGCAACCGGCAATGATCGTATTCTGAACAAATAAAGAGCCCGGGATATTATTATCAGTAGGCACTCCTTTTGTGGCATCGATATACAAACCATTGGGATAACCCATAATAATCGAGTTGAAAAGTGAGAGCGTTGAATTTCTTCTTACCTGCGCTCCCCATACAAATAAACTGTTTCCTGTATTGGCGAGGGTAGCTTTTGGCCCCATAACAGTCATATTGGAAAATACAGCGGAGGTTTGCGGCAACAACGAACTTCCGTTTGCATCATTGTCGCTTTCGAAGGCTTCACTCTTTGAAATATCAGCTACGGCAGAATCTCTTAAGGAGATACCAAACTGAACTTTACCACTGAAACCGTTGTCGGTATCAAAATCATCATCCAGAGTTCTGTAAGAGATAAGGTGGGTACAATTTACAGTACCACCAAACCATTCAAAGGAATCGTCATTGGCATAAGATACCTGTACATAATCTACAATAGTACCCGTTCCCACCCCTCCGAATGTCAGCCCGTTGATCTCATTATCGGGAAGGAATGCGTAACCGGCATATTCGATACGCACATACCGGAGGATACCGCTGTTATCTGCCGGAAGCTGGCCCTGGTTGGAAGGCGTTCCGTAAATGCCCAGGCCATCACTGTTATTTACACCTCCTTCCACTGCCCCGATACCCTGGATCCCGTTAAAGGAAGAATTAGTGGGAGCCTGTCCCAATATAACCAGGCCGGCCCAGTCGCCCCGCTGGGGATTGGCGGCTTCGGAAGTAAACACGATAGGTTTAGCGGCTGTACCATCTGCAATTATCTTGCAACTACGGGTGATAATCAAACCACCCTGTCTTCCATTTTCGCCAACAATCTTTGTCCCGGGTTCTATGGTAAGCGTAGCCCCGTTTGTTACATAGACCAGTCCCCTGAGTTTGTATGTATACGCAGCTTTTAATGTGCGGCTTTCACTGATCCTTCCTTCCAGGATCGTATTTTCAACAGCACCTCCACCGTTATTGATAACGGTTGTATTGCCATCAACTTCAATTTTACGGCAGCCAATTGATGTCATCCCGATTAAGGCCGCATAGAAAAATAATTTTTTCATGTTTTTATTTTTTAAAATAGTGTTGTTATAGTTAAAAATTATACGCTAAAGAGAAACTGATATTCGTTCCATATTTTCTTTTAATGGCGAAGGCATCAGCGTTGTCAAATTTTTTGTTTGCATCCAGGTCAGTATAAAAAATCGCCTGCTTATTAATGATATCAGCGATATTCAGTTTCACTTCACCTTTATTTTTAAAGAGTTTCTTCGCCACCTGGAAATCAAGTACGGGGCGTGGGTTCTCCCAGATCGCCGGCTGATCACCGCCGCCGACAAATGTTATTCTCCTGCCGATCTGGTTGAATAATAAAGTGCTGTTGATACCGTATTTTTCAAGATCATACTGGATAGCCGCATTCAGCAAATAAGGACTTTGTCCCTGCATCGGGCGTTCGGCATCATTCCCGATCTTGGACACCCTGTTATAGATATAGG
The DNA here is from genome assembly GCA_039921505.1 of Chitinophagaceae bacterium. Lineage (GTDB taxonomy): Bacteria > Bacteroidota > Bacteroidia > Chitinophagales > Chitinophagaceae > JJ008. The sequence goes on from JBDSBR010000026.1 coordinate 23,091, forward strand.
AAACATTACCCTGTACGGTAACGTTTTTTAAGGCTTCACTGAAATCAAGCTTCTTCCTGAATTCCAGCTCTGCGCCAAAACTGTTCGCTTCTTTTGCATTCAGGAAATTATAGGTGCTCGCGCCTCCCGAACTGGGATTAAAATAGGCTTCGATCGGTTTATTAAAATATTTATAGAAAAAGCCCAGCGTAAATAATTCCCCGGCTCTCGGGTATACCTCGTACCGGATATCAAAATTGCTGACCTTTGTTCTTAGTAACCCGGTAAAGCCTGCTACGCTGGCTCCCAGGTCAAAATCATAAAAAGAAAAAGTGCTTAGTTCGCGGAACTCAGGCCGGATAACGGTTTGAGAACCCGATACCCGAAAATTCGTTTTAGCATTTATCTTATAAGTTGCGTTGATACCGGGCAAATAGTCGGTCACTTTTGTATGGACATGCCGGAGGTCTGATTTCTTAACACTTCCCACAACCTGGTCAAAGTCTTCTATTCTTAATCCCCATACCACGCGTAACTTCTCTTTAATAAGGTTATCAATTTGCAGGAAGCCCGCATTTAATATGGAATTCGCCAGGTACCGGTAACTGATCCCCGCTAATTCACTTAAAGCAAATTTGTTGTCCGTGCCATCCCCGAAATTCCCCGGCGCAAATAACTGGTCGGGAGACAACCGGCGGAGTGACAGGTTATCTACAGGCAGGTATATGGAAAAGGGTCTTGAATCAAACAACCTGTCCTTTACCTGGAAGAAATAACCTCCTTTTACAGTTTGCTTTAATTTACCCCATGTAAAATCCCTGCTAATATCTCCCCCCGATGTATAGTTATAATCATTCAGAAATCCATAATAACGGCTCCCGCTTTTTTGTGATGAATTGGACTGACCGATGGAAGCGATATAAGCAGAATTGGGGTTGGCCGGATTTTCCTGGATGTACTCTAACCTGCGCTGGTCAGGAATATACTGGTCTAAAATATTGAAACTTCCAAACCAGTGTAGTTTGGCAGCGATGGACCGGATATTGTGTTCCCCGGTAACCTGTGTATTAAAAAAAGTATTGGCCTTAAAGGCAAGTTCATTCGCCCTGGTACCCTGGCCCGCGTCAAAATCATAACCGTTCCGGACCGTTGCATAGTCGGTCGTATTTATATTCAATAAATTTTTGAAAGTGATCTTGTTGTTGTTCCCCAACTGGAGTGAAAAATTAGCCAGTGCCCCCGCTAAAATATCCTGGCTGTATTTGGTATTGTCATAATCAAAACTGGTGCTGGCAATATTATTCTGGACAGTGTTTACCTGGTTTTCATAAACTACCCGTTTATTACTCCTGTTATAATTAACAGCGAATACGGCAGCGAATTTATTCTTCCGCCCCAGGTTCCTGGTGAAGCCCCCGTTAAGAGCCAGGTTTTGATTGAACGCAGCACCACTTTTCTTATTGGTGCTCCATATATTCTTAAACTCTTTTGCATACGCGGTTTTCTGCGCCTGGGTTAGTTGCGTAAATTCAGCTTTACGCGGGAAGCCGGGCGGTAATCCCCTGGTACCATCATCATAGCCCAGCCAATCCGTCCCGCCTCCTTTGTATTCATAAAAATCCTTTCCAATCGTTTGGGTATTAAAACCGGTACCTATTTGTATATTAAAAAAATTCCTGGCCGGCGCATCCTTGGTATTAACCTGGATCAGGCCACCGGCCCACTCACCGGGTAACTCTGGAACAAATGCCTTATTGATAATTATATTATCGATAATTGCCGAAGGCAGGATATCAAAACTGAATGTTTTACGATCAGGTTCTGTACTGCTCAATAGTATTCCGTTAAGCATAGCCTGGTTATACCTGTCGGCAAGACCTCTTACAATAAGGTATTTCCCTTCCTGCAGGGAGGTGCCGGGTACTCTTTTCAAAACCTCCCCTGTATTTTTATCCGGCGAGCGGCGTATCGCCTCTGCACTTACCACTTGTGAAACCGTATTCGTATTTTTCTGGAAAGCGATCGCAGAATTGAATGTTTCTTTACGGGCAGTGGAAGTGGTCGTCCTGATCACCACGTTATCGCCCGTCTGCGCCTTTACTTCCAGCGTAATATTCAATTCATTTAACTGGCCCGCGATTACTTCGGCTTCACTAATCGTTTTGGCACTATAACCAACCGCTGTAAATTCTATATCGTATTTTTTACCGGGAACCAGGGTCAAAGAAAATCGTCCGTCCATATCGGTAGTAGTACCGCCTGCCCCGGTAATTTTTACAGACACACCTGCCAGCGGTTCATTTTTTTCATTCAATACTTTACCGGTAAGCTTTACACCCTGCGCCTGGGCAAAAGAAAAAAGACCCAGACAAAACACGGAGATCATCAATCGCAGCCTGAAATACATAGTTAGTTATTTCGGGCAAAGGTGGCCCTGCGAGGTTACCGGCAGGTTACGGCCATGTTAAGCAATTGTGACCTCGCTATTACCGGAATGTTACCAGCACTTTCAACACAGAGATACAGAGGGACAGAGAAACACAGCGTCTTTTATTTCTACTCTGTGAAACTCAAAAACTCTGTGGCTCTGTGTTAAAGGCCTTTCAACACAGAGATACGGAGGCACAGAGAAACACGGAGTCTTGGATTTCTTCTCTGTGAAACTCTGTGACTCTGTGTTAATACCTTTTCAACGTAGAGAGACGGAGGAACTGAGAAACACAAAAAGACTAGAAACGGAACTGCAGCCGGCAAGTAAAGACATTGTCCCGCTGGTCGATCAGGGCACCAGCCAGGTTGGTGGACTCATTATTGACAATATCATAGTAGAAAGTAACCTTGGTCTGTGCATTAAAATAGTAAACATAACCCAGGCCCCAGGTGGCATATTTAATATCCGCTGCAGTAAGATTAGTACCGGCAAGCCCGATGTCTTTTTTGTTTACTTTATTATTCGGGTCATACCAGTCATACTTCACAACGAGCTGGTGTTTTGTATTGATGATGTTTTGTAAAAAATAAAAGAAGGCGCCGTTGAAATGACGCACATAAGTTGGAAGCGGTATGCCATTTGTATTCGGCAGGGTTCCGGGATTGGTAGTGGAATTGGAAGTCCCGGGTTGTGTACCAAACCAATACTCGGCCCTCCATTCTGTTTCACCCCATTGATGATGGAATTTTACCTGCACATCAGCTCCGTAATAATGGCGGGGTGATGATCTTCCTAAATTGGCTTCGGATGAATCCACAACGAATAGCTTATCCCCGTTAGCGGCCTTACCACTGGTATAAAGATATTTTGTCCCGTTCTTCCATCCCCCGCGCAGGAAAGAAAGACCTCCACCAATTTCCAGTTTATTGATGGTATACGGTTTTAGTGTAAACCGCGTAATAAAATCTTTGTGACTATCAAAGTCAGTTGTACCAGACTGACCCTGCCCATTAAAAAAACCCGCATCCCATTTAAAGTGATAGAGTTTGTTTGTTTTCAGTTGCGGCTCAAAAGAAACCATTGCGCCAATATCCCTTTCTCCCGGCATTAGTATCTGCGACATCCTTCCCCGTTCAGGCGTTTCCCGGTAAGACGATCCGAGGTTAACCTCAAATCCAAAAGGCCGTGCAAAAAAACCGGCCATCATAGATAAATTGTTCCGGCCGGTCTCATACAGACGGATAAACATATCTTTTACCACCACCCCTCTTTCCGTGGCATCAACCTGGAAGGAAAATAAGGCTTTGGGGAATTTTAGCTTGGACGTAAGAAGATAATCGATCTTGATCCTGGCGCGGCGAAGCATGAAACGGCTATGGGAGAACTGCGCAAAATTACCGCCCTCGAATGTTTGTGCTCCATCTGCTTCTGCTACCTGGAATTGTGGCTGCATATAGCCGCTTATTTTCAGGTTCTCGAAACGTTTCAGGAATGGACGAAGTGTATCTTTTATAAATAAAGAGGAGTCCAGTTCGGTAAGATAGCGCTGGCAATTACCCGCAAAAGAAAGAAACAGGAAGCAAAAACAGGTAAAAATCCTCTTTTTTATCAAATATTTTGCCCAGAACATGATTACTGTTTAAAATTGCTGCAATATAGAAGTCTTTGTTACTAAATCGTTACCCTAACTTTATTTCTATATTAAGTAATTATTAATTCTCTGTCCCCCGGGGGCAGGACCGGCCACAGCCGGTAATTTCGTAAACTTGTTCGGGTTAAAAACGAACAGCTAAACTAAAAACCATGGCACTACAATCCTTCCTGAAGATCTTTATGCCGAAGAATAAGATCTTTTATGAATTGTTTGAAAAAATAGCGGAAAATGCCGCCACGATGGGTTCCCTGCTGAGGAATATCATCGCGGAACCTGACTTTGACAAAAGAGCAGCCCTGATCATCCAGGTGGAAGACCTGGAACATGCGAATGATGAACTCACCCATAATGTATTCACTGAACTGGGCCGTAATTTTATTACTCCCTTTGACCGGGAGGATATCCACTACCTGGCTACTTCACTTGACGATATTGCAGATTATATCTATGCGGCTGCCAAGAAAATAAATTTCTACCGGGTAAACCCCAACGATACCGGTATGCAAAAATTCGCTGAACTGATCGAACAGGCGGCCTTCCAGGTAAGAATTGCGGTGACAGAACTGCGGGATATGAAAAACATGCGGAACATCACGGAAGCCCTTGTAAAGATCAACAGTATAGAGAACCAGGCCGACGATGTGTTTGATATGAGTATCGAAAAATTGTTTGATACAGAACCTGATGCTAAAGAAGTAATTAAAAAAAGAGAGATCTACCAGGTAATGGAAATCGTAACCGACAAATGTGAGGATGCCAGTAATGTGATAGAGTCTATCATTATTAAATACGCCTAAACCAATTAGCTAATCAGCCAATGTGCTAATATGCTAATGACTAACGCTTCGGAAAGTATTATTAGCAAATTAGTATATCCGCACATTATCACATTTGTTTATGACCCCTTTTCTTATTACCATCATCGTACTGGCGCTGATCTTTGATTACATCAATGGTTTTCATGATGCGGCCAATTCCATTGCTACCATCGTTTCCACTAAGGTGCTAACACCTTTCCAGGCTGTCTTATGGGCCGCATTATTTAACTCGATCGCATTTTTTATTTTTAAAGATCATGGTGTAGCAGATACTGTGGCCAAAACGGTAAAACCAGATCTTGTACAGGGTCATATGATGGTGGTCATTTTCTCCGGCCTGATCGCCGCGATTCTCTGGAATTTGCTTACCTGGTGGCTGGGTATTCCTTCTTCTTCCTCTCATACATTAATTGGAGGTTTTGCAGGCGCCGCCATAGCAGCAGGTGGGTTTAGTGCCATCAACTCACCTATCATTCTTAAAACAGCCGCTTTTATCTTCCTGGCTCCCATTGTGGGAATGATCATGGCATTTATCATGTCCCTTTGGTTCCTGAGTTCTTTTAAAAAGGGATGGTCCTCGAAAATATTCTCTATCCTGATGATCGTTTTCGTGATCATCTTCCTTTATACCAGCCTTGAATTTAACAGGGATATCCTGGCGAAAAAAACACATTACGATAGTTATATAACACAGGTTATCTTCTATTCAAAGAATTTTAAATGGATCCTGCTGTCGTTCATCTTACTGGTCATGGCCATTTTCGCTTTATACCTGAGTAATCTGAATACGCACAGGGCTAACCAATGGTTCAAGCGTTTACAGCTGATCTCCTCGGCAGCATTCAGTATCGGTCACGGAGGAAATGACGCACAGAAAGTAATGGGAATTATCTCGGCAGCGTTGATCGCAGGCCAGGTCATTCCTGATTTTGCACATATGCCAAACTGGGTGCCTATTGCATGTTACTCAGCTATCGGCCTGGGTACCATGAGTGGCGGCTGGAAAATCGTAAAAACAATGGGGACCAAGATCACGAAAGTAACCCCGTTTGAAGGCGTGGCTGCTGAAACAGCCGGCGCCATTACCTTGTTTGTTACAGAAGCCCTGAAAATCCCCGTTAGTACCACGCATACGATCACCGGGGCGATCATGGGTGTGGGCGCCACCAAACGTTTATCAGCTGTCCGCTGGGGCGTTACCGTCAACTTATTATGGGCCTGGGTGCTTACGATCCCCATCAGTGGTTTATTGGCAGCAGGTGTTTATTCCATTGCTAAATTATTCCTATAAACTCATTCTCCGGCTATTGCCAAAAAATCCTGACTTTTGTCGGGATTTTTTATGCGTAAAATATTAGTTACAGGCGGTTGCGGTTTTATTGGTTCACATACGGTTGTTGATCTTGTTCAGCATGGCTATGAGGTGATTTCTGTTGATAATAATTCCCGTTCTAATCCCAATATATTAAAAGGAATCGAACAGATCACGGGGAAAAAAATAAAGAACTACAAGGTAGATCTCTGCAATTTCGATGACACATTTGCCATTTTCCAGGAAAACACTGATATCGCCGGGATCATCCATTTCGCTGCCTATAAATCGGTAAATGAATCCGTCCAAAAACCCCTACTGTATTTTGAAAACAATCTTGCTTCACTGGTCAACCTGTTGAAATGTGTTCACGAGTTCGCTATACCACATTTTGTTTTTTCTTCTTCCTGCACCGTATATGGCAACCCTGACGTTATTCCTGTTACAGAACTCAGTCCCCTAAAAATCGCGGAATCTCCTTACGGAAGTACCAAGCAAATGGGTGAACAGATCCTTCAGGATTTTATAAAAAGTACCGGCACCCAGGCGATCTTATTGCGCTATTTTAATCCCGGCGGAGCACATCCTTCCGCTGCCATTGGCGAGATGCCCCTGGGTAAACCGGAGAACCTAATTCCCGCTATCACGCAAACGGCGATTGGTCGTATTCCTAAAATGTTTGTGCATGGCAATGATTACCCCACACGTGATGGATCCTGTATACGGGATTATATACATGTTTGCGATGTGGCTCATGCACATACGTTAGCCCTTGTGTACCTGGAAAAACATGACAATCCCGGCTCCTGTGAAGTGTTCAACCTCGGCAGTGGCAATGGTATTTCTGTCCTTGAAGCTATAAGGTCTTTTGAAAAAGTGAGCGGGCTGAAACTAAACTACGAGTTCGGCCCCCGCCGCCCCGGAGACGTGGTAGCCATCTATGCCAATAAAGATCTGGCGCAAAAAAAATTAGGGTGGGATCCTCAATTCTCCCTGGAAGATATGATGTCCACTGCCTGGAATTGGGAGTTAAGGCTCAAAGCCGATGAAACCGTCTTTACCAGCCAGCCCGGGGAACTAAATTAAGCTAACCGGTTAAAAGTGTAAATGGAGAAAAAGAGCTCATAGGACCAACTCTTTATCTCTTTTTTTCTCCTTTCAACTCCTGGCTTTAATCTCTTAGCTTACATTTGCCCAACTTAAATCAAATACATGTTGTTAAAGGAAATACAGTCAACCGGAAATAAAGATACCCGGAGTGGTTTTGGAGATGGTATAGTTGAAGCAGCCAGGAAAAATTCCAATATCGTTGCGTTAACCGCCGACCTGGCCGGCTCATTAAAACTGAACCAGTTCATTAAAGAGTTTCCTGAACGTTTTTTCCAGGTAGGCATCGCGGAAGCAAACATGATGAGTATGGCAGCCGGGCTGACCATTGGTGGAAAAATTCCTTATACGACTACTTTTGCGAATTTTTCAACAGGCAGGGTATATGACCAGATACGGCAATCAATCGCCTATAGCGGTAAGAATGTAAAAATCTGTGCTTCGCATGCAGGTTTAACCCTGGGAGAAGACGGTGCCACACACCAGATACTGGAAGATATCGGGATGATGAAAATGTTACCGGGAATGACGGTGATCGTTCCCTGCGATTATGCCCAGACAAAAGCAGCTACACAGGCTATTGCTGATTTTAAAGGACCTGTTTACCTGCGTTTTGGCCGTCCGGTTTGGCCCATCTTCACCAAAGAAGAAGATTTCAAAATCGGGAAGGCCCAGTATTTCTCTGAAGGAACCGATGTCAGCATTTTCGCCTGTGGTCACCTTGTCTGGAACGCGATACAGGCAGGTGCCATCCTGCAAGAAAAAGGCATCAGTGTAGAAGTAATCAATATCCATACGATCAAGCCATTGGACGAAGAAGCTGTGCTGAATTCAATTCGCAAAACCAGGTGCGCTGTAACCGCCGAAGAGCACAATATAATTGGTGGCCTGGGGGATGCGATCGCACAGGTGGCTGCCAAAAACTTCCCTGTTCCCATTGAATATGTAGGTACAAAAGATACTTTCGGGGAAAGCGGTAAACCCACTGACCTGCTGAAAAAATATGGACTGGATATCCCGGATATCGTAACCGCAGCGGAGAAAGTGATGAAGCGGAAGAACAACTCTTAACAGATTGTTTCAAACTAATTGGGCAGGTTCTTCCAAAATTGAACCTGCTTTTTTATTTTTAAAAACTAAACAGCTTTAAACAAATCGATTTTCCAGTATTCTAACCGAACCAAAGCCCCGCATTAATGTCCCTGACAACGATAAGCGATAGTGAATTGCTCGTTCAATTCCGTAACCCCCTTACGAAAGAAAAGGCCTATACGACTATCATCAGGAAATACCAGGAGAAACTATACTGGCATATCAGGCGGATGGTGGTGGACCATGACGATGCCAATGACGTTCTTCAAAATGTACTGATCCGGGTGTGGAACGGGCTGGAAAATTTCCGGGAAGACAGCCAACTTTATACCTGGCTTTACCGGATCGCTACCAACGAATGCCTGACCTACCTCGAACAACAGAAAAAAAGAGCTTCTGTCAGCCTGAGCGATGTGGAAAGCGGGCTAAGCAACAAGATCAAAGCCGACAAACATTTCGATCCCAATAAGCTCGAGTGGAAACTACAACTCGCAATCCAGCAACTTCCTGAAAAGCAGAGAGTTGTTTTTGGATTAAGGTATTACGATGAAATGCCATACGAGAAAATGAGCAGGGTTTTGGAGACCAGCGAAGGTGCCCTGAAAGCAAGTTATCACCATGCGGTCAAAAAAATTGAGGATTATATGCTAAATCATTAAACTTTGAGGGGTAGAATCCATCTTATAACCGTTAAAATGACACAGAGAGACAACATATTACAAGAATTAAACGAGTTGAACAGCCGGCTGGCCAATACCCAGCCTCAAAATGTTTATTCGGTCCCGGCCGGGTATTTTGATGGATTGGCTGACCAGGTGCTTGATCGTATCCGGGCCATCGGCGCTTCTACTGCTGTAGAGGAATTGGGTCATCTATCTCCTTTATTGAGTAAGCTATCCGACAAAATGCCTTATTCAGTCCCGGCAGGTTATTTTGAACAACTGGAAAATAATGTCCTGGGCATAATCCGGGAGAGCAATGATTATCAAAATTCGAAAGAAGAACTCGAAACTATTTCTCCTTTCCTTAGCGGTTTGAAAAAGCAAATGCCTTATTCTGTTCCGCAGGGATATTTCGAAACAGTTGTTTCGGGCCAACCTGCTGCAAAAATTGTTTCTTTCACAAACCGGAAATGGTTCCGCTTTGCAGCGGCTGCCATGATAACCGGATTGATAGCCCTGGCAGGGTTCCTATATTTTAATTCCCGCAACCAGTTTGACCCGGTTGAACAGCCATATGCCTGGATTAAGAAAAGTATTAAGAAAGTTGATAGCCAGACCATCGATGCATTTGTGAAACTGGCGGACGAGGAACTCCCTGCCCAGACCGATATAGCTTCCACGCCTGTTAAACCAGGAGAAATAAAAGAGTTGCTGAAAGATGTTTCCGATAAGGAGATACAGCAGTTCCTGGATGAGACCCCGGAAACCGGGAGTGACAATGACACGGAAATGAATTAAAAAAAGTGAAAAAGATATTTATCATATTAGGTTTGACCCTGTTTGCTTCTCTTACCTGTTTAGCCCAGGAAGATGATAACAACAACGGCAATTCAGATAAGATCCGGCAAAAGATGAGTGAGTTCATTCAAAGAAGGATGGGCTTATCCAAAGCAGAAGCAGACCGTTTCAATCCGATTTTCCTTCGTTATTTCAGGGAATGGAAAACAACTCTCCAGGCTAACAGGGATGACAAGCCACTGTTGCAGCTTCGTGTAGCAGAATTAAGAATACGTTACAGGACTGAATTCAAAGATATAGTTGGCGAAAAAAGGTGTAACCAGATTTACGAACACCAGGAAAGATTCATCCAGGAAATACGAAACTGGAGAAAGGAACAACTCGACAGGAAACCCCTCCGGCGTAACAAACTCATGGCTGAATAGGTCAATAATTGCCAAAAACAACGCTAATTCCCGCTAATAACCGCTAAACTCAATAGTGTAATACCCTGTGTAAATGGTTTCTTACTCATTACTGGTTGCCCTTGATCGATTAGTTTTCCCTGATGGTTGGGAAAAATATCATTGGCGATCTTTTATTCAAAGAAGAATGCTACAAAATAATCGGCTTATGTATGAAAGTTCATGCACTGCTCGGAAAGGGGTTTAAAGAAATAGTTTACAAAGATGCTTTAGAGATTGAGCTTAAAAAGAATACAATTCCTTATGAACGGGAAAAACGCTATAGGATTCAATATGAAGGAGATATTCTCAAACATTATTTTTGTGCCGACTTCATTCTGTTTGGTTGCATTATCCTCGAAGTAAAAGCTGCGTATCAATTTCATTTTGACAACTTCAAACAAACATTGAATTATTTGAAAGTGTCCGGAGTAACGCTCGGTCTGCTTATCGTGATTATCGTGATTATCGTAATTAGCGTAATTAGTGTTTATAAATTGGCGTTTTAATATCGTGGTAAAATAAAAATACCCATTTCTCTTTTTCTCCCTGCTTCCACCATTGATGCCGCAGTTCCATCGCCTTCTTTCCATCGTGGTCATATTTTGCGACAAACCGGTGCCGCATCTGCTGTAATTGCGGCGCATCATCTCCGCCAAAAAAAATGATTTCCTGTTCATCCCTGATCCAGAATACCTGGTGATGCGGGGAATGCGCTCCCGTCATTTTATATTGGATGTAGCCATCGATCTTCCCTTCTTCGTTCAGTAATTCAACCTGTGCTGAGTTTTGCAAACAACCCAGTTCTTCCGTTATGTAAGAAGGAAACCCTTTTTCAAATGCAAAAGTCAGTTCCCCCCGCTGCACATAATAGGTTGCATTGGGGAAAGACAGCCGGCTACCCAACCCTTCCCGTTCAATTCCCACCGCTCCAGCATGGTCTTTGTGCAAATGGCTCATCAGTACTTTGGTGACCTCTGAAGGGTTGATCCCGGCATCCATCAGGTTCTGGTGTAATTGAAGCATTCCGTTCTTCTCAAAACCCAAACCGGTATCCAGTACTAAAACATCTTTTGAAGTGATTACTACGAAGGGTTGCACCTCTACGAGCAGGCTGCCTTTTGTTCTTTCGTGCAAACTATCCTTGTCCTCCTCAAAGGGTACAAAGAGTTTTGTTTTATCAATGGTAAATGTGCCTTCGGAAAGCGGGATGATACGCATTTGTAAGTTTGAAGATCCGGGAATTTCGAGATGAATACACAGCGCAAGTTGCATTACAATTTTCCAATTTCCCAATTTCACTTTTCTCAACTCATCTCAGCACCATCTGCCGGTCGGCATCCAGCCTTATCAAAATAAAAAGAAGGATCGTGAAGGTCAGCAGGGATGTGCCCCCGTAACTCACAAATGGAAGCGGGATACCAATAACAGGCGCCAACCCGACCGTCATGGCGATATTGATAGCAATATGAAAAAAGAAAACAGCCGCTACTCCATAAGCATAACAGCGGCTAAATGTACTTCGTTGCCGTTCGGCGATCGTAACGATCCGGAAAAGCAGGACAAGGTACAGACCCAGGAGGATACTGGTGCCCAAAAATCCAAATCCCTCTCCTACCGTACAAAAAATAAAATCGGTTCGCTGCTCGGGTACAAAATCATAGCGGGTCTGGGTAGCTTTGAGCAGCCCTTTTCCAAAAATCCGGCCACTACCGATAGCGATCTTTGATTGACGTACATTATAACTGCTGCCACTCTCCTTTTTCTTGGCCGTAACTTCCGCAGTTTCCGCTTCGCCCTTTTCCAGGTAAGGATTGTCCTTGCCAAACAGGTCAAAGATCCTTTCCACCTGGTGTTTCTGTAATATGTTCTTAAAGATATAGGGCACCGCGAAACGCTGGATACCCACGCAGAGCACCCATATAAAAAGGATCATGGTAAGAACAGCCTTGCGGCGTTTGATCTGTCGCCTCAATCCATAGATCGCCAGCGCCGCGGTTGCGGTAAGAATGATCGCCAACGTATTGGGCTCAACAACGATAGTACCCACAATCAGTGCTGCCACCGCAAAGCCTGCCAGCAAAATACTGGAGGGAAGTCCTTCCCTGTACATAACGAGAAAAAAAGAAAAGAATACCAGTGCGAGACCCGTTTCACTTTGCAAAATGGTAAGCGCTGCAGGGAATAATGCGATACCGGCGGCAATAAGCTGGGAACGGGTTTTTGAAAAATCCGTTTCTGGTCGTGATAAATATTTTGCCAGGGCCAGTGCCACAAAGATCTTACAGAACTCTGCCGGTTGAAAATTAAAGGCTCCCATCTTGATAATAGATTCTGTGCCTTTTATTCTTGAGTGAAAGGGGAACACCATCAATAAGAGGAAAATACCGAGCGCATAACCCAGGTTAGCTGTTGCAGAAAAGAATTTACTGTCGGTCAGTAGAATAAAAAAAGCGATGACCGTGCCGGCACAAAAGAAAAAGAACTGCTTGCTGTAATCAGTCTTGAATTTCAGGAAACTTTGTATAACAGGGTCACCTTCCTTATAGGTAGCAGCAAAGATGGCAGTAAGACCTATAGCCACCAGCAGGAGGTAGATCCACACAAGGCTCCAATCAATCCCCTTCGATATGGCTGGGTTGCGCTGGTTCATTATTTCCTGGCTCTATTATTTTTATTAACAACAGTGTCCCGCTGTTTTTCCGGGGCGATGATGTCAATTTTTACCGGTGGTTTCTTTGATGATGTGTCTTTTGGTGGTTTATTTTCCTTTGTTTTTCCGGCCCGCAATTCCGCTTCACTCAGGTTATCTTCCGATTGCAGGGTGTCTTTGATATTTTTCAGATCATTTTTTATTTCTTTCTCTGCTTCTTTTACTTTTTGCAGTGAATCTTTTGTTCTCATCTTCTGCAGCATCAGCGGGGGTATTAGGTTGATACTGGCCATTCTTTCTTCAAGCGGTTTGCGGGCTGTAGCGATTGTATCATTCAGGTATTTTTCGATCATCAGGCTAACGATGGGCGCCGCATAGGTACCACCAAACCGCCCGCTGTTCTCCACCACGCACATAATGGCAATCTTTGGATTCTCCCGGGGAGCAAAAGCGCAGAAAAAAGAGTGGTTCGGCTGCTTAACCCCGCGGTAATAGTTTTCTACCGTTCCCGTTTTGCCGCAAACTGTTATTCCGGGAACTTTAGCTCCCCGGCCGGTACCGCTTTCCATTACTCCCTGCATACCATCATGCACGGCTTCAAAGATGCTATCCGGAATATTAATAGGTACATTCTTCACTTTATATTTGTCAAGCAGGCCAAACTTATCTCCTCCTTCGATGGAATCAACAATATGCGGGATGATGAACCACCCTTTATTGGCGATAAAAGCCATTTCATTAGCCACCTGTATAGGCGTTGCTGTTACTTCTCCCTGGCCGATGCTAACTGACCGGTAATTACAAAACCCCCAGTGACCTGCACCATAGACTTTATTGAACATTTCAGGAGTGGGTATCGTTCCTTTTTGCTCGGTCGGTATATCTACACCCAGCCGGTGTCCCAAACCAAAAGCATACATATAACGGTTCCAGTTCCGGAGACTGCTGTCCTGGCTGGGGAATTTCGGATTATTAATTACCCGTTGCATCACGTTGGCGAAATAAGTATTGCAGGAATGAGTGATGCCGGTGGACAAATGAAAGGTTCCAGGATCAAGACAGCCCATAGGATTTCCACTTCCGCATCCATAAAAGGCGCCCGAACAACTAAAATTTGTTTGCGTGGTGATCACTCCTTCGGCCAGTCCCACAAGGGCCTGTAGTGTTTTAAAAGTGGATCCCGGTGCATAGCTTGCATTCACGGCACGGTTAAGTAATGGCAGCCGGGGATCCGTATAGAGCTCAGAAAAATGTTTTCGTCTCTCAGCTCCTGTCAGGTAACCTGGGTTATAGGTAGGGCTGCTGACCATTGCAATAATGCTTCCGGTCTTTGGATCAATGGCCACGATCGATCCCACTTTATTACTCATCAGTTTTTCCCCGAGCTGTTGTAATTCGATATCGAGACTGGTATACAAATTACTTCCTGCCACAGCTTGTTGGTCGAGGTCGCCATTTTCATAAGAGCCCTGGATACGACTGAAATTATCCTTTATCAGGATCTGGACGCCCCGTTCCCCCATCAGTGCTTTCTCATAACTGGATTCGATCCCGGTCATTCCCGCGTAGTCGCCGCTCACATAACCATCTTCCGAATGTTTTTTGAGATAATTGGTATCCACTTCACCGAGGTAGCCCATAATATTGGCGCCCGCATTATAAGGATAGGACCGGATCGGTCTTTCCTGGATATAGAACCCGCTCTGGAAACGCCAGAGATTTTCCTGGATACGGGCATATTTCTGGGGTGGTAAAGAAGCTTCGAATACAGAAGGTTTTTGGGAACTGTTTTTAATGATAGCCGTAACGACCCTTCTGTGATATTCGGCCGTATCGATCTCCATCAGCCTGCAAAAGAACGCAGTATCGATTCCCTTGGCCTGGGCTGGTGTCACCATCAGGTCATAGGTGAGGGTATTATTAAGGATGGCTCTTCTTTTCCGGTCCAGTAAAAGGCCGCGCGGCGGATAGATAGTTTTTCTCAAAATGGCATTTTCATCGGCGAGGCGGCTAAATTTTCCCGAGACGACCTGGAGATAAAATAATTGCGCGATGATAACCACAAAAGTAACCAGGAAGATAAGGCGGATGATACGGCTTCTTGATTGGTTAAACACAGGCATGGAACAAAGGGGATCCCGGCCGTTGCCAGGAAGAATTATGGAAATCGGTTGAGGAAATTATAATAAAATACAAAGTACGAATTAGAAGAGCCGCTTTCCAAATCTATTTGAGAATAAAATATCTTTTAAGGATTTTTTGTATCCAACCTGATCGTGCTGTTGCAAACTACGCAGTATTTGTCCGGAACTTCAGCCTCCGGGGGAAAAGCAATTCGGCAGTAAAGATCAGCAGCAGGCTAATACCCGTTGTGGCAATGACTTTAATAAAAAACCCTAAAAAGCTTCCGAAATCCAGCCATTCCAAAAACACCATATAGCCATGATGCAGAAGGGTAAGTACAAATACATAGACCGCATACGGGGTCCATTGCATGGCCCGCGGTGAAGGCTCCCGGTAATTGAATTCGGAACTGTCCTTTGGTGTAAGGATACCGATAAGAAAAGGTCGGGCGTATGCGACCAGCACACAGGCCGCCGCATGCAGACCGGGTGTCATCATAAAATAGTCAAGAATAACACCGGCAATAAACCCGATCACGAGCAACCAGAACCTTGAAACAGAAAAAGGGAGCCATAAAATGAAAAGGTAATATATATAAGGAGTGATAAACCGGTGCAGGTGCGGAATCTTGTTCAGCACATAAACCTGTACCAGTATGAAAAAGGCCAGTCTTAGTATATTTCTCAAAAAATCGCTCACCTGGGGCTTTTTTTAGCTTGTTCTATTTTCTTTTTGGTTTCCTCGAAAAGTTTTACCTGCTCATCTCTTTCTATGTTTTCAATAACATGCACCTGCTGGAGGTTATTAAAATTGGCGGATGTCTTTAGTTTGAGAACATACATACCCGTTGTATTATCTAACTGGATGTCTTCGATCGTGCCGATCATATACCCGGGCGGGAAATTAAAGGATACCGAACTGGTCAGTACTGTATCCCCTTTTTTTACTTCAACAGATTTGGGTATCCTCCTTAACAGGAGAAAGCGGGGATCTTTTCCATCCCACTCAGCAGTACCGAAATCACCGCTTCGTTTCAGGGATGCGCTTACCGAGTTCTGCACATGGAGCAAACTCATTACCTGGCTGAAATTGCTGCTCACATTCACCACCACTCCTACAGCGCTGCCATCCGATCCAACAACGGCCATATTATCTTTTATTCCCTGCGCGGATCCGCGGTTTATCTGGATATAATTCTTCTGGGCGTTGACCGTGCTGTATACCACGGTGGCCGGGCGGGTGAAATAACGGCGGTAATTCCCGAGTGTATCATAAGGAACAGAGTCCTGGATCATTTTCATACTGCTGTCGCGGTGCATATAGTTACGGGGCAGCAGGTTCAGCAGGGAATCGTTAAGCCGGTGGACCCGGCGGTTCTCTTCTTTCAGGGTAAAATAATCTTCAACCTGGTTATACTGGGAATTGATACGACCTGTTACTTCATTGGCAAAGCCGAGGAAACGGGCCCGGTGAAAGCGGTTATAGGTGAACAAAAACCATAAAGCCACCACCTGTAATAGAAGGAAAGTGAAAAAAGTAATGTACCGTCGAATGAAGAGAAATATATTACGCATGGATTAAGGCACAAGATTGAAGATGCTGGGTACAGGAGCATGCTCCTTCCCTCCCTCCCGGCTTACCGCATTACAAAGGGAAACCGGCTGTAATTCTTTAAAGCAATTCCCGTGCCTCTAACCACACTTTTCAGCGGATCATCCGCTACATGGACCGGTAACTTGATCTTATTGCTCAGCCTTTTATCCAACCCTCTCAGCAAGGCACCCCCACCCGTTATATACAGGCCGCGCCGGTAAATATCGGCCGCCAGTTCCGGGGGAGTCTGCTCCAGGGCTTTTAGGATGGCTTCTTCGATCTTGAAAATGCTTTTATCCAGCGCCTCGGCGATCTCCTGGTAACTAACCATTATTTGTTTGGGGATACCGGTAACCAGGTCACGGCCATTTACCGGGAAATCATCCGGTGGGTTATCGATTTCTTTCATAGCAGCACCTACCTGTATCTTAATCTGCTCGGCGGTACGTTCCCCGATCAGTAAACTATGGTACCGGCGGAGAGCTTCCATAATATCAGCTGTGAATTCATCCCCCGCGATCCGGATAGACTGGTCACACACAATACCTGCAAGAGCTATCACGGTGATACCAGTAGTACCGCCCCCGATATCAATAATCATATTGCCCACCGGTTCTTCTACATCGATACCGATACCAAGTGCAGCGGCCATCGGCTCATGGATCAGGTACACTTCTTTGGCACCGGCCTGCTCGGCGCTGTCCCGCACCGCCCGCTTCTCCACTTCCGTAATGGAAGAAGGAATACAGATCATCATTCTCCAGCTGGGGGGAAACAGGGGTTTCTTGGGGTAAACGAGTTTGATAAGCTCCCTGATCATCAGTTCGGCAGCGTTGAAATCCGCTATCACTCCGTCTTTCAGGGGACGGACAGTACGGATACTCTCGTGGGTTTTCTCGTGCATCATCAGCGCTTTCTTCCCCACAGCCAGCACTTCCTTTGGATTATTACGGTTCAGGGCGACGATCGACGGTTCATTTACCACCACTTCGTCATTATGTATGATAAGGGTATTGGCAGTACCCAGGTCGATGGCTATTTCTTGTGTAAACCAGTTAAAAAGTCCCATTAATTGTTATCGGATTTTACCTGCCTACCGATAGGCAGGTTGGGAGCAAAGGTGGAGGAAATAATTTGAATTAGCAAAGCAAAACCTTGCGGGGTAAGGTTTTTTTTTGACGGGAAGGTTTTGAGAAATTGTGGTTAAAAGAAATTTTACGTTCGTATTATCCGGGGATTTTAAGTAAACCCCGCTAACAATGAATTGCCGCTGACCCCGGCTGTGCAGTTTCAGGTACTGTCGCAGGTTGAAAGATATAAGTACAACACGGCAACACAGGTTAAATTATTCACAGCTTGCACGGTTTCGCATTCAGGTAGTGGGCCAGTTTGAATCATGATACCCAATGTCATTCCGAACGAAGTGAGGAATAGATGGGCCGACGAAGAAATTAATTCCGACGAAGGAGGAATCTGTCTTTAGATTCCTCCTTCGTCGGAATAGAGGTTTCAATCCTTCGCTACGCTCAGGATGACAACCTGGTTATTCAATAGAATCTTTGTCGACTAATTCAAACTGACCCACTACCTAATTTCAATTCGCACCAGGCTAAAAATAATTTTAAGTTATCTTCAATGCATGCGGATCATTACAAGAACAGTGCTGATCTTATCGGTGGTTAGCTTGCTGGCGGATGTTGCCAGTGAAATGCTTTACCCGGTTATACCGGTTTATTTAAAGGAGATCGGGTTTACAGTTTTCTGGATCGGCGTGCTGGAAGGCGTAGTGAATTTTACCGCCGGCATCAGCAAAGGATATTTTGGAAAACTAAGTGATGAAAAAGGGGTTCGCCTTCCATTCGTAAAACTCGGTTATTTTTTAAGTGCTCTTTCAAAACCTTTGATGGCCACTTTCGTCTACCCGCTTTGGATTTTTTTTGTCAGGACAATAGACCGGCTGGGGAAGGGAATCCGGACGGCCGCCAGGGATGCATTGCTTTCGCAGGAAGCCACGAAAGAAACAAAGGCAAGAGTCTTTGGTTTTCACCGCAGCATGGATACGGTGGGTGCAGCCATTGGACCCGTCATCGCTTTACTATTCCTTTTCTTTTACCCGGGTGATTACAAAACGCTTTTCTATCTCGCATTTATTCCCGGAATAATTTCGATTCTCTTTATTTTTTTACTGCGTGAAAAAAAACAGCCTGTATCCACCATGGCAAAAGGAAATTTTTTTTCCTTTTTTAGTTACTGGAAGATCGCCACACCTGAATTCCGAAGAGTGGTAACCGGGTTATTATTGTTTGCGCTTTTCAACAGTTCCGATATTTTTCTTTTACTCATCACCAAAGAAACGATTGGCAATGGCACTGTAACGGTACTGGGAAATACTTTTAATTCGGACAGTATCACCATCGCTGCATATGTGCTGTACAATCTTGTGTATGCCCTGGGCTCTTACCCGATGGGAGTACTGGCAGACCGGCTTACTTATAAAAAAGTCATTCTTTTGGGCTTTGGACTGTTCATTATCGTGTACGGTGGTTTTGCCTTTACACCCTCCATGGGTATTATCTTCCTGCTTTTTGCTGTCTATGGCATTTATGCAGCAGCCACGGAAGGAATTATCAAAGCCTGGATCACTAATCTTGCAGAGGGAAAAAATACGGCAACTGCGATCGGTTTTTATACCAGTTGCGAAAGCCTCTGCACTTTATCAGCAAGCATCATTGCAGGCGCTTTATGGACAAACTTTGGGAGCGCTTCTACTTTTGTAACTACCGCGATCGTTGCCCTGGTCGTCTTCCTCTACTTTTTACTGAGAATCAGGCAACAATAATTCCAGTGCCCACTTTTTTACTCCCCTTTAACATTTTGGCACAGAAATGGAATAGAAGAGAATACAACTGATTATTTAAACCAATTGTATGCGACGCGTTTCTCTTGTTCTTGTTTTGTTGGCTTTTGTTACCCTCTCGCAGGCGCAAAATAAAAGCAGTAACGGGTCATCCTACAAAAATGCCCTCGGTGTTAAAGTGTGGGACGGTGGCGGTATTTCTTTCAAACATTTTCTTACTGATAACAATGCCCTGGAACTGATTGGTTATTTCTGGAGCCATGGAACAAGAATAACAGGTTTGTACGAAATACATGGGCCTATCAGTGGCGCTTCGGGTCTTAAATGGTACATCGGCCCGGGTGCGCATGTGGGTTTTTACAATACCAAATATGGCGATGGTAGTTTTATCGGCATAGATGGTGTACTTGGACTCGATTACAAATTCAAGGGAGCCCCGATCAATGTATCGCTCGACTGGCAGCCTTCATTCGAATTCGGTGATAACCGTGGTTTTGTAGGCAGCTGGGGTGGACTTGGCATCCGGTATACCTTTTAATATATATCCTCTCTTTTATCAGGGACAACGGGGTTGCAATGCTGCAATCCCGTTCTTTTTTATATTTGGCAAAACTTACCAGTATGAGAAAGTCCTTTCCCATCGTCCTGCTTTGCTTTTTTTTGTCTTTTCATATAGCTGCACAGGACTTTAATAAAATAGCAGAAGATTTTCAGAAAGCTATGAGTGACCCCAAAAGTCCTTATGGCAATAATAAACTTACCGGGAAATATTATACGCTACGTGGTATCAAAATGTATTGCGAAGTATATGGAAAAGGGCAACCTTTACTGATCATCCATGGGAACGGAGGTTCTATCAATAATTTTATTTACCAGATTCCCTACTTCCTCAAGAAGTATAAAGTGATTATTGCAGATAGCCGGGCACAGGGAAATTCAGCAGATAGTGGAGACAGCCTTAGCTACGAAATGATGGCCGACGATTATGCTGCCCTGCTCAATGCGATGAAGATCGATTCCGCTTATGTGATTGGCTGGAGTGACGGAGGGATCAATGCTTTGTTATTGGCGATCCGTCATCCTGAAAAAGTAAAGAAGATGGCGATCACGGGAGCGAACCTTGTTCCGGATACTACGGCTGTACCGAAGCAGATCTGGGATATGGTGTTGCCGGCGTTTATCAGTTTAAAGCTTAAACCCAACAAGACCGCCGCCGAAAAAAATTCATTGAAGCTTTTTCGTTTGCTGGCTGAACAACCCCACATACCTCTTACGGACCTGCAAAAGATCACCTGCCCGACCCTTGTCATCGGTGGGGATCATGATGTGATTAAGGAAGAACACACGATGCAGATCTTTAAAAATATCCCCCGCTCTTATTTATGGATATTACCGGGCTCGGGTCACAGCACACCGGTCGTATACAAAGATGATTTCAACAGGATTGTTGACCGGTTCTTTTCTAATCCTTACAGGATCATTGAAGGGGAAGGAAGATTTTTTTAAACAGCCACGAATCCCAGGCGTTTTTCGATCGCGGCAGGAAGAGCCGGCAGTTTTCGTCTTTCTATCAAAAAGCTGTTGAGCTGCGCGATCTCTTTAAAGATATAATGCTTATCCGCGGCAGCTTTCAGGTAATCCTTACCGGTACTACCCCCGGTACCAATCCGCATCCCGATCATGCGGTGTACCATATTCATATGCCGGTAACGCCAGGAGCTAAGCTGCTCATCTATTTCCAGCAGGGCATTCAGCAATTGAAAAGGTAATTGCAGCATAGGATAACCGCGGTAAAGCATAATAAATAGCGCAGCTCTTGATGCTGCCGGGCCGATCGTTCTTTCCGCGTCTCCAGGTCCGATAAAAACTGAATCAAAGGCCTCGCTGTTCTTTTTTTCAGCCTCTGCCAGGCTGTTGGCATACTGGTACCGGTATTCAGCCCAAAAAGGATGTACTCCTTCTGACCTGTTGTGCACCGTAAAATCTTTCCAGTTTTGCTCTTCATTAAAAAAAGGCATTCGTTCCAGCCAGCCATTAAGTAACTCCAGCAATGAGTTGCTGCTCTCTGCTTTTTTAATGATCGCTACCTGCTCGGGTCTTAATTGGGCGGTGTAATATTCTTTTCCATGCCGCTGTTCAAACTTCAAACCCAGTTTGGCTTCCAGTTCTTTAAACTGCCAGCTTTGAAACCCGGAGGCGGGCCGCAGCATATCCCTGAAATCGAGAAAATCCATCGGGGTCATGGTTTCCATGATATCGATCTGGTGCACCAGCACTCTTAAAATGGTCACACAACGATTGAGGCGGTGAACAACGGTCTGTAATTCGGGAGAATTATCATTCAGGGCCGGTTTGCCCATGATCGCGATGATGGAATCTGTTTCGTGGTGAAGCTGCTTGAACCAGAGTTCATAGGCCTGGTGAATAACGATGAACAGCATTTCATCATGTGCCACAAGATGCTGTTTATAACTTTCAAGCGACTGAGCGTTCAGTATCTTGTCCAGCTGCAAATAATCATGGTAATGTACTTCCATAAAAATTGTTGATTGTTTATAGTCTATTGTTTATGGTTAAGCCCGCTTACAATTTGATAATCTTCAAATCTCCAAGATTTACATTCCACACGACACCTGGCAGCAGCAACTATAAACTAAAAACCATAAACTATAAACCTATTCAAACTCATAACCGATATCTCCCCGGAACTCCATCCCGGTAAAGGTCACTTTTTGCATTTCTTCTTTTGATATTTCTACGGCGTCAAAAACAGATTTGCCATAAGAGGTGATACAAAATACACGGCCGCCATTGGTAACCGGTTTCCCGTTACCGGTCGTAGTGCCCATGTGGAACAGCATACTGTCGTCAGGATTGATATCCTCTAAACCTTTTATCTCGTATCCTTTTTGATAATCACCGGGATAGCCCCCGCTTACTGCGACTACTGTACACGCGGTTCGCGGATCGGTTTCTATTTTTATTTTATCAAGCTGTTGTTCCGATGCAGCAGCAAGCAATTCAACAAGATCGGTTTTTAACCGGGGGATCACCACTTCGGTTTCCGGGTCGCCCATCCGGCAATTATATTCGATCATATAAGGTTCATTGTTTTCGATCATCAAACCGAAAAATATGAATCCGCGGTATTCCAATCCTTCCTTCTTTAATCCTTCCACCGTTGGACGGATCACTTTTTCCTCTATCTTTTTCTTCAGGATGTCTGTGGCAAAAGGAACGGGACTAACAGCGCCCATTCCCCCTGTATTAGGACCTTTATCTCCTTCTCCTATTCTTTTATAATCTTTTGCTTCCGGCAGGATCACGTAATTTTTTCCATCCATGAGTACAAAAACGGACATCTCGACACCCTTGAGGAATTGTTCCACCACTACCCTTTTACCGGCTTCGCCGAATTTGGCCCTTTGTATCATTAATTCAAATTCGGCAAAGGCCTCAAGGTGGTTCTCGCAGATCACTACGCCTTTCCCTGCTGCCAGTCCATCGGCCTTCATTACGATCGGTAACTTATGTTCCTTCAGGTAACCGACCCCTTCGGCGTAATTATCCAACGTGAACTCTTTATAGGCCGCAGTCGGGATATTATGCCGCACCATGAAGGCTTTGGCAAAGGCTTTGCTTCCTTCTAACTGTGCGCAGTTTTTTCCCGGGCCAATGACATCCATATTCTTTAAAGCCGGGGTGCTGATCAAAAAATCGGTGATCCCTTTTACCAGTGGCTCTTCAGGTCCCACGATAACGAGGTCGATTTTTTCGTCGATACAGGCTTTTTTGATGGATTCAAAATCGGTTAGTCCAATTTGCAGGTTAATGCCGCATTGCGCGGTACCTGCGTTTCCGGGAGCAATAAAAAGACTTTCACAAAGAGGGCTTTGGGAAAGTTTCCAGGCGAGGGCATGTTCCCTGCCACCGGAGCCTAATAGAAGGATACGCATGTTAGTTCTGTAGCTGGATTTTAATGGGTTGCGAATATCGGGTACATCCGTTAAAGATAATCCGAAAAAACTTTTTGGTGACCAAATTTCTGTATTTTGGTTGCGCTAACGGGGGTTAGCTTTGGCTTTCCTCTTAAGACTCTGATTTATCATTTAAAAACAACTGTATGAACCAAGTTGCAAAAACCGGCACACACCCTAAAGGGCTTTATGTTTTATTCTTCACGGAAATGTGGGAACGGTTTGGGTATTACCTGATGGTGGGCATTTTATTCCTGTACCTGACAGATACTACCACTGGTGGGAAAGAGATGACCCGGGGTATGGGCGCCGATGTGGTTGGAACTTTCATAGCACTTGTTTACCTCACTCCTTTTATCGGGGGCCTGATTGCGGACAGATACCTGGGTTATATTAAGTCCATATTTATTGGAGGATCGCTGATGGCTGCAGGTTATTTCTGCCTGGCCATCCCCGGCGACACAGCCATGTTTGTAGCACTTGGTCTTATCATTGTCGGCAACGGCTTTTTTAAACCCAATATCTCCACGCTGCTGGGTAATATTTACAACAGGGATGACCTGAAACCCCTGAAGGATAATGCATATAATATCTTCTACATGGGCATCAACATCGGTGCACTGGTTTGCAATTTTGTTGCCGCTTACCTGCGCAATAAATATGGCTGGGGTTATGCATTCTCTGCAGCTGGTTTTGGATTGGTCATTGGACTGATATGGCTTGCCCTCCAGCTAAAACATGTGAAATATGCGGATGTCCGGAAAGCCATGCAGCCAGGTGATATGCCGATGTCGAAGATATTCCAGTCGGTCTTCTTACCGATGATCGTTTTCGGCATTATCGGCTGGATCATACCCGGCAACCTTATGAACTCCAACTCCAATGATGCTTTCATTTTTGCCTGTCTCCCAGTGATATATTTTTATGTCAATATATGGCGCAAAGGAGATGCACAGGATAAGAAAGGCGTTGGCGCTTTATTATTTGTTTTTACTATCTCTATTATTTTCTGGACCATCTATAACCAGAATTCAACTGGTCTTACGATCTGGGCAGAATCACATACCAACAGGCAAGTTCCTGCTTCATGGGAAAGCGCAGCCAGCAATATAGATATGTTACAAACGGCAACAACCGCACCAAGAGAGGTTCCGCAGGTAGATCAGTATTTACGACCGCTGACCGATGATTCGAATCATATCGTAATGACACAGGGACCTGACCCGTATTATAATAATGTTCCAAAAGATAATTGGCCGGCTGACGGCTCAGCGAAACTCGCCAACGCGGAATTATTTCAATCGATCAATCCCCTCTTTATTGTGATACTGACGCCGTTACTGATCGCTTTTTTTGCTTTTATGGCCCGACGGGGAAGAACCATTACTACCCCAAGCAAATTTGCCTGGGCCCTGGTCATTTCGGGATTAAGCGCCCTTGTCATGGTTTTCGCCGTCATGTCTGTGCCCAGCATCTATACACATAAAACTTCGGCTATCTGGTTGTTTCTTACCTATGGAATATTTACGGTGAGTGAGATCTGTTTAAGCCCGATCGGTTTATCCTTTGTTTCTAAACTCGCCCCACCGCGACTAACCGCCCTGATGATGGGTGGCTGGTTCCTTTCCACCTCGCTGGGTGGTAAAGTAGCCGGCGTGATGGCTAGCTTCTGGGATAAGATGCCTGATAAAAGATTATTCTTTGGTATCATTACGGTTGCTGCTATCCTGGGAGGACTTTTGATCTTCAGTAAAATAAAATCATTGAACCAGATCGTAAAAGACAAAACGGGATCTGTATAATCTTATTAACCACTTCTCAAAAGGTGACCCCAGGGTCGCCTTTTTTTATTCCCGGTGGCCAATTAATTTATCTTAGGATGATTGACTAACGGGTTTTTCTTATCTTCCTGTATTAAAACCCCCATTGCTATGACAGAACAACAAAGCAGTTTCAAACCCTTTGTTTCCCCGGAAACCAAAATGGCTGAACTTACTGTTAAGTCAATACTTACAGGCGCCATCTTTGGGGTCATATTCGGGGCCTCAACGGTTTACCTTGCACTCAAAGCGGGACTAACGGTATCTGCTTCTATTCCCATTGCAGTCATGTCTATTCTTTTGGGAAAATTGTTTTTAAAAACTACCATTCTTGAAAACAATATCATCCAGACAACTGGGTCCGCCGGCGAGAGTATAGCTGCTGGCGTTGTATTTACCCTTCCGGGTTTCCTGTTTTTAAGTGATCCCGGCAGCGCCAATTTCTTTAATTATTTTACCATTCTCACGCTGGCAATTTTCGGGGGTATCCTGGGAACATTAATGATGATCCCGCTCCGACGCTCCCTGATCGTAAAAGAACATGGCACATTACCTTACCCGGAAGGAACCGCCTGCGCCTCTGTATTAAAAGCAGGCGTAAAAGGAGGTGAACTTGCCCTCACCGCTATCTGGGGAGTGGTAGTAGCTTTTGGGTATGCCATCCTGCAAAAAATATTGCATGTTATTGCAGAAGCGCCGGCTTTTGCTTCCAGGCAATCTGATAAAATATTTCCTTCGGCAAGAGTTAGCGGGGAGATCACTCCTGAATATATGGGTGTGGGATATATCATCGGTCCAAAGATCGCCGGGGTGCTGGTAGCGGGTGGCATATTGAGCTGGTTTGTGCTGATACCGCTCCTCGCCTCCCTGATAAGTCCTGATGTGATAGCAGGACAGCTTCATAAGCTTGGATATATCACGGACCTGGCCAAACAAGGCCCTGGTAACGCGGGAACATGGAATCCTGTTACCCATGATTTTGCCGACTGGTCTTCTGCTATTTACAGGGCTTATATACGGCAGATCGGCGCAGGCGCTGTAGCTGCAGGCGGCTTTATCATGCTCATAAAAACGATCCCGACTATTATCTCTTCTTTCAAAGGAAGTATTGGGTCATTAAAAAAAGATGGTATCAAAGGCGATGCGCATGTACCCAGAACAGAAAGAGACCTTTCCATGAAAGTAGTGGGAATAGGAAGTATTGTGCTCTTATTGGTAATCGCTTTGTTGCCCAATACACTTATACCCGGGAGCAATATAGGAAGCAAGTTATTATTGGGATTACTGGTCATCATTTTCGGGGCCTTCTTCGTTACTGTTTCCTCCCGGATTGTTGGATTGATCGGGTCATCCAATAATCCTATATCGGGAATGACCATCGCTACCTTAATGGGAACCTGCCTGATTTTTATTGCTGTTAAGTGGACAGGACATTTTTATGAACCCATGGCATTGGTAGTAGGCGGCATGATTTGTATCGCTGCCGCAAATGCCGGCGCAACTTCGCAGGACCTGAAAACAGGTTATATCATTGGCGCCACACCCAAATACCAGCAGATTGCTTTATTTGTCGGGGCTATTGTTTCTTCCCTTGCTATTGGCGCAACAATTAAGATCCTTGATACACCAACAGCTGCCATGACAGCCCAGGGCATTCATCATGCAATCGGTACGGATACCTATCCCGCCCCACAGGGAACACTGATGGCAACATTGATAAAAGGTATTCTTTCTTTTAACCTTGACTGGCAATTTGTACTGGTAGGTGTATTCATAGCTGTGGTGATGGAATTATGTGGTATTAAAGCATTGAGCTTTGCTATTGGGATTTACCTGCCTTTATCCACTACCCTTCCGATCTTTATCGGTGGCGCTATCCGGGGATTTGTTGAATGGCGGCAGAAAAAGAAAAAAATCAAATTATCGGCCGAAGACGAAGACCTTGGTAAGGGAAATCTTTTTGCTACAGGTCTTGTTGCCGGTGGTGCCCTGGCAGGTGTCGTAGTGGCCATCCTTTCATCAGTACCCAGCGTTACTTCTTCCCTGGAAAAAATAAACAGTGAACCCTCGCTGACATCAGCATTGGGTGGCGAAGGTTATAAATGGCTGGGAGTCGCTTTCTTCGCATTGATGGGCTATATCCTCTACCGTTTTGCCATGAAAAAGACCAAAGAATTGTAAAAAAACTGATCTCTATAATAAAAATGACCCTGCAAAAACAGGGTCATTTTTATTTCCAGGTAAATGGAATTTATGACTTAAATGAAATCCATGTATTCGTATTGCTTCGCCAGTATGGATTTGTCATCTGCTTTCAGCCACTTGTTCAGGACTGTCGCATAGACCTTCTTGAAATCAACATTGTACCTGAGATCTCCTTCATTGAGATCGCTGAGATCAGGCATAGGGTTCAGGATGCCCTTTTGTTTTAATCCACCGCTCAGCAGGAACATATTATTGGCCGTTCCGTGATCCGTACCGGCACTGGCATTCTGCTCTACCCTTCTCCCAAATTCTGAAAAAGTAAACAGCATCACATCATCGAAACGATGCTGCTCTTTCAGGTCTTTTACAAACGCTTTGACCGCATCATTCATCTCCGTGAACAAACGGTTCTGCTGGCCTTCCTGGTTGATATGCGTATCAAAGCTTCCCAGCGACACATAATACACTTTCGTATTGATCTCAGAATAGATCAGCGACGCAATTGTTTTGAGGCTGTTTCCCAGGTCTGTCTTGGGATATTCAGCGTTGCTGGGATGCATCCGGCTTTGCTGGAAGATATAATCAGCCGAAGAAAGCGTTTCCGCCATTGTTTTATATAAATAATCAGCTGGCTGCTCCCCTGTTTCATCTTTGTGATTCTTCATCACATCCCGGAAGAACTTTTCATTGGCGGTACCATACAAACGACGCGGGTCTTTTACCGCAATACCCTTGATATTCTCTCCTTTCAGGGCAAGACTCAGTACATCATCGATCTCGATCGCCTGGGTGGGTTTATCACAACCATGACATTGTGCATCGAGGTAACGGCCTACCCATCCATTGGTCCAGTACTCATTGCTCTGGCTGGCTGTTTGCCAGATATCCATGCTGCGGAAATGCGAACGATCGGGGTTGGGATATCCTACATTGTTTAAGATGGCCAGGCTTCCATCATCATATAATTCTTTAAATCCGGTAAGCGCCGGGTTCAACCCTACTTCATCTGTCAATGCCAGCGCTTTATCCCTGGCAATACCCAGTTTGGGCCTGGCTTTGTAATATAGGTCATTCCTGATTGGTATCACCGTATTCAATCCATCGTTACCGCCGCTAAGCTGCAGGATCACGACTACCTTATTACCTGGCATCACCATACTATTCCCTTCAAAGGCTTTGAGGAATTTGGGTACCAGCAGCGAAGCTGTTGCCAGTGAACCGATCTGGATGAATTCTTTCCGTTTGATTAACATGATGTATAGCTTTTAGCTGTTAGCCATTAGCTGTTAGCTAACGGCTAATGGCTTATTTAACAAAGTTGGTATTCAGGTGTGCTCATGATCTGCAGGGTCGCCGTTTTAATAAAATTCTCCCTGCCGCTCTGGTCGGAATATTGTTTGATGATATCCATCCCCACACCCGATTTGGTTTGTAAGAGGATCCGGGAGATCGTTTCTGCCAGGTTCTCCCTTTCCGTGCTTTCATAATATTTCACATATTGATCCCAGTCCACGTTGGCATTTATTTGCTGGCGACGCATTCCTGCATAGGCTCCAGCTGCCTGTTTTCCTCCTGGTTTATTGACTCCTTTGGCCGAATCGTCATCTTTCATTCCCATCATCGTATCATCATCGTCCTTGGGTTTTACATTCATAACATCCACATCGTTGATCAGTTTGGGTATACGCATCCGCATCATCAGGGAAGAACTGTCGATCCAGGCTTTCCCGCCCGGCCAGCCGGCCACATTCGGCGGGTAGAACAGCAATTGTCCGAGCACACGCTGTAATAACATCAGCGCTTCCTCATTCTCAAGTTTCATGGGCAGCATCCGCTGGATACCCACCAGTAATTCAACCGGTGATTTTATTTGTGCCCCGATATTTTTCTCGTCATAAAACCAGTCGCTGGTAAAAATATCTTCCATCAACAGGGCGATATCATAATTATTTTTAAAGAACCGGTCTCCTAACCATTCGGCCTTTGCTTCATCCACCTTTTCATTGACAAAGAATTTATACATTTTCCGCGAGATGTAGCGTGCCGTTTGTTTTTGCTGTAAAAGAATATCCAGCACTTCATCGCCGTCAAAGTTCCCGGTCTTACCAAGAACGGTCTTGCTTCCAGCGTCATGCTGGAAACGACGAAACTGGAACTCGCCTTTGATATTGGCGCCCCAGCCGGTAAAGGACCTTGCCGCTTCTTTCACATCGGTCTCGGTATAATTACCGCGACCCAGTGTAAATAATTCCATCACTTCCCGTGCAAAATTCTCGTTGGGATGATCTTTTTTGTTTTGCTGGTTATTGAGGAAATTCAGCATGGCTGCTGATTTAGATACCTCCTTTAATAAAGTGCCGAAATTGCCCATTGCATTTTTCCGGATCACATCGAGCAGCCCCTGCTGGTAAAATACATTGAGGTTGCGGCAGGCAAAATGTCCATGCCAGAAAAAAGCCATCTTTTCTCTTAGCTGGGAAGCCGTGTTAACCATTTCATGCATCCAGAACATATTCAGGTTACGCACACCTTCCCTGTTCTTTTGCTGTATTTTTTTACGCTCGTCCTTGTCCAGGTCTTTTTTCTGCTGGCGTCCTACTTCTTCAAAGCCCATCATCAGGCCTTTCAGGTAATCGTCTGCCACATCTATATACCCCGGCTTTTTTTCCGCCGCCTTTACCAGGGCCTTATAAAATTGTTTGGGACTGTACCCGGAGAGATCCTTTAATTGTTCAACAGCGGGACCAAAACCGGCCCGCCACATCAGGTGTTGATTTTTTAACTGGTTAGTCAATGACATGGAGCTAACATTTTGTTTTCAGACTATTATGAAGGTAGTAAGTTTAAAAGAGAAGCAAATTTCTGGCTTTAAAAAGAGGTCAACCGGTGGGTCATTCTCCTTCTTAAATAACTGATAAAGATAATATGTGGTCCCGCAGGGTTCTGGTTAATTATTTTGCCGCATGCGCTTTGAGATAGGCTGTGATATGAACTTCCTGCTCTTTGCTAAGTCTTGCCTTTGGCATCATTGAAGACAATATTCCTTCCCAGCGGGGAGCCGTATATTGATCCGGTAAGGGCAAGTCATGGCAACGGGCACAACGGGCAAGGAAGATTGTTTTCCCGGCGCTTGTATCCGGGGCAATATTTTCATTTACAGGCAATACAACAGGTGTCTCCTGTCTTCGTTCCGTAATGACAGGCAGTGCTTTTTTCTGGCAGGATACAAAAACCGCCCCGCAAAGGAGAATTGGCAAAACGCTTTTTTTCATTGGTATTTTTACGATGATAAGCAAAATTAAGATCTAAAGAAAGAAGGATGGTTTATCCATTAGAAATAAAAATGGATTAAATTTATTGGCAAACCCTTTCAATTATCACATAATTTTTTTTATGAAAAGATCGATCGTGTTGATTGTTGCAGGTGTTTTATTTGTTACCGGGTGTAACAAAACTAAAACTGAAAACAATGAAGCTTCCGTACCTGGAAACGAAGTGCCAGCTACCCAGCGAAAATGTGCTACACAGGAAGTTTTCGATGAACAACTAAAAGCTGACCCGGGTATCCGGGAACGGCGTGAACAAATAGAACAATTCGTTCGGCGGGTTACCGAAAATCCATCCGCTTACAGGCAATCAGCCGGTGGAAATATCCAGATCCCGGTTGTGGTAAATGTTCTTTATAAAACAGCTGCCCAGAATATTTCCCAGGCCCAGGTAGAATCCCAGATCACAGCACTGAATAAAGATTTCAGTGCATCCAACTCCGATTATAACAATGTGCCCAATGTATTCCGGAATTTCCGTTCAGGAAACATTGATATTGAATTCGTTCTTGCCTTACCCATTAACCGCAGGGAGACGAATAAAACCAAATGGCAGCTGAATAATGCCATGAAAAAAAGCCAGCAGGGAGGGATTGATGCTACCAATCCTACTACCATGCTCAATATGTGGGTATGTAACCTCAGCAGTGGTTACCTTGGTTATTCCTATTACCCCGGCACTATAGCACCGGCATTGGACGGAGTGGTAATTGATGATAATGCTTTTGGTACCACCGGTTCAGCGGAAGCACCCTTTGACCTGGGACGTACAGCCACCCATGAAGTAGGCCATTGGCTTAACCTGCAGCATATCTGGGGCGATGCAACCTGCGGAACGGACCTTGTAGCTGACACACCTCCGCACCGTACCTATAATTTCGGATGCCCCGGCATTATTCCCATCACCTGTACGAATAATTCCACGACCAACCCATATGGGTTCCCGAGAGAAATGACTATGAATTATATGGATTACACAGATGACGCCTGTATGTTTATGTTCTCAGCAGGTCAAAAAGCAAGAATGCAGGCGATCTTTGTTCCTGGCGGTCCAAGGTATAGTTTTGTCCATCCTTAACACCTGCCTGTCAACAATAAAAAAGCTGTCCATTTGCAGGGGGCAGCTTTTTTATTGGAAAAAACTGGTTTAATGTTTTGCATGAGCACGGATATAAGCAACTACCTGCGTCTCTTCATCTGCTGTGAGCTTTGCATTGGGGATCATTGATTTCAGGATCCCTTCCCATTGATCATATGTATAAGCAGCCGTATTCTTTAAAGCATGGCATTTACCACATTTTGAGGTATAAAGATTTTTCCCTGATTCTTCATCGGATGGTTTGTTAGGGATGGTAGGCATAGAAGGCTGGATAGGCTGAACCGGCGCAACATCAGGAACTTTGACAGGCTCTTTCTTTTCGGGTTCACTGGCCTTTATTTCTTCTTTTACAGGTTCTTTTACAACAGGATTATCCGTTTTAGTTTCTGTCTTTGTCGTTGCCGGTACCATTTTCTTATTACAGGCAACCGCAAGTGATGCAGCAAAAAATAATAATAATATCGATTTGTTCATAATTGATTTAATTAAGAAACTAAAATACGGGATTTCAACGAATGGAATCCGCCCCGAAATATTTATGAATTACTGAAGGCAGTTTTATTCCATCGCCGGATTGATTATTTTCCAGCAGGCAGGCAATGATCCTTGGCAATGCCAGCGAACTCCCGTTCAGGGAGTGGAGTAATTTTGATTTACCATCGTTATCCTTGAAACGGATCTTCATCCGGTTGGTCTGGAAGGTTTCGAAATTGGATACAGAGCTTACCTCGAGCCATTTTTCCTGGGCAGCACTGTACACTTCGAAATCATACGTGATGGCGGATGCAAACCCCATATCTCCCCCGCATAACCGTAGAATACGGTAGGGAAGCTCCAGACTGATGAGTAAACTTTCAATATGGTTCACCATTTCCTCCAATACTCTTTCGCTTTGATCCGGGTGAACGATTTGAACGATCTCTACTTTCTCAAACTGGTGTACCCTGTTCAATCCCCGTACATCTTTACCAAAACTCCCTGCTTCTCTCCTGAAACAGGGAGAATAAGCCGTCATTTTAATGGGGAGGCTTTCCGCCTTAAGCATCTCATCGCGGTAGATATTTGTAACCGGTACTTCAGAAGTGGGGATCATATAAAATTTATCTTCCGGCATATAATACATCTGCCCTTCTTTGTCCGGTAACTGTCCGGTCCCGAAAGCTGATGCCTCGTTCACCATAAAAGGAGGATGGTATTCCGTATAACCAGCGGCAGTATTGAAATCCAAAAAATACTGGATCAATGACCGCTGAAGCTTTGCGCCCTGTCCTTTGAATAAAGCGAAACCGCTGCCCGTTATTTTGGCCCCGGTTTCGAAATCTACAATATCATATTTTTTTATAAGATCCCAATGAGGAACAGCTCCCGGTGGTAAGGCTGGCCTGGTACCACCTTCTCTTTCTACTATATTATCAGCCGGTGTTTTTCCTGCCGGTACTTTTGGATGGGGCAGGTTTGGCAGCAGCACAAGTTTATCTGTAAGCTGTTTTTCTGTCTCCCCGAGTTGATCGGCAAGCGGTTGCAGGGTTGTTTTAAAAGCGGCTACTTCCTGTTTCTTCTTTTCTGCTTCCTCTTTTTGCCCTTTGGCCATAAGCTGCCCGATCTCTTTGGAAGCCATGTTTATTTTGGACTGCAGGGTATCAGATTCCAGTTGAAGTTTTTTCCTTTCGTCATCCAGGGTAATGATCGCATCCACCAGCCCGGGGTCGGCGAAATGTTTGATGGCCAGTCTTTCTTTAACCGCCTGCGGATTTTGCCTCAGGACTTGTAACTGCAACATGAATTTTAAATTTCCGCAAAGGTAGTTTTTGAGAGGCAGACAGGCAACGAAGGATTTTTCTACCTTTAAAAAAAATTGTTATGATAGATCAATCCATGGTGACGACCAATATTGAGCTGAATGGTTACCGGGTAACCAAAAGCCTCGGAGTAGTAAGAGGAATTACCGTTCGTTCCCGGAGCATTTTTGGAAATATTGCCGGTGGATTTCAAACCCTTTTTGGAGGCAAGATCTCTATTTATACAGAGCTCTGTGAGAAAACAAGGGAAGAAGCTTTTCAGCAAATGATACAACATGCGGAGGAAAAGGGCGCTAATGCGATCATCAATATGCGCTATGATGCCAACGAGGTGATTGCTGGCGTTACCGAAGTGCTGGCTTATGGAACGGCTGTACTGGCGGAAAGGGTTTAAGCGGCGCCGGTCATTATCTTTGCTGTTATGCATATAAAAGATGATCTCCAGCAACGCTGGTGGAACTTGGAAGCGCACCTGGTAGAACGGTTTGGAAAAAAACCTGATGTAGAAACCGTTTTATTTTTGATCGGGTTACAGGAATTCGGAAATATCAAAGATAAATTCACCAAAGAACAGAAACAGGACCTGATGCATATTGCAGTCTGCAGCCTGCTCTCTCCGAGCGGCTATTATGAACTGGAAAGTATTGATACGGATGGCTGGCCTCATTTCAAACAGCTCAAGGCCATGCCCGATATGAACGCCTTCGAGCAGGAAAATTTTCTTAAAGACCATATTTTACTATATTTCGAAACCCATGATCTTAATAATTAAGAAAGAACCATGAAAAAAACTTTTTTCTTTTTTGTTTGCCTTTTGGCTGGCTTCCTGTCCTTTGCCCAGAAAGATTCTACGGTGCGCAAAAAGGATCGTAAAAGGGATGTCTTGCTGGAAACCAGTCTTGGAGAGATTGTCATCCGTCTCTCGGATTCGACACCTTTACACCGCGATAATTTTCTCAAACTGGTAAAGGTTGGCTTTTACGATGGAGTATTGTTTCACCGGGTGATCCAGAATTTTATGATCCAGTCAGGCGATCCCAACAGTAAAAATGCGCAGCCAGGTCAACCGCTGGGGAACGGGGGTCCTTCGTATACAGTCCCTGCAGAATTTGTACCCGGCCTGTTCCATAAAAAAGGAGTGATTGCTGCAGCCCGGGATAATAACCCAGCTAAGGCCAGCAGTGGCAGCCAGTTCTATCTTACACAAGGAAAGGTTTTTACAGATGCGGGTCTTGATTCCTTGGAAACATTTCGTCTGAATGGTCGCAAAATACCGGCCGATGAACGTCATGTTTATAAAACCATCGGTGGGGTCCCCCACCTGGATCAGAATTATACGGTGTATGGGGAAGTGGTGAGGGGATTGGATGTGATCGATAAGATCGCTGCCGTACCTACCAGCAAGGGCAGTGACAAGGACAGGCCGCTCACCGATGTAAAGATCATTAAAGCAAGACTGGTCAAACGAAAGAAACACTAACTCGTTTATAAAAAAGGCCCCGGTAGTGCCGGGGCCTTTGAAATATATATTTTGTCAATTATTATTGCTGACCCATTCCGCCACTGTTTTCCGTACGTTTTGTTTCTTCTTCAACAGCCGATTTCCGCTGGCGTGCAGCTTTTACCTGGTTGTTTCCAAACCGGTAATTGAAATTCAGCTTGAACTGTGGTTGTTCGCCATGACCACTGAATTTACTGTATACCCCGG
This sequence comes from Chitinophagaceae bacterium, assembly GCA_039921505.1. GTDB lineage: Bacteria > Bacteroidota > Bacteroidia > Chitinophagales > Chitinophagaceae > JJ008. The sequence continues at coordinate 58,548 of JBDSBR010000026.1, forward strand.
TGAAATCAGAAGTACCTCCCCATTTCATTGTTTTGAATACATCGCTGACGGCTGCTTTAAGGGAAGCTTTGCCTTTGAACAATGTTTTTTGCAGACCCATGTCGACTGTTCCCATGGCCTTGGATTTTATGACTCCCTGCCATACAGAAGGTGAAAGATATAATCCACTTACTTCAGCCGTCCAGTCTTTACCTAATTTGAAACTGTTCTGCATAAAGAAAGTATAAGCAAATACTTTCAGGTCCACCTTCCGGTTACCCGCACCATAATCTGCCTGGTAATGGGAATAGTTAGCATTGGTAGTAGCAAAGAAGCTGTACCATTTTTTCTGGAAGGGATAGCTGATGTTCAGGCTCCATACATCCTGTTTGGCCAGGTTCCTTTTCTGTAAGAAACCCTTGGTGCTTTCGCCTGCAGCAGTATCCGGTATCATCGCAAAAATATCTTTTACATGACTATAGTTCAGCTTGGTTGTAAACTTGTATTTATAGATATTAGTCAAGCTGAAACTGTTCGTGTATTGTGGTCTCAGCTGAGTATTACCCTTCATGTATGTATACTCATTCAGCTTGAATTCAAAAGGATTCAGGTCCTGGTAGGCAGGCCGGTCAATACGGCGGCTATAAGCAAGCGTCCATTGTTTCATTGGGTTCTTGTTGAATGTCAATGCTGCGCTTGGGAAAAAATCCGTGTAATCTCTTTTAAAAGCTGAATCATAACTTACCCATGTAGTCGCTTGTTTTTTAAACCCTGTTGAATGACCCCTTGAATGGGTATTCTCTGCCCGCAATCCAAACTGGAACATAATTCCTTTCTTGAGTTGCTTATTATAATTCACATAAAGGGCATTGATATTTTCCTTGTAATCAAAGCGGTTGCTTTTTGCCGTATCAAGTATTTTACTGCTGGAATAAACATCATAACGCTGGAAATCATTATCCGTATTTACTATACCGATCTTACCCCCGATACCCAGGCGCCCGCCTTTGTAATTTTTTTCGTAATCTGTTTTAAACGAGAACAGGTCGATATTCGTGGGTGACAGCATATTATAAATCACCCGGTTGGTTTCTGTTACTCCATCTGCCAGGTAATAATAGTTGGGCTGCATTTGATTGCCTCTTAATTTAAAGAAACCATAATCAGCATCTATATTCAATTCTGTGCCACCGGTAACCGCGTAACGGTAGTTCAGGTTCGTATTCACGTTATTCCTCTTCATGGCGTTATCATTGGTAGCCTTTAAGATCTTTACAAGCTGGCCTGTCGGCATATAGGTAAAATACATCGGGCCGGAAGTACTGAAATTGTTATCGGCGACGTTCCCACTTACTACCACCCCGATTGTGCTTTTGTTATTAATGAAATAATCCAGTCCTCCTTTGAATCCATGTGTATTATTCTTGAAGATCATCCTGTTCTTTTGTTCGAATAATGTATCAAGTTGCTCCTTAACGGAGTTCATTTGCATAAGGTTTTTGCCATTGTTATAATTGTAGTTGCCAAACACATTGATGTGTTTGTTCCGGTAGTTAAGGTTTAACCCGGTGTTGAATTTGCCATAGGTTCCCTGTACATAACCCAGGTTCACCGAACCGTTTGTTCCCAGGGACTTATTCTTTTTCAGTTTGATATTGATGATACCGGCATTACCGGCAGCTTCATATTTGGCAGAGGGATTGGTGATAATTTCAATCGCTTCGATCTGCGCAGACTGCAGGCTTTTTAAATAATTCGCCAGGTCAGTACCTGACAGTGGTGATGGTTTACCATCAATAAAAACCTGGACACCATTTTTACCGGCAAGGCTTACATTATCATCTTTGTCGATCATTACACCCGGGCTCCTGCGAAGGAGTTCCAATGCATCATAACCTACAGCGTTGATCGTTCCTTCCACATTTAAGATGGTTTTATCCGCTTTAACTTCTATCATCGGTTTTTGAGCGGTAACAGTAACTCCCTGTAAACTGGAAGCAGCTTTTGCCATTTGCATTTCAGGTAGAGATATATCACCGGCAACTTCAAAAACTTTTGAATATTGGGTGGTATAGCCCACATGCGAAATACTGACCAGGTAGCTTCCCGGGACAGATTGAATAGAGAATTTTCCATCATTTCCCGAAGCAGCCAGCTTAACAACGGAAGAATCTTTACTACGGAGCAGGGAAATCGTGGATTGTCCTAACCCCTTACCTTGCTCATCTTTAACCAGTCCGGTCACTTTTTGGGCTTGAACTGAGGAAAATGACAGTCCCAAAACTGCTAAAAACACATATAACTTTCTCATTTTGATCGCTTTTTAATTTTGTGCTGCAAATATACTGTTGTGTCATACAATTGTAAAATTGATTCCGACCAGTGGTCCAATTCCTTCCATGAACGGCATAAATTTTCCGGTGAATTGAGAAAAACAGCCTTTACGCGGTAAAAAGACTGGCTTTTTGCCGGTCAAAAAAATTTTCGTCCTTTTCCCTTAGGTTTGCAAGTCAAACGATTAAATATGAATTTCCCCTCCCAACTCCGCTATACAAAGGATCATGAATGGATCAGCCTGGAAGGCAATATTGCTACGATCGGAATTACCGATTTTGCCCAACGTGAACTTGGGGATATCGTATACATCGAGGTCGATACGATAGGAAAAGACCTTACAGCAGGTGAAGTGTTTGGAACGGTAGAAGCCGTTAAAACAGTATCCGATCTTTTCTTGCCGGTTAACGGCACGATCACCGAACTGAACCCGGATCTCGCTGGTATGCCAGAAGCAGTAAACAATGATCCCTATGGTAAGGGCTGGATGGTGAAAATGAAAGTTGCCAACCCCGCTGATGTGGATGCGTTATTGGATGCCGCAGCTTATGAAGCTCTTGTAGGTTAAATCTGTTTTTATCTCTTTCCCGTATTTACACAGGGTATGATTGATTGGTTAATCTATTGTATCTTAACCAACTATTTTGAATTCCAGGACCACATACAGCGAACAGGAGCTGGTGGCTTTGTTGCAGCTACGTAACGAAAAAGCCTTCGGCTATTTGTACGACAACTACTCCGGCGCCTTATATGGCATCGTTAATTCTATTGTTACCGACAAGGAAATAGCTAATGATGTATTGCAGAATGTTTTTGTAAACATCTGGCGAAAGATAGAATCGTATGATCCATCAAAAGGAAGATTATTTACATGGATGCTGAACATCGCAAGGAATGCATCTATTGATGAAATCAGGTCCAAAGGATTCCGGGACTCTCAAAAAAACCAGTCGTTGGAAGAGAACGTAGATATCCCGGGATCTGTAACAGGTCCTGTGTTTGATGATGTAGGTTTGAAAAAAGTACTGACAAAATTAAAAGCGGAATTGAGAGTACTGGTTGACATGTCTTACTTCCAGGGATTTACTCATGAAGAAATATCAAAAGCCCTGAATATCCCCCTGGGAACAGTAAAGACAAGGATACGAAGCGCATTGATACAGTTAAGAACAATGATTCAATAAGAAGTGAACATACAGGAATACATATCAAGCGGAATTGTCGAGAGCTATGTTCTCGGGCTTGTTTCTGATGAAGAAAGAAACGAGTTTGAGCAGCTATGCACACAATACCCGGAACTGCTGCAGGCGAGAACAGCATTTGAACTGGCCATGGAAAAACAGGCCATGGAGAATGCTTTGACCCCATCAGCTGATCTGAAAAACAGGATATTTACTAAAATAAATTCGGGCGCCAAGGAACTCCCGGTGCATGAAGCTCCGGTAAGAAACCTAAACTGGCTCAAGTATGCCGCTGCTGCCTGTTTTATTTTATTCGCCGCAAGTTTATACTGGAATATTTCTCTCTATAACCGGAACAAATCCCTGAAGACAAATTATGATAATACGGTAGCCCGCCTGAACGATATGGAAAAGGATATCCAGGTTCTTCAGCAAAACCCATCGGTAAAGATGGCCTCCATGAAAGGGCTGGATGTGTCTCCCCAGTCTTATGCCACCGTTTATTGGGATACTACTTCCCATGATGTATACTTATTGACCAATAATTTACCTCTTCCGGCCAGCGACAAACAGTACCAGCTTTGGGCTATTTTCAATGGCAAGCCGGTTGACCTTGGCGTCTTTGATATTAAAAAAGAAAGATTACTTATCCAGGCCCGGAATGCACAGGGCGCTGAAGCTTTCGCGATCACCCTTGAAAAGAAAGGTGGAAGCACCACTCCCGAAGGGACGATGTACGTTATGGGTAAGCTTTAAATTCCCTTTCCCCGCAATCTGAGATTTTGTTTGCCCCGTAAATAATGGCTGAATTCAGCTGTTGCTATAGTAGTAGTTTTGGTTCTATAGTTGGTTAAATAAAGGGGGCCTCTTCCGGGGCTCCTTTTCTGTTTATTCAAAAGGAATCTCTTCTTAATATTGCTGAAATCTTTTACTTGGATAAAATAAAGCCTTCTTTTATTCCCGCCATTGGCTGGTTTATCCTGTCTGCTATTTTGCTGACGTTACCGGGGTCTTCTTTTCCCAAAGAGGACTGGTTGGGGAAAATCTGGTTTGACAAATGGGTACATATAGGGATGTTCGCGTTGCTTACTTTTTTATGGTGCTGGGCCTTTTTGCGGCTAAGAAAGAGCCAGGAAACGCTTAAGAAAGTATTTATGCTTACAGCAATGACAGCTTTTTTATACGGGGTGGGAATAGAATTCGTTCAGAAATTCTTAATTCCTAACCGTTCTTTTGACCTGGGGGATATATTGGCAGATGGGGCTGGATGCGCTTTAGGGCTGATTTTTAGTCGCAGGAGGTATATAAAAAAATAGACCCCTGTGGAAACAGGGGTCGCAACCAAAACTAACTGCTTATGAGAAAGTTGACTGCTTTTATAATGAGTTTAAATAATCGATTTACATTGGTATAACGCAAATTTACTGCCAGTAGTATCAAGTTTGCTGTTAATGAAAGTTTAAAAGAACCGCTTTCGTATAATCACTTCTTCGGTTCGCCGTAAATCCACTTCCAGGCCGCAAACATTACGATGCTCCAACACAAAAGATTGCATAAAGAGGACAAGCCTTTTTATGACCTTTAGCTGAAACCCTGACAATTAACCTGCAAAGAACTGAATTACTTGTTTGACGGGTAATTCACTATCTACCTTCAAAAATTCATGCCAAAACTCATTTTTTCCTGGAAAAAATACAAACCCTGCTAAATTTAAATACTAGGGCCTTCATACAGAAACATTTATGATTTTCCGGAGATCAGGCCTTTAATCAGCCCCATCAGGCCACCCCCGCCACTACTTGCCTCCTGCTCCTGGTTCTGCTGGGTACCATTTGTCACTTGGTGAATAATATCCTGGAGGTTAAAGCCCCCGCCTCCACCTGAATTTCCACCCCCGGTAAACTTATTTAGCAGATCCTGGAAATTAAATCCGCCTGCACTGGATTCTGAGGTAGGCACTTTACCGCCGGTAAGTGACCCGATCAGGTCATTAAAATCGAAGGCGTCATTTTCCGGGTCGTTGCTCTTTGTCCGGGTAATAAGACCATTAAGGACATTGGGTATTAGGCTATTTGAAACATTGCTTGCTGCAGCATGGCTCATTTTATATTTACTTACCAGTTTGCTGATAAAATGACCGATCATCATCGTAACCATGGAATTTTTAAGCAATCCGCCGATACCACCCCGACCCGAACTGTTTTCACTTGAACCGTTTCCACCTCCTTTAAAAAGATCAAGAATTTGCTGAAAACCCCCGCCGGACATTATATTTTGAAACCCGCTTCCGATAGTATGGGTGGCATCCGCGATCACCTCCTCTTTATGCTTATCAGGAACTTCGGGATTGTCAACCACGGTATGCTTTCCAAATTGCTTAACAAGATTTAAAAGTTGGTCTAACATGATAATAATATTTAGTTGATTAAAGTAATTTTGAAATAAGCAATTACCGGGCTACAAACTTTCACTTTAGTTCTGCCGGGCCAGTTTTTCCGAATTCTCGGCAAACTGCAGCGCTTCAAGCAATTCCTGGATATTTCCATTCAATACATCATCAAGATTATAGAGGGTGAGACCGATGCGATGATCTGTTACCCTGCTTTGGGGAAAATTATACGTTCTGATCTTCGCACTACGGTCGCCGGTGCTAACAAGGCTTTTGCGGTGACGTGCGATCTCGTCTTCCTGTTTTCTTACCTGTTCTTCATATAGCCTGGTACGAAGCATCTGCATGGCTTTCTCCCGGTTGCCTAATTGAGACCGTTCTGTCTGGCAAATCACAACCGTACCTGTAGGAATATGTGTCAGCATAACCTTGGTTTCCACTTTATTTACATTCTGGCCTCCGGCACCACCGCTCCGGGCAGTTTCCATTTTTACATCCGCAGGATTTAATTCAAAATCCACTTCCTCGGCTTCCGGCATTACTGCTACTGTTGCCGCTGATGTATGCACCCGTCCTGATGTTTCTGTATCAGGCACCCGTTGTACACGATGAACACCGCTTTCAAATTTCAATATACCGTACACATCATCACCGGTCACCTCCAGTTGCACTTCTTTATAACCTCCTACCGTTCCTTCGCTTTCACTTAGTAAGGCCGTTTTCCAGCCCCTTCTTTCACAATACCTCATGTACATCCTTAAAAGATCTCCTGCAAAGAGGCTGGCTTCATCGCCGCCCGTCCCGGCGCGGATCTCGAGGATCGCATTCTTTTCATCCTGGGGATCCTTGGGTATCAGCAACTGGCGGATAGAAACTTCCATTTGTATTTTCTTTTCCTCCAAAGCAGGTGTTTCCATTTTAGCCAGCTCTCTCATCTCTTCATCGCCTCCCGCCAGGCCTTCTTTATAAAATTCAATGTCATCAAGTATTTTTTTATACTCATTGTAGGCTACTACTATTTTTTCGAGGCTGCGGTATTCCTTGCTGGTCTCCGCGAACTTTTTATTATTGCCGACAATCTCCGGGTTGGTAAGCGCCACTCCCAATTGGTCAAACCTTGCTTTTATTGCTTCTAATCTGTCTAACATAATAGTATTCTCAGGGCGGCAAATTTAATCATTTGGTTTTTGAGTATTGAAATTTGAATTTTGAGCATGGGCTTACTGAAATTTCATGGTGATCAACTGTTTGACGGTTATGATTTCATGGCCACGGATAAAGTTTTGATCACCGACGATGAAGGGATTATACAGGATATTGTTCCTGCTGCTGAGGCGGGAGATGATATACAGGAATTCGAGGGTATTCTTTCCCCGGGCTTTATTAATTGCCATTGCCATCTTGAATTAAGCCATATGAAAGGTCATATCCCTGAAGGAACAGGGTTGGTACAATTCGTGCTCGATGTGGTTGGACAACGTCATTACCCCGAGGAAGAGATCCTCCAGGCCATCGCAAAAGCGGAAAACGAAATGCTGGCCGATGGGATAGTAGCCGTCGGGGATATTTGCAATAATGCGTTAACGATACCACAGAAAACACAGGGCCGCATCTATTACCACAATTTTATAGAAGCGAGCGGCTTCAATCCTTTGATAGCTGCGCAACGCTTTGAACGCAGCCGGGGGTTTTTCAGGGACTATGCTACCAATTATTCGATCCCTGTTGAATCGAACTCGATCGTACCCCATGCCCCTTATTCCGTTACGGATGAATTATGGGAACTGATCATCAACTTTCCGGGCAATCATCTGCTCAGCATACACAACCAGGAAACAGCCGGGGAGAATGAATGGTTTATCAACAAGCAGGGAGAATTTATCAACCTCTATGAAAAGATGTCTATTGACACTTCCTTTTTCAACCCTTCCGGTAAAACCAGCTTACAGACTTTTCTGCCAAAATTATTACCCAACCAGTCCCTGATCCTCGTACACAATGTTCATACTTCCGCGGACGATATTTTATTCGCAAAAAATAAAGTAAACCCATTGTATTGGTGTCTTTGTCCCAACGCCAATCAATATATAAGCGGCAGGCTACCCGATATAGAGCTGTTGATGGAATCCGGGTGTGACATCGTGCTGGGAACAGACAGTCTTGCTTCCAACCACCAGCTGAGTATTTTAGAAGAAATAAAGACTATCAGTAAGAATTTTCCAGTTATAAAAAAAGAAACCCTGTTGAAATGGGCCACCAGTAACGGTGCCAGGGCCCTGCAAATGGATTCTTTACTGGGCAGTTTTGAAACAGGGAAAAGACCGGGCGTAATAAATATCAATTCAGACATCGTAAAAAGAATCCTGTAACTTTTTACAAAAAGAACATGCTTTGAGAATTGTAACCTGGAACTGCAACATGGCTTATCGAAATAAGGCAGTTGCTATTTTAGCCGGTAAGCCAGATATCGCTATTATCCCCGAATGCGAACATCCAGATAAATTAAAATTTGCGCCGGGGATTCCCCTCCCGACAGATTGCTTTTGGTCCGGGGTTAATAAAAATAAAGGTTTAGGTATATTTTCCTATGGGGATCACAGGTTCAAACTCCATAAGAGTTACAATCCGGATTTCCGAAATATAGTCCCGCTTGTTGTAACAGGCGGCAAAATTGATTTCACGCTTTTTGCAATTTGGGCCAACAATCCCCTGGATAAAGGGTATGAGTATGTTGGCCAGGTATGGAAAGCTCTTCGCTATTATGATGATCTGTTAAGATCAGAAAAAACAATCCTGGCAGGAGATTTTAACAGTAATACGATCTGGGACAAACCGCGTCGAGAAGGGAATCATTCAACTATTGTTGCCTTACTTGAAACAAAAAAAATCTACAGTTCCTATCATTTATTCCATAAGCAGCGGCAAGGCCAGGAAAAACATAATACCTTATTTATGTACCGAAACGAGGATAAAGGTTATCATATTGACTATTGCTTCGCCTCGCTGGATTTTTTAAAAAGAATCGTTGCTGTAGAAATCGGGGAACATAAAGACTGGTCAGGCCATAGTGATCATACACCCCTGTCTATAAAATTCAGGATTTAGCCTAAGATTTCTTTCAATACCGGCAAACTCTTCATCGTTCCAAAATCATGTATATGGAGTGCGTAAAAAGTTGCATATACATATAATAAGTTGCGCCGGAAATCATGATGCAGCCGGAGTTCCGCCAACTCCTCTACCTGTTGTACTTTTAATAGCTGTGAAGTGATCTCCGCTTGTTTTCCTTCCAGGAAATGCGGGTGATCGGGTTGGGCGAATACAAAACTCCCTTCTTTCATATCCAGGTAAGGAAACGAAGAACTGTAGTTATCGTCGATCCGGAATCCAAAAAAATGAGCCAGGTGCAAGGCGAAAAAAAGCGGTAGGTTGGCCATTACCCGGTCATTGCTTTCATCCAGTTTTATAAAAACATCTTCGGTAAAATGGAAAAGATCGGCGTTCGCTTCCGGTTGTTTCAGGCACTTGGTCAGCAATTCGATCATGAACAGGGCGACTGCATTCTTTGGTACGTCGGAAAGGATATGCTGGTACAAATGACCCCATTTATATTCTTTGATGCGGTTCAGGTGTTTTAATTCATTGTGATAGACCACCATGTCCAGCAGGGCAGATGGCTGAAACAAACCGGCTTTTCCTGTTCCTTTTTTTGAGGCCGTTCTAACCCCATTTACCAGGTAGGACTGCACGCCAAACAACTCCGTAAGAATGGTCACAATAATACTGGTCTCGCCATATTTCACTGTACGCAGAACTATTCCTTTTGTTTTATGTAGTTTACCCGGCAATGACGTAGATTATTTGCTTATAAAAAAGATCTTTATAGCTGTTCTCTCCTTTTTCCCGTCCTCGTTTACCAATACCAGGTAAGCACCACTCGAAATCTTTTGTCCCCGGTAATTTCTTCCATCCCAAACGGCCTGTCCACCCAGCGCCCTTGTCTGGTAGACCAGTCGTCCATCCAGTTCGGTGATCTTTACAATAGCATTATTTACCAATCCTCTTATTGCGATCGTTCCGGAAAAATCCGGCGGAACGGGATTAGGAAATACCAATACCTCATCGTTTGTTTCTCCTCCTTCAGTAGCCGTGCTGCGGAAAGAGCAGATACCTTTCAACGTGGCAAAATATACCTCCCCCGTTTTGCCATCGATCGTTATTTTTTTTACATCACTGCTGAGGAGCGGGCTGTTATCTTCCGTAAACCGGTAAATAACTTTTTCACCCGTCGCATTAACAAGGGAAACACCGTTTTTTGTGGCGATCCATTTCCTGTCTGCTCCATCCACGGCAATAGACCGTACCTCCTGACCTTTAAACAGGTAACCGGCAAAATTTCCATTGGAAACGATGGGCCATATGGCATCGCAGCCGGAAGTAAATATTTCACCCGGGCATTGGATCACAGCAATACCATCACCTGTTCCGACCCAGATAAAACCTGATTTATCTTTGGCAACGCATTGCACATCGTTAACAGGTAAGTTGCCATTGCCAGTTCCCGTACCATATCTTCTCCAGCGGTCATCATTGCTGTTATCAATAGAATTCCCGTGATCAAAACAGATCAACCCGTTGCCTTTGGGCGCTACGATCCATTTAAAATTATTATCATCAATTACAATCTGGGAGAGGGCATTTTCCAGTAAAGAAAAAGGAAGGGTAAAACTCTTCCAGCTGCCATCATTTTTACGGACCTTCAATGGTTGCACAGACCCGTAATTGGATATCCATAAATTATTGGCGGCATCGAAGGCAAGACCAGCTACACGGTAACTGCCGGGATCTCCTGTAGTTACTCCCAAATAATTTTGTTTAAATATCTCGAACGATGGTCCTGGTTTTACATGCAGCAGCCCGCCACCAAATGAACCGGCCCATATTGTTTCATCTGTTTTATCAACAGCGATTGCCAGGTAATCCAGCAGTGAATCGACCTGTGTGTATTTATACCGGTTGATATTATTCCAGTTTCCTTCCCGGAATATATAAATACCATCACCATTGTATTGATAATTCCAGGCATCATTAACGGAACCTGCTGTAGCGTAAAAGGTATTATTATATACGAGCATTTCACCACTGGCTGTTCCCTGTGGTGAATTCAGTATATATTGTTCATAGGATAAGGAAGAACCAAAATGCGAAAGACTGGCAAACTGGTCAGCCACCCAGGGATCATTATTGAACAGGATCGCTTTTCTCGGAAAAGAAATAGCCCCCACATTGGCGAGCGTCCGGGAGACAGTACCATCCGGGTTAAGAATCAAAACCCGGCTACTCCCATTCAAGTGTCTCTCACATAACTGGATCTTATTTTCACTAGTATTGCTGCTGGTAAAAGGCCAGCCGTCTGTATACAATAAAGTCCAGGCAATGCCATTCTGTACCAGCAACGAATCGTTTTTTTCTACAATAATCTTACCCTGTACATTCAGCACATTTTTACAAGCTCCCGTAGTCAACCCGTTACTTCCACTTACTGTCACCCAATTGGTATAATTGGCGGGGTTGGCTCCAGCTACAGGAGTTTTTTTCAATCCCTCTTCTGTTGCAGCATAAAAAAAATTGCCGTCGCTGGTAAAACCATTCACTTTAACGGGATTGCCCCCGTTGCCAATAAACCAGGAATCCTTTATTTCATATCGGTCCCCGTCAACCACAATTACACCGAGACCGGTAGAGAGATAATAGTATTTGTCACGGGGATAGATATTATAAATTGCTTTATTCCCGATGATCGCCGAACGCTTGATACCCGGTACGTTATAGATATCATTCCGGTAAAGGATATCAATATTACTGTTGCTATAAGCGATGATAAGTTTTTTATTCGGCTGGTCGTATTGAATAGAACTGATCCCGGTTTCGTTTAAGCCGGTCACACGGCTGAAACGCTCAACAATGTTGCCATCAATGGTAACAGAGAACAGGCTATAGGGTGTGGCGCAATACACTTTCCCTTCTCCGGCGGTCACGTCAACAGCACTGTTATAAGGCAAATGCTCGCGCCATTGACCAATGGGCGGTACAGGATCCTGCGCGGACGAGTAAATAAAAGTGAAAAACAAAACACAGAAAAAACAAAACCTCATTCCCCAAAAGTATTCCAAAGTCAAGAATGTCAAATAAGTCAAATCCTGTCATTTGACCCTTTTGACTTAATTGACTTGTTTTTTGTGTTTCTTTGCGTGTTCAACAATTTTCCTTGTATATGTGGCAAAGACTCGGACAGTTCATCCTGAAATATCGCTTACCCTTATTACTGGTACTCACGGGATTAACGGTCTTTATGGCTTACCATGCCAGTAAAGTAGAATTGAGTTATGATTTTGCCAGGGCCATCCCCATCAACAATCCAAAATATAAAGCGTACCAGGAATTCCGTAAAAAATTCGGGGAGGATGGCAACCTGCTCGTGATCGGCATACAAACCGATTCACTGTTCTACGAAAAAACCTTTAATTCTTATGCGTCGCTTCAACGCAACCTGAAGAAAATAAAAGGTGTTGATGACATCATCAGTGTGCCCACTGCGGCGAACCTGGTAAAGGTCCCCGAAACAGAAAAATTAAAAGCCGATACTATTTTCCCGGACCGCCAACTCAGCCAGGCCGAGATCGACAGCGGCGCCGCCATTTTTTTAAAATTGCCTTTTTACCAGCACCTGCTCTATAACCCGGACACGCATGCGTGGCTGATGGGAGTACGGATTAATAAAGACCTGATGGCATCCAAAGCCCGTATTGGTATTGTGAACGGCATCAGCAAATTGGCCGATGAATTTGGTACAGCCAACAACCTAGTTGTTTACAAGAGTGGCCTGCCGCATATCCGGACTGAATTATCCCTGCGTATCGTATCAGAAATGAGGATGTTCATCCTTGCTTCCATCATCCTGTCCGCCCTGATCCTCCTGCTTTTCTTTCGTTCGGTCAGTGCCATGTTATTATCGCTTACCGTGGTGATGCTGGGAGTGATCTGGAGTTTTGCTACCATCGAGATGATGGGTTATAAGATCAGTATCCTGAATGCGCTGATCCCCCCGCTGATCGTGGTGATCGGTATCCCCAACTGCATTTATTTCCTCAATAAATTCCATACCGCTTATAACGAAACCGGCGATAAGAAAAAATCCCTGGTGATGATGGTAGACCGGATGGGAGTGATCACGCTGTTTTGTAACCTCGCGGCTGCTATCGGTTTCGCGGTATTTGCGCTTACGCAAAGCCAGATACTCAAAGAATTCGGGATCGTAGCTGGTATCAATATCCTTGCGCTGTTTTTTATCTCGCTGGCTTTTATTCCCGCCATGCTCAGCTATTTGCCGCCGCCAAAAAGCCGGCATACCAAGTACCTCGATAACCCGGGATTGAAACGTTGGCTGGATCGTCTTGAACGATGGTCGCTTAACCACCGAAAACTTATCTATGCTGTTACGCTGGGAATTGTAGCCGTATCTATGGTAGGGATCTTTAAATTAAAAACACTCGGATACATCGTGGATGATCTTCCCAAGTCCGATAAGATCTATACGGATCTGCGATTCTTTGAAAAGAATTTCAAGGGGGTCATGCCGCTGGAGATCGTGGTGGATACAAAAGAAAAAAGAGGAGTATCCAGGAATTTTAATAACCTGGTGCGGATCGATTCTTTATCCCGGTACCTGGCATCTTTCCCGGATATTGCACGCCCTTTAAGCATTACAGAAGGGTTGAAATTTGCCAAACAAGCTTTTTTTGACGGGGACAGCAGCAGTTATTCCATGCCTTCGGAATTTGACCTTCCGGCTCTCTCCCAATACCTGAGTATGAAAGCTGATTCGGGCGGTGCTAAAAATTCTTTTGCCAAACTGGTAGCTACTTTCATGGATAGTGAAAAACAACAGGCCCGGATCAGTGTAAGTATGGCTGATATAGGCAGTAAGCGGTTGCCTCTCCTCCTTGACAGTATCTCTTCCAGGGTAGACCAGCTTTTTCCAAAGGACAAATACAATGTCCAGCTTACGGGCACAAGTGTGACCTTTTTGGAAGGCAGCCGGTACATTATCAACGGGTTAAAGGACAGTATCATCTGGGCTTTTATACTGATCGCCTTCTGCATGCTTTATCTATTCAGATCGGCCCGTATCCTGGTATGCTCACTGATCCCGAATATCATTCCCCTGCTGATCACCGCGGGTGTCATGGGATGGGTGGGCATTCCCCTGAAACCTTCCACCGTTTTGGTTTTCAGCGTAGCACTCGGGATTGCCATCGATGTGACTATCCGCTTCCTCGTGAATTATAAACAGGAGCTGCCGCATAACAATTTCGACATGAGACAAACCGTCATTGAAACCATACACAGTACCGGGATCAGTATCATTTATACCTCCATGGTCCTGATCGCCGGTTTTATCATTTTCTGTTTCAGTGGTTTCGACGGGACCAAGGCCCTGGGCTGGCTCACCTCCCTTACCCTGGTGACCGCTACCCTTACCAACCTTGTGCTGTTACCCTCCATCTTAATTTCATTTGTAAAAGTGAAGAAATAGACCATTTCAGTACCTTTATCCCCGGCAAATTAAACACCGGGAAAACCGGGACTATGCAGCAAAAGGCGATGATTTTATGTCCATTAATGGACAGGCTCACAAACAGGTTTAAGGCGAATAATCAACTAACAGGCTCTATTTTCAAAAACTGAACATTTTTTTCAGTTTTTCGTTCAAGGTTAATTAATTTCAAGCCCTCTAATCTTCGTCCCGCAAGGGCGTCAGGAGGATTGGATTTCATTTATATACTAAAACTAAACGCACATGAGAAAACTGTTTTTACTCCTTTGGGGTATTGTGTTCTTTGCCTCCCAGGCATTGGCGCAACGCACAGTCAGCGGTAAGGTTACCGATGATAAAGGCAAACCCCTTTCCAATGTATCCGTGCTGGTGAGAGGCACAACTGTTGGTACTACAACAAAAGAAGATGGCTCCTATTCCCTGGCTGTTCCTGCAAACGCAAAAGCCCTTGTCTTTTCTTCTGTTGATATGAGTCCTGTGGAAGTGGCAATAGCGGGAGCAACGGTGAATGCCATCCTGAAAAACGAAGACAAGACGATGTCTGAAGTGGTGGTGACAGCGATGGGAATCAAGAAAGATAAAAAAACGCTGGGTTATGGTGTAACCCAGATCAATGCTGAAGAACTTACCCGTTCACACACAACCAATGTTACCAATGCACTGGCCGGTAAAGTACCGGGAGTAAGGGTTAGTGGAAGTGGTGGTTCTTTTACGGGTTCCAGCATTCTTATCCGTGGGTATACCACGTTTACCGGAAGCAACCAGCCACTGTTTGTAGTAGATGGTGTTCCCATTGATAATGGTGGTGGTGGAAGTCCGCTGCAAAATGGTCCATCGGTGTCCAACCGGGCCATTGACCTGAACCAGGAAGATATTGAAAGCATGAGTGTGCTGAAAGGTCCTTCTGCAGCTGTTATTTATGGTTCAAGGGGAGCGAATGGCGTTATCCTGATCACTACCAAGAAAGGAAAAGCCAGTGCGAAAAATGCGATCCAGTTCTCTACCAGTTACCAGGTAGAAAGTGTGAACCGTATGCCGGAATACCAGAATGACTATGCACAGGGAACAGGCGGTGCTTTCTCTCCTACGTCCTCCTCTTCCTGGGGTCCTGCATTCATCAGTCCTGTAACCGGGCTGCCTGTTACAGTAACCAATGCATTTAACCCTGCCACTAACGCCAATAACCGTACAGAAATATTAGCAGCCTACCCGGATAATGTTGCCGCGATCCTGCAACATGGTACGAACTGGCAAAATAATATTGCTTTTTCCGGCGGTACTGATAAAAACACTTTCCGTTTTTCTTATGGCTACCTGAAGAACACGGGAGTGATCGCAAACAATGTATTGGTAAGGCATAATTTTTCTATCAACAGCAGTTCAAAGGTCAATAATTATCTTACCGTTTCCGTAAGCGCTAACTATTCCAATAACGCATCCCGCAGGACACAGCAGGGAAACCAGTTGAGCAACCCGCTCTTCCGTGGCTGGTTCACTCCCCGGAGCTATGACCTGAAAGGCTTGCAATGGGAAGCTGCCAACGGGGATCAATTATATCCTTTGGGCGAAGACCATCCTTTATGGACGATCAAGAATAACCGCTTCAAGGATGAGATCAACCGGTTGATCGGAAATGTGAATTTGAATTTCAAACTTACTAAATGGCTACAGGCGGATTACAAAGTAGGTACAGACGTCTACTCTACTTTCCGTCATGCTTATGACCAGATAGGAGCCCGTGGCGGTGCCAATACTACTGCAAATACAATTGGTGGTATACGTGAAGTACGCAACCAGTTCCGCAGCCTGGGTTCGAATGGTTATTTTACCGCTAATAAACGTTTCAAGAATTTTACAGGAACGGCGATTATCGGGACAGAATTCAACCAGACATATAGTGCTGCTGCCCAATTAGACGGTAAAGGCGTTATCGTTCGTGATTTTGAACAGTTGAGCAACACGACCACTTTTACAAATCCACCGCCGGCCAGCGGTTCTTCCAAAGTCAGGTTGCTGGGTCTTTATGCTGATTTCACTGTTGGCTTTAAAAGTATCTTTAGCCTGAACGTTACCTTAAGAAATGACTGGTCTTCTACTTTCAAGATCGGCAAGAACTCTTACCTGTACAATGGTGTAGGAGGCTCGATCAATTTAACGGAATGGGTTCCCGGCCTGAAGAACAAGGTGATCGAAACGATTAAAGTGCGTGGGAATATCGCGAAAGTTGGTAAAGCCGGTGATTTTGTTTATTCAACTGATTCTTATTTTGCCGGTGCGGCATCAGCGGATGGTTTTGGACCCAACATTTCGTTTCCTTTCAATGGCATACAGGGTTTTACCCTCAGTAATTCTGCAGGTAACCCAAACCTGGGTCCTGAATTTACGTGGAACAAAGAGTTCGCTACTGAACTTGGTTTCTTCAAAGGCCGTTTGAATATTGAATACACTCACTACTGGCAGAATTCGAAGAAATTGATTTTTGCTGTTCCTGTTTCTGCTACCTCTGGTATTACTTCAGTCGTTAGAAATGCCGGTAACCTTTCCAATATTGGAAATGAACTGGGTATTATAGCTACTCCTGTAAGAACAAAGAACTTTAGCTGGAACCTGAACTTCAGTTATACGCAGTTCAAGAGTTTTGTTGATAAACTGGAAGATGGTGTAACCAATATCTTCCTGGGTGGATTTACCACTCCGAATGTCCGTCTTGTTGTGGGTGATGAGTACGGCCAGATTTATGGTAATGCTTACCAGCGTGATACCAAATCAGGTAAGATCATTGTAGGTGCCAATGGTTTACCACTAATTACTACAGGTGTTCAGAAGATCGGAAACCCCAATCCAAAATACCTGATCGGGTTAACCAATACCTTTACTTACAGGGGACTTAGCCTTACCTTCCTGATCGATTATAAAAAAGGCGGCGATCAATATTCAAGGAATATTGCCGACCTGCAAAGAAATGGTGTTGTTAAAGAAACCGCCGAGTTCCCAAGATTTGATGCTACCGGTACTGCCACCAAGAACTATTTGTTTGACGCGGTCTATGCCAATGGTCAGCCGAATACGACCATGGTTACCGCTGAACAATACTGGGGTAACAGCGGAAAATTCGCCGCTGCTGAAGGTTTTATTTATGAGACCACCTGGTTCCGTATAAGAGAAGCTTCGGTTAGTTACCAGGTGCCTTCTACTGTATTGAACAAGATGCCATTTGGCAGTATAGAATTAGCCGTGTTTGGCCGCAATCTTTTCCTGAATGCTCCTCATTACCCGCATCTTGATCCCGAACAAAACGCGTTGGGTATCAGTAATGCACAGGGCCTTGAGTTCAATGCATTACCACAGACACGCAGTATAGGTGTATCCTTAAGACTTGGCTTTTAATAAATAAATATTATAATTATGAAACTCAGCTATATAAAAATAATCCTGCTTCTTTCCGGGGTGCTCATCATGGGGTCCTGCAAGAAAAAGCTAGATATCAATTATGACCCCGATCGCATTCCTGACTCCAACAGTCCTATCGCACAGTTGCTGACATCGGCACAGGTGAACCTGGGCTTTGAAAACGGAAGCGACCTGTACAGGTATGCTGCCCTGATTATGCAGCATATGTCAGGTGGCGCATCACAGGCAAACCAGACCTGGGAATATTACCGGTATAATATAACAGGTAGTGACCAGAACAATGTATGGGGCAGTATTAACGCGGCTACCCTTAGTGATCTTGAATTGATCATCAAGCAAGGTGCCGCCAGTCCTTATTATACAGGCATCGCCAAGATTCTGAAAGCCTATGAATATGGTTTGGTGGTGGATGTATGGGGAGATGTACCTTATACAGAAGCGCAGCAACTGACCGTCAATACACAACCTCATTATGATGATGATGCGATAATCTATCCAAAGCTAATTACCCTTCTTACGGATGGTATTACTGATCTGAATGCTACGACAAGTGCTCTCACTCCTGGTACCAATTCAGTGATTTACAGTAGTGCAACCTTTGCAACTGCAAAAGCGCTCTGGATCAAAATGGCCAATACGTTAAAATTGCGTCTTTTAATACATTATAGTAAAAAAGACCCGGCCTTTTGTGTTGCACAGATCACTGCCCTGGTAAATGCAGCAGGAATTACTTTCCTTGCTTCAAACGCCGACAATTTTCAAATGCCCTTTTTTAATGTTTCCGGTCAGCGTAGCTCTATTTCTGCATTTGAAGTTAGCCGTCCCAATTATTTATTTGCGGACAGGAGTATGATAAACCTGATGAATAGCAAAGCAGATCCCCGTCTTCCCTTTTACTTTGCCATATTCCCATTCAGTTTTACGCCATTCAGCGTAAACACTTCTGCTGCTTCTTCAGGAAACACCCTGACTTTTGCCTATACAAATACTATCGTTCAGGGTATGACTGTTACAGGAGGTGGAATTCCTGCAAACACTATCGTTAAATCTGTAGCGCATACACCTACGGGAACTCCGACCCTCACCACGATTACCTTAAATGATGATGAAACGCCAGGTTATGCAATACCAGCCGTTCCGGCAGCTACCGCTATAACTTTCCAACCTGTTTACAGGGGCGTATCTGGAGTCAAGCCACCAATCGCTCCTAATAATAATTACAGCCGGATACATACATTCTTACGTGGTACTATTACCGGCGGTGCAACAGCACCACTACCTTACACAGGAACTGTTCAGCCATTTACCTATACAGGTGATAAGCCCCAGCGTATGATTTCCTTTGCAGAATACAACTTTATCAGGGCAGAGGCAGCTTTGATGGGTGCTCCCGGTACTGCCCAGCAATTTTTCACAGACGGCATTACTGCTTCCATGCAGGAAGTGGGCAATACACCCGCTGAAATTACCGCGTACCTGGCTGCTAATGGCACACTCGCCGGTACCAATGCTCAAAAATTAAAACAGATCATTGAAGAGAAGTATGTTGCTTCTTTTGGTGTTTCTGTTGAACCATGGACCGACTGGAGAAGAACAGGATATCCTGCTATTTCTCCACCTGCTAATGCTGTAATAGCTGTAGTTCCACGTACGTTGTTCTATCCTCAATCTGAGATCGACCTGAACCCCAACAACCCCGGTCAAAAAGGCGCAGACCTTCAAAGCAGGGTGTTCTGGGATAATTAATGAATAAGAGATACCTGCATAAAAAAGCCCTTCGTCTTTGACAAAGGGCTTTTCTTTTTTGACAAACTTTATTGCAATACTTCCGCCAGCTTTTTTTCCAGTTGCTCACCATGTAATGCTTCGGCAATAATTTTTCCCTGGGGATCTACCAGTACATTATAAGGAATCCCTTCAATCTTATACAGGGAAACAACACTACTCTGCCAGTACATGAGGTCACTGACATGCGTCCAGTCAAGATGATCCTGCATCACTGCTCTCATCCATTCATCTTTCTGACCGGGCCGGTCCAGTGAAACCCCCAGTATGGCAAAATTTTTATCCTTGAACCTGTTCCATGCTTTTACCACATTCGGATTTTCCTGGCGGCAGGGTCTGCACCAGCTGGCCCAAAAATCAACCAGCACATATTTCCCTTTATAAGAAGCCAGTGATATTTCCTTTCCCTTTGCGTCCGGTAAGCTGAATTCCGGCGCTTGTTTCCCGATCCAGCCGCCCAGCGAAGACTGTATGGCGGCCAGGCCCTGGTGTTGCGGAAATTTGGCGGCGGCGGCATTGACGATCTCCGTTACCTGCGCTTTATCCATCGGCTCTAATTGAAATGCCGGGTTATTGGCAGTTGACTGGTAATATCCCAGTTCAAACATCGTGAGCGCCGGGTTCCCGGATTGGTTTGTGGATGTCAGCACCAGGTCTTTTATTTCGGCCGCGATCTGTATCTTCTCATTTTTTATGTTCGTGATCACGCTATCTTTTGCACCTGCTTTCTGCAGGCTGTCCGCGCTTTTATCAATAAAAAAAATACGCTGCAGCTTTGTATTAAAAGCTGTCATAAAATCTTTCATCTGGCTGCTCGCGGCAGATCCTTTTACATCATAGGTTTCCGCGAATTGGTTGTTTTCTTTATTGAAAACAGCATCCAGCGTGATCTTGCCTGCATCGTTGATAACCGCGGCCAGGGGGTAATTATTCTCGTCAAGACGGAGATTGTAGACCCTTGCTTCTTTTATACCTGCTTCCAGTTTATACCTGCCCTCCTTATCCAGGAGCACAGAATCTACAACGATACGCTGCATAGTGGTCATAGGAATCTCTTCGAGGTAGATCATCTTTGCCGGGTTATTTTTAATCGTGCCGCTTACCTCGAAATTTTTTTCTGCTTTCTTATCCTTACAGGCTGCAAGCCCGGTAACAAGAGTCAAAACGATGAAGATCTTTTTCATGCTGCGCTTATTATTTTAATTTTTCCAGTAATAGTTCATTGGTTAGTTTGGGGTCAGCCTTTCCTTTCGACTGTTTCATCACTTCGCCTACAAACAAAGCCAGCAATCCCTTCTTTCCTTTTTTATATTCTGTCACTTTACCTGCAAATTTTTCCAGTACCTTATCAATGATCCCGCTGATAACGCTGAGATCAGATTGCTGGAGGAGATTTTGTTCGGTGGCGATCTGTTCGGCTGTTTTTCCAGATTCTTCCAGTAATTGCGGGAATATTTTTGATGACGCGATCGAGAAATTGATCTTCCCTGAATCAATCAAAAGGATCAGCCCGGCAAGCTGTTCGGTTGTTACCGGGAACCCTACTATTTCATGACCCGGCTCGTTCAGCCAGGACCGCACAGGACCAAGCATCCAGTTAGCAGCGGCCTTGTACCGCAATTTCATCCCTTCTCCACCCCCGGGAGAAGTAAGACAGGCAATCAGTTCTTCAAAATAATCCGCAAATGTTTTGTCTTCTGTCAACACAGCAGCATCATATGAAGATAGTTCCCATTCAGCCGTATATTTTTTAACCCGCTCTTCCTGCAGTGCAGGAAGAGATTGCCGGATACTTTCAATAAACTCATCCTCCAGGTGAAAAGGAGTAAGATCAGGTTCGGCAAAATACCGGTAGTCATCGGCCTCTTCTTTTTCACGGGTGGCCGAAGTTGTTTCCTTGTTCGCATCAAAACTCCGGGTTTCCTGCCGGATGCGTTCTCCTTTCTCAAGCAGACCGGTTAACCGCTCAGCTTCCACTTCAATGGCTCTTTTTACATTCCGGATGGAATTCAGGTTTTTTATTTCTACCCTGGTGCCTAAACGGGTCTCTCCTTTTTTTCGCACGGAAATATTCGCATCGCAGCGGAGACTTCCTTCTTCCATATTGCCATCGCATATTCCAAGATAGCGGACCAGTTTGCGGATCACTGTTAAATACGCAAAGGCTTCTTCCCCACTACAGAGATCAGGCTCAGTTACAATCTCAATAAGAGCGGTTCCTGACCTGTTATAATCAATACAGGTATTTTCTTCATCCACATCGTGCAGGCTTTTCCCAGCATCCTCTTCGAGGTGAATACGGTTCAGCCGGATATTTTTTTCTCCTGTTGCTGTCGTTATGGTCACAAACCCTCCTTTACAAACAGGTGTTGTATGTTGCGAAACCTGGTACCCCTTCGGGAGATCAGGGTAAAAATAATTTTTCCGGGCAAAGTAGTTCTCTCTTTCGATCTGGCAATGACAGGCCAGCCCCATTTTAACCGCAAATTCGATCGCCTTCCTGTTCATTTTAGGAAGTGTGCCTGGATGACCAAGCGTGATAGGGCTAACATGTGTATTAGGTGCTGCGCCGAAAGCCACACTATCTCCGCAAAATAATTTGCTTTTTGTCAGCAACTGGGCATGTACTTCCAGTCCTACTACGATCTCATATATACCCTGGTCTGTCATTCGTTAAAGTCCGCCTTCGCAGATCTATCAGCCGTCGTTTTAATGAAGGCTGAAGCAATCGGGGTTTGGCAGGAAGGCAAAAATAGCCCATTTGGTGCAGTCGCTGACCGGAGAGCAAAAGGAAGCCTCCCGTTTTTACAGGAGGCTTTCACATACATAAACTTCTTTGAGTTATTTAAAGATCCGCTGTCTTTATCTTACGGGGCATTTTAACTTCGATGTTCTGGGTTTTTCCGGCACGGAGTAATTTAACCATGATAGAAGTTTTATCCTTGCTTTCCCGGATCATCTTTACCATATCATCAGTACTGTTGACCGCTTTGCTATCGACTTCTGTAATAATATCTCCTTCTTTTATCCCGGCCTTGGAAGAACTGCTTTCTTCGTCCACTTCAATAACTTTCACTCCTTTGCCATCGTCGCTGTCCTGAACGGATAAACCCAGTTTAGGACCACCGTTTGACCAGCTCCAGTTTTGACCATAAGGTGTTTTGGCACCGGGTGTTGAAAATACGCGGGGAAGGCTCTTGTCGAAATTCATATTATCCATTTCCACTTTAAAGGGTGTAAAAGTTCCGGACATTCCTTTCCATTTGGTAAGTTCAGCCGTTGCTTTTTGTTCCTTCTTATCTCGTGTATAAGTGATCGATACTTTATCACCCGGCTTATGCGCCTGGATGGCAGCTGAGAGGTCATCCGGTGTTTCAATTTTTTTATCATCTACTGATTTAATAAAATCACCTTCTTTCAATCCTATTTTATCGGCAGCGCTTTCTTTCGTGATATCAATAACCTTTACCCCTTCTTCCGTTTTTTCTGTTGACACGCCCAGCATGGCCTTGTTCGCATCTTCATTCAGGAAACTGAGGTTATTATTCCCGTTGAAATTCCAGGTACCACTGCGGGGTGAGCGTATCTTGTCAAACAGCAAGCCATCATAATCAGTTTTGTACCGGCTGCGTCTTACCGTTACGTTCCCGTCTTTGTCTTTGTATTCATCAAGGGGTTTACCGTTGATGGTCACTTTATCACCATTTATTTCAACAACAACCTTTTCCTTGTCATCACCTTTGCGGGTGATGATGATCTGCTCTACCTCTTTTTTCTCTTTCACTTCCTTGTCTTTTTCCTTTTCTTCTTTTTGTGCCAGCACAGCAGCTGGAACCAGCAAAGCAACCGCGAGGACCACAGCGGAAAATTTCACCCAGGTCTGTTTCATACATTTAATTTTTTATAATTATCTACGTTAAGTTTCGTAGACCAAATATAAAGACATTTTTTGAAATACGAAATGTTTCGGAAATGTTAAAGGGGCGATGAGTTTTGAAGGGTCTTATTGTGTGATGAGCGGGTTGAGTATCTCGTATGTTTTTGCAGGATGACCATCCACTATTTCATCTCCAACGTATTGCATATCACAGTTTTCCAGCACTTTCAGGGAAGCAATATTCTGGGGCATTGCTCTCCCGACGATACGCTGCAGACCTTGTTTTTCGAAGCCGTATTTAATACAGGCATGCGCCGCTTCTGTGGCATACCCTTTCCCCCAGGCTTTTTTAAGGAGCCGGTATCCAAGGTCAATTTCATTCCTTTCGGGTCTTGTCTTTAACCCGCACCATCCGATAAATTCAAGCCCAGGTTTTACTTGAACAGCCCAGCGTCCATGATTGTAGAGGACATATTGCGGGATAATAGTTTGTTCGAGAACTTCCAGTGCCTGTTCGATGTCTTTTATTGGATCTCCTGTATAGCGTATGACATCCGGATCGAGGTTGAGCTCATAAATCAGGGGTGCATCGCCGGTGGTGAAAGTGCGCAGTAATAAACGTTTTGTTTCTATAATAACATTCATAATAACCATGGACACTGAACTACAACAGGGCCTTAACCGCAGCAATAACAGCAGCCAGGTTACTTACATCCTGCCCCCCGGCTGTTGCCAGTGTTTTCTGACCACCGCCACCACCTTTTATAAGGGGAGCAATATGTTCCTTAATGATCTTCCCGGCATCTAAATTTTTGGCTGCGGCCACGGTATCTGAAATTCCCAGGGCGACAAATGGTTTGCCATTTATATTCACACATAATACTGCTACATGATCGCGTAAATGATGTTTTAAATCGAAACAAAGTTTCTTTAGTGCCTCTGCATTACTTACTTCAATGATATCCCCGATAAAATTGACGCCGTTGATGATCTCGTCCTTTTGTAATAGTTCATTGCGGATCACCACGAGCTGGCGCGCCTCCATGGATTCCAGGTGTTTCTTCAGGTCCGCGTTTTCAGCCTGCAGGTTCACGATCGCTTTCACTATATCCTTTGGATTTCTTAAGTTTTCGCTCAATTCATCCAGTAACCTGAAATGTTCATTCACATATTCTTCCGCCTGCTTACCACAAACTGCTTCTACCCTTCTTACTCCAGCAGCCACAGCCGATTCACTGGTCAGTTTGAAAAAGCCCAGTTCCCCGGTAGCACCCACATGGGTGCCCCCGCATAATTCTACCGAATAGGCCTGGTCAATGATCACTACTCTTACGACATCTCCGTATTTTTCACCAAACAAAGCCATAGCACCAAGCTTCATGGCTTCTTCTTTCGGCATTTGTTTGATGACTACCGGGATATTCTCCCTTATTTTTTCATTGACCAACGCTTCTACTTTCCTGATCTCCTCATCCGTCATTTTAGCGAAATGAGAAAAATCGAACCGGAGATGTTCTTCGTTAACCAATGATCCTTTCTGGGCCACATGCGTACCCAGTACTTTTCTTAACGCCGCATGCAATAAGTGAGTAGCGGAGTGATGCAGTTCCGTGTTCTGTCTTTTTAAAGTATCTACTTTAAGGATCACCTCCCCCGAAAGATCATTTGGAATACGTTCCGTAAAATGAATAATAAGGTCATTATCTTTTTTGGTGTCAACAATAAATAACCTCACCCCCGACCCCTCTCCTGCAGGAGAGGGGAAAATGATCTCGCCCCTGTCGCCCACCTGACCACCGCTTTCTGCATAAAAAGGGGTAGTATCCAAAACAAGCTGGTAACCCTCTTTCCCTTTTGCTTTTACTTTCCTGTATTTTAAAACAGATGCTTTTGTTTCCAGGCAATCATAGCCCACGAATTTATTGCTTCCTTCTTTTAACAGGATCCAGTCTTCTTTGTCAACGGCAGTGGCGGCACGGCTGCGGTCTTTTTGCTGTTTCATCTCTGTTTCGAATCCTTCCTCATCGACTGCCAGGTTATTTTCAGCGGCAATCAGCCGTGTAAGGTCAATTGGAAATCCATAGGTATCATACAATTCAAAAGCGTCCATTCCTCCTATTTGTTTTGTTGAAGATGTACCGATAATGTCATCCATTCTTTTTAAACCTTTATCCAGGGTTCTTAAAAAAGCTTCTTCTTCTTCTTTCACCACCCGGCTTACAAAATCAAGTTGCTTGTATAATTCAGGAAATACCGATTCAAATTGTTTGGCAAGACCTGGTAATAACTGGTGCAACAGGGGTTGTTTATAATCCAGGTAAGTATAATAATACCGTACCGCCCTGCGCAGGATACGGCGTATCACATAGCCAGCGCCAGTATTGGAGGGCAGCTGCCCATCAGCGATTGTAAATGCGATCGCCCTGATATGGTCCGCAATAACACGAAACGAAATCGATTCTTTATCATCGCCGGCCTTATATACTTTATTTACTTTTTTACCAATCCCGCTGATCGTGCCGGAAAAAACATCTGTATCATAATTACTCTGCTTTTCCTGCAACACCCGCACTAATCTTTCCAGTCCCATCCCGGTATCCACATGTTTAGCCGGTAAGGGTTCAAGCGTACCGTCTTTTTTCCGGTTGAACTGGATAAATACATTGTTCCATATCTCGATCACCTGCGGGTGATCATTGTTCACAAGTTCCTTCCCCGGATTTTTTTCCCTTTCTTCTGTTGTCCTGCAATCAACGTGTATCTCGGTGCACGGGCCACAGGGACCCGTATCACCCATTTCCCAGAAATTATCCTTCTTGTTTCCCAGGATGATCCGGTCTTCAGTTACATATTTCTTCCATTCATTTAATGCCTCTTCATCCTTTGGCAAACCTTCCTTCGCATCTCCTTCAAAAATGGTGACGTATAATTTGTCTTTATCCAGCTTGTATACTTCTGTCAGCAATTCCCAGCTCCAGGCAATGGCTTCTTTTTTAAAATAATCTCCAAAACTCCAGTTACCCAACATCTCGAACATGGTATGGTGATAGGTATCGACGCCCACTTCTTCCAGGTCATTGTGTTTGCCACTGACCCGGAGGCATTTTTGAGTATCGGCTACCCTTGGGTTCACCGGTTTTTTATTCCCGAGGAAATAATCTTTGAACTGGTTCATGCCTGCATTCGTGAACATCAGTGTGGGGTCATCTTTCACCACGATGGGTGCTGAAGGCACTATCTCATGTCCTTTCGAATGAAAAAAATCCAGGAAAGCTTGTCGTATATCTGCGCTGGTCATCATAAAGTTGCTGGTAGCTGTTTACGGGTTGCTGGTTGCTTAGTGTACAGGGCAGTTAATAAAATGCCGTACTCGTTAAATAGCGAACACAACTCCAAAGAGTGCGATCCCGTAAAAAACGGAAGAGGTAGGGACGATGATAACAGTAGTGTTGCTTGTAACATAAGTATTTTTCCTTTCTCCTGATTAACAACCAGGTATGTTGGGTTGATTTTTGCGGTTTATCGGGCTATATTTGTCCACCCCGCCATATTTCCTCCCTTCCTTTTGTTCCGGTATACGGAATTACAAAGGCAGGCAAAGGTAAAATATTCAGGTGGCATTTTTTCGCGGGAACAGGTTTAAGGCTTGCTTCATGAAGAAAATCAAATATTACTATAATACCAATACGCTCCGTTACGAAAAACTGGAGACACCCTTGCGGGTAAAGCTGCTCCGGGTCTTTGGTTTTATAGCCGCGGCGCTTGTCACGGCCGGTCTGATCTCTTATGTCGCCTTCCAGTTCATCGGTTCTCCTAATGAAAAGAGACTCCAGCAACAGAATGAAGACCTGCGGGACAATTACCATCAGCTGAAAGACCGGATAGAATCCATCCAGCAACAGATGCAGGAACTGGAAAAAAGAGATAACAATGTATACCGGGCCATTTTTGAGGCCAACCCTATACCCGACAGCGCCAGGGCCAAGGAACTGGAAAACAAACTCGAGATCGCTACGATCCAGAAATTAAGGGATAACCAGCTTGTTACGGCTATAGTTAACACGCTTGATAATCTTAACAGCCGGCTGGCTGCGCAAAAAAAATCCTATGATGAAGTGGAGGACCTGGTCAAGAATAAGCAGCAATTGCTTTCTCATACGCCGGCCATTCAGCCGGTAAGCAATAAAGATCTCAATCGTATCGCTTCGGGTTTTGGATACCGTATCGACCCTGTTTATAAAACCACTAAATTCCACGCCGGGCTTGACTTTTCAGCACCACAGGGCACCCCGATCTATGCAACAGCTGATGGCACCATCACTACGGCCGGGAGTACGGGCAATGGCTATGGTAACCATGTCGTGATCCAGCATGGCTATGGTTACGAAACCCTGTATGGTCATATGGTAAGAGTAAAAGTAAGAGCTGGTCAAACCATCAAAAGGGGTGAAGTGATCGGCTGGGTAGGCAGCACTGGTAAATCAACCGGGCCCCACTGCCATTATGAAGTACATAAGAACGGCGAAAAGATCGACCCGATCTATTTCTTCTATAATGACCTTACTCCCGAACAGTTTGATATGCTGCTGAAAAAAGCTGCCGCTTCGAATCAAAGTTTCGATTAGAAATTATTTCAACATCTCTTTCAACACAGAGTGACAGAGGCACAGAGAAACACAGGGAGTTGACTGCTGTCTCTGTGTTGAAACGTTAACTTTTGAGATTATACCTGATTTTTCCACATTGATGTATAACTCCACCCTCTCTCTGGATTGCATCGTACCTTTACAGGGCATGGGGAAACAGCTGTCTCAAATAACCTTTGATTTTATTGCAACAGAAGAAGCAGAAGATACTTCTGCCGCCCTTTCTGCCGTTATAGTGGAAGAAAAGGTTTCCATGCAAAAACAAGAAGACATCACAGCGGCCGATGCACCCGTGACAGAGATAAAAAAAGATAGTCCTGCTGCCGCCCCTACCTCATCAGCAGGCAAGCGGGGACGCCGTTCACTGAAAGATATTGCTATCCATGCTGACCTGGTAAGTATTCCACCGGATGATATTCTTTTTCAAAAACAGTATTATTCGATCGGGGAAGTGGCCGGGATGTTCCGGGAGAATCAATCCCTGATCCGCTACTGGGAAACGGAGTTTGATATTCTCCAGCCGCGTAAGAACCGCAAGGGTGACCGTTTTTTCCGCCCGGTAGATATTAAAAACCTGGTCCTGATCTATGACCTTCTTCGCCGCCGCAAATTCACCATTGAAGGGGCTAAAGACTACCTGAAGAAAAATAAAAAAGCCGAACAGAAATTTGCGATGATACAATCATTGGAGAAAATCAAGGGGTTTCTCCTGGAACTAAAGGCCAACCTTTAAGAATGGCGATGGACGATCGACCATGGACCATTGACCATCGTTTGCAACTTTAACAAGCCTTCCTTCATCTCCCTTTTACATTTGTCACATGAAGAAATTGATCTTATCTCTTATGGCCGGGTTGTTGTTCGGCCAGTTCGCGATCGCTCAAAACCAGTTCCAGGTACTATCTGAAAGACCCGGTGAAAAGACCTTTAAAGGCGTTATTTCCCGGGACCTGGTCCAGCATGATACTGCTTTTAAATGGTATGCTGAGAACCTGAAAGGATATACCCCCAATGCCGAAGCGCTTAGTGGCCTGAAAAAAAATGCCGATTCCATTCAACTGCTCACGTTTATGGGAACCTGGTGCGAGGATTCACAATTTATCATCCCCAAATTATATGCACTGTCCGATGCAGCGGGTTTTTCCAATGACCGGATCACCCTGATCGGTGTGGACCGGCAAAAGAAAACACTGGGCCATCTTTCAGAGGCACTGAATGTTACCAATGTCCCTACCATTATTGTAATGAAGAACGGGAAAGAGCTGGGCCGCGTAATCGAATTTGGTAAATATGGATTGTTTGATAAGGAGCTCGGGGAAATACTGAGTGCAATAAAATGATCATTCGGGTTTGCTAAGACGTATGTCTGTCCTGGCTCCTGCGATTTCCACCTTTAATTCTTCCAATAGCTTCAGTACCCCCAGGTTAATCTCCTGTTTGATATTGTTGAATTCTTTGATCGTTAGAGGAGCCGTGTAATAATCTGACTGAACGATCACCGCATTACCGGTTATTTCAGCCATCACCACGTTTGCTTCTTCTATTTCTTTCCTGTGCAATATCTCCCTGGCACCAGCCAGGAGGAGTTCAAGTTTTGCTGTAGAGGTATCCAACCCCAATTCCAGTTTAAGATCAGCACGCCGCTGTGTGCGGAGCGTGAGGTTATCGAGCACGCTGTCGACCATTTGCTTGTTAGGCACACTGACAAGGGTTTTCTGATCGGATCTTATCCGGGTGCTGCGAAGGCCGATCTTTTCCACCGTACCGGTTATATTCAGCACTTTCACCAGGTCGCCGGTGGTAAAAGGCTTATCAAAAAAAATAATAAAGGAAGCAATCAGGTTTTCCAGGCTTTCCCGCAAAGCCAGCGCAATAGCAGCTCCAACGATACTTAACCCTGTTATCAGGCTCCCGACATTCAGGTCAAATGCATAATTCAGGATCATCATCACCCCCACGATCGAGATAACGACTTTAAAGAAATCGCGGAAGAAAACAATCAGCTGGTTATCTGACTGGTCAGGGGTGAGATCCGCTTTTTTCTCCAGTATGGTAGCAATGAAATCAATGATCCGAAGTAGCAGCCAGATAAAGGAAACAACCAGGATGATCGTGGCAATGCAATGGAGTACCTGCTTGACGCTGTACTGGTAGATCTCGACATTCAGCCGGGTGGGGAAATTGAGTTTGTGCAAACTGATAATGGCAACAAGAATAAGGAGGAAGAAGCCAAGAGGCTGGATAACCAGGCTTGTAAAGGATTTTTTGTCTACATCCTTCCAGACCTTATTGACCAGTTTAAATAACAGTCCTGCCAGGTAACGGGAAATGATCCGCTTCAGGATAATGACAAATAAAATAACGCCTGCAACAATAAAATAATTCTTTACTGTATTATCGAGCCATACCTGTTCCAGGAAATCATTCATGCCGTCGGTAGAATTTGAGTCCTAAAAATATTGATTCCGTGGGATACCGGGTCAGCGAATGGAATAAATTAAGACACAGTTGTCTTTTCCTGAGCAGTCCGGTCGCAGTGCATAGAGCCGGGAAGCCGAAAAATTAAAGGCCGTGCTCTTAATAATTTCTTCCGGCATTTTCCACTCATCTACCCGGAAAGTACTGATCTCGTAGCGGTACAAAATGTCTGCCCTGGAACCGAATATGTATTTACCGGCTACTTTGAAGTTCTGCCAGTGCCGGATCATGATATTGTTCTTCAGGGCGCCGAAATAATCAAATACATAGACACCCAATGTTGAGTCATAGATATAAACGTATTTGTTCTCATCAAATATCTTCAGGGGCGAAGGCGCCTGGCGAAGCAGCAGCCGGAAATCAGGAGTTTCCAGTAAAAGCTTTCCATCTTCACCGATCTTTTTCAACTTGCCTTCCAGTTCATCGTAAACCCATATCTTATTATCGTATGACTGACCGATGGCTTTCGCCTGCAAGATCTTCTGCTTTCTAAGATCGATTGTATTCACCACGTTCAGGAAACGGTCGAGCATGACAACCGTGGCAAAATCCCTGTAGTAAACCAATACTTTCAGCGGGTTGGAAACATCAATCAGGGTAGCTTTACCAAATTTTTTGATATCGTTGAAGATGGCGACCGAATCGCCGTTTGCATCAAACTTTTTAACCTGGTTGCGGCTGTTAAGGATATAGACATTGTCAAGATTATCTACCGTAAAATCAACAATATCCCCGGAAAGTGTTCTTACCAGCCGGAAACTTGTATCCACCTGTGCTTTGCAATAAAGCGACAAGAGCAAAAAAATAAATAATATGCCGTGTATTCTCTTCATTAATTACGGATGATCTTGTCTTCTTTTCCCTGGTAAGATTTTAATTCCAGTGATGAACCATCAAATACGGCATAGGTATAATACCGTATCCAGTCGCCCAGGTTGATATACCGGGCCTCGCCTCCTTCGCCTGTCCCCTGCGCGGAGTCGGGAGTTAGACGATGATCAATCGCCAGGTGTCTATGCCCAAACACAAAAAAATCGATCTTTTTTACTGCCAGCACCTCTTTGCAATAGCTGATCAGCCATTCTTTGTCTTCCCCCAGGAATATTTCCTCGGAAGCACCTGTTTGAGCCCGGCTGCGACGGCTTAAGTAATTAGCCAGTCCCATTCCCATTCTCGGAGGAAATATCCCAAACAGCCATTTGCTGATGGGATTACGAAAGAGTTTTTTCAATCTTTTATAACCATGATCTCCGGGACCCAAACCATCCCCATGACCGATCAAAAACCTTTTACCGTTCCGCTCAAATTCTTCCGGTTTAAAATAAACGGGAATGTTCAGTTCTTTTTGAAAATAATCCCGCATCCACATATCATGGTTGCCAACAAAGAAATGAATGGATATACCGCTATCGGATAATTCCGCCAGCTTGCCTAACAATCTCACATAGCCTTTGGGGACTACCCTTCGGTATTCATACCAGAAATCAAACATATCGCCGACCAGGAAGATCTCGGCAGCTTCTTTTTTTATCTCATCAAGGAATTTCACCAGCAGTCGTTCTCTTTCAAGGCTGCTGGCATGATCGGGCGCCCCAAGGTGAAAATCCGAAAGAAAATAAATTTTACTCGCCACTGGATTGATTTGTAAAGTATCGTTTATGCAAATAATAAGGAGAAGGGAACAGGCGGTTTAATCCTGTACTTTTTTACCCAGGTATTCGAGCAGATCACCGGAACTGATAGGGGTCCGTCCTGTTACCTCGCCATTATACCAATATATCCAGGCATGGGTGACCTGTCCGTTGATATGCACTTCCGTTACTTCACGGCGGTATAACTGCACTTCATCGGGTTCTACCGACACGCCTTCATAATCATCAAGCTGACCGATGGCCCAGGAAAATTCATGTTCATTCTTTGCCTGGTATAATTCGCCCAGGATAAAGCTGCTATCATTACCGGGAACCCCGGCAGGATAGGTTCCCATATCAAACAGTTTGCCTCTTACGCTGGCTTCGCCGATGAATTTAAAGAAGCGGCTGATATATTCATATACCGGGCTACGGAATCCCCTGCGAAGAGAGCCATAGACGAATAACTGGTACACACCGGGATTTATCATAGGTATAAAGATAAGCTAAGAGTTTAAAAGAGAAATAGGTGAAGAGGGAGTAAATAAAGTAACTGTGCTGCTGAACAAAATTATGCTTCAATCAAAAACACATACACTTCCTTTGGTCCGTGAACACCAACAACAAGTGTCTTTTCAATATCCGCGGTGCGGCTGGGACCAGTAGCAAAGGTCAGCAGCGAAGGCAGGTTGTTGCCATATTTATCCCGGGCAGCCTGTAATGCATCTTTGATCTCATAGACAAGCTGGTTAGTATAGGCGACGCAGATATGGATAGGTGCATAGACACTTGTTGTGCGGCCGCTTAACTGTGCTGAACTCATTACAATGGAACCCGTTCTTGCCACGAGGCTTTCGCAACCGGTGATAGAAACATCGCAGTCAGCCAATCCTGTTTTTACCAGCCTGTCCGATAATTGCGATAATGCCGGTGCGATCAGTTTTTCTTCCACACAATACACTTTTTGCCAATCCTGTTTTTTTACCAGGCTGCTTAACTGGAAAGCAAACTCCTGCTGGTTGATACAATAAATAAACTTTCCCTGTAATTGGGTGAATTGTTCGGCAAATTCTACTTCGGGTTCCTGTTCCAGGGGCTGGAAAACAGGCTGGTTACCCTCGCTGTGGGGAAAAGGCAAAGGCGTTGAATGACTCAACGCCTTGCGTATTCTTTTTAAAATATTTTCCTTCGATGGGGAAATATTCATGGTTGGTAGTTAAATGGATGGTGCCAGTTCCAATCCTCCTGTCTCCTCCCCTTTTGATTTTTCATCCTGGTTCTTGATCTCCCCGGGGATCAGCGGCAGTTCAGCCAATTCTACCGGGGGTATTTCATCAACAGCCAGTGCCTTCTTTTCTTCAAAAGGACGCTTACCGATCAGCGCTTCAACATCACTCTGGAACAATACTTCTCTCTCCAGCAAAGCATTTGCCAACTTTTCCACGTCACCCCTCTTTTCAGTTAGGAGCTCTTTGGTTTTTCCGTAGGCATCATCGATCAGTTTACGCACTTCCTGGTCGATCATTTTCGCCGTTTCATCCGAATACGGTTTAGTGAAAGTGGTCTCCTGCTGCGGATCGTAGAAGCTGATGTTACCGATCTTGTCATTCATTCCATAGACCGTAACCATGGCATAAGCAATGCGGGTTATCTGCTGCAGGTCATTCTGCGCGCCTGTTGATATCTTATGGAAAAATATTTCTTCACTGGCCCGGCCGCCGAGGGTCATACAGATCTGGTCGGTCAGCTGGTCAATATTATACAGGTATTGTTCTTTCGGTGTGTATTGCGCATAGCCGAGAGCCGCCGTACCCCTGGGTACGATCGTTACTTTGAGCAGGGGATAAGCATGCTCCAGGTACCAGCCACATACTGCATGACCGGCTTCGTGGAAGGCGATGATCTTTTTCTCTTCAGGTGAAATGATCTTGTTCTTTTTTTCCAACCCACCGATCACCCTGTCCACGGCATCCTGGAAATCCTGCATATCTACGGCTTCTTTATTCTTACGGGCAGCAATCAGGGCTGCTTCATTACATACATTGGCAATATCAGCGCCGGCAAAACCGGGTGTCTGTTCGGCCAGTTTATGAATATCGAGTGTTTTAGAAATCTTAATCGGTTTCAGGTGTACTTTAAATATCGCTTCACGTCCTACCAGGTCCGGTTTGTCGATTGTGATCTGCCTGTCAAAACGACCCGGGCGAAGCAGGGCAGTATCCAGTACATCAGGGCGGTTAGTTGCGGCGAGTACAATAATACCTACATCCGTACCAAAACCATCCATTTCTACCAGTAACTGGTTCAGTGTGCTTTCTCTTTCGTCATTGCTCATCATCGCGTTCTTACCCCGGGCACGACCGATCGCATCGATCTCATCGATAAAGATGATACAAGGCGCTTTTTCCCTTGCCTGTTTGAACAGGTCTCTTACACGGCTGGCACCGACTCCCACAAACATTTCCACGAAATCGGAACCGCTCAAACTAAAAAAAGGTACCTGCGCTTCGCCGGCAACGGCTTTTGCAAGCAAGGTCTTACCGGTACCCGGAGGCCCGATCAGTAAAGCACCTTTTGGTATCTTACCGCCAAGGTTGGTGTATTTCTTGGGATTTTTTAAAAAGTCAACGATCTCCATCACTTCAACTTTCGCTTCATCCAGCCCAGCAACATCTGCAAACGTGATATTTACTTTTGTGCCTTTGTCAAACAGCGTGGCTTTTGATTTACCTATATTGAAGATGCCACCGGGTCCGGCACCACCACCCGCACCACCACCCATTTTCCGCATCAGCAAGATCCATAGCCCGACAAATAACAGGATGGGTAATAAGAATTGTAAAATATTTCCAAAGATGTCCCCGGCATTGTCAACGTCATAAGGAATTTCTTTAACGGTTGGATTAGCTTTATAAAACTCGGTGATCTCTTTCTGAAAACCATCACCACTGGTTACTTTAAACGACATGTGCGGCCCTTTTTCACTAACCTTACCTGTAACGCCCGATTTAAATTCATCCTGGTACTTTTTCTTGGCTTCTGGTGTCAGGGTGACTTTAACCGTTTTCCGGTTATCGATGATGGTGTATTTCGCCACCTCTCCATTTACCAGCATGGTCCTGAATTTCAGCGATGAAATTTTGGCCATATTGGGCGACAGCGGGTTAAAAAACTGGAAGCCCATCAGTACAGCAAAAATTATTGCATAGATCCAGTAAATACTGAACCGGGGACCTTTTTTAGGTGCCTGGGGATCTTCACCGGGGCGATTACCAAATCGGGGCGGTCTGTTATCTTCTCTGTTATCCTGTGCCATATATTTTCTTCTGTGTCCTGCTAATTAATGATTATTACTACAAAAAAGTTCCGTTACCGGTATTATTTAACATTATCCTTGTGTTCTTCTCCCACCGCATCGCTCCACATATCTTCCAGTTGATAGAATTTCCTGGTTTCCGTAAGCATCACGTGCACCACCACGTTCACATAATCGATCAGCACCCAGTGCAGTTCTTTGAAGCCTTCATGGTGGTAAGGAGCCTCGTCGCATTTTTCTCTTACCCTGTGCTCCACATTGTCAGCAATCGCTTTTAGCTGTGGCTGGTTGCTGGCTTCACAGATGATAAAAAAATCGGCTACGGCCTCATTTATTTTCCGCAGGTTCAGGGAGATAATATTCTCCCCCTTTTTTTCCTGGATAGCTGCAATAATGGTTTTGATGATCTTTGAACTCTTCGTTAACCGTGCTGCACTTTTCTTGCGGTTGGTCAGTGATACCAGTTGTTCCAAATAGGTAGTTGTTTTTCGTTTATTGTTTGAAGTTTTTGGCTGGGGTCGCTTTTTTGGGGGTTTACAACGATAAACTATAAACCCTAAACCATAAACTCTGTTACTTTGTCAAAAATAGCAATTAATTGCCAGAACCTCTTGTTACAAAGCCCCTCGGCTCGCCTTTCATTGAATTGCAATCCGTGGATAGTACCAACAACTATGCCCGGGAACAAATCCGGGCATCCATGGTCTCCAACCTGCCTGTAAGTCAGGCTGTAGCATCACATGGAACGGTTTTTTTTGCCCATGAACAATTGACAGGAAAGGGTCAGCGGGGTAAGGTTTGGCTTTCCCAGCCGGGGGCCAATATTATGCTGAGTGTGCTGGTAAAACCTGAGGGGATACAGCTTGGACGACAATTCCAGCTGAGCGCCTGTGTGGCGTTGGCCGTCCGGGATTTTTTTATGAAATATGCCGGGGAGGATACAAGAATCAAATGGCCCAATGATCTTTACTGGCAGGACAGAAAGGCAGGGGGTATACTGATTGAGAATATCGTCAGGAGCACAGAGCTAAGAGCCCAGAGCCCAGAGCCCAGAGCCGGGAGACAGGAGCCGAATTGGGATTGGTCTATTATAGGGATCGGTATTAATATCAACCAGCCGCATTTTCCAGCATTTCTACCAAATCCTGTTTCATTAAAACAGATTACCGGAAAAGATTTTGATACGGTTGTACTGGCAAAAGAATTATGTGAAGTACTGGATAAAAAATTCAATGAATTGATCAATGGTGGTTTTGAAAATATCTATGAACAATACATTCTGCAGCTTTATAAAAGAGGCGAAAAAGTAAAAATGAAAAAAGACAACAGGATATTTGAAGGAATAATAAAATCGGTTTCTGCTGCCGGAAAATTAATTGTTCAGCATTCGATAGAAGAAGAGTTTGATTTCGGGGAAATAGAATGGCTAATCTAGTGAGAATAGTCCCACACTAGCCACTCGCCACTCACTACTTGCTATTTGCTTCTTCCACTGCCTTCCTTACCCCTCCACAACACAAAATTCCTCGAGATCGTAAAGCCCCAGCGGAACTGGCCCTTGCCCCAGGAACTGATCGTGCGGGGAATGAAACGGTTCTCCAGTATCTCGGTAGCATTGGTAAAGTTCAGCCGGAAGATATGACCTGAAGTGATGATCTCGAAGCCAATACCCAGCGGGTCGTAAAATTTGATATTATCATTTACCCGGAATGAATCCTCTACCGCTTCTTTGCGGAAAGGATGAAAATAATCTACCAGCAGATTGAGCCGGTTCTGGACAAGCGGGATCTTAATAGCACCCCCCATCGCAAACATCGTTTTCTGATCATAAGAGACTGCATAGCCACGTGTCAGTAGGGTCGGGTTCAACTCCACACCTATTTTACCCATTTTTTTCGCGATGATCAACTGTAGTACATTGCTGATGCGATCACCGAAATCATCAAAGCTGTTTTCCTGGTTAGGGAAGGCATTGGCCTTTTGTGTAGAAACAACCGAATTGGCAAACAACGTAAGCGCTATGGGATGCGAAGGATCGTTTTCGAATTGCTGCATTAACTGGTATTTCAATCCCAGTTCCCAAAGGTTCTGCACCAACCCTGCTCCTTTTGAGCGTGCTGCGATAATATCGAATTTTTTACCCACGCCTATATTAAAAGCGATACGGATATCTGAAGCGTTATCCAGTCCAAAGAACTTTTTGATGCCGCCATTACTCCCGGCCAGGTCGCCAAAGTTATGCGTCACTTTAAAGGCCATTTTGCCTTTTCCTGTTACTTCGGGGGTATTAGCATTAACTACTTTATCCGAGCTAAAGATCTGCACAGGTTTTTTCTCGTCCTGGGCCAGCAACTGCAGTGAGATCAAAAAGTAGGCGAGGGTAAAAATCCGTTTCATCTGCTTTTTTATTTTGGTTTATCAGGAAATCGTTTGTCAACAGGATGGGGTTGCCTGTAACCTTGCCGGAAATCAAATAAAACCCTGGTAATCTGTAATAAAAGTCAGGAGTCCGGGGTCCGAAGCCCAGCGCTCCAGGTCAGAGCCGACTTCACTTGCGAGGCAAACCAGAAGCAACCTTATTTTTTATTCGTTAATCGCCACGATAATCTCTTCCGCATGAGCCTTATTCTTTGGTTTGGAAAAAACCTTTCGGATAACCCCTTTTTCATCAATCACAAAGGTGGTCCTGAGCACTCCCATATACTCCCGGCCAAAAAGTTTTTTCATACCCCATACCCCATATTTTTTTACTACGGCATGATCTGTATCAGCAAGCAGGGAAAAGGGGAGTTCATATTTTGTCTCAAATTTCTTTTGGGTAGCGGTTGTATCAGGACTGACACCAAGTATTTCAAAACCTTTTTTCTTCAGCATAGCATAATTATCACGCAGGTTGCAGGACTCGATCGTGCAGGTGGGTGAGCCGGCTTCGGAATAAAAATACAGTACCAGTTTCTTTCCTTTGTAATCAGCCAGGGAAATTTTTTTCCCATCCTGGTCGATACCGGTGAATGCCGGAGCCCTGTCACCTTCTTTTAATATAACAGCCATAATTGAAATTAGAAATAAATAATAAGGAAGGGCCTGTACTTTCTGATTTCTTATTCTTTATTTCTTATTTCTTATTCTTTTTAACTTTCCCTTTCTTCCCTTTTACTGACTTCTTCTTCGGTGGAGGTGGCGTATACGGCTCCCGCCTGAACCACCACTCTTTTACTGTCACATTGCCGGCATGATCTGTTGCAGTAGCGGTGAGTTGATGCACCCCGTAAGGACAACGTTCATCAAACTTATAGATCCAGTTGCGGCTTTTGTCATTGGTAAACCGCAACCATTGATTGTCCAGTTCCACCCGGAAATTTTTTACAATGCCAAAATTATCGGTCGGGGTAAACAAGATCCTGCTGGCAGCGCTGAGATTAATCGTGTCTCCTTTACCTAATTCATCGATAGAAGGTGGAGTGAGATCTGCAATGGCCTGGAAGGTCCCGAAATCCGAAAAAGTTGCCATCAGCCATTCTCCTTCCCATTTTGCTTTGCGGATCGTATTGCCTTTTGAACTTCGCAGGATCATGATCTTATCTTTCCATTCTTCCGGGATCGTTTTATCCGGTTTGATCCTGACGACAAACTCCTCGTGTACGGGATAGCTAGCATCATTTACCTGGTGCTGGTCAGATACGCCATAACCCGCCATGGAATGATTCCGGAAATACAAAAGCGGAACAGTATCATACAAACATCCTTCCGGCATCCTCATTTCAAAACCAGGTTTTTCGATCTGGTTGACCCGGTTAGGGGCCAAAGGCTGCCGGCTATAAACAGGAATAGCCTTTTTAACAAGGCTGTCATCGTACTGTATCATGAAATTTAATTGGGAAACATTTCCATAAGCGTCTTTCACATCCACGCTTATCAAATGCGGGATCGTATCGCTAAGTTCAATGATCCCGTTTCCTTTTTGTGACCTGTAGGCGACACCTTTTTCCCCGGGTAAAACAGAAAGATGCTGGAGATAGGCTCCCCCGTTTATTTTATAGCGATAATCTATGTGTGCATTGATGTAGACCGTTTCTTTATAATCAAAGCTATCCAGTACAAAGCTAACCTGGGGTTCATCATCAAGGTACAATTGAGCAGAGAAAATACCATCGGGACTTCCCGAGCCACTCATCCTGTCATAGGCCTGTAACGCAAAACTTATTTTATTCAAACCAGTTTTCATCACCGGGACTTTGGGAATAATATAACCGCTGTCTGTATTCTTCAGCGAAAACAACAAGGGTTGTTGATCGTACACCGTTTTACTCCTGTCATACACACCCAGCTTTACAAGGGTTGGCGGCACTTTATCTTCGATAGGAAGATCAAAAAGCAGGGGATTGATCCTTTTTTCAGTCCTGGTATCAAAGATCTCGAAATGAAGATGTGGCCCTTGCGACCCACCCGTATTCCCGCTGTAAGCAATAAAAGTTCCTTTGGTAAGCGGGAATTTATCTTTCTTAAAGTCAAGTTCAACCGCCCAGCTTTCCTCTTTGTATTGTTGTTCCGTAACATACTCTTCCAGTGCCGGATAAAAATCATTCAGGTGAGCATACAGGGTAGAGAGACCATTGGGATGGTTGATAATGATAAAACGGCCAAAACTCTGGGGCCGGATACCAATATGAGCGATATAACCATCCGCAGCGGCATAGACAGGCTGGTTTTCTTTAGCATCGGTGCGGATATCAAGACCCATATGCCAGTGATCAGGCCGGAGTTCTCCAAAATTAGCCGCCAATTGCATGGGGATTCCCAGCGGGTTACGGAAATAATAGCGGGGAAAGGAAGGCGGTTGTGCCCGGGCGTACAACGAAAAGAAAACCAATGCCGTCAGTAGTAAGACCCTCCACTTCATATGCAAAAATAAGTAGTTCAAAAACACCGGTTTTAAGTATAGGTCAAAAGGATGGTTGTTTGTATCTTTTCGTTCTTCTTATGACGATAAAAAAGCTGTTGTGGCTGTTTCCCCTCGCCACGGTATTATCTGCCTGCCCGTTCGAGTCAACGGTGCCCCTGGCGACTTCTCCTGCTGAGCCAGTGGATAGTACGCTTATCGGCTACTGGTATGGCATTATAAAGGATGGGAGTGATTTTTTTGGTATTGAAGCCCTGGATATCACGCAAAAATCTGATTCGGTATACGCGATCACCCGTTATGGCAAGGCTGTCAAGGGAGATATGATCCTCCCGGATACAGCTTACTTTAGCGGTTATGTAACTTATATTGGTGAACAGCGGTTCATGAATATTGAAGGTTCTGTTCAATTAATGGATAACCGGAACAAGAAATCTCCTAAAATGGTTACCACGAAGGTCTATTATGCTTCTGCCATTGAACGACGACATGATACGCTGGATGTAAAGACGGTAACAGAGACTTTTTCCGCCAAAAAATTCTATAACCGCCCGGAGGATTTTAAACAGGCAATCGGCAACCTGATCAGCGCGCAAAAAAATGTTTACGACGACCAGTACTCCCTGAAATACCGGAAAATCCAAAAACCACAACCCCTCAAGCCCAGGTAATCACCGCCAATAAGACGATGTAAAAAAAACCAGTTTTCATCTCCCTAAAAACCCTTCCATTCCCTTAGTTTTGCACAATTTGTTTTGCCTCCCAAACCTCTCCGAGGAGGGGCTTAAGATGACTCTAATAATTTAACCCTCCATGCCAAAAGACAATTCGATCAAATCTGTTCTTATTATCGGTTCGGGTCCTATTATTATCGGCCAGGCCTGTGAATTTGATTATTCAGGTACACAAGCAGCCCGGAGCCTGCGGGAAGAAGGTGTGAAAGTGATCCTTATTAATAGCAATCCCGCCACTATCATGACGGACCCGATGATGGCGGATCGTGTTTATTTACTACCTCTTACTGTTGAAAGTATCGAACAGATATTACAGGAAAATGAAATTGATGCGGTACTCCCCACTATGGGTGGACAAACGGCGCTTAACCTTGCCAAGGAAGCCGAAGACCTCGGCATCTGGAAACAATATAATACGCGGCTGATCGGGGTTGATATTAAAGCGATCGATAAAGCTGAAGACCGCGAAAAATTCCGGCAATGGATGATCGCACTCGGAGTGCCGGTTGCACAGGCCAAAACGGCTAACTCTTATCTTGAAGGAAAAGAATTTGCACAGGAAATAGGATTTCCCCTGGTGATCCGTCCCTCTTTTACCTTAGGTGGAACGGGTGGTGGTTTTGTTCATGACAAAGACGACCTGGATGAAGCGCTGAACCGTGGTCTCCAGGCATCTCCTATTCACGAAGTACTGGTGGAGAAAGCTGTATTGGGATGGAAAGAATTTGAACTGGAGTTGTTGAGAGATGCAGCCGACAATGTCTGTATCATTTGTACGGTAGAGAATTTTGACCCGATGGGTGTACATACAGGTGATTCTATAACAGTGGCGCCGGCTATGACACTCAGCGATACAGCCATGCAGCTGATGCGCAATACGGCGGTTATGATGATGAGAGACCTCGGCAATTTTGCCGGTGGTTGTAATGTACAGTTTGCACTGAACCCCAATACCGAAGAGATCATTGCTATCGAGATCAATCCACGGGTGAGCCGTTCATCTGCCCTGGCCAGCAAGGCCACGGGTTATCCCATTGCCAAGATCGCTGCTAAATTAGCCATCGGCTATAACCTGGACGAACTCGAAAACCAGATCACCAAAACAACATCGGCCTATTTTGAGCCGGCACTGGACTACGTGATCGTGAAAATACCCCGCTGGAATTTTGATAAATTCAAAGGCGCTAATGACACGTTGGGACTCCAGATGAAAAGTGTAGGAGAAGTAATGGCGATCGGGAGAAGTTTTACCGAAGCCATACAAAAAGCCTGTCAGAGTCTTGAGAACAATGCCATAGGCCTGGGCTATTACGGCAAAAGTATGATGCATGCGGAGGAGCTACTGGAATATATCAAGACGCCAAAATGGGACCGCATCTTCCGTATCAAGGATGCACTGATGGCCGGCCTGTCTGTGGGTACGATCTCCAAAGCCACGAATGGTATCGACCGATGGTTTTTATACGAGATACAAAAGATCTGCAATCTCGAAAAAGAAATTGCAAAATATGATCTCAACGATCTCCCCATTGACTTACTAAGAGAAGCAAAAGTGAATGGCTTCAGTGATGAGCAGATAAGCCGTATCACTGAACATGGTGATGAGGAAGATGTATACAAAAAAAGAAAAGAAGCCGGCATCACCAGAGTGTATAAAATGGTGGACACCTGCTCGGCGGAGTTTGAGGCCAAAACACCTTATTTCTATTCCACCTTTGAGACCAGCCCCATCCAAACTTCCCCACAAGGTGGAAGTTTCGCATCCTCCAATGAATCGAAGGTTTCTGATAAAAAGAAGATCATTGTACTGGGTTCGGGTCCTAACAGGATTGGCCAGGGTATTGAATTTGATTACTGCTGTGTCCATGGTCTTCTCGCCATCAAGGAATGTGGCTATGAATCCATCATGGTGAATTGTAATCCCGAAACGGTAAGTACAGATTTTGACATGGCGGATAAATTGTATTTCGAGCCGGTATACTGGGAACATCTCTGGGAGATCATTGAACATGAAAAACCATACGGTGTGATCGTGCAACTGGGCGGGCAGACCGCTTTAAAGCTGGCGGAGAAATTACACGAGAAGGGAATAAAGATCATCGGTACTTCTTATGACAGTATGGACATTGCCGAAGACCGCGGCCGCTTTAGCGACCGGTTAAAAGAATTAGAGATCCCGTACCCGGATTATGGCACGGCTGAAAGTGTTGATGAAGCAGTTGAAGTTGCTAATAAAGTCGGATATCCAGTGCTGGTTCGTCCCTCCTATGTGTTGGGCGGACAAAGAATGCGGATCGTTCTGAATGATGAGGAAGTGGAAAAAGCGGTAGTGAGCCTGTTAAAACATTTACCCGGGAATAAAATACTGATCGATCATTTTCTTGACCGCTGCCAGGAAGCAGAGATCGATGGCATCTTCGATGGGGACGATTTTCATGTCATGGGGGTGATGGAACATATTGAACCCGCAGGTATCCATAGTGGCGACAGCAACGCGGTATTGCCTGCTTTCAATCTTACACCGCTGGTAGTACATACCATGGAAGAATATGCAGAAAAAATTGCGCGTGAATTAAAAATAAAAGGATTGATCAATATACAGTTTGCCATTAAAGACAGCAAAGTATTCGTGATCGAAGCCAACCCAAGAGCTTCCAGGACGACTCCTTTTATCGCGAAAGCTTACCAGATTCCTTATTTGAATATTGCTACCAAGATCATGATGGGAACCCATAAATTGAAGGAATTCACCTTTGAAAAGAAATTGAATGGCTTTGCGATCAAGGAACCGGTATTCAGTTTCAATAAATTTCCCGGCGTGAATAAGGAACTGGGACCTGAAATGAA
Organism: Chitinophagaceae bacterium; assembly: GCA_039921505.1. Lineage (GTDB taxonomy): Bacteria > Bacteroidota > Bacteroidia > Chitinophagales > Chitinophagaceae > JJ008. The sequence goes on from JBDSBR010000026.1 coordinate 102,673, forward strand.
AAGTACGGGGGAAGCGATCCGGTTCATCAAAGACCTGCGGGATCCTTATTTCCGCCAGTTATACAAAGACCGGAGTATGTACCTCAGCAAATAGGCCACAAAAGGAAAACCCACCAAAGGTTTGTGACCGATGATGGGCTTAAAGTTTAATGGTTAATGGCTTTGATTAAAACCCCTCGCAGTTGGTTTCGCTCCTGTTATGATAAGGTGGTGGCTTCTGAATGTTTTGCACCTCGATGCATTTCAAAAGTATCCTGAAATAAAAACCTTCCTGGTTTTAATTTACCTATAAATTGAGTCTATTAATGATTATGATATTGACATAATCATACTAATTAATTGATTATTAGACATTTATTTATTTTAAATATGCCCATTGGTTTGTACCACTATCGTATTAATTTAGCTATTAATATACCGGTTTACCTGTTAAAATCAGTGCATGAAAACCTCTTCTCAATTCATTTGGCAGCTCATCCATTCATTAAGCAGCAACGAAAAGCTTTTTTTCAAAAGAAATTTTACAGGCGGCAGCTCCCCCGAACCACGCCTTTATATAAAATTATTTGACGCCATTGCTATCCAAAAAAAATATGATGAGGCAGCGATACTCAAAAAATTTCAGCCCTTCCTGACCAAAAAAAATATCGCTTCACAGAAGCATTACCTGCAACGGCAGGTCGCTGATGCCCTCGTCCAGTACGACAGCCGCAACAATGCCGGGCAAGATATCTATAACCAGATCCAGCTGATACGGCTGTACCGGAAAAAAGGATTATTTGATGAAGCCAATGCCATCTGGAAAAAAGCAGTAACAAAAGCCCGGCTAACCGAATCCTTTGCCCTGCTCAACTTATTGAAAACGGAATTTGAGAAAATGATCCTTTTCAGCAGCCTGCAAACCCGGTATGATGAATTGCACAGTATATTCAAAGGACATATCATCAGTTATAACCATTACACAGAGATGATCCGGCTGCGGGATGTCTATACAGAGACCTTGTTACTGAAAAGAAAAGTGCATTTTGACCTGGACGATGAGTTGAAAAAGAAAATACTTTCCCTGCTGGCACAGGTGAATGAAAGCAAGCTCATCATAGAGACCCAGTCCTTCTGGTTTCGTCATTATTACCGGATGAGCAAAGCCACGCTCCTTTACCTGCTGAATGATATTCCCGGATCAATGCCACTGTTGCAGGAAGTATTGGATGACTGGAAAAAAAATCCGGGGTTTATTACTACCAACAGCGAATACTATATCGAGCTGATGTACATGCTCAACTATGCAGGTATCCTCCATGGTGATTACTCCTACGTTGCTGCGGCGTTTAATGATACGATCAATGACCTGATACAGGAACCCTCCCAGCGGGCCAATTTTGAGGCGATCAAATACCTTGCACTGAATAAGATATTTAATAAAACTGCCCGGTATGACGAAGTAGAAAAGCTGGTCAGCTTTATGAAAGTAAAGTACCGCCAATGGGAACCTGCGCTCAATCCCGATCTCAACCGCACCGTGAATCTTTCCCTTGGTATTGCCTGTTTTGTACTGGAACAATTCAGTGATGCCCTGTATTTCACCAAAAGAGGGATCACGTATTTCAAAGACGGTACCAGGGAAGAACATTCCGCTATGGCAAATATTCTTCTTTTATTGATTACGTATAACCTGGATAACTCCCGGCTTTTCGATGCACAATACCGCGCCACCTATACTTATTTCTATAAAAGAAAGAAGAAGCATCCCTTTGAAACGGCAGTAGTACAATGCCTTCACCGGACTTTTTATATGACGGACAACAAGAACAAGATAAAGGAATACCAAAAGGCGCTTGAAGTATTTGAACAGAACAAGGATGATATTGTGCAACAGATGATCTTCAGTATTTTCAATTATCCCGGCTGGCTGATCAGTAAGGTACAGCGCATTTCTTACCGTCAATACGTTGAGAAAAAAGTAAAACAGGGGACCCTGGTTGAAGGGTAGTTTAATAACTTAATTACATGAATAAAGAAATACAATCGATCATGCTCCGCCTGCAAAAAGTGAACAGCGGGGAGCCCTGGTTTGGCCGTGCCGTCTATACCATACTCGGCGAAGCTGATCCAAAGAAAGTTTTCCTGCAACCCAACGATACAGAGCATTCAATGATCGGTATCCTTTACCACATGATCACCTGGGCCGATTTTACGCTGAAGCGAATTGAAAAGGACAGGGTTAACGACCTGGCCGCGGCCGAAGAACTGGACTGGCGGGAGATCAACCCTAAGATACATACCTGGAAAAAGGGGCTTGCAGCCCTCAAAGCCATTCATAAAAAAATAATCAACCTGCTGAAGAAAAAGGAAGACAGGTTCCTCGAAGAGAAGGTCGATTACCGGGCATATAATTTCCGTTATCTTATCAACGGCATGATCGACCACAATATCTACCATCTCGGGCAGATCGCTTACCTGAATAAAATGCTTTCCTGATCAGTCATCATCGTCTTTTTTATTACCGACTTTCAAAAAAGCGGCTCTCCTCGGGCCGGGAAATGCCACCTGATCGCCTTTTAATCCATGCCATAGAACGATACTGAATTCAACATCAGGTATAGCATCCTCCTTTGTAAAATCAAATCCTTCCGATCTTCTCTGCCACTCATTTACTGCAACATTCCGGTCAGACAGGTTAATATTGGCGGGTAAGGAAATAAAAGGGATCAGGTCCGCAGCAGTCGTAAAGCATCTCCACATCGGTTCTGCCGCAGCATCGTATTGCGTCATTGGGGGTACTCCCAGGATCAGCCCCATCGTCCGCAGCATGGAGGAAGTGGAATACATGGTATGGTCAACATAATTTCTTTTTACAAATCCCCCCGCCACATACGCTGTAGTACGGTGTGCATCTACGTGATCGGGACCATTTTGCGCATCGTCCTCAATAATAAATACAGCCGTTTCTTTCCAGATGGGGCTTTTGCTTAAATATTCGATGAACATCCCCACCGCGAGGTCATTATCTGCCACATGGGCATAAGGAGTTGCTCTTCCCATCCGCAATCCTTCTGTATGATCATTCCCGAAACGCACGGAATTAAACTGGGGCACTGCATTAACAGCGAGCAGTGAATCAAATTCCCGTTTCCACTGGTAGAAACGGGTGGTGTCTTTGGTGGCCAGGTCCCAGCCTGTATAATAAGGACACAAATGATTTTTCAATGCAGGTATATTGGCTTTGTAATTATCTGCAAATTCACCATAAGTTCTGTAGTTAACGTTATTTCTTTTGCAATGATCCCAGAAAAACCCTCCTTTATTATTGGCGATAGCTTTGTTCCCTTCCGCCGAATAAGCCCCGCCACGGCCGCCATAACTGGTGGGCCATGTCTTTTCAAGATAGTCCGTAGCATAGGCCCCCATCGTCCAGTTATGCCCGTCAGCACTCACTTCCCCATCACAGTAAAAATTGTCGAGTAATACAAACTCATTGACAAGTTTATGCTGGTTCGGGGTAATTTTTTCTCCAAACAGAACCAGCGAGGTATCGCCATTGCCTTTTTTTACATCTCCCAATACCTGGTCGTAGGTCCGGTTTTCCTTTATTACATAGAAAACATATTTGATAGGAGATTTATCCCCTGCTTTCATAGGGATCGGGTTACCGGCTTCCCCGGTACTTGTTAATTCCCTCGTTTTAGAATAGGGTGTATTATGGTATACTGCCTGTGAATAGATTCCCAATTGCTTATCACCAGGTACATCAATGATCCCCAGGGTGCCTTTGAACAGGCCGGCGATATATTGCACGTCAATAGGTTTATTCCTGTCGCCTCCCTCATAGACCACTTCTTCTCTTTTTCTTACAGGATTAGGGCCATAGGGGTTTGCTTTCGAAGAAAATCCTTTACCATTGGCCACATAGATCTTCTTTCCAATAATTTTTACACTGGTCGGGTACCAGCCTGTTGGAATAAACCCTTTGCTCTTGCTAAAGCCCGGGCGCTGAACATCAAAAACCGCCAGGCAATTGTTATCCGCGTTGGCGACATATAATGTTTTATCGTCTTCACTCAGCGCCACCCCGTTTGAAGTAGAGCCGGGAGGTGCATCCGCGTACAGCGCCCCATTGAGCACTTCAATTACTTTGTCCTGTCGGGTGTCGATCACCGAAACAGCATTATCATTCGCATTCGCCACAAAAAGATAGCGACCATTCTTTGTCTGGCATATTTCATTCGGGTTATCTCCCACCGGTATTTTCGAAGTAAAACTCTTTTTATTTGTATCAAAGACAAGCAGCTTGTCACAACCCCAGCAACTGATATACAATTTTTTCTTATCCGGTGACAGCAAACAGGTATAAGCTTCCGCATCCAGTTGATAAGCGGCGCTGATGGCTTTGCTTGCGAGGTCGATCACATATAGTGAGTCATTATCTTTTGTTACTACATACATCCTGTTAGCCAAATCATCGATCTCGATGCCGGCTACGGATATTTTCCGGGGCCATTTTGGACCAAGTATAATACTGTCCTTCAACAGCAGTTTATTACCCATTATGGCATATTGTAAGACCCGGTTATCATTACCGCCGGAAGCATACAGGAATTTTTCATTGGCGGAGAATTTAAGTCCATACCATGCTTTGGGCAGTATTACCTGGTCAAGTAGTTTACCAGCTTTCGCATCTATTAATTGCAGCGAATGAACACTTTGCCCGTTATTGGTAACTGCGATAAATCTTTTTGAAGAAGAGACAGCTATGTTCAGCGGCAAGTCACCAAGCGGAAGACTCTTTCCTGCCGGAGTAAGACTCCAGCCATTCGGCAATTGGACTCTTGTTGATTCCAGTTGCTGAAGTGTTTGTGTCTTTGCAAGAAATGGAAGGAGGATCCAGGAAAGAAACAGCAGGCCTTTTTTCATATTAAAGAATTGATTATTAAAGATACATACTTGAATAACCCGAAAGTAGTATTGCCTGTTTCTCGCAGGCTTCCTACCTTTTCATCATGCCCGGGTATGGCTCAACTTTCTGGAAGAAAGCTCCTTTTGTCAAATTCCTGCTGGCCCTGGTGGCTGGTATACTGCTGGAATGGTATTTCCCGCTAAGCAAACACACCGTTTGGATATTTCTCGTTGCCGCTTTTTCTTTCTTATGCTGTTTTTTCTTTATCCCTTTTTTCAGCCGCTACCGGCTGTCATTCCTGAATGGTATTATTATCCATCTCTTGTTCTTCTCCCTGGGTGCTTTGCTGGTATGCCGGCAGGATATCCGCAAAGACCGGCAATGGCTGGGTAATTTTTATAAAGAAACAGATGCGCTTGTTGTCACCTTGCAGGAGCCCCCTGTTGAAAAGACCAGGTCTTTCAAGGCCACAGCTTTGGTTAATTACCTGGTCCGCGATGGACAGATCATTCCTGTAAAAGGAACCCTTCTTCTTTATTTCAACAAAGACAGTCCAGGTCTCCTTACCTATGGATCACAGGTTCTTTTCAAAAAATCGTTACAGGAAATCAGGAGTACGGGAAATCCCGGCGGTTTCGACTATAAACAATATGCCCTTTTCCAGGGCATTACTCACCAGGTATACCTTGCGCCGGATGAATTTGAATTATTGCCCGGTAAAAAGGGAAATTGGTTCCGGGAATTCCTCTATTCCTCCCGTGAAAAAATATTGCATATTCTCCGTCACACTATTAAAGGAGATAAAGAAACAGGATTAGCTGAAGCATTGCTGATCGGTTATAAAAATGATCTTGACCAGTCACTGATCCAATCCTATACCAATACAGGTGTTGTACATATCATCGCCATTTCGGGGTTACACCTGGGGTTGATCTACTGGCTGCTGGCGCTGTTACTAAAACCTCTGCAGGCTAAAAAGAAGCTTCGCTGGCTGCGCCCGGTTCTTATCATAAGTGGTCTTTGGTTATTCAGCCTGCTGGCCGGTGCACAACCCTCTATTCTCCGTTCCGCTCTCATGTTAACCTGTATTGTAGCTGGCGAATCTTTGTCAAAAAGAACATCTATTTATAATACAATGGCGCTTTCTGCTTTTATCCTGCTTTGTGTTGATCCTTTCTGGTTATGGGATGTGGGGTTCCAGCTGTCCTATACGGCGGTATTGAGCATTATCATATTTATGCGCCCGATCTACAACTGGTTTTATATTAAAAATAAGTTACTTGATAGTATCTGGAAGCTGAACGCAGTTACCCTGGCTGCTCAAATCCTGACGGTACCGCTGAGCCTCTGTTATTTTCACCAGTTCCCCAGCCTTTTTCTTTTCACCAATTTCCTGGCTGTTCCCCTCTCCAGTTTGATCCTCCTGGGCGAAATCCTGCTTTGTGTAATCTCTTTTATCCCTGCCGCCGCCTTCCTGGTTGGAAAACTGGTAACCTGTCTTATTCAGTTAATGAATACATACATTGAAAATATTGAGTTGATACGATTTTCCTTATGGGATGGCTTACAGGTAACTTTTATACAGGCGATCCTCCTTTTGCTTTTTATAGCAGGTGCTGCTTACTGGCTGATGGAAAGATCGGCCAATGGTCTCAAATGGGGTTTGTGTGCGCTGTTGGGCTTTTCTGCTTTACGCAGCTTTTCCTTTATAGAAAGCAACAAGCAGGACAAATTAATTGTTTACAATGCTGGACAAAAAAAAGCAATCGATATCATCGATGGAAGAAAATATTATTTTACAGGTGACAGCAGTTTACTGACTGATGATTTTGCGCGCCATTTTTACCTGGAACCTTCCAGGGTCTTGTACAGGGTTCAAAAAAAAGAATGGCTGGAGGGTCTCTGTCGTGAAGAGAACTACCTTGATTATCATGGTAAACATATTTTATTAGTTGATAAAGCCCTTTATTTTGATAACAGGCCAGTCAAACCTGTCATCGACCTGCTTGTCATCTCTAAAAATCCAAAACTATACCTGGAAAAAATTGCGGCTTCCCTTGATATCAAACTGGTGATCTTTGATGGCTCGGTGCCCGCCTGGAAAGCCCGTTACTGGAAAAGGGATTGTGATTCGCTAAGGATACCCTGGCATGATGTAAATACAGCAGGGGCTTTTGTGATGAACACCCGGTGACTTACCTTTGCGACCTCGTCCGCCATAGGGCAGATGCACGATAATTGCCTGCCTTTAACCCAATCATTTTATGAACAAAAAGATTCATGCTGCCCTCCTCTCTGTTTTTTATAAAGATGGGCTGGAGACTATTATCAGGTTATTAAACGAACAGGGGGTAACGATCTATTCAACCGGCGGCACGCAAACCTTCATCGAAAAACTGGGCGTGAAAGTGATCCCCGTTGAGGCATTGACAAGCTATCCCTCTATACTGGGTGGCAGGGTAAAAACGCTGCACCCTACGGTATTTGGGGGTATACTTGGAAAAAGGGATGATGATACCCATACCCGGGAGATGAAGGAATACAATATTCCCGGGATCGACCTGGTGATCGTTGATCTGTATCCCTTCGAAGAGACCGTGGCATCAACTTCTGATGAAAAAGCGATTATCGAAAAAATCGATATCGGTGGCCCTTCTATGATCCGTGGCGCGGCCAAGAATTTCAACGACGTGGTAGTGGTCGCTGCTAAAAAAGATTATGCTGCACTGGAGACAGTGCTGAAAGAACAAAACGGGGAAACAAGCCTGGCACAGCGAAAGGAATTTGCTGCCAAAGCCTTTGAAGTAGTGGCGCATTATGATGTGGCAATCGCCAACTATTTTAATCCGTCCCCCTCGTTGTACTTTTTAGAATCCGTTACCAATCCCAAACCCATGCGGTATGGAGAGAATCCCCATCAGTCAGGTATCTTCTACGGGGACCTGCATCAACAATTCGAACAGCTCAACGGCAAAGAACTTTCGTACAATAACCTGGTGGATGTGGATGCGGCAGTTCAGTTGATAAAAGAAATGAACCCTCCTTCGAAGGGCAGGGAGGCTACTTTTGCGATCATCAAACATACCAATGTTTGCGGCGCAGCCCAAAGAGCTACTATAAAAGAAAGCTGGGAAGCAGCCCTCGCCGGGGACCCGGAAAGCGCTTTTGGCGGCGTACTTGTCTGCAACGGAACCATCAGCAAGGCTACAGCCGAGGCGATCAATGAGATCTTCTTCGAAGTATTAATTGCCCCGGCATTTGACGAGGAGGCTTTAATCGTACTCCGATCTAAAAAGAACAGGATATTACTTAAACAAAAAGAGCCGGGTAAAAAAGACAAGACCGGGATGTACAGGTCATTGCTTAACGGTGTATTGGTACAGGGCGAAGATGAAGGCAATTATGCGGAGTGGAAAGAAGCTGGCGGAAGAGAAACAACTGCTGTAGAAAAAGAAGACCTGGTCTTCGCCAATTTGATCTGTAAACATTTAAAATCAAATGCGATCGCACTGGTAAAAAATAAACAGCTGATCGGTAAGGGCTGTGGCCAGACCAGCCGTATCGATTCTCTACGGCAGGCCCTCGAAAAATCAAGACAGTTCGGTTTTGATCTCAGGGGGGCTGTGATGGCCAGTGATGCTTTTTTTCCTTTTAATGACTGTGTGAAACTGGGACATGAAGCAGGGATCGGCGCCTTTATTCAACCGGGTGGCTCTATCCGGGATAATGACTCCATCGAATATTGTAAAATCAACGGGCTGGCGATGGTACTAACAGGAATGAGGCATTTTAAACATTAATGTATGCGGGGTTTCTTTTTGTTCGTGGCAACTTTCCTTTTTCCTGGGATTGCTTTTACTCAAAAAGCAGATACTTCACAGTACTTTGAAGGTTATGTTGATTATAAAACAGAATTTAAATCCCTTATGCAGGGAGTATCAGACAACGAAGTAAGAGAAAGAATCGGAAACACGATCCGGATATATTATGGCAGGAAAGGTTTTAAGTGGATCTTTTCAGATGATGCAGGATATGTAAGGTCTTATCTGATAACTGACCTGGCGGCTAATATCAATTATACATGGTCAGATGATAATCCTGATACTATTTTTTCATTTAACCTGGGCAGCGAAAAAAGGATCACAACTGATTCAATCAGCGAGGAAGGAATTGGAATAGTAGCAGGCTGTACCTGTCGTATTGTAAAATTCAGGTGTTTACTCAATTATGAACACCCCGAGTTTTCAGTGCCGGGCACCTATCAATACTATTTTTGTCCTGAATTGCAACTCGATCCCGAACCTTATAAAAACGTCAGGGAAATGAAGTGGAACGAAATCATTTCAACATATAAATCTGTTGCCATAAGGATCGATAGTCAATTTGAAAATGCTTTGAGCGCAATATTTACAGCTATAAGCATACATCGCGAAAACATCGATAGCAACGTTTTTTTTATCGACACCTCTAAATTTATTAAACCGACATTTGTTGATTAGGTTACTTTAAATCATTAATGAACCTTTTTGATTTCCATAAAACAGTCCTCCAATCCTCTGCTGATTCTTTAAAGAAGCTGGCGGTATTTAATCCGCTGACTATCCGGAAAAAAGGCACCAGGTCCAAAGCATTGTTTGCCCTGGCCCTGGTTTGCGTATTATGGGGTACCACCTGGATAGCTTCCAAAGAAGGGGTAAAAAGAATGCCTGCTCTTCAAATGGCAAGTATCCGGCAATTTGTAGCAGGGCTGCTGTATGTTGGGTTTTTTCTTTATAAAAAAGCGCCGCTGCCAAAAGGAAAGGAATGGATACCGATCCTGATTTTAAGTTTTTTGAATTTCATGATCAGCAACGGTCTTAGTACCCTCGCACTGCATTATAATATATCCGCCGGTTTGGGATCAATCATCGGCGCCATTTTCCCTTTATGGATCGTGGTGATCGGCTTTTTTACTTCGAAAGAAAAAATGCCCGCTAAAGCAATCCTGGGCCTAATGCTTGGTTTTGGCGGCGTCTGTGTCATTTTTTATGATCACCTGAATGATTTTCTCAACCCCCGCTTCCAGTTGGGTATTTTGTTTTCGGTGATCGCTACCTGGACATGGGCCATTGCCACTTTATATACAAAAAAACAGGCGCGTCATTTTAATCCCTATTTCAGTCTCGGTCTGCAAATGCTGATCTCGGGTACCTGTCTTTTCTCCTTTACGCATATCAATGGAACGGCAATCCCTTTAACAGCAATCCCCTGGCAATCACTGGCTGCTATTGGTTACCTTATCTTATTTGGTTCACTGATCGCTTTTATTTGTTATCTCTATGCGCTGCAGAACCTGCCGACAGAACAGGCTTCCATTTATGCCTATATTAACCCGATCGTTGCTGTACTCTGCGGCTGGATCGTTTTCGGAGAAAAAATAACTCCTTTTATAACCGTTGGCGGCCTGGTAACACTGGCGGGAGTTTATCTCGTGAACAAAGCTTTTAAAGCTGTTCCGCCACCTGAGCAGGCGGAAACGGAAGGTGTTTAGCGGAGCCTGGTGGTCTATGTAACCTCTTCAACAAACTGCTCATATATTTCTCTCCATCCTGAAAAAAGATTGGCGGTTCCCAGGAAGGTATTGTGCCAGATGCTGATAAATGTTCCATTCACTTTTTTAACGTCCACGTAATACCTGCGCATTTCTTCAAGGGCTTGCTGTGGGGTAAATTTTTGTTCAAAGAAAGAATTGGCATCCATGAAACAGAAGGGATAAAGCAAGAGATTTGTTGTGGACTCGCTTTCCAGGTCATACCAGTAAAAAGGAGAAGCCACGGAAGCCCGGAAACCATTGATACTTCCATATCCCATGGAAAAATCTTCCATGATACCGGCAGCTATCAATTGCCGGAATGTTATGGGCAACCGAAACCGGATAAAATGCTGGCGGGAAGAAAGGATGGTCTTGCCCGTCGTCTTTTCAAAGGTTGCTATTTCTTTTTGTAAAAGGGATGGATCATCGCCGCTTTGCCAGGAAGGATGAATACCAATGTTGTACTTACTTGCATGTTTCCGGGCAAGGGCCTGCCACGCAGTTTCCCTGGGTAAAATATTTTTGTCGTATTTGCCGGTCTTGTGTGCCGCAAGAAAAAAATAACGCGGTTGAAGCCCCGATCGGTCATGCAGGTTATCCAGCCAGTCATAAGAATCGAAGGGGTCGGGTACCTGGTTGGCAAGAACTTTTTTTCGCAGGGAAAAATCTTTCCAGTTTCGATTGAGTAAGTCCCTTGCAGCAGCGCCTGCTCTTCTTATCCATGATTTATATTTATAGGCATAGGCTTCATCAATATCGTAGGTAGGGATAAAAGTGAATGGTGAATTGTGGGTGGTGAAGGAAGGGAATTTCTTTATTAATTCTTGTTTAAACGCCTGTATCCAGGAATTAATTAAAGGCTTGTCAAGAAAATTTTCCCGGAAGGCGAGGGAATTTTTATGATCATACCTTCCATAGACATCTTTCTGCTGTGGCCCGTATTCTTCATAACGGCTCAGCAAATAAAAAATCGCCGCAAAGATATCAAAAGAAAGATCGCCTTCTGTGCCGAAGAAAGCTTTATTACCATTCAATTCAAAAACCAGCAGCACCTGCTCCCGTATCCCGGTCTCAAACAACAAGGAGTGTGGCCGCAGCCAGTATTCATTGTCCCCGATACGGTCCGGGCTATAATTGATCTTAGCGCCGGGCGCATCCAGGAATATTTTTTTGTTATCTGTAAGTTCAAATGGTTTACCCGTCAGTTCTTTTCCAATAAAACCGCAGACATAATGTAAGCGTGCCGGTATAGAGGGACTATAAACGAGCATGGGATTTAGGTTGATAAGTATACTGGTTCTTTTTTTACTTTAAAAACTTTAGGTTCTTTATATACTTATTTACCTATTACTTTTCTTTTCCTTCCATAATTCATTAAAGGATTTCTTCGGGAATTCCATTTTCCCCCGCTGAGCCGACCATCCTTTTACAAGCGTATTCACAATCCAGTTCTTAGTGCCTCCTCCTGCCATATTCATCCATTTGCGCCGGAGCATTCCCTGTTTCCACATTTTCCAGGCCATCCTCTCGGTAAAAGAACTATGCCCTTCCTCTACGGCTTCATGACGGTTCTCCAATAATAATTCATGCAGGTTGATCTTCACCGCGCATACTTCGGTACAATTACCACAAAGAGAAGAAGCATAACTCAGGTGCTTCCACTCTCCCATATTTTTCAAATGAGGAGTAATAACAGCGCCGATAGGTCCGCTATAGGTTGCCGCATAAGTATGACCGCCGATATTTTTATAGACGGGACACGCATTCAGGCAGGCGCCGCAGCGGATACAGTATAGGCTTTCGCGTTGTTTTTCATTCGCAAGAATACTGGTCCGGCCATTATCCAAAAGGATGACATACATATCTTCCGGGCCATCGGTCTCGTTGGTTTGCCGCGGGCCTGTTATGATCGTATTGTAGACCGTAACTTTTTGTCCTGTTCCAAAAGTAGCCAGGAGGGGCCAGAACAGGGCCAGGTCTATCATGGAAGGAATAACTTTTTCAATGCCTGCAATAACGATATGTGTTTTTGGCATCGAACAACTCAGCCTTGCATTGCCTTCGTTCTCGGTAACAGCTATTCCCCCGATATCAGCAATAATGAAATTAGCACCTGTCACTCCTATTTCGGCCTCCGCATATTTATTGCGCAGGATATCCCTGGCTACCAACGTGAGTTGTTCGGGAGTGGCCTTGGGATCGGTTCCTAATTTTTCAGCAAAGAGTTTAGCTACATCCTCCTTGCTCTTGTGCATGGCAGGTGTTACAATATGATAAGGAGGTTCGCCATCGAGTTGCTGGATATATTCACCGAGATCGGTCTCCACGCTTTCGATACCATTCTTTTCCAGGAATTCATTGAGGTGAATCTCTTCTGTCACCATGCTTTTGCTCTTGACGAGTTTTTTGCAATTCTTCTCTTCGCAGATCTTCTGAATGGCTTCCAGCGCCTGGGCGGTATCTTCTGCCCAGATTACCCTGGCACCCCGTTTCATAATAGCGGCTTCAAACATCTCCAGTTGTTTGTCGAGTGTCTCGATTGCCTTCCATTTGATATTCTTGGCTCTTTCCCTCGCGAGCTCTAAATTGGAAAATTGTTGTTTGCCCTTTGGCACCACAGCATTGTATCGGCCGATATTAAAATTGATCTTCCGGCGGTGCTCCTTGTCCGGCGCTTTCACCTCGCTTTTAGCAATAAATTCTGCGGCGGTTTCTTTCACGGTTGCGTAGTTATTTTCTTTTCGTTTTGCGAGCGCATTTTCGCGATCTTATCCAGGGCATTATAAAATTCCTGCCCGTATTTTCTTACCAGGGGTTCTTTCAGGAATTCGTAAGTGGGTACTTCCAGTTTTTTTCCTAACCCACAGGCGGGGTTGCATAATTTCTCCCGGGGTTCATAATTGATCCTGTCGTAGCCCCCGTGTTTTCCTTTTTGTACAATCACCGGGAACAAGTGACAACTGACCGGTTTTTTCCATGGAATGACACCGGCGTAATAAGCCTGTTCAAAAGCGCACATAATAACACCTTTTTCATCGCGCCGGCCATACACACATATTTCATTATCGTTACCGAGGGTCGGCGTTACCCAACCAAATTCCCTGTTGTAAACATATTTGCCTTTCTTTTCCACTTCAGCAATGGAAGCAGGGGTCAGGTAGGGTTTTATTTTTTCATACATTTCCAGGATGATCTCGAGTTCTTCCTCTTCCAGTGGGGCGCCGGCATCTCCTTCTTCACAACAGCCTCCCTTGCACTTACTGAGATCACAGACAAACTGTTTTTCCACCACATCATCACTAATCAGTATATTATCTATTACTATCACCCTGTTTTTATTTTTTGCAAAGGTAAGCGTTAAACCCCTGCGGGTTTATTACGGTTAAAGATCTTCCTGATATGATGCCCGGCGGAAGTCAGCCGGTTATGCGAGGTCAGGTAGCTGATCATTTTATGCTCCAGCCAATGGTGCAGCGGAAGCAGGATGGCGATCAATATAATCTTTATCCCTAATACTTTCCAGGGCTCACCATGTGTAAGATGGTGTATCTTATTATCCGCGATCAGGATGATAAACTCAAAGAACATGATAAAGGCAAAAAATCCCATGACCCGGATCGTGTTCTCCGATACACGGAAAATACCCATGACAACCAGGGAGACAAAAAGGATGGCAATCCCGATAGTGATCGCCATGTATTGAATATTATGGTCCCGTATTTCTTTTTCCTGTCTTTTCTTCTCTTCTTTTTCGAGGCGCTGCTGCACATCAGCGGCTTCTACCTGTGCAAGCTCCTTTTCTTTATTTAATTTCTCACTGCTGTCCTTGTATTTATAATAAATGGAATTATACTGGCTGGCCAGTTGGTAATTAGCTGTTCTTGTATACAATGAATCCAGGTGTTTTGCCGCCAGTTGGGCGCTTTCGATCAGCCCGTTTGTTTCGGATATCGTTTTTACTTTTAAAAAATACTCGATGGCCTTGTTAAGATCCCCTGTCTTCTGGTAGAAAGTGGCCCATAAAGCATAAAAATTCATTCGCTGGATCTCGCTGGCTTCTTTTTCAAAATAGGGGGCAGCCTTGAGATAATTTACCCGGGCAGAATCATAACGGCCAAGATCCGTATAAATTACTCCATAGGCTTCATTGATGATCGGGGAGAATCCCAGCCGGGTGAAATAATCCTTAAGATTCTGACCAGCCGCCGAATTAAAAAATTCAAGTGCCTTGGCAGGTTGATCCATCCGGATGTACTGGTTCAGCAATGACTGGTACCCGAGTACTTTAAGATTGGTCAGGTGAAATGAATCCGCCATTGCCAATGACCTGTTGTAATAACCGATCGCGATATCCGTACTTTTTTTAGCCGCGTACAGGTCGCCAATGGCTGCAAGAGCAACCGTTTTCAGGTATGGAGTCCGTCCATCCTGGAAAACATCCAGTTTTTTCAGCGCCAGTGTCCGGTAATCAATGGCTTTATCATAGTCCTCGATATCGGAATAAAAACCGGAAAGGTTCAGGTAACAATCCCTGATGAGATGGTCATTTTCCGCGTCTTCGGCAATACGCAACGCATCCAGGTAATACTGGAGCGCCAGTTTTTTTTCATTCCTGGCTAGGTATACGTTACCATATGTTCTGTAAGCCTCGGTTTTCAGGCTATCATCGTCGAGGTTATTGATAATAGAAAAGGCCTGGCTCGCGAATTTTAACGCGTTATCCTTATCCAATGCGGCCAGGTAAGTGGCGGATAACCGCATCTGTGTGATGGCAATCTTGTCCTGGTATTCATTTTTGACTGCTATCTCCAGCGCTTTATTATAATAGCCGATACTTCGTTGCGTATAATCTTTCCTTCCTGCAAAATAGCTGCACCGCAACCCGTTTGCCAGGTAGGCGCTGATCATCAGTTTACGGTCCCTTGATTCTTCAGCCAATAAGATCATCCGGTTGCCAACATCTTCTGCTTCCTGGAGGTTGATGTTCATCAGCATCCTGCACAAGACATCCATGGCCTGGATCCTGACCCCGGTAATAGTAGTTGTGGCAACAATTTTTTTGAGTGAATCAACGGTCCTGTCTTGCTGGGAAAAGCTTTTGAATGACAGGAGCAGGAAAGCGGGAAGGAGTATTTTCTTTAAAATATGCATGGTAAGCTGAAATTAATAAAGATTCGGCCGCTGTAAAAAATTCCTTTAACACAGTTCTAACAAGGGTTCCGTATGGAGGAATTTGGACCCGGGCATCCTAGCCTCAAACCACTGTATGCAAAACACCAGAGTTCTCACCCTTCAGAAGTCGGTGAAGGTTTTTTTTCAGATGTTGTTCTGGGTACCGGTAGCGGGCCTAAGCCTTCTGCTTATCTACAATACACTTCCTTATTTTTCTTTCAGTAAAGACTTCAGCTTTATCGAAGAAAGGAGTTTCCTGTTCAAAAGCAATTTTTATAATGCCTGTTTTTATACGCACATTTTTGCAGGTTCTCTTTGCATCCTGACCGCCCTTATCCAGTTTTCAAGATATATCATGAAGAAATCAAAGGGCATTCATCGTTTCTCCGGCAAAATCTATGTGGCGGTTGTATTGTTCCTGGGCGCTCCGACTGGCTTGTATATGTCCTTTTTTGCAAAAGGAAGTTTCTGGGAAAGGTCTTTGTTCATGTTCATGGCCAGCTTCTGGTTTATTACCACCCTGTATGGTCTGACCACGATCCACAAGAGGAACGTGATTGCCCACAAGGTCTGGATGATGCGCAGCTATGCCATGGCAATGACAGCCGTTACGTTCAGGGTTTACCATATCGTGTTTTACCTGCTGGACTGGGGACACCTGGAAAATTACGAGTTGTCGCTCTGGATCAGCGTGATCGGGAATATGCTGTTTGCCGAATGGATCATTTACCGTCAAAGTAAAAACTACCTGAAATCATTTACTATATAACCCAGACTCAAACTATTTTAAACTTTTTAAAATTAAACAACCATGAAATCTATCTTGTACGTCGGCGCCACGTTGATGATCGGTGCCAGTATTTATGGGTTTGTTGATTACAGGCAAACCAGTTACAAAAAAGAATTTACGGACATGTATGTTGAAGAAAAAACAGGCGAGCCAGTCGTTGTTGTTTCTCCCGGTAAAACAGAACCCGTTGCTGAGCCCATGGTAAACCAGGCAGTAACGAGAAAAACAAAACCGGCTGTGACAAAAAAAGTGCTGGCAGAGAAAGAAGAAACGCTCCCCGTTATCAAACTTCTTGCGGAGGACGAAAAAATGAACAGTTCCGGGACAACCACAATCGAAAAGCCGGCTGTTACCGTTACCCCTTCCAAAGAAAATAACGTGGTGAAAAGGACAAGAAAATTAAGTACCAAACTTTTTAGCCGGGGCGCCCTGGACGAGCGTTATACTGAACCGAAGGTGAAAGAAAAAAAGGAGTCTAAAAAAACTGAAGATAAAGAGCAGTAGATAGCATACAGTGGTCTGCTCTAAACCCCGACCGTGTCCGTCGGGGTTTTTTATGCTTTTTCAAATCCTTTTATTTCCATTGTAAGGTATTGATAAGATGTTCAAGGTCTTTTTTCAGGAAATCATTCACGATACCGAGTGAATCGGCATTGGGCGCCGCATTAAAATACAAGGCACCGCGAAGAAAATGTTTGGTGGAATCCGTCAGGAAGAACTGGTTGGCTGTCGCTGTATTCCCGCCCAGTGAAAAATAAATACCTTCAACGTTGTTGGGTGTCAATATTCTTTTTTCTTCTATTCCCGTTGATACTTCCACGTGTTGTTTATAAGCCATTTTGAACCCGTCACGGACCAGTGAATCAAATTTGTTTATTCCCCCGATCTCTTTATAACTGATATAGATGCGGCCTGCAAACCGGGGCACATCGATATTTACCCACCAGTCACCCGCTTTATCATCAAAGAAAGTGGAGTCTTTCGAAACGGTCGCGTAGACAGGGTATTCAAATGTATACGGATAGCCGGGCTCGTTAAACAACTGGTATTTCTTTTCGGGAAAATCAATATGGAAATAGCCTTTCTTCTTTCCAACCGAATAATCACTGTTACAGGCAGCCAGGAACCAGGAGGCAAAAGCCAGGAGCATAAAAAACCGGAATGCTTTTTTCAGGAACTGGTTCATTGTTCAGTTTTAGAATGGATCGTCACTTTTACCTGCTGGATCCTGTTATTATCGGCCTGCAGAACGGTAAAGTCAAAATCGCCGCTGCTAGTAACGGAGTTGACCGCGGGAAACTCTCCCGCCAGTTCGAGAACGAGCCCGGCCAGTGATTCACTTTCTCCTCTTACTTTATCAAAGATATCCCTGGGCAACCGCATGGCCTTACAGATATCGTGTATCATGGTCTTGCCTTCAAAGATATAATTATGGTCATCCAGTTTCCGGTTACCGCTTTCTTCTTCGTCAAATTCATCCCTGATATCACCAATTACTTCTTCGAGGATATCTTCCATGGTAACGATACCGCTTGTTCCGCCGAATTCATCCACAACGACAGCAAAATGGATCCTTTTCAACTGGAAATCTTTCAACAGGTCTTCGATCAGTTTGGGTTCGGGTACAAAATAAGGCTGGCGCATCAGGGCGTGCCAGTCATAATTTTCTTCCTCTTCAAGAAAAGGCAGCAGGTCCTTGGTATTAATAATGCCTACCACTTCATCCAGGCTTTCTTTATAAACCGGCAACCTGGAGTAATGAAGTTCCTCCACTCTTTTTACAACATTCCCAAAAGTAGAACTGTACTCGATACCGCTTACATCCAGGCGGGTCCGCATGATCTGCTTGACCGAGATATTACCAAACTTCACAATTCCTTTCATGATATTTTTTTCCTCGGGCGAGGCCTCTTCATCGGTTTTGATATCAATGGCTTCATCCAGTTCCTGCATACTCATAGCATCCGTTTTTTCAGCCCCGGCTCTTTTGCCGATCCGGTCGGCAAGTCTTACCACCCATTTACTGATCCTTCGCAAAAAGAGGTGCAATGCTTCTACTACAAAAGAGGAGCCGTAAGCAAAACGCAGGTTGTTCTGGGTTGCCCATACCTTGGGAAAGATCTTTCCTATGAATACCAGGACAAAAGCAATCGCCAATACTTTGGAAAGGATTTCCACAACAGCGCCCAGTCTATGGAATGAAATAAACTGGCTGATCAGGAAATTCGACAATACAATGATACAGATGTTCACCAGGGTACCTGCGATTAGCAGCGAAGCATAGACCTCTTTAGGTTCTTCGAGCAGGGTTACGATACGTTTGGCCGCAACATGCTGTTTTGTTTTCAGCATATTGACATCTTTCTTATTCAGGGAGAACAGCGCTACTTCAGCGCCAGATATGGTAAACGTAAGCAGCAGCAACACAATAAGGGTAATGGTCAAAAAAGTGGTACCCTGCGGGTTAACAGCGAGGAAAAGATGGGCGAGATAACCGGTGATGGAAAAAATGATCGGGTGACTTTCCAAACTAAAGAATTTGTTTATCAAAAAAGGCAGGTTGAATAGCCTGCCCTGTGAAACCTCAACAAAGTTATCGTATTAAAAAGTATCGCTAAAAGGGTAGGCTTTCTGAAGGGTCGCCCATCGGCATATCGCCTCCGGCTCCTTCCATGCCGCCGCTTTCACCGTGCGTACCTGCAGCATCAGCCCTTTTATCGAGCATAATCAGGTTGTCACCCACTACTTCGGTGGCGAATTTCCGATTGCCATCCTTATCGTCCCAGCTACGCGTCCTTAGTCTTCCTTCAATATAAACGAGGCTGCTTTTGTGGAGGTATTTCTGGGCCAGTTCTGCAAGACCCCGCCAAAGCACTACGGTGTGCCATTCTGTTTGTGACACCAGTTTTCCTGAACGATCTTTAAAGGTTTCTGTAGTTGCCAGCGGGAATTTAGCTACGGCAATATTTCCTTCCAGGTGCTGGACATCCGGGTCTTTGCCCAGGTTGCCGATAAGCATTACTCTGTTTACGCCTCTCATACATTTATTCTTTAGGTAAATGAAATCGTCTGCGCCATTCAATGCTCATTAAAGTTAAAATATTTTTGAGACGAAATCATCAAAAAAGGCCCCATCCATCTTAAAACAAAGCCGGCTGACCGGTTTCTTGCCGGAGGTATTGATTGATAAAGCCGGGAAAAGCATATTGATCTCTGTTGTTCTTTTCTACCCAGGACCAGTCATTTTTTACAACCGGTTTCTTTTTTAATTTGATATGAATGAACTGGCCCGCGATCAATTGGTGAGAAAGTTGTTGTTTGAACAGGGCTGATACAGTCATTACTTCAAAGTCCTTTGCGGGTAGCCACTTTTTTTTGATCCCCTGCTGCAGGATGTTTTTCCTGGTATCCTCCGATATGGATTCAATCAGCGGAAATTCGTAGAGATCCTGCCAGATATCCTTCTCCGTACGTTTGCGGATGGCAACACGACCCCGGTATTCCAGCAGCAGGTAATAAAACCAGCGTTTCCGGATACGGATCTTTTTTTCTTTTACAGGGAGCTCCCTGATTTTATTCTCCAGGAAAGCAACACAATTTTTCCTGAAGACACAGGTGGGACACAAGGGTGTTACCGGTTTACAGACCACGGCGCCAAAGTCCATAATGGCCTGGTTATACAGGCCGGGTTCTTTTTTATCCAGTAATTCTTCTGCGAGTAAGGTGAAAAATTTTTTGCCATCCGTTGAATCAATCGGGAGATCGATACCGAATATTCTTGCCAGCACGCGGAAAACATTTCCATCCACTACGGCATGTGGTAAATTGAAAGCAAAAGAAGAGATGGCTGCAGCCGTATAAGGTCCGATCCCTTTCAAAGCCCTGATGGCTTCATAATTATCAGGGAACTTTCCTTTTCGTTCATTTGAAATATATCTTGCTGTTGCGATCAGGTTCCTGCATCTTGTATAATACCCAAGCCCTTCCCATAATTTGAAGACGACCTGGTCATTTGCATTGGCCAAATGCCGGATCGTGGGAAATGCCCGGATGAAATTGTTGTAGTAGTTCAGTCCCTGGTCAACCCTTGTTTGCTGCAGGATGATCTCACTCAGCCAGATCCGGTAGGGATCTTTTTCTCCTTTCCAGGGCATCTGTCGGGTATTCTTTTCCCGGTTCCATTTTAATAAAAGGCGGGCAAAACCCGCTTTCAATGCTGGCTGGACTGTTTTTTTCATGAAAAAATACGAATGCCGGTTTGTTTCAGGCCGCTAAATATCCGTCATTTTCGATGGAATGGTGTAAATCCCGTTGAAAAAAATTATGCCTATTTAGTTGACTATCATATTATTTTGTTATAAATTGGTGTTCGTAAAACCACTAAAAACCTTCAACCATGAGAAAAGCCGACCTGGTCAATCAGATTTCTGAAAAAACAGGCATACCCAAGGTAGATGTGCTTGTTACTCTTGAAACTATGTTTAAAGAAGTAAAAGACACGCTGGCCGTTGGCGAAAACATTTATATCCGTGGTTTCGGCAGCTTTATTACCAAGAAAAGAGCTGCAAAAATTGGCCGTAACATCAAGAAGAACATTGCTGTACATATCCCCGAGCATTATATCCCGGCTTTCAAACCTGCCAAAGAATTCGTAGCAGAAGTAAAAAAACTGAAAGAGGTCAAACCCGACCAGGGTCCCGGCGAAGACGCTGAATAATCCTTCTTTTAACCAGTTTTAATACAGGTCATTCGGGTAACTTTGCCTCCTGAAATTTTGAATGTGAAGAAACCTCAATGGATTACTACTGCTGTTGCTGTCCTGCTCACCGTTTGTATTTTTCTTTTTGGCAGAACTGTCCCGCACAAAAAGATCATCCCTGTTACCGCGCATAGCGCTGATGATGGTCATGAGCATGGGGCACAGACCAGTATCTCCATTGATACATTGCTGAACCTTGCCAAAAAACAACTTAGCCCGGAGCAGGTGGTTCGCTTAAATACCCTTGAGAATTCGATCTCCAGGGGAGATGTTCAGAACCAGCAATTACATGTTTACCATCAACTTGCCCGGTTTTGGGCTGATTCCGCCCATGTCTTTGAACCTTATGCCTGGTACACTGCTGAGGCTGCCAGATTGGAAAATTCAGAAAAAAACCTCACCTTCGCTGCCCATTTGTTTTTGGATAACCTGCAAAGTGATGATGTGGAAGAGCGCAGACAGTGGAAAGCAATGCAGGCTAAAGACTTATTTGAAAGGTCTTTGAAGATTAACCCGGTAAATGATTCTGCCAAAGTGGGCCTGGGTGCCTGCTACCTTTTTGGCGGTATTTCTTCCACACCCATGGAAGGAATATTGAAAATAAGAGAAGTGGCAGAAAAAGACAGCACCAATACCTATGCACAGCTGATGCTGGCGAGGGGTGCGGTAATATCCGGGCAATATGATAAAGCCCTCGCCCGTTTAGAAACGGTTAACAGGATGAGACCTGCTGATACTGATGCCATCCTGTTGCTGGCAGAAGTGTACGAAAGAATGGGTGATAAGAAAAATGCAGTGAACTGGTACCAGCGTTCCCTTCCCCTGGTAAAACAAGCAGAACTGAAGGATGCGATCACGAAAAGGATCGCAGATCTGAAAAAGTAAAGAAGCCCTTTAACGGGCATGGTTGATAAACTTATTTATAAACAAGATTAAAAAATTATTTGAGTATGCCTTGTGGTAAAAAAAGGAAGCGTCATAAAATTGCGACGCACAAGCGAAAGAAAAGACTGAGAAAGAACCGTCATAAGAAACGTAATAAGTAAATTAATATATAAAGCATATAAAGAAGCATTCCCGCCTTTAGTTTATATGCTTTATATACCACTTACTTAATTCAGTCCACTGGTTGTTTGACGTACTAGTTTGCAGCTCACCCATTCGTTCTCAGTACTCCCGGCAGACATTCCCCGCATTTGGTACGGTTTCGGGCAGCCAGTCCCGATGATTATCGGCACAGCAGAAGGTGTTTTCATTTATGTAAGCTGTAATGAACAAAGAACTTATTATTAATGCAGCCCCGCAGGGGGTAGAAATAGCCCTGCTGGAAGACAAGAAACTGGTTGAACTGCATAGCGAAAAAAGCGATGCACGTTTCGCCGTGGGCGACTTGTACCTGGGTAAGGTAAAAAAACTGATCCCCGGGCTCAATGCTGCATTCGTGGATGTGGGATTTGAAAAAGATGCTTTTCTTCACTATACCGACCTGAGTCCTTATGCAAAGTCGCTGCTGAAATTCACGAATATGTGCATGCAGGACAAAAGTGAAACAGGGCTTGACTTCGGCAGGTTCACCATCGAGCCCGAAATCATCAAGACCGGCAAGATCAATGAAGTACTGGGTGGCAAACCACATGTTCTGGTCCAGATCCTGAAAGAGCCTATTGCTGCTAAAGGACCCAGGCTGAGTTGTGAAATATCCTTACCCGGCCGTTTCGTAGTACTTACTCCTTTTAATGATATCGTGGCAGTTTCAAGGAAGATCCATTCTTCCGAAGAAAGAAAAAGGCTGCAGAAGATCGTTGAGGCGATCAAATCAAAGAATTTTGGTGTTATCGTTCGTACGGCTGCAGAAGGTAAAAATACAGCAGAGCTGCATGAAGATCTATCCGCCCTCGTGGAAATGTGGAAGACCATCCAGCATAACCTGAAAGGTGCTGTCGCCCCGGCCAAGATATTAAGTGAACAAACCAAGACCACCAGTATTCTCCGGGACCTGCTTAATGAAGATTTCAATAAAATCGTTGTCAACGACAGGAATATTTTCAGTGATACCAAAAATTACATCCAGCGGATCGCTCCTGAAAAAGCGGATATCGTTTCCTTTTACCAGAACGGCGCTACGATCTTCGACTCCTTTGGTATCACTAAACAGGTAAAATCTTCCTTTGGCAAGACGGTAAACCTTGATAGCGGTGCTTACCTGATCATCGAACATACAGAAGCCCTGCACGTAATCGATGTGAACAGCGGTTATAAAAGTGTCAGCAACAACCAGGAACAAAATGCGCTGGAAACAAACCTGGAAGCTGCCGAAGAAATCGCCCGCCAGTTAAGACTCAGAGACCTGGGCGGAATCATCGTCGTTGACTTTATCGATATGAAACTTCCGGACAACAAACGGAAGCTGGTGGAAAGAATGGAGGAATTCATGGGTCCCGACAGGGCGAAACATGCAGTACTTCCTATTTCAAAGTTCGGCATTATGCAGATCACCCGCCAGCGGATGAAGCCGGAAATGAATATCAATACCCAGGAAGTTTGTCCCAGTTGTAATGGTACCGGGAAAATCTCTTCTACCTTATTGCTCGAAGACGAGATCGAAAAGAACCTCAGTTATTTAGTTACCCATAAGAACAGCAACCTGAAATTGGTAGTGAATCCCATTCTTTACGCTTACTTCACAAAGGGATTCTGGCCCTGGAATACACAAATGGGAAAATGGAAAAAGAAATTCGGGCAGAAAACCCGGTTGGAAGAAAACAGCAACTACCATCTCACGGAATACAAGTTCTTCGATCAGCATGATGAAGAGATTAAATTGTAGATGATAGATAATAGTTTCTGCTCTCAGTAGCTTCCTGACAAGACTCGAATTTCTAAAGGTTAGAGTGTTCTCTATTCATGATAAAATCGTCCCGCTTTAAAAAACTATCATCTATTCTCTGTTAACTATCATCTAACTCCTGTTTGCCTTAGGATATTCTTCCGGCTTGGTCACATTGCTGCTGGGCAGCCAGGCAAGGGCTCTCTCCCGATCAGCAGGATTGTAGGGTTTTGGGTAGTCACCAGTACGGCCACCCCTGCCAGGAGGATCCAGTTCACCAGCATGGAACTGAATTGTACCGCCGGACCCAGTTTACCCTCAGCCCCAGGGGAACATAAGAACGGGCATCCTGGACGGCATGACCGCATCCCTGGGCGGCCGAAATACTTCGCCCCCTCTTAGACCTCCCGGCTCAGGCTGACTGTCTAATTGTCCGGGTTATAAGTCGGAAAGAAAGCCTTCTGCGGAGGTCACTTTTACCTCATAAATACCATTTTTAGCCAGCATTTTCACCGCAATTTCGCGGCCGGAAAGGCCGCTGGCGAGGGGTATTTTACTATACTTTGCAAACTTGCTTTTCAGCCACAAAACTGATCCCAAAATTCAGCAGGGAAACGACAAAAATTTCATTCGACAACATCGTATAATTCTGTTTATTTACCCCTTCCTGTATCAAATTTATTACCAGTCGGACCAGGACTGTTTTTCCGGCCTTTTTGTCATCCGAAACCTTAACTTGTTGATAATAGTTCTTAAAAAAGAAGATCGGATTCTGACCTACAAACCTTATAACATACTGTTTATTAAATAATTACATTGAATTCTTTTTAGAACATTCTGCTTCTCTGTGCCGGTCTTAGACGGGAGGAAGTTATGCACAGCCCAAAAAATTTATTTTGAAATGTGGGTCTTAATTGTAACTTAGCAATAGAATTTAATGGGTTAGTAAGTAAGAGGGTCAATCGTAAGATTGACCCTTTTTACATTTTACAAAAGACCTTCCAAAAAACAATTTCTTCCCGCCTTTTTTTATCCTTGTTTACTGCAATTTTTTTTGCGAAACCAGTCTTTGCAAAAATGATCATTGTTCAAACTTTTAAACCGATCGTTTCCGGTACCGTTCAATCATTTAATTTTAGTGCATGAGTAAGGTAAAGACATCTTTTTTCTGTCAGAATTGCGGGTACGAAAGTGTGAAATGGGTAGGTCAATGTCCCTCCTGTGGTCAATGGAATACATTCGTGGAAGAGCTCACGCAAAAAGATAACTCCAAAAACAATAAGGATTGGAAAGATTACCATGAACACGCAAGAACCAGCAAAACGATCTCGCTGGGTGAGATCAGGGCCAGTGAAGAAAAAAGATTCCTGACTTCGGACACTGAATTGAACAGGGTATTAGGAGGTGGTATTGTTCCGGGTAGTTTGGTGTTGGTTGCAGGAGAACCTGGTATCGGCAAGTCAACCTTATTCTTACAAAATGGTCTTTGGTTAAAAGATGTTTCTGTTCTTTATATCAGTGGTGAAGAAAGTGAGCAACAAATAAAAATGCGGGCGGATCGTTTGAAATTAAAAAATGACAAGTTTTATCTTCTCACAGAAACATCCACGCAAACGATCTTCCAGGAAATAAAAAAACTGAAACCACAACTGGTGATCGTTGATTCCATCCAAACATTACATACTGCTTTTATTGATTCATCGCCGGGAAGTGTATCGCAGATCAGAGAATGTGCCGCCGAATTTCAGCGTTTTGCAAAGGAAACCAATACGCCTGTTTTCCTGATCGGGCATATCACGAAAGATGGCAGCATAGCCGGTCCCAAGATCCTGGAACACATGGTGGACACGGTTTTGCAGTTCGAGGGTGATCGTCACTATGCCTACCGGATTCTCCGGACACTGAAAAATCGTTTTGGAAGCACTGCCGAATTGGGGATATACGAAATGACAGATGAAGGCATGCGGGGTGTGCTAAATCCCAGTGAAATACTCATCACGCAGAAAGAAGACCAGCTGAGTGGTATCGCCATCGCGGCAACAATCGAAGGGATCCGGCCATTGCTGATCGAAGCACAGGCATTGGTAACTCAATCCGTATATGGAACACCACAAAGGACCGTAAGTGGTTTTGACCTGCGGCGTTTACAATTGTTACTGGCCGTACTGGAAAAAAGGGGTGGTTTTCATTTCGGAATGAAAGATGTCTTTTTAAATATTGCCGGTGGTATTAAAGTCGAGGATCCTTCCATTGACCTTGCCGTTCTTTGCGCATTGCTTTCTTCCTATGAAGATGTTCCCCTACCGGCACATATTTGTTTTGCAGGCGAAGTGGGACTGAGCGGTGAAATAAGAGCGGTGAACCGGATCGACCAGCGTATCGCGGAAGCGGAGAAACTTGGTTTCGAAAAGATCATTGTATCTAAATACAGCCAGAAAGGTTTGGCCAAACAGAAATTCAGTATCGAAGTCGTCCTGATGGGAAGAGTGGAAGAAGTATACAAATACCTGTTTTAATAACGCAGGATCTGTTTAAATACACCTCCTACTTGTTTTCAATCGTTGTACTTTTTCTGTATGATCATATGGAAAGAGATAAAAGAGACTTTCCTGCAGCTTTTGTTTCCACATGTATGCTCGGGATGCGGCAGTGATATTTTGAACGAAGAAAGTTTCTTATGTATGCGGTGTATTAATGCGTTGCCCGAAACGAATTTTGAAAGGTATCCCGGTAACCCCGTCGAAAAGACCTTCTGGGGACGGTTACCCCTGGTAGCAGCCAGCGCCCAGTTCTATTTTACCAAGGAATCACTGATCCAGCACCTGATGCACCAGTTTAAATACAGGGGCAATAAGGACCTGGGCCTGCAACTGGGCCGGATCATAGGCGAGCAACTCCGGGTTTCCGGCCGTTTCGCCGCCGATGGCCTGGTCCCTCTCCCCCTGTTCCCCGGAAAAGAAAGAAAAAGAGGCTATAACCAGGCATCCATTCTCTGCGAGGGCATGTCGGCAAGCCTGGGTATACCTGTGCTGGAAAAAGTGATTATCCGTCCCCAACACACGGAGACCCAGACCCGGAAAGGAAGGATCGAACGATGGAAGAATATGGAAGGAAAATTTATCCTGCCTGATCCTGCGGCGATCCGGGGGAAACAACTCCTCCTGGTAGATGACGTGGTGACGACAGGAGCTACTTTGGAAGCGTGCGGGAATGAATTATTGAAAGCAGAAGATGTAAGATTGAGTGTGGCGGCACTTTGTATTGCTTCGAGATAATTTGAGTAAATAAGTATACAAAGTATATAAGTACTCTTCCGCCTGTATATACTTATTTCCTCTATTTACTTACTTTTGATCCACATGAAGACCCTCGGAATCCTTGCCATATCCCTGATGATTTTTCTTTTCTCCTGCCGGAAAGATTCTTTTATCAGTTCCCCCGATGCAAGGCTTACCATTACTGCAGACACCTTAAAATACGATACGGTTTTTGTCACCACGGGTTCAACCTATCGCAGTTTCAGGATCATCAATGAGAATAACCAGAACCTCCGTGTCTCCCTGAAATTAATGGGAGGGGCCGGTTCAGTTTATAAATTGAATGTAGACGGGATTCCCGGAACACAATTCACCAACCTGGAGATCGGCGCTAATGACAGTGTCTATGTATTTGCCCAGGTTAATGTCAATCCAAACGTGGCGAATCTTCCTTTTATCCTGCGTGACAGCATTGAAATAAGTTATAATGGGAACAAGCGGTTGGTGCAACTGGAAGCCTGGGGACAGAATGCCCACTTCTACCGCGACCGGGTGATTTCTGCAAATGAAATATGGAACAATGATCTTCCTTATGTCATACTTGGTTCTTTGCTTATCAACAGCAATCAAACATTGACCATTAATAAGGGTTGCAGGATCTATGTGCATGCCGATGCTCCTTTTGTTGTCAACGGCAGCCTGGTTGTAAATGGATTGAAGGATACAGCAGACAGGGTCTATTTCCGGGGTGACAGGCTGGATGATCCTTACAGGGATTACCCGGCCAGCTGGCCTGGGCTGCTATTTTTATCCGCTTCAAAAGATAACCTGCTCAATTATGCCGTCATAAAAAATGCTTACCAGGCGATTGGTATCCAGGATCCTTCTCCCAACGCTAACCCAAAACTCACCCTGAACGAATGTTTCATTGATAATGCCTATGATGCCGGGATCATTTCATTGAATTCAAGCATAAGGGCAAGGAATTGCCTCGTCAGTAATTGTGGTAATAATATTTTACTTGCCAAGGGGGGTGATTACCAGTTCATCCATTGTACGGTCGTTACTTATGCTAACCATTATATTGATCATAAAAACCCCGTTTTACTGGTCAGCAATTTTGTTACTGTTAATAATATCCCTGTCACAGCGAACCTCAATGCCCTTTTCCGCAATTGTATTTTCTGGGGAGAGAATGGGCTTGTTGACAATGAAGTAGAGGTGCTGAAAAGCGGGGCAACCACTTTTAATGTAACATTCGATTATAATTTGTGGAAAGTGCAGACAAATCCTGCCAATACCACCATTAACCAGGTCATTAATAACCAACCCCCGTTATTTGACAGTATCAGCACCTCCGGCAATTATTATAATTTCAGGTTGAAAACAGGTTCGCCCGCTATTAACAAAGGAGTAAACGCTGGCGTAGTCATTGATTTAGACGGGAAACCAAGGCCCGTAGGTCTGCCCGACCTGGGAGCTTTTGAAAAACAATAGCCTAACTTTACAGTCCAATAAATTTTTTATCATGAAAACGCTGATTATATCGCTTCTTCTTGGAGTTTCCCTTACCGGCGGCTCCATCTATGATTTTAAAGTGCCCGGGCTGGATGGTGAAATTGATTTTTCCCAATACCGGGGTAAAAAAATCATGATCGTCAACACAGCATCGCAGTGTGGAAATACACCTCAATACAAAGACCTGGAAACATTGTACGAAAAATACAAAGACAAACTGGTGATCGTGGGATTCCCTGCCAATAATTTTGGCGCCCAGGAACCCGGCAGCAATGAAGAAATAAAACAATTCTGTTCGAAAGAATACGCCGTGACTTTCCCGATGGCGGAAAAAGTTTCCGTTAAAGGAGATGATATCCATCCTTTGTACAAATGGCTGGTAGAGCAATCCAAAGAAATGGCCAAGGCTGTTCCTTCTGACAACTCAAGGGACCTGGTATGGAAAAAATTCCTGCAAGATCCTGTGTCCTGGAATTTCACGAAGTTCCTGCTCGATGAAAAAGGAAATCTTATCGCCGTATTTCATAATAAAGTGAGCCCGATGAGTGAAGAAGTAGTAAAGTACTTCAAGAACTAGTACCGTGTTTCTCGTTTATGGTTTTTAGTTTATTGTTCTTTTAACCGAAACTCATTGATTCTCCAGGGCAGGTCAGCCCAGGGTTTAACTAAATACCACGAGCCATAAACAATTTAAGTTTATACTGGCATTAGTATTTATTTTCGTTGCCGATGCAATTCGCCGATATTATAGGGCAACAAGAAGTAAAAAAGCAACTGGCAGAACTGGTACAGCACAACCGCCTCAGCCATGCCCTCTTATTCCTGGGAAAAGAAGGAAGTGGTTCTTTGCCCCTTGCATTGGCTTTTGCCCAATATATTGTTTGTGAAAAAATAAGCGGAAAGAATACCGCCCTTCTTCCGGGACCATCATTATTTGGTGATGAACAAGTAACGCCGATGGTCCAGGGACCATGGACTATGGATAGTTGCGGCGTATGTCCTGCCTGTACAAAAGCACAACAATTAATTCACCCGGATATTCATTTCTCTTACCCGACGGTGACCCGGAAACCCGGAGACAAACCTGTTGCTACCGATTTTATTACAGCGTGGAGAGAGTTCATCAAACTAAGTCCTTATGGGAACCTGTTTGACTGGATCGAACAGATCAAAGAGAAAGAGAACAGCCAGGGAAAGATCACAGCGGAAGAATGCAATGATATTATCCGCAAACTGAGTTTGAAAAGTTTTGAAAGCGAATACAAGATCCTGGTGATGTGGATGCCGGAGATGCTGGGAGCCGAGGGTAATAAATTATTAAAACTGATCGAAGAACCACCTCCCAATACCCTGTTCCTGCTCGTAACAGAGAACGAGGCGCAGGTACTTCCGACAATTGTAAGCCGCTGCCAGTTGATAAAGATCCCGGCCCTGGAAACAAAAGAGATCGAAGATGCCCTTACAGGCCGGAACAAGACCGAACCCGCTATTGCCCGGCAGGTAGCGAGTGTAAGTGAAGGCAATTACCACGAGGCCCTGCAACTGGTGCAACATGCCGAGGAGGACTGGCAAGCGCTGCTACGGGAGTGGCTGAATGCTATCCTGAAGACAGGCCCGGTAGCCCAGACCCGGTGGGTGGAAGAGATCAGCCGGCTGGGGAGGGAAAAACAGAAACAGTTCCTGAGGTATTTCAATCATTTACTGGAGCAGGCTGTCCATTCCAGGATATACACCGATTCCGGCCAGGCCGGGGTAGCCAGGCCCGATTCTGAACGGGATTTTGCCGAAAGACTCAATAAAATAGCCGGGATCGAGCAGCAACAGGCCATTATAGAAGAACTTGACAAGGCCAGTTATTATATAGAAAGGAATGCCCATGGCAAAATGCTCTTCCATGCCCTGACCATTAAACTATACCATATCATTCAGGACAAAGTAGTATTTTTGGTGGAGTGAGGGGGGAAGTGAGGAATGGCTAGTGGCAAGAGGGAAACCTAACGCTCCGGATTACATAATGTTATGTCTACTTTTACTCTACTATATTGTGTTGCTTATCAGGCGAATTATCCCTGGTCGGGCAGCCATGAGAACATGAAGAGTGACATTTTTCAGTAATCCTGCAGCAAGGTCATCATCTCCCTCAATTCTTAATTACTAATATTAATTATTCATTGGAATAATGAGTTGTACAAGTTGCAGTACCGCTTCAAACGGTAAACCGGGTGGATGTAAGAGCAATGGCGGGTGTAGTACCGGCGGCTGTAACCGTATGAATACCCATGACTGGCTCCGCAATATGCCGGTCAGTGATGTGGCCAGCGCCTGTAAGGTGATGGAAGTGAGTTTCAGCCAGGGCACCCGGAAAGATTTTTATCGCAACCCTGCCCTTCAACCTTATGAAAAAGGCGACCTGATCGCTGTAGAAGGTATCAGTGGTTTTGATGTGGGGGAAGTTTCGCTAACAGGAGAGATCGTCCGTCTCCAGATGAAGAAGCGGAACGTGAAAGAAGACAATCCTGAAATGAAAAAAGTATTGCGGGAAGCTAACGACCGTGATATTGATATCTGGAAACAGAATAAAGCAAGAGAACCGGAAGCCGTGATCCGCAGCAGGGCCATTGCCCGGCAACTGAAACTGGATATGAAAATAAGCCAGGTAGAGATGCAGGCCGACGGGCGCAAAGCAACTTTCTTTTATATAGCAGATGGGCGCGTGGATTTCAGGGAACTGATTAAGATCTATGCTTCCGAGTTCAGGGTGAAAGTAGAAATGCGGCAGATCGGTGCCCGGCAGGAAGCAGGTAAAGTAGGCGGGATTGGTAGTTGCGGGCGTGAATTATGCTGCAGTACCTGGCTGACGGATTTTAAATCGGTGAATACAGCGGCCGCCCGTTACCAGAACCTCTCCATCAACCAAACGAAACTCAGCGGCCAGTGCGGCCGGTTGAAATGTTGTTTGAATTATGAACTGGATACTTACCTGGATGCGCTTCAGCATTTTCCTGACAACTGTGATGTATTACAGGTAGCAAAAGGGAATGCCTTCCTGGTAAAAAAAGATATTTTCAAGAACCTGATGTGGTATACGCTTCCGGATAGTAATAAACAATACCCGCTAAGTCTTGATAGAGTAAGTAAAATAAAAGCGCTGAACCAGGAAGGTATAAGACCTGATGAACTGGAACCGGTGGAATTAGTTTCTTCGAAAGAGGTAGAGAAAGAGCCGGAGTTTGTGGAGCTTGTAGGACAAATAAGTCTGAAAAGTCTTGATAAGGCCGCAGATAAAAAACGCCGGCAGAACCAGCAGGGTGGCGGACAAAGAGGTCAGCGCCCGCAGCAAAGAAACCAACAGGGTGGTCAGCAAGGCGGTGGCGGGCAAAATCAACAACGCAACCAGGGGCAGGGCGGGCAAAGGCAGCAGGGACAAGGCGGCCAGCAACAACGTCCGCCACGAAACCAGGGCGGAGGTCAACAAGGTGGCGGTAACCAGCAACGACCGAACAATCCAAACAGGAATCAACAAAGGCCGAATAACCCGAATAGAAACCAGCAACGACCGAATAATCCAAACCAGGGAAATGATAAGAAAGATTAAGGAGAGTAGAATTCGTAATTGTAGGTAGTCTTTCCCAGGTATTCATCTCCCGCCTTTTGTACTTTGTAAAATTTTGCTTCAACCGGGAGGCCAAGTTCATTATTCTTATAAATAATAATTTCCTGGACCTGTCCAGTTTTAATATTGGCCTTTGAACGTGTTCCGAGACTATCATATTCGAAAGTAGCTTCAATAGACCTTATCCCTTTTTGAGCCCTAATAATTTTATTTACATTTCCCATTCCATCCGATTCGTAAAACATAGTATCACCTGTTTTGTGAATTGCCAGTAAAATTTCTTGCCGGGAATTAAGTTTGTCAATGCTTCGGGTAAAAATTCCCTCATCCAGCGTTACAACTGTACAGGTGCTGTCTTCTTCGTATTCATAATTTGACAATTCAATCAAATGACCTTCCGTATCTGTTTTCTTGATCTGTAGTATCCGGTTATTTTTTTGAATAGTTTCAAACAGGAAAGTTGGCTTGTTGCCACGATAAAATATGGAGTCATTTCCACTCACCGAATAATACATTTTGTCCTCTTTGATTTTTTCGCCAGACTCAGAAAAGTCAATGGTTGTAACGGATTTTATTTTTTTGTCGATAATATCCCGCCTAGGCGGCTGGGAAATCGCCTCAAAAAGATTGAAATAGAAAAGTAATATTATTAGAAGTTTCTTTTTCATTTATCCGGCTATATCCCCAACGCCCTGTAGATGGCATCCTGGATCTTTCCCCTGACACCAAGATTGGATAATTTTCCATTATCCCTTGTGGGATAAACCCGGTTCGACAAGAATATATAGACGAGGTTATTTTGAGGATCAACCCAGACACAGGTACCTGTAAACCCAGTGTGTCCATAGGTTAGCGGCGAAGCCAGCATGGAGGGATAGGGGTCCTTGCGGATCCTATTATCTTTTTCGGGTTTGTCAAACCCATAACCACGGCGGCTGGATTTGCTGTGATAAGCGGTGAAAAGGTCGACCGTTTCTTTCTGTAAATACCTTGTTCCATTAAATTCGCCGCCATTCAGCAGCATCTGGTACAGCATAGCGAGGTCATAAGCGTCGGAAAATAAACCGGCGTGACCGGCTACGCCACCAAACATAGAAGCGCCTTCATCATGCACATCACCCTGCATGGTCTGGCGACGGAAATGCGTTTCGTTTTCGGTTGGTACGATCCTTTCTAGCGGGAACCGGTCCCTTGGCTTGAAACCCGTGCTGGTCATTCCCATCGGCTGGTAAAAGGTTTTGGCCGCATACTGGTCCAGGGTCATCCCGGTAAGTTGTTCGACAATTTTCCCAAGGAAAATAAAATCATTATCACTATAAACATATTTCCCTTGCTGGGTCAGTTTACTTTGCAGGATACGCTGGAACATTGTATCCTGCCAGTCATCCCGCATATAAATATTCTCGGCCACCCGGATCGAAAAACCGGTTTTTTGTTTTTCCGAATAGATAGCGGGATTGGGAGCACCCGTAACGGGGTCAATGGTCTCTTTGTAAAATGCAATGAAGGGTACCAGGCCAGCCTGGTGCAGAAGAATATCACTGATCTGCAGGTTGGCTTTATTGGTTCCTTTTACCAGGGGCAGGTAATCACCAAGTTTCTTGTTAAGATCGATCAGCCCTTCATCATAAAGCCGCATCACCGAAACCGTCGTGGCAGACACTTTGGTAACCGATGCCAGGTCAAAGATGCTTTCTACCGTCATGGGAGCTGAAGCTTCATATTTATAATTACCAAAAGCTTTATGATAAATGATCTCGCCTTCGTGTATGGCCAGTACAACACAGCCGGGGAAGGCTTTTTGTGCTATAGCATCATTGACCACCGAATCGATAACATTCAATTTTCCGAAGGAATGCCAGGAAGAGTCCTTTTCATCTTTCACGATGCCGCTGCCGAATTTAAATTGGCAAACGGATACCGGCAATTTGCCCCTCGCATTGATCTTCCCTTCCAGCAGGTCCGCGGCAGCCTGCTGAGTAACAGGATCATCCTGGTGACAGGCTACCAATGTCCATGCATCGCAGAAATTTTTAGTGGCCAGTACGTTGCCAAAAGTCAGCGTAATCGTTTTGATGAAATTCAATTTCTTATAGAGGCTGAGGGCAACAGGGCTTAGTCCAAAATTATCTGTGGGCCGAAGCGAATAGTTGTGTACGCCGATGATCACGGCATCGTATTTATCCTTTTTCTGTATTTCTTTAAGTATTTCATCTGCCTTCTCCTGCCCGTCCTTGTAAGAAAGTAAAAAGACATTCGCATCAAGGTCTTCCTTTAGTCTTCTACCAAAAGTATTTAGCTCGGTGGTACCCAACCCTACATAAGCGATCTTCTTTTGTTTTTTTGTCAGCGGCACTTGTGCATAATCAACCCGGGAGGCCGTTTGCCCGGCCTGTGAAAGGATGGTGATGCTTTTCTCAGCCACTTCTTTTCTTATAGCATCAGTCTTTGCGTTGAGGTCGTTCAGTAAATTGGTCGTATCGATCGGGGTCCATTTATTCAGCCCCAGCTGGTATTTAGCAGCCAGCACTCTTTTTACTTTTACATTGATATCATCCCAGGTTAGTCTTTTATCAGCGATCGCTTTCTTTATTTCCTGGATGGATTCAGGTACACTGGCCGGCAGGCAAAGCATATCATTACCCGCTATTATAGCTTCTACAGAAATTGTTCCGCCGGGAAAATACTTAGCCACGCCTCTCATTTCGAGTGCATCGGTAAACGCGAGTCCTTCATAACCCATATGGGTTCGCAGCAGGTCGGTAACGTTATTCTTTGAAATAGAAGTAGCCCTGTTTGCTGTATTATCAATAGCGGGGATATACAGGTGTGCGATCATTACACTCCCGATACCTGCATCAAAGACGGCCCGGAAAGGAACCAGCTCCATGGAGTCAAGTTGCTGCATACTTTTATTGATAACAGGCAGGTCAAGATGTGAATCCACATCCACATCACCATGACCCGGAAAATGTTTGGCACAGGCCATGATCCCTGCATCCTGCATGCCTTTCATATAAGCCACTCCAAATCGTGCGACCTTATCTTTATCCTCCCCGAAAGAGCGATAGCCAATAACCGGGTTGTTAGGATTATTATTGATATCTACCACCGGTGCATAGTTGACATGTACACCGATCCTCTTGCATTGTTCGCCTACCGCCAGCCCCATCCTGTACACCAGGTTCTCATCCCCCAACGCACCCAATGTAAGCTGGTAAGGATATTTTGTTACACTGTCTAGCCGCATGCCCAGGCCCCATTCCCCATCGATGGTTACCATCAGGGGTGTTTTGGCAATGCTTTGGTAATAATTTGTAAGGTTGGCCTGGCGGATCGGTCCTCCCTGGAAAAAACAAAGCGCTCCTACATTGTATTGCCGGATATCATTGACCACTTTGGCTATATGGTCAGGACCCAGGTTGGAATGCGCACGGATGACCATTAGTTGTGCGATCTTTTCATCATCGGTCAGGCTATTGAAAACACTATCTGTCCATTGTTGGGCGTTCAGCTGGCTTTTGTATTGCGCTTTTGTAACAGCAGGAAGGATCAGTAAACCCAATACGACCGTTCTGAATAATCTCTTCATATGGCTTATAAATTATGCTTTAATAAGAGTCTTAAAATTAACCCTTTTAAGGCAAAGGATTAGCCAAGAGTTGCTTAAAAGGCAAATCACTATTTTTGGCGGCTAAACTTGATTTGTGCCGGATAAGATCAACCTGTTACCCGATAATATTGCCAACCAGATTGCCGCCGGAGAAGTGATCCAGCGACCAGCGAGCGCCGTAAAAGAGTTGCTGGAAAATGCGGTCGATGCCGGGGCTACCGAAATACGGCTTATCATCAACGATGCAGGAAAATCCCTGGTACAGGTGATTGATAATGGCACCGGGATGAGTGAGACGGATGCAAGAATGAGTTTTGAACGTCATGCCACTTCCAAAATTAAAAGTATTGAAGACCTTTTTCATATCCGTACCATGGGTTTTCGCGGTGAGGCACTGGCATCTATCGCAGCGGTCGCCCAGGTGGAATTAAAAACCAAAAGAACCGAGGACGAAACGGCTGTTTATATTGAAATAGAGAACAGTGCGGTGAAAAAACAGGAACCGGTGGCCGGTATTACGGGTACCAGCATTGCCATGAAGAATTTATTTTTTAATGTTCCCGCCCGCAGGAACTTTTTAAAAAGCAATGCAGCCGAGCTGAGACATATAGTAGATGAGTTCACCCGGGTGGCGCTTTCTTTCCCGGGTATATTTTTCTCCCTGAACAATAACGGGCAGGAATTATTTCATCTTGAAGCTGGAAGTTTAAAACAACGCATTGTTCAGTTACTGGGGAATAACTACAACGCCAAACTGGTAGCAGTTAAAGAAGATACCGATTACATGAACATATACGGGTTCGTGGGAAAACCGGAAACCGCAAAAAAAACAAGAGGCGACCAGTATTTCTTTGTCAATAACCGTTTTATCAAAAGCGCCTACCTGAACCATGCGGTGATGAATGCTTACCAGGAAATGATCCCCACAGATAGTTTCCCGATGTATGTCTTATTCATCGATCTTGATCCTGCTGTTGTGGATGTGAATGTGCATCCCACCAAACAGGAAATAAAGTTCGAGGATGAAAAGATCGTCTATGCCTTTGTACAGGCAGCCGTCAAGCATGCACTGGCGCAATTCAGCGTTACCCCTGCCCTTGATTTTGATCTCGATGCTTCGATCCAGCAATTACCTTCAATCCAGCAGCCTTTCACCGATGAAAAAAGATCGGCCGCCGCGGCGGGTTCTATCTTTAAAGGATTTACCCAACAACACCAGGCTCATTTTATTGAGAAAAGCGATAGGGGGGAACTGAAACACTGGAAGGATTTTTATGAAGGCCCGAAGTCAGAAGTCCAGGGTCCGAAGCCTGTTCCTCAAGAAGAAAATGTCCAGCGGACTTCGGACTTCGGACTGCGGACTGATCTTGAATTAACACAGTTATTGAATACTTATATAACTGTTCCTTCCGGAAACGCCTTCCTTCTCGTTCACCAGCAAGCCGCCCATGAAAGGGTTTTGTATGAACGATTTAAAGCGGCGAATAAAGACAAACCGGTGGCTACCCAGCAAACTATGTTTCCCGTTACGCTGGAGCTGACACCTGCCGATGCCGCCATCCTGGAAGAGATCATGACAGACATGGAGCAACTGGGCTATACCATCGAGCCTTTTGGCAAAAACAGTTTTGTCATACAGGGAACTCCTGCAGATACAGAACCCGGCAATGAAAAACATGTCATTGATATCCTGCTGGAACAATACAAGCATTTCAGCAATGAAGTAAAATTCTCCAAACGGGAGAAGATCGTTCGTTCACTGGCGAGACAACAATCTATCAAAGCAGGTGTGCGGCTGACCGATAGAGAAATGCGGCAATTGATGGGCAACCTGTTTGACTGTGAACAACCGAATATTACACCGGACGGAAACCCAACCTACCTGGAATTCAAGCAGGAACAATTAGAGAAGCTGTTTAATAGCTAAGAGGATAAAAGAGTGAAAAGAGATAAGGAGTTAATCTTGATTTCTCTTTTTCTCCTAGCCTTATTTGGACCATAATCGATACCGCAGGAACAGTTGTAAAGCACTATTCTTTTCTTCCTGCGCAGTTCCTCCGGGTAATGTAAACCGGAGATAAGGCTGCAGCCCGAATGTATATCGTGCTCCAAAAGAAAACCGTTTTCGCTGGTACTGGGTTTCAATTACCGCCTGGAAATAGGATCTTTTGAATCCAGAAGCCGTATCAAGGGCCTGTATTGTTTTACTACGTACTGTATCCAGCTGTGTGGTATTATCATGATACAATTCCTGCCGTTCATAGACAGCACTGCTGAATTTATTCCATTGAATACCTGCACCCAATGACCAGTCAGGCAAAACAAAATAGTTGAAGGTGAGCGGCAATTGATGATAATACGTCTTCTTCAGGGTGGATGAATTGGTGATTTTAAAACGCGGGGCCTGGCCCGTATCATTGATCACCTGCTGCCGGAACAGAATTTCTTTGGTATACTGGGGAGCCCCGTACCTGAATTCTGTTTGCAGGAACCATTTTCCCGGCTTACTCAGTCTCAGGTAGACCGAAGGGATATAATCTCCCAGGGTTCCTTTCCTTCCCTGCGAATTATAGGGAACAAATTTTTGACCTGCAAGGGGCAATTGCTGTTGCAGGCCTATCCCGGCACTGAATGATAGTTGCTTACTCTTTGTACTGTCTTTCTTTGGCTTCTTTTCAGCAACCGGCTCTCCTGTTTTATCTTTCCGGGCTGAATCAGTTTTTGTTTTTTGAACTGTATCCGTATGAATTTCTTTTTTGATAACAAGCGCCGGTGAATCGGTCTTTGCAATCTTCGAAATTTCCTGGCCGCCTGTTTCAATTGAATCGGTTTGCCGCTCCTGTTTATTTTCTACGTCCCCGGAAGAAATAATATTGTCCTTCTTTTTTACAGGAATCTTATTCCTGCTTGTTCTTACCGGCTGCGGTTTACTTTTTCCTTTTGTAGGGCTAATAAAAGTCACCGGTTTTTTTTGTTTATTGGTAACATTTTTTATTTCATCAGTTCCAGGGATGATTTTACCCGGTATATCCTTGTCCCCGGGATTTACCTTAGCTGTTCCTGCACTATCGGGTGAACCCGGTCGAACTTCCTTAGCCGTGGTGGAGGAACTGTCTTTCAATGTAAAGACTGAATCGCTGTTTGTTTTGTTTTCTGCTATCCCCTTTGTTTGCGGGTTCTCTTCTTTTTTACGGAACCATTTTCCAGGGCGGAGGATCCACCAGCCCAATCCCAACACAAGGATCATTAGTAATCCCCAGCCCATACAGCCACGCAGCCATATAGGTAACAAGGGTTTGTCATTGTCTTCTTCCAACCGGCGCTTCATATCGGCCCAGGCCATATTCTCATCCGGCAGGGGAAGATCATTCCATTGCGCTGGCAATTGTTCTTCGTATGGTAAACGTTCACTCATGAATTATCTTCTTCCTTAATCCATTGTTGTAATTTTTTACGGGCCTCACTCAAATGCCATTTGCTGGTTCCTTCACTGATCCCGGCTATCCGGGCAATTTC
Source organism: Chitinophagaceae bacterium (assembly GCA_039921505.1). Taxonomy (GTDB): domain Bacteria; phylum Bacteroidota; class Bacteroidia; order Chitinophagales; family Chitinophagaceae; genus JJ008. The sequence continues at coordinate 142,204 of JBDSBR010000026.1, forward strand.
TATATGACTGTATCCTTCCATCACGTACAAATTGAAGACCGCCTGCGTTGCGGGTGGTAATTGCCTGACCAATTGAAGGATCGCAGAAGCAGATAGGCTGGCAATGACAGCAGGCGGCACATGGATATTGGCCGCCTGCTCCAGTTCACCTGCTCCTGACAGACTTTGCTTTGCTCTGATAAAATCCAGGCAACTGTTTATGATGATAGTGCGGATCCAGGTATATAGCGAAGCTTTTGCCGCATCGAATCGGCTGATATGTTTATATACTTTATAAAAACCGGTATTCAGCACTTCCAGGGCGTCTCTTTCATTTTTTGTATAGCGGAGACAAAGGTTCATCATCACCCTGTAAAAACTACGGTAGAGTTTTTCCTGGGCTTGTCGGTCATCTTTTTTACAACCATCAATCAGCAGTTCTATGTGGGGTTCCAGTTCCGGCAGATGCTTCTCTCCTTTTTGTAAATTATTCCCGCAACTTATACATCATTTTTCAAAATTTATAGTCGTCGTTTTATTCTTAACGTACCGTTCAGGTTATGCGTGATATTCTGCCAGTCTTTGAATTGCCCGGTGAAACTGCCTTCATAATAACCGCCCGGTTGCGGGAAACTGGTAATTACGATGGTACAACCAGCCAGCGGTGTTACCATACCAAAGCCCCCTATCGATAAATAACTGAGTGCGTAAGTTCCTGTTGAACCGGGGCTATAAAAATCAAGCGACAGGTATTCATTCTGTGACCTGTTACCCGAAAGATAAACCAGTGTTGTATTGTTCCCCACCGTATCACTTGCTGAAAATGAATCCCCGGGTGTAATGCTGGATAAATTGACGGGCACCCCGTCAACCGTATAACTAAGAAACTGGGTAGAAGAAGTCCCGCAGGCTGTAATATCACCGGTATTGGTTACCGGCGTTGTGATGGCAACCGTATTTACAGGACCCTGCTGCTGGGCCAGGCTGTCTACACCCATAACAAGGCAGGTGGTTTGTGATGATCCGCAGGTAGTGAACGTAACAGAAAAATTACCCGATGCATTCGTGGAAGCAAAGCGCACTATATTATCATGAATGATCTCTGCAAAGCCGTGGATCACAGGATTCCCGCTGCAATTGAGCAAACGGCCCTGTATCGTAAGCAGCGATTGTGTATTATTAACCACGATTGTTCCCAGGTTAACATCCGAACCAAAGGGCCCGATATTTTGCCCGTAAATAATATTATAACAGGGATAAGGTGCAGTTACCTCCATGATAAGATTGGTATTGGCAGGTACGGGCCCGTTTATTTGTCCCAGGGAATCCGTAATACCATGAGCAGAAGCATAACCGGATACAGGTCTTATCACGACTTCAGTATAAATGAGTGGCTGTCCATTCTGGCTGACAAACCTCGCCGTTAAATTTACCCGTGGACCGGATACATCACAATTCCAGTAGGTAAAATGTTTTACTGTTCCATTGTAAAAGTTACCATTTTTAGTAGCCGTCCCTTCTTCTTTCCAGATACCTGTTGTTTCATCTACATACCAGAGCGGCAACTGGGTCGGTGCTGAAGTCCGCAATCCGCCGGGGATCACAAAACTCAGGTAGGCAGTATTGCCGGCCGAGATCTGTAATTTTTCACCGTTTGCAGATTCCAGCTCCACTGCCATCATTCCGTAAGAAGTCAGGATTACTTTTTTTCCATCTTTATCATTTCCAAGAAAAGAACCCGGAACGGTTTCGCTGATATCGGGACTGGCCGGATCGATAACTGTCGCATACACATTCACCGTTCCTGAATAAGCCTCACCGGATGCTTTCGAAAAACTGTTAGCAGAAAAAGTGACAGAGCTCAGGTCCATCAGGGTCACAACTCCCCCTGCTGAACTATTCAATGTCCCACTGAGTGTTTTCTTCAATAATTTAATCTTTACCTGGTTCACGGCTTTGGAAGCGCTGAAGACCCTGAAAGCTTTGAAATAACCGGCCTTTGTAGCCGTTACCAGTGAAGCTGATTTGTCAAGCGGGGCATTTTTTATCCTGAAATAACCCTTTGCATCGGTAACCGCTGTTTTAGTACCTACTGTAATTGTAACACCTGCGGCCGGGCCACCATTCTCATCCACCACGTTACCCTGCAGGGTGGCGGTAACGGGGACAGCATTGGGGTTGGGATTGCTGAAGCTGAGTTCTTTCTGGCAGCCAATAAACAATATTGAAATAAAGGCTAAGACGTGGAGGATCCGGTTCATGGTAATGATTTTAAAACATATACTGGGGAAAAGGGGAAAGGGTTGGGTAGCTAGGAGAAAAAGCTAAGAGGTCAAAGGAGAAGAAGGAGAAAAGGAGTTGCTCGTCACCCTCTTTATCTCTTTTTTCTCTTTTAAACTCCTAGCTTAGTAGTTGTTTCTTATTCCCTGCAGGAATTTCTCCACCGCACGTCTTACTTCTGTAGCGCTGGCCTGGTGATTGTTGACGAGTGTAGAAAAAATAAGCAGCTTTCCTTTTTTAGTGTATAGGAAACCGCTGAAGGCGACCACTCCGGAGAGTGTGCCTGTTTTACCATAGATAAAACCGCTGTCGGCTTTGTAGTAACTGCTGATCGTGCCTTCACCGCCGGTGGCCAGGATTACTTTTAGCCGATCCATCCCAAATTCATTCTTCATTTTGTTGAGGATGGCAACAAAGTCCTGTGGGGTAAACAGGTTATAACGGCTAAGACCGGAACCGTCGGCCCATCTTGGTTTCTGGGGAAGATCTTTAAAGTCGGTTTTTAACAGCGTGTCAATAATCTTTTCATCGTTCATTATTCCCAGCCTTTCATTGCTGACCATTAATAAGGCCTGCTCCGCGAAAAAATTATCGCTCCGGTGCATCATAGGTTTGAGGAGGGAGTCGGTGGGTTGGGAATGGATGACTTTTTTTCCCAGGGTAACTACGAATCCATGCTCTGCAGATGCCGGGGTAACTTCCGTTTTTAAAGTGTCTTCCAAAAAAGCCGAAACTAAACCCGGGTCAGTTCTTAGGGGAATAGAAGTCCTTGAAAAAACTGTTGAGGATGGGTTTATTACAAATCCATCATCATCGATCCCTCTTCCGATGCTGAATCTTTTTACTGTAATTGTATTAAGGCTTTTGTCATACCCCAGGCTTTGATGGGCTCCAATAATAGTAGCATTTGGGATACTTTTTAAGGTATCGCCCGATAAATAAAACTGCACAACATTGCCATAAACAGGAAAAGGAGATCTTTCAGCCATATAGGCTGTGTCATAATCATTCCACGACCATCCACTTCCCCATCGATCCTCTTTCCACGAATCAGTATATACCAGGATCGTTTTACTCTCTTGCATTTTTTTGAAAACAGGCTGATAAGTAAACTCTGAATTTAAGAAAGTAGGGTCGCCGCTTGGGAAAACTAATAATCTTGCTTGTTCATCAATAGCCACTCTTGCTCCCACCAAACTATCTCCCAAATATTTCATCGCCGCATAACAGGTAGGAAGTTTGGTATTGCTGGCCGGGACAAAATATTTATCTCCCTGGTAATTGTAGAGGTATTTGTTGGCTGCCGGGTCAAAGATGCTGATGCCGACGTGTGCCGACTGAAGCGCCTTTGTTTCCAACACATCAGTTTTGGCGGAACGGGCTATTTGCTTTTGGATGGAACAGGAGACGGCACAAATAAGAAATAAGGAATAAAAAATAAGAAATGAGAAAGTACGCTTCGTAGGTAGCTGAGTATTAAGCATTGAATACTAATTATTGAAAATTTACAACTCTTTTTTCTTTGACACTTTGTAAGGCTGCTTCAATGATCCTCGTGTTCTTTATTCCATCTGCAGCAGGAACAGGGTTTGGCCCCTGGCCAGTGAGCGCTTTGTGTACATCATCGTAGTAGCCCATATAATTGCCGGGAGAGGAAGTAGTTTCTTTTCGTACCACTTCCCCGTTGATCTCTGTATGCAATAATCCATCAGGTGATTGCGGCCCGGGGCACCAGGTTTCGATTGAGGGCTTTACTCCTGCCTGTAACTGTTGTTCCTGCATATCAGAACGCTGTTGTAAAAAACTTCCTTTCATACCATGGATCACATAAGCATAGGTGGATTCCCTCGCGATAACGGTGGCTTTTAGCCGGACCCGTAACCGATCATAATAAAAAAGTAATTCAAAATAATCGGGTACACCGACATCATCCCGCATTTTTATAAGGTCTGCAAACAGGGCAGCAGGAAATCCAAATAATTGTATTGCCTGGTCCACCAGGTGCGGGGAAAGATCGTAGATATTCCCTGCACCGGGCAGGTTTCCTTCTTTGTGCTGCTTACCGCCAAAGGCTGGCCGGTAGCGGTCGTAGCGGATTTCGGCTTCTCTTATCTCTCCCAGTATTCCCTGTTCAATAAGATTTTTTACAGCCCTGTAATCACCATCGTAACGGCGATTCTGGTAAACACTCAGGAACAGTTTATTTTTTTCTGCAAGTGCTGATAACTCCTCCGCTTCTTTCACCGTAATAGCGAATGGCTTTTCGATCACTATATTCTTGCCTGCATTCAATACCAGTTTCGCCTGTTCAAAATGTAAATGAGTAGGCGTATTCACTACAATTAATTGCAATTCCTTGTCTCCACATAATTCTTCTACCGAACGATACAATTTAGCGTTGGGGTATCTCTCTTTAGAATCATGATTATGTCGTTCGACGATCGCTGTTAGTTCATATCCCCGGTGGGCTTCCAAAAATGGTGCGTGGAATAATTTTCCGCTCATGCCGTAGGAGCAGACCCCGGTTTTGATAGCCCCAGTCATAGTTTTGTATTTGAAAATTTCCTACTCCCTAAAGGGAGATTTGAAGTTACAATATTTTGGAAGTGCTGTTATAACTTGCGTTTTCCGCTTCTCCCTTACTAATTAAGGACTATTCATCCTAAGTTCCCCTTTAGGGGACAGGGTTTTAGCCTCTTTCCTGCGCACGCAGCCACCTCTCCGGAATCTCATTGCTGCTGGCCAGCAAATAATCCTTGTAACTGCAGGCGATGAATTTTTTATCCGGTAGCTGCATCCACCAGCGCCCGGTCTTTTTGCTTTGCAGGAAAGTGGTTGCAACTTCAGCGAAAGCCATATGGTATTCGTTGAATGAATCTTTTTCATCCAGCGCTGCTTCGCGGCGGCCCCGGCTACGGCCATCAAGCACATACCACAACATATGACTGATCTGCCGGGCAGTGAGTTCATCGCGATCGTGCTGGGCGTCGTAACCGTAAATACCGATCGTATTGACATTCGGGCTCATCCCTGCATATCGCATCAGCACACAGGCTTCTTCGCCATTGAGTCCATTTGGGGAAACGGTATTGGCCGGTGCATACGCATTTGCAATTGCGGTAATATCAAAACTGAACAGGTTGCTGTTGCGGATCACGGGTTCCATTTCATCAATATTCTCTTTGACACTGCCGACGCGGTAGCAATCAAAGCGGAGTTTGTCCATCGTCTCCAGCATCCGGGGATGTACATAATAACTTTGGAAAGCGATATGGTTGTAATGACGGATAAAATTGGGTTCGCCTGTCAGCATTTCCATCAGGAAGTTCTCATGGCGGAAAGGTGAATCCAGGTTGAGGTCGATCAAAGCATCCACACAACTGGCTTCGATCGTTTTTTTATGTTCGCCGTATGCCTGGTACTGCGAAAGGGTCAGGTCATGCGAACCGCCCAGGATGATCACTGTTTTTCCATCCCCGATCAGTTCCTGCACTACCGTCTTAAGTGCCGCAAAGGAATCTGTAAAAAGAGAGCCTGCTGTGATATTCCCGATATCTGCGATCTTAATATCCTGGTGCCAGTAATAAAGCGAATAAAAATGACGGCGGATAATGTCAGGCGCCATACTCTGCCCGTGGATCAGGCCACTGCCCCGCTGTTCGCCGCAGCCTACCAGTACGATCTGCACCTCATCCAGGTCAGGGAATTCTTCGCTGTTGATGGCAATCACCTTACCTAACTGGCCATCTTTATACCCTTCATCATGAGAGATCTCGTGCAGGTTGACGGGGGTAAGAAAGTCGGCAATATTGAGATAGTCTGACATGCAGGACTGAATTTAGTACAAACCTACTGGTTTAATCGCAAATAGGTGAGGTCGCCAGCACCCACAAGCATCTAACCTTACCCTTAACAGGTATACACCGCTGCTCCTAAAATCCCGCAGATGCTATGCCGGTCGGTAAAGCCTTTGTAACTTCATTCTTCGACCATGAAAAAGATACTCCTCTTCCATATATTTTTTTTGTGCTGTGTTACAGCGTTCCCGCAAAACAGCTTTACCTGTATCCTGAAAGATAGCAGCGGTCAGGCCTTACCGGGTGCATCCGTTACCATTAAAAAAAATAACCTGTTTGCGATTACAGACAACAACGGGCAGGCAACTCTTAAAAAGATCCCTGGCGGGAAAATCATTATTGAATTTTCCCTGACAGGATACCAGCCGCAATCACTTGAATTTATTTTTCCCCTTGCCGATCCTGCTATTGTTTCGATTGAAATGAAACGGGATGAGAAAGAACTGGAAACGGTTATTATTTCCTCTACCAGGACTGATTCGAGAATTGAGAACAGTCCTACCCGCGTGGAAGTGCTGGGCACAGAAGAAGTAGAGGAAGAAAGCGGGATCAAACCTGCTCATGTGGCCAGCCTGCTCGGCGATATCGCCGGCATACAAACACAGCAAACTTCGGCGGTTACCGGCAATACAGATCTTCGCATACAGGGACTACCCGGTGATTATACCCAATTATTAAGAGATGGCATGCCCCTGTTTGGGGGCTACTCCGGCAGTTTCAGCATCCTGCAGATCCCGCCCCTGGACCTGAAACAGATCGAGATCGTAAAAGGTGCCAGCTCCACCCTGTACGGCGGTGGCGCGATCGCCGGGATGATCAATATCATTTCCAAAAAACCAAAGCCCGGTATAAAAGAACGGTATATCCTGTTAAACCAGTCCACCCTGCAGGAAAGCAATATCAATATCTACCTGTCAGAAAGAGATAAAAAAATGGGCTACACTTTTTTTGGGGGCGTTACTTTCCAGCACCAGGTGGATGTAAACGATGATGGCTTCAGCGATGTGGCTTCCACCGAGAATTTTTTTATTCATCCTACCATTTTTTATTATCCCAACGAGCGGAACGTGGTTTCGATCGGGATCAACAGTGTCTTTGAAGACCGCCGTGGGGGAGATATGAAAGTATTGAGCGGGCGTCCTTCAGGAACACATAAATTTTATATCGAGAACCAGTCGTACCGCAATACAATCGACGCTGTGTGGGATAAAAAGATCGGAACCGGAGACCGGTTTGTTCTCAAAGCAACCAGCAGCGCTTTCAACCGGAATATCAGCACCAATATTTTCGGGATGCGGGCCCGTCAATTCTCTTATTTCAGCGAAGCGTCTTACCTGAAGAAAAAAGGAAAGCATGATATAGTGGGTGGTATCAACCTGAATGGAGAGCACTTTAAAAAGAAAGTGCCGGACAGCAGTTTGATCCGTGACTATAATTATTTTACCATGGGGTTGTTCGTTCAGGACGACTGGCATTTTCATCCCCAACTAACCCTGGAAAGCGGTATCCGCAGCGATTTTCACAATGTTTACGGAACATTTATTTTACCGCGTGTATCCCTGCTTTACAAGATCAGTCCTGTTGTCACTGCGCGGCTGGGAGGCGGCCTTGGTTATAAGATTCCCACCGTTTTCAGCAGTGAAGTGGATGAAAGAATGTATATGAACCTGCAGCTGAATGAAAATGCGAAAGCAGAGAGATCGGCCGGCATCAACGCAGATATTAATTTTAAAAAAGAATTGGGGGATGTGGAATTAGCAATCAATCAATCCTTCTTTTTCACCCGGATCAGTCATCCACTGGTAGCTTTTACAGCACCCGGATCCGTCACTTATTATACCGAGTCGAAGCCCATTACAACAAAGGGGCTGGAGACCTGGGTACAGGTCACGTATGGCGATCTCGAAGCCTACCTGGGTTATACCCTGACCGATGCCCGGAAAAAATATGATCCAACGCATCCTTACCTTGAACTAAGTGCCCGGAATAAACTCGCCACTGTTATTTCCTATGAGTTCTTTAAAAATTTCCGCGCGGCACTCGAAGCAGCCTATACCGGCAGTCAATACCTGGAAGATGGAAATAAAAGTCCTTCCTTCCCTTTTATCGCCGGTATGATACGATATGATGTCGGTCGCTGCTCTTTTGTACTGAACGGTGAGAACTTACTGGATTACCGGCAAACAAGAAAGGAGAATATCCTCATTCTTCCTACCACCAACCCGACCTTTAAGCAACTCTGGGCGCCGATCGACGGACGGGTGATCAACCTGAGTTTGAAGATCCGGCTGTGAGGAAGGCTTTAGGCTTTAGGCTTTAGGCTTTAGGCTTTAGGCTTTAGGCTTTAGAAGAAACTCTTCACTTCCTTATTTGTTATTTTTTATTCCTTATTTCTCATTCCCTGTCCTCCCCTCTTATCTTTGCAGGCTTATGGAACAACTGTTGAAACAAATTGAGGAGTACAGGAAAGAGGTCATAGCCTTTACCGCGGCCAATGAAGCACAGGTCGAGGAATTCCGTATCAAATGGCTGGGCACAAAAGGCCTGGTGAAAGCCATCATGGGGGAAATGAAAAATGTGGCCCCGGAGAATAAAAAAGAAGCCGGTCAGTTACTCAATGAATTCAAAGTCCTGGTTGAAAATAAGTACGAGGAATTAAAAACTTCTTCCGGTGACCAGCAACCAGCAACCGGCAACAAAACCGATCTCACACTGCCAGGTGATACCATGCCCCTGGGTTCCCGTCACCCGGTAATCCTGATGAAGAACAAGATCGTTTCTATTTTCCAGCGGTTAGGTTTTGCCGTTGCCGAAGGCCCGGAGATCGAGGATGACTGGCACAATTTCGGCGCTTTGAACCTGCCCGCACATCATCCCGCCCGCGATATGCAGGATACTTTTTATGTGCAGCAAAACCCTGACTGGGTGTTGCGGACTCATACCAGCAACGTACAGATCCGGGAAATGGAAAAAGGGAAACTGCCGATCCGCATGATCATGCCAGGCCGGGTGTACCGGAATGAAACAGTAAGTGCCAGGAGTCATTGCTTCTTTCACCAGGTGGAAGGATTATATATTGATGAGAATGTTTCTTTCGCCGACCTGAAACAAACCCTGTACTTTTTTGTAAAAGAAATGTACGGGAAAGATGTGAAGGTCAGGTTCCGCCCTTCTTATTTTCCTTTTACAGAACCCAGCGCCGAAATGGATGTAACCTGCTTTATCTGCGGCGGCACGGGTTGTAATATCTGTAAAAAAACGGGCTGGGTCGAGATCCTGGGTTGCGGGATGGTGCATCCGAATGTCCTTTCTAATTGTAATATAGATCCCAATAAATACACCGGTTTTGCTTTTGGTATGGGTATCGAAAGACCGGCAATGCTGAAATACGGTATCAATGATATCCGGCTGTTCAGTGAGAATGATGTACGGTTTTTGAAGCAGTTTACTTCTGCTATTTAGGGAAGAGGGGTTTGGCAAGTGGCCAGATGGGCAGAGAAAATAACTTTCCTGGCTTTATTTAAAATAATATTTCGCCCCAAATTCAACGGTGCTGTATTTAAAATCGTGCAGCCCCTGCTGAAATCTTAACAACAAGCTTGTTTTCTTAATGCGCTTCTCGGCTGTTGTTCTGAATACGACAGGCTTGTCACCGCTGTGTTCCAGGTAACCTAAATATCCCGCTACATAGGTTTGCAACCGCCATGAAGAAGAGTTCCATTCGAACCCTGTCCCGAATAAAAAAGCATCATTCTGCCGGAAATCTTCCTGCTCAATCTGCCAGCAATAGAAACCTGCCATAGCGACCCATTTCAGGGGGATAGCATGAAAGGCTTTGGCCATAGAGATATCAAAATGATAACCCAGCCCGTCAATAAACCTGGCGGCGCCAAATCCGGAAGAGGAAGGGTAGCGAAAGCCCATCCGCAAAGCGAGTTGTACGCTCTTCCGCCATTTATTAAATAACTGGATCGTTGTATTTACCAGCACGTCTCCCCGCGCCCTTTTATCATTATAATATTTATAATATACGTGCCGCTCCTTTTTTATAGCATCACTCATTGTATAGTATTCCACGGGGATATAGGATACATCAAAGGAAATCAGTCCTTTTACCAGCGCATAATTTCCATACAGGACAATACTCTGTGTTTTATCGCCCGGTGAAAAATGAAGTTGCGCGGTTATACCGGCAGAACTGTTGCTATCAATGCTCCCATTGGAAATCGTGGGCACCGCGAGTGCATTAGGTCCCAGGTAAGCCGCCCGTACCCGGATATACTTTGACCAGTGTGATACACCATCCCAGTTTACCGTCTGCGCCCATTCGGCCTGGGTTTGGGCAGTGGCATTGAAAAAGAAAAAAGCAAAAATGGTCGTGAAAGAAAATCTCATGGAATTCCTGTTGGCGATAAAATTAGTCGATCCATTGCAGACTAAAATAAGAAAGGCTGTCTTTACAGACAGCCTTTGCACTAATAAATTCAAATCCTATCTTAATTCCGGGGATTATAAAAAGCAAGCACCAGGGAAGCACCGATGGTGGCCCATAAACCAATGCCATATCCTTTACCGATCGTTTTAAAGATATCGCCGAACGCGACACCGTCGATCAGCGGCTGACCAATGATCATATAAAGTAAGGTTAGCAGTGGCAGCCATGTCCAGAGACCTCTCCCTAGAATATAGTTATCATTGTTAAGGGCGCCGATCAGCAGGAAAACTCCTGACAGCGGGATCAATAGCGGTATATATTTCTTCCAGTCACCTCCTCCCCCTGAAAACACAGAATCATAGCCGCTTACATTCATCCCCATCATGGTGGCATAAGGTAAAAAGAAACAGGCTATTAAAATGACCGCTAAAACAATAGTTACAATTTTTCTGTTCATGTTAGTTGGTTTATAGGTGATAAATGATTGTGATCAGGTTTTGGAAGCCGACATTCGCCGGTAACAGAAAAAGGCTGCCGCTAAAAAAGCTACGACGGCTATGTAGAGCCAGGGAGTGAAGTCGACGGTAATTTTCAGGTTATCGCCTAGCTTATCCAAACCAAGACTGTCAGTGCCGGATGATTTTGTCCCGCTATCCGGCATATCCAGTTTGACTTTCTTTTTTACATCGAGCATCATCCCAATCAATGCACCTGCTGATGCGATACCGGTAACCATGGCTCCGCCGATAGCCGCTTTAGCATTTGTAAAAGATAATAAAAGTCCGAGTACACCCAATCCCATCGCGATCATCGCATACATGTTCGGCTCTTTTTTATCGGTCTTGGTAGTTGATTTGGTAATGGTTTCATCAACTTTATCTGTTTTCACATCATTTAAAAATGGATTATCCGAACTACTGTTCTTCATTTGAAAACCAGTCGCGAGCTGGAAACCGCTGATGGTTTGCAAGGAAGTTCCATTGCATTTGATATCTACGAAGGGCATAAAGAAAAGTAAAACACCTACGGCAAAGGCCACTGTTGACGGTATTTTGGTTCCAAACATACCCGGGGCAGCAGCTACAGGTGCATATACGGGAGGCGGTGGGGGTGGTGGTGTATAGGAAGGTGGTGCTGTATAGGGTGGCGGTGTTGGTGGAGTTGGCTGGTTTGAATCCATAGATTAATTTTTGTTTAAGATAAGAGAAACTTCGGATAATTGACCAGCTTAAAATCCACAACCAATATCTTCTATCTTTACGGCACAATTCATTCAGAATGAACATTCACAGCATTTGTGTCTGCGGCGCCGGAACCATGGGCAGCGGAATTGCACAGGCTGCTGCGCAAGCAGGGTTTTCTACGCTTTTATATGAACTAAACCCGGTGGTACTGGACCGCGCAAGGAACAGTATCGGGATGAATTTGCAATCACTGGCCGATAAAGGAAAGATCACGGCTGACCAGCAACAAAAAATCCTGCAGTCAATCCGGTTCACCAGGGATATACAATCCTGTATTGCCGATGTGTTGATTGAAGCCATTGTCGAGAAATTGGATATTAAAATTGCCCTCTTCAATCAACTGGCCGAAATCAATCACAGGGAAGCCATTTTTGCCAGCAACACCTCTTCTTTAGCTGTTTCAGCCATCGCTGAAAGGGTGATGAACCCGCAGCGGGTGATTGGCATGCATTTTTTCAATCCCGCCACGATCATGAAACTGGTGGAAGTAGTGAATACAACGTATACGGACAAACAGACGACGACGACCATCCTTGAACTGGCGAAACAAATGGGTAAGACCCCGGTGATCTGCCGGGATTCACCCGGATTTATTGTAAACCGGGTCGCAAGACCTTTTTATATTGAATCCCTGCGGTTAGCTGAAGAAGGTCTTGTTGATATTGGTACTGCGGACCGGGTGCTGGAAGCAAGCGGTTTTCGGATGGGACCGTTCAAACTCATGGACCTGATCGGTAATGATATCAATTACGCAGTAAGCTGTTCCGTATACGAACAAATGAATTACCCTGAACGCTTAAAGCCTTCTTATATACAGGAACAACATGTAAAGGAAGGAAAGCTGGGGCGAAAATCAGGAGAAGGTTATTATAAATATTAATTCAAACCGGGAATATTCATGGTCTTAGTTACAGGCGGTTCTGGTTTTTTGGGCTCCTACATCATCCGGCAACTCGTGGAAAAGGGACATACCGTCCGGGCTATACGGCGCAGCCCTGTTATTCCTTTCTGGATTTCCCCGGAAATACTTGACAAGGTGGAATGGGTGGAAGGCGATGTGCTAGATGTAGTTTCGCTGGAAGATGCGATGGACGGTATTGATAGTGTTATCCATTCTGCCGCGGTTGTTTCCTTTGTAAAAAAAGACCGCCGGAACATGTACCAGGTTAATGTAGAGGGAACAGCCAACGTGGTCAATATAGCGCTGGAAAAAAAAGTAAGACGGTTGATCCATATCAGTTCCGTAGCAGCCCTGGGAAGAACAACCGGTGGCGGACACGTAAACGAAGAAAAGAAATGGGAAGAAAGCAAGGCGAACACCCATTATGGCAAAAGTAAATACAAGGCAGAACTGCATGTCTGGCGCGGTATCAGTGAAGGCCTGGAAGCTGTGATCTTAAATCCCAGCACCATACTCGGTTATGGTGACTGGAACAGCAGCAGTTCGGCCATCTTTAAGAATATTTATAAAGAAATTAAATGGTACAGCACGGGAGTAAATGGTTTCGTGGATGTGGAAGATGTTGCAAAAACTGCTGTACTCTTCCTTGACAATATGATTACGGAGGAACGTTATATTGTAAATGGGGATACCTGGTCTTTTAAACAATTACAGGATGCGATCGCTGATGGCTTTGGCAAAAAAAGACCCGGCAAACTGGCCTCACCTTTCCTGATGGAAATGGCATGGAGGATCGAAAGGTTGAAATCGATCTTTACCGGTAAAAAACCATTGCTTACCAAAGAAAGCGCAAGAGTAGCGAAAAGTAAGACCTGGTTTGAAAATGATAAAATACTGGAAGCACTCCCTGGATTTTCCTTTACTCCGCTGGAGGATACTATTCAAAAAGCGTGCAAGCGTTATTTAAGCTCACCCCAACCCCCACTTCCAAAGAAGGGGTCTTTCGGAGATTCCGGATAAATTAAGTTCTTATACTATCGGGGTTTTCACAAGTCTCCCCCTTTGAAGGAGATTTAAAGGAGCTCCCGGATGCAACCCTGGCATCATTGGCCGTATCTTTAAACGGCAATCTATATCTATGCAAAAATTTCGTTTGATTTTCCTGGTTCTGTTTTTCGGAACCGCTGCGATAACACAGGCCCAGTTCCTGGTAACAGGTGTTGTGCTGGATTCTTCCACAAGGGAACCTTTACCAAAAGCTTCCGTGTTCTGCCAGAATACAACTCTGGGAACTGTTACCAATAAAGACGGTGAGTTTTCTCTTTCCTTAAAGTCAGGCGGCTATGATCTTATATTCAGTTATACAGGTTACCAGACACAGACGATCCGGGTTACTGAAAACAACAAACTGGAAGTGCTGATGACCAAAGAGGAAAAAAGTATGGGCGAAGTGTTCCTGAAGAACAGCTACGAGGTAACAGATGGCTGGGATAAATACGGTGATTTTTTTGTAAAGAATTTTATCGGTTCCACCCCCAATGCCGCACAATGTGTTCTGTCTAACCCTGAAGTATTGAAATTCTATTTCTATAAAAGGAGTAACCGGTTGAAAGTACTGGCAACAGAACCGTTGCAAATTGCCAATAAAGCCCTCGGTTATAATCTCCGTTACCAGCTGGATTCTTTCGTTTATTATTATAACAGCAATATCAATTCATACCGGGGTTATTGCCTGTACACAGAAATGGAAGGCAGCGACAGCCTGAAAAAAGCCTGGGTCGTTAACCGCCAGAATGCCTATGAGGGCTCCAAACTCCAGTTTATGCGCAGCTATTACGACAGTACAGTGGTGGAAGATGGGTGGATCATTGACCTGCTGGACGAACAGAATGATAAGAAATTCAATAAAGTAAAAGATGTCTATGACACGCTTTATTACGGTGCCCTCGACAGCAGCCTGCAGGTAGAAATATATTATCCCAGGAAAATCAGTGTTACCTATACTAAAAAAAGACCCGAGCCGGAGTACCTGAAGAAGATGAATTTACCCAAAAGCGTTCCCTATCCAATCTCTTATATTGATATTAAGGAAACAATCGCCATTACACAAAATGGTTATTATTATGAACAGAAAGACTGGATTAACCAGGGATACTGGAGCTGGAAGAATGTTGCGGACCTGCTTCCGTATGACTATGTCCCCGATTAAATTCCTCATTCTTATTGTGAGGCAAAGCCGAAGCAACCTTATTTTTTATTCCTTATTTCTTATTGCGAGGCAAAGCCGAAGCAACCTTATTGCTAACTCCCATGACTTTCTCCCACAACAGGGGTATCCGTTTTATCCAGACAAGTTCTTTCATTTTTTCCCGGGCATCCTCTGCCGGTGAGCCAAAATAAACCTTGCCCCCCGCGATCGTGTCTTTGACCCCGCTTTGAGCATATACTATAGCATCCTTGCCAATCGTCAATGTTTTACTGACCCCCACCTGACCCCACAATATGACATTGTCTTCGATGGTAGTAGCCCCCGCGATACCTACCTGGCCCGCAAATAGACAGTTCTTACCTATTACCGTATCATGCCCGATATGAACGAGGTTGTCCATTTTTGTCCCGGCCCCTATAACCGTATCAGAGCTCACCCCCCGGTCGATCGAGCAGTTCGCCCCTATTTCCACCCCTTTCTCAATCAGTACCCGCCCGCAACTGGTCATTTTTTTATAATAAATATCCCGGGTCGTTTTCTTGTTATAATAAAAAGCATCGCTCCCGATCACTGTGCCTGACTGTATGATCACGTCATCACCGATAATGCAGTGATCAAGGATCGTCACGTTCGGATAAAGGATGCAATTTTTACCGACCTGTACATGATTCCCGATAAAGACATTGGGCATCACCACCGTTCCTTCACCGACGGAAGAACTATCACTGATCATTTTCACTGACGGGGTGAAAGGCCGGTAAAAGTTTACGATCTTCAAATAAGCTTCAAAAGGGTCATCCACGATCAGTAAAGCTTTGCCTTCGGGGAAATCCGTTTTCTTATTAATAATGATAAAACTGGCAGCTGAACCAATACATGCAGTATAATATTTGGGATGATCCACAAATGCAAGGTCCCCTTTTTCCACTTTATGCAGCTCATTGATACCGGTAGCATTTCCTTTTTCATTACCAACTATTTCGGCACCGATCAGCTGTGCAATGGTTGTTACCGGGACAGGTTTTTCAAAACGCATATGATAAATTTTGGTTTATACGCCGGAGTTTTTGTTTAAAACGAAACGAAGACGCTGCAAAGGTAACACCCTGTTAAATGGCAGGTCAGGTCAAAAAACATGTGATTTTATCACAGAAACAGCTTTTTTGATTGGAAGGTGCAAAAAAAAATCATGCGCCGGGATGAACCTGATTCTGGTCATTCATATCCTGGTTAGCAGGAAGATCTGATAATAAAAACAAATCCAGGAAGAATGATTTTTAAAAACAACTATCAATAGAAGCTTTGATCTGCCTGTATTACAGCAGATTTATAAAAAAGAGTTCTTATCATTGAGTTATAATTACCGATCATTTCCTTTCATTCAAGCTATAAAAAACTATCCATAAACAGTTGGTTTATCCACAGCTATATTTAAAATGTTAATAAAATAGTTTGCAAAAATTTTTTGGTTAATGAAAATTCTTTATAATATTGTGTAGGGAAATTTATTTCCCAGTACTTACTAACCCATCCATATAATAATCCCTCTGGTACTCCAGGGGGGTTTTTTTTATTTGTAATCGCATATCACCCCTCCTCTTTTTATCCCGGTACTTCTTACTGCATGCAGGATCGTCTTCTGCAAAATCCAAACAAGCCTGTTTGCTTCCTGGAATCAAGTTGAATAATTAAGATACCTTTACGCTACCTAAAAAATGATCCATGCTGAAATCAATGACGGGATTCGGAAGAGCCGAAAAAAATGTTGCTGACAAAACTTTCCTGGTAGATATCAAATCACTTAACGGGAAACAATTTGAATTACAATTGAAATTACCGGCGATTCTGAAACCATTTGAATTTGATATCCGCAAGATTCTTTCCGAAGGTCTTGGACGGGGAAGCGTGGATTGTATGATCAGCCTGAAGGATACCGGCAATGCCAAACCGGTCACCATCAATACAGACCTGGCCAAAGCTTATTATAAACCCCTTGCCGAGCTCTCTGCTGCCCTCCACCTGGATCCCTCTCATATCCTGAGTACGCTGGTCAAATTGCCCGAGGTGATCACCCCCAGTAGTGAGACGCTGACTGACAAGGAATGGGCTGATTTCCAGCAGGTTTTGCGGGGGGCCATTGGTAATTTGAATACCCACCGGCTCAACGAAGGCGCCATGATGGAACAGGACCTCCTTCTCCGGATCACTAATATCGAGAAACAACAGGAGGAAGTTATCAAACTAGAACCCCTCCGCCAGCAAAAAATAAGAGAAGGGATCACCCGTCTCCTTGAAGAAAATGTAGGGAAAGAGAATTATGACAGCAATCGTCTTGAGCAGGAACTTATTTATTATATCGAGAAAATAGATATTACTGAAGAACAGGTGCGGCTGAAAAATCATTGTGAATATTTCCGGTCGCTCCTGGCTGAAAAAGAAGAATCAAAAGGGAAAAAACTTTCTTTTATCCTGCAGGAGATCGGTCGTGAAATAAATACTACGGGATCCAAAGCCTATGATTCAACCATCCAGAAATGCGTGGTAATGATGAAAGATGAACTGGAAAAAGCAAAAGAACAGGTGTTGAATGTTTTGTAAGAAACGGGTAACTCACCCGTTTGCTATTAGCTTTCTTGATTACATTTACAAAAAATTTTCTTGAAAATTATCAAGCATATCTACCTGGTCCTGCTAGTAGTTTACAGCTTGCAGCTGGTCGTTACCTCCTGTAGTCCTATAGACCTGTATGAAAAATCGGTTGCAATCCCGGGTCATGCCTGGAAGAGTAGTTACAAACCTTCTTTCAGCTTTACTATAAAAGATACGAGTTCTCCCTACCAGCTTTTCCTGGTACTCCGGCATAACGATAAGTACAATTACAACAATATCTACATTAACCTTGGTATACAACTACCCGGGAGCGACAGCATACGGATCATAAGAAAGGATCTAACCCTCGCTACGAATGAGAAAGGCTGGCTCGGGAATGGCATGGATGACATCTATGAGCATCGCATCAAATTTGGCGAGCCGGAATTTTTTAAAGCAGGTAATTATACTTTTACTATTCAACAGATCATGCGGGAAGACCCCCTGGAGAACGTATTCAATGTAGGGCTTCGCCTTGAGAAGAAATAATAACTCCATCTTTGCTATATGCCTGATGATAACCGCAAGCGACTCAGCAGAACAACTTTCATTTATTGGATGCTGCTGGTCTATATTATCGCGGCACTGGTCTGGTGGTTTATTTCACTCAACCAGCAAAATAACCGGATGCAGGAATACAAGGTCCTCAATCTCCGTGCAGAAAGGGATAGTACCCGGAACCCGGTTTTATTCCGGCAGGACCTCCAGAAGATCATGGAAGATCACAAAAGGAACAGGTCGAAATACATTGGCGAAGGCAGCATCTTTTTCCTGCTGATCCTTGTCGGTGCCGGTTTTGTTTATCGTTCGGTGAGACGCCAGTTCAATATGCAGCAACAACAGCAAAATTTCATGATGGCGGTTACCCATGAGTTAAAGACCCCTATTTCGGTTGCCCGGCTTAACCTGGAAACCTTACAGAAATACCATCTCGATCCGGAAAAACAAAAAAAACTGATCCGTAATACACTTGATGAAACTACCCGCCTGAATTTCCTGACCAATAATATCCTTATTGCTTCGCAGCTGGAAGGCGGCGGTTATAATTCCGCCAAAGAAGAGCTGGATCTTTCTACCTTATTGAAAGACCGTATCCTTGATTTCCACCAACGTTTCCCGGACCGGGTCTTTCACAGCGAAATAGAAGAGGACGCCGATGTAAAAGGGGACCCGCTGCTGCTGCAGATGCTGATCAATAACCTGCTGGAAAACGCTATCAAATATTCTCCCCGCGAAAGTGCTGTAACAGCCCGGCTAAAGAAATTCAGATCGGGGATTGAACTACAGGTAAAGGATGAAGGCCCCGGCATCC
This sequence comes from Chitinophagaceae bacterium, assembly GCA_039921505.1. Taxonomy (GTDB): domain Bacteria; phylum Bacteroidota; class Bacteroidia; order Chitinophagales; family Chitinophagaceae; genus JJ008. The sequence goes on from JBDSBR010000026.1 coordinate 161,070, forward strand.
CCGAGGAGGAAAAGAAAAAGATCTTTTCAAAGTTCTACCGGATCGGGAATGAAGCCACCCGGAAAACACAGGGCACAGGACTGGGGCTGTATCTTTGCCGTAAAATAGCCCGGGAACACAATGCCGACATTTCGGTGACAAACAATGAACCCCGCGGCAGTAATTTTGTCGTCCTTTTCAGGGTCTGATGGTCTCCGTTTGGCCCTTGAAAAAATAAACAATGACTACAGAAAGAAAAACATCCATTTTGCTGGTAGAAGATGAGGAAAATCTTCATGAAGCTTTAAAGCTGAACCTGGAACTGGAAGGCTATGATGTGACATCAGCATTGGACGGGGCAGCCGCGCTGAAAGCCGTACAATCAGAATATTTTGACCTCATTATCCTGGATGTAATGCTGCCGGAAATGGATGGGATCACGGTAACAGAAACTGTCCGCATCAGTAATAATGAAGTCCCGATCCTGATCCTCAGCGCCAGGAACAGCAGTGCTGACAGGGTTCTCGGTTTAAAAAAAGGCGCCGATGATTACCTTACCAAACCTTTTAACCTCGAGGAGCTTCTCTTAAGAGTTCATAAACTCATTAATAAGAATAAAAAACTGCAGGATAAAACCACGGTTGCTGATACGTATACTTTTGGCAGTACCACAGTTGACTTCAAAGCTCAGGAAGCTACGCAGAATGACGGGAAGAAGATCCAGCTAAGCAAGAAGGAAACCATGCTCCTGAAATTGCTGATTGAAAACAAGAACGAAGTGGTACCACGGGAAAAGATATTACAATCTGTCTGGGGCTACAACGTATATCCTACTACCCGTACGATTGATAATTTTATCCTCAACTTCCGAAAGTATTTTGAAGAGGACAGCCGCAATCCCAAATATTTTCATTCTGTAAGAGGAGTAGGCTATAAATACTCAGAGCAATAACCGGCTGATTGCTTCCATTATTTCTTTTGCTTCCCGCAATAATTTTTCTTTGTCGGTTCCAAGATCTGCCCGGGTAAACATCCCGGTCTCACATTCACCGAGTAATCTCTCCAGCTTATCAACCCAATTTTGATCTATACCTTTAAAACGGAGTTTTGCCATCAATATTTCTTTTTTCATCTCGCTTCCCGAAAGATCAAAATACTGGTTAAAGAACTGCCAGACGGATCGTTGTAAAGAAGCATAGAAATTCCTGTTGTTCCCATTCAATTCCTGGTAAGCCGGTATCAATGATTCCCGTGCAGGCAGAAGCAGTTCGGCTGTGCTGGCAGGGGGCATTGCGTTTGCGCTCTTCTTATTTCTAAGCCATAGCATAACACCCAGCATACCCAGCAGTATCCCAAAACCCGCTATCCAATAAATCATTTTACCTGTTTCATTTTTAGCTATCTTCTCATTGGTAGCAGCGTTCTTTTCTTCATTACTGATATGAACCCGGATCGGAGCCGTAGTCAGTGTTTTATAACTGCCGCTATCAGGATTAAAAAAAGTGAATTGAATAGCGGGGATCGTATAATCAGCAGGGGAAGATGATACAAAAGGATAACGGAACTTCCTGCTACCTGCCAGCGGGGTTTTTGTCTTATCAAAAACATCTTTTACTTCCGGTTCAAATCCTTCTATACCGGCAGGCCAGTTGATGGATGGTGCACTTAGCTGGATGAAATTACCACGGCCATTAATCATGATCTCTAAAAAACCTTCTTCATTTTTTTGTAACTGGTCCTTTAGCACTACGGCAGTGATACTAAATTGCCCTGTAGCCCCGTTAAACCCAGCTGTTTTACTTTGTTCGGGAACAGGTTTCACCCGGATGGATAGCGGTTCGGTCCTGATATCCGTTTCAAATATATCTGTCCCGCTACCGGTCGATGCATTATCCTCGTTTCCCAGTACCCCCTCTATTACTTCCTGCTCAGTTCTTTTATTGACAGCGCTACGGGAGAATTCCACTTTATTTTTCACTTCCATGGGGTCAATGGAAAACAAACCGGCCTGGAGCGGGTATAACTGAACCTTACGGATCGTATGAACATTAAAGGTCTTCCCGTTGATATTCTCGATATCCACCTGCTTATCTTCCAGGTTTACCATATCATAAACAGTGAATCCATAAAATCCGGGGTTCTTTACGATATCTGATTTTGATTCCAGCCGGGAATATAACTTGAAGGTGGCCAGCACGGGTTCTCCTACATAACAGTCCTTCCTGTTTACCATCACTTTGACAAAAAGATTCTGCCGGATCTTGTCATAAACATCTTCGCCCGGACGTAAAAAATAATCGGAATTCGCAATGCCGTTCTCTTTATTGAATCGTTTGACGGCTGCCTCCTGGGATATCACTTCTACCAGGACATCATTACTGCGGACCAGTTTCCCGTTCACAATGATCGTAGCGCCGGGCAGGATGAATTTTCCCGGCTTGCCTGCTTCAAGTGTATAAACTGAATTCTTCAACGGTTTCATCCCATGGATCGTGGAAACATTACCGGTGTAAATATTGGGCCCGGCGACAAACCTGAAATTGTTAAATACCGGTGGCTTTACCAGCATTGATTTATCCCCGTCTTCTATAATATACTGCACCTGGAAAGACTCACCGGAAACAACAGGCGACTGCGGTACGACGGTCTTAAAAACGATCTGTCCTGCCATGGACAGGTAAAAAAAGAAGGGAACAAGTATGGTGGCCACTCTCTTCATAAAGGCGCTGCTAAAGTATAACAGCGTTTGTGAAAGGGAGTTTAAAATGTATTAAAGGAGATATGCTGCTTTTAGCGGCCTGCCTGCCATGCTCCCGGTAGCAAAACCGGAACAGGTTAAAGATCACCTAACTGGGGACGAATAAGAATCTCTTCCACACAGGCCTGGGGAGAAAGCTGTGCGGCCGCATGAACCATTTTAGCGATATCAGCAGCTTCCATGATGCGTTTTTTAGAATTATCAAACCCTTCCCATGAATCCGTCATGACCGCACCAGGGTGCACAGCCGTTACTTTGATCCCATACGGTTTCATTTCTTCCCGCAGGTTTTTACTGAACCCGTAGAGGGCAAACTTGCTGATACTGTAAGCTCCTCCATTTTCATAGGCATTCAGTGAAGCGATGGAGCACATATTGAAGATATGACCCGACTTTCTTTTCATCATGGCGGGAAGCAGTGTTCTTGTAAGATGATAGGCACTGTAGACATTGACACCCATCTGGCTTTCCAGTAATCCATCCGGCTCGTTGTGCACGCTTCCGGGTTCAAAAAGACCGGCATTGTTGATGACGATATCCGGTACACCAAAAGATAGGCACCAGTTCGCAAAAGCAATGGCTTCTTCTTTTTTACTTAGATCAGCCGGCTTTGCCTTGATGACAGCGCCCGGGAATCGGGTCATCAGTTCCTCTGTCGTTTTATACAACGCCACTTCACCCCTCGCACATATAAAAAGATGATGCCCGTCGGCCGCAAAGATCTCCGCGATTGCTTTGCCGATCCCTTTGGAAGCACCGGTAACAATTACATTCATGCCCCCATCCCCTGAAGGGGAGCTATTTGTCATCATATTTGAACATTAGTTTAGTTATTTTGCAAACTTAAACTAATTAAAAGAATGTTGCCGGACAACGAACGTATATCAGACACCCATTTAGGGGATAGGGGCAAGTACAAACATCTTTTCTTCGACCTGGATCATACCCTTTGGGACTTTGAAGCCAATAGCCGCCACACCCTGGACGAGCTTTATCATTCCATGCAGCTGGCTTCAAAAGGTGTGGATGATTTTACGATGTTCCATAAAAATTACCTCGTTCATAATGATAAACTCTGGGACCGTTACCGGAAGGGATTCATCAAGGTCGATGAACTGAGATGGAAAAGAATGTGGCTTACGCTGCTTGATTTTAAGATAGCCGATGAACCGTTAGCAAGAGAAATGGGGAATATCTTTCTTGACCTTCTCCCTACGCGAAAGATCCTATTCCCGCATACTACCGAGACATTAGATTATTTGATTGAAAAAAATTACAGGCTTCATCTCATCACCAATGGGTTTGAAAAAACCCAGCACAGCAAATTGAAGAATTCAGGTCTGGATAAATATTTTACGGAAGTGATCACTTCTGAAGGCTGCAACAGCCTCAAGCCGCATAAGGAGATCTTTGAGTATGCTCTAAAGAAAGCCAATGCCGCTCCGGCTGAAAGCATTATGATCGGCGACAGTCTTGAAGTAGATATACAGGGCGCTATGAATGCCGGCATCGACCAGGTCTTTGTAAATCATATTAAGGAAACTCCGGTCATTACGCCTACTTATACCGTTTATTCATTAAAGGAGTTAGAAAAAATATTTCTTTGATTTTAACTAGAAACAGTGGCAAAAGTTTCCCAACACAGAGACACAGAGTAACTGAGATACACAGAGACCAGGTTTAAGCTACTCCGTGTAACTCCGTGCCTCTGTATCTCTGTGTTGAGCCCACAAATTACCATGTCGCCACCACCGTTACCCCACCCTGTGGTTTATCGCCGATTTTCACATGGATCTTTGCATCGAGAGGCAATAAGATATCTACCCTTGAACCAAATTTGATAAAGCCCATTTCTTCACCCTGTTTCACCTGTTGCCCCGGCTGCAGGTAATTAACAATACGTTTGGCAACGGCCCCCGCAATCTGTTTGACCAGGATCTCTTTTCCATCTTTGCGGTAAGCAACGGAATGACGCTCATTCTCGGTGGAGGATTTGGGATGCCAGGCCACGAGGTACTTTCCTTTGTGATACTGGCTGTAAGCCACTTCCCCGCTTACTGGGTTACGGTTCACATGCACATTCAGCGGGCTCATAAAAATAGAAACCTGTATACGGCGATCCGTAAAATATTCATCAGCCTGTACCTCTTCGATCACCACGACTTTACCATCCGCGGGTGCAATGATCGCATCTTCCTGTATTGTATGTACTCTTTTGGGGATGCGAAAAAAAGAGATCATGAATATAAATAAACCCAGCGTGCCAATAAAAATGATCCAGCTGAGGACAGGAAGAGAAGAGCTGAGAAAATAAAAAGATACCACGTTGACCACCCCAAAAAGGATTGTACTGATGGCAATGGTCTTATAGCCTTCTTTGTGGATCGTCATGCGGCAAATATAGGAAATGGTTAGTAGTGAGTGGCTAGTGGAAAGTGGGAGGACTCAATTCATAAATAGTTTTATATATAACCAGACAAAAGGAGTAGCCAGTAACAGGGAGTCAAAGCGATCTAAAAAACCTCCATGACCCGGCAAAATGGCGCCACTATCTTTTACATCTGCCATCCGTTTAAGTTTTGATTCAAGCAGGTCACCGAGGGTACCGGTAATTGCTGCAACGGCTGCAACGGGTCCCAGCAGGGAGATAAAGTCACCCGGTTTATGACCATAGAGCAAGGGGAACAGTAAGATCATTATCGCAATCCCCATTATGATACCACCTA
>JBDSBR010000027.1:0-68500 GCA_039921505.1 Chitinophagaceae bacterium
ATCGGTCAACCCCTTTTAAAAGTTCAACAGATGTGAAAAAGCCTGCCTGGCAATTTATACCGGAAAATTAATTATAGCAGGCCGGTCGGTGATTATTGAAAGTTTTTTCCGCATTTTTGCCGCCCTCGCCGTCAGGGTTGCAAATCCTGGCGGCGATTAAACAACATGTTTGAGCGATTAAAGAAAAAATGGAAGGTAAATGGCTGGCAACTGGCGCTGATCATCGCCACTTTTGCCATTGGTGGCAGTGTAACGGGTTTTTTGGGTAAAAAGATCATGAATGCCCTGGCAATCCAGCAGGATTGGCTCTGGACGCTCGTTTATATCCTTCTTATCACCCTTATATGGCCGCTGGCCGTAATTATTATCAGTATTCCAACTGGCCAGTTCCGGTTTTTTAGCCGGTATATCCGCAAGATCGGGATGAAAATGGGGATCGGGAAAAGACAAGAGTAAAGAGAGAAGAGCGGGAGCGAAGAGCGGGGAGCGGGGAACAATGGGCCATTGACCATTGACTATTGTCCATTGATTATTGACCATTGATTTTCAACCATTCATCATACGATATGACTCCCAATTCTGGTCTTGATTCTCCCTCCAGAACAGCTATAAATTCAAGGACATTCCCGTCCGGGTCATTAAAATAAATGGCAAGAGCCGGCATCCAGGCAAAGACCATGGGTCTGTCTGTTCCATCCTTTAGGAAATTATAAGGCTGAAGACCTCTTTCCTTTAAATAAGGTATTGAGCGGTCCAGGATATCTTCCGCTTCACTGCGAAAGGCAAAATGACGGGTTTCGAGTCCTTCTTTAGGTTTTTCCCAGATCCCCAACATATATTCTTTTGGCTGGCCAACCCAGAAAAAAGCGATCCTTCTTTTTTCTTCCAGCAGGGCGAACTCGAGTCCGAGTGTATTTTTATAAAAATCAATAGCGCTCTCCAGGTTAGAAACGTTCAAATGAGTTTCATACAATCCTTTGATCATTGATGGCCGGTTTGATCTTCAATTTAAATTATCTAAAAATGGTAACCACAGATAACACAGATTAATTTTTCACGGATCACACTGTGTTATCTGTGCCCGAATCGGTGTAATCTGTGGTAATAAATCCAGCGAAGCCACTACCATCATCATAAAGAGAATTGCAGTCTTATCTTTGCCCGGTGAAAAAAATCGCTGTTTTTGCTTCGGGTGCGGGCACCAACACCGCTACTATCATCGATCATTTTTCGACCTCGCCCTCCCAGCCTCCCTCTCCAATGGAGAGGGAGGGGCTGACTCCAACAGTTGAAATCGCATTGATAGTCTGCAATAACCCAAAGGCAGGCGTACTCAGTATTGCAGCCCAAAAAAACATTCCTTCACTTGTCATTGATAAAGAAAGATTTTTCCGGGGCGATGCATATCTCTCCCTGCTGAAAGAAAATGAAATCGACCTTATTGTACTGGCCGGTTTTCTTTGGAAAATACCCGATTCATTAATAAAAGAATTTCCCCGCAGAATTATCAATATTCACCCGGCACTCTTACCCAAATTCGGTGGCAAAGGCATGTATGGTGATCATGTTCATAATGCTGTAATTACAAATAACGAAAAGCAAAGCGGTATCACCATTCATTACGTGGACGAACATTATGACAATGGCGATATCATCTTCCAGGCAGCATGTCCTGTAACAGGTAGCGATACACCCGGTAGTCTTGCAAAACGCATCAGGCAACTCGAACAGGAGCATTATCCCCGGGTGATCGGGGAACTATTGTCGAAATAATACAATATAACCCACAGATAACACATATGAATCGCGAAGGATCTTCCTGCCGACTCCCGTCTGCCTTGCTTCCGTCTTTCCCCGACTTTACCATCCTATTTGCATTTTCTTTCGTTACTTGCTCCCCAATAAAATCATTTTGAAGCGGCGGCATTTTTACATAACAACTTTTATTGCTTTTTGCTTACTGGCTGCGGTCTTCCCGGCAGCTGCCCAGACCTACAAGATAAGGGGAATGGTATATGACAGCTCGAGAAATTACCCGCTGGAAGCCGTGAGTGTGTTATCCAGTTCCGGTCATGGCACCGTTACCAATTCCGATGGTTTCTACGAGATCGAAGTTATAGAGACCGATTCGATCTGGTTCAGCTACCTTAATAAAGCCACGGTAAAATTTCCGGTACTTAAAATTGCGAATACACTTTCTTTTGATATTTCTATTCTTGTCAGTGTGCCTACTTTAAAAGAAGTAAAGATCCGTCCAAAGAATTACCGGCAGGACTCTATCCAGAACCGGATCGATTATGCGAAGATCTTTAATTACGAGAAGCCCAAACTGAAACCCCAGACCCCGCAATACGGCGCCGGGATGGGTTTTGATCTCGACGAGATCATTAATATGTTCCGCTTTAAACGAAACCGCAGCATGACCTCTTTCCAGAAACGGTTGGTTTTTGAAGAACAGGATAAATTCATTGATCATCGTTTCAACAAAGCACTGGTGCGCCGGCTTACACAACTCGAGGGGAACGAACTCGACAGTTTTATGCGGATTTACAGGCCTTCTTACACTTTTACCAAATTCGCCGGCGAATATGATTTCCAGTATTATATAAAAGAAGCTTTTTACCGGTTCAAAAAAGGATTGAGGCCAGAGGGCACACTCAATGAAGAATAGTTCCCCGTAATCAAAAAACTGCGGTAATTTACTTTTCATTTCTGTTTATGGGAAACAACCTGCACAATGAACTCAGGAAAGAATTCCAGCTGGAAAGAATGATCCTTTTCAGCGACGCAGTCTTTGCTATCGCCATTACTTTACTTGTCATCGAGATCAAGATCCCCGGGATAGAACGTAAAGAACTGACGGAGCAAAAGTTATTGAATGCGCTTGTTCACCTTATCCCCAAATTCATTGGCTTCCTGATCAGTTTCCTGATCATCGGTCAATACTGGACCGTACACCACCGTTTATTTGGTTATGTCGTGAATTTCAATAACCGGGTCCTGTGGCTCAATATGCTGTTCCTGCTGGCCATTGCACTGATGCCTTTCAGCACCGGGTTTTACAGCGAATATGCGGGGATGCCCGTCATTACACCTGTTATCTTTTATACCTGTAATATTGCCGCGCTGGGAATCATTAATTTTTTTATGTGGCGCTACCTGAGTAACCCCCGTCATGAGCTTACAGAACGCCTGTCTCCGGCCTTAGCCCGCTATGCCTCGCTCAGGGCGATCACCGTCCCGGTTGTTTTTATCATCTGTTGTATTGTCTATGTTCTGAATCCTGTTATTGCCGCATTTATACCCGCTACACTTCCTTTTATCATGCGTTTCATCTTTGGCCCGATGAAGAAAAAGATCATCGCCGATTCAAACTAAGCTTATGAAAAAAATACTCTTTTCCCTGTTGATCGTAATGTGGTTCGATATACCAGGCTTTTCTCAAAACGATTCCCTTCCTTCTTTTATAAAGGATAGCCTTGATGCTTATGTGAACAGGGCGTTGACCGACTGGCAGATACCCGGTGTGTCTGTTGCTATTGTAAAGAACGGGAAAGTGGTTTGGATGAAAGGCTATGGTGTAAAAGAAACAGGCAGCAATGATAAAGTAGATGAGAATACACTGTTTATGATCGGGAGCAATACGAAAGCTTTCACCGCCACCTCGCTGGCCATGCTGGATGCAGAAAAAAAATTATCGCTGGATGATAAAGTACAGAAATGGCTGCCCGATTTCAAACTCTATGATCCCTGGGTGACTAGAGAAGCGAATATCCGGGACCTGCTTTGTCACCGTCTCGGGTTCGAAACCTTCCAGGGAGATTTTATGTACTTCGATTCCGATCTCAGCACAGCGGAAGTAAGGGATAAAATGGGAAAGCTAAAGCCTTTGTACGGTTTCCGGAGTAAATGGGGTTATACCAACAGTGCTTTTATGACAGCGGGCGAGATCATCCCGAAAGTTACCGGGCAGTCATGGGCGGCGTTTATTACGGACCGGATCTTTAAACCCCTGGGGATGAATAATAGCCTGGCTTTATCCAAAGACATCAAAACCGCTCCTAATAAATGCGCAGCCCATACGGTGGTGATGGGGGAGTTGAAAAAAATACCTTACGGTAATATTGATAACCTCGCGCCTGCCGGAAGTATCTCTTCTTCTGCCAGTGATATGAGTAAATGGGTGATGCTGCTGCTGAACAATGGCAAACTGGATGGTAAAGAAATTATTCCTGCTGCCGCGATCGGGCAGACAAGAACACCGCATTCCATTCTCGGGAATGGCGGGCATATGTTCAATAAGTCGCATTTCAGTTTATACGGGCTGGGCTGGTTCCTGGAAGAATATGCGGGAAGAAAAATCGTAGCGCATACTGGTGGGGTAAATGGATTTGTGACCAGTGTATGCATGGTACCCGAAGAAAAACTTGGGATCATAGTATTGACGAACACCGATGCGAATAATTTCTACGAAGCGCTCCGCAATGAAATAGAAGATGCTTATCTCGGTTTGCCTTACCGCAATTACAGCAAGGTCTACCTGGGTTTCCAGCAGGCGGATGAAAAGGAAAAAGCAAAGCAGTGGAAGGTTATCCGGGACAGTATCGCAATGAATCCTAAAACCGAATTACCACTAACAGCTTATGCAGGTCAATATATGCATAATGTATACGGCAAGATGAACATCACTATTGAGAATGGAAAACTGGTCATGCGTTTTGAGCACCATAAAGGACGATATGGAACCCTGGAACCGCTCGGGGGCAACCGTTTTTTCTGTACCTATAATGATCCTTTGTACGGAATGAAAAAACTGGAATTCACCGTAGTGAAGGGTAAAGTGAGTTCGCTGACGGTAAGAGTGGCCGATTTCGTTGAGTTTACTCCCTATGATTTTAAAAAGATCAATTAAAGGAAAACCCTTTTCTTTTTTTAAAAAATATTACCTTTTGAGTTGATATGAATAATCCTGGAAATAACCCCTCCCGCTCGCCCTGGAAGGGTCGTCTTATCAAGCTTATCATATATGTGGTGGTTGGTTTTTTGAGTGCCTTTTTATACAGGCAATTTAAAAAATGAAAAAGCCCGGAGCCAGGAGCCGTGAGTCGGGAGCCAGGATCAAGAAACCATAAACCAAAAACAATAAACTATAAACCCTAAACTACCGGATGGAAGTACATGCCCACTCACATACACCACGCAAAAAATGGACGCATTATTTCTGGGAATTCCTGATGCTGTTCCTCGCTGTTTTCTGTGGTTTCCTGGCGGAGAATTTCCGGGAACACCAGCTGGAGCATAAAAGGGAAAGACAGTACATGGCTTCCATGGCAAGCGAACTTAACTATGACCTGGGGCAATATGAAAAAGTGCTGAAAAAAATAAGTGTGCTGACACCTGCCCTGGACTCCTTCTATAATAACATAAAAAATGCTGAATATTTCCAGTACCGCTTAGAGCCCCGCTGGAATACAGTGATCAACAACACTACGGCCCCTTATTTTCCATCGATGCCGACCCTCCAGCAATTGAAAAACTCCGGTAACCTCCGACTGATAAAAGACCACGAAGTGGAGCGATCCATCATGATCTACGAAGCATTTATCGAGGGACACCTGAGAAAGAACGGGGATGATGTGAACCAGGCTGCACACAAGGTCTATGAGTTTGAAGACCGGTTTTGCGACTATACGGATTTTAACAGGGTAACCACGGAAAATCTAAACAACAAGAAGACTCAAAACCGGGATAATGCGCTCCCTTTCGAAATGCCGTTATTGATAAAAGACCCGCTGCAGCTGAATCAATTCGCCAATAGCATCGTAAATTATAGAGCTTTTTTGTATGGCTACTACACCAATATCCTGACAGCAAAGGAAAAAACAACAGCCTTGCTGGAACTGATCAATAAAGAATATCACTTCAAATGAAGAGCCCGGAGCGGGAAGTGGGGAGCGGAGAGTGGGAGCGGGAGCGGGGACAAATTATGAATGATGAATTCAGAATGATTTTCAAAGTGGGGCCTCCCATTCATAACTCATAATTCTAAATTTTACATTAGCAAGATGGAAGTACATCAGCATACACATACGGCAAGAAAAAAATGGACCCATTATTTCTGGGAATTTTTTATGCTGTTCCTGGCTGTTTTCTGTGGTTTCCTGGCAGAAAATCAGCGGGAACATTATATTGAACTCAAACGGGCAAAAACATACGCACGGGATCTTGTCAGTGATTTGAAGAGGGACACTTCAATGATTTCGGTGATCATTCGCCAGCTCCATAAACACGTACAGAGGACGGATAGCCTCGCCTTGTACGTAAAAAACCGCCGCCTGGACCAGATCCGAAACCTTGATCTTTTTGTACTGGGTGCGCTGGACCGGTACAAGCCGTTCAGATGGAGGCGGGCAACTATTCAGCAACTGATAAATTCCGGCAGCCTGCGCTATTTTTCTGATGCGGATCTGATTGATAAAATCTCTCAATACGACGCATACACCCGTCACCTTGATGAAGATTATCAGGGGGATGAGGAACGGGCAAATAGTACAGCTCTCCGAAGAAATGAGGTGATAGATATGAATTATCCCCCACATTTTATTTTTGGACTAAGAAACAATTGGGATTCCACATTGAGTACAGACTTTTATAAACAATTAGCCAATACAGACGACCGGGCGATCCTGGCAACTGATATACGCTTAATACGGATTTTTGTTAATGACAAATTGAATATCAGCCGAAATCTGTATATAAGAGGCACCGAGGAGTTACCCGAGATGATCAGTGATGCAAAATGTATTATTGAATTATTGAAAAAAGAATATCACTTGAAATGAAAGAGCGGGGAGCGGGAGCGGTGACAAATTATTAAATGATGAATTCAGAATGATTTTCAAAGTGGGACCTCCCATTCATAACTCATAATTCTAAATTTTACATTAGCAAGATGGAAGTACATGCTCATACTCATACGCCGCGGAAAAAATGGACGCACTATCTCTGGGAGTTCATCATGTTATTCCTCGCTGTTTTCTGTGGGTTCCTGGCAGAGAATTTAAGGGAACATCAGGTGGAACATCATCGGGAAAAACAATTTATGAAGTTAATGGTTGAGGATCTATATACCGATACGGCTGAATTAAAAGATGCGCTGCTCCATGCCGATTCTGCTTCTTTATATTCCGATTCTGTATTGATGTTTCTCAGCACCTTCAAACCAGCTGCTGAAGTTCCAATAAAGCTGGGTCATGATATTTCCTTTGCAGGACAGCGTTTAAAACTTATTAACACTGATCGTACCTCATCGCAATTAAAAAACTCCGGGGCGATGCGTATAATCCGGAAAGAATCGGTGGCCAATGCCCTGTTGCTTTATTGGAAACAAATAGAAGAAACCAGGATAACACTTGACCGCTATTTAACTTACCGTGACGCCGGTCGTGAAACTATTTTTAAACTATGGGTAGTCCCGGATATATATATACGCGCTCAGCATATACCATCAGACTCAGTAAAGTCGACGCGGGTAATCGAAAAAGATCCGCACCAATGGGATTACCTGGCCAATATGATTGCAATGGGCGGGGGTATTGCGAGGCAGGCATACAGCAGGAATTTAAATAAACAATTCAGCATGGCAAAAGCGCTTATTGTATTGATAAAAAAGGAATATGACCTGAAGTGAAAGAGCCCGGAGCAAAGAGCCGGCAGCCTTGAGCAAGGAGACAGGAGCAAGGAACTATAAACCAAAAACTACAACCTATAGACTAACCCATGGAAGTACATGCACATTCACATACTGCCCGGAAAAAATGGACCCACTATTTCTGGGAATTCCTGATGTTATTCATGGCAGTAACACTTGGCTTTTTTGTAGAAAATCAACGGGAACATTTTATAGAGCATCAACGGGAAAAACAGTTTATTAATTCTTTGTTCGATGATATTAAATCCGACACATCAAATATTGCCAAGATCATCGTATCAAGAACAACAAAAGAACGAATGCTGGATTCAATAGCATTTATGATGAATAATGGCAATACGAATGATTATATCAAGCAAATTTATCCTTATGCAATACTTATAGGCCGCACGCTTCCTTATCGGTTTATTCCTAATGATGGTACGATGCAGCAATTAAAGAATTCAGGTGCGTTACGATTGATCCGTAACCGGAAAGTTGTTGACAGCATTGCAAAATACGATATCAGTGTAAGGAATATGCTAGGTCAATATGCCGTCGAGGAAAATCAAATTGAACACTACAGAACTGCTGCGGCAAAGATCTTCGATGCGCTAGTTTTTAACGAGATGATTGATGAGAATGCGGGTATAGCCAGGCCGCCTGCAGACAATGCTTCCTTGCAATCCTATACGCCACGTGAATTGCAAGAGTGGAATTACCGTGTATATGGCTTAAATGGTATCAACAAAGCGAACCGTCGGGATCTGAAATTGCTTTTACAACAAGCGATTAATTTATTGATAATATTGAAAGAGGAATATCATATCGAATAAGATTTTATGGAAGTACACGCCCACACCCATACTAGCCGAAAAAAATGGACCCATTATCTCTGGGAGTTTTTAATGTTGTTCCTGGCTGTGTTCTGCGGGTTCCTTGCAGAAAACAAGCGGGAACATATTGTTGAACATAACCGTGCAAAAGAATATGCCAAAAACCTCTTGAATGACCTGCAATTCGATACGTCGGAAATAAGAAGGGGGATTCACCAGACGAAATTTATCATGGCCTCTATTGATAGTTTGCTGGCTATGTCCTCAGCCATAACCCCGGGTCAGCCGGTCCCCGGCAGTTTTTATTATTACAGCAAATTTACGTTCAATGGATTCAGGATCGACTGGAGCAAATCTACCATTGACCAGTTGATACAATCCGGTAGTCTCCGGTATTTCAGTGATAAAGAACTGGTGGGCACCATGAACTTTTACTATTATATGCAGGGCATTATCAGTGCCCAGAACCAGATGGACCTTGTACACCGCGATAAGATAACGGATATCCGTAACAGCATCCTTCAAAGCCGTTATTATACGCCGTTTACACAACTGGACATTGCCGAGGAAGAAAAAAGACATATTCCTTCCCCCCTGGTCGATTCCCTGATGAACAGCAAACTTCCTCTTCAACCCGGAGCGATGGAAAAAATGGACGAGTATATCAATAATATCGCTGACAGGAAGTCACGGCTGAAAGTCATCGTCGACAGGTATTATACCCTGACCAACAGAGTGGCTTTAAAAATAATAAAATTATTAAGCGAAGAATTCCATTTTAAAGAGGAAGACTTTGTCAATTAAGCAGGCCCAAAACAAACTAATTATGGAAGTCCATCACCACGCACATACTTCAAGAAAAAAATGGACCCATTATTTCTGGGAATTCCTGATGCTTTTCCTGGCTGTATTCTGCGGGTTTATTGCCGAGAATATCCGGGAGCATAAAGCAGAGCAACACCGGGCAAAAGAACTGGCTAAAAATCTTTATAAAGAAATACTTGCTGATTCATTTGCGATACAGGAAAAGATAGACATCCGGGATCGAAAGGAAAATGAAACTGTTTTCTTCATTAATTATGTAAAAGACAGCAGTCTTACAACTCTTTCGCCGCGATTTTATCCTTCCTTTACCTGGGCTTTTCTTCAATCGGCTCAATTAATGTTTGAGCCCAATGATGGTATTTTAACCCAGCTTAGAAATTCTGGCGAGTTGCGTTACTTCAAAAGCAGCGAACTACAGGCAGCAGTAGGAAAACTAAGTATACAAATAACTAACCTGAGAAACCGTAATGACAAAGAATATAGTTTCCTGGAAATGAATATCCGGCCTTTCACGTTAAGACATTTCGATTTTCAATGGTATAAAGTTTTGACTGCAGATGGGGAAAAATTGATACTGGACGCGCTGACCCAAAACCCGGATCCTTCATATTCCGGCAAAATCTTGAATGCCGATAAATTCAGCAGGCAGGAAGCTGAGAACCTGGCTTCCTATTACCTGTTGATGCTGAGAGGGACAAGGCAAACACAATACCTACCTTATGTACGTGCTAATCACCAATTATTAGAAGTATTAAGAAAAGAATACCACCTGGAGTGAGAGAGTCGTGAGCTATGAGCCGGGACCAGAAACCAAAAACTACAAATTATAAACCATTAACTAATCCATGGAAGTACATGCCCACTCACATACCGCCCGAAAAAAATGGACCCATTATTTCTGGGAATTTTTAATGTTGTTCCTGGCTGTGTTCTGTGGATTCCTGGCAGAGAATTTCAGGGAACACCAGGTAGAGCATCAGCGGGAAAAAAAATATATCGTTTCCTTAATAAAGGATGTTGAACTTGATATAGCTTCTTTAGAAAATTCGTATGACTTAAGAAAAGTTCAACTCAGTTATTTTGACTCCCTGTCTGCTTTATTAAAACAAGACTATAAAAAACAGATGAACGATTTTTATTTTTATGCCCGTCATATTTCCAGGTCAACTCTTTTTCGGTATCACGACCGGACAATTCTACAGCTAAAAAATTCGGGAAATCTTCGCCTGATAAGAAATACAGATGCAGCGGACAGTATAACTATTTATGACAATGAAGCAATCAAAACTGTATTAGTGCAGCAGGACACTGAAGAAGAATTTCGACAGAATATTGCCTGGACGGTTATTGGAAAAACTTTGGATGGTGCTGTTTGGGACAAGATGAATGACAGTAATAGTAAAATAAACAGACCTATTGACAACCCTTCTTTAATAACAAGAGATCCGATTCTGATAAATGAGTTTCATTTCAAAGTGGTGCAACTTAAGGCAACTCTTCTTTTTACGAACAGGTATATTAAGAAGGCTATTACGTCAGCCCAAAATCTGATTGAGTTATTAAAAAAAGAATATCACCTGGAATAAATGGCTGTTAGCCGTTAGCTATTGGTTACTAGATCGACAACAACAAACAATAAACCACAGACCACAAACCAAACCATGGAAGTACATGCCCACTCACATACCGCCCGGAAAAAATGGACTCATTATCTCTGGGAGTTTTTAATGTTATTCCTTGCCGTCTTCTGTGGGTTCCTGGCTGAGTACCAGCTGGAACATAAAATAGAAAAAGAAAGGGCGCGGCAGTTTTTACAAAGCATGCTGTTGGATGTCCAGACCAATATCCAAAACCTGGATTCGCTGGTAAAGCAGGATAAACAGATCATCACCAATCACGATTCACTGGTGAACTGGCTATTAAAAGATAGCGCCAGCATCGACCGGGCCGCTTTTGCCCGTACGATGGGAGCCATCTGGGTCAGGAATTTCCTGGTGCGCAGGGAGACCTATGAACAAATGAAATCATCCGGGTCACTCCGGTATGTGGGCAACATTGAGTTCCTTAAAAAGATGATGGATTATGAACGTATCAGCAATTTCGCCCAATACCGCAACCAGGAATTTGAAAAAAAGTATTACACCGAGCTTTTTATTCCTGCCGTTTATAAAAGCTATGATCTTACCTGCCAGCTCAACCTCGACACCAGCAATCATTCGGATCCGGGGAAAATGGAAAAATTAGTACAGCACCACGATCAGCTCAGCGGGGCTGAAGCAACTACCTTTCGTCACGATATGGGAGCCGCATTGACCCTGCGCCTTGAAAGGTTAAGGAGAAGTCTTGATGCTTTCAGAGATGCAAAACAGGCCTGCCTGGAAATGGAAGACCTGATCTTGAAAAAACTTGGAAAAAATGAGAAAAAATAACTCAGTCATGAAGAAGCTAATATTACTGTTATTATTTCCCTTATCCGTATCGGCACAGAAGGATATCAGCGGCCAGTTGAAACAGTTCCTGGAAGGGCAGCACCGGTATTTCAATTTTAACGGGAATGTCCTCGCGGCGATCGCAGGCATGCCTTTTTACGAAGGGTCATTCGGCTATGCCGATTTCAATTCGAAAAGGCTACTGAATGACAGCTCCGTTTTTGAACTGGCTTCTGTTTCCAAACAATTCACGGCCATGGGGATCATGATCCTTAAAGAAAAAGGGAAACTCAGTTACGACGATAATATTCAACAATATTTTCCCGCCCTTCCCTATAATAATATCACGATCCGGCATTTACTGACGCATACTTCGGGGATCCCTTCCTACGAAGATCAGTTTGAAAAGAACTGGGACCGTAAAAAAATAGCTTTCAATAAGGACATCGTTGATATGCTCATACGGTTAAATGATAGTCTGCGTTTTAAACCCGGCAGCAAATGGGAGTACAGTAATACCGGTTATGCCCTGCTGGCTTCTATAATCGAAAAGGTATCCGGGACAAGCTATGCCGATTTCCTATCGGCCAATATTTTTAAGCCTCTCGCCATGCGGCATTCCTTTGTTTACAATACCCGGCGTTCCACCGGGAAAATACCTCCCAACTATGCCCTTGGTTTTGTGTATGTGGACAGCCTGAAAAGATACATTCTCCCGGACAATCTCCCGGCTAATGATATGGTGTACTACCTCGATGGTATTGTTGGCGATGGCTGTGTGAACTCCACTACCGGTGATCTCTTAAGATGGGAAGAATCTTTCACTACAACAAAACTTGTAAGTAAGGCTTCCCTGGATGAGATGCTTTCGCCCTTAGTTCAAATGTCACCGCGGGATACCAGCAGTTTTTATGGTTTTGGCGTGATGGTAAAACCCAATACCCCGGAAGGAAAGATCATTTTCCATACTGGAGGGTGGCCCGGTTATTCTACCTATGTTCTGACCCGGTCGAAAAAAAGAGAAACGCTGATCGTCCTTTCCAACAATGAAACATTGAGCGGGCAGATCCGGGTAGCACTGGAATCCTTATTGAACGGGGAGGATCTACTGATGCCCTATGAACATAAACAGGTAACCATCGATCCTGCATTGATCGATCGGTATGTTGGAAAATATTCCGCTTTTGTAACACTTGTATTTATCAAGAAGGACGACAAACTATACCGGCACCGTGACGGAACACCCGACATAGAATTAAAACCCGAATCCAATACCAAGTTCTTCTATGGCGACGGTACTGATCGCCAGGTAGAGTTTGAAGTGGATGCAGCCGGCCAGGTAACAAAAGCCTGGTTTATCAATACAGGGCAGAAAGGCGAGTTGAAAAAAATTCAATAATTATGAATTATTTTTCAAAGCGGGTAGGTCCATTTATAACTCATAATTCTTAATTCTTAATTAGCAAGATGGAAGTACATACACATTCCCACACTCCCAGGAAAAAATGGATGCATTATTTCTGGGAATTCTTTATGCTGTTCCTCGCGGTAACGCTTGGTTTTTTTGTAGAAAATACAAGAGAACATAGGATCGAACATAAAAGGGAAAGAGAGTATATACTTTCGATGATTGATGATTTAAAAGAGGATACCAGCAATTTCAGGTTTGTTATTTCGAAGAATAAGAAATCAGCAGTGGAGATTGATACGCTTATCACATTATTAAAAGGAGAACAAACAAATGCTTTGGCGAAACGAATTTATTATACGGCAAGGCTCCTGCCCATTTCCGATGTGGAACTTGTATGCCAGGACAAAACATTTGAGCAGTTAAAAGGCTCTGGTAGCATTCGTTTGATCCGAAAACAAGAAACACAGAACAAGATCGGTGCCTACTACCGGATAGTAAATTTCATACGTACCGGGCCTTCCCAAATGCAATTTCAAAACCGGCGGGACCTGTTTCTTTCGTACAATAAAGTTTTTGACGCAGCCACTTTGCAGGAAATTATCAAAACATTCCAGGACAGTTCAGTTAATATTCCCGAAAGTCATTTCAGCCTTTTAACAAAGGATCCTGTTATCATCAACGAAATATGCACCCGGTTTCATCTCATATACAGCTTTAAAAAAGTAGTTTCTTCAGAGGCGGGCGGGTTTATAAAGGATGCAGCTGCTTTAATAGGGTATCTTAAAAAAGAATATCACCTGGAATGAATATAAATGATGAATGATGAGTTATGAATGATTTTTAAAAGCATGGATTGCCATTCATAACTCATAATTCTAAATTATCAAGATAGAAGTAAATGCCCATGTCTATAAACTCCAATTTATTATCTTTTTTCATAACTATTGATCCAGGAAGTGGTCCTTAGCCGTATCATACCATGAGCAATTCCTCCAAGCTTTTGTGCCAGCGAGGGTAATTCATTCCCGCTAAAACTGAGCAAAGAGACCTGTACATGTTGTTCTGAAAAGAGTTGTTCCCCCACAAATGCTATAGCCCCATCGATAGGCGGATGAAAATAAAAAACGAACCCGCTTTTTACCCCCGGTTTCTTTTTGGCGTAGTTGAGATACAGCACCAGGTCTGCATTCGAAGGATTTGTTACGATCTCTATATTCTGGTCTTTCTTCAACATGTTTATCACTGCAGTCGCAACATATGAAGGCACGGGAAGAAGAACACAAAAAAGGTCTTTTTCCGTTTCAGGTCTGCCATACTGTTCGGCATTATAGTGTTGAAATTTTTTTGTGTCCTCCCATAGAATGATCCTTCCGATCTCATCCTCCTGTATAAAATTGTAATCCATGTAATTTTTAAGTGCCGCCTGGGGAATGACCTGCTGGTTAAAGAAAGATCCGAACTCCGCAGCTGTGAGTGATACAGAAGGAATGTATACTTTAAGCAGGGGATTGGAAAGGGTATAGTTATCCCTCATCTCAAACTTATGACCGGGCTTTACCTGCCCCTTGCTTTTATCCAATGCCGTTGCACTGTCATCGAATACCTGCAGGACCTGGATACTTTGTCTTCCCGCCAGGTCAATATCACTGAGCAGGTTTCCTTTTGCGATCCCTGCGTTCACTCCTTTATCAATGGTTATCCTTCCGTTCTTTACAGCGATACACTTAGCACGTAGCTTATTCGAAAACCCGGTGGACCCGGTTCCGATCAAATTCCCCTTTAACCTGCTGCTGTCATAATGGTAACCCGGCGACTGGTGATAGGATTGCTGGTTCATAAGAACTCCTATTCTTTTTATTAATTCAGCTACCGTAATAGCAGGAGAGGCTTGGCTGTAGACAGCCAGCAACGCTTCGGTAAAAGCACCGTGTTTATTCCCGGTTATACCGGTTATTTCCAGGGCCTTCCTGTTATCAGCCGACGCGGCGAGGGAAAGAAAAAAAGAATTTTTCCTGGCGGATGGGCGAACTGAAGATTGGTTAGTCGCGGTGAGCGCATCTTTCAAATTAAAATTTCGCGTCAGCATTCCCGTATCCTCATCAGCCGGATCTTTGGCAAAACGGGAAGCATTATAATAATTGTCTTTCTGCAATATAAATTCGTTCGGGATGGGTGCATACAGGCCCACACCTATTGAGTCCACCTCGGTAAAAAATTCCGTATTGATCTCCCAGTCCTTGCAATCGGGCACGCCATCCCGGTCGGAGTCCAGGGTATCGGTGATCCATCCTGAAGCATCCACCCGGCAACCGGCTGGTTTTTCAAGTTGGGGCACATAGGGAATAGATTCGATAAAAAAATCCTTTTGAGCCGGCCGGGTTGTGAACCACCCCTTCCAGTATTGAGGAGGTTGCGGCATCATCGGGAGGTTCCCGCTGTAGCAGCAATCGAAAATAGTGGTCAGGATTATTTTTTTATCTACAAACTGGTTAAAGATATCTTTCAGCGTTTCATCCCTCATCAAACAATCCCAGCCGGGAGAATAGAGGTCACTCATCACGATCGCCTGGCTCATCCCCCGTTTTACCGGATCGTCTTCGAGATTATGGTTGGTCATCCATACGCCATGACCGGAAAAAAAGAAAACCACCGCATCGCCGGGCTGACATTTATGAAAGACCACCCGTAACTGGTCCACCAGGTTTTTCTTGGTGGCAGCTGCATTATATAAGGAATAAATATCCCGGGGATTGAAGCCAAAACGATTTTCCAGCAACCCCCTGATAGCCTTCGCATCATTGACGCAGCCATTCAGGGAATGCGGGTGTTTGACGGCAGGGGCCTCGAAATACTCATTGATCCCTACCAGTACCGCGAATTTCTGCTGGGCTTTTAAGAGAGGTGCTGAATAAAAAAAGAAGAAGAAGATAAGTTTTAATACTTTGCGCATATAAAACTTTCTTCTAATATACTCAACTTAAAGCTTATGAAACGGTCTTTTCTTATAGGACTGTTGTTCCTCAGTTATCTCGTTTCGCCGGGGCAAAGTTCCATGATCGGTAAGTATAGAGATTCCCTGAAGATTGAAAAGACCGATACCGGCAAGGCTATATTCCTCTATAAATTAAGTTACTATTACCAGAACTATAAACCCGATTCAGCGCTGTTGCTTGCTCAATCTTCTTATGCACTTTCACAAAAAGCCGGATTCCTGCGGGGAAAAACCAGTTCGCTGGGACAGATGGCGAAGGCATTGAACCGGCTCGGCAATTTTCCAAAGGCCCTGGAATATTACATTGAACAACTGAAACTGCTGGAAAAGAAAAAGGAGCCGGAGGATATCGCATCCGTTTATTTAAGTATTGCCCTCGTTTACAACAGCCAGCAGGATGCGGCTCATGCAGTATATTATGCGCATAAGGCAGATTCCATTGCACAGGTCCATCGCTTACCCGAACTAAGATTATATACAGCATTGGACCTGGGTGATATCTATTCCAATACCAACCAGCTGGACTCGGCCCTGGCCTATACAATCCTATGTTATAGTGAGTCCACGCGGCAGGGTAATGACCTGATCACCGGTACGGCCCTGAACAATATGGGAAATATTTATTTTAAGTCGGGTGAATATAGCCGGGCCCTGGAAAAGTTCAAACAAAGTATCAGTTACCTGGAATCCATGCAGGATTACAATTCCCTTGCTGAATGTTATCTCGGTCTTGGAAAGTCATTTGAAAAACTGGGCCGGGCAGATTCAGCCCTTTTTTATGTTGAACGATCATTTCGTCTTGCCTCGGATAACCAGTTCCTGAAACATGCCCTATCAGCCAGCAATGTGCTGACCCGCTTGTACAAACAGCGAAATGACCTGGGCAATGCCTTTTCTTACCAGCAAACCTATATCGCATTGAAAGATTCTTTCGATAACAACGAAAAGATCATTCAACTGCAAAACCTGACCATTTCCGAAAAGCTGCGGCAGCAACAGATCACCGAACAGGCGGCAGAAGAAGAAAAGGCAAGGCATTTGAAACTTGAACTCTTGCTGATAGGGATGTGTATCCCGGTACTCTTCTTCCTGAGCGCTTTTCTGACGGGGAAAAAAGTGCACCGCAAACTCATCGAATTCTCCGGCATCTTTGCAATCCTTTTTCTTTTTGAATACATTACCCTGCTGATCCACCCGGTAGTGATCAGTAAAGCGGGGCATTCACCCATTTACGAGATCCTGATCTTTGTAGCAATCGCGGCGATCATTTCTCCCTCGCATCACAGGATACAGACCTGGTTAGTGAACACACTAAAGAAAAGGCATCACAGCAAAAGAGTTGCAAAGCCAGCAAAGAAGACGGGACTGAAAAAACAGGAGCTACTTTAAAAATGTTTTCAACACAGAGAGACAGGGGAACAGAGAAACACAGAGCTCATTTCTGTAAACTCTGTGACGCTTTGTTCGGGCCCGGACTCCGGTTTATTTAGGCGGGGGTGTTTGTTCTCCTTTTAGTTTTGAGCTATCGGAGTGGTCAATTGAGTCTTCCATCATCTTGTCGCCCCCGTTATTCATCTTTATGGAATCAGTCTTTTCGACGGTAACGGAGTCTTTGGTTTCCTTACCTTTCGAAGAATTGTTGCAACTGGCGAGAAAGAAGAGTGTTGCGGCTACCAGGACAACAGAGAGCACTGCCCTCAATTGTTTAAAAAAGTTTGTCTTAACCATAAGCTGTTTTAAGTTTTGGATTTCTAATATACCTATTATCAATCAAAGCAACAAATACAATACATTTATAAAGTACGGCAGGAAGTTAGATCCTCGGATGGCGACGGGCTGCTGACCTTTCGCTACTGACTGGGGTTAAGAACCATAAACTAAAAGCAATAAACCATAAACCAGCTCATGGAAGTACATGCCCACACGCACACGGCCCGGAAAAAATGGACCCATTATCTCTGGGAATTCCTGATGCTTTTCCTCGCCGTGTTCTGTGGTTTCCTGGCAGAAAATATCAGGGAGCATAAAGTGGAAAAGGACCGGGCCAAAGAACTGGCAAAGAGTTTTTATGAAGAGCTGAAAGGTGATTCTGCCAGTGTAGTTGCAAAATCACAGTACCGTATCCGGCAGGAGAATGCCCTTAAATACCTAATGAAATATTTTAAGGACAGCAGCCTGGCGAACATTTCAAAAACATTTGAACTTAATTTCCAGTATGGTGTCAACTTCCGCTCTCCCTCGCTTTTTGAACCGCGAACGGTGGTGCTGGAGCAATTAAAGAATTCTGGCTCCCTGCGCTATTTCAAGAATAATGAACTTCAAAAACTGATTGGTGATATTTCGGTAGCCATCCATAATATCAATGACAGGCAGGCCCTGGAAGGTTTGGTGAGGATTGAATATGTAAACCCGATCATTGTCCGGCATTATGATTTTGATTTCAATTCCCGGTTAAGCCAGGATGGGCTGGTATCGGTTATAAAGGCTACGGAGGATTATGAAAAAAGTAACCAGGTGATCCCTTTCCAGTTTAAATCGGTTGAGAAATTTGACAAACAGGGCACTATCAATGCGCTGGGCTTTTATTGTTTTAATGCAATGAGTTCCACCCGTACTCTGCATTTTCAAAAATACATGGAGGTGAATGCCCGGTTATTGGCACTGTTACGCAGCGAATACCATATCAAATAAACTGATTTATGGGAATACTGGGTATCCTGCCAGTTTGGTTATTTTAACTATTGGTATACCTGAAAGAAGTATCTTATCATTTAAACTAAAATTATGAAACTGCTTTGTTTATTACTCTGGATTTCTTTTTCTTTCTACGCTGAGGCGCAAAATAAAATGCCGGTTCCCGATTCTACAGCCATCCCTCCTGCGGTAAAATCTGTGACAAAGCATAGTCTCGTTATAAACGGCAAACAGGTTAATTATACAGTTACCGCCGGCGCATTGCTTTTAAAAAACGAAAAAGATGAAATAGTGGCGCTCTTTGGTTATACCGCTTACTGCAAGGATGGTGAAAATGATCCCGGCAAAAGACCTGTCACCTTTGCTTATAACGGGGGACCAGGTTCCTCATCCTATTGGCTGAACATGGGCATTCTGGGACCTAAACGGGTAGTAGTGAATGATCCTGAAAACAATCCACCACCTCCTTACAAGGCAGAAGACAACCCAAATTCACTTCTGGATATCAGTGACCTTGTTATGATAGACCCGGTAGGGACCGGTATCAGCCATGCTGTGGGCAAAGCAAAGAATAAAGATTTCTGGGGAGTTGACCAGGATATCAAAAGTGTCAGCCAGTTCATTTATCAATTCGTGAATGAAAATGAGCGATGGAATTCGCCCAAATTTTTATTAGGAGAAAGCTATGGCACTACCCGGTCAGGGGGTGTTGTAAACTTTTTACAGAATATGGGATTAACCATGAATGGGGTGATACTTGTATCTGTAGTACTGGATTACCGGACAGTGGTTTTCCAGGCAGCAGATGATCTTCCTTATATAGGCTACATGCCTGGCTATGCCGCTACCGCCTGGTATCATAATAAAATAAACAATAAACCTTCCAGCCTGGAAGCCTTTATAAAAACTGCCCGTGAATTTGCACTGGGAGAATATTCAACTGCTTTGATGAAGGGCAGTTCTTTAACCCCTGCAGAAAAAGATCAGGTTGCTAATAAATTATCTGCCTTAATTGGTGTAAGCAAGGAATATATACTGAATGCAAATCTCCGGGTAAGTCCCACCCAATTCCGGCAGGAGCTATTGCGTGATGAGCATGTGCTGGCCGGAAGGCTGGATTCGAGGTATAAAGGTGTTTCTCAAAATCTTTTGGCTGAAAATGCCGGGTATGATCCGCAAAGTATGGCCATTTCCCCTGCCTATACTTCTGTTTTCCTTGATTATTATTATAATGAACTGAAAGTGGATAAATCCAATACTTACCACACTTCTGCCAGCGGCGAAGGGTTTGAATGGGACTGGAAGCATGCTAAAAGTTCCAACCCGCGCGGAATGCAGGCGCCGCCAAATACAGGCATTGACCTCGCAGAAACGATGAGCCGTAACCCTAACCTGAAAGTGCTTGTGCTGAACGGGTATTATGATCTCGCCACCCCCTTCTTCGCAACAGAATATACCTTTGATCACCTGGGTCTTGAACCATCCGTAAGAAAGAATGTCCTGTTCAAATATTACCCGGCGGGGCATATGATGTATATCGAGCCGGCCTCCGCGGTTAATTTTAAAAAAGACCTTGCAGAGTTTATTAGCTCAGCCACAAAGAAAAATGGATTTTAAAAACTTTCCTCTGTTATAAACAAACTCATGGAAGTACATGCCCATACTCACACGGCCCGGAAAAAATGGACGCATTATCTCTGGGAGTTCTTAATGTTGTTCCTGGCTGTTTTCTGTGGTTTCCTGGCTGAAAATTTCAGGGAGCACAAAGTTGAACAGCTGCGGGAACGCCAATATATTTCTTCCATGATGGATGACGTAAAACTTGACATGTCCGCTTTAAACACGATAGCCGGTCGGAGAATCAGGCGAAAAGAAATGTTTGACTCATTAACGCTGTTGTTGAACAGTTCCAGAAAAGACCAGTTTACTACAAAACTTTATTTCTTTTGCCGCCATATACAACGCCTTTCTCCTGTAAACTTTACCTATAACGACAGAACCATCCAGCAATTGAAAAATGGCGGCAATATGCGCCTGATAAGGAAGCAGCGTGTAACCGATGCGATTGTTTTATATGATGCTGCCGTTCGTGACATGAGCCTGACCGAAGAGAGAGAAAGCAATTATATGATGCAATCCCTGCCGCATGTTTACAGGATATTTGACGGAAAAGTAATGGACCTGATGATCGATAGCACCGGGGCCATCCTTGAACCGCCCGGCGTCGTTTCACTCTTACAACCCAGCGCAACGGACTTGGTAGATTTCAACGGATCATTTCATAGCGTAAAAGCTTCCAATATTGTGACATTGACCAAAGTAAAAAACCTCCTTACAGAAGGACAAAAATTACTGACCATTCTGGAACACGAATATTAATTAGGAAAGATGGCGAGAGCAAGAAACAACAAACAAAAAAACTATAAACTATAAACCCACTGATGGAAGTACATACCCACTCCCCTTCTCATGGAAAGAAAACCTGGAAATCGTATTTCTGGGAATTCTTTATGTTATTCCTGGCCGTATTCTGTGGTTTTTTGGCAGAGTATAAATTGGAGCACCTGGTCGAAAAAAGAAAAGAAAAACAGATAATATCCGCATTGTATGAAGATTTGAAAAAAGATACGGCCAATTTAAATGATATTATATACCGGTATATACCAGGGCATTCCGCCTGGGAAGATTCTGCAGAAATATTCATCACCACTTTGCCAATAAAAGAAAATGAAAGAAAGATAGCCCTTGCTCTTGTAAATGCCACGAATTGGAATTTTTATTCTCCGCCGCAGGTCTCCTTAGAAATACTTAAAAGTTCAGGGACTTTTAATTTAATAGAAGATAACAACATTAAAAAAGAAATTATAAATTTTAACAGCCTTATCAATACTTACATAAATTATAGCCGGTTTGCCCTTGATGCGGAACATGCCTTGGATACCACTACCACCGGCATGATCAGGATGACCGCATTACGGGTCATCATTGTAAATGTGTATGCCGAAACAAATGCCCAATACGGGTCTATTACTGATAAAGACCTGCCAACAGGGAATCTTTTAATTACCTATGATAAAAGCGTGTACCTGGCCTTTCTAAAAAAAATACATGCTATGGATTACCTTTTGCATGACCTGCTTGGTTTATATCAAAAAGTATTGAAAGAAGAAATTGAACTATTGACTGTTTTAAAGAAAGCATACCACATAAAATAATTTATGGAAGTACACGCCCATACCCACACAGCAAGAAAAAAATGGACGCATTATCTCTGGGAGTTCTTAATGTTGTTCCTGGCTGTTTTTGCAGGATTTTTAGCAGAGAATCTACGGGAACACATAAAAGATAAACAGCGCGTTCATGAATATATGGAATCCATTGTAAGTGACCTGGAGAGTGATCTTGCGATGTATCAATCTGGCAGGGATTTCAATTTGGTTCATCTCCAAATGATAGATAGCCTTATTAATTCATTAAATAAAAACACGGTTACAAAGCATGAATATTATATGGCAAGACAATTAACGATGGGGTCTATCGTCATTTCTCCCAATACAAAAACATATGACCAGTTAAAAAGCAGCGGCATGCTGCGGCTTATCCATAAACATTTTATAGCAGACAGTATTTCTTCTTATTATCAATGGACAAATAAATTTGATTACTGGTCCGATCTCCAGAAACAACGTATCAGCGATGTGATAGATGTTAACGAAAAGATCTTTGATGGCACTGTTTTTTTTGCGGTACTTAAACAGTTACAGGCCGGGTCTCCTCCTGACTCTTCCCGCTCAAATTTTAAGCTTATCTCCGCGGGTGTCCCGGCAATCAATTCCGTCACTATGAAATACCAGTATTACTATGGAATGCTGCTCCTGATGAACCAGCGTATGGCACTGGCATCGGAAGGAGCAAAGCATTTATTGCAATTGGTCAAAGAGGAATATCATTTAAAATAGCCCTAAGCCGAGAGCGGGGGCGGGGAGCAAGAAACTAAAAACCAGAAACTATAAACTAACTTATGGAAGTACATGCCCACACACATACGGCCCGAAAAAAATGGACCCACTACCTATGGGAGTTTTTAATGTTGTTCCTGGCTGTGTTCTGCGGTTTCCTGGCAGAGAACATAAGAGAGCATGCTGTTGAAAGACATCGCGAAAAACAGTTCATTCAATCTTTTATAGAAGATCTGAAAACAGATACTGCCTCCATCAGGCAAATCCTGCTATTTCGTCATACAAAAATGGAAAGAATGGACTCCCTGATGTTTTTATTTAGTACGCAACAAATTAAAGGGCATGAAAACGATATTTATTTCTTCGGAAGAACATTTATCAGGAGTATGCGGTTTCAAAGCAGTGACCGGACAATCATACAGTTAAAAAATTCCGGTTCCTTACGATT
Organism: Chitinophagaceae bacterium; assembly: GCA_039921505.1. Taxonomy (GTDB): domain Bacteria; phylum Bacteroidota; class Bacteroidia; order Chitinophagales; family Chitinophagaceae; genus JJ008. The sequence continues at coordinate 23,285 of JBDSBR010000027.1, forward strand.
GATAAGAAACGAACAGGCAGCTGACAGTATGATATCCTATCAAAAACTGGTAGACTATATCTATTATAACCAGGAAGATGATCGTATTGAAAGAAGAGCAGCCGACCCTATTTTATCCCGCATGTTTGATGCTTTTGTATTTAACAAAATGGTAGATATTGACGGCGTAAACAGGCCTTCCGGGAATCCACCACTAAGATCATACGACCCGGCTATTCAACAAGACCTTGCGTATTATATCCACCAGATCAAGGGCAGCAGTTTCCAGATTGAAGGCAGGTTGTTATTGCTGAATAATAAAGCAAAAAACATGATCGGCTTTTTACAAAATGAATACCATTTGGAATGAAATATAAATTATGAATTATGAGTTTTGATTTATGAATGGGGGTCACCACTTTGAAAAGTAATTCATAATTCAAAACTCATAATTCTAAATTCTAAATTATCAACTCGCATGAAAAAAACACTTCTCGCCTTCAGCCTGGTAATAACCCAGTTGCTCGCCGCGCAATCCTATAAAAAAATCCATGCAAAAGCGATCCTGGTGGACACCCATAATGATATCCTCATGAAGGCGGCGGATAAAGGAATCGTATTCGACCGGGACCTTACCGGGAAAACACATAGCGATCTCGACCGGTGGAAAAAGGGCGGGCTCGATGTTCAACTATTTTCTGTGTATTGTGATGGGGACATGAAAAATCCCTTCTCCTATGCCAACCGCGAAATGGACAGTCTTGATGCGGTAGTCTCCCGCAACCCGGATAAAATCGTAAAAGTGGCTACTTATGATGAATTGCTGCAAGCCGTGAAGCAGCACAAGATCGCCGCGATGTTTGGAGTAGAGGGCGGTCATATGATAGAAGATGACCTGGCTAAATTAGATGCGCTGTACCAGCGCGGCACCCGGTACCTGACTTTAACGCATAATATCGCGCCTTCCTGGGCAACAAGCGCGGCTGATGAAACAACGAACCCTAACCTCCCGCACAAAGGGCTTACAGATTTTGGAAAGCAGGTCGTTCAACGAATGAACCAGCTCGGGATGATGATCGATGTGAGCCATGCCGGGGAGCAAACTTTCTGGGATGTGATACAGCTTAGTACCAAACCCATCATCGCTTCTCATAGCTGCGTCTACAATCTTGCCCCCCACCGGCGCAATTTAAAAGATGACCAGATAAAAGCCATTGCCAAAAACGGGGGTGTTATCCAGCTCAATTTTAACCCGGGATTTATCGACAGCAGTTTTGGGAGAAAGGAAGCGGCTTTTTTCCTGGAACACAAGGCGGAAAAGGATTCGCTAATAAGAAGCGGTATCGCCGACTTTTACGCGGACGAATTCCTGCAACGCAAATACCGCGAAGAAACAGATCTTATGCGGCCTCCCCTTTCACTACTCATCCAACATATTGATTATATTGTTAAGCTGGCAGGTGTCGATTATGTAGGGTTGGGTTCTGATTTTGATGGCATCACTTTTACACCTCTTGAACTGGATGATGTTACTTCCTACCCGTTGATCACAAAAGCACTGGTAGAAAAAGGTTATAGCAAAAAAGATATCGCGAAGATCCTTGGGGGAAACCTGTTAAGGGTTTTGAAGGCCAATGAAGCAAAATAGTAGCCGTGAGTCGTGAGACGTGAGCCGGGAACCATAAACCAAAAACTAAAAACTAAAAACCAACCCATGGAAGTACATGCCCACACCCACAGCGCCAGGAAAAAATGGACCCATTATCTCTGGGAATTTTTAATGTTGTTCCTGGCGGTGTTCTGCGGTTTCATGGCAGAAAATATCAGGGAACACGCAGTTGAAAAGAAACGGGCAAAAGAATTTTCAAAGTCGTTGGTACAGGATTTACAAAATGATACCGCTGCCATTAACAATGAAATAAAATCTGCCCGGTTATATATTGGAGTGGCAGACAGTTTACTTAAACTCAGTACTACTCCCTTGGAAGGCCGCCAGGCAGCCGAATTTTCTTTTTATACCCGTTTTGCCTACTGGACAGTTCCTGTTTCCTGGAACCGGAACACATTTGAACAAATCAAAAACTCCGGCAGCCTGCGTTATTTTAAAAACGGGAGCTTGCTAAAAAAATTATTAGAATATGATGGTCTTGTAAATGATATCAATGCAGAAGCCGGTGCAAACAGTACAAGAGGAAATATGCTGCTGCCACTGATAAATTCACTCCTTGAACCTGCATTTCACCACGAATTATCAAAACATATGTTGGCCTCGCTTGATACCATGCCTGCAGCAACCAGGGAACTCCTTTTTTCTAATAAAACTGTATCCCTTGAAAATAAAAGGGAAAAAATAAAGGAGTTCCTGAATATGGTTATTGTACAACAAAGAAACCTGCTATTCCAGATAAATACACGATGGCAACATGCCCGGGCATTAGCAACTGAACTGGTAAAGGATCTTAAAAAAGAATATCACTTCGAATGAGGAAAGCTGCTGGCCAGAAACCATAAACCAAAAAGCTAAAAACCAAAAACTAACTCATGGAAGTACATGCGCATTCTCATACAGCCAGGAAAAAATGGACCCATTATTTCTGGGAGTTTTTAATGTTATTCCTCGCCGTGTTTTGTGGTTTTTTGGCTGAAAATTACCGTGAGCACCAGGTGGAACATAAACGGGAAAAGGAATATGCTCGCTCAATGTATGAAGAACTTTACGCAGATTCAGTTGTGTTTACTAATAAAATTAAAGGCCGGCTTGGAAAAGAAAAGGATTGTGATTACCTGGTCAGCTATATCCGGGATAGTTCATTAAAAAATTTACCAAGAGAATTTTACCCGGCTTATACTGTTGTAATGTATTTAATTACCAGTTTTACTTTTGAGCCGAAAGACGGAGTTCTGAACCAGCTCAAAAGTTCAGGTTCACTCCGCTATTTTAAAAGCTCGTATCTGCAAAAACTATTTGGTGAAATCAGTACTTACATCAACAATGTTCGTGACAGAAATGACCAGGAATACCAATTCTTTGCCAGTCCCATCAAAGAATTTGATTTAAAACACTATGATTTTAGCTGGATGAATGAATTGAGAAAGCAGGATGAAAACGGCTATAACATGGATCTTATTAGCCGTTACAGGGCTGGCAATGGTTTTATTAAGGCAGATATATTAAATCTTTCGTCTTTTGACAGGGGCGAAACAGTAAATATGATACAGTTTTATAAGCAAATGCTCGTATCCACCCGCACCCTGTCGATGAAAGATTATATTACGGCCAATCAAAAACTATTGAAAGAGTTGCGTAAAGAATATCACCTGGAATGAGAAAAGCTACTGCCAGGAACCATAAACTACAAACTAAAAACCATAAACCAACTCATGGAAGTACATGCACATTCACATACTGCGCGAAAAAAATGGACCCATTATCTCTGGGAGTTTTTAATGCTGTTTCTCGCAGTGTTCTGCGGTTTCCTGGCCGAATACCAGTTGGAACATACCATCGAACACCAGCGAGAAAGACAATACCTTAAATCATTGGTCGCCGACCTGAAAAGCGACCAGGAAACTTTATCCCAGCATATTTTACATGTGCAAACCGGTCTTTCAAGAATGGACAGCGTGATATCCATTTTAAATGCGTCGCTGACAGTCGCTGATCATACCGGCGATTTGTATTACCTGGCGAGAATTGCACCGCGGTTAAATCCATTGTCTACCAACAACAGGACTTTTGAACAATTAAAAAACTCAGGAAATTTCCGGCTTATCAGGGACCTGGGTACTTCCAATAAGATCATGACCTATTATGAAAAATTTCCGCTGATACGACTCCTGGAGTCCATTAACGAAACGGAGTTTACCGAGTATAAGAAAATAGCCGCGAAGATTTTTAATCCTGCTGTGTTTATAGCTATGGAAGGGGCAAATGATGAAATAAAGAGAAGCGCCGAAAACCCTGCTTTACGTACGACGGATGAAGAATTATTGCAGGAATTTTCTGTCTTCGCCGTTTATATGCACGGCACAAAAAAGGGAGTACTTAGGGTGGATAAAGAATTAAAAATCGCGGGGGCTGAATTGATCGAATATTTACAGAAAGAATATCATTTGGAATAGGAAAGCCAGGAGCCGGGAGCGGGGAGCTACCGTGTATCCTTTTGTAAAAAATAATTACTGATTAAACGCTAACTTAAAATTCCACTAAAACAGCTGCAGGAATGGAACTCATCAACCCCAACCAAAAAAGGATCCAGTCCATCGACTTACTTCGTGGGATCATCATGATCATCATGGCGCTGGATCACACCCGTGATTTTTTTCATAAGGACGGTCTGAGCGGCGATCCATTGAATCCCGATACTACTAATCTTATTTTATACGGCACCCGCTGGATCACTCATTTCTGCGCCCCTACTTTTGTTTTCCTTTCGGGTCTTTCTGCCTGGCTGCAGGGCCAGCGTAAATCAAAAAAAGAACTGGGCCTCTTTCTTATTACCCGCGGCTTTTGGCTCATTCTTGTTGACCTGACTCTTATGTCATTTGCTTTTACTGCCGATATTCATTTCAGTCTTTTTGTACTGGAAACGCTCTGGTCAATAGGTGCCGGTATGGTCGTGCTGGGGTTGATGATCCACCTGCCTTTTAAAATTATACTGGCAACGGGTCTGTTGATCGTCTTCGGGCATAACCTTATCGATTTTGCTGAAAGAGGCCGCCAGGCTCCTGTTCCGCTCTTGTGGAGTTTTTTACACCAGGTCAGGATAGAACCACTTGGTGGCGGGCATAGCCTTTTTCTTTTTTATCCTTTTCTTTCCTGGGCCGGCCTGATGATGCTCGGATATTGCTGTGGCAAATTGTTTACCCATACGGAAGAAGCAAAAAGAAATAAGATACTTCTGTGGACAGGCATCAGTGCAATCTTTCTTTTTTTGGTATTGCGGTTCATTAATATTTACGGTGATCCGCGTCCCTGGAAAGAACAAAGCACTGGTCTCAAAACCTTTTTTGCTTTCATGAATGTACAGAAGTATCCTCCCTCCCTGCTTTTTACCTGTGCTACCATCGGGCCCATGCTGATCGTTCTTTCCTTTTTAAAAAATACACATGGCTGGTTTGCCAGGATCGCCATCATATACGGCCGTGTGCCTTTCTTTTATTTCCTGGTCCATTTTTATATCCTGCATATCGCCGCGATTATCGCATACCTGGCAAGAGGGCATAGTTTAACGGAGGGAATGAAGGGGATAGAAGGAGTTCCATTTAAATTTTCGGCTCCCGGTGAAGGCTATTCATTAGGGATTGTCTATCTTATCTGGGTGGCGGTCGTTATCCTGATGTACCCGCTTTGTAAATGGTATGACAGGTATAAAACCAATCACAAAGAAAAATGGTGGCTGAGTTATTTGTAAGCATCAGGTAAAAAGCTTAATAATTAATATAGAATATGCCCACCATAAAAGCCTTCCCGGGTCCGATTGCCATTTTGATGGGTGTCATAATTCTTGCGGCTGCCGGAACCTGGCTTTTACCAGCCGGGCAGTATAATAAACTGGCTATAACCGGGCGTTCGTTCATCATGTTTACCGACAGCACCCAGGTCTCTTTACCCCTTACGCAAAAAACACTGGATAGCCTGGGTATCCAGATAAAGGTAGAGAAATTCATAGCCGGTGATATCCGCAAACCGGTCTCTGTGCCAGGCACTTTTACCATTCATAAAAGAAACCCGCAGGGATTTATCAATGTTTTGCAGGCACCCATAAAAGGGATCATCGACAGCATCGATATTATTTTATTTATTCTTATCATCGGCGGCTTTATGTTTGTGTTTAACGAAACCGGTGCCATGGTAAAGGGCATTACCTGGTTATCGCATACCATGCGCGGTCGTGAACCACTTTTGATCATTATTCTTACCACCATCTTTTCCTTTTTTGCCGCCTCCTATGGTATGGCAGAAGAAGCGCTTGCTTTTTACCCGATCCTTGTTCCTTTATTTCTTGCTGCCGGCTATGATTTGCTCGTTCCGCTGGCTATTATTTTTGGGGGCACGACGATTGGTGGTATCCCTGCTTTTTCTAATCCGTTCTCGACTATTATCGCCTCCAATGCCGCCGGTATCAACTGGATGGATGGATTGACACAACGGTTAATTCTTTGGGCCATCCTCACGGCAATACTGGTATGGTATATTTTAAAATACGCAGCGAGGGTAAAAAAAGATCCAACCTCCTCCCTCGTTTATAAAATTGACGGGCCCGTAAAGCCACCCTACGATGTGAACCTGGCAACCCAAACCACGGTCCCTGAATTAAAATGGAAAACAAAGCTGTTATTGTTTATTTACGTGGCGACATTCCTGACGATGATCGCGGGTGTGGTATTTTTAAAATGGTGGACACTGGAAATGTCTGCCCTTTTCCTGGGCTCATCCATCCTGATTGCTGTGATCGGCAGGATAAAGGAAAAAGTATTTACGCGGGAATTTATCAAGGGTGCAGAAAGTTTATTGTCTGTCGCATTTATAGTAGGGGTATCCAGGGGCGTAACCATCATATTGAATGAAGGCCTTGTAAGCGACTCCATTCTGAATTATGCTGCTCATATGGTGCAGGGAATGCAGCCGGCTTTTTTCATCCTCCTGTTGCTTTTATTTTATATAGTGTTTTCCCTTTTTATTCAATCTACTTCGGGTATGGCCGTTTTAACGATGCCCATCATCGGCGCCTTAGCCATCATTGTAAATATACCGGGAAGAGAGATCGTGAACTCCTATATGTACGGAATGAGTATCATGTCATTTCTTGCACCCACTGGTTTGATACTACCTTCCCTGGCAATGGTCAACATTAGTTTGAAAACCTGGCTCCGGTTTATTATGCTTTTTCTTATCATTACGACTATTATTTGCATGGGAGCACTCGTCATGGGGATTTATATGTAAACAGGCATTTTTAAGCGAAACAGATTAGTCTCCCGGGCTTTGCTCTTTCTTTTCCATATCGGGATCCACGTATTCTTCTTTATTCTTGAGGGACCCCAGCAGCCTCTCAAACCGCTCTTTACTCCTTTCATGTTGATCCTCCATGCGGCGGATCCGCAGGTTATTCATATAAAAGAAGAGGCCAAGGGCGATCAGCATCCCAATGATCAGCATGTTGCGGTTTGTTTTGTAAATTACAATTTATTCATGCAAAGCTGCCCGGCTTTGCTAATGCAACATAAATATGAAAAAATTACTGCTTCTTCTCCTGTTCCCTTTTCAATTGCTGGCCCAGCCTTTCTCCAAACAAGAAATTGCAGCGTGGGAAAAACAGGCGCAACGCGTAACCATTATCCGCGACAACTATGGCATTCCTCATATCTATGGTAAAACGGATGCGGATGCCGTCTTTGGTTTACTATATGCCCAGTGCGAGGACGATTTCAAAAGAGTGGAGATGAATTATATTGATAAACTGGGCCGCGTTTCAGAAATAAAAGGTGAGTCGGAGCTGGCAAATGACCTGCTCAACAGGATATTGTTTGATTCACTGAGTGCCATCAATGATTATAACCAGTCACCTGTTTGGATGAAAAATCTATGCAATGCTTTTGCGGACGGTATTAATTACTATCTCTATAAGAACCCGGGCACAAAACCTGCCCTGCTCCATCGTTTCAAACCATGGTATCCTTATTTATGGACAGACGGCAGTATCAATGCCATCAATATTGCGGATATCAGCGAATCGGAGTTCAAAAAATTCTATTTGGACAGCAATATGGTAGCGCTTGCAAAAAAAAGAAATGTGGAAGAAGTTGTTACAGGTTCCAATGGTTTTGCCTTTGCCCCAACCATCACCGGGTCAGGCAATGCCATCCTCTATATCAATCCCCATGTCACTTTTTATTTCCGGCCGGAAGTGCACATGAACAGCGAAGAAGGGCTGAATGTCTATGGTGCCGTTACCTGGGGACAGTTCTTCGTATACCAGGGATTTAACCAGCATTGCGGCTGGATGCATACCAGCAGTGACGTGGATGCAGCAGATACGTATATTGAAAAGATTTCGAAAAAAGGAACGGGCTGGGTATACAAGTACGGCAGTAGTTTGCGCCCGGTAATAGAAAAAAAAATCGAATTAAAATACCGGTCAGGCGATGCTGTACTCTCCTCAAAGAACATCAAGGTGCTATTTACCCATCACGGCCCCCTGATGGCCAAACGGGATGGCCAATACCTGAGCCTGCGGGCCGATAACCGGCTGATGAACGGGCTGATACAATGCTGGCAGCGTAATAAAGCAAACAGTTTTGCAGATTTCAAAAAAACGCTTGACCTCAAAGGAAATATTTCCAACAATACTGTGTATGCGGACGCGGAAGGCAATATTGCTTACTGGCATGGCAACCGGGTTCCCGCAAGAGATACAAAATACAATTGGCAAAACGCTGTTGATGGAACCACGGCTGCCACCGAATGGAAAGGCTATCATTCTATCAGCGAGATTGTTCACAGCATTAATCCCCAAAATGGCTGGCTGCAGAATTGTAATTCCACTCCTTATACTGTAGCGGGAAATAACAGCCCGAAAAGAAAAGATTATCCTGCTTATATGGCGCCCGATGAGGAAAATTTTCGCGGGGTCAATGCTGTCAGGGTTTTAAACGAAGGAAAAGAATATACACTTGATAAAGTGATCAGCGCCGGTTATGATACCAGGCTAACCGCTTTTGAAGTGCTGGTACCGGCATTGGTAAGATCATTTGAAAAAAACATTCATCCCGGCGATTCTCTTTACGCTGTACTTGGCGAACCCATTAAAATTTTAAAAAACTGGGATTATCGTTGTGGTGAAAATTCTGTTGCGACGACGCTCGCGGTCGAATGGGGGCAAAAGATCATTCCCTTTATTCAGCAGGCAACGCTGCCCGGGAATGAAGATGCCGGCTTCGTTTTTAAAACAAGGGTATTTGCCAGCACGGGGTCTGTGGATCAACTTCTATTACCCCTCGTCGCAGTGATCAAAGAGCTGGAGAGTCGCTTTGGCCGTTGGCAGACTGCCTGGGGAGAGATCAACCGTTTCCAACGGATCTCCCCGGATATTGGTAGTAAATTTGACGACAACCAGCCCAGTATCCCCGTAGGTTTTGTATCCTCGACATGGGGCATGCTTCCCTCTTACAGTAGCCGCAGATTCCCCGGTACCAAAAAAAGATACGGCGAGAACGGTAATAGTTTTATTTGTGCCGTAGAGTTTGGAAAAAAAATAAAAGCAAAATCCCTGCTGGCCGGCGGTCAAAGCGGGGATGTTAACTCACCGCATTTTTTCGACCAGGGCCTGATGTATAGCAAAGGACAATTCAAGGAAGTGTTGTTTTATAAAGAAGATGTACTGAAGCATGCGGAGAAAACATATCATCCCGGAGAAGGTAAATAAGTAGTAGAAAAGTATATAGGTATATAAAGTACATCGCGTATCCAGGATCCGGTATGTGTTTATCTTTACAGTTATCTAAAATATTAGCTATGGAACAGACGACGTTGGGTATCGGCACCCGTTTACAGCACACTTTATATGGCCCGGGCGTGATCGTTGGTATCAAATATGCCAGTTACCTGGTCTCTTTTATCAATCATGGTATTAAAGAGATCGACAAGACCGATGAAAAACTGGATGATATCATCCCCGAGAATGTAAGTGTGGAAGTCGAAACGACCAGTGAAGTGGAAAAATCCTTACTGAAGATCCTGCGGCTTTGGGGCGGACTTACCGAAAATGTACCCTTGGGAGATAAATGGACCAAAGGAGTGATACTGCTCCAGCCCGCTGATAAAAGTTTGAAACCAAAAGAGATCCCAATCGATGATTTTTTTCATAAAATCGTGATGCTCCGCGACCGTTTGCGGGTGTTGGAGCAAAATATCAATAGCAGCAAAACCCTTAGTGATGAGGAGAAAGTTAATATCCAGCAATATATAACCCGGTGCTATGGCTCGCTGACCACGTTCAACGTATTATTCAAAAATAAAGAACATTGGTTTGTAGGGGAAAAAGGTAAAGAGGATTAGCTGAAAAAAAGAGCTGCCGAAGCAACTCTTTTTTTAAACAAAGGGAACATCCACGATTATTAAAAACCGCTTCCGTCCACCGTTGATTTTTTCTTAGCCATTAAATCGTTGAGGCCGCCAAGATTTTTATTCAGGAAATCCTTGCCTTTTGTTTTAAGGCTGTTCTTTTCTTCCGGCGTCATTTTAGAAATGCGGTACGCACCATACGCTGCAGCGGCCGCCAGCAATAATCCAATCTTTTTCATAGCTTATCTTTTTAAATTAATAGTTACTTTAACACTGCTAATCCCTTAAAATATCATGCCATAAAAAAGTGGCGTATGAATAAATATATAATTCAACACGGGAAATATTTTCTACAGGTTATGCAATTGAATTTGTACATTTAAAATAATAATCATCTTTCCCGTCCTCTATTATAAGCTTTTCGCTGCTGTTCCCGGTGTGATTGGATCGTTCTTACATATTTTACATACTGCTTATGAATAAAGATTCGTTGCTGCCTGTACAGGCAAATGAAAGAGAAACTTTCATGGATGTACTTCGTGGTTTTGCCATTCTCGGCATTTTTATCGCCAACCTGGGAAGCGGGTTCAGCGGGTATAGTGAACAGGCACAGGTTTCCGGGCCGCTGCTGGTACCCAAATTAGACCATACTATGACCTTCCTTCATCATATGTTCATTGAAGGAAAATTTTATTCCATTTTCAGTTTGTTGTTCGGCTGGGGTATTGCCCTGCAGATAAAAAGGGGGATGGCAAAAGGTGTTAATGCGGCGCCAACGGTCAGGAGAAGACTTGGTTTCATGTTGGTCCTTGGTTTTATTCACCTGATGATCTGGCCGGGTGATATTGTTTTCTTCTATGCCCTGCTGGGATTTTTATTGCTGCCGTTGCGGAAGCTTTCCAACAAAACGTTGTTGATAACAGGTGCGCTGCTGGTACTTTCTCCCATTTTATTGTATTGGCTGAAAATGACGTTTCATGATTTAAACTACCCGGCTCAAAAATTAAGAGACCTCGGCGGCTGGGCGGATCTCAAGCTGAATCCACAGCTAAAGGATATTAAAAGCGAGGCGGAGTACATGGAAGCAATGAAAACTGCTACCTGGTTTGATATTTTAAAAGGGAATATGGCCGGTTTCTTTTACCGGTATGCCTACTTGTTTTTTGTCAGCCGCATCCCTAAAGTACTGGGGATGTTTATGATCGGTTATGTAGTGGGCCGTTCTGATTTTTATAAAAACATCCTGCAACACAAAAAACTGCTCTACTGGGTGATCGGGATCGGTCTTGCGGTCGGGCTGCCTGCTAATTATATGCTGGCTCATTATCTGTCGAAGTTTGAGGGAGATTATTACGACCTGAAAATAAAAGGCCTCTACCAGACCATCGCTTATGCATTGGGTGTGGCAGAACTGGCCATGGTATATGTTGCCCTGTTCATGCTGAGTTATCAAAAAGCGGCCGGCCAAAAAATATTATCCGTGCTGGCCCCTGTCGGTAAAATGGCTTTTAGTAATTATATCCTCCAGTCGCTGGTTGGTAATTTTGTATTTCTCGGGCCCGGCCTCGGGTATGGAGGACAGGTAGGCCCTTTTTGGTTTACGATTTTCGGTATCGGGTTCTTTATCATCCAGATTATTCTAAGTACGATCTGGTTGCGCTATTTCAATTTCGGTCCCCTGGAATGGTTGTGGCGAAGCGCTACCTATAAAAAATGGCAGCCGATGAGGAAGAAAAAAAACTACCCTTCCCCTGCCTGATCTTCCATTAACAACCGTCATCCTGCAAATTCTGTAACTTGGGTGCATGAAAAGATGGCTTTTAATTCTATTCTTCCCCACGGCGCTGGCTGCCCAGGATTGCGATATCCTTATTACCAACGGGAAGATCATAGATGGTACAGGTAATAACTGGTACTACGGGAATATCGCCGTTAAAGACGGGAAGATTACCCGGGTAGGCAGAGACCTGAACATGACTGCACGGAAAACTATTGATGCCGGCGGACTGATCGTTGCTCCCGGTTTTATTGATGTCCATACTCATCTCGAAGGCGATGAAAAGTCTGATCCCAATGCCACGAATTTTATCCTCGATGGCGTTACTACCTGTATAACAGGTAACTGCGGTTCTTCGAATACGGATATCGGTAAATACCTGCGCTGGATAGATTCTTTAAAACTCTCTATCAATGTCGCAACCCTGGTGGGACATAATGATGTGCGCAAGAAAGTAATGGGAAGAGCTAACCGCGATGCTACCCCCGACGAAATGAAACAAATGGAAGCTATCGTCGATAAGGCTATGAAAGATGGCGCAGTTGGTTTGTCAACAGGCCTTATTTATATCCCCGGGACTTTTACCAAAACCCCCGAGATCGTTGATCTCGCAAAGATTGCCGCAAGGTATAACGGTGTTTATGCCTCTCATATGCGGGATGAAGGTGATAGTGTGACGTACTCGATCGAAGAAGCGCTGACCATCGGCCGGGAAGCAAAGATCCCGGTGGAGATCTCTCATTTTAAACTAAGTGGTCAGCAAAACTGGGGGAGAAGCAGGGTAACCGTGCCGATGATCGAGGCTGCCCGGAAAGAAGGTATTGAAGTAACGATCGATCAGTACCCCTACACGGCAAGCAGTACATCGATCAGTACCCTTATCCCGGATGAGGTTTTGGCAGACGGACAGGATTCTATCCGGGCAAGACTGCTACGGCCGGACACCAGGAAATATGTGATCAGTTCCATGCTGGGAAGACTTAAAAAAAGAAAGCTGAAACATTTTAGTTATGCCGTGGTAGCTTATTACTCCCCGGACACAACTTATAACGGTAAAAGCATCGAACAGATCAACCTGATGAAAGGAAGAAAGCACAAAGCAAAGGAAGAAGCGCTTACGGTGATCGATATCATGATGGATGGTGGCGCCAGTGCTGTATTCCATGGCATGAGCGAAGAGGATATTAAACGCATCATGCAATACCCCTTTAATATGTTTGCCAGTGATGCCACCATCCGGACCTTTGGATTCGGAATGCCGCACCCGCGAGGATATGGGACCAATGCCCGTGTGCTGGCAAAATATGTGCGGGAGGAAAAAATTATTTCGCTTGAAGAAGCTGTTCGCCGGATGACTTCTTTACCGGCACAAAAATTCCAGCTGAAAGACAGGGGGTTACTCCGCGAAGGGTATGCCGCTGATATTGTCATCTTTGATGAAAAAGAAGTGCAGGATGTCTCTACTTTTGATAAACCACATGCTTACTCCAAAGGTTTTCACTATGTGATCGTGAATGGAGTACTGACTGTAGACCAGGAAAAACATACCGGGGCAAGAGCTGGCAAAGCATTAAAAAATCAATCATCACTCAATTAAAAAATCTTTTATGTTAACCGGAGCAATCATCGGCGCCATCATTGGTTTACTGGTAGTCGTCTTTACTTTCTTTGCAAAAGAACAAAAGTTCAATAAGATCCTGAAGACGATCTCCGGGCCCATGGAGTATGCAGCCCTGTATCACTATGCCTCCGCCAAAAGATATAAGAATTCCTTTAAGTTCTTTGATTCCTATGGTGTCCTCTACCTCGCCGGGAAAACCCTTTATTATAAAACCAGCACAACGGAATCACCGCTGTCTTTTGACCTCAGTACCTGTACGGTCCAGGCGGAAGAGGACTGGCGCTGGCTGAAATGGTTCTCTGTTACGACAGCAACCGGCGAAAAATATTATTTTGATTCCAACAAAATGGGCGCTTTAAAAAATAACAGTGATGAAACAATGAAAGGGCTTGCCGCTATCAAGGCAAAAATGAGCTCCTGACTGGAAAAAGGAAGAGTCACCAGGCAGGGAACACATGCGGAGTTACCGGATAAAAAAGGTTTATACTACCCGATGTGGCGCCAGCAGATCTGCGAACGCAAAACACCTGTAGTACAAACCGAGGAAAAGGAAGAATAATATATAACGGCCTATTTACTTTTCGCATAATCCAGCATGCCCTGGAAATCCACAACCACTACGGGTTCGTTTCCTACCACCCAGGCATCATGTCCCATAGGAAGCAATGAAATATCACCAGGCCGGCATTCCAGCAGTTCGCCATTATCCATTTTTACCATCAGCACTCCTGACACATGGTATTGGAAGTGCGGCGCTTCACAGCTTTTTGTTTTTGCAAGCGGTTGTACAGATTCAGACCATTTCCAGCCAGGTTGAAAAGTGGCTCTCCCAATCGTGGCGTTGCCAATCTTTACGAGTTCTACTTTCCCTTTTGGAAATTCCCGGACATCATCCGGCTTATCAAAATGTTTCAATTCTGCTTTATCCATAATCATTTTTACAGGAGGTTGCGGGCGGTGAGATAATAATAAAGTGCTCAGGCCCATGATAGTTAATAATAAGATCGTTTTCATTTTATTAAGTTTTTGATTGTTCCGGCACCTATCAAAAGTGATTTCAACACATCGTTTTGAGTTTTACAGAGATAGTAAAGAGAAATCAAGAACTCTGTGTTATTCTGTAACTCCGTGTCTCTGTGTTGAAAAAACATTTTGACATAGGCCAAATGAGCATTGATCGCTTGTCAACATAACCGGCGCCGGGAATGAAGAACGATCAACTGTTAACCCTGTAAAGATGGGGTGTAAAGGTCCCGGTTTCCTTGTATAGAGTTCGGCAGCCTATGCACGAATCAGCTTTTTTTCCGGAGCTGGAGAGGCGTGACACCGGTATGTTGCTTAATAAAGCGGTGAAAATGGGATTGGTCCCCGAAACAGAGTTCATGGGCGATCTCTGTTACGGTCTTATCGGTAGAACCCAGCAGGACCTTTGATTCGAGCAATAATATATCATTGATAATATCCCGTGGAGATTTCCCGGTGGTTGCTTTCACCACTTCCGAAAGGTGTTTGGGGGTTATATGAAGCATTTCTGCATACTGCTTTACTTCCCGTATCTCGATAAAGTTTTTCTCTACGAGGTGTTTGAACTGGTGCGTAATTTTCATCGGGCGGGTGGCTGTTTCATCCAGTTTCAGGGCATGCGGGCGGTAGATTTCCCGCATACGAAGCAGGAGGATATGAATATAATTGCTCAGCAGGTATTCCTTCTCCGGGGAAAAGCGTTCGTATTCCCGGATGATATCACGAAAAGATTGCTGGATCAGTTCGCTCTCTTCCGCGGTAATATTGACAATATGTTCTGCCTGCAGGTCAAAAAAAGGAAACGCTGCTGCCAGGGGACCTTTAAGTAAGGGTTGAATGAATTCTGTTTTGAAATGCATGCAATAGCCTTTGCAGTCGCGGACATGGGAAGATGCATATAAAAAATTTTCAGGTACGATAACAAGATCGTTTGGCTTCAGCCAGCGGTAATCGGCTCCGAGGTGTACGTCATGCACCCCGTCCAGTAAAATATAAATAAGATTGAATTGCCGGCGCAAAGCCTGTATTCCTTTTTCCGGGTCAACATCCTTGTGCTTCTCTTCTAGTGTACCGGGCATCACCATCATATTAATATCATATGGATGGCTGTCCCGGTTGATCTTTTTTTCAAAATCAGCCAGGTTCTCAATGATCAGTATATTCTTACCCTGCGGCACTGCTTTCGTTTTTCAATAAATCACCCGGTTATGTACCAGGATCGCCCTGAGCAGGGCCGCCCCGGGAGCATTGTTCTGGTCTTTCCACCAGTTAGTATCATGCCAGTGAACAGGCTGTTTTTCTATAACAACACCCACGTAAATATTATCGAGTTTATTAGCCAGGTTCAGTGGTATATATTGCCGCAGTGTGATCACCGGTTGTGAAGATTGCCAGGATGAAGCCCATTGTTTTTCCCAGTTGAAGTTTTTCTGGTCATTTCGGTACAGGACCGAATTCAGCGGCAGTTGCCTGTTTCTCCAGGCCTGTTCCTGCCATTGATGATAACCGACCACTTGTTGCATCGTAGGTTTTTTGGGGAGGACTTGCGCGGGTAATGCAGTGACGCTCAAAAGAAAGACACCACTGCAAAAAATGATTGACATGCGTGGCATAAGAGATAATTTAGTTTTATTAAGTTACAACTTCCCTGTAACAAATAACAGTAATCTCTTTGCTAAGACGGCTACTACCCCGCTACCTGTTTCAGGATCTCTCGTTCTGAGTATCTTACAAGGCTTTTGAAGCGCTGGTACCATTCCGGCCAGTCGCTGCCACCCAGTTCTTTTGCGAGGTCAGCCTCGTAATCAGCCAGCGTAGCATAGGGCAATTCGATGATCAGCCGGTAGCCTTCCCCGCTGAAGTCGGTCAGGATGCGTGCACCCGGGGGTTCCAGCAATAATTTTTTTTGTTTCCCTTCGTCCAGGAGGGCTTTAGCATCTTTGTACCTGCCAAACTGCAGGTGAAATATCTCTCGGATAATATACATATTTATAATTATTCTTCTAAAGTTCCTGTTTTTTTTCTTTACGGAAAGGTTGTCTTTTCCAGTAGGTCAAACTCCGCCAGGCCCATTCAAGTGGTCCGAACCTGAAATAGTGCAACCAGATATTGCTGTAGATGATCTGTAATAACCACACAGCACCCACCACGTAATAAACTTCATGCCGTTCTAGTTTTCCATACAAACCAAAACCAACCCCATAAAAGATCAATGCACATAAAAATGATTGCATCAGGTAGTTTGTAAAGGCCATTTGCCCCACCGGGCGCATCATGGCAAATAACCATTTAAACAACCGGGACCTGTATAAAAGCATCAATAGTCCAAGGATACCGATAGAACGGAAGGTCCTTGACATTTCATAAAACACGAAGTTGATTTTTTGGGTGTATGCATACCAGTTGAAGTCCGTATCTATCATCTGTTGCAAACGGATATAGGATAACGTCAATCCTACACCCAGGCCAATGATAAACATCCCCCAATACACTTTGATATTGGCCTGGCCGGTTAAGATCCCCATTTTGAAAAAAGCCATACCGAGGAACATGAATAAGAGCACATCCCAGACACCGAAAAAAAGATACCGTACTAAACTGTTGGTATAATTTTCCGTCCTGTATTCATATAAGGTCTCATAATCCCCGGTGTTTTTTGCAATATTCTTTTTCATCCGCTTCACTTTGCTTTCCAGCGTATTCTTTTCTTTAAACTCCTTCATAGCGCCCAGTCGTTCCTTTTGAATATCCGTAAGCTTTGTGATACTGGTATCCATCGCAGCGATCATTTCACCGCGATAGATCATTTTTTTATCCTGGTACAGGTCCCTGTTTTCCCTCGCCAGCATAAAGATGAAACAAAGACCGGCGCCGATCAACAAGGCCTTTGGCGATAATTTCCTGAAAGAGTACATGATCATCCCCAGACAGGCATAATCCAATAAAATATCCCCCCACCATAAGAGTACAAAAACATCAAACAGGGAAAAAACCATTAACCATAACTGGCGACGGAAAAAATAATCTGCTGGTAACATTCCATCCAATCTTTTTTCTTTGCCTCCAATAAAAAGCAAAATACCGGCACCAAACAACATAGAGAACAGGGCCCGTTGAGTTCCTTCCGGGAACCATTCCACGAAATTCCAGACCTTGAAATTAATGGTACCATATTCGTTCAATACAGAAGGGTCCCAGCCAGAAGGTGGCGCCAATCCAAAGCCTGGAATATTCATAAGTAAGATGCCGAGAATCGCGAAACCTCTCAGGCTGTCCAGTATAACGATCCTTTCCTGCTGGCTTACGGGTGCAGCAATATGTGTGTTGATTGCTTCTGCCATAATGCGTTGGTAGTTATTTTAAACGATCAAGTTTGTTTCTGTGGCCGTGTTATTTTTTCGCATGGGTTGTAGTTTCCAATAGGTCAGGCTTCTCCAGGCCCATTCCAGCGGACCGAAGCGGAAAAAGCGTAACCATATATGGCTCCAGGCAATCTCCAACACCCAGGTGGCGAGCACGACAGAATACATTTCAAAGCGGCTGAGTTTGCCATACATACCAAACCCAACACCATAAAAGAATAATCCTACCAGCAGGGACTGCATCAGGTAATTGGTGAAAGCCATTTGTCCAACCGGGCGCATGAGTGCGAATAGCCATTTGAACCAACCGGATTTGTACAAGAGCATGATGAGTCCGAAAATACCCAGCGCCCTGAACGTTCGTGATATTTCATAAAACTCGAATGGCGTGTCCTTTGTGTAGTCGAAATAATTGAATTTATGATCGATCAGTGGCTGTAAACGGAAATAAGACAATACAAGTCCCAGTCCCAGGCCGCCAATAAACAACCCCCAATAGATTTTGGAAGAAGCTTTTCCTGTCAGCACCCCATTTTTATAAAAAGCCATGCCCAGGAACATGAAGACAAAAATATCCCAGCCTCCGTAATAGAGATAATTTATTTCCCCCTTGAAACTTCTTTCACTCTGGTATTCATAAAAACCTCCATAACTGCCCCTGACGATTTCCAGGTTCTTTTTCATTTTCTTCAATTTGCCTTCAGCACTTGTTTTTTCTTTAAATTCTGTCATTTCGCCCAGGTCTGCCTTTTGCTGGTCTGTCAGTTTGGTAACAGTCGTATCCATCTTTGCAATCATCTCTCCTTTATAAATCGCTTTCCTGTCGCGGTAAGCGTCTACATTTTCCCTCGTGGTCATTAACAATAAAGAGATAACCGCTCCAACGATCAATGCTTTGGGAGTAAGACGGCGAAAAGCAAACATGATCATACCAAGACAGGCGTAGTGAAATAAAATATCCCAGAACCACAAAAGAACAAAGGCGTTGAATAATCCAAAGACCATCAACCATAGCTGGCGACGAAGGAAGTAATCGGCTGGCCATAGTCCATCTACCTTTTTCTCCTGGCGGGTCACAAATAAAATTATCCCTGCACCGAAGAGCATGGAAAACAAAGCCCGCTGGCTGCCTTCCATGAACCATTCGATATAGTACCAGGCTTTAAAATCACGGGTACCCCATTCGTTAAGAACAGAAGGATCATGCATGACCGGGTCGGGAAGTGCAAAGCCGGGTATGTTCATCAATAAGATACCCAGTATGGCAATACCTCTTAATGAATCAAGAATAATAATACGTTCAGATTGGTTGACGGGAGCCGCCAGTGCAGTAGACATGTGTTGTTGGTTTGGTGGTGGTAAGGCAGGAGTAAAAAGCTTGCGCAGGGAGAATTACTGACAAAATAGATATTATTATTGACTATTCATTAAAAAGCTTGGGCCTGCGCTGGTAAATTCTCGCGATGCAATAATGAGTTTAGCTATTGCTTTATTAATTTGATCCTTCTCCCTGGGTTACAGCAACTGGTTTTGCTTGGCAAAATTCACCAGCCCTGCAACATTCTTTACTTCCAGTTTGCGAAGGATATTTCTGCGATGGGTATTGACCGTTAGTTCGCTGAGGAAAAGAACGGCAGCGATCTGCCGCGTCGTCATCTCGCGGCAGATGAGTTTGATAATCTCCACTTCCCGTTTGGTGAGCTGGTATTTTTTCAGGAAATCATCAAAGAAATATGACTCATCGCTGGTGGTTTTGAGCTCATGTGGCGTAGGGTAATGTTTTTTACCGGACAGGACATCCGCTACAGCTTCTTTTAGTTGGGCAGCAGAGGAATTCTTAATCAGGTACCCATCGGCCTGCATTTTTTTTACTTCATCTACCAGTTCAGGCTGGCTGTAATTGGAGAGTACCAGTACTTTGGTATCAGGGTAATTCGCTTTAATTTTTTGCAGGCATTGGAGCCCGTCATACCCGGGCATATTCAGGTCAAGGATCACCAGCTGGGGTCTCTCTTTAGCCACGGCATCCATCAGCTCAAACCCGTTTTGGGCCATCGCTACTATTGTAAGAGTTTGTTCCTCTTTGAGAATTGTCAGAATGCCTTCCAATAAAAACTGGTGATCATCAGCCAGTACTACTTTGTTCATTACTACGGATTACAGGTATTTCTATAGTGACAATCAAACCCGAAGGTTTGTTCATATCAAATGCTACTAATCCGCCAAAATAATGGATTTTGGACCGTATACCCGCTATTCCCAGATAATTCTTTGTCTCCGGTTGATTAGGGTCAATCCCTTTGCCATCATCTTCCACGATGAGGGTAAAACAATCTTCATGTTCGGTTACCTGTACCAATGCATTTTTAGCCCCCGCATGTTTCACAGTATTATTGAGCAGTTCGTAAATGATACCATACAGTGCATTGTAATGGGTATGGAATTGCGGTTCGTATTTTTCAAACCCGGTTACCAGCAACTGTACTTTTATTTTCCCCGATGCGTTAACGATCGCTATTATTTTCTCCAATGAGGTCTTAAAGCCAACCTGTTCCAGCATCACCGGGCTGAGCGCATGACTGAGGTTTCTCACCATCTCTGATACAAGACTTACCGCTTCTTCTGTTTTTGCCAGGTGTGATTTGCTTTGCTCATTTAACAGGAGGTCTTTTTCCCGTAAACTTGAGAGGTTGAGTTTGGCTGCAGACAATAAGGAGCCGGCCACATCATGTAACTGGTTGGCCACCTGGCTACGCTCCGCTTCCTGCACTTCGATCAGGATACGGGTATTTTCCTGCTGGCTTTTGTTCCTCTCTACCAATAAGCGTTCTTTTTCCAGCCGGTATTGATTGAAGCGATAGACCAGGCCCGCCGTAAGGATAATGGATTCCATCACATACCCGAAGGCCATGCCAAAATCACTGAACAAAACACCGAATCTATTGATCTTTCCGAGGGAAAAAGAAACCTGGAGTATTGCCGAGATGAGTAATACGAGCACCGCTGCGAGGTAGAATATCGCCAGTTTATTACGCCGTAGCGACGCTGTAATGAGAATAGCCATGATCAGCAGCACATAGAACAGGGATATCAGCGGGATGCAATACTGGATGTAGAACCACCATTTATTCTGGTATCCTTCTTCGTTAAAAGTAAATATGATAATGATAAATGACAGCAGTATGAAACTGGTGACAAGAAGAATAGTACGCATTCCACGGGTCCTGATACCACCGATATAACTACCCAGGAATAACAGGGAGAACGCCATGGGCGCTAAAGCAAATACAGGCCTGGCTTTGCTGGCAAACCAGGGAAGATCGGGCCAGAGATACTGGAATCCATAGCCTGCATTCGCCAGTACCCAAAGCCATCCCGATGCGATATACAAAATGTAAAAAACATAGATACTGTCCCCCGAGATAACGAAAAGATAGATACCAAAAATCACCAGCAACAATATCATCCCGGTAAATATGGACATGATGATCTTATTGTTGGCTTCTGTGCTGATCGCCCCGATCCGGGAAACCAGATGGAAGGACATTTGCAGGGATTCATTTGATTTATCGATCCTTGCCAGGTAGACTCCTTTTTTATTAACGGGAAAATAAAAGCCGGTGGCCAGGACCGGCCGCTGTGAAAAAGGATAATAATCCCCGGTAAGCCACTGTTGCTTTATACTGCTGTCTCCTGCAAAAAAGAAATGAATCCGGTTAATATGATGATGCCCGATATAGAGTAAGAGTGAATCGGCCGGCAGATCCCGGTCATTTTCAAAAGCCAGCCAGAAAACGGAACGGGTAAATCCTACATTCGCTTCTTCTTTTACCTGTTGGGTGAATTTTTGTTGCTGGTAGAGCCCGAGAGCCTGAGCAGCTGTGAGTTTTTTCGCGCTGTCCTCGTACAGGTAGAAGGAATGATGATTGCTTACTTGCCCATAAGCAAGCTGGCTGATAAAAAAAAGGATGACAATGAAAAGCCCGGTCGGTTTTGGGGACGGCATGCGACTAAGATAAAAGAAATCTTATTGATATGACCGGTAGAGAGGAAGAAAAATACTCATTAATAGGTATTGGCCGCCGCGAGCAGAGGGCTAATCTTTGACTGATCACTATTAAAAGATACCTGTACAGGATGAAAACAGAAGCAACCCTTATGATAAGCAAGCAAGAGCTGAAGATCCTGGAACTTGTTGCCTTGGGTTATACCAGTGAAAAGATTGGCGAAAGGATGGCCATCGCAAAATCAACCGTACAGACGCATCGCCGGAATATGCTCCGGAAAACTCAGTTTAGTAATACGCAGCAGTTAGTGGGATGGGCAGTGCGGGAAGGATTGGTCAAATGATCTTCTCGTATTGTTGCGTATTTCTTTTAAACAATTCCCCTTTTTCGGTATTGATAATATGCCCCGGAAAACCCAGTTTAGCAATTCGCAACAGTTAGTGGGGGCAATGCGGGAAGGATTGGTCAAATGTTCTTATCGTATTGTTACGTATCTCTTTTAAACAAGCACCCTTTTTCGGTATTGACAATTTAAATTACCTACAAGTAGGTATTGGCGTGAGCAACTCTCCTGCTTAGTTTACATTCCTATCCATCCTTCTAAACTACCACCGTTCCGATCCATACCCTCTGCCAGCCATTAACTAAACATTTTCAATTTTTATTTATGAGAAAATTCCATTTCTGCCTGCTATTCATTTTTGCAGCTGCAGTTTCTTTTTGCCAAAACCCGCAACTGCTAAAAGATGTTTACCCCGGTGCAACAGGTAGTGGCATCCAGCAGATCGTCAAAACGACCAATTACACTTTTTTCAATGCGGAAGATGATGATGCTGATGCTGACCGCGGTCTTTACCGTACAGACGGAACACCTGGTGGAACAATAAAACTGAATCTAACGTATCCAACCTATATCAGCACCAAGGCAGAGAAACTGACGGCACTGGGAAACAAGATCGTTTTTGCAGGAGATAATTTCGGTGGTTATTATGGCGAGATATGGGCAAGTGATGGTACCCAGGCCGGAACGATCGCTTTAGAAAGGTTTCAACCAACAGGTTCCAACAGGGGGCCTGTATTTGATATGGCAAAAGTGGGAAGTAATGTTTTGTACAGTGTTATTGACAACTCAAATCATGCTTTATTAAAAAAAACAGATGGTACCCCGGCCGGAACTTCTGTAGTATATGATTTCACTTCATTCAACTTACCCGAGGTCGTTATATTCAAAGAGATGAACGGGGTGCTTTATTTTGATGTATATGACCGCAATGGAACTGGTGCGGATCAATTGTGGCGGAGTGATGGTACAACGGCCGGAACGTACATGCTTTATAATTTCGGCCTGAGCCAGTTCATTGCCAGCAACCTGATGGTAGCCGGGAACAACCTGTATGTTATGATTGTAACGCCGGGTACCGGTAATGTGCTTTGGAAAAGCGATGGTACGGTGGCAGGAACAGTTCCGGTAAAAACAATTTATACCAGTGGGAATAACAACTATCCCCCGAATGTAGCCATCGGGTCTACTTTATACTTCGCAGGTCTTGATGCCAACGGCAAAGAGCTATGGAAAACAGACGGTACAGCAGCCGGAACGGTAATGGTTGCTGATATTAATAGTGGTGCGGCCAACTCTAATCCTAATTTCCTGACCCTGCTGAATGGCAATATTTATTTTTCTGCCAATGGTGGTGCTCACGGAGCTGAACTATGGAAATTTGATGGCAGCACCGCCACGGAAGTAAGAGATCTGTGGCCTGGCATTTTTAGCAGTAACCCGTTCGGGATCGTGGAATCCAACGGGACCCTTCTTTTTACCGCCTCCAATGATGGGTCCGGTGCCGAATTGTTTATCTCTGATGGAACAGCGGCTAATACCAAACTGGTGGCTGATATGAATCCATCAGGCGGATCCTCACCCGGCTTATTGACCGGCGGCAACCCTGTTTATTTTTCCGCCAATAACGGCGTGAACGGGGCTGAGCCTTACAAATATGATAATTCAACGCCTATCGCAGAGATCCATTCTAAGATCTATGTGAATGATAACAATACAGCAAACGATGTATATACCACGGCCGTTGGTAACAATGCCAATACCGGAACAAGAGCAGCACCGGTAGCTACGCTGACCCAGGCCCTGGTCCTCGCACAAACAGGTGATACGATCGTGGTGGATGCGGGAGTATATGCAGAAAGGGTGTTGGTAAATAAATCAGTTTATTTCAAAGGAGCATACAGCGGTAGTAATCCCGGAAGTTCGCTGAACCGGGGTGTATCTGAAACTATTATGCTCCCTTCTGCCGAAAACAATCTTCTTGAAATCGTTACGGTGCAATCACCCAATGTAACCTTCGATGGATTTTTATTTGATGGAGATAATCCTTCCATTACAGGTAGTATTACTCTCAATGGCGTAGATGTGAATGCCGGCATGGGTATTTTCAATGGCAACCTGCAAACAGATAACCTCGTTGTGAAGAACAACATCTTGAAGAATTTCTTCCGTTACGGTGTATTTGTCCAAAAGACAACGACGCCCGTATTAAACGGAGTGAACGTGACCAGGAACCACATTGATAATGTACCCAGCCGCACACCCCGGGATGGAAGAGCTGTATCATTTTTCAACAGGGCGTATGGAGCGGTCACGAATAACCTGATGACAAGAGTAAATACAGGTGTGCTGGTGGCTAACATGGACATGGGTTCAACAGATTCACTGTTGATAGAATCAAATGTCATAGAAGCCTATACTGTCGGAGTTTCTATTAATAGCAGTAATAATCTTACCAGTTCCATCCGGATTAACAATAACCAAATTTCCGTCGCAAACCTGTCAACCTGGACTGCCCCGGGTTCGACCACGGTGAATACGGTCAATGGTATTAGTGTGACCGGGGTCACGACTACTAAAATCATTTCTTTAAATAACAATACGATCACAGGGACAAAAAATGGAATGAACCTGTTTTCTGTCGGCACGCCAGAAGGACTGCTGATCAATGGCGGCACGATTTCCAACTCACCAGGGGTTGGTATATTCTATATTGGTGTCGACCCGGTTACTCCTAAGCTGACCCTGAATAATGTTACTTTACTGAATAACGATGTAGGTATTGATGTCTCTGCTACGGATAATTCTGTAATGCCCGTTGAATTCTCGGGTACCAGCATTACGGGTGGTTCGATCGGTTTACGGGTATATGGCGTTAAAGTGGCGCTGCCAGGTAATACGTTAACGGGCATTTCCTTTGCCGGCCAGTCCAACAGCTATATCATGCTCACTTATTATGCTTTCAACGGTCTGACCATTGATGCTACTTCGGTAAGCTTTGATGGGCTGACCGGGGCGAACATGACACTGGCGCAACGGTTTGCGGCAGAAAACAAAATCATTCACCGGGTCGATTATAATGGCGGTGGTTTTATCCGCATCAAAGCCGGCGAAGTATATGTAACCCCTTCTTCTTTTATCGGAACCTTACCAGCCAGCTGGGGAATGCCAACTACATCACCGGATATCAACCGGGCGGCGAATTCAGCCACCGAAAATGATTCGGTATTTATAGCTGCAGGCACTTATGCAAACCAGGTAACCCTTGATAAAGGAATTTCGCTTATTGGTGAAGCATCAACTACCACATCGGTTATTCTTCCCGCAACACCTGCAGTATCACCACCGGGAACTTTTACTGAAAAAGCAGTTATTCAAACAGTACAGTTTATAGGAGATATACATATAAGAAACTTGTCAGTTACGGGTGATCCGACAGGTATTACACCGATCATTCTGCAAGGCGGAGGTAGTGTAAAAAATTGTTCCCTGCAAAATGGTAACCAGGGAGTCTACTTCCGTGTCGAATCAGGAACAAAGACAGTTGTTATAGAAAACAATCTTATAAGTGCAGAGTATATCGGAGTAAATACGCAGGGACCAGGGATGACAGTATCATTATTAAACAACACAATTACTGTTGCCAACCCGGGTTTTTCTGCCGGCTTATTTGCGGGTCTTGACTTTGGCCCCTTACCCCGGTTAACAGTAACAGGCAACATCATCAGCAATTTCACTACTTACGGATTATATGCGAATAGCTATAACAGCAATTATTCGCAGAACAGCATTACCGGCCCATCAGGAAATTTCATCCAGCAGTTCAGCGGGAATCCTTCTACGGCTACCTGCAACTGGTTTGGTAGTATTGACCCGGCCGCTATTGCCGCACGCATGTCAGGTGCAATTAATTACAGTCCCTGGCTAACGAGTGGCACTGATACAAATCCGGCAGTTGGCTTCCAGCCGGCACCGGGTACCTGTACCGGAAGACAAAATAAATTCTATGTAAATGATAACAGCCAGTCGGGTGATGTATTCACCACGGCAATTGGCAGCAACAGTAATAACGGTCTTCCTTCCTCACCATTCCTTACTCCTGATTATGCTTATGGTATCGCCCAGGCAGGAGATACGATCTATGTGGATGCCGGTACTTATAATCTCGGCGGGCTGACCTATTCTTTTTCAAAAGCAATAACCTTGCTGGGCGCCAACTACCTGGTTTCTCCCAATGATCCTTCCAATAAACTATTGCCAAATAGCGCCCGCCATGCGGAAAGCATTTTGACAAATGGTAAAATGTCCATTGCCAGCAGCGATATCAGGATCGAAGGATTTACCTGGGAAGTGGGTAACCGTATCGGTATCGAATTAGTGAATACGGCAGGAACCAATAATGATTTTGGGAATTTCCAGTTCAAAAAGAATACTTACAGGATTACGCATACCACAGCCGGCGTGTTTTCCATTTCGATCACCGGTAAGTTTGTAAGCACTCCCAACATGCCGCAAACATCAGGATACACGATTACGGATAACCGTTTTGAAAAATCCGGGGCGGCTGTCGGGGTAACACTTAATTTCCAATATATTAAAAATATAATCGCTGCTGATAACACTTTCCTTGTTACCGGTACTACGGTGAAGACACAACAAGTGTTCAACCTGGGTTCAGCGGGGCTGGTTGATGCTGTACTTATTTCCGATAACACAATCGATGAGCCTTCGACCGCTATCGGGGGTAACCGGATAGCAGGCGCTGTCATCACCGGCAACAAAATGCATAATGTCAATAATGCCTTCAGCAATACGAACACGATGCCGGAGTCTTCCAGTATTGAGTTCAGTAATAATGAAATGGGAAATGATATTGGCACTCCATTTATGCTGTACAACCGTACAGGCACAGGTGTATCAAACGTTCTTAAAGTGGAGAACAATACGATAACCGGTGTATCGCAGGCCGGGGTGATCCAGCTGTTTGGTAGCATGAACTTTACCTTTGCCAACTCTGCACTGAACCCCTCCTTTATTATAAGAGGAAATAAAATTACTTACTCAGGTGACTTTAGTTCGGTATCGAGCCAGTTCTTCAGGCCTGTAACTGTGAGAGGGAATATCGCCAGCGTTACATTGGAGAACAACGAGCTTATTGTCAACAACAGCGGTGGTCTTGGTGCTGTAGACCCTGCTATCTTCTTGCCGGCCAACCCTGCCTTTTCGATCATTACAGACAACGGTGCTTCTTATATGCCTTCCAATGCCGTGATCAATGTATTGAATAATAAGATCCAGGGTTACAGGCAATCAGTCGTGTTTTATGATAATTCCAACACCGGGCATGATACCTATGCCGGGTATGGTAATATTCCCGCAGGCGTCATAGTTAATATTCATAACAACAGTTTCACCAATGATTCTATTTCTATCAATAATGGAGCGGTAAGTGAAATGGTCAATGCCACCTGCAACTGGTATGGTTCAGCTGCTGCACAAAATGTTAGCACCAAAATAAGTACTCCTGCTACGGTTAATTATTCACCCTGGCTGACCAATGGGACAGATAATGATCCGGCTACGGGTTTCCAGCCTGTTGCTGGTAACTGTAACGGTGTTGCTGTTACAGCAGTCCTTACCCAGGTCACTAATGTGACATGCAACGGAGCAAATAATGGCGCCGTGAATGTTACGATAAGTGGCGGAACTGCTCCTTATATATTCGCCTGGTCAAAAGATAATACTCCTGGTTATAGCTCCGCGGAAGACCTTAGCGGTCTTGCCCCGGGTGTTTATCAACTCACCGTCACCGATGCCAATGGTTCTGTTGCTTCCGTAACAGCTCCGGTTACTGAACCTTCGGCCCTTACTGCATCTGCAACCGGTACGAATGTGAATTGCTTTGGCGGGTCTAATGGATCAGCTACCGTAACTCCAAACGGGGGGACTCTACCTTATACCTATCTCTGGAGTAATAATGCCACTGCTGCATCCATTAATGGACTTCTCGCTGGCACTTACTCTGTCACTGTTACAGATGGTAATGGTTGTACAACAACCGCATCCTATACTGTAACTCAACCAAACCAATTGACAGCCATAGCTACAGGCAGTTCAACATCCTGTATGAATAGTATCACTGTGGTGGTAAATGGAGGCACTGTTCCTTACAGCTATTTATGGAGCAATGGTGCTACTACTGCTTCCATCAGCAGTATTCCTGCGGGAACCTACTCGGTAACCATTACGGACCAAAAAGGATGCACCACTACGGCTGGCGCGACAGTAACGGCCAGCGAAGCTTTTAATCCTTCGGCATCGGTGACCAATGTAAGTTGTAATAATGGTTCCAACGGATCAATAACGATAACGAATGTAAATGCAACTCCTCCTTTTAGTTATAGTATCGATGGAATAAATTTCCAGCCCGGCAATACGTTCAGTGGTCTTACCGCCGGAAGCTATACCCTGACAGTAAGGGATGCTAACGGGTGTACAGGATTTGTAACGAAAACAGTTACACAGCCAGCAGTGATCAGTATCACTGTGAACAGTGTGCAACCGACCTGTTATGGGCAAAATAACGGGGCCATCTCTATAACGGCTACTGGTGGTTCCGGTTCTTTTACTTATAATTGGACCTCTTCCAATGGATTTACTTCATCGCAAAGAAATATAAGCAACCTGGCAGACGGGGTTTACACATTAACCGTTACAGATAATAATGGATGTACCCGTTCAATTACTCAACAGGTAGTTTCCTCCTCCCAGGTATTTGTCACGGAAGTAGTGACAACTGTACGTTGTAAAGGGGAAGCTTCCGGATCGATTAATCTTACGGTAAGCGGCGGCTCAGGGAGTGCTTTTAATTTTACCTGGAATACCGGTGCTGTTTCGGAAGACCTTTTCAATCTTATTGCAGGCAATTACAGTGTAACGATCACAGATCCGGGTACGGGTTGTACAGTTACCAAGAGCTATGTGATGACACAGCCGGCCTCTTCAGTAAACCTTTCCGTAGTAAAGACAAATGCAACAGGTTGCGCAAGTTTAGGAACCATCAGCATTACAGGTTCGGGCGGTACAGCTCCTTATCAGTACAGTAAGAATGGTGTCACTTATCAATCACAGAATATTTTCACCGATCTATATGCCGGGAATTATACGGTATGGGTCAAAGATGCCAACGGGTGTACCAAATCGGCGGCGACCAGCATTACTGACAATGGAAGCGACGAATATGAATCTAACAATAGTAAGAACCAGGGGAAACTTATAACGATCGGTGCTGTTATCAACGCACGTATCGCGACCGCTGCTGATGTAGCAGACTGGTTCAAGTTCACTACTCCGACCGGGACAGGAAATTATGTGCTGACCTTTACACACCCAGCACCCGGCTTTGTCTTTAATATGTATGTTGCGGGAAATAATACACCGCCACTGGTACCGTTGAATCTGACTTCCACTTCGAAAGAGTATGTGCTGGCGGGTAACACTACTTATTATATCAGTATCACCACCAGCGGGTTTTCCTATACATGTTATACGATGAGTGTTTCCCAGCCCTTCTTTACCAGGACCGGCGAAGGAAACAATACGGGAAAAGAAGAAGTGAAAAAAACTGAGGAGATAGTCCCGGGAACATTGAATACTATGGTGTATCCCAACCCGCATCACGGTTCCTTTACCCTGGTGATCGATTCACCGGTAGAGGGAATGGCGAGAGTGGAACTCTTTAGCATCACAGGTCAGAAGATGGGAGAAAAAATGGTTCCGGTACAAACCGGGAAGAACAATGTTCCTTTCAGCGGCCAGCGCCAGGGAACGCTTCTCTACAGGGTGCAAATAGGTAAATTCCTGGAGAACGGGAAAGTGATCGGTATAGAATAGAAGAACGCCACCATCCATAACCAAAACCCTGTCTCTTTTGAGACGGGGTTTTTTTATGAAGAAATCAATAGCTCAGTAATTTTTGTATACACTCATCCAGTCTTCCCTTTGCCATAAAATTATTCTCGAGTTCGATACTGAAGGGAATGGGCGTATCCAGGGAAGCGCAGCGCATGACGGGGGCATCGAGTAATCCAAAACAATTCTCCCCGATCCAGGCAGCAATCTCTCCGCCAATACCTCCTACCAGCGTGTCTTCATGCAGCACTAAAACTCTCCCCGATCGTTGTACCGCTTCCCGGATAGCAAAATAATCCAGTGGCAGCAACGTCCGAAGGTCAAGTATATCGATAGAGATCTCGGGATGTTCGGCCGCATAATCTTCTGCCCAATGCACACCGGCCCCGTATGTGATAATGGAAATTTCATCTCCTTCGCGTGCATGTCTTGCCTTGCCGATCTCAATTTCGTAATATTCACCCGGTACTGCACCGCTGACAGAACGGTATAATGCTTTGTGCTCAAAATACATTACCGGGTTCGGGTCATTGATCGCGGCAATCAGCAAACCTTTGGCATCTATCGGGGTGGAGGGGTAAACAACTTTTAATCCAGGTGTTTTTACAAACCAGGCTTCGTTGCTTTGGCTATGAAAGGGACCAGCTCCAACCCCGCCGCCTGTTGGCATCCTTATGACCACATCAGCGTTTTGGCCCCAACGGTAATGGATCTTTGCGAGGTTATTGATGATCTGGTTAAACCCTACTGTTACAAAATCGGCAAACTGCATTTCCATCATACTCTTATATCCTTCCAGCGACAACCCCAATGCGGCTCCAACTATAGCGCTTTCGCACAGCGGTGTATTCCTTACCCTTTCCTTGCCAAAATCATCAACAAATCCTTCTGTTATTTTAAAGGCGCCGCCGTATGCTGCGATGTCCTGTCCCATAAGAATCAGGTTGGGGTGCTGCTGCATGCTCTGGTAGAGACCTTCTTTTATCGCATCGATCATTCTTTTCTCCGTCGATGGTCCATGGTCCATTGTCCATTGCAGAGCCCTTGAATTATCAATGACCCTGGCTCTTGACTCCTGGGTCCTGGCTACCGGCTTCGCATAAACATCTTCCATCTCTGTCTCCGTATCTGCTACAACAGGATTTGTGTTGAAGCCTATAGCAAGTTCACTTTCAATCTTGTCTTTGAATTCATTCCGGATATCTGCTATTTGTATTTCTTTCAATACTTCTTGTTCGATCAAAAACTTTTCATAGCTCTTGACAGGATCTTTCATCTCCCATAAACGAAAAAGATCGGCGGGCACATACTTTGTACCACTGGCTTCCTCATGTCCGCGCATCCGGAACGTAAGACATTCGATCAGGTACGGCTTTTGATTATTGATGCAGTAGTCTCTTACACCTTTTACCGTATCATATACCGAGAGAATATTATTTCCATCTATCTGTACTCCTTCCATGCCATAGCCCTTTGCTTTATCCACCAGGCTGATGCAACGGTATTGTTCGTTTACAGGAGTACTTAATCCATAGCCGTTATTTTCAATAATAAAGATGACGGGTAAATCCCAGACGGCAGCCACATTCAATGCTTCATGAAAATCTCCTTCGCTGGTTCCTCCATCCCCCGTAAAAGCAAGGGAGACCTTGTTTTCTTTTCTCAATTTGTGCGCTAAAGCGATCCCATCGGCAATGGCCAGTTGGGGTCCGAGGTGCGAGATCATCCCGCAGATATGATGTTCCTGATTGCCAAAATGAAAACTTCTTTCTCTTCCTTTACTGTATCCCTCCTGTGCTCCCTGCCATTGCATAAATAATTTATTCAATGGCATATTCCGGGTAGTAAATACACCGAGGTTACGGTGCAGCGGCATCATCCATTCATCTTCCTGCAAGGCCAAGGTAGCACCGACGGCGATGGCTTCCTGCCCGATACCGCTGAACCATTTGGATATCTTTCCCTGCCTCAACAACACAAGCATCTTATCCTCGATCATGCGGGGCCATAGGAGGTGACGGTAAAACTGGACCAGTTGTTCGTTGGATAGGTCTTTGGGATCGAAAGTCATGTTGCGAATTTCCGGTTTTTTTCAATACGGAGTTGCAGAGGTACAACACAGAGACACGGAGATACAGAGGGACACAGAGAATAGCGTTAAAATCACCAATTATAATGTTATTAACTCCCACTACTTTTAAAGCTAATTGATAGTTTTAACCGATGACAACCGAGGAGTGGTATAATTCGATCACCAAAAGAATAATAAACTGTGCAATAGAAGTTCATAAAGAACTTGGCCCGGGATTAATGGAATCTGTTTATGATATTTGTTTAAGGAAGACGTTGCTGAGGGAAGGTCTGAAATTTAAGAGCCAGGTTGTAGTGCCGGTTTGTTTCAAAGAGGAACTGCTGGATAAAATATTTGTCATCGACCTCCTTGTCGAGGATGCGATCATAGTGGAATTAAAAGCTATTGAATTTGTTCTGCCAATCCACGAAGCTCAGCTTGTGACTTATTTAAAACTTGCTGACAAGAGACTGGGTCTTCTTATAAATTTCAAGGTTGTTTTATTGAAAGATGGTATACGCCGGAGGATTAATGGAAAATTAAACTCCGTGTAACTCTGTTTCTCTGTCCCTCTGTGTTGTACCTAAACCACCACAAGTTCATAAAAATCCTCCGGCTGCAAATACTGCTGTGCAAGTTCCTGCAACTCTTCCGCAGAGATCGTTTTGATGGTTTGAATGGAGTCGTAAAAATATTGTTCCGTAAGATTATTGAGAATGATATTCTTCCAGCGGGAAATGATCTGGAACGGGCCATCCAGGTCGCCGAGAATTCCGCCCATCATATAGTTCCTGACGAGTAATAATTCTTCTTCGTCTACGAGGTCTTCGCGGAGTTCTTTCATTTCTTTATATACTTCCGCGATCGTGGCTTCGCAAACATCTTTCCCTGCTTCCGTACTGATCATCCAGGCCGATTCATGGATATGGTTCTGTAAATAACTATGAATACCGTAGGTATATCCTTTGTCTTCCCGGATATTACTCATCAGCCGCGAACCAAAGAACCCGCCCAACAACGAGTTCAGCACCTGTACCCGTAAAAAATCAGGATGGTGACGGTTAGGAAAAGGCCGGGCAATCCGGATCGAACCCTGTACACCTTCTGCATCATTCGTAAGCCTGAATTTTTTCTCCGCCGCCGGCAGGGTAACGATCTTTTTATCTTCTGCAGGTTGATTGGGCAGGTCCCCAAAGTACTGGTCCAGCAAAGCATCCAGCCCGGGGGGTAGTTTTCCCGCCACGAAGAGGATCAGTTTTCCCTGCTGGTAATAATTTTTATAAAAGGCCAGCAGTTGTTCCCGGTTCAGCACATCAAAATCTTCCGCGCTGCTGAATTTTCCGTAAGGATGTTGCTCTCCAAATAAATAAACATCGATGAGGCGGCTGGCCACAAAATCGCTTTTCTTCAGGTTCACCTGCAACCGTTGCTTCATGTTCTGTTTATATATATCCAGTTCATCCTGTGGCAGGATAGAATCAGTGATCAGTTCTTTCACTACCGGCAACAGTTCTTTAATATGCCTGGAAAGGCAGTGGAGGGTGATGGTCGCCGTTTCATTGTAACAGGCCCTGTTGAGATAAGCGCCGTAGTATTCAAAATGCTCATTGATCTGGAAAGCAGTCCGGGCCGTAGTACCATTGCGTAATAAGAAATTGGCAGTGGCCGCTACCAGGTTTTGTTCTTCCTGCCAGTTACCGGCAAAGAAGACCCATTCAAGGGATAAGACTTCTTCGGCGCCTGCATTCACGCTGTACACCTCCACTCCATTCCGCAGGGTGAATTTATCGGCTGGCTTCAGCCGGAGATTAAAATCAACCGCATCTACTATCCCGGGGGCTTGCTTCCTGTCTGGCATAATATTCCTTTCTTGAATCCTGGTTAATTATTGGAGAGGTAATGGATCGTGTTGCTGTTATTGTTACGAAAGATCATCCGGCTTTCCTGGAGGATATCTTCGGTGGTAACGGAAGCATATTTTTCCAGTTCAAAATTCATCCAGGATGCATCACCCAGCGTTTCATAATAGGCCAGGCTGTTGGCCCGGCTCATGACACTCATATCTTCAAAAGCCATCATGCTTTCTGTTTTATTTTTTACTTTCTGCAATTCCGCTTCGCTTACGAGTTCATTCTTCATTTTATCCAGTTCGGCTTCCACGGCTATCTCCGCTTCTTCCATTTTTATCCCTTTCACCAGCTTTCCTTCTATCACCACCAACCCGTTATCGGTGCTGCCAAAATGATGGCATTCGATATTACTAAACAATTGCTTTTCTTTTACCAGCGACTGGTAAAGTCTTGAAGATCCGCCACCGCTGAGGATATCCGTCAGCAGGTCGATAATATAATAACGCCTGTCGAGCCGTCCCGGCATATGCCAGCATTTGTATAAAGCATCCAGTGGCACATTGGCTTTGATCTCCAGTTTTCTTTCGTCGGTTTGCTCGGGTTCCTGTGGCAGGTTGCGTTTATAAGCGGATCCCGCAGGAATATCGCTAAACCATTTTTCTGCAAGGATTTTAACCTGTTCCACCGTCACATTCCCTGCTACTACCAGTACTGCATTCACCGGGCGATAATGTTTGAAGAAGAAATTCTTTACATCGTCCAGCCGCGCATTTTCAATATGTGATAATTCTTTACCGATTGTCATCCAGCGATAAGGATGTTTTTTGTAGGCCAGTTCTCTCATCTTATGCCATACATCGCCATAAGGTTTGGTGAGATAATGTTCCTTGAATTCTTCACAGACTACTTTGCGTTGAGTTTCGAGGCTCTTGTCCTCAAAGGCCAGGGATAACATCCGGTCACTTTCCAGCCAGAAAGCAGTTTCAAGATTCTCTGCCGGCAACTGTATATAATAATTGGTGAGGTCGTTAGTGGTATACGCATTGTTCTCTCCCCCAGCCATCTGCAGAGGTTCATCGTAACTGGGGATATTGACCGACCCGCCAAACATCAGGTGTTCAAACAAATGGGCAAAGCCTGTGCGGTCCGGGTCCTCATCGCGGGCGCCCACATCATACATGATATCCATCACCGCCATAGGAGTGCTAAGGTCCTGGTGAACAATGACCCGGAGGCCATTGGCCAGGGTGAATTTTTCAAATTGTATCATACTGTAATAACAGGATTGAAAAGATAAAGTTTGACCGCCGCTCCAAAGCCCGGCCGGGCCGCAAAAGTATTGAAAATTGCGGGGTTAACCACAAAGACACGAAGGCATGGAGTTATTGCATTTCTTCCTGTCCTGGTGTCTTGGCGTCTCCGTGGTTCAATTCTTTTTACGAACTACTGGCGGATGCTCCTGATCTTGAATTCGACTTCCCTGATATCACCTTCCCGGCGAAGGATGATCCGGATCCTTTCGTTGGCCGACTGCAGGGCAATTTTATACTGGTTGAGGTTTTGAGAAAAATTCTTGTTGATCGCCATCACCTGGTCTCCTTCTTTGATGCCCGCTGCCTCCGCTGGTGATCCCTTTGCCACATCGCCAACAATGATCAGCCCTTCGATCAGGTATAATTCTATCCCTGCATAAGAATAATCAAAAGGGTCTGTATAATGTTTATTGGGAAGGAGATAAATTTCTCCCCGTGCATAATTCAGGATTACGTTAAACCTTCGCAAAATATCATTCCCGACCAATCCACCCATATTCGGGTAGGAAGTGACATTGCTTTTATCTTCGAAAATATAAACAGGAACATTCCTGAACCGGTACGGTCCCAGTTTCACTTCGCGGACCGTGGTCAGTTCCATATCAATGGTACCGCCGGGTCCCTCGCCTTCTTTCACCCATCTTTTTTTCTTTTTATCCAGGAAGGCGCTGTCAGCGATCAGGTCCTTTGATAACAACATGCAAAGCCCAGCTCCCATATCATAGAGGAAGCGCGTCGTAATCGCTTCATCATCCCTTACACGGAGTGTTTGTGATACCAGGAAATTGATGGTAGGTTTTAATAAATAACCACCCCGCGGATAGCGGATCGTTCCCCTTGTCCAAAAATGTACCTTCAGGCTATCATAATCCACTTTCAGGATATACCGGTTTAATACAGAATAACCGATGATGCCATCAATCCTTTCTCCATACACGGCGGTAAGAATCGCGTAATCGTTAATGTGAAAATCAAGACTGTCAATCTTCAGCCCCGGGAATTTTAATTGTTGGTTATACAGGAAACTCACTTTATGGATACCTGCGATGCTCCGGATCGTGCGGTCGGTCGGGACCGGTTTTAATTTCAGGTAATCCGCCGTGGTAGAATCCAGCGAAATCCCACTGCTCCCCGTATCTAAAATAAAATTAAGGGTATCGGGAAAATTTCCCAGTTTGGCCTGCATGATAACGATGCCGCCTGTCAGCTGTAGAAAAGGAACAGAAGTAAGATGTTTGGAGGGTGGTTCAATAAACTCTTCCTGTGCAAAAACGGTCATCCCCGGGAGTAAGCCGGTCAGTAATAAAAGGTAACAGGCAAGTTTTTTCATGTGGTTAATCTCAAAGCAGTTATTGACTCTTAAGACAGTTATTCTGCCCAAAATGATGCAATACAGGCAGTTCTTTACATAAATTTAGTTTAATGTCTATACCGTTTTGTGGCCGTTCAACACATAATACCGCCCCTCGTAGTAACTTCGCAGGATGCAGCTGAATGAATTATATGAAAAAGCTTCCCGTTTTGAGTTTCTTAGCGTGGAAGAAGGTGTTTTTCTTTATCATCATGCTCCCCTGGCCGACCTGATGTTCATTGCTGATGAACTGAGAAAAAAACAGGTGCCCCATGGAAAAGTGACCTGGCAGATCGACCGGAATGTGAATACTACCAATGTCTGTATCGCCAATTGCAAGTTCTGTAATTTCTATCGTATCCCCGGGCATGCGGAAGCTTATATCACCGATATGCCGACTTACCGGAAGAAGATCGAAGAGACGATCAGGTGGGGAGGCGACCAGTTATTATTACAGGGAGGTCATCACCCGGAGCTCGGCCTGCAATTCTATGTGGATACGTTCAGCCAGATCAAAAAAGAATTTCCTTCCATTAAATTACACACACTCGGTCCGCCCGAAGTAGCGCATATCACCAAGCTATCTGCAAAACCGGGTACTGAGAAATTAACGCACCGGGAAGTATTGATGGCGTTGAAAGAAGCGGGTATGGATTCTTTACCCGGGGCCGGCGCGGAAATTCTGATCGACAGGGTAAGAAGGTTGATCAGCAAAGGAAAATGCGGGGCACAGGAATGGCTTGACATTATGCACGAGGCACATAAATTACATATCACCACTTCGGCAACGATGATGTTTGGTCATGTGGAAACAATCGAAGAACGGTTTGAACACCTGGAAAAAATCCGGGAAGTACAAAGCCGCAAACCTGCTGAGGCAAAAGGATTTCTGGCTTTTATTCCCTGGACCTTCCAGGATGTGGATACCTTACTGGCAAAGATCCGCGGCGTACATAATTTGACGACACCTGAAGAATATATCCGGATGATCGCGCTCAGCCGTATCATGCTGCCCAATGTAAAAAATATCCAGGCGAGCTGGTTAACGGTAGGAAAGCAAACCGCTGAAATTTGTTTGCATGCCGGCGCCAATGATTTTGGTTCCATCATGCTCGAAGAAAATGTGGTGAGCGCCGCCGGTGCACCACATCGCTTTACTTATAAGTCCATCCAGCAAGCAATCCGTGAAGCAGGTTTTGAACCACAGTTGAGGAATCAACAATATGAATGGAGGGAGTTGCCGGAGATGATCGAAGAGCAGGTGATCGATTACTAGATAATAGATGATAACTGATAGATAATAGTGTAAACACCCTGGGGTTACAGATGTTCCTTAGGTTTTCGAACTTGTCACCCTGAGTTTATCGAAGAGTGATTAAACGATTGAACTCGTGTCACCCTGAGTTTATCGAAGAGTGATTAAACGATTGAACTCGTGTCACCCTGAGTTTATCGAAGAGTGATTAAACGATTGAACTCGTGTCACCCTGAGTTTATCGAAGGGTGATTAACGAAATTTTACTTAAATAAAATGAAAAAAACATTCGCCTGGTTCAGAAAAATCGCTATCGCGGAAGGCGTTTCCTCCTGGTCTTACTCGGCGTTGCGATGCCGCTTAAATATATGGCAGGTATACCTCTGGCAGTCACTATCGCCGGCGGTTTACATGGTATCCTGTTCGTAGCCTTTGTCATTCTTGCCAGGGAAGTAAAGAGTGAGTACAAAAAAAATTGGAGCTGGATGGGAAAGGCGCTGCTGGCTTCTGTGTTACCTTTTGGAACTTTCTATATGGACCGGCAGTGGAAGAAAGAAGAGGCGGGAATAGTGACCTGATCTCATTACACCCGTGCACCAACGTTTCCAAGCGTTTATATCCGTAATAATACAGACGATTACTTTACCAAATGTGAACACAATTTCTTTGTAAATCAGCAGTGATTTTTTGCGAATGGGTTGAGAGTGGCGTATAAAAGAAAATAGCTCGACGGCGCCAACAGTGGTTTGTCGCAAACCAGTCTCAACTGCAGTCCGGGCGGAACGAATAAATCTCACCAAAAGAATTTAACTTCAGCTTCAGTATCTCTATCGGGCTGCAGCAAGCCTTAACCACTTAACACCAGTTTTATGAGACCCCTTTTATTAACTCTACTGATCACCATTTTACTTTCCTGTAATAATAAAGCTGGCAAAAATGCTGAGACTCCTACTACGGTAAAGGAACCTGAGGCCCCATTAACAACGTCGCTAAACCGACCCACCTATTCTTTAAAATACCTAAGCAGCTGGATTATTGATTCTTCATCGGAGGAGTTTGACCTCGATCGTCATTTTACATTGCATTCGCCTGTCGAAAGCGGGGTAATAACTTTTTTCATATTCAATACACCTAAAGACGAAGCCGAATCTTTACAAAATCAAATAAATGCCCATTTAGCAGAGACAATGAAAGATGGCACTGTTACCTACTTTAGTAAATGGGGAAATTACCAGGGACACGGGGCAATAATAACAGGAAAGATGAGCGGAGTCTGGCCAGGGGAAATAAAAATATTCATTCATTCAACGGCAACCAGTTCCTTTTTAGTCACCTCGATATATGCAGATAGTTATAAAAATGATGTGCTTCCGGGATTAAATCATATTGAATCGTCTTTCGTGCTGAAGTAAATAAACCATTCCCATTTAATTAATGAGAGCTAAATGAAAATACTTATCCTCGGAGGAACCGGTCCTACAGGGCAACTGCTGGTAAAACAAGCATTGGAAAGATCTCACCAGGTTACTGTTCTTGCCCGGGACCCGGCAAAGCTCAACCTATCGCATCAAAACCTGGATGTCATTACCGGGGATGTATTGGATCAAGCAACCTTAACTAATTCATTGAAGGGAAAAGATGCTGTTCTTAGCGCGCTTGGTAAGGGGAAATCCCTTAAATCATCCCATTTAATAACTAAATCAGTCACCAATCTCATCTCGGGCATGAAAGCTACGAATGTAAATCGTGTCATAATGCTTTCAGCTTTTGGTGTAGGTGAAACATTCCAACAGGCTAATTTTATTCAAAAACTTATTTTCAGAACTTTTCTTAAAAGCATTTACAGTGATAAAACCAAAGCTGACAGCCTTCTTGGTCAGAGTCCATTGGATTGGACATTAGTTTATCCTGTTGTACTTACCAATGGCCCTTTAACCAGCACCTACAAAGTGGGTGAAAAACTTCCAATGAAAGGAATGCCAAAGATTTCCCGGGCAGATGTTGCAGCCTTTATGCTTAACCAATTGAATGATAACAGCTATTTGAGAAAAATTGCAGTCCTGATGAGTTAATTACTTATAAACTGTTTATTTATTTTTGTTCGGGAAATTCTTATTTAAAATTATCAACTTAAATATGAAAGCCTTTTTTGGAGTTATAATAATCCTTAGCCTGTTTTCCTGTAACAACACTAAAAAGACGAAGGCAGGTAATCCCGGACAAATCACCTATGAATTAGTAGCTACGTGGCCTGACCTTAGCAAAGGCTATGAACTTAGCCAACCGACTGGTATTGGTATTGATCAGGACGATCATATATTTATCTTTCATAGAACAGGCCGAAAATGGACTGAACCTTTTCCTGATTCGCTTATTTCGCAAAATACCATATTAGAGCTTGATAATGAATCGGGAAAGATTATTCACTCATGGGGTGCGAACTATTTTATTATGCCACACGGGTTGACAGTTGACAAAGCAAACAATATTTGGTTGACAGATGTAGGGCTACACCAAATATTTAAATTTAGTCATGAAGGAAAATTACTTTTAAAATTAGGATTTGCAAAAGTGCCTGGGAATGATTCTTCGCATTTTAACCTTCCCACTGATATTGCTGTAGCAGGTGATGGTACTTTTTATGTAAGTGATGGTTATGGTAATAGCAGGGTAGTCAAATTTTCTGCAACCGGAAAATATATTAAAGCATGGGGCACATACGGAAAAAACCCTGGGCAATTTATTATACCGCATGGCATAACTATCGATGAAAACAATATTATTTATGTTGCAGACAGGCAAAACAACAGGGTGCAGCTATTTGACACTGCAGGCAATTTTATAAGAGAACTAAAGAACGATATCAATGTAGAGCAACTTCCTTCAATTACTGTTGACAATGCAAATCATCTTTTTGCCATTGACTACGATCCGACAAAAGGAGAAGACAGTTCGGTAAAGGGTTCAACTATTTT
Organism: Chitinophagaceae bacterium; assembly: GCA_039921505.1. Classification (GTDB taxonomy): domain Bacteria; phylum Bacteroidota; class Bacteroidia; order Chitinophagales; family Chitinophagaceae; genus JJ008. Next base: position 64,186 of record JBDSBR010000027.1, read on the forward strand.
TGAATTTGACTCTTCTTCCCATAGCAAAACCCGGTTTGGCGCATTGGCTTCAGCTATTAGAACCTCTTGCTGGTTTCACGATATAGCGATTGACAAAAAAGGTAATATATACGTTGGCGACATCATTGGTTTAAAAGTTTTAAAATTTAAACTCAAAAGATCAATTTGAAAAATTGCGACATTACCTTCATGTAAGGCAACCTTAAAACCACTTAACAACAAGCACTGATGCATTTTGACAAGAGTTTGTTTATTTACCTGGCGATCGGTTTTATTCTGGCGACAATCATCGGAACAATTACACATGAATTTGGACACTGTCTCGTTGCAACATCTTTAGGATATAAAGCCCATATAAATTACGCCTCCTCCTGGTGGACAAAATCATATCCAGGCCAGCCAATTAGTTTTTCAGACAGTTTTCTTATCACGCTTGGGGGACCTTTAGAAACAATGCTGACCGGAACAATCGGACTTATTTGTCTTTTTATATTTCGTAGATCATTTCAAAAATCAACGTCCCTTTCCTTCCGTCAATGGGTATTCATTTTTATAGCTCTTTTCTGGCTCCGGCAAACTGTCAACTATTTTGTATGGATCAGTACTTATATTTTCACAGGTCAATTTTCAGATCTTACTGACGAAATTCACATTGCCAATTATTTACAACTTCCCGGTTGGACAATTCCTGCATTAACAGCAGTTTTAGGCGCGATTGTTTTGACAATCATACTTTTAAAATTCATTCCAATAAAAAAACGGTTAACTTTTATTGTTTCGGCGGTTGTTGGCGGTGTGACAGGCTATATTACCTGGTTTTATTTCCTTGGCCCAAAACTAATGCCGTAAAAACAGACAACGGTGATTGGGTGCTTAACTGTAGTCCGGATCTGACGGTTTCAATTCAACTGTATTTGTTAACTTCAATTCCAGGGTTTAGTTGCCAGCCTGGCGGATCACAGTACACTAGCCCTGCAACAAGCCGTCACTTTTGAGTGCTATGAATTGGGACAGCTTATCTAATATAGTATGAATTATTTAATATGTTTATTCATGCTACTAAAGCTTCAGTTTTTTTATTATTGTCTTCAATATGCATAAATGATGAATCCGGGGGAAGAAAAATATTTCACCATCTTTAATGAGGCTTCCGATGGCATTGTGCTCATGGATGACGAAGGCAATTTGACCGACGTAAACACGAGCCTGTGCACGCTGCTTGGCTATTCCCGCCAGGAACTATTGAAAATGAATATTTCGGAATTGATCGATCCTGAACAATTAAAAATTGACGGCATTGCCTTCGAACCGGTTTTAAAAGGCCAGCAAATTATAAGGGAAAGACGATTACAGAAAAAAGACAGGTCGATCATTGAAATGGAGATTAATGTCAGGAGGGTTGCTGAAAACCTGATCCTTGCAATAGGAAGAGACATCACGGAGCTTCGTATCGCTCAAAAAAGAGTTGCCCTGAGCGAATCCAATTTCAGAAGTGCCTTTGAGGATTCAGCAATGGGCATGCTGATGGTGTCTGTTGAGGGAAACATTTTAAAAGTTAATAAGAAATTTTCACAGATCACAGGGCACAGTGAGGAAGAGTTATTAACTATGACCTTTTTTGATCTCACACACCCTGATGATATTGAAGAAGGTCTTTCCGTTGTTAAAAATGCTATAGCGGGGAAACTTAACACCTATGTTGTTGAAAAAAGATACATACATAAAAACAGTAATTTAATTTGGGTAAATATTACCAGTTCTGTCGTCTACGACGCAATGGGGAAAGCCCTTTATTTTGTAACACAGGTTGAAGATGTTTCAGAAAGGAAAAGAGCGGATGCCGAACTTAAAAAGATAAATCACGATATCGGGGAGCGGGTAAAGGAGCTCAATTGCCTTTATCGCATATCTGAATTAGTAAATGCTGCCGGGAAAACAATGGAAGATATTTTGCAGGAACTGGTTCATATTATACCCCCATCTTACCAGTATCCCGAAATTACAACTGCCCGGATAACTTTCCGGGGCAGGGCATTCGAATCCGGGAATTTTTCTGATTCAATTTGGAAGCAGGATGCACCAATTAAAATAAACAAGGAAAGCGCAGGATTGGTGGAAGTTTTTTATACCCGGGAGATGCAGGAAGAAAAAGAAGGGCCCTTCCTGAAAGAAGAAAGATTTCTTATCAACTCTATTGCAGCAATAGTAGGCAGTGCTGCCGAAAGAAAAAATGCGGAGGCTGTTATAAAGGAACAGGCAGAAACGTTCCAGGCCATAATCGAAAATACAAAGGAAGCCATTTATCTTATTTCCGGGGAATATAAAATCTTGCAATTTAATAGTACGGCCCTGGAATGGATGCGTATCACCAGGGAAATGGAACTGTATACCGGTGCAGATTTCAGGGACTACCTGTTTCCAGACAGTACTCACATTTTTTATTCCATGTTCGAAGATTCGCTGAAAGGAATTTACCGGGTAGAAGAAATAAAAACAAAAGGTATAACAGACAATTATTTCTGGTTCCAGTCAAAAACCTCCCCCGTCTATGACTTGCAAGGCAAATTGATCGGTATACGACTCCTCAACGAACCCATTGATGACAGGAAACGGGCGGAGGCTGTATTACGTGAAAGCGAAGAGAAATTCAGAAGTATTGTTGAGCAAAGTTTGGTAGGCATATATATTATTCAGAGCGGGAAACTGGTGTATGTAAACCCGGGGTTTGAAAAGATATTTGGTTATTCAAAAAATAAACTCATCAACAAAATGTCGTTCGATGGATTGGTTCATCCGGATGACATTGAACAGGTAAGAAATAATTATGATAAAAGGATCAGCAAGCGCAGAACAAAACAACAGTATATTTTCAGGGCTGTCCGGAAGGATGGTGCCGTTTTACATCTAGAAGTAATTGCTTCTATGATATTGTATAACGATGAGCCTGCTGTCATCGGCACACTCGTAGATATCACTGATCGTATTGAAGATGAAAGAAGAATTACCCAGGCCGTGTTGAATGCCCAGGAAAGCGAACGGCTTCAGATCGGTATGGAATTGCACGATAATGTCAAGCAAATATTGGCAGCATCAGGCTTATACCTGAATCTTGTACAGGGAAAACTGGATGATAAGGAAGCCGTCTCTGCGATACTGGATGACCTGAAGCGATATAATACTGAAGCCGTTAATGAATTACGGCGGCTTTCGCACCAGTTAGCTCCTTTGGTTGAATCGGATACTATATTGGATGAGAAAATAGCCTGGCTTATAAAGAGCTTAAAATTGGAAGAAAAACTTTCAGTTTCGGTTCATATTGACGCGTTTAAAAAACCGCTCGATAACAATACTCAACTTACCTTTTACCGGATTTTGCAGGAGCAGCTGAGTAATATCCTGAAATATGCCGGGGCGTCTGCAGTAGAGATCAATATCCGGTCAGTGAATCATGAAATCCATTTACAGGTAAAGGACAATGGGAAGGGCTTTGATATTCAAACAAAAAAAGAAGGAATTGGATTAGAAAATATACGGAGAAGAGGGCAAATGCTGAATGGGAAAGTTGAAATTATTTCCTCGCCGGGTAAAGGTTGCGAAATAAATGTCCGGGTTCCTGTTACTCCAGACAAACGAAATACACAACAATAGCAATGTAAACTGGACAAAGACAAATAATTTTAAAATCGTTTTCTTTCTCTTCAAAACAAATTTACATTTTTACAAAAAAATGCTCAAAGCATTCAATAATAAATCATGAAGGCGAAAGAAAAAATAATACCTGCGTTTCTTAGTGGCGGCGGCCAAATGGGAGAACTTATCCGTTCATTTGATTGGTCAAAAACCGCTGTTGGCAGTCCTGATACATGGCCGCAAAGTTTACGTATAGCAACACGTATCATGCTTGATTGTCCTTTTGGTATGTACATAGCCTGGGGCAACGAATACATTCAATTGTATAACGATGGTTACCGTCCTATTCTTGGCGCTACAAAACATCCGCAGGCATTGGGCATCAGCACACGCAAAACTTTTGAAGAAATATGGTCTACCATCGGACCCATGTTTGAAGGTGTAATGCAAGGTACACCGGTTGGCTTTCCCGACTTTATTTTGCATCTGGACAGGAATGGATTTGTGGAAGAATGTGTTTTTGATTTTTCTTACAGTCCTATTAGGTTAGAAGACGGTGAAGTAGGTGGCGTGCTGGTTACCGTAATTGAAACAACTGAAAAAGTAAATAATTTAAAAAAAATAGCCGAAAGCAAGGACCAACTGAATTTTGCTATTGAAGCAGCTGAGTTGGGCACCTGGGATT